>NZ_JAPFCC010000001.1:2227500-3692500 GCF_025562715.2 Endozoicomonas gorgoniicola
AGGTTCGCCAATAGTCCCGTCAGGTAACTGCCAACAGCAGGATCGGCATTCACATCCGCATGAACAAAGGATGATAAGGGGTCGAAGACCACCAGTTTAAGATCTTCAATGGTCTGTAGCTGTCGCACGATACGGGTAAATTCCAGAGTTGTGCACGGTCCGTCCGGTGTGTCTTTTACCATCGCAAAAGGGCCACCAGCATTTGGCAATGGAATAATGATCAATTTTTCAGGATGGTTGAACCGATGACCGCCCGGATCAAGATTTTCCATCCGACGATGCACTTCAGCCTGATCATCTTCAGACGTAAACACAACTGCGGTGCCACGCTCGAGAACCGTGCCACCAAATATTTCAACGGCCAGGTCACGACCTCCACAGGCTACCTCCATTGCCAGTTTCAGGGTAAGCATCCCTTTGCCCGTATCCCCCATGGCCGCCAGAATGGAAACGACCCCAAGAGGAAATGATCCTTCTACTAAAAACTGTTGTTCTGGTGCTTTCCCTTTATAGCGAAGTGCAGTCCAGTCCATTAACTGCAATCCTGCTGATTTTACGGATTTGCGCTCGCAAGTAGTCAGCCATGCAGTAATATCAAAGGATTCACCCACTGCATCAGCTGCGTCCCACTTGGGCGGCTTGTCTGCAGGTGGCTTTAAGACCTCAACTGACAAAGCGTCCGTTCGCTCCAGAGCATTAGCAACACTGAAAGCATACTCAATCCCAGCCTCATCATTATCCGGCCAGATCTGAACACGCTTGCCTTTCAGTGGCGACCAATCAGTTTTATCAATAGGAGCCTTGGCTCCATTCATTGCTGTAGTTGCACAGTGTCCACTATCTATCAATGCCTGCGCAGCCTTCTCTCCCTCCACCAGCAGGACTTCATTCGCTGATTTGATGCCTGGCTGGTTATAAAGCGGCCTTGGGTTCGGCGCTTTCATTTTCCGGGCTTTAACATCCCAGGGTCTGAACTCTTTACCATCCGGTGTGTCATAGCGGTAAACGCAAGCAATCAGGTTGCCTTCACTGTCGTGATAGTCCCACTTGCCCGTATGATGACCAAGGTCTTCATAATCATCCTGATGGCTGGCAGTAACAGGGGGTGAGAATAAAGGCATTCCCAGCCACTCCGCCATGAAGCGGATGATTTCAGGAAAATCCTGCTGGGCATCCAGCTTCTGGTACTCAGCGGTCAGGGTGATAATATCCCCACCTTCACCGCTCTCAAAGTCATGCCAAAGCCCGACTTCGCTGCCCGAAAGCTCTACTTCCAGACTCTTGCCTTTTTTGCCCTGCACATTGCCCAGAACAAACTTCTGACCTCTCTGCTTGCCATTGGGAAACAGCCATTGCAAATACTCGGGCAATCGTTCCTGAATACGTCGCTTGACGTCTTCAGCATCCAGCTTGTCGCCCGAGCCCTGCTCAGGCACGTCGTTAAAATCAAGCCACTTATTATTCATCCTTACCGTCCCTGTCGGGGAAAAGCCCACCAGCCGGTGGGCTCTCCTCGCCTTAATCCCACTGGTTGTTGTAGCTATCCGTTGGATGCGGAGCAGAATCCTGAGGACTGTAGAGCTGCGATTGCAACTGACTGTGAGTAGGCCTGGGCTGCTGGGTTGTCTGTGGAGCCGTACCACCCTGCATCAGCTGGGCATACTGCTTATGCTCTGGCGTTATGGCCTGCTTGATAACATTTTTAGGGTCGTCGTACTGATCCTTTTCCGTGCTGACTTTGGCCAGGAACTCAATACCATCCAGTTCTGCCAAAGACTGCAACTGACGGGCTTTGTAAGCAGGAGGACTGTTGTCGTCTGCCTTGATACCACGAGCCGACTGGAGAATACCCCGGACAAAGGAGCGCCCCATATTCTCCCACTCTGGCCCCTTGGGACTATGCATACCGATCAGTGACCAGATCTTGCGCTTGGCGTACTGCCCTTCCAGTACTGTAAACTCGGCGCTCAAATAGACGGCACCGGTGTCGCCCTGGGTGGCATAACCTCCGGTCCAGCCCATCTCGGCATGGTCAAAACCACCGGGTTTGATGGTCATCCGGACTTTGACCAGGGTGCCTGAAGGGATCACATCGTAACTGCCATGGTCTGTGGCATCATTAAAATCATTCCAGCGAGTCATTGCTGTTTCTCCATTCCATGAGATTGAGTTTCAAAGTGAACAGGCTGCCTTGATCCGGTGTGGATCTTGTTAAACAGCTGTCCAAGGTGAGGCGGTTCGAATACATCCAGTCGTCCGCTGCGATCCTTGGCTGGGTAGCCATAGGGGTTAAGGGTTTGGCAAACAAAGGTACGACGCAGGTTGCCTTCTTCATCGGGCAGGCTGGCCAGTGTAACCACCTGGTCGACAATGCCCGGTAGCTCCAGTCCTGTTTTACTGCCTTCGATCTGCAGCTGGTGAAGTTTGCGGTTAAAGTCGTCTACCCGCTCTTCCAGAATGGCGACAAACACCACATTCTTGCCTCTGGCATGCTGCAGGTGAGTCAGTGCCGCTATCATTTCCTGACCGTGCAGACCATACGCTCCGCGAGTATCAGGCTTGCCGGTTTTCTCGGAGAAAGCCTGCGGCTGGCCTTTGCACCACTGGAAGCAAAGCCGTCCCAGCACGGTGATCGAATCAATGAAATAAGTGTCGTACTTATCCAAAGTTTTCGGATCACCGTATTTACGACAGACTGAGTCGAAATGGGCTTTGGAATAAACCTGATCATCCCGCAACGCCGGGTTAGGGCCACCCAGAAACACTGCAAAGTTCCTGAACTCTGACCAGGTAGCCGGACGAATGGTATCGCCCTGCCAGTCCTGCACCGCCAGGTCACCGGCTTCCAGATCCACAAAAAGAGTAGAGTCCGTATTCAGGCTGTGCAGCAAGGTCGTTTTGCCTACACCGCTGTTGCCGAGCAGGACGCACTTGATACCTTTGTGTTCATTACTTCTCTGCTCTGCGTTCAAAATAGGAAGGCTCATTACTTCCCCCCCTTGTGATTTGCCGATAATTGGTAACAGGGTCGCCCATGCCGAATGGACAGTGCCGGACGAAATGAGTTTTGAATCACCTCCGGCCACTCATCAAACCGGGTGTCCGGAATCGTGTATTGCACATCCATCAGGCTTTCCGGATCTTCACCCTGCTCCCGAAGCATCCGGGCAATAGCACTGAGCTTCTTCTGGTCCCAGGTGCTGGCTTTGGGAACTTCTGAGGTGACTTTGACCTGCCCGTCCTCAAACTGCACGAAGCCAAACTCCTGCTGTAGCTCTGCCCGGAGGTTGGTGGCCTTATAGACATACTTGCAGGCAATCGCTGACTCCAGCCACTCCCTCAGAATTGTTGCCTGTTCCAGCAAAGCTTCCGCTTCATCCACCAGCTTCAAGAGCTCATCACCCGACTTGGCAGACAGATCACTCATAGGCATGTTAATAACGGCTTCCAGATCAGGGCTCATGACTCACCTCCGGCAACAGTGCTCAGCGGGCAAGAAGTCGAATGCATGGCAGTTCTGTCTTCATAGGCCTCCACATCCTGCATCATGTAAACAACACGACCACCCATTTTGTGGAACTTTGGCCCCCAGCCAATGGAACGCCAGCGTTCCAGGGTTCGTTGAGAAATGCCCCAGCGTTTAGCCAAATTGGTTTGATTGATGCTGTTAGTCACGTTCATCACCTCCTGTGGTTTGTTGTCAGAACGTGAGTAAATTTTCGGAAATAGAATGTGAGAGCGTCACCCCCCTGAATGTGAGAGGAAATGTGAGAGCTGCTGTTTTATTGAAATATTCAGGCATTAGGTAAGGCGGGGCTATTGCCCCGTCCTTCCCAGTCGAGTCTACCAAGGGAACCTCCCCCTCAGCAGCTCACAGAACCGTACTTGAACCTCTCAGCTCATACGGCTCTTCTTATCCAACCGCTGACACACAGCCAATGTGCCAGTGCGCCATTAACAACGGAGCCTTTTTGGCAACTCTTCCCAGACATCGGGAAGCCCGCCATTTTCTGCCCCTCAATTTCTTGTATTTGCCCATAGCCCAGCGAACCAGCGTCGCTTCCACATAGTTCAGCACTTTCTTCAATTCCGACGGATAGAATTTTCCATAGTAATTGATCCAGCCTCGTACTATCGGATTGATCAGCTTTGCCAGCTCCTCCAGCGAGTACAGCGAACGTTTGGTAGGTATTGCCAGCTCCCTGATGGTATCCCGTATATGCTGAGCCGAAGCTTTGCTTATGGCGGGCAGGAAACTGACAAAGAACTTCCCGTACTTGCTTCGGGTCATCCGTGGGCGAAAGGTGTAGCTCAAAAAGTCAAACGAGGTGTTTTCATGCTTCTCCGGTCGATCATCATCCTTGCAATAAACCAGCTTCGTCTTTACCGGGTGCAACATCAGACCACAGTCTTTTAACCGTTCTCTGACCTGTCCCAGAATTGACTCGGCTTCCTGCCTTGTACAGCAGTGGATCACCGCATCATCAGCATAGCGCTCAAACCAGACACCCGGAATGTGACGCTCCAGCCAATAATCAAATGCGTAGTGCATAAACAGGTTTGCCAAAAGAGGGCTGATAACACCCCCTTGTGGTGCTCCTCTCGTTCGCGTGACTCTTTCCTTGCCATCATCAACAGGCGCTTCTAGCCAACGTTTTATATACAGCAGCACCCAAGGTTCCTGTATATGGTGCTTCACCGCTTTCATCATCAGGCCGTGATCCAGATTGTCAAAGAAACCTTTGATATCGAGATCAATCACCCAATCACGTCGCCAGCAACGTTTTCGTGCTACTGCCAACGCTTGATGAGCGCTCCGATGTGGTCGGTAACCATAGGAATTTTCGTGGAATATGGGTTCCACCAAGGGTTCTATGATCAGCTTGACCACAGTTTGTGCTATGCGATCAGCCACTGTCGGTACTCCCAGCGGTCTCGTGCCTCCATCTTTCTTGTCGATGTCTACACGCATGACGGGGGGAGGAAAGTAGCTTCCCGATGACATTCTGTTCCATAGTTTGTACAGGTTACCGCTTAGATTGACTTCAAAATCAGCCAACGACTGTCCATCAATGCCTGCGGCTCCCTTGTTGGCCTTCACCTTCTGCCAGGCTTGCCAGACAAGCCTTTTTGAAATTGTGAACGGTTTTGCTTCAGTCATAGACTCATCCCATTAATTTGGTTGATCTACTCCCTCCGCTGGATAAGTCAGCCCCTTCGCTCCACCCCCATTACAGATGCTTCATCACTACTACGGGCTGATCCGCCCCTGTGCTCTGTATTGGTACTCAGAGCCTTGCTGTTTCGTCAGCTTGGCTGGCTCCCTTAACACCAGAGCGACAGGTTCTCACGTTCCGCAAAAGAGCCTGAAATCTGCTCATGCCAACTTTATGCCGGACACCGCTCAGGCAGTAACTGGATTTCCCCTGAGCTCATCATGGAGTGGATCCGCCCTCCACTTTTGATGCCGATATACACGCTTACGACACGTCATCATTGGTTCACTTGCGTTCATCTTCAGATTTCACACCTGACACAATCTTGTTGCGCCTTTTCTGTGACGCTCACCACCCTGACTCTTAATCAGCGCAGCTCACAGTGGTTTGGTGGTCGCTTCCAGAAGCCGCCACCGGAGGGCCCTCCTCCATCTCAATTACAGTTACGAGCAGACCGACTCTGCTCTCGTGACACACCAGAACCGTGCGTACGGACCTCGTACACGGCTCCTGCACTCTCTATCCCTTAACAATAAGGGGCAAGAACGCCCGTTTTAACGCCTTCCAAATTGAACAACTTTATCTCATTGAACCAGTTGTTCGGCATGGCTAAATGCGACAGGGGACTGCACGCATTTCTCCATGAACGCATTTTGATGTACTTAAATGGTGGCTTGTAACCCAGTTGCTTCAGCCGACGATGCAGCTTCGCTGGTTTCTTCCACTGTTTCAGTTGTAAACATCTCAGCCTGCGCCTCATCCATCCTGTCAGCCGTTTTAATTCACGACTACAGTTCGCTATCCTGAAGTAATTAGCAAATCCTCGTATCACAGGGTTCAGTTCTCGGATTACTCCTTCAAGGTTCGTTCCCCGATTCCTTTTCGTGATTCGCTTTACCTTTGCTTTCAGTGCGTTGAGCTTCTTTTCCTGTATGCGCGTATAGCTGCTCAGGATTTCAACTCCCAGAAATTTCACACCCTCGCCGCTATGGGCTATGTGTGTTTTATTCTGGTTGACCGTCAGTTTCAGGTCTTGCTCCAGTACTTTGGTCGCCACTTTCAGAGCGTTTTCTGCCGCTGCTTTGGAGCCACACAGAATCAGGATATCGTCCGCATAGCGGACAATCCTGTGCTTGCGTCGCATCATTTCCTGATCAAACGCATCAAGATAGACGTTTGAGATTAAGGGACTGATCACTCCGCCCTGTGGACTGCCTGTTTCCGTGGCTTCCAGTTGATAGCCAACCATCACCCCGCTTTTCAGGAACATTCTGATCAGGTTCAGGATGCTTCCATCTGCCACTTTGTGCCTGAACGCCTTGAGAATTAACTCGTGGCCGAGTCGGTCAAAGCATTTGGACAAGTCCATGTCCACCACCCAGCGTCTGTCGTACTTTCGTATGAACAGGGTCGCCTTGGTAATGGCTTGATGGCAGCTTCGATTCGGTCTGTACCCATAGCTGGACGGGTGGAAGTCCGGATCAAAGATCGGGGTCAGGATATTTAGAAGTGCTTGTTGGACGATTCGGTCTTTTACTGCGGGGATTCCCAGCAGACGCTTTCCACCGTCTTCTTTGTCGATTTCTACACGCTTTACCGGTAGCGGTTTGTAGCGCTTTTCCCGCAATTCAAGCAGTAACTGTTCAAGATTCCCACGCAGATTCGAGGCGTAGTCGCTCAGGCTCTGCCCATCTATTCCGGCCGCACCTTTCGCTTTCCATACCTTTTTGAATCCGTTGTAAAGCGCTTCCATCGTCAGCAAGCGCCCATACAGGCTATAATATACTCTCATCAGTTACTGTCTCACGACAGACAGATTGCGCCATCCTTCTACTGTGGCCGGATTCTTCATGGACATTCACAGGCGTTCTGGCTCAAGGCAATCTACCTGCTACCTGTCCTTTACTCCCGAGCGCGGC
This sequence comes from Endozoicomonas gorgoniicola, assembly GCF_025562715.2. Taxonomy (NCBI): domain Bacteria; kingdom Pseudomonadati; phylum Pseudomonadota; class Gammaproteobacteria; order Oceanospirillales; family Endozoicomonadaceae; genus Endozoicomonas; species Endozoicomonas gorgoniicola. The sequence continues at coordinate 2,234,636 of NZ_JAPFCC010000001.1, forward strand.
TCTTTCTTTTAGCAGGATTGTTCCCAACCTCACCAGCCAAAGATGTCCTGCCTCGTCAGGCAGCTTGTGCGCTCACAGTATCATTCCTGCGGTCTGACTGTTCTTTAAGAATGCTTCACCCCTTCGCAACATCTGCCGCTTTTGACGACACATGCCCTACAGTCACTCTGGCTGTAGTCATTCCGGTTTTGCCCTCCGAACGGTTACCCGCCTTCACAGGCCGGAATTTCATCACTACTACAGGATCATCTGCCACCTCACACCACTGTTACCCTTGAGTTTCCTCTTGCGATAACAGCCCCTGAGATTCAGAGATTGATGCCAGGCTTCCCCAGTTACTAAACGGTTCCCTGTCAGAAATGCCACCCTCAAGCACAGAGTTGGGACTGACTGAGTATCGGGCTTTGCGCTATTTCGCACGCTTGCCGCTCCCAACCTGCCGAATCAGGTTCGCTTGCGCTGTGTACCTCTGACTTCCTATGGCTTCCTTCAGACCCAACCGTTGGCCAGTTACGCCCTTGCCATTCAGATTGCCTTCCCCTCAGTCGGGGCGGCTCAGGCTTCTTTCAGCCTGACGGGTTTGCCCGCTTCGCTGGGCAAACATTAGGTAAGGCGGGGCTATTGCCCCGTCCTTCCCACAGAACCGTGCGTACGGACCTCGTACACGGCTCCTGCACTCTCTATCCCTTAACAATAAGGGGCAAGAACGCCCGTTTTAACGCCTTCCAAATTGAACAACTTTATCTCATTGAACCAGTTGTTCGGCATGGCTAAATGCGACAGGGGACTGCACGCATTTCTCCATGAACGCATTTTGATGTACTTAAATGGTGGCTTGTAACCCAGTTGCTTCAGCCGACGATGCAGCTTCGCTGGTTTCTTCCACTGTTTCAGTTGTAAACATCTCAGCCTGCGCCTCATCCATCCTGTCAGCCGTTTTAATTCACGACTACAGTTCGCTATCCTGAAGTAATTAGCAAATCCTCGTATCACAGGGTTCAGTTCTCGGATTACTCCTTCAAGGTTCGTTCCCCGATTCCTTTTCGTGATTCGCTTTACCTTTGCTTTCAGTGCGTTGAGCTTCTTTTCCTGTATGCGCGTATAGCTGCTCAGGATTTCAACTCCCAGAAATTTCACACCCTCGCCGCTATGGGCTATGTGTGTTTTATTCTGGTTGACCGTCAGTTTCAGGTCTTGCTCCAGTACTTTGGTCGCCACTTTCAGAGCGTTTTCTGCCGCTGCTTTGGAGCCACACAGAATCAGGATATCGTCCGCATAGCGGACAATCCTGTGCTTGCGTCGCATCATTTCCTGATCAAACGCATCAAGATAGACGTTTGAGATTAAGGGACTGATCACTCCGCCCTGTGGACTGCCTGTTTCCGTGGCTTCCAGTTGATAGCCAACCATCACCCCGCTTTTCAGGAACATTCTGATCAGGTTCAGGATGCTTCCATCTGCCACTTTGTGCCTGAACGCCTTGAGAATTAACTCGTGGTCGAGTCGGTCAAAGCATTTGGACAAGTCCATGTCCACCACCCAGCGTCTGTCGTACTTCCGTATGAACAGGGTCGCCTTGGTAATGGCTTGATGGCAGCTTCGATTCGGTCTGTACCCATAGCTGGACGGGTGGAAGTCCGGATCAAAGATCGGGGTCAGGATATTTAGAAGTGCTTGTTGGACGATTCGGTCTTTTACTGCGGGGATTCCCAGCAGACGCTTTCCACCGTCTTCTTTGTCGATTTCTACACGCTTTACCGGTAGCGGTTTGTAGCGCTTTTCCCGCAATTCAAGCAGTAACTGTTCAAGATTACCACGCAGATTCGAGGCGTAGTCGCTCAGGCTCTGCCCATCTATTCCGGCCGCACCTTTCGCTTTCCATACCTTTTTGAATCCGTTGTAAAGCGCTTCCATCGTCAGCAAGCGCCCATACAGGCTATAATATACTCTCATCAGTTACTGTCTCACGACAGACAGATTGCGCCATCCTTCTACTGTGGCCGGATTCTTCATGGACATTCACAGGCGTTCTGGCTCAAGGCAATCTACCTGCTACCTGTCCTTTACTCCCGAGCGCGGCTCTTTCTTTTAGCAGGATTGTTCCCAACCTCACCAGCCGAAGATGTCCTGCCTCGTCAGGCAGCTTGTGCGCTCACAGTGTCATTCCTGCGGTCTGACTGTTCTTTAAGAATGCTTCACCCCTTCGCAACATCTGCCGCTTTTGACGACACATGCCCTACAGTCACTCTGGCTGTAGTCATTCCGGTTTTGCCCTCCGAACGGTTACCCGCCTTCACAGGCCGGAATTTCATCACTACTACAGGATCATCTGCCACCTCACACCACTGTTACCCTTGAGTTTCCTCTTGCGATAACAGCCCCTGAGATTCAGAGATTGATGCCAGGCTTCCCCAGTTACTAAACGGTTCCCCGTCAGAAATGCCACCCTCAAGCACAGAGTTGGGACTGACTGAGTATCGGGCTTTGCGCTATTTCGCACGCTTGCCGCTCCCAACCTGCCGAATCAGGTTCGCTTGCGCTGTGTACCTCTGACTTCCTATGGCTTCCTTCAGACCCAACCGTTGGCCAGTTACGCCCTTGCCATTCAGATTGCCTTCCCCTCAGTCGGGGCGGCTCAGGCTTCTTTCAGCCTGACGGGTTTGCCCGCTTCGCTGGGCAAACGAAAAAAAACCGCCATCAGGCGGTTATTTAAATCAGGTTCTGTCAAACGAGGTTGAAACCATAATAACCTCGTCGGGTGTTGGCGATGTACGTCTTCCAACGCTCATGGTCGAACAGTTCAGCCAACCTCTTGATGCCCCAGGATTCTGGTTGTCGGGTGGTACGCTTTACCGCATCGAGTATCTCGCTGGCTTTGACTTCCCAGCAACCGGCCTGAGAACGCTGGTAAACATACAGTACCGCAGCCGCTTGATTATCACCCTTGATCTCCCAGGGCTCTTTACCGGCAATGGTGAGCCTTTGTGCTACCGGATCATAACGAACCGGTTTTGCTGCTTCCGTTTGTCCGGGATTAATAATGGCCTGATACAGCCTGTCCTTATCCAGTACCGTCTGTTCAGAACACAGAGGTACCGCTTTGTTCAGAGGCAGCGAATAAAAGCCAGTGGGTAGCTCATAGTGACTGGGGAAGCTTTGCTCACAGGTCAGAATCAGCCCTCTTTCCTTACCCTGTTTTTGTCGAAGGCAGGCATCGATGGAGGTCAAGCCGCTGCGAGCGGTTCTGCAAAGCCAGATGGGATAGGAAAAGCCTCTCGCCAGTCTGGCATCGCCTATCAGCCAGAGTCGTCCACCCGCTTCTGGGTGGGATGGCTTTTCCCGAGCTCTGTCAGGGATATCCAGCAAGTCCGCTAACAAACTGAATAGCCGGGTAGTATCAAGTGACCATATAGCCGCTTCTTCCGGGTTAACGGCTACCTTGAATAAGGTTTCAGGACTCGTGTAATAGTAATGTTTTTTTGCCGGATCGTAGTGCAGGGGCTCATCGCTCACTTCATCAAAACAGGGTACCGACACCGAGGCCGATAAGCCTGTCTTTTTAAGCCATGTCTGTGTCGGAATCATCGTTTGTAACGTTGGCAACATATCCAGTGCCATAACCCCTTCAATGGATTTTCCAGCTTGAGTCGTGCAACGTTCAAAGCTCCGCTCGAAACAGCGGAATAAGTCAATCGCCGTGTTTGGTGGTACGCTCATCGTCCGTTGACCTCTTGATTAATCCGTTTAATCGGAGAAAGTTCTGGCAGATGCGCTTATCGACTTCACGACTGTACCGGAAGCTGCACCGGGACTCACCCGATAAGGTAATTACCGCCGTCCGGTTTTTTTCAGAAGGTTCTATGGCCTGAATTTTGAGGGTCACCGCAGCTTTGTTAACGGTACGGTTCCCAAAGCAAAATGCATCGGATTCTGTCAGATCCGCCGCAGCGGCATGGATATCGTCACTGTCACTCATCGGTGAACTAATGGTCATGGATCTGTGCTTACCCTTTACACCAAGCTGCGTCACCTTGGCATCAATAATATCCAAATCAGCAAGATTAGGCTGAAACAGTGGGTCAGCCAGAACCTGGTAATTATAAGTGACCACTTCAAGGCGCTTTTTGCTTAAAGGGACGCCCAATAAGTTTTCTGAAACCGCTTCAGCAATGGGGAGCCAGAGTGAAGGGTCATCAGACATAACATAAAGTGCCCCATTGTCAGGCTCATAAGTGACGAAGGCCCTGGCCGCTAACAGAATGTCACTGACCACCAGCGCATTATTTTCAACCCGCTCAATACTCTCCGGAGCCAGGTTGTAATGCACTCGAACTTCATAGTGATCGATCCGGCTGGAATCATCTTCTGCAAAACGTGTCAGGACCTCAGTAGCAATCGCATCGGCAGGGCATTGTAGTGCTTTTGATAACGCAGACCTAAGAGCCTGTATATTGCTATCGCTGTCAGTAACAGGCATGTTTAACGGCTGTTCATAGCCTGCACAGGTTCGCCCACTGCGACGAAGTATTTTCAGATCGCGCTTGTCCAGTGCATCCAGAAATAAACGCTGGCCATCGTATTCATACAACCACAGGCTTCGGTAGTACTGATTGCGGAGTGACTGAAAATGCTTTTTCTCAGGCTCAGGCAGTGATTCCCGCCTGACAGCCTCCATGGCATCTTTACCTGGTCCGTCACACAGTAAAAGCACCCTCTCTACGACTTGAATAAGGGCAGTAACGTCTTCATTGTCTTGATTTTGTAATGCGCCCAGCACTGCTGCTTTCTGTTTCCTGATGCCTTTTTCTTCTGGCACAGGAAGATTGATCGAAAATGATCGTGCAAGAACGTCCAAAAAAAAGGGCAGATCAACATGGACTAACAGACGTTTAAGGGGATCAGTTGAAATCATCAATAATTCCTTTTTATCGATGGGCTATCACTGCAAAAGAAGTCCTGAGTTTGTTTTTTTACCTGCACTGTATATTTATACAGCTACCCGATACACTACGCAAGAGCCCGCAACTACGCCATAGCCTTAAACCCTATAAATCCCGATGATAAACAGTATCGGAATCAACAGCGCAGGGCGGTGGGTATGAATAAACAGGATGTGGGCTATTTGGCGGCAAAGGAACGGCAAGAAGCCATTGCCACACTGCTGGCTCTGGCCTTAACGCGAAAATATCAAAAACTGTCTGAGAAGACAGAGAGTTTACTGGATAAGTCCGCACACCCGAGCCTGACTGTAAGGAAAACAACGTCAGGAGAGTATCGATGACACAGAGTCGCTCGTTGGCTGCCAGGGTTGCGGCCTTAAAATCCATGGATAAAGCCGCTTTACAAAACTACTGGGTAGAAGTGTTCGGAGTGAAAGCTCCACACCTTCACATCCGCATTTTGCGGCAACGATTAATTTGGCGGATACAGGAGCTAGAGTTAGGCGGGCTGTCCGATAAGGCAAAAATGCAGCTGGAACAGTTAAAACAGCAGGCGGGGAAGCACGGCAAGATAAAAAACCGTCGCATCGTTCGCCCCCCGGCAGGGACTCGTATCCAGCGTGAATACGATGGGGAATGTCATGAAGTGCTGGTGCTTAAGGAAGGTTTCGAATATCGGGGGCAGGTTTACCGGAGTCTCAGCAAGATTGCCCGCTTAATCACCGGCAGTCACTGGTCAGGGCCTTTGTTCTTTAACCTGCGGGGGCAATGATGGCCAGGGAATCAACTCCGGTGCAACGATGTGCAATTTACACCCGCAAGTCCTCCCGGGAAGGTCTGGAGCAAGAATTCAACTCCCTGCATGCACAGCGGGAAGCCGCCATGGCGTATATCCATTCCCAGCAGCATGAGGGGTGGTTGCCAGTGGATGACCATTATGATGATGGCGGTTGCTCTGGTGGCAACATGGATCGTCCGGGGTTGCAACGATTGATGAAGGACATCGAAAGCAACAAAGTGGATACGGTGGTGGTCTACAAAATTGACCGCCTGACCCGCTCGTTGACCGACTTTGCCAGACTGGTCGATTTTTTCGACGACCATCAGGTGAGCTTTGTGGCCGTTACGCAACAGTTCAATACCACCAGCAGTATGGGCCGGTTGACCCTGAATATCCTTTTATCCTTTGCTCAGTTTGAAAGGGAAATGACGGGAGAACGAATCCGTGACAAGGTGGCCATGTCGAAACAGAAAGGCAAATGGATGGGCGGTGTGCCGCCTCTTGGGTACCTCGCCCACCAGCAAAAACTCAAAGTCCATCCTGATGAAGCTGCCATCGTAGAAAAAGCCTTTTCTTATTTTCTGGAAACCGGCAGTGCCCTGAAAACCATCCATCGACTGAATGATGAAGGCCACCGCACACGCATCATGAACAATCGGGATGGACAGCAAAGAGGCGGACAAAAATTTACGACCACCTATCTCTACAAACTATTGCACAACCGAACCTACCTTGGTGAAACCGGACACAAGGGCCAATGGTTCCGGGGCGAGCACCCCGCCATTATTTCAGAACACTTATGGCAAAAAGTACATACAGCATTAAGCCAGGGAGCAGCTCAACGTCGGCGTGAACAGGAATGGAAAAATGGTGCCGCCATGTTGAAAGGGGTGCTGCAAGATGAGCAAGGTGTAGCACTGGTTGCCACCCATACCCGCAAGCGGGGCAAACTGCACCGTTACTACGTCAGCAACAAAGCGATCAAGGAAGGCTACAGCCAACTATCTATTCCACCAATACCGGCAGAAACCATTGAGAATATTGTCACTGAAACGCTACAGGAGCTGATCATCACTCCGGAAATACGCTATCAAACCTGGCAGCTGATTCAGGATTCAGATACAGCCATCGATGAGCAACAAGTGACATCAGGGCTGGCCAGTTTAGGGGAAATATGGCCTGAGCTGTTCCCTGAAGAACAGGCGCGATTGATCCGGCTGATGGTCGAACGAATTGTCGTGTCAGAACAATCGTTGGAAATGGAATTACACAGTGAAGGCGTTCTTGAGGCGGCTATGGAATTAAGCCAGGAGGGTAACCGATGACATTGAAAAGTGACGGTCAGCGACAGCTGAGTTATGACTCTGAAAAGCGGCTACTGAAAGTCGTGCTGCCTATTCGCTTCTCTCGACGGGGTGGGCGAACACACATCCTGACGCCAGATGGCCAGCCACTGGTAAGACCCTCGAAAGCAGCACCGCCATCACCCTTGCGTGAACTATTGGTGCGCTCGCATCAATGGCATGAATGGCTGGATAAGGGCAAATTTCGAACGGTAAAGGAAATAGCAGAGAAGGAAGGGATCAAAAACAAAAACTACCCGTATTTCATCATGTCCCTGTATTCACTGGCACCGGGAATACAGGAGATCATTTTGACGGGGGAAGGTGTTGATCGGTTGCGTTCAATCAAAGACATTCGACAAGTGGAATTGCCTGACGAGTGGGAGCTGCAGGAGGCTGCTCTTTTTCATCCGTCAGAAGAGTAATCACGGTATACTGGGAGCCCATTAATGGCGCGTACAGTCCAAGGACTCCTCAGGATATGAAAGCCCTCCCCTTCTCTGGATTCACTCTCATTGCAATATTAATCGCACCGGCAAACGCTGCCGTTGTAAAAATGAGTAACAGTGGGATCTTTCACCCATCCGAATCCTCGCATTACAGTCGAACGAAAGATATGGCTCTTTTACAGGTTGGCTGATCATTTTACAGCCTCCTGCCTGATTTTAAGATAGAGGTAATCAAGATCATTGTAGCCACAAGCTTTGTAGATAATCCGTTTGATGACTCCATTGAAAGCTTCAATCTTCGCGCTGGTTATACGATGATGGCAGTACGACAGCAAGCCCTCTCTTGCCCTGTCCAAGCCCTTAGCAAACCTCTTAAGTTCTGCAATTCCGGTTTCTTTTGCTAACTCTATCCATCTATCCAGAAACTTGCCGGCACACGCTTTGTACGTGTACGTCCATAGCTGTTTGAGCATGTCTTTCAGGATGTAAGCCTGATTGAGATCCTCGTTCATGCTCAAGAGCTCTTTCAGACTGCTTTCTCGCTTTGGAGTCAGGTTCTCAGGGTTCATGAACAGGTTGAACCGCTGACCCTTGATAAAGGGCTTGTTCTCTTCTTCAGCCTGACGCCACTCCCTGCGCCTTATCTGATCTATCACATCATTATAATTGGCAATAATGTGAAACTTGTCGTATACAATATCCGCATTGGGCAAGTGCTCTTTCACCGAAGCCTGATAGCTGCCACCACGGTCTATGCCAACACACTCGATGCTCGCTTTTTGCTCTTCAGTCAGGCTGCTCAAGAACTCATCCAGAGTCTCTTTTCGCTTGCCTTCACCAAGGAAGAGGGTTTCTCCTGAGTCGGCGTTAAGAACAACGGTAAGATACTGATGGCCTTTGCCAATGGATTTTTCGTCAATGAGCAGAGCGCGAATACCGTCACGCTTTGGAGCTGGAAGCATTCTCAGCAGCATCTCTTTATCCCAACGACGGGCAGTACCACCGGATATAGCAATGAATTCAGGCACCTTGTCGCAGGGCATATAGCGACATAAATGGCTGACGTGTCGTTTAAGGCGATCGGTTGCCTGAGCCTTGGGAGTTAAACCAGGAATAGTAACGGTTTCAATATTGTTGCAGTGTGAGCAGCGGCCCTGAAAAGCTGTGAAGAGAAGATTTACCTGTAGAACTCCCAGTGGTAAATCCTGGACACACCGATCTTTTGTCTTCATTTGTCCCATAGGGGTTTCACATTGACTGCATTTCTCGTGCTGAATTCGGCCATCCCTGCGGAGATAGACAAAAGCTTGTTTGACTTCCCAATCAATATCAATCTGCTCGATTACCCAGCCGGGAAATGCGAACATAGGACGTAGTGAGGGTGTTGTACACATGTCTGATCCTTCAGAAATTTTGATCTGTTCAAATCAATCTTTCCTGAAAGGCTATTTCTGTTGCAACCCCTCATTTTCCATCAGCCAACCTGTAAAAGCCCCAAAGATATTAAACCTTATTAGACAGAGGAAACCTGCCTTAGTATTTTTTAAGTATTTGAGAATTTCGAACAGGTACTAAATATCAAGAATATCATACCAGTAGTTAATTCTATCTTTATTTAATGACTTCGAAGGTTTAACTTTTCGACCATATCTTTTAGATTCAATTAAGAATTTTGCTTCGTAATAATAGTCTTTATCATCATCATACTTTTTATATTTTGGGTGAATCTCTGACCAATCTGGCATCTCATTAGATAAACTACTGCCACCTTTACAGATCAATGCTTTTATCATTTGATAGAAGTTGATATAATTTTCGACATTAATTTCTCTATTTATTTTTGAAGTCCATTTCATTTTTGGCTTGGCAGGAACCGAGTCATATGACTGCAAAAACCCAGAGGGATGATAATTTTTAAATCTCACATTTCTCAAGTAGTATGCCTGAGTGTTATTCCTGAAAACCTTATAAAAATCCTTCTCAATTCCCCATAATGTGTCACAAGTTATTTCTGACATATTTAAATCCCCTACCCATAAACTGGAAGATAAAATCAAGAAACCACCTTTGTCTCCACCAATTAATATAGCGGGGTATTCATCAATTTTAAATTTTGTTCCTTGAATTCTAAATTTTTCAGCATACTCAGAAGCATCCTCAAATGTAAAAAAAGAAAAGACACTACTACTTTTTTCAATAGAAGTGTTTCCATTCCAGTCAACCCATTTATTCCTAGTTTCAGATTCAAAATAGTTTCTTATCATTTTTACAGAAATTGGAGTCTCTTTTTTAATTATCTTTTTATATTTGTGATAAATATTAGTATCACCAAAATTCTGAAAAATTGCAGTATTCTGAAAAATTGTAGCTTTACTTAAACTCATAACAATTATATTTACACGTAATCTAAAGATTTAGTATTGGCACTAAACGCCTCGGCTCTTTTCCAATTAAGGGTTGAGGGCTAAAATGTACCGGAAAAATCATATTCTCAGCATAAGTAGCGACTTTACTATGCTGATCTCATGCTTAAAATGCAGATTCTCGATTCTTTTTTAAGCCAAAATCAGGTTTTTATCGGAACGTTCATGCCATAAGTATACTTTCAACCTTTAAGTGGAAAAGAGCCCCTGACCCCGTTTCGTGAGCGACACAATTAGCATTAAACGACAGTTCTCTCAGTAAACTCGGGCTTGTTTCCCTGAAAGACTTTTGGATCAGGTTTCACCATCCTCGGTGAATCGCCCGGTGCGGACCCGCATGCCGGTGTGGTGTGGGGAGAGCTGGAGAAAGACCAGTTCTTACCCGATTTAGCTTTCTTTTGCGACCAAGAACTCAGCTATTTCTTCTGCATGCATTCTGGCTATATCTTGCATATCTCCAATGGCCATTAGGTTATAGCTTGAGACTGTTGACTTTCCGATGATATTTCCATTTAAATCCTTCACGGTAACTTCCGAATCGACACCATCCTTACCCGCAAAGATGCCAAACATAGCCCGAGTGAAGCCTGACCTCATTCTATAATCAACTATTTCGATACTAATGCTATTGCCTCGTTCTGAACTATACAATGAGTTTAGTTTCAGCTCTTGTTTTAAATATGACTGTATTGCTAAAGAAAAATGATCTGGTGCTTGAGCACTTCGATCCTCCACTGTGATTTCCTTGAAATAAGGAGAAGACACAACTTCACTGCTCGAAATAGGATTAGAAACTTTCGATGTACTTGAACAAGCTGACAGTATCAAAGATACACATACTATAAATATTTTTTTACTAATCATTTAAACTACTCGCTTTTTAAGTTTATTTTTAGTAAACACATTTTTATTCTCTGATTTATCTACTGATATTTCTCAGTTATTGATGAAAGCTAACGCCTAGCTCAAGGGCATGAACTTATGGGGTGAAAGTCCCCTGTGGGTAAACCAGTATCGGATCTGGAGCCTAATAAGCCCACCGATGGTAACCGTTACAACAGGCTCGGCGGACTATGGTGGACCCGTATGCCGGTGTGGTAGAGAGAGCTGGAGAAAGACCAGCTCTTACCCGATTTAGGTGCAAATTGCACGACACTTTGGAAATTGACTACAGCCCCAAAATTTGTTGCCTGCATTTGCACCTTTTTTTGATACTCTTTGAATCATTGCACTGCCACATTTTGGACAGCTTTTCTCTGACTCTTTCTTTGCTTTTATTTCCCGTACATGCTGCACATGCTCTCTATTGGTTTTGGGAGATGGTTTTAGCCGTCCTGACTCAATTTTTTTAATCAATGCTTCTTTCTCTGTGGTAGAGAATATAATTTCGTTTCTAGATTTTATATAACGAATTAGACCGCCAGCATAGGTGACATTTTCAGGCATCTCTGTTTTGAACTCACTATTACCAACAAAAACAATGACTGAAAATATTTTTGAGTCAGAGATTGCAAGACACGATGCTAGCGTTTTTGCGTGTTTATAATTTTGGTGTAATGGATTCTGGAATTTACTGGTGTGTTTAAATATTTTTTGCGTCCACTGCTTCTGTTTCTCAGAACCAAAAATCCAACCATTCATGTTCTTTGTTTCAATGACGAAAATCCCATTTTCTGAAACCAAGATATGGTCTATTTGTGTTGAGCCATCTTCTGTTGGTAAGGTAATATTTTTGATGAGGTAGTATTTTCTTTTATCAAGCTTAATCTTTATTGCAAGGTTTACAGTTGCTTCCCCGAGAATTCCCTTAAACCAGGGAGACTTGAAAAGTCTAACTAGAATTAGCAGTGGTATGATATACCAGAATGTTGGTATGACATTCATTATTATTTGTGTAAAATCTATCATTTTGACTCGAACTCGATATTGGTTTTTGACCATTTGTTGAACAAAGTGGAACTATTTTTTGAATCAAACCACTAAGCTGCAAAAATTAAAAAATTGTCTTTTTAGTCAATAATTTCTGAACTCATTAACAGGAAAAAACGACAGAAGAATTATAAAGTGTAGCAAATCTACGACTGTGCGGAGAGCTGAAGAAAAAGCTATTTCCCATAAACTACTCCGAGTAGTTGTCAAGTCCGGGCTTGTTCAACAATCGGATAAGATTGCGGCTGCGCGCAATCTATCCTTATTCGTTATGTGTCGTTAACTCCCTGCAAATTCTACCTTTTCAACGCCTTTGTTTTTAGGACGAATAACTACAGTGCCAGCCATTTTGTCATGCCAACCTTGTTTTTTGCTGTCCCAAGCTACCCACAAAATACCTAGACCAAGTGGAAGAGTTGCAACGATGTAGCCTAAATAGCGGATAATACATTGCTTTATTGTTGGTGAGTTGCCAGTTGCAGCATCTACCACGATTGCCTTTACAGCCATTTTTCCCGGAGTTGCTGATTTATAAAACCAAAAGAGCATTGTTGCTATAAAAGGCATCACGTACGAAAGTAAAAAATCTGCACCACCAATGACAAGAGTATCGTTGTGTATTATTTCATCTCCATAGATCATGTATAAAAGTGGGTATGTAGCAAAGAGAATTATTATTCCATCAATTAATGAAGCTCCTACTCTAATCCAAAATCCTGAATATTCATATGCCGCTCCAAATTTCCCTACTGCTTGATTGTTCATTAATACTCCTTTATGAGATTTTTGTTGATGTTTACGATAGACACATAATCGGGATAGGGCAGAGCCTCTCGACTCCGCTCCCCCCAGCCGAGTTAGACTCGACTGGGGGCTGGAGGTTAGAAGCCTCCGGTCCGGCTACCCGATTTATGTTTCGCTGTCGATTCTTGGATTTATTCTAAAGCACCTTCTATTTCATAATCATCATCTGGATATGCTTCACCGGTTATGCATGAAAAACATGCCATCCAACCACAAGCCGATGAACCTATAACCCAAATATCATTACCGCAACTGCACTTTTCCCCAGCTTTGTATGATTTGACTAAGCTGTTAAGTGATTCAATTAAATTCTCTTTGTTAGTTGAGGGGTTGGACTGGATATGCTTTTTAACATATTCAGAAACTGAAATTGGTTCAAATCCTGATTTCATATCAATTACTTCTTTTGAGAAAAATTCAATTATAGCTTTTTATGAAGCTTTAACATATTTTGCAAGCTTCATTCCTTTACTGATTTCCGTCACATATGAAAGCTGATTTTTTGCTATAGAAGTAAGTTCTTTTTGAGAAATACCTACTTCTTTAATTTCTGCTGCATACTTGATACCGAATAAATGTATCATAACAACAGTTTCTTTATCTGGATAGTTGAAATACATCTCATTCAATTTTTGACCTAAATCTTCTTTTGTTATTCCTACTTCACTCTTGGTATAGAAACATAACGCCGCAATTACCGGCGGAAACAAAGTAGGTTTAAGTGTGCTATTCAAGCACACTTAAACCTACGCAGTGGACGTCCGGTAGATTGCCTTGTTAAGGCCGCTTTCTACCATGAACGCCGCTAATTCTGAATACTGATTTAGATGCTCCGCACAATATGCAGGAAGCACAAAAAGCCCTGATTCGGCGACAAGATTAAGCAAGGCTTTACACTCTAGTTGACTCTTGTACTTAAAATGAAGAGTCCAATTATCCTCAAACCAAAGATCTACGCCAAGTTTTGGAAACACAATATTTGGACAATACGTTTTATCAAATGAGCTTGCTATGAAGTCACCATAATCTTCTATACCCACATATCGAGAGAACTGAAGTCGCTGTTTGGTGTTTCGACCGCGATATCGATATTTTAATGGAGCTTCAATTTGTACAAGGTTACATAAAAACTTCTTAACAGATTCAGTCCAACGTGCCTTCTCTAAATCCGAGGCCTCTTCAATGCGGTCCAGCGAGTCGCTTTCATATAGCCAATGATCGAATACGGTAATCGCAGCCCAAGAGAAATCAGATTTAGTACAATCTTCATTGTACTTTAGAAGAAATGAAAACCGATCTGAAAGACTTCCATTTTCCGACTTAGTGATATTTCGGTAGTTTCTCATTTGAGCCTTAACGCTTAGCCCGAATATTTCATAAATGAGCAACAAGTTCCGGAAAAAACATCCCATTCTGATTTTTTCGGAGGTCTGTTGCTCTACTGTCCATGAAAAAGGTATTACAACCCGAACTCACCATTAATTCGGATGTTTTTTGATCAGCACCTGCTTTTTCAGGACAACAGAATTCCCCAACACTCTTTCTGTTGGTCGCTATTTTATTCTGATTGAGTTTATGAAGCTGACTATCCCGGTCGAGGCAGCGGCATTGAATAAAAGACTTCGGTTATATGCTGCAAAAGCCCTTTTATTGGACAGCTGCGGGGCAAGTGAAGTTTGATTCGGTCTTTATACTCAACCACTTTAACCGCGACCTTACAAAGTTTTGTGATCACGGTTGATGGCTGTGCCTTTTCCAGCTCCGTACCTTTCAGTGCCTTGGTTCTCAGCTCATAGTGAAGAACATAAGCAGCGCAGGCGTAAAACATTCTCAGGTGATTTGCCAGAAAGCCTTGATCTGACAAGCGATCACCGGACAAATCACTTTTCAGATGCTTAATGAAGTTCTCATCCTGCCCTCTGGGACAATAAAGGTCTTCATATATTTCCTCGGGGGAAGCCTCCATCATCGAAGTCACAATAAAGCGGGGATTGTCGCCTTTCTGGTTGACCTCTGCCTTATAGATTATCCGGGTGTCCAGCCCTTTCCAGCTTTTTGCCTGATAGTCCGTTTCTCCGTAGAGCCTGAGTCGCTCAGGCTCTGGCATGTTGTTCAGTTTTGCCAGCCCGGTTTTAACGTCGAGAGCTTTCCGCGCTTCATCCAGCAACTCTTTGGCTTTAGGTCGCAAGGCCGTCTTGTGTCCTGCGCCTTTTCCCAGCACGTAGTCGGAGTGAGGGTCATCCTGAACAACCTGCATTAACTCTGGTTGGGCAAAGTGGCTATCCCCACGAACCAGTAAATGGGTTTTCGGCCATCTTGTACGGATCAGCTTAATGAGGCGCTGGAGAATAGCTGCATTCTCTCGGCCTGTGGGTGTTTTTCCAGGACGCAGGATCGAAGTGATCAGCTTGCCGCTGAGCCCCTCAAAGATCATTAAGGGCAAGTAACAGTAGTCTTGATATTTGGCGTTGAACAGGTTCATCTGCTGGCCGCCATGGGTGATAGCAGGCGTATGATCCAGGTCGATAATGATGGCTAATGGCGGGTATTCATAACTGCTGATGAAGTGATCAGCCAGTGCTTTGGTCATATTATAAATATCCCGTTTGGTCATGGACTGACCAAGCCTTGTATACGTTGGAGCGGAAGCCAGATGGTTATCATCGTCCAGTGGGTTTCTTCCATTGGCAAGCTTAAAGATTGGGTCTTTACGCAGATGGTTGCTGTCGTTTGCATCTTCATAACCACAGGCCATTTGCAAAACTCTTTGGGCAATGAGTTCTTGCAGGGTGTGGTCGATGTAGGATTGATGACGTTTATCGTCAATGCCGTCAGTCAGCCTGGATATGATACCGCTGTGAAGCATTGTTTCACGTAGCATCAGGGCGCCAAAATCAGAGGATAATTCTCCGCCATTGAAGTCTGCCCGGATAGTTTTTCCGTTGGAGGGGTGAAAACGAAGCTGTTCTTGTGTAAATTTGTTCATGGCAAGTTCCGGTTTGCTTCTTCCGAAGCATTTTTTTGGTCGACCCAATTATATCAAGTGATTGGGCGGAACTTGCCTCTTTTTATGAAATATCCGGGTTAGCAGACCTACTTATCCGTAATCTCGCCAGAATTACAGACAAGTACACATTTCTGGCATAATTCCGTACCAGTCCATATAACCCTCAATTCTGCGTGAATTACCTCTTTGTCAGCATAATACGCAATGTTGAATGCATGCAAAACCCCTGTATCACAAGGGTTACAGCATTTTCCTGTTCAAGGTTGCAAATTAAGCCGACAACAAGTGGCTGATCAACTGCATCCTCGATTACTTGAAGTAGTCCACGAACTTTATGGCTTTCGCATCAACAATCATAGGCAACAAATGTCGACACAAGCTCCTTTTTTGTACATTTTGCGAACAAAACACCAAGTATTCAGCCCTCAAACCCACGCTACCGCCACCAGCAACAATGCTGGTCAGGTAAAGTACTGTTGGGCAGCCACATCCAAAAGCAAGCCGAAAAATAAAAAACCGATTGTCGTTTATGTCAGTGATGAAATGAATAGCCAAGGTCACAAATGGCCCACTTTTTTATTGCAATCGCCCACCCTACCCACCGGTAGGCGCTGTATATATAAAAACACATATAACCAGTGTCGTTTATATACCCACCTAACCAACTGATTTTATTAAAAAAACAAAACGCCCCCAAAAAACCAAAAAGTGGGCCTTTTTTCAGAGAAGAGAAAGCACAAACGGGGAATATAGAGGCGCTGTCGGAGCCTGTCAGAACGGGTTAAAAAATGACGTGGAGGCTAATTCTGATCTAAGTGGCTGAATTTCAGGGGTATATTACGAAAAAAGCCCCGTGAGAACACGAGGCTTTAATCTTCAATATGGCGGAGGGACAGGGATTCGAACCCTGGGTAGGCTATTAACCTACGCCGGTTTTCAAGACCGGTACTTTCAACCACTCAGTCATCCCTCCGCAGGGAATAACGCTGTTGAAATCAACAACATTACTGAGACTTTAAATAAGTTAAGTGGCGGAGGGACAGGGATTCGAACCCTGGGTGGGCTATTAACCCACGCTGGTTTTCAAGACCAGTGCTTTCAACCGCTCAGCCATCCCTCCGCAGAGAACAGTACGGTAAAGGAAACCGTATTGTTTTGCATGCTGCTTGTAAAATATGGCGGAGGGACAGGGATTCGAACCCTGGGTAGGCTATTAACCTACGCCGGTTTTCAAGACCGGTGCTTTCAACCGCTCAGCCATCCCTCCGCAGCAACGAGGGCAATATTACCTTAAATCCTTTTGCTGTCAAACCCTTGATATAGAAGAATATATTAACGACCAGACTGGAAAGGAATAATTGCAGGCCGATGAATGATGATTAACCGGTCACAAGTTTACAAAACATCACAGTTTCAAAGCTATAGCCCCAGCCTCAGGCTTTGGTATACTGCTTTATATCCCCAATGTGGAGAACAATGATATGGAACGCAAGCCAGTTACCCTCGCTTCGGCCGTTGCCCAGTCGGGTACGGGTATCGAAATTAATAAAGTCCTTCGTAATACTTATATGTTGCTGGGCATGACGCTGCTGTTCAGCGCCGTCACAGCCACTATTGCCATGGCCATGAATATTGGCCACATGACCTCTCTGGTGTTAATGCTGGTTGGCTTTGGACTACTGTTCGTGGTCAATAAAACCGCAGAATCTTCCAAGGGCATCGTTGCTATTTTCGCCTTCACCGGCGTTATGGGTGCTGCCCTTGGCCCACTTCTCAACTTTTACCTGGCTCTGAGTAATGGCCCTTCTCTGGTTATGCAGGCACTGGGTGGCACAGCCATTGTTTTCTTTTCGCTGTCTGCTTATGTACTGACGACCCGTAAAGATTTCTCTTTCATGGGTGGTTTCCTGATGGTTGGCCTGGTGGTTGCCCTGGTAGCCAGCATCGCCATGATGTTCTTCAGCATTCCCGGCGGTCAGCTGGCACTGTCTGCCGGTATTGTCGTGCTGATGTCAGGTCTTATTCTGTTTGATACCAGCCGTATCATTCATGGTGGCGAAACCAACTATATTCGGGCAACGGTTTCCCTGTACCTGAATATCTATAATCTGTTCACCGCCCTGCTGCATCTGCTGGGTGCTGCAGACGACTGACCGGATTTGTCGCTATTCCGCTGGCCCTGTCTATGACAGGGCTTTTTTTATGCACAAAGTTCTTCAGGAACTCTATTATGAAATACGCTCTGGCAATTTACGGAGCCCCGGCCACCAGCCAGGCTGGACAAACCGCCCTTCAGTTTGCCAAAGCTGTGATCGCCAAAGGGCATTCCATTCATCGACTGTTCTTTTATCAGGATGGTGTTCACACGGCTACGACCCTGGCCTCCCCTCCACAGGATGAACAGCACTTACCGGCTGAATGGGACACATTTATTCAGGAGAACCGGCTCGACAGTGTTGTCTGTATAGCAGCAGCCCTGCGCAGGGGTATTATTGATGCCAGTGAAGCAGAGCGTTATGAACGTCCTGCCCACAATCTGTCTGATGTCCACCAGTTATCCGGCCTTGGTCAGCTAATCGATGCGAGTCTGGAAGCTGACCGTTTTATAACCTTTGGCAGTTAAGGTGAACCATGAATCCATCTGTTTGCATTATCTCCACGCGCGCGCCTTACCACGGACAAAATGCCCGTGAAGCTCTGGATGCAGCACTGGTGTCAGCCTCTTACGACCTGGATACCTCTCTGCTATTGATGGGGGACGCGGTCTACCAGCTGCTCGACAACCAGTCACCTGAGCAACTATCCCGAAAAAGCCTGACTTCGATGCTGAAAGCCTTGCCCATGTACGGTATTGAAACCATCTTTGTCGATTCAGAGTCTTTACAGGAGCGGAGCCTTACGGAAGACCAGCTGGTTGATGGTTTTACATTACTGGAAGAAGGCGCGCTGGCGCCTTTTATCGCCCAACATGACAAGGTGTTAAACTTCTGATGTCTACCCTGCATACTGTTAACAAAGCCGGACAGGCGCTGGAATTATGCCTGCGTTCTTTATTATTGGGCGACGCCATACTGCTTATTGAAGACGCAGTATACGCCCTGTTCGAAGCCAGTGACGTTCTGAGGGAAGTGATTCTGGACATTCCTGTCTACGTACTGGAAGCCGATGTTCTGGCCCGGGGGGTCAGTAACCGCGACGACCTGAATATTACTGCGGTAGACTATGACGGATTTGTTGAATTGACTGAAGCTCACGACAAAGTCCTGGGCTGGCACTAACCCTGAACCTTTTAGCGAATGACTGACCTGATTCTTGATAAAGACGGCTATCTCGCCGACCTTACCCACTGGAACGAAGCCGTTGCCCATCAGCTGGCGGCCAACCATAACGTCGTTCTGACGGATGAACACTGGCAGGTTATCCACCTGCTGCGCCAGTTCTATGCCGAATTTGAACACGCCCCCAGCCAGCGTCCCTTTGTTAAATACATTGCCACGCATCTTGGGAAGGAGAAAGGCAACAGCCTTTACCTGATGCAACTGTTTCCAGAAAGCCCTGCGAAACTGGCAGCCCTGATTGCAGGTCTGCCCCGTCCCACTAATTGTTTTTAAAAGCGGTTTCTGAAACCCGTGCGTCTGCCTACAGGCGCACAATCAATATTTATTCCCCTATTTATTTCTCTATCTCTCCAGCGTCAAGTACACTGAAACTGATGATTGATACTGGAAGGCTCCTTTATGGCTATTGTCTCACTCCCGGAACACAAAAAAGAAATCAGTCTCGGCATCAGCGCCTGCCTGATGGGACAAAAAGTCCGCTACAACGGCGACCATAAAAAATCATCCTACTGCACCAACCTGTTGTCCCGGTATTTTAATTTTGTGACGGTCTGTCCGGAGGTCGGCATTGGCCTGCCAATTCCCCGAAAACCCATCCGTCTGGTAGGTGATATGCACCACTATCGTGTCAAAGGCACCGACGACCCCACACTAGACGTCACTGATCAGCTCTATGACTATGGCAGGCAGAAAGCGGAGGAGCTTGATGGCATCAGTGGCTACATCCTTATGCAGAAATCTCCCAGCTGCGGTATGGAACGCGTCAAGGTCTATCATGAAAACGGCTCCCCCCTGGGCAGAAGTGAAGCGGGTATGTTTGCCAGAGCCCTGATGGAAGCCAGACCTTTGCTGCCCGTCGAAGAGGAAGGTCGCCTGCACGACCCCGTATTACGGGAAAATTTTATCAATCGTGTGATTGCTTATCATCACTGGCATGAGGATGTTCTGACAGACCTGACTTATAAGAAGATGGGGGATTTTCACGCTCGCTACAAATACCAGTTAATGGCTCATGACCAGCAGGCGTATACTGTGCTGGGCCAGCTTATTGCTCAAGGTAAAACGATTCCTCTTGAAAAGATGTCTAAAGACTACTTTGAACAGTTCATGACGCTGATGAAAAAAAAGGCAAACCGAAAGTCCCATACCAATGTGCTTCTGCATATTCTTGGTTATCTGAAGAAATCCATCAGCAGTGCTGACAAACAACAACTGCTAAAACAAATCGAGAATTACCGTTCTGGCACCATCCCGCTTATCGTGCCATTAACCGTGTTAAAACATTTTGTTGAAGTCCACGGCAGTGAGTATATACAGAACCAGTACTATCTTGAGCCTCACCCGGAAGCCATGGGGCTGCGCAATAATCTTTAATCCGGATATCGGGGCAGCACCGCATCTACAGTGCCTGGTGTTACCACCATGGTTATAAAAAACCCGGAAATTGCATTCCGGGTTATCTTCAATATCTGATTGAACAATCAATGCACACGCAGTGCAAATCAGATTTCAGCGGATGTCAAAATCTCCGCCTTTAACTCCCTTGATAAAAGCGTCCCATTCATCCCTGTTGAAAACCAATGTTGTTTTTTGTGGGTCACTGCTATTTCTCATGGCAACCTCTTGGTTCGGGCTAATTGCAACAGTCACACAGCGGACATTGAAACATGGAGGACACGCTAATGATTTTTTGAAATGGCTGTCTTTTTCGAAATAAGAATTCATGAGACTACACTCCTTTCTATTTCATACAGCGCAATAACTATAGCAAAAGTTTTTTGAATATTTATTAAACACCTCGCCATATTGATGGAGACCCCACTAAGTTCACTGCCAGCGGGACAACGGCTGTCGGAACAAATTAAATGAGTACTCTTCGGATAGAGGCTACATTACGGGGGGTCATTGAGTGATACCTTACAGGCATCACTCAGATTAAGCCATGGACAGCGGCAAAAGGGTCATGCCCGGCATCACGGTGCCATTCATATTCCGCCCATTGTGCGGTTTTCTCTGCCTCGGCTTCCCCCAGCAGTCTGCTGATAATCGCCAGAGACATGTCCATACCGGCAGAAACACCCGATGAGGTGAAGAACTTGCCGTCTTCAACCCAGCGTGCCTGTTTAACCCAGTTAACCTTCTGCCCCTGTGCTGTGACCCATTCATAGGCCATTTTGTTGGTGGTCGCCTGTACTCCATCCAGCACGCCAGCCTTCGCCAGCAGGGCGCTGCCGGTGCAGACTGAAGTAACCAGCTCAGCCTGTTGAGATTGAGTGGCAATCCAGTCCAGCAGCCGGGTATTGCTGACCTCGCGGCGAGTACCGGTTCCACCGGGTACAAAAAGAATGTCGTATTGATGACCGTCGGCTGTCTTATGGTCTACCACCGATTTCGGCCCTTGTCGGCTGGCAACAACCCCTGCTTCTTCCGCTACCAGAAAAATATCGAACGCCTCCGGGGACATTCCATACATTTCCAGTGGACCAAATACATCCAGCACTTCAAAGTCATCGAACAGAAGTACACCGACAGATCGTTTAGAACTCATACCTTTCCCAAAGCAATGGCGCCAGCCAGCACAATAATAAAAAGGGCATTCTACTGATTCGTAATGCCCTTTTACAACGCCTGCTGACGTTTAAATCTTAATGCACTACTACTTCAGCAGGGCTATCAGCGTTTTCATTACTATGACGCAGTGCAAAGGTGAACAGTCTGTTGTAAACAACCGGGTAATCAACTCCGGCAAAATCCAGCAGTTCAGCCAGCTGTTGTGCAGAGTAGCCCTGCTCAATCATACTGCTGACCATCACTCTGAATTGTCGACGAGCCTCTCTGAACGCCTGATAGTATTCTAGCGCCTTCAACTGCGCCAAGTGATCGATATAAGGGTAAATCAGCTTTTGCATTTTGACAGACAGTTCTTCCGTTGACTCTGACACCTCACTACTATTACGCGTCACCTGTTCGATACCATGACACGCCTGCCGCTTGTCTTCATTACTGGACGCATGACGTATATTGGCGCCACAGGCAGCAATACGATCTTTAATAATCTGCAACGCTTCCTGCGAAGAACCAAAGTCACTTAAACGACCCGCCATGCGCTTAGCTGACCAGTCACTGATTTTATCTTCAAGGTTCGCTTTCACCTTGACCAGAACATCGGGAGCAACTTTCTCACGCCCCAGTCGCATCATCCATTCAGACAGCAGCTGTTCATTGATGCTGCTCACGGTATTGCCCGGTTCCTGAATCTTTTTCTCCAGATAGGCAAGATAAAGACTGCGCAGCTGATAGCGATAACCTTCCACCACCATACCCACCGGGCTGCTCAGGTAAGCGTTGGCCATCATGCCGTACTGAATCGACGAGTCGATTAATGGCTTTGAGCCTGTCTGAGCGGCTTCATCTTTCGACGGTTTGGCAACAAGGCTGACTGACAAGGTTAACAGGGAAACAAGCAACAGTTTTTTCATCAATATCTCCAGCAAGTAAATCAGGTGGCAGGTCTGGTATTTATCGGCCAGACTATTACCTCATTAGCACTGAAGAATAAAATTCATAGGCTCGTACGAAAGTACCGGAACAATGTGTAAAAAAATACGATTTCATATAGGTTCAAAATGGTTGCACAATTCATGTTCGGTAGGTGAAATCGGTATTATGTGACCACTCAAAAAGTCAGCTACTCAGGCCAGCTATTAACTACAATTTGTGTTAATTCTGTTTTGAGAGTTCAAAAGAGAGCGTGTCTATGCATAATTCAGCTACCGGAAGCTCACTTTCAAAAGAAGAGTTTGAGAAGGCGTTCGAAAGCCACAATCTTCTACTTCTGAAGAGCAGCGAACAGTTTACTCTGGCATCAAATATACCCGGAGTCAGTTTCACCCCTGCCAACAAAACTAAGTCAACGGTGATAAAAAGCTACTTTAGTGGTTACGTTTTTAAAGCGGACACCAGAGGTCCTTATGACATTTTTCGAAATGGCTTTCTGGTAGAGTCCCCCTTTGATATTGGACAAACCCAAGGTCATGGTCGGAGTTCGATATCAGGTGGGGTTGTGACCAGCCTGAGTGCAATAGCAGCCGGTTATGCAATGGTTCACAGTCACTGTATAAAGATATTTGTTTACCTTATTGATGCCATGAGCTACGGCGGCATAGTAGGAGAGCAGCCATATTTGCCGAGATCTTACAAATGCCTCCTGGAGCCACACCATTTGAACTCATGTAACGTAAGATTTACACACCCTATTTTTGATTCAGACATTATAGGCTGTGTATGGTCAGATCAGTTTCCGAGTCCACAACAGGCCATATGGCCTCCACGTGTAGCGCTTGCTCCATCCCGGCTCAATTTAGCTGTAAACCCTCTCTATCAGGGAGGCATGGCGAAAGCTGAGGAAGTTGCGAGGCTTTTCAGTTTTGATTGACTACAATGCAGCAGGAACAACTCTACCAGCTGCAACAGCAGCAGATCCAGCAACAGATTGAACAACAGAAACTTGAGCTGGAAAAACAGCAACAGAAAATGCGAAAAAACAGAACCACTGCCTGAAAACTGAGGATGGTCAGTATCTGAGGGCTTTACTCATAATAAAGCTGTTCTTGCCCTCGTCGGTCTCATAGGAGACATCGTCCATGAGCTTGTTAACGATATGCAGCCCCCGGCCACTGCACAGCCAGGCTTCAGGATGATCCGGGTTAATCTCTTCAGGTTCCTGACTATCGATAACATCACTGGGAATAGAAGCCCCCCAGTCACTGACTGATATATTCATGCTGGTTTTGTCCAACCCTATGCAAATCTCCACAGGGTGCCCTGCCTCATTGCCATAGGCGTGTTCAATAGCATTATTCACAATCTCTACCAGGCACAACTCCAGCCGGTTAATTTCTACAGGTGACAGCGTCGTCATAGCACACACGCCTCTTACAGCCATTGCCACCAGAGTCGTATTAGAAAGCTGGCTATCGATCTGTAATCTCAGCAGCTGCTTGGAATCAGGCATACTCAGTCCCCCTGAACAGCATCCGCAACACTATCATGCAATGAGAACAGCTTATCCATAGAGGTCAGGTCGAACAGGTCTTTAACCGCAGGCTGGGCTGAAGCCAGGGCAAACAAGCCGGAACCGGCTGTTTTTTTCAATCCGGCAACCAGTGAACCAAGACCGCTGCTGTCCATGAAACGAACCTGGGACAGATCTACTACTATTTTCTCCTTCCCCGAATCAATCTGGTCAAACAGGAACACTTTGAATGACTCTGCAATCGAAGCATCCAACCGGCTCTCATCCACCAGAACCACTGTATAAGCACCCTCTTCCCGTGTTTCAAATGCCATGGTTCCCTCCCAGGCTATTCAAGGTTTCCATTCCAAAATCAGGAAAGTGACATCATCTTCAAACGATTCGCCATGATTCCAGTCCCTGACCTGTTGCTCAATCCGATCAACCGTTTGTTCCAGACTATCAGAAAAACTATCCTTCAGACACGCCAACAAGCGATCCTGCCCAAACTGTTCGCCACTGTCATTTTCACACTCCGTGATACCATCGGAATAAAGGAACAGACGGTCACCGGGATGTAACTGGATACTGGTCGATTCATACTCCATATCCGGCATCATGCCAATCGGAACCCCTCCGCCGGCTACGGGTTCAACCCTGGATTGTGAAATCTGTAACCATAATGGGGGCGGATGCCCAGCCTGTGATATCTGCACCTGCCCGGTACGACTGTTAATCAGTCCATAGGCAATGGTGAAATAGAGCATCGACTCGGCAGTAGCCTGAAAACGCCGGTTCAGACTAACCAGAACTCTTTCTACAGGGCGAACCTTATAGAACGGCGACTTATCCATAAAGTCTTTAACAATGCCGCCCCGGTCTGAGGTTTCAGACATAATATTGTTCAGGGTGAAGCTAAACAGTGCCGACGGTATACCGTGACCTGCCACATCAAGCTGATAAAAGCTGACATGCTCGCCATCCAGTGCCTGATAACCAAACATATCCCCACCGAGAATACGACTGGGCTGGAAAAACCAGTTAAAGCTGACATGCTGAATAGTGGCTGGCTGACAGAGTAGTCCTGCCTGAGTGGCAGCAGCGGATTCAAGATCTTTTTCGATAATTTCAATTGCCCTGGAAATCTGACGGTTTCGCTCTTCCAGGGTGCTTTCCAGCTGAATAATCCGCATACCGGCATTAAGCCTTGCATCCAGCTCCTCGAAATTCACAGGCTTGGTGAGAAAATCATCCGCGCCGCAGTTCATACCTTCGACAACCGCTTCTCGTTCCGTTTTGCCCGTTAGCAGAATAAAGTAGGTGTAATGTTCAATCTCACTGCTACGGATAGCTTTCAACAGATCAATGCCATCCATTTCCGGCATAATCCAGTCACTGATCACAATCCTGACCGTTTTATCCTGCTGTAATATCGCCAGAGCTTCTTTGCCGTCTGCCGCTTCGAGTACCTGGTGACCTTTCTTGCGTAACACCACCGACAGCATAAGGCGCTGGTCTTTGGCATCTTCAACAATAAGAATATTCATGCCTGAGCTATCGGCATGGACGGTTGGGACTAAAATTCTGAGATGAAAGAGGCTGATACCGGAAAAGTATCAGCCTGATAAGCTGTCAGCCAAAACGCTGATGTAGATAATCAATGCGATCCTTGCAGGAAAGATACCGCTCCGAAGTCGTCAATTCCTCATAGTCCACAGCGGCAGAAGCCTTAAGCGTTGAAATATCCGAGCGCTGACGGCTCAATCGTACCAATTCGGGCAACACCTCCATGGCTCCAATCCTGCTGCTGAGAATAAGCAGGTCACAACCCGCCGCCAGTGACTGTTCAACACGATTCAGGAAGCTTCCCGCAGAGGCTGCTCCTTCCATGGTCAGGCAATCACTGATAACAACACCTGTAAAACCCAGCTGGCCTCTCAGAATGTCCTGCAGCCAGCGACGGGAAAATCCGGCAGGCTGATCGTCTACTTCAGAAAACACAATATGGGCAGGCATCACCGCATCGGCACCCTGCTCTATGATTTCCCTGAAAGGCAGCATATCACTGGCAGCAATCTCATCGAAAGAACGATCATCCCGGGGCAGTACCTGATGAGAATCCCCGTCAACATTGCCATGACCCGGAAAATGCTTTATCACACAGGCCATTCCAGCTTCCCGAACGCCTTCAATCCAGGCGGTTGTCAGTTGAATCACCTGTTCAGGTTCCGAACCAAATGCCCGATCCCCGACAATATCCGTTTTGCCAAGGTCAAGATCCAGCACTGGTGCAAGACTCAGATCAACATCCATAGCCAGTAGCTCCGACGCCATCAGCCAGCCCGTATCTCTGGCCAGTTTCAATGCGCCCTGAGGATCTCTTTGATAGTAACGCGACAGCTGCCCGGCTGCCGGCAAGCGCACAAACCCTTCCTTAAATCGCTGAACCCGACCACCTTCATGATCCACCATGATGATCAGGTCGGAACGTACCTGTCGTATATCCTGAACCAAAGCGTGTAACTGTTCACGACTGGAATAGTTTCGTGCAAACAGCAACACTCCGGCAATACCAGTATGTGCCAGAAAATCCCGGTCGGCACTGGTCAGCTCAGTTCCCGGCAGATCAACGATCAGAACACCTTGCTTCATTAATAGCCCCCTGGATAACTCATAGATAGCTTTGTGAAAAGTCCACACTAATCCTCAAGAATATCAATCGTCGTACCTGCAGGAATCCGGTCATACAGGTCGATAATGTCCGCTCCATGCATTCTTATACACCCCCTGGAACCGGGCTTACCCATTTCAGCAGTATCCGGCGAACCGTGAATATAGATGTAGCGTCGCATGGTATCGACATTCCCCAGGCGATTAAAACCCGGCTCCAGACCACTTAACCACATAATACGCGACAGTATCCAGTCTTTACGACCCGGATACTTTGCCTTTAACGCCTCAGAATACACTTCTCCGGTAAAACGACGACTTTCAAATACGGCATGTTGTGGCAGGCCGCCCCCGATTTTGGCACGAACAACATGCCGGCCCAGGGGAGTTTGCCAGCTGCCTTCCTGCTGGCCTGTACCTTTACTGGCTGTAGACACCGGGTAATGAACCCACTGACCATCATCCTGAATCAGAATCAGTTCCTGACTGGGAATATGAACCGTTATATGCACAATCATTCAGCCTTTTTTTAACACTATCCGGTTATCGGCATAACCAGACTATCAATCCAGTGTGTGATATCAGGTATGCGCTCGCAGACCTGCCGCCATAAAAGGTACCATGCGGCGCAGGATCGTCACCATAGAATCTTCTATCGCGAAATCGCGTCTGGCAATAGACTGCAGGGTTTCCACACCAGACATAGTAAAAACAGCAGAGCCCAGGATAAAGTAGGTACGCCAGAACATCTCGGCAGGTGGTAATGTCGGACAGGCACTTTTCAGTAACAGATAGTAGCGGTGAAAAGCTTTGCCATAAGCTTCTGTCAGATAGTGTTTAAGGTGTCCCTGGTTCTGACTGTAGGCAAGCCCTAACAGTTTCATAAAGGTCGACAGGTCATCATTATGTCGCGGCTGTACCGCTATGATCTGGTCAACCAGCAGGTTAAGCACAGCCTCCAGTTCAGGCGGCTCATCATCATCCAGAGCATCCAGACTGTTCTGCAGGTTGGCTGCAAATGGGTCAAGGTAACGGGCAAACACTGCCTGAATCAGGACTTTCTTTGACCCAAAGTGATAATTGACCGCTGCAAGGTTAACCCCGGCTTTGCCCGTAATCGATCTTAGCGAAGTTTCCGCAAAGCCATGTTCAGCGAAGAGCGCTTCCGCCGTATCAAGAATTTTTGTAACCGTATCTCCCTGTCCCATGCCTGTACTCTCCGAGTTTTAAACAGCTGTTTAATACTTTCGTTTTAAACATAATCGCTGTCAAGAAAATAGACCGAAACAGATACGATCAGTGATATACAGCTTGAAACAGCAGATTTACTGTATATAATTACAGTCACTGTATAAAAAAACAGATTAACCACCATGATTAAGCTCACCAAAAGACAGTCTGAAATACTGGAACTCATCAAATCTCATATCGAAAGTACTGGCTTCCCACCAACACGGGCCGAGATTGCCAAAACATTCGGTTTCCGCTCCCCTAATGCTGCCGAAGAACACCTGCGAGCCCTGGCGCGAAAAGGCGCTATTGAGATGACCCCCGGAGCGTCCCGTGGCATTCGTATTCCTGATACGGTCAATACCGACGGTCTTCCGGTGGTTGGTCAGGTGGCTGCCGGTAGTCCGATTCTGGCGCAGGAACACATTGAAAACCACCTGCAACTCAAAGGCGACTTTTTTACTCCCAGAGCTGACTTTCTGCTGCGTGTAAAAGGCATGAGTATGAAAGATATCGGCATTCTGGATGGTGATCTGCTTGCGGTTCACAAGACCACTGACGTGCGTAATGGTCAGGTAGTTGTGGCACGCATTGACGACGAAGTCACCGTAAAACGTTTTGAGAAAAAAAAGAACACCGTACTGCTGCACCCTGAAAACGAAGAGTTCGAAACCATTGTCGTTGATTTGACTCAGGACCTGTTTGCCATTGAAGGCTTGAGTGTCGGTGTAATCAGGCACTGATGTCATTCGTGGAGGAGGAAGTTTATGCGAACGCACACAGTCACTCATTCAAGGGAATCAGACCAGCCCAGAGTAAATGAATTGATTCTGTCCGGCCCTGCATGGCAATCAGGACTGTTTCTATCCCCAGTCCTGTCCAAACTGGCTAACGAAGAAGAACAGCGCTGGCTCACCCTGATCCTGTCTGACAACAATCCTAGCCAAACCATTAAGTGGCTAAAGTCAGAGGGTATCAGCAGCTGCAATGTCAGGGTACTCAACCGTGCCAGCCGCAAACAACCACTGGATCTCACATTCCAAGCGCTTGCCTGTGGCACCAGCCATACTGTGATCAGCTGGATAAACCAGATGGATCAGGAAGACCTTTCCAGGCTCGAAGATGCTGCCCGCAGCGGGCAGTGTAACTGCCTGACCATCAGAAGCAGGGATGCGGCCTGAAAGCTTGTGAGGAAAATGCGGGTCAGTGCAGCACCCGGTGTTCGCAGGTGTCGTCTTCATTCCGGTATGGGCTGGTAACCGCTGCCAGCTCCAGCATCCCGGCATCAAACATCGCTTTAGCCACCTGCAGATAGTCTTCCAGCAGGCATCTGTGAGCCTCGTCAGAAAACTTAAGGGTCAGCAGCGGTTCAACATCTGGTTCGTCACTGCGACGCAGTACGATTTCTCCCGTCCTGAGTTCAACAATTTCCAGAGGCGATGCAGACATAAAGATTCACTCCGTATTAACCGAGACAACAGACTGAATCATAAAAGTGAAAAATTCAAGTGGGTGACAGGAAGATAAATTAAAAATGAGAGACACGTCAAATTCTACCAATAACATTGATCAAACAGTGTTGACTACCATTCAAGGTTGAAATTCCGGAAATGTCCGACCAGATCTTTAAATCGCTTCAAACCGTCCTTTCCACCGTCTACAGTCAGAATGGCGTCATTACCCTCTCCTTCCTGATTGACCCACTGAATCAAGCCGTTGCCTTGTGGTAGCCCTTCATACTGGTAAGGAATAAAGAGATTCTGCCAGTATACTTCCAGCTGTTTTAACCAACCGTTATCTAAGAGGGCTTCCAACTGTGTAAACTCAGAAGCGGCTTCACCCTTCTCCCTGATCAGCGACAGGGCTTCAGTAAACGATGGCGCTACATCACACGAAACGCGATAGGATTCCAGGATTTCAGCCAGCAAAGATCGCCAGGCCAGTTGCAGCTGCAGTAGAAAACCTTCCCTGAAAGCGGGGGCTTCCTGATGCTCAGCCGACTCCCAGGCATTCAGTTGAATACGGGCAAAGTGTAACCTTTTATTGGTGTTTGCAGACCAGTCCGACATGATAATCCCTGTTTACACAAATCAACACGTTAATGAATGGCATCAGAAGAAAAAAAGCCTCCGTCAGTTGTGGCAGAGGCTTCGCAGGATCAGGACATTCAGGCTTTTTTAGCAGCACGCTTTTTAGTTTGCTTCTCAACCCACTTACCTTCCTCGAAGGTAGCGCTCCAGCCTGTTGCCTTTCCAGCCGTTTCTGACATCACGTACTGTTGTTTAGTCTTGCGGCTATAGCGAATAACGGCCGGATTGCCTTCCGAATCCTGACGCGGAGCATCCAGCAGATAGTGGTATTTTGGATCAATCTCAGCCTGATGCGGTATCAACTCACTCACCAGCGGCGCACGGGTCTCGCGGTTTTTGGGAAACTGACTGGCAGCCAGAAACAGACCGGATGCCCCATCACGCAGGATGTAGTGGTCTTCAACCTTGACACACTTCAGCTCGGGCATAGGTACCGGGTCCATCTTGGGCGGTGCGGCTTCACCACTTTTCAGCAGCTTACGGGTATTTTTGCATTCAGAGTTGGTGCAGCCAAAATACTTACCAAAGCGCCCACTCTTGAGCTGCATCTCAGAGCCACACTTATCGCACTCCAGTATCGGGCCATCATAGCCTTTGATCTTGAACTGACCTTTCTCTACCTCATAGCCATCGCAGTCCGGGTTATTACCACAAACGTGCAGTTTACGCTTTTCATCGATCAGGTAGCTTTCCATCGCCGTGGCGCATTTTGGACAGCGATGCATGGCACGCAAGGCGTTAACCTCTGCATTTTCATCATCAGCATCCTGAACTTCTTCGCCCGGTACCAGGTTGATGGTACTCTTGCAGCGTTCTTTCGGAGGCAGAGAGTAACCGGAACAGCCGAGGAAGACGCCGGTACTTGCAGTGCGGATCATCATATCCCGACCACACTCAGGGCAGGCTATGTCTGTTGGCGATGGATCGTTGCTACGCATACCGCCTGCTTCCATTTCGGCATGCTCAAGCTTCTGGCTGAATCCTGCATAGAACTCATCCAACAGCCCTTTCCAGTCTTTACCCCCTTCCGCAACCACGTCCAGGTCAGTTTCCATGTGTGCGGTAAAGTTGTAATCCATCAGTTCAGAGAAGCTCTCGACCAGGCGATCGGTCACAATGTCGCCCATTTTTTCCGCGTAGAAACGGCGATTCTTCAGGGACACATACCCCCGGTCCTGAATCGTGGAGATAATGGATGCGTAGGTTGATGGGCGGCCGATACCCTGCTTTTCCAGCTCTTTAACCAGTGCCGCTTCGCTGAAACGCGCCGGAGGCCGGGTAAACAGCTGTCTCGGATCAAGCGCTTCGAGTGTCAGAGCTGCGCCTTTATCCAGCTTGGGCAGAATAAGATCATCGCCTTTTTTGGAAACAGCCTTCATCACTCTGGTATAACCATCAAACTTCAGGGTGCGGCCTTTAGCCCGCAACTCCAGTCCTTCAGTCAGAACGGTCAACGTAGTACTCAGGTATTCAGCCGGTACCATCTGACAAGCCAGGAACTGACGCCAAATCAGGTCATATAACCGTTCAGCATCTTTTTCCAGGCCCGACAGTGAACCAGGCTCTGCTTTCACATTGGACGGACGGATCGCTTCGTGGGCTTCCTGGGCGCCATCCTTGCTGGAATAAATATTGGGTGAGTCTGGCAGATAACGGTCGCCATGGTTGGACTGGATAAAGTCTCTGGCACTCTCCACAGCTTCCTTGCTCAGGTTGGTAGAGTCAGTACGCATATAGGTAATGTGACCCGCTTCATACAGTCGCTGAGCCAGTGTCATGGTTTTCTTGACACTGAATCCCAGACGGGTACTCGCCGCCTGCTGCAGGGTTGATGTAATGAACGGGGCAGAGGGTTTACTGCGTGTAGGCTTATCTTCCCGTTCAGTCAGCTGGTAACTGGCATTCTGCAGCCGTGCCAGCACCTTGTCTGTTTCTGCTTTGCTCTGAGGACGAAAGGGCTTGCCATTGTCTTTCGCTACCTGGAAACGGATAGCGTCTGCATCTGCCGTTTTCAGGTCAGAGAAAACCTCCCAGTACTCTTCCGGGACAAAGCTGCGAACTTCACGCTCACGCTCAACAATCAATCGCACCGCTACGGACTGTACCCTGCCTGCAGACAGTCCACGGGCAATTTTTGCCCACAGCAGCGGAGACACCATATAACCCACAACACGATCCAGAAAACGACGGGCCTGCTGGGCATTCACACGATCTGTGTTCAGGGCTCCGGGTTCCTGAAAGGCTTCCTGAATGGCATTTTTGGTAATCTCGTTGAATACGACCCGCCGGTAGCGGCTGGTATCACCACCAATGGCTTCCTGCAGGTGCCAGGCAATGGCTTCCCCTTCCCTGTCCAAATCGGTTGCGAGATAGATGGTGTCAGCATTTTCAGCCAGACGACGTAATTCATCGACCACCTTCTCTTTACCAGGCAGGATTTCGTAACGAGCCTCCCAGCCTTTTTCCGGGTCGATACCCATACGTTCAATCAGCTGCTCCCTGGCTTTTCGCTTCTTGTGAAGCACCTTCTGCTCGGGAGACAACTTGCGGGTTTCTGCTGCTGCCCTGGCACGGGCTTTCGG
This sequence comes from Endozoicomonas gorgoniicola, assembly GCF_025562715.2. Lineage (NCBI taxonomy): Bacteria > Pseudomonadati > Pseudomonadota > Gammaproteobacteria > Oceanospirillales > Endozoicomonadaceae > Endozoicomonas > Endozoicomonas gorgoniicola. Next base: position 2,267,236 of record NZ_JAPFCC010000001.1, read on the forward strand.
GTCAACAGGCTTTTTTGCACCACCAGCCGTAGGCAGGTCGCGAATATGACCGACAGACGACTTCACGACAAAGTCTTTGCCCAGGTATTTGTTGATGGTCTTCGCCTTGGCTGGCGATTCGACGATAACTAGAGACTTACCCATGCTACCTTACACATCCTGTTATCTGCTCCATTGTTTCAGCTGTCTGACAGCGGCGTGAGCCCTGCAAAGCACACTGGTAACGCATTTGATGACTCCACAAACCACCTGCCATTTTCACGTTTCAACGCAGACTCATGCTGAAACAAGAAAGGCCGGGAATTAAAAATTGTTTCAATATATAAGGTCAAGGAAATAATCGGTCAAGGGAAACCATACCTTGAGTGCTAATTTTTTTTCCAGACCTATCAATTCCAACTTGTATGTATCCGACTGATTTTGCTAAAAAAAACAACTATTCAGTGTTTTTAGTACAGTTATGGCTTTTAAGTTGGCACATCATACTGCCAAAAGCGTTTTTCTGGCGACCTGGGCAACTCATTAAGAAATGGCTGACCAGGTATTCTTTTTTACTCTGTATCAATCCACAGTAAAATTGCAACCCTCTGCTCAAACCTCACCAGCGATTGAAGAGATGCCTGCCCTTTTACTGCGCCTGAATAGCAGGCTCTGAACTCAGCTAAAGCTTTTGGTGAGATGGGAATAGGAAATGACAGGAAAGATGAGCGAACAATAGATTGAACCTGATCCAACAAAGAGTCTCCGATGGCGCTCAGAGACCCCTTATTTAATCGAATTGCGCCTGTTAAGCAGGACTTGCCACGGCCTTCAGCCTGCTTCTTAAAGCCTGCACGGCTGGAACCAACAGCACCGCTACCGCCACACTCATAATGGTCAGTGTGATCGGGCGTTCCCAGAGGAAGCTCAGGGAGCCGTCACTGATCATCAGGGTACGACGCAGGTTATCTTCCATCATGCCACCCAGAATGAAACCCAGAATCATTGGAGCCATAGGGAAGCTCAGCAGCTTCAATATCAGCGCGATAACCGCAAAGATTACCATCATTTGAATATCAAACGTGTTAAAACTGATCAGGTAGACCCCCGTGAGGGAGAAAAACAGCACGATTGGCGTCAGGATCTGACGTGGCATATTCAACAGCCGGGCAATATAACCGTCATTCAGCACCTATATCAGGAATAAATCTCTTGGTACGGTCGACCAAGAATTGAAATGATGGTTAATTGCCTCTCCTGCAAGCCAACGACATGTTTTTCATGACCATCGACCAATAAAACATTAATTCCCTGAAAGCAAAAAAATACCCAGCGTGCAGTCGGATTCTGATAGGGCTTTCGCTTCATATCCGGAAAGAACCTACTCTGACGCTTTAATTCATGCCTGATTCGATGCTGTATCGCTGCGTAGACTAACAGGCAAAGCGTCATCACCATAAGCAACGCTTCTATACGTTCCGGCTTCTTTAAAAACAGCGAGGAGACCAGAAATTCAGGGCTTTTAAGAAACCGAAATCCACGCTCCACCGACTGCTGTGATTTATAAGTGCTCAACACTTCTGCTGAACTTAGCCGGCTCCTGTCCAGATCATTTGTTGCCAACACAAAGCACCCCAGGGAAGCCTCTGCTACTTTACGACAGTCAACGGATACCCAAGGATGACCGCTGACATAATACTCCACGCTATCTGGTTTGCTGTCTTTCTCCGGACGTCCCACTTTGGTATAGCATGGTTTTGTCGTAATTACAGGTTCTGCCTGACAATAATTGCTTTTTGATTGCCACTCATTGAACGCACGCAATGCGTCCGTTTCACACTTGAACGGTTTCTTCGCCAGCTTGCTGGTCAGTGCTTCCGCTTCTTTTTCTGACTTTTTCAACAGTTTTTTGAGCAGTGTTTTCTGTTCGCTTTTCCGAGCCTGTTCACTGCGAATCAGAACCCACCGTTGAGATACATCCGCATAGTCGGACAGTACTTCGCAGCTCTCATAACCTTCGGCATCTTCAACCGGTGTCATCGCACAAGAAGCGACACTGTCCACAAGCTCTCTTGCGGATTTTATTTTAGCCGGAACCCGGGTGATGAACTGTTGCTTTTGCTGATGCAATATCTGTACATTGTCTGTTGTATAAAGTGCAGCATCGCCGATCAGGTAACGATTATTCAGCGCCTCTTTGTAGCATTTCAAATGCTTGCTGATGACTTTTTTAAAATTAGTGTTGTCGTTTATATTGCCACTGGATGCGGCCATGAATACGGGAATACCCGCCTGATTTTCAGTCATTAGGAGCAGTATCGCCTGATTTAATTCAGGTCGGTGATCTCTGCTGTATCCACGACAGATTTTAATGCAGTTCAGATCTTCTTCATCGACTTCAGACTCACTGTTATAACGACCGTCCACATGAAAGCTGGTTGAATCAAGATTCAGAGCATTACACGGCAGTTTCAAGACATTAACGGCCTTGACAGCCAGTGATAAATAGACCTCACTTACACCCAGTTCAAAAATTTGATCCAAGGCTCTGCCGAGTACACTTTCGTTGATATGTTCCGGCTCTATACCCGGCCGAATAAGTTTATCCAGTGGTTTGTCGGCGTGAAACTCAGGGAACATGTGGAGTGTGCGAGCAGTGAAGCCCAGTCCGTTAAGCAGCATTGAGACAACGGTTTCTCCGAAGGAAATCTTTCTGGTTTCAGATTGGTTGGGAACCAGAGAATCCAAGAGGTTAGCGATCCCGAGCTCTTTGCACATACCGGCCACCAACCCCGTATGGTCGATGCGTTGAATGTGAAATTGATGAGGTTGCATGGCATATGCTCAGTCTGAAAATTTTTTACATTTTAGATGGTTTTAGGAAATTCTCAGATTAAGTGCTGAATGACGGATATAAGGAATCAGTGGCAAATTCAAAATCAACAGCACCAGGTTGCCGAGGTACATGGAGATAATGACAGACCAGAAAACGGCGGGTTGTTCAACAAACAGCCGGGGCCCTGGCTGAATGCCGTAGGAAATTAAAGCCCCGAGCAAGATTGCAGTTGTGCCTGATCCAGGAATACCCAGCGTCAGAAGCGGTACAAAAGAACCTGTACAGGCCGCATTGTTGGCGGTTTCGGGGCCTGCTAAACCTTTCAGACTGCCTTTACCAAACTTCAGCTTTTCTTTGGCCGAAGCCAGGCTGCGCTCCATACCATAAGCCAGGAAAGAGGCAATCGTTGCGCCAGCACCAGGCAGCACTCCGGTAAAGAATCCAAGAACCGATGAGCGAGCCACCGTTGGTGCCACATCTTTTACTTCTGAACGGCTCAGTTTCAGGCTGCCCATTTCACTGATCTGCTGGTTACTGGCTCCTGCTTTATCCGGGTAACTATTCTACAAACCACTAAACATCAGCTCAAAGTCGTCTACTTTTAGAGTATGCAAAATGCTCATGTTTCAGGATCAAGCACAACACCTGCATTACTGCCTGCCCCCTTCGCTACCTCGCAGGTCATCCTCACCAAGCAGGAACACATCCAGCTAAAACAGCAGGCCAACCTCTGGCATGCCATGTGGAAGGCGGCCTGTGGCCGAGAGCAAAAAGTACTGGCTAAAAATGCCTCTCTTATCGCTCAGCATAAAGCCGAAATAGCTGGGTTGAACACCCAGGTCGCTGATCTGAAATCAGAACTGGCACACATGAAGCACTTGCTTTTCGGTCGTAAATCAGAGAAGACCAGTTCTTCTTCAAAGAAAAGTGGCAATACTACCCGGCCACCTTCAAATCGAAAACGAGGTCACCAGCCCGGAGTCCCCGGTTCTGGTCGCCATCTTCACAACAACCTGCCAGTGGTTCATGAGTCTGTAGACTTACCAGTGGACAAACAGTGTTGTACAGTCTGCCACCGGCCATTCAAGTCTTTTTTCAATGACGACAGCTGCGACGTAATTGAAGTTGAAGTTAAGGCTCACGTTCGTCGCTATCACCGAAGGCATTACCAAAAAACCTGCCAGTGCCCTGAAACGCCCAATATTACTACTCCACCACCTCCACCAAGACTCATCAACAGAGGAAAGCTTGGTATTTCTGTCTGGGTGGAGCTGTTGCTGAATAAGTACGCATACGGCATCCCCATAAACAGGCAACTTGAGTCTTATAAGACTCAGGGACTGGAACTGCCGCAGGCGACCATCTCCTTTGGCCTGGAAGCTATAACGCCCTTTTTTGAGCCGGTAGCCGAAGCTACTCGGGAATTCGTCGCCAGTAGCGATCAGTGGCATGCTGATGAAACCCGGTGGATCACCTGGGCACATGAGACGACAGGTTCCCACAAACATTGGCTGTGGGTATTTCTCTGTGACCAGGCGGTTTATTTCAGTATTGCTGACTCCCGCGCGGCTGTCGTACCGAAGTCAGTCATTGGTGACGGGGCTGGTACATTGGTGTGTGACCGATACTCAGCCTACAAGAAACTCGCGAATGATGTAGTTTCTATTGATTTAGCTTTCTGCTGGGCTCACGTCAGGCGGGATTTTATTGACGCTCAACGAGGTGATCCGGAGTTGGAGAAGTGGAGCGCCACCTGGGTGAACAGGATTGGTCGTTTATATCATCTTAATAGTCAGCGACTTGAAGTGCTTGATGAACCAGAGCAGCTAGCAACACAGCAGTTACGGCTTGAACATCAGGTAGAGCAGATGGCAACCCGGAGGGATCAGGAACTTAATCGTCCTAAACTGCGAGTCAGAGCGAAAAAAGTGCTCGAAAGTCTGCAGAATCACTGGGAAGGATTGACCCGCTTTGTCACTAACCCCGGTATCCCCATGGATAACAACGCTGCAGAGCAAGCACTGCGCACAGGTGTCGTTGGCAGGAAGAATTACTACGGCTCTGGCAGCGTATGGAGTGCTGATATAGCCGCTTTTCTGTTCAGCGTTTTTATGACGCTAAAGCTTTGGGATATTAATCCAAAAATCTGGCTGGGTGCCTATCTTGAGGCTTGTGCCATAAATGGCAGGAAGCCACCTGATGATCTCACTCCTTATCTGCCCTGGTTAATGAGTGAGGAGCGGCTTTGTGAAATGCGTAATCATGATCCGCCAAAGGTATAACAATTGGAGGCAACAATAGGGAAAAGTGGTGTCTTAATTGCTGATTTTGAAGCGGTTTGTAGAAAAGTTACTTATCCGGGCGCAAAACCGTCATCAAGGCTTCTGCGAGGGCGAAGGTTGCCATCGCCAGCAACAGGAAATCAATACCATCAATCAAATCCATCTGTCCGAAAGTGAAGCGCTGAATACCACTGGATTGGTCCGTACCGATGGTGGAAAGCATGAGCCCGAGAATGGCCATCATGATGGCTTTCAATACATTTCCTTTACCGGCAAAGGCCGCCACAGCAGTCAGACCCAGAATCATCAGGGCAAAGTAATCAGGGCTCTGGAAACTAAGCGACACTTTTGCCAGTGCCGGAGCGGCCAGCAGCAAAAACAGGGCGGCGATGGTGCCACCACTGAAAGAGGCATAGGCCGCGAGCGCAAGTGCTTTACCAGCCTGTCCCTGACGGGCTAGAGGGTAGCCATCAAAAGACGTTGCTACTGTCCCGGCCACCCCCGGAGCGTTAATAAGAATCGACGATGTTGAGCCGCCAAAAATAGCGCCATAGTAAACACCGGCCAGAAGAATCATGCCAGAAGCCGGGTCAAATCCATAGGTGACCGGAATCATCAGAGCTATGGCAGACATCGGCCCCAACCCCGGAAGCATGCCTATAAAAGTACCCGCAAAACAACCAATCACTACGTACAGGAGGTTCTCCCATGCCATTGCCGTGGCAAGACCCGCACTAATTCCCTCAAACATGCCTCACCTCCTTAAACAAAAAAACTTCCCGGTGCCAGATAAATGCCCAGTACTTTGGACAAAAGCAACCAGAGACCCAGCGCCAGAGGCAGCGAGGCCAGAAGCAGTACTTTTATACGACGCTCACCCAGCACCAGATAGCCACCAATTAGAAAAAGAGTCGTCGAAATAATAAAACCGGCGTAGCTCAAAGCCAGACCGAACAAGCTCATTAACGCCAGTAATATCAGGGTGCCTTTCCAGCCGGGGCCTGAGAGGCTTTCTGTGGGAGAAACCGCTTCAGGGTCTGGTAAAACCAGCATCAAAAAAGCCACCAGAGAGCCAGCGACGCTCAAGAAAACAGGAAGCGTTCTTGCGGTAAAGGGTTCGTCGATGCTCCAGGGTTGTAAAGGAATCTGGTAAGCGTGGTAACCATAAGCCAGAGCTACGATCAGGAACAGAAAGGCCCCTGTGCGTGTTGCAGTCACAGTGTGTTTCATAACATTCATGGAATCTGGAAATGAGTAAAGCAGCGCCCTGTGCGGGCGCTATGAAAACGCAATTACTGGAGGAACCCCATCTGCCGCATCAGGATGCCCAGGTCGCGTTCCTGCTCGTTAAGGTAAGTCATAAAGTCGTCACCGGACTTGAATATTTCTACCCACCCATTGGTGTCACGAATCTGTTTCCACTCAGGTGTCTGGTACATTTTTTCAAACAGGCTGGCGTAAGCTTCCACTTTTTCAGCAGGCAGATTGGGAGGTCCAAAGACACCCCTCCAGTTAACAAAGGTGGCATCGCCTTTCTGCTCTGCAAAAGTAGGAATGTTTGGCGCAGAGGTCAGGCGTTTGTTGGCTGTGACACCGATAATGCGAATTTTTCCGGAACGCTGCATTTCCAGAGCTTCACCAAGGCCTGTTGCCAGAAGGTCAGTTTCACCCGACAGCAAGCCAGCCATCGCTTTGCCACCTGCGTCATAGGGTATATAGCGAACCTTCCGGGGGTTTTCTCCTGCCGCTTGAAATACCATCGCTGCAATCAGGTGATCCATGCTACCTGCCACTGAGCCACCGGCAATTTTCAATTTGCGCGGGTTTTCACGGAACTGTTTCAGAGCATCGTCAAAGGTTTTTATGTCAGAGTCAGCACGGACAGCCAGAATACCATAGTCACCAATCACGGCGGCGACAGGTGTGAGGTCACGAAATGACTGCGGGAAGACCTTTTGCAGTGATCGAATGACAATGGGAGTGGAGTTCACCATCAAGGTGCCCTGCTGGCGTTGAGCGGTTTCAATCAAATAGGCAATCGCGCGACCACCACCGCCTCCCGACATGTTCTCATAGCTGACACGTTCCAGGATGCCAGAGCGGTTCATGGCCTCACCAATGCCACGAGCCGTAGAGTCCCAGCCACCTCCAGCACCACCGGGTACCAGAAAATGGGTCTTATCAATAGTATTTGCCTGGATACTGCCTGCCAGGCAGAGGGTGGAAAGAACAGAGCCAGCCAGGAAACGGCTAAAGCTTTTTCGGATGCCCATACATTATCTCGTAGTTGTTTTTATTGGATCTCAGGCTGCTTGCCTACCTCTTTTCTGTGCGTAAACAACCATTGCGATAGCAGTAGTTTTCACCAGGGCAAAAAGGCAGGCGCTTCCAGTCTATAGCTGGTTTTTCAAGCAGTTAGCGACACTCTACGCGACCTTCTCCGATAAATCCAGCGGGCCATGACGGCTGAAAACAAGCTCGGCCTTTTTCCTGAACAAGGCTCTGTTCAGGAACAGCGCAACCCCTATACAGCTGAGTAATGCGATAAACATCATCAAGGTACCCTGTTAGCGCTGGCCTCTCTTGCCTGATTCAGCCTCTGTGCTATCTGGGTACTTGTTATATACCTGCCGCCTGATGATTCGCAGCAATAAAACAGACTGTTGCCCCGGGTCTTGTCGGAAACATGCTGAATCAGTTCAAGCGCTTTTTCAGGATTGGCTTTTGTGTCTTCACCCCGAAGGTAAATACCCGCCAATTGAAACTTTGCTATCAGTGCATCACTGGTTTGATTGAAATAGCCTGGCTTGCCAGCTGCGCCAGCCAGTTTACCATTAGCCCAGTCGTCGTCTGCTTCCTGAGAAGCCGCTAACTGATACCATCTTATTGCTGCAGGAATATCTTTTTTTACGCCCGAGCCTAATTCATAGGCAACCCCCATGCGTAATTGCGCCCAGGGTTCTCCTCTTTCCGCTGCTGGCTTCAATATTTCAAATACTTTTGCATACTCATATCTTTCCCAGGCAATATCAACCGTCCTCTCGCCCGGGTTTGGGTTGGGACCTGCACAGGCAGCCAGTAAAAACAGTGAAAGAAGAATGTATGTTTTTTTCATGTTTTTTCCTTAGAGTATGTGGCCATCGCTATTGGTTCAGAACTGAAATTCCCGGCCTTAATAAGGCGAACTGCCATTGCCAGCCGACGGATTCGGTCAGAGTCAGGTGAAACGCTTTAGATTTGCGATAAAAGAAATAGTTCCGGCTCTCAACAAAGTAGTACATTTTATCTGATTATCTGATTATCTGATCGATTTGGTCAGGAATCCCGTCCTGCAATTGCAGAATGGCATTAACACAAAATGTAGAGGTCAGCCTCGTGGTGCAGGAAAGCACAGAGCAGCCTGATTAACTTTTTTAGTTCGGAGTTTGCTTATATTTGATTTAATCAACCAGTATGATTGGATAATTATGTTCACCCAAAACACCATGTCTGATGTAGGAACGTCAGGCGCAGAGGTAAGGCGTTCTTTCTGCTACATTTGAGCAGTTTATATACATATAAGTAACTGATCATGAGCAAGCTGCGACAACTACTTATATCAGAATATGCCTGTCCGGGGTTGGTGATATCGTCTTTGTTGATATTGTCTTCGCCATCCTACTCTTCCGAAGCGCTTTGGTTCAACCAACAACTTGATCATTATAACGTGAGTGATCACCGGTTATTTCAGCAAAAATATTATCTGAATACTGATTCTTACAGTCAGAAGGGACCATTGCTAGTGACCTGTGGCTTCGAAGGAAAAGAACAAAGCTACTCAGTTGACCGCAGTGCAATGGCTGAATACGCAAAGATACTCGAAGGTGCAGCTCTTGCTGTTGAGCATCGCTACTTTGGAGACTCAAAACCATTTGGTTCATGTAAGCCGGGAGATAAAGGCTGTTATAAGTTTTTAACTATCGAGCAGGCCCTACAGGATTGTCGGAACATTATCAATCATGTGACAAATAACCTTCAAATCAAGCCTGATTTGATCATCAGTTTTGGAGGTTCATATGGCGGTGTTCTGGGGTATCTGATGAGAGTTCACTTTCCTGAGTTGATTTATGGAGCTGTGGTTTCCGGGGCAGCGACAAAAACTATTGGCTCCGGGCTGGAATCAACGGGTATCTGGTTTGATAAAGGGGTCTCTGCTCCATATCTTCAGCAAGGTGAGTGTGCTCAATATATTGAAAAACAATTTACTGATTACTCAACGCAGCCAGATAAAATAAAAGATACGTTGCATCTATGCTCCAAACCAGACAAACCCATGACGTTTTTTCTGAATGCAAAAATGATGATGAGTTATGTCACGCAATCTAACTATGCCCGCCCTTGCCCTCCCTTTAAAAGCTCTTACCCTTTGAACACCGTCTGTTCTGCTGCTAAAAACAACCAGAGCGCTCTTTTGGCTGCAATGAATCTGATGTATAACTCAACTGGCCAGGTAAATTGTTATGATGGAAATCACCTTTCACCTTCATACCGTGCAACGGATGAAAACTATCAGAGGATTGACCGATACACATTTGGTTACTTGTGTTGTACCCAATTTGTTCAACCAATTGGTGGCAAGGGTATTTTTTCTGTTGATACACCATGGTCGCTTATCAGGTTTTCAAAGTATTGCAATACCTTCTACAAGGTGCGGCCAAACCCGAACTGGTGGAATAATTATGTTTTTGAGCCATTAAAAAACACCTCAAGAATTATTTTCGTCAATGCTGGGTTTGATCCAGTCCGGGTCTTCTCGCCCGCCATTTATGAAGAGGGGCGGGAAGTTCTCAACGTAAACAATATGGCTCACTGTGAAAATACACTTGGTTATTCAAGTTATGACAGCGAAGAGGTTGTTTCAGCGCGGCAAAAAATATTATCGATACTGGAGACCTGGGTGAAAGCTAAATGAGTCGATTTCACCCTGTAACTTTGACTCGGCTATGGCGATGACAACCTTTGTCCTGGCTTATGATGTGGAGCGCAGTCTCGCTTCAGCCAAAGAAAAACTGAACGAAGGCTGGCTAAAAGCACTGACCAGAGAGGGGCTAAAGCCTGTCGGAGAATGTGTGGCAAACTGGTCAGGGGATCAGGCTTTTCGCTTAACCAGTCAGATGCTTCAAAAGCGGGATAATGGAATGATTGAAGTTGATGGAATTCTCTGTGCCAGCGACCAGATGGCATTAGGTGTGCTGAAAGCCCTGAATACCAATAGCATTAACATACCGGAGGAAATCGCCGTATCCGGTTTTGATGACACACCGGACAGTGCTTTGTACCAACCCGCCCTAACCACCATCAGGCAGGATTTTTTCACACTGGGAGAGTTAATAGTCGAAAGTTTGCTGGCGCTCCTGAACGAACAGCCTGATGGAGACACTCCGGATCGGATAACCAGAATAGCGTTAACAAAAAATGTAGAAGTCAGCCTCGTGGCGCGGAAAAGCACAGAGTAGCCTCATCAACCTTCTTACTGCGAAGCTGACTTACATTTAATGGTGTCGCCATCAAGGTACCCTGTTAGCGCTGGCCTCTCTTGCCTGATTCAGCCTCTGTGCTATCTGGGTACTTGTTATATACTTGCCGCCTGATGATTCGCAGCAATAAAACAGACTGTTGCCCCGGGTCTTGTCGGAAACATGCTGAATCAGTTCAAGCGCTTTTTCAGGATTGGCTTTTGTGTCTTCACCCCGAAGGTAAATACCCGCCAATTGAAACTTTGCTATCAGTGCATCACTGGTTTGATTGAAATAGCCTGGCTTGCCGGTTGCGCCAGCCAGTTTACCATTAGCCCAGTCGTCGTCTGCTTCCTGAGAAGCCGCTAACTGATACCATCTTATTGCTGCAGGAATATCTTTTTTTACGCCTGAGCCGAGTTCATAGGCAACCCCCATGCGTAATTGCGCCCAGGGTTCTCCTCTTTCCGCTGCTGGCTTCAATATTTCAAATACTTTTGCATACTCATATCTTTCCCAGGCAATATCAACCGTCCTCTCGCCCGGGTTTGGGTTGGGACCTGCACAGGCAGCCAGTAAAAACAGTGAAAGAAGAATGTATGTTTTTTTCCTATGTACGGGACAAAAAGTATAAAAGTCAGGATTTATGGGAGCTGGAGGGTATGAGCTGACCTTCCCGTCAGGTAACCTATCCGGTCTCTTAACTCCGTACAGTTTACCGTTGTCGTACATGAAAGAAGTCAGCTCATTAGCCGCAGAGCTTAAAGCCCATTTGCCCTGGCATCAAGCCCGAATTATTTTCCTTGCCCAGTTTATGCTCTCCTTGTTGCGAGCACGCTCTACCAACCTGTATCGGGTTGCTGAGAATTTTCAGAGTACTGCGCTCACGGAGTCCAGCTACAGGCGCATAAAGCGTTTTTTCTGGGGCTATGAAGTCTGTCTGAAGCAAATCGGGAAGCTTATCCTCCACTGGCTTGGTCTTGAACGCTATACATTGTGCATGGATCGAACCAACTGGAAATACGGCGGTAAAGACATCAACTATCTTGTAGTGTCTGTAGCATGGCAAGGGGTCTCCATCCCCATCGCATGGGTCTGCCTGACTAAAGGAGGAGGCAATTCAAGTACACAGGAGCGCATTGATCTTATGAAGAAAGTGATCGCCCTGATACCTGCAGAAAAGATCGACAATCTGCTGGCAGATCGTGAGTTTATTGGCAGGGAATGGTTCGAATGGCTGGAACAGAATCATCTTTTGTTTCGACTGCGTATTCGTGAAGACTTTAGCATCGATGGGCGCAACGGCAAAAAGTTGCGAGCAGGCCAGCTGTTTCGTCATCTAAAATATGGCCAGTCTGAAGTTTGGATGACTAAGCGTCGTGTGTCTGATGTTTTGCTCTACATTGCTGCAAGGCGGTCACCGAAAGGGTTGTTAATCGTTGTTGGCACGAAAAATCCGGAGACCATGATTGATGATTACTCTCAACGCTGGAGTATAGAGACTCTGTTTGGTTGCTTGAAAAAACGAGGATTTGAGATTGAGTCCACTCATATGACAGAGCCTGAAAAAATGGACAAGCTCATGGCAATTCTTGCGCTGACTTTTCTCTGGTGTATGGTTGCAGGCCACTGGAAATACGGTGAAGCCGATCAGCTGCCTCTGAATAAACACTACCGCCCTCAAAATAGTCTTTTTCGGCTTGGCTTGGACTTGCTGCGACGGGTACTTGTGAACTCATGCCGTCGAAGTGATGAAACATCTTTTTCGGACCTGCTTTATGTTTTGTCCCGTACATAGGTTTTTTTCATGTTTTTTCCTTAGCCCGAATATTTCATAAATGAGCAACAAGTTCCGGAAAAAACATTCCATTCTGATTTTTTCGGAGGTCTGTTGCTCTACTCTCCATGAAAAAGGTATTACAACCCGAACTCACCATCAATTCGGATGTTTTTTGATCAGCACCTGCTTTTTCAGGACAACAGAATTCCCCAACACTCTTTCTGTTGGTCACTATTTTAGTCTGATTGAGTTTATGAAGCTGACTATCCCGGTCGAGACAGCGGCATTGAGTAAAAGACTTCGGTTATATGCTGCAAAAGCCCTTTTATTGGGCAGCTGCGAGGCAAGTGCAGTTTGATTCGGTCTTTATACTCAACCACCTTAACCGCAATCTTGCAGAGCTTTACTATCACCGTTGATGGCTGGGCTTTTTCCAGCTCTGTACCTTTCAGAGCTTTAGTTCTCAGCTCATGATGAAGAACGTAAGCCGCGCAGGCGTAAAACATTCTCAGATGGTTTGCCAGAAAGCCCTGATCTGACAACCGGTCACCGGACAAATCACTTTTCAGGTGTTTGATGAAATTCTCATCCTGCCCTCTGGGGCAGTAAAGCTTTTCATAAATATCCTCAGGTGAAGTCTCCTTCATTGACGTCACAATAAAACGGGGGTTGTCGCCTTTCTGGTTGACCTCTGCCTTATAGATTATCCGGGTGTCCAGCCCTTTCCAGCTTTTTGCCTGATAGTCCGTTTCTCCGTAGAGCTTGAGTCGCTCAGGCTCTGGCATGTTGTTCAGTTTTGCCAGCCCGGTTTTAACGTCGAGAGCTTTCCGCGCTTCATCCAGCAACTCTTTGGCTTTAGGTCGCAAGGCCGTCTTGTGTCCTGCGCCTTTTCCCAGCACGTAGTCGGAGTGAGGGTCATCCTGAACAACCTGCATTAACTCTGGTTGGGCAAAGTGGCTATCCCCACGAACCAGTAAATGGGTTTTCGGCCATCTTGTACGGATCAGCTTAATGAGGCGCTGGAGAATAGCTGCATTCTCTCGGCCTGTGGGTGTTTTTCCAGGACGCAGGATCGAAGTGATCAGCTTGCCGCTGAGCCCCTCAAAGATCATTAAGGGCAAGTAACAGTAGTCTTGATATTTGGCGTTGAACAGGTTCATCTGCTGGCCGCCATGGGTGATAGCAGGCGTATGATCCAGGTCGATAATGATGGCTAATGGTGGGTATTCATAACTGCTGATGAAGTGATCAGCCAGTGCTTTGGTCATATTATAAATATCCCGTTTGGTCATGGACTGACCAAGCCTTGTATACGTTGGAGCGGAAGCCAGATGGTTATCATCGTCCAGTGGGTTTCTTCCATTGGCAAGCTTAAAGATTGGGTCTTTACGCAGATGGTTGCTGTCGTTTGCATCTTCATAACCACAGGCCATTTGCAGAACTCTTTGGGCAATGAGTTCTTGCAGGGTGTGGTCGATGTAGGATTGATGACGTTTATCGTCAATGCCGTCAGTCAGCCTGGATATGATACCGCTGTGAAGCATTGTTTCACGTAGCATCAGGGCGCCAAAATCAGAGGATAATTCTCCGCCATTGAAGTCTGCCCGGATAGTTTTTCCGTTGGAGGGGTGAAAACGAAGCTGTTCTTGTGTAAGTTTGTTCATGGCAAGTTCCGGTTTGCTTCTTCCGAAGCATTTTTTTGGTCGACCCAATTATATCAAGTGATTGGGCGGAACTTGCCTCTTTTTATGAAATATCCGGGTTAGAGTATGTGGCCATCGCTATTGGTTCAGAACTGAAATTCCCGGTCTTAATAAGGCGAACTGCCATTGCCAGCCGACGGATTCGTTCAGAGTCAGTTGAGTCGCTTTAGATTTGCGATAAAAGAAATAGTTCCGGCTCTCAGCAAAGTAGTACATTTTATCTGATCGATTTGTTCAGGAACCCCGTCCTGCAATTGCAGAATGGCATTAACAAAAAATGTAGAGGTCAGCCTCGTGGTGCGGGAAAGCACAGAGTAGCCTGATTGACCTTCAGGCAGAGGGGTTGCTCATATTTTAATTAAAACAAAAAACATGATTGGATAAAGAACCAATCAATCCAAAACCTCAGTCTCAACTGTGAATCGCCTTATCAGGCATCAACACAGAGCCGTTCGCAATTATGTTTCAAGACCGGTTCAAACCGTAAAATTGGTTGGCTATTCATACAGAACTCATCACAGGCCATTACTTTCTTTGCTACTTTTTCTTTCTCTATACCAGCAGAACATACCTTAAATCTCTTAGGATTTAATTTACTGCGGATTGCTACCGGTGTTTGTCAACAAATTTTCTCAGTCAAGAGGTAGAGCTCAACTATGAATAATTCTGTTCGATTAATAATGCTATTCGTTGCAATGACATTGCCCTGTTCCGGGTATTCCGGAGATGATCTCCACGGCGCAGAGCTCGCTTTGACAACGGCGCAACTCATCGTGATGCTCAATCGCCTTATAGGTTCAGACCACCCCGGAAACAATATAGAACTTAACTCGGTTGAAGTATCGTCATTTAACAGAGATCACTTTACATCCGACTACTGTCCGCCAGAAATGCAGACAGTTAATGGTGTGCTGCGGGTAAGTGCAACATTTGAAATAACTCCAGAGAGTGCTGAACTGACCGCTCCGGAACCCCGGGATCTGGAACTCAGAGTTGCCGGATACTTCTCAACAATCCTGCCAATTTTGACTCAATATTTCGTAAATCAGTTCACTCAGGATAGTTGCCTGGGTTTTGCTCACCTTGATCGCTACCTGTCTGAGAGTGAATATTGCTATGTAGCTGATAGTGATGACGATAATAGTGATGACGATAATAGTGCGCCTCAGGCGTCTCCAGCTTCATTAGAGGGTAATAGCGAACTCTGCGTTGCCTCTGCCTCCACTGCCGGGGCTGAATCATCCGCTGGAGCTGTAGATGGAGCTGGGGCTGAATCCTCCGCAGAGGCTGGAGCTGTAGCTGTAGCTGTAGCTGTAGCAGCCAGAAAAACATGTCAAGTTTATCAGTGCAGTAAAGAAGGATGCCGCCCTTATAAATGTGCTCCAAATTGGGGGATTCATATGACACTGGACGAGCAGCAACGGTTCCTCACTGTGGAAGCTAATCTGCTTTATTCAGGTATTCTCAACGCCAAAACAGAGAGGGATAAAGATGAGTATGAGGGGGAAGATGAGGATGAAGATGAGAATGAGGTCGATTGGACACGTAAGTGTATTGACCTATACAACAATGGCCTCGACAGAGGGTTAAGTAAGCACCTGTCTTATCAAAAGAAAAAAGAATAGAGCAAGTGCTTAGGCTAATCGGGTAGCTGGAAGTTTCTGGCCTCCAGCCACCGCAACTGACAAGGTCGCATAAGCACAACCTGCCATAGCAACTACTCAACCGGTTTGTACATTACTAACCCATCAAACACGCTCAAACACAGTCGTAATGCCCTGCCCCAGTCCCACACACATGGTGGCAATACCCAGAGCCCCATCATTCTGCTTCATCACATTCAGCAGTGTGCCGGATATCCTGGCACCCGAGCAGCCAAACGGATGTCCCAGAGCGATCGCCCCACCATGGAGATTGACCTTTTCATCCATTTTGTCGAGTACTTTCAGGTCTTTCAGTACAGGCAGCGCCTGGGCTGCAAAAGCCTCGTTCAACTCCAGATAGTCAATATCGTCGATGGTCAGCCCTGCCCGCTTAAGCGCCTTCTGTGTACTGGGGACTGGCCCATAACCCATAATGGCCGGATCAACACCAGCAACCGCCATGGCCCTGACTTTTGCCATGGGTTCAATGCCGAGGTCTTTCGCCCTTTCCGCCGACATGACAATCATGCACGAAGCCCCATCGGTAATCTGTGACGAGGTGCCTGCGGTTACCGTCCCGCTGGCTGGGTTAAACGCCGGTTTCAGGGCAGCCAGACCTTCCAGGGTCGTATCTGGCCGGATGGTTTCGTCAATGGAGAACAGTCCCAGGTTGCCATCGCCGTCATGGCCCTCCATGGGAATAATTTCATCCTTAAAACCACCTTCCTGAGTCGCAGCCCAGGCACGCTGATGGGAACGATAGCCAAACTCATCCTGTGCTTTACGACTGATGCTGTGCATCATGCCCAGCATTTCAGCCGTCAGCCCCATCATGCCGGAGGCTTTGGCGCCGTACTTCGAAAGCTTCGGGTTCGGGTCAACCCCGTGCATCATGCCAATATGCCCCATGTGTTCAACACCGCCTACGACAAACACATCACCGTTATTGGTCTGTATGGCCTGAACCGCACTGTGCAGTGCCGACATGGAAGAACCACACAACCGGTTGATGGTCTGCGCCGCAGAGGTGTGGGGAATAGAAGTCATCAGCGACGCCATTCTGCCAATATTCCAGCCCTGCTCCAGAGTCTGGTTAACACAGCCCCACAGAACATCTTCCACTTCAGCCGGATTGACTTTCTCATTACGCTTAAGAACACCTTCAATCAACGCTGCCGACAGAGTTTCCGCCCGAACGTTACGATACATACCGCCCTTGGAGCGTCCCATTGGGGTTCGGCCGAAATCGACAATAACGGCATCTCTGGGATTAAGACTCATTACATTATTCTCCTTATCTGACTCCTTATCTAACGACTGCCGATTCAAACGTTGTAAAAACGCTTGCCGTCTGCCGCCATCTGCCTGAGGCCATCCGTTGCCTGATACAATGGACCAAGGTAGGCGTATTGATCCGCGAGCTTAACAAACTGATCAACCCCCATGGCGTCGATATACTTGAGAATGCCACCCCGGAACACCGGGAAGCCAATACCCATCACCAACGCCATATCCGCCTCAATAGCCGATTGCACAATGCCTTCTTCGAGGGTACGGACGGTTTCCAGCCCCAGTGGGATCATCATCCGGGCAATAATCTCTTCTTCTGAAAACTCTCTCGGTTCTACCACCACCGTCTTCAGCAGTTCAAATGTTCGTTCATCCACCTGTTTCCCGGGCTTGCCCTTCTTGTCCGGTTCGTAGATATAGAAGCCTTTACCGTTTTTCTGTCCGAACCGTTCCTGCTCGAACATCACATTCATCGGGGTTTTACCATCGGCCTTCATGCGCTCAGGATAACCTTCTTCCATAACTTTCTGAGCATGCTGAGCCGTATCAATACCCACAACATCTAACAGGTAAGCGGGCCCCATGGGCATACCAAAATGCTCCATCACCTTGTCGATTTTGCGAAAATCCGCGCCATCCTGAACCAGTTGTGAGAAACCACCAAAATACGGGAACAATACCCTGTTCACCATAAAGCCCGGACAGTCATTGACAACAATGGGGGTCTTGCCCATTTTGTGGGCATAATTGACGACAGTGGCAACAGTTGCATCACTGGTTTGTTCACCACGTATCACTTCCACCAGCGGCATCATGTGTACCGGGTTGAAGAAGTGCATACCACAGAAGTTTTCCGGCCTTTTCAGTGCCTTAGCCAATTCAGTTATGGAAATAGTTGAAGTGTTACTGGACAGTACCGCATCGTCCCTGACCTGCTCTTCCACTTCAGCCAGCACCGCTTTTTTCACAGACTCTTTTTCCAGAACGGCTTCAACCACCACATCCACTTCGCCAAAGTCACCATAAGACAGGGTTGGCACAATACGGTTCAGGACTTCACCCATTCCGTCACTGTCAAGCCTACCTTTCGCAACCCGTTTGGACAGCAGCTTGCCCGCTTCTTTCAGCCCCAGGTCAATACCCTGCTGATTGATATCTTTCATCAGGATCGGGGTTTTCTTCAGGGCAGACTGATAGGCGATGCCACCGCCCATAATACCCGCGCCCAGCACCGCCGTTTTTTCAACGGGGCCGGACTGCTGTATCCACTCTTTAGCCTGTTTTTTAAGGAACTGGTCACTCAGGAACAGTCCCACCAACGCTTCAGCAACTGGCGTCTTTGCCATCTTCACAAAGTTTTTCGCTTCGGCTTCCAGTGCCTTGTCCCTTGGCAGGGTGGCGTGTTTCTGAATGGTCTTGACGGCCGTGACCGGCGCGGGCATGTGAGGACCGGCTTTCTGGGCGATGAACGGTTTGGCGGTTTCAAACACCATCATGGCTTCCATCGGAGGCAGTTTCAGTGGTTCCCGTTTTTCCTGCTTACGCCCCCGGAAATCCAGCTCTCCTGCGATACAACGCTGCAACAGAGTAGCGGCCGCTTCCATCAGTTTTTCCGGTTCCACAACGGCATCAACCGCACCGATTTTCAGGGCATCTTCAGGCTTCCAGGTTTTACCCGTACAGATCCACTCGATGCCATTATCAGCGCCGGTAATCCTCGGCAGGCGTACGGTTCCACCCCAGCCGGGAAAGATGCCCAGCTTCACTTCCGGCAAGCCAACGCTTCCCTTTGTTGACAGCACCCGATAGTCGGTTGCCAGACAGACCTCAAAACCGCCGCCCAGCGCTGTGCCATTGATGGCAGTCACCGTTGGGATATCGAGGTCTTCAAGGCGGTTGAATAGCCGGTTCACATCCATGACCAGCCCGAACAGGGTGTCATCATCCAGCCGGAAATTGGCGACAAATTCGGTAATGTCCGCGCCAACGACAAACACCTCTTTACCACTGCTGAGGATCAGCCCTTTTATCGTAGAGTCCTGCTCTATGGCGGCCAGCGCCTGGTCAAGATCCTCCAGGGCCAGCTGGTTAAACTTGTTAACCGACTCGCCTTCCAGGTCAAACCTTAGTTCAGCGATGCCCTCGCTGTATTCCAGCACCTTAAATGCTTTTCCCTGATAGATCATTGAGTGCTCTCCGGTGAAAATAGATCGTTATTGTTTATTTTTATTGTTTACTGTTATTGCCTGACGGGAAACCCAGCAGGAAGCATCATCAACCACGAGAATCATACAGTTGTTTGAATTTTTAGGAAACATCCTGTTAAATTTTGTTCGGCAAGTCATACCAAACGAGCGAACAGCGTTATGCCATAAGCTTCAGTTCCATTCAGGTCAACCTGTCATTCAAGGTGTTTTTTATATTGGACAATGACCTGAGGCACAATAAACTAAGACTTCCACGGCTATTATGACTGCAATGACAGAAAGCTCATTCTAAAGAGGAAAACTGCCTATGAGTCTCTACAAACACATCCTGGTCGCCATTGATCTGTCCGACGAGGCAGACGATGTACTGGAGAAAGCCAGGTTTCTGGCAGAAACCAACGGTGCCCGCCTGACTCTGGTTCATGTTGTTGAGCCACTCAGTGTTGCCTATGGCAGTGATATTCCCCTTGACCTGACCACCTTACAGGACGAAATCACCCAGCAGGCACGGGACCGTATATCCAGCCTGGCGGAAAACATCCATCTGGATAAAGGTCAACAGCACGTGGTTTATGGTCGACCGGAGCGGGAAGTTCATCGTATCGCCGAAGAAAGCGATGTTGACCTGATTGTCGTTGGCAGCCACGGGCGCCATGGTCTGGCACTGATTCTGGGCTCTACCTCCACCAGCATTCTGCATGGCGCTTGCTGTGACGTCCTGGCTGTTCGTGTCGGAAAGAAGAAGAACAATAACCACCACTAACCAAACCGCTGATTCGGATATTAAGGTTGCCCACTGTCAACGTCCGGGCAACTTTTTCTGGTTTCCTGATGTGGTGTTAAAAGTGAAAGAAGGCAAGTGATGTCCGAAACGGTATTATTCTCCGGAATCAAAAAAGGCCTGCTGTTACCCATCGGGGTTTTTATCTTTCTTTGCAGCGGCGCTGTCGACGCTACCCCCCCTGAAAGACATTCAGGCGCTCAGGCGCCATCTCAGCAATCAATGGATCTGACAGAGGAGGATCTGGATTTTTTTCGTACTGTGGCAGATATCTGGCGTACCGTGCGAGCTATTAACCAGCAAGCCAGTGAATCTCTCAGTTCCGGTAATGATGCACTAAACGGCATAGCGGCAGAGGTTCCGTGCGAAGCACCATCACCGAGACCAGCAGGCACGACCAGTGAGGAGGAGTTTTTTTATCTCGTGGAAGAAATCCGCAATTCCGTGCGAGCTATGATCCGGGAAGTCAGTGAATCCCTCAGCTCCACCAATAACGCACCTGGCAACAGAGTAACTGTGAATTCACAGGAACCCGGCGCTGAAGGTAACGCCGGGGAAAGGGACGACTCAGAGGCCGTTTGTATGAACCAGCATTCTGCTTGCGAGGTTCTCCAAACCAGTGAAGATTAAATCGCCTCCAGTTCTTCCCAGCGCTCCATTTTCGTTTCAATATCAGCGTTGACCTGTTCCAGCTTCAGCAAGGTTTCCTGAACCTTCTGTGAATCGCCGGTATAGAAATTCGGGTCTGCTATTTCTGCTTCAAGCGCTTCCAGCGTCTGCTCCAGCGTTTCAATCTCACCCGGAAGGGCATCCAGCTCACGTTGCAGCTTGTAGCTCAGCTTTTTCTTCTGGGGCTTATCCGTCTTCACAGGTTCAGCTTTGGCAACGGGCTTTTCGGATTTTTTCTCCATGGGTTCTGCCACCAGCTGGTTAATGTCACCTCCCTGTCGCAGCCAGTCATCAAAGCCTCCAACATACTCACGGATTTTACCGCCCGGCTGGAACACCAGACTACTGGACACCACATTATCCAGAAACGACCGGTCGTGACTGACCAGCAACACAGTGCCGGTGAAGTCCACCAGCAGGGATTCCAGCAGTTCCAGTGTTTCAACATCCAGGTCGTTAGTGGGTTCGTCCATCACCAGCAGGTTGGCAGGCTTGCTGAATAGACGTGCCAATAACAGGCGGTTGCGCTCACCACCCGACAGGGCTTTTACGGGGACACGACAGCGTCCTGGCGGAAACAGGAAATCCCCCAGATAACCGATAACATGACGGTTGCTGCCATTAATGGTGATGGTTTCACGCCCTTCAGCCACGTTATCTATCACCGTTTTTTCCAGATCAAGCTGGTTACGCATCTGGTCAAAATACGCCACTTCCAGCTTGGTGCCAGACTTGACCTTGCCCTTTTGAGGCGCCATTTGTCCCAGCAGAATACGCAGCAGCGTTGACTTACCGGCACCGTTAGCACCAATCAGGCCCACCTTGTCACCACGCATAATCCGCAGACTGAAATCTTCAATAACTTTATGGTTATCAAAAGCCTGGGAGATATTTTTAACCTCCATTACCAACTTGCCGGAGCTGTCACTCTGCTCGAGACTGAAGCTGGCTTTACCCTGCACTTCCCGTCGCTCCCGTCGTTCTTCACGCAGGGATTTCAGCGCCCGAACCCGTCCTTCATTACGGGTGCGGCGCGCCTTGATCCCCTGACGAATCCAGGATTCTTCCTGTGCCAGCTTTTTATCGAACAGCGCATTCTGTTCCGCTTCCACTTCCAGAGCATGAGCCTTGCGCTCCAGATACGTCTTGTAATCACAGTCCCAGCTGGTCAGCTTACCCCGGTCCAGTTCAATAATACGGTTAGCCAGGCTCTGCAGGAAGGATCGGTCGTGGGTAATAAACAACAATGCCCCATTGAAATCCCTGAGCTGTTTTTCCAGCCAGTCAATGGCAACAATATCCAGATGGTTAGTTGGTTCGTCCAGTAACAACAGGTCAGGCTCACACACCAGCGCACGAGCCAGTTCAACACGACGACGCCAGCCACCGGACAGTTCTTTCATCTGCTTCTCAGCAGGCAGCCCCAGCTTTTTGATAACTGTTTCAACCTTTTGCTGCAGACTCCAACCATCAACCGCTTCCAGCTGTTGCTGAACCCGCTCCAGGGCTTTCATATCCGCATCGGATTCAATGGTCATGGAGAGGCGGTGAAAATCACTGATCAGTGTACCCACCTGCTCCAGTCCGGACGCAACCACGTCATACACTTTCTGGTCGTCCTGACCCGGCAGGTCCTGATTCAGCATGCCGATTTTAAGGCCGGGTTTTCGCCAGATGCTGCCGTCATCGGCAATAATCTGTTCCGATACCAGCTTCATCAGGGTCGATTTGCCTGCACCGTTACGACCGAGCAGACATACCCGCTCACCTTTACGAATCTGAAAATCTGCGCCGTCCAGCAGCGGCTGGTCACCATAAGCCAGACTGATGTTATCTAATCGAAGTAGCGGCATTGCCTTGAGAACCATTTATCAATAGACAGGGAGAGCAGCTGCTCTCCAGAGGAATGGCAGAAAAGGATACCTGCATAACAGGGGTATGTCATTCTCCCACACGACTTGTTTTTCCAGTTCCTGCTTCTAATCTTGTTACGCTTGGCTTTATGCCCTGCCACCTGAAAAGGTCTGACTGATAAACATAAAGCGATTACAAAATAAACCGGACTGGCAACATTGACGTTATGAATTTTATATTTGCACCCATGCTGATAAAAATCTTTAGACTATGGTTTGTATTGCCAATTTTTACAGCCGGCATCACTGTAGCCATGGAATGCGGAAGCCTTCAGCAAGTTCAGGCTCCTGATGCTGTTGTTCAAAACAGACCCGTAAGGCCAGAGCAACTGCTCAATCCTGACGATCAGGCAATAATTGCTCCAGGTCGTTTTGATCTGCTCAGGGGAGAGCTTAGGGAATTGTACTCAACACATCAGAACAGCGAAGCCAGAGTATTAAGAGTAATGCTTTGCCTGCCTCTCTGCTGGCCCTGTCTGGGTTGTTTATTTGGCTATCGCTATTTGACCAGTTTCTGGTTCGATGATCTGCGAAATATGCTCACAGAGAATTATAGTTTCAGAACATTCTTAAATAATCTGGCTTCTGACAATCACCTGCAAATTCTCCAATTCAATAATCTACAAATAATAATCATCTGGTTAAACTGGATTCTTGGAACTTCGGACAGTATCCAAATTCAAATAGCTGAAGGTGCCAGTAGCGAACAAACAATCAATGTGATCGCAAGCCAGAATTTCGGAAACAACACTTTACGTATTGATACCTCAGCGATCAGGGATCGCATCGTTACTTTTCACCAGGCAGACACTATTTATCTCATTGAAAGATTTAACGCAATGGTATCTATTATTAACACCAATGAGTCAATTCCTCCTATCGTTATCTATCAAAGAAGCCCTGACTACATCAGAGTTCTGACGCTATACGATTTAAGGGATTTTTCTGTGACAGGAGACCTTCAGGCAGTCATTAATACCGAACTGGAAAGACTTGGTCACGCAACAGAAACCAACGTAGAGATCTCAACTATTCAGCACTTCCTGATCCGGGATGAACAGTCAGAATGGGTAGAGCTGGATTCTGATGCAACAGATTGAGTGCCGAATCCGCACCTGGGCTTCCAGATCCTTAAAAGAATATTTCCATGTTTTTTACAAACTTAGGGTGTAAATTTGCATTGAGGATCGAAGTAGCCCCTCGCCAAATCGGATAACTGCGTCGTTGGAGGATATGGTTTTCCAGTTTGTAGGGTTGGTTTTTCAGCAAAGCCGTTACGGTTTCCGGTTCCGGAAAAAATCCACAACTCAAATAAAAAGGTAAAACCGGCGGCGCAGGCAGAGGTACATGCAAAAAGAGGCCTGAGTTAATCTGAACCTCCTTCACAATTAAATACACTAAAGCGGTTCCCAGGGACAGGTTTTGATATTCCGTATTAATAATCATGCGGTCTATAGAGTACCAGTTCTCACTGACCGTCTGATGCGATGGGTTTTCTTCACAGTAAGGGTTTGCGCCATAATCTGCGTAAATAGAGCCAATTTCATTATTGTCCTCAGTGTAAAGGGTGTAGTTCAGCAAGTTGAAGGAAATGTTTTTTTTACGCAGCAATATAAATTCATTGCCACTTTTTTTATGGTGGAGGTTTAATTTAGAACACGTTAAGAAATCAAACTGAAAACCAGCCATGAGTCCCTCCTCTGTTCAGGTAACGCCCTGAATCCAATAAAACTAACCAGTATTCAGAGCGTGGGTTGATCAGGCGGGTAACATTCTCTGCAGGCTTGCCAGACCCGCAGCAGGCATTTCAAGACTCAACACAGCCGCATCAGCCGTTCCAAATCCTGGTCCATCCGACGGTACGCCATCGCATAATAACGCAGTCAAAGCACTGACCAGCGGCATGTGGCTAACCACCAGCACATTACCCTGTTCAGGCAACTGCCCTATGGCATCAGCCGGGCGGTCATCAGGCGTGATACCATTGATGGTATCAACCTCAACACCCAATATCTCAGAGGCAATATCCGCCGTTTGCTGAGCCCTCAGATAAGGACTGGCAACGATCCGGTTTACGCCTTCACCCTGCAACTGCTCAACTGTGTGACGCACTTCATGACGTCCGGCCTCAGTCAAAGGTCGCAGCGAATCGCTGGGGGCAGACCAGGATGCCTGCCCGTGTCTCATAATAATTAACTTCATGGATTTAAAACGCTGTTGTCATCTTTCATAACGCTCACCTTTCAAGAGAAGCCGCTTAGTCCCCGGAGCGTGACTCACTCTCAGGCCAGTCAGAAAAGGGGAAAGGCTTTTTCTCGGCGTTGAACGTAAGAAACTCCAGAATCTGGAAAAAATAAAGGTTAAGGCTTTTGGAAAAGCCCAGTAAACGGGCATTAGGCTCCCCACTGACAAACCCCAGTACTGTCTGCACCAGGGCGACAATAAACACCAGAAGCCCGGCAAAATAGCCAGCAACCAGATAAAACGCCATAAACAGCAGTCGCAGCCAGCGAGACTCAGATTTAAGATTATTGACCAGTTTATCGTCCATATTCTGTTGCCCCCTTCTCCTTATCGCACCATAAATTCGACGTCAGTCTTCAGCTCTTTCATCATCATGCTTTTAACCAGCTGCTGTACATCATAACCTTCAAAGATAATTTTGTGCAGCCCGTCTGCCAGTGGCATATAAACGCCCAACTCTTCAGCCTTCTGATGCACCTGACACAAAGTATTGACCCCCTCTGCTACCTGCTGAAGCGCTTCCTCTGCCTGCTTCAGGCTTTTGCCCTGTCCCAGGGCATACCCCACCTGATAGTTACGACTCAGACTGGAAGTACAGGTAGCGATCAGGTCCCCCACACCGGCAAGTCCCAGAAATGTCAGCGGATTCGCCCCCAGCTTCACGGCAAACCGGCTCATTTCGGCCAGGCTGCGCGTAATCAGCATACTCTTGGTATTTTCACCCATTTTCATGGCAGCTCCCATACCCGTAACAATCGCATAGATATTCTTCAGGGCACCTGCCAGTTCGACCCCGTAAACATCATGGTTGGAGTAGACCCGGAAGTAATCGCAGTGCAGCACGCCCTGAACAATTTCGCACAGGTCATCATCTTCACTGGCAATAACTGAAGCTGTCACGGCTTTGGCAACGATCTCCTTAGCCAGGTTGGGGCCACTGAGAACACCCACCCGGATATCGGACACCTCTTCTTTGAGGATCTCGCTCATCAGGTCAAAAGTGACCGGTTCAATCCCCTTGGTGGTACTCACCACAATTTTGCCCTTCAGCAGATCGCCCGCCTGTTGTACCACTGAGCGGAAGGACTTGCTGGGGATGGCGATCAGTACGATATCGGCATCCGCAAGCACCGTCTGCAGATCCGTTGAAGCCCAGACTGACGGGTGGATAGAGAAACCCGGAAGATAGCGATGATTCACATGATCATCATTGATCCCCTGAACCTGCTCCGGATTGCGCATCCACAGGCGCACTTGATGTCCGTTGTTGGCTGAGATATCAGACAGAGCGGTGCCAAAGCTGCCGCCACCCAGAATGGCTATGGTATACTGCCTGCTGCCGTTGCTCGGTGTCATGTTTCGGTTTCCGGTCAGATTATTTCCTTAGAAGTCAAAATGATACCTCATAGCAAGACACTCAGCAGCATAGAGTATGCGTTAACGAATAAATCTGTGCGTAAATGTGTCCACAAATATGAGGGGTGTTCCTTCACTGTTGTAATTTTGTTAAATGCCCCCAAATAGGCATGATGTGCAACGAGAGCAATGGTATAGTTCAGCACAAAAGAGAGAGCAGACACAAGCCGCTATGAGCGCATAAACAGCCATGAGCGCATAAACAGCCATGAGCGCATAAATAGCCATGAGCGCATAAATAGCCATGAGCGGCTCTTTATGAAAATAGAGCTGTTCAAAAAGCAGCTATCATACGCACACAGAATGACGGAACCTACAGAGCGTTTCCGATTGCCCATTGACTGCGTCCGGACTGAATGCTGATGCAGACACTTCATGGAATAACGAACGAATGAAGCAACAATCCTTCGAAAAAGACGATCTGATCAGCTGTTCACAAGGTGAACTGTTTGGCCCGGGCAATGCACAACTGCCTGCCCCCGATATGCTGATGCTGGATCGCATTGCCCATATCTCCGACGAAGGCGGCGCCTATGGCAAGGGCGAAATCATTGCCGAACTGGACATCACGCCAGACCTGTGGTTTTTTGACTGCCATTTCCCGGGTGACCCGGTGATGCCTGGCTGTCTGGGGCTTGATGCCATGTGGCAGCTGGTAGGCTTTTTCCTGGGCTGGCAGGGCAATCCGGGCCGGGGCCGGGCGCTGGGCTGTGGTGAAGTGAAGTTCACTGGCCAGATTCTGCCGACCAGTAAGAAAGTAACCTATCGGATCAATATCAAGCGCGTTATTGCCCGCAAACTGGTACTGGGCATTGCTGACGGCAGTGTCAGCGTCGATGGCAGAGAGATTTATACTGCCGAAGGGCTGCGCGTTGGTCTGTTCCAGAACACAGACTCTTTCTGATTTCATTCAGCTAATTCAGGTTTACACAAATGAAACGAGTTGTAATTACAGGGATCGGCATCACTTCCTGCCTGGGTAACACTCAGGACGCAGTGGCCGACTCTCTCAAGCAGGGACGTTCCGGCATTCGCTTCAACGAAAGT
This sequence comes from Endozoicomonas gorgoniicola, assembly GCF_025562715.2. Classification (NCBI taxonomy): domain Bacteria; kingdom Pseudomonadati; phylum Pseudomonadota; class Gammaproteobacteria; order Oceanospirillales; family Endozoicomonadaceae; genus Endozoicomonas; species Endozoicomonas gorgoniicola. Next base: position 2,294,521 of record NZ_JAPFCC010000001.1, read on the forward strand.
TATGCTGAGCAGGGATTCCGCAGTCAGGTGTCTGGCAGTGTTGACATTGACCTGAGCGAACACATTGACCGCAAAACCGTTCGCTTTATGGGCAGCGCCGCTGCCTATGCCTACATTGCCATGAAACAGGCGATTGAAGACGCTGGTCTGGCCGAAGACCAGGTCTCTAACCCACGAACCGGCCTGATTGCAGCCTCCGGCGGAGCCTCTTCCGAAAACATCGTTGAGTCTGCCGACATTATGCGCAGCAAAGGCGTTAAGCGTGTTGGCCCATACCGTGTGACCCGCACCATGGGCAGCACCGTTTCAGCCTGTCTGGCAACACCGTTCAAGATTAAGGGTGTTAACTACTCCATTACGTCTGCCTGTGCCACCAGCGCACACTGTATTGGCAACGCGGTAGAACAGATTCAACTGGGCAAACAGGATATTGTCTTTGCCGGTGGCGGTGAAGAAGAACACTGGACCCAGACCGGCCTGTTTGATGCCATGGGCGCGCTGAGTACCAAATATAATGACACACCGGACAAAGCTTCCCGGGCTTACGATGCTGACCGTGATGGTTTTGTTATTGCGGGCGGCGGCGGCATGGTGGTCGTTGAAGAACTGGAACATGCCCTGGCACGGGGCGCTACAATCTACGCGGAAATCGTCGGTTACGGTGCCTCCTCTGATGGTTATGACATGGTCGCCCCATCCGGTGAAGGCGCTATTCGCTGCATGAAGATGGCACTGGAAACCGTTGACGGTCCTGTTGACTACATCAACACCCACGGCACTTCAACTCCAGTGGGCGACGTTGCTGAGCTGAAAGCGCTGAAAGAAGTGTTTGGCAATGATATGCCTACCATCAGTTCCACCAAATCCCTCTCTGGTCACTCCCTGGGGGCTGCCGGCGTACAGGAAGCCATTTACTGCCTGCTGATGATGAAGCACGACTTTATCACCGCCTCAGCTAATGTTGAGACTGTCGATCCGGAAGCTAAAGGTCTGCCCATTCTGGTGGGAGACGCTAAAGAACAAAAGCTGAACCGCATCCTGTCTAACAGCTTCGGCTTTGGTGGCACAAACGCCTGTCTGGTGATGCAGCGCTACGATAGCTGATGTAGAAGCTGATACACCTGAAGACCGCTCTCCGATAACCCGGTCAGCGTTCAGAGCTGCCTTCTTCAGAAGGTGGCTCAACCCTCTACCCCTAAGCACCCCGCAGTCCCATCAAATATTCTGCCGCAAATCATCGCTGTGGTGTTTAGCTGGCTGGATGTTGATCATGCCTTTTTCTCGCATAACGGTTTGGAAATTGAAAAAGATAAGAGCTATGTTCATTAGCTAATAAAGTCAACGCAGTCCTGACAAAATAACTGAATACGAATGAATAATATTACTACTGCCGGGCTGATCCTATTTAGCCTCTGCTGGTTCTCTTTGCCACTGTCTGCAAACAATATCTATCCGTGGTTGGCAAAGACCGTCACCCTCCATAATGACAAAACCAGAAACAATAATTACGAACTTAACCCCCGCTTACCGGAAGGCTGCTCCTCAGGTCCCTGCCCGAAGCGCTCACTGATGCGTGCTTACCAGGAGCTACAGTTCAAAGGCCTGAAAAGAAATCAAGCCATTCCCACCCACGATAAAGACGGAAAGACCCTGCGAGTGGTCACCTATAATGTGCATTTCTGGCAACAGGCTGGCAATGAACACTTTTCAACGTCAGAGAATGTCGCCAATGAATTGATTAAAGAAATGGTAGCCATGAATGCAGATGTTTATTTATTGCAGGAGGTCGCTTTCGAACAGAATATCATTCATCGCCTGCTCAAAGCGCTCAATATGTCTGACAATCAGTACTATTTCTGCCCGGAGTCAGGCAACTTCAAAAACGCTCTTCCTGTAGGCAACCTGACTTTGATACGTAAAAAAGCTAAGTACCTCTATACCAGTTACTATTTTTATAATCCAACTGTGACTGGTACAGATTTTCTTCCCCATGATGGCATCCTGACTGACACCCCATCATTACAAGGACGATGTGCCATTATTAATACCATTATTCCAGACGGAACGGATCAGGCACTACAAATTGTTAACATACATCTTGACCATACCGATGACAGTCAGCATAAAACATTGCAACTAGAGGGTACTTTGAAAAAGATTGCTGCTGATCCCTATTATCCTCAAATAGGCACCCTTCTTATTGGCGGCGACCTCAACACCCCGATGGCAAGACAGCTGCCAGAAAGAAAGCGTCTTGCCATTACACGCGATGCCCGGTCAAGAAATACAACAGTAGACTTACATTTACTGGAACTGCTGGAACAACATGGCTATACAGACTCTTTTGACCACGCCTGCATTGCTCCCCCCGGAGCAACCGTCTGGTCATTGATCCGTATTGATTACCTGTTCCTTAAACCCCAGAATCACAACAATGCCTGCTTCACTGGCCAGTACCTGTTTCATACGCTTAACAGCGATCACAGCGCCCTGGTGTTTGATATCAAATTCACGCCATAAGCTGACTGCTTATGGCTATTTTGAACTTATCTATGGAGCCTGTCGGACTTAAGCGTCCGCAGCGAGGATTGCAAGAAATTGAGGATAAAAATTTCTGATTTTGAGGCGAATAGCGAGCTATTCAACGAGAAAGCAGGAATTTTTAGACCAATTTATTGCAACCGCACGACGGCATGGATGCCGGAGCTAGGGCAACGCAGGAGCAGTTGCCGGTAGGACAGTCTTAAGTCCGACAGGCTCCTATGACAATATGTCGTTAATTCGCCCTGCTACAAACTCCGTTGAGCCATCCATGTGAAAATGATGTGTGCCATCTACAGCGTGAAAATGCACATTAGGAAAACGCTCGGTACTGTGTCCGACAATCGAGTCAACCACACCTTTTTCGGCATAAAACATGTGGGCATCACACTCAAGGGCATCAACAAATGACATGGCCTGCTCCGGCGTAAACCGTAAAGGCGAAGACAGCGTGAGCCTTGGATCGGTTCGCCAGGTCCAGGCATCGCCATCCAGATAAAGCGCCCGCTCTACCAACAGGGCAGATGATTCCCGGCTGACCGGAAACTGTCCAAAAGATCGGATACGAACAGCGTGTTCCATAGTCTTGAAACGATTAATGGTTTTACCTTTACGGTAAGCCCGGCGCTGCTCAATATAGTCAGCCAGAACCCTTGGAGCATCTTCCGGTTTTCTAGGCCAGGGATACAGTCCATCAATACAGATCAGATGCTCGACCCGCTCCTTTAAAACGGTGGATGCCATAACAGAAACCACAGCTCCCAGCGAATGCCCCATCAGACTGAAGCTCTGCAGATCTAATGTGTCAGCAATATCAATGATGTCTTCAACATAGTTCCAGACGCAGTAATCCATATCCGCCGGACGATGCTGTGAACGTCCATGCCCGGCCAGATCGACAGCGATCAGTCGTATATTCTTTAACAGCGGGGCAACGGGGGTAAAACTGGCAGCATTGTCCATCCAGCCGTGAAAAGCCAGAACCGGTTTTGCCTCCGGGTCACCCCACTCCAGGCCGGAAAATACCATTCGCCCTGTATTGATCTCAATATCCCCGGGCTGCATAGCACACTCCTGTCAGCCTATTTTTCAATGGCTTAACCTTCTTAATAGTCAACAAAGCGCGTTAGTGTATTACAGCTGAAGCCATATGTCAGGAAGGAGTGTTGCGTTAAAACTATTCACCCACCGCTAGCAGCAAAGGCAGGCTTTGCAGTCGTTTTATAATTCGATCCAGCATGGCAGGGTAAAGCGGGTGACGCACCAGATCTGAGTGAGCCTCCGTTGTCAGTCCCTGGGGCAACCAGGCAACTTCCGGCATAAAAGTCTGCTCACCCCGGTTCTGCAGTAAAAACTGCTGAGCCAGCCTGGCCTGCTCCTCACTGCCCGTGAGTGCCGTAGCAAAGCGTATACCCGCCATATTGGCGGTTAAATCCGAAAAACTGAAACCACTGCCTCCCGCCCTGGCATCAGCCTTCTCTTTACTGATTCCTATATTCAGGGCGGTCTGTTCATCCAGAGTCAGGGCCAGAGCGGCACTGACCAGAAAGTGCTGGGTAAGGTCAAAACGCCCCCTGAGGATAATGGGGCGATCCATAAATCTGGGCTTAATGCCAGGACCCAATAAAGATCGAACCGAATCGTCCGCCACCTGAATCGCGAAAGCCCGGATCATACGACGATTCTCATCAACAGCACTGGCCTGCTCGCTGCGCGACACCGCCAGCCCTACCATGGTTCGCAATAAATAGGACATGGGAATATCAGACAGGGAATGCTGAGAAGCAGCCGCTGCCAGAACACTGAGATAAAGCTCTATGGCGGCTTTTTCTTCCTTATCACCTAAAACCAGCTCCTCCGCCTGAGCTTTGAGGGTTTCTCGTAACTCTTTGTTGGAGCGATACACAAGAACAGCTTTATCGGGCAGAATATCAAAACGCTTGACGGCACCGGTAACGGTTTTCCAGAGTCTGGCGCGATTTTCAGGGAGCGCAGGGTAAACCACTTCAGTCCATACCCAGCTTATCCACTCACCGGCTAAAGTCACACTCCCCATCATAACAGAATCCCAGCTGGGAACCCCTTCATGACCTGAAAATACCAGCTCAACATTCATAAACCGGGGCTGATCAAGCTGAATCTTTGTACTGACTTTCACCACCAGCTTATCATCAGTAAATGCGGTATCAGCGCCATAAATTTTCACCCACTCCTGCCCTGCCTGGTTCAGTCGGCTGGACCAGTAAAAAATCAGTGAGCGCAAATCCTGGTCATTAATTTCAACACGAAATAACTTGTTCGAATCCACATCAGACTTCACCTGGGCAATCCAGTGTTCCGCCCGCTCAATAGATGGCGTCGAATCTTTCCAGCCCTTAACAACTGGCACAGGCTCAAGGGAGACGATAAGCCACGTTAAAACGGCACCGAAAAACAAGGCCAGAAGAATAAACAGCCCACTAAAAACTTTGAAGATAGCTCCCACAGTCTGCTTCCTGTTGTGAATATCAGGTAAAACCCTGCTGTATAAGCTATCGGCGGCTTTGGTCAGGAAATCACCGGGTCAGAAAAGTCTTCTTAACCCGGTGCAGCTGGCAATGAAAGGACTGATTACAAACTGCTCGAATCAGGTTGCGGGAATAAGGGGTCATACATTGGCTGTTTCATGGCTTCCCTGACCAGGCTAAGCAGGTCAGACTCTCCCAACACCTGCAAATCAGCCAGCGCATTGATCACGAAATAAACCGGCTGAACAATATCGATACGATAGGGCGTACGCAGCGCCCTGTTGACCCCGAACGGTTGATGGGTGGGTTTACTGCCAAGGCAGGAGAGTGTTTCTTTATAGCTGGAAAGAATTCCCCCACCATAGATGCGTTTTCCCCGGCTGGTTTCAAGCAATCCGAATTCCACTGTAAACCAGTACAATCTGGCCAGATAAACCCGTTCTTCCTTACTGGCTCCCAAACCCACCTTGCCAAAGGTCTGGGTCAGGGAAGCAAAAGCCGGATTGGTCAGTAGTGGGCAGTGACCGAATATCTCATGGAAAATATCCGGCTCCTCCAGGTAATCCAACTCGTCCCGGGCTCGAATAAACGTCGCAACCGGAAACTGCTTATCTGCCAGTAACTGAAAAAAACGGTCAAATGAGATCAGCGCCGGAACCCGGGCAACACCCCAGCCTGTCGCTTTTTCCAGAACCTCAGAAACCTCCGATAGTTGAGGAATAGTATCCGGCGACAGCCCCAGCAGTTCCAGACCGGAAATAAACTCATCACAGGCACGATTCGGGAGAATCTTTATCTGCCGATTATAAAGAATGCTCCAGGTTTCATGTTCTTCATCCGGATAATGGATAAAACCCTGTTCATCCGGTTTTCTAGCCGTATATTTTGATGATTTCATAATTACTCATCCCTGAGAACTCCACGACGAATCTGGTCTCGCTCAATACTCTCAAACAGAGCCTTGAAATTACCTTCACCAAAGCCTTCATCTCCTTTGCGCTGGATAATCTCAAAAAAGATCGGACCAATCACCGTCTTGGTAAAAATCTGCAGCAACAAGCCATCTCCGGTAGCATTGGTCTGCCCGCCATCCAACAAAATACCCCTCTTTTTCAATGCGCTTTCATCTTCATCATGCCAGGGCAACCGTTCAGACAACATTTCATAATAAGTATCTGGCGGTGACGGCATAAACCCGGTTCCCAGCTCGCGCATACGATCAACGGTTTCGAAAATATTCCGGCTGGTCAGGGCGATATGCTGAATCCCCTCTCCATTGTACTGCTCCAGATACTCGGCAATCTGGCTTTTGTCATCAGAAGATTCATTGATAGGAATTTTTACTTTGCCACAGGGACTGGTCATTGCCCTGGACCTCAGGCCTGTCAGTTTACCTTCGATATCAAAGTAGCGAATTTCCTTGAAGTTAAACAGCCGCTCATAAAAGCCGGCCCATTTGTTCATATCGCCCATGGCGACGTTGTGGGTCAGATGATCCAGCACTTCCAGACCAACACCGTCTTTATCTGAAGTCTTTGATGCCGGTAACGTTTCGAATTCATCGTCAAAAATGGAACCGTCTTCGCCATAGCGGTCGACAAGGTAGAGCAGGCTATGACCAATACCTTTAATACAGGGAACCTCACCAAGCTCAGAACCACCGGCGTCGGCACCCAGAGACAGCGCACGATCAAAGGCGTAGTCGGCATCAGCGACCCTTATGCCAAAAGAACAGGCACAGGGACCATGGACTTCATAAAACGACCGGCCAAATGAAGTCGCCTCTCCATTGACCAGAAAACGGATGTCCCCCTGTTCGTAGAGAGTAATATCTTTGGATTTATGCTTTCTGGCTGGCACAAAACCAAAACTCTGGAAAAGCTGATGAAGCTCCTGCGGATTGGCTGAAGCAAATTCAACAAACTCAAATCCGTCGGTACCCATCGGATTACTGTCAGTAATTAACTGCGTTCGATTCGTTTCCTTCATGAATTACCCTCACTGATATCGGGATAACAGTATAGTTAAGAGCGGTTGCGGTACTGTTTTTTTGTTGTGAACTGAATCTCTATTGTCGGTTATCTACTCATCCAGTATATCGACCACAAGGCGCAGTACAACCACTCATTTGAAAGTCACGGTCAATCATTAGCATGCTGCCGGAACTCCGGGGCAAGAATTGTCCGCCTGGAAGAAGGCAAACCGGCAGAGGCTATGAAAGACCACCATCCAGACGATTTTGCCTGGCTCTCCACCCATCCGAACTTTATTTTCTTTGAATGTAAAAAGCTCGACTGACCCATACCGACAGAGGTTTCTGAACTATCTTTGTCTCTGACTTTCAGCGGACTTTCAGCGGACTCTTTCAATGGAGAACGATCATGCAAGAATATGAAGAGCTGATGGGCGAACTGATCGAGCTGGGCATTACCGCCAACCCGGTCAGCCCTTTTGCCTGCTGCATTATTGACCCATGCGGTCAGATTCTGGTGACAGCAGCCAACGCCATGCACATCAGCCCCCTTTTCAGCGCCGAAGGACTGGCTATCCACATGCTGGCAGGTAACTATCACTGCAAACCTGAACAGAACCTGACCCTGGTCACCAACGCCGAACCAGACCCTGGTGCCATGGCGGCGATTGTCTGGGCAAGATGCAGTGGCATTACTATCTCCCGCATCATCTTCGGCGCTTCCAGGGCAGGACTGAAACAGATATGGGAATGCGATTTCAGCCTTTCTGCAGAGCAGATGCTTGAAACGGTTGCTAAAGAACACAGGCCAGAGCTGACCGGACAAGTGATTGAGGAGGATTGCCTGGAATCATTCCGTGAGGGTAAGGAACTGAAAGAGGAAGGTGATACCCCGGTGATGTCTCTGGATCTGGATGATTATTGGATGGCTGGAGACTGGCTGCTGGATCTTGACGAACCGGAGTAATGGTTTTTACCCCAATCTCTTTACTTCAGTCTCTATATCTCAGATAAAAAGAAGCCGGAACACTGTCCGGCTTCTTTTTTAACCTAATCAGAATGATGTTTATTACTCATCTTCGTCATAGATTTTAATTTTGGCGTCATCTTTCAGACTGCGCACATACTGGCCAAACAGAACCCGGCCATTACCAGCAGCGATGTAACTGGCCATCATGCGAGCCTGGGCGACATCATCAATCGCCGCTTCACCCGCATGCACCTGACTCAGGGCAATCACGACAGTGTCGCCACCAGGCAGCTCTGTGCGATCAAAAACCTGCTCACCTTCAGCCGGATGCGGCATTTTGAAAGCGGCCGTCAAAAGCTGACGGGCAACACCCGGCTGATTGCGGGCAGCCTTGTCTGACTCAGACCATTCCAGCCCGGCATCTGATGCCACCTTCTTGCTGTCAACCCCTTCCTGCAGCTGAGCAATCAGTTGCTCAGCCTGCTTCTGTAGCTGATCACGCGTCTTCTCAGCCTTCAGGGACTGAACGATGCTGTCATGCACCTGTTCCAGCGGCTTCTGTTCAGGCTGTCGGTGATCCTTCACACGCAGAACCAGCACTTCTTCCGGGCTAATTTCAATCAGCTCACTGTTAGCACCCAGATCCAGTACTTCTTCGTTAAAGGATTCTGAAATCACACGGGGATTGGAGGTGATTTCATCAGTACCACCCTGGCGACCGAACGGCTCAGACACCTTGATATCCAGACCCAGCTGTTCAGCAGGCTGAGTCAGGTCAGACGCTTCAAAACTGATATCTGCCAGCAGGCGGCTCTGGTCCAGAAACAGAACGTTGGCTTCCTGAGCCTGCAGGTCACTCAACAGCTGTGCTTTCACTTCGTCAAAGGTTGGCACAGTCGCTTTTTCACGGGCAGTGACCGTCAGGATCTGCAATCCAAACTCGGTTTCAACCGGCTTAGACACCTCTCCAATCTCCAGTGTGCTGATAGCATCGTCAAAAGCAATACCAAAGAAACCGTCTTCAACCATACCCATATCACCACCTTTATCAGCAGTAATTGGGTCATCAGAGTATGTCTTTGCCAGTTCAGCAAAGGACTCTCCCGCTGCCAGCCTGGCCGCGATTTCTGCCGCACGCTCTTCAGCCGCAGCGTGGTCACGTTTATCACCGGTTTCGATCAGGATGGTCGACACCTGCTGTTTGTCACGATTGGTTTCTTTCAGCTGATCGGTGTAATGATGATACTCATCACGCAGTTCCTGGTCGCTGATTTCGATATCGCTCTTCAGGTCTGCCTTTTTCATCTCTACGTACTGAATCACGACCTGCTCTTCGGTCATAAAGCGTTCAGAGTGGGTTTCGTAGTAGGCGTTAATCTCTTCTTCAGAAGGCTGGATGTTATCACGAACCTTATCAGCTTCGAGGGTCAGCCAGGCGATGTCTCGGGTCTGGCGTTCCAGGCTGTTAAGCTTCTGAATTTCAGCCGCTGTCACAAACTCACTGCCGGCAATACCGGATTGCATCTGGTTCATGAGAATGTCTTCACGCAGCACAGAACGAAACTGCAGGGGGGTCATACCGACACTGCGCAGCACCATCTGGAACTGTTCCTGATTAAACTGGCCATCCTGCTGGAATTCGGGAATAGAAAGAATCAGCTGATCCAGGCTGAAATCGCTGACATCCATTTTGCCAGACTTGGCAGCTTGCAGAAGCAAGGCGCGCTCGATCAGACTGTTCAGGACATTCTCCTGCAGCAGCTTGTCGTCAACCAGGGATGGGTCAAAACGCTCTCCCATCTGCTGGATAATGGCACGACGCTGCTGATCAACTGACTGGCTCAGCTTATAGCGACTAATTTCCTCGCCGTTAACTTTTGCAACATCACTGTTATTAGGATTAGGTGCTAGTGATTCGAGGCCGGTAATGGCCATCATAAAAGCGATCACGCCGACAACCACAAAGGTTACCCAGCTTTTCGACTTTTCCCTCATTGTTTGGAGCATATTAACCTCATGTTCCAATTCAGGAGACTGGCCGATAATGGCACCCGTCGCGAGGATCGTAGAAAATTTTCAGACCAATTTGCTACGACCGCAGTAGGGTAGACCATATTCGGTCAGACTCCTAGTCAGGGCTGATGTCTGAGACTACTGCTTAGTATGGCCAGACGCCCAAGTTTACTGTTCGCCCCGAACAGGCACAGGTAAACCACTGGCCTTCGAGTTAAAAAAAAAGCGCATCGACTGATGCGCCTTTTTGGATGTAACGGAGATTATATTCAAAGACTGAGTCATTGCCAATCTCTGCCAGCATCCGGTGTTTAGGTTCTGCGAAACCTGCAACCAGGTTTCTACCCAGCGCGAATTAAACGTTAACCGCGTCCTTGAGAGCCTTACCAGCCTTGAAGCTAGGGATCTTGGCAGCAGCGATTTCGATAGGCTCGCCAGTCTGAGGGTTACGACCAGTACGGGCCGCACGATCCTTGACAGCGAAAGTACCAAAACCAACCAGAACAACCTGCTCACCGTTTTTCAGGGCATCGGTAACCGTGTTGATCATAGCGTCCAGCGCACGTCCAGCCTGCGCCTTTGGGATGTCTGCAGATGCCGCGATAGAATCAATCAGCTCGGACTTGTTCACTCGAATTCCCCTTCTTTGTAGGATGCTTTGTAGCCGTTTGGCTAGAAGGCAGTCAGAAACGTAAATGCCCCGAATGCCTGACCCAATAAGTGTTTCGCTATGCTGCGTGATTTTTGCTGAAAACACAAGCAACCTGACCTGACAATACTCAGCAAAAACCCCCAACAGCGCGATTCACCGTCATTTTTGTCCTGTCTGTCGTGACCTGATGATAGAAATGGACAAGTACGGCAGGCAGAACGACCGGAACCCTGTTCCAAACAGATGAGAGTCCAGTACTGCAGACAATATGACTGCAAAAAACCGACATCCACCTTAATACGATGCAGCGGTGCAACGCAATAGACTGTGCCTGTTTTCCGGGGCTAAATGCCTGAAAATACTAAAAACTTGTCAAAAAGCTACTCGTAACTGTGACCAAATCGTTACTGTAACCCTTTTACACAGGACATCTCGGTCTGCGGCTTGAGGTAGCGGCTTTTTATACCAACGCCGTTGTGGCTCTGTCAACAAGCAAACCCGCGTCATTACTGCACGTCAGCCCCAAAACAGAGGCTGACGTGCAGTATCAATCAGTGGGTTTTGATCAGCTTGTCAGGTTCTTCGGACTTGATTTCGGCTTTTACCGACTCAGACGGTTCCGGCAGAGCTACTGGCGTGTATTGCAGCGCTACCTCCAACACCTGGTCAATCCATTGCACAGGAATGATGTCCAGGTCTTCCTTGATGTTGTCAGGAATTTCCTTGAGGTCTTTGCGGTTTTCTTCAGGAATGACCACTTTCTTGATGCCACCCCGGTGAGCGGCCAGCAGTTTCTCCTTCAGGCCACCGATAGCCAGCACCTGTCCACGCAGGGTAATCTCTCCGGTCATGGCCACTTCGGCTCTGACCGGAATACCTGTCAACACAGACACCAGTGCGGTACACATGCCAATACCGGCACTTGGGCCATCCTTCGGCGTTGCCCCTTCCGGCACATGGATATGAATATCATTCTTCTGGTGGAAGTCCGCATCAATCCCCAGCGTTCTGGCCCGGCTTCTGACGACAGTCAGGGCTGCCTGAATGGATTCCTGCATCACATCACCCAGAGAGCCGGTCTTGGTAATCTGCCCTTTGCCCGGCACCGCCATGGACTCAATAGTCAACAGTTCACCACCGACCTGCGTCCAGGCCAGTGCGGTTACCTGACCCACCTGATCCTGGTCTTCTGCACGCCCAAAACTGAACTTTTGTACACCCAGAAAGTATTCAAGGGCTTCCGGTGTCACTACATCCTTACGGTCTTCAACCGACAGTGCGGCATCTTTCACAGACTTGCGACAGATCTTGGCAATCTCCCGTTCCAGACCACGCACACCCGCTTCACGGGTGTAGTAGCGAATAATGTCACGCAGCGCGTCGTCTTCAAAGGACAACTCCTTGTTCCTCAGGCCGCTGTTTTTGACCTGCTTGGGTACCAGATAACGAATGGCGATATTCACCTTTTCGTCTTCGGTGTAACCCGGTATGCGAATCACTTCCATACGATCCAGCAGTGGTGCGGGAATATCCATGGAGTTGGAGGTGCAGACAAACATCACGTCAGACAGATCGTAGTCCACTTCCAGATAATGATCGTTGAACGAATTGTTCTGCTCCGGATCCAGCACTTCCAGCAGGGCAGAAGAAGGGTCGCCACGCATATCGACACCCATTTTGTCAATCTCGTCCAGCAGAAACAGCGGGTTACGCACTTCCGCCTTGGACATTTTCTGGATCAGCTTGCCGGGCATGGAGCCAACGTAGGTACGACGATGGCCACGTATTTCCGCTTCATCCCGAACGCCACCCAGCGCCATGCGCACAAACTTGCGGTTGGTTGCCCTGGCGATGGATTCACCGAGAGAGGTTTTACCCACACCCGGAGGACCTACCAAACAGAGAACCGGCCCCTTGATCTTCTTGACACGTTTCTGGACAGCAAGGTATTCGAGAATTCGCTCTTTCACCTCTTCCAGACCAAAGTGTTCGTTTTCAAGAATATCCTGGGCGCGCTTCATATCGTGACGAACCTTGCTGCGCTTTTTCCAGGGTACAGAGATCATCCAGTCGATATAGCTACGCACAACCGATGCCTCAGCGGACATCGGTGACATCATCTTCAGCTTGTTGAGTTCAGCCAGGGTCTTTTCTTTAGCCTCTTCCGGCATGCCAGCTGATTCGACTTTCTCTTTCAGCTCATCCAGTTCATTGGGCGTTTCGTCCATATCGCCCAGCTCTTTCTGAATAGCCTTCATCTGTTCGTTGAGATAGTACTCACGCTGACTGCGTTCCATCTGTTTTTTCACGCGGCCACGGATTTTTTTCTCAACCTGCATAAAGTCCATTTCGCCCTGCATGATACCAATCAGGTATTCAAGGCGGTCACCCAGATCTTCGATTTCCAGCACTTTTTGCTTGTCTTCGATCTTCATGGGCATGTGAGCAGCAATGGTATCCACCAGCCTGGAAGGCTCATCAATACCTGACAGGGAGGTCAGGACTTCATTGGGGACTTTCTTGCTGAGCTGAACATACTGTTCAAACTGGGACATCAGGGAACGAACCAGAATTTCACCTTCCCGCTCGCTGACAAAAGGCGTAGTCGCCATCTGTATGGATGCCATCACATAGCCGTCGGCGTCATACAGATCATCAACATAAACACGTTTTTCACCTTCAACCAGTACCTTAACGGTGCCATCCGGCAGTTTCAGTAACTGAAGAATGCTGGCAACGGTACCCACGGAAAACAGCTCTGATTCTGACGGGTCATCGACCTGAGCATTTTTCTGAGCCACCAGAAGTATTTTCTTGCCCTTCGACATCGCCTCATCGAGAGCCAGAATGGATTTTTCACGCCCGACAAATAAAGGAATAACCATATGCGGGTAAACAACGACATCCCGCAGTGGCAACAACGGCAAATCGAAGGGTTCTGACAAGTGTACAGTATCGTTATTATCCATGATTCAGCTCCCCTTATAACAGCTTCACAACTTGGGCTGACCTGAGTTAATCGACACCTGACGGTTGTCAGGCCGGGTGACAAAGGGTCAGCAGGTACCTGCAGCGATTGAGCCATTATACAAATCGGCAGGCTCTTACCTGCAAAGATGCGGGTTTTCTTGTGAAATTACAATAGTCCGAACCATTTAGACCATGGCTTTTTGAACTGGTTCAGTGGGCTGAGAAGTGTATAACCTCAGTTTGAGTGGAGAATCCATCCTCATTAACAAGTCACAACTATAATGTCTGACTTACAACAACCTTATGGAAATACACCCAATGATACGCCGCTGCTTCTTCATAGGGATATTGTTTGCCACTATATCTACAGAGGCTTTATCTACAGAGGCTTTTTCTACTGAAGCTTTAGCATCACCTTTGAGTACTGAAATAACCGAGCTATGGCATCATTCTTATCCAAACGCCAGTGACCATAGACCATCAGAAAAAATCAATTTACTGGCTTTCAGCCCTGATGGTCAGCTGCTGTCCATCATCAGTAACCACAAAACGGTCCGGGTAGTTGCCGCCAACAATCCGAATAGTGTTCTGTTCGAAAGTGAATTTAAATATCCGGTATTAGGGGCATCTTTCAGAGGAGACACGCAACAATTAATTGTTACGGACGCCCGGACAACCCGGATTATAGATTTCACCAGACCGGTCACTGATGCGCCTCTGGCTGAATTAAAACACAAACGGCCGGTAAGAAAAGTAGCCACCAGCCCGGATGGGGATCTTCTTGTCACCGGAAATGCAAATCGTAAAGTTTATGTTTTTAATATCACCAAGCACAATATTTTCAAGGCTCGCGAAGTTGTTCACATGGGGAGCAAGATAAAGAGTATTAACATCAGCCCGGATAATCGCTTCATGATCATCGGTAACAGCGACTCAAAAGGTGTGCTTGTTGATATAAGCAATCATGCAAAGTTTGAATACGATGCCACAATAGATTTTGGTTACCAATATGGGTACTCATACAGCAAAAACAAACTAATGGATGTATACCCACTCAAGTTCTCTGTGGAAAATGCGGCCTTTAGCCAGAATAGCCAGTTTGTAGCCACTGAAGTAAATGACAGAATCCTTATTAGCGACCTTTTTCGCCCCCGCAAACCCATAACCCAAAATGATTTTTATTTGCTTGGAGTCAATCGTATCGCTCTCAGTGCAGATGGACATTATCTGATCGCGGGAAAACCAGGACACGGCATTTGCGTATACAGAGTTTCTTCTAATATAGTTTTTGCCTATTCGAAAACCTTCCCTATTGAAGGCGATATAAATACTATGGCGATCCACCATGAGCAATGCCTTCTGGCAGTCGGGGGAGACAGGGTTCACCTCTTAAGATTATGCCCCGAAACACCATTTTCTCAGCAAAAAGCTGCCCCCTCCAGCACTTATCCAACAGTTCCACCCCTTCCCTCTCTTGCCTTTAACCATACAGACCTCCAACCGTATCACTCACTTTCTTCTCATTCCTCCCTATCACCAGTACTTCTTATGCCCCTCTTTTTCCCGTTGTTTTTTGAGTATTGATGCGCTACGTACCTGACGGTTGTCAGGCCGGGTGACAGTAGTCCGCGCTGTTTAGACCATGGCTTTTTAAAGTGGTTCAGGTTCAGCAAGGTCAACCTTTTCCGAACAGCCGATTTACAAATTGGCTTATTAATTGCTTTATGTCATCAGAAAGATAACTAGTACTAGCGTACAAGCATAGTTTTGGGTAAATTCTAATCAGGAATATATAAAGATTTTACTATAGATTTACCAATATAAGGCAGTACTATGCTTGAGCTGTTCATAGGATTGATTGTCACAATTGCAGTCGGTTATTTTATTGTTAAGGGTTACAGACCTGCCGGAGTTCTTTTAACGACGGGTGTCTTACTTCTTATTATCACAGGCCTGCTTGGTCACGACGTTTTACCGTCCAAAATAGCCTCAACAGGCAATTTGTTCACGGATGCACTTGAGTACGTTAAGTATATGCTCCAGTATCGGGGCGGCGGACTGGGTATGCAGATCATGCTGTTATGCGGCTTCGCCTCTTACATGACCCATCTCGGTGCCAACAACGTAGTGGTAAAGCAGTTTTCCAGACCGCTTTCCGTCATCAAGTCACCTTATGCCCTTCTGGTAGCAGCGTACATTGTCGCCTGTTTGATGTCTTTAGCTGTAAGCTCGGCAACCGGCCTGGGTGTTCTTCTTATGGCAACATTATTTCCCATGATGACTGCAATGGGCATTTCCCGCCCGGCTGCTGTAGCTGTGTGCGCCTCACCCGCTGCCATCATTCTGTCCCCAACCTCTGGTGACGTGGTGATTGCTGCTGAAAAGTCAGGTCTGCCATTAGATGTTTTCGCTGTGCAAACCGTACTGCCCGTTTCTGTATGCGCCATCATCGTCATGGCGGCTGCAGCTTTCTTCTGGAATAAGTATCTCGATAAAAAAGACAACTCCCCAATGGAACGTGTGGATGTTTCAAGCATTGAGGTCAAGGCTCCGGCTTTCTACGCTCTGCTGCCATTCCTGCCAATTATTGGCGTTTTCCTTTTCAACGGCCGTACTATCCCCGGGCTAGAACTGGATATTTATACCATCGTTGTACTATCCATCTTTGTAGGAGCCCTGACGGATTTCGTCACCAAAGGCTTCAAAGGCAAAGAAGTTCTGGAAGACCTTGAGTCTTGTTACCAGGGTATGGCAGAGGCTTTCAAGGGCGTTGTCATGCTCCTGGTTGCCGCCGGTGTATTTGCCCAGGGCCTGATGTCCATTGGTGCGATCGACAACCTGCTCCACCTGGCCGAAATCGCTGGTGCTGGCGGCGTTGCCCTTATGTTGATTTTGACCACTTTAACGGTTGCTGCCGCAATCGCCACCGGTTCCGGTAATGCGCCTTTTTATGCCTTTGTCGAGCTGGCACCTTCTCTGGCAGCAAAGATGGGCCTGAGCCCTGCCTTCCTCATTATTCCCATGCTGCAGGCATCAAACCTTGGTCGTACGGTTTCACCGGTTTCAGGGGTTGTTGTAGCGACATCCGGTATGGGAAAAATCAGTCCGTTTGAGGTTGTAAAGCGCACATCAGTACCCGTTCTGTGCGGATTGGTAACCGTTATTATTGGTACGTTTATCCTTGTACCTATGGTGCCTTAAGCACAATCGCCTTCAAGCTGATTAAAACCAGGGTGTCGGACAGGCACCCTTTTTTATGGTCGTTTAAAAAAAAAGAGAAGCGGCGACCGGGAACTATCAGGGTTTATCAGAGTCAATGTTTTTGCCCGCAAGAGTATCAGACATTATCAAAAACCAATTGACTGATTCTGGCTTTTCTTTGGCCAAAAGGAATACATTTGCTTACAAAAGGATTTTTTTATGTCTCTGCCTGTCAATTACGACTCCCCTCTAATGGCAAAACTCAATTACAACCCCATAAACACCGAACAAAAAGGTCCGGTTTGCAAACTGGCTGCACTAAGAACCTGTATGCAGCTGCTACGACCTGGCAAGTATTATCCTCTGTATAAAAACAAAGCACCCAACGTCGAACTTAGTGTCAGGCGTATTGCCAAAGAGTGCGGGTCAAGCCAGGGGGAAGTTACATCACCCGACCGACTGAGAACAATTGCCCGGAAACTTGGCCTTGAGGCTAAACCCTACCGTTTTGATAGCCTGGAGCAGATGGAGTCTTGTATTCATCGCGCAATTTACGAAGGAAAACCGGTCATTCTCTTTATACAGGTCGATTGTGACGGCTACAGGCCTTCCAGCGACCCTGAGCACAGTAGACAGTGGTATGAGCACGCAGTGGTGGTGCTTGGTTACAACTATCCCCTGGCTACCCTCACCATACATGACGGAAGTGAGATAAAAACATGGGGCATCAGAGCTTTCTATGACTCATCCTGCACAGTACTGAAGAAAAGAGCCAGGGAGACTTTTATCAAACTTCTGAAACTTCCACCGGAACCTGATTTCCAGAACAAAGAAGCGTTTTTTGACAAGATGGATACTGAACCTATGGATTGGACGACAACTGATCCATGCATAGAACTGGCAGAAACCGTCAGTTGCGAAGATTATGGAAGTGACCAGCCTTGCAGATACCACGAAATCGATGGTTGTCTTGAGCACGGCTTGCTGGAATGGGAAAAGCTTAAGGAGCTTGAGAGTTGCGGGCGGTTAGTCATCAGACAATCGGATCAGGAGCCCGGTGCAAATTTCCATAAACTACTGTTCGTCGTTGATCGATTGAAAAGCGACAACAATGGGGATATGAACCCGATGCAACCCCTAAAAAATAGCTTTCCGGCAGAGATGTCAGGCAACCTATAGATGCAACATGAATTAAGCTGAACACACATTCACTCAAAGAGAAAACGTGTGTTCAGCTTATACAAATGTGGGCAGCCAGGCATCAGCCGTTATCAGGCAGCGCCTTGACTTCTGTGTTCTCATAAATCAGCAGAGGTTCTGATTTACCCTCGATCACAGATGCATCGATAACCACCTTGGAGACAGTATCTTCTGAAGGAATGTCGTACATGGTATCCAGCAGTACACCTTCCAGAATAGAACGAAGGCCACGAGCACCCGTCTTGCGCTCCATCGCTTTCTTGGCGACAGCACGCAGGGCATCATCACGGAAATCAACGTCCACGTTTTCCATCTCAAACAGCTTGCGATACTGCTTGGTCAGGGCATTCTTCGGCTCGGTCAGAATCTGCACCAGGGCATCTTCATCCAGTTCTTCCAGCGTCGCAATTACAGGCAGACGGCCAATAAATTCCGGAATCAAACCAAACTTCACCAGATCTTCCGGCTCAACCTCTTTAAAGGTTTCACCCAGATCTTTCTTGTCGTCCTTGCTCTTCACTTCCGCCGAGAAGCCAATACTGGTCTTGTCGGTACGGTCACGGATGACCTTGTCGAGACCAGCGAAGGCACCGCCACAGATAAACAGGATATTCGAGGTATCAACCTGCAGGAACTCCTGTTGCGGATGCTTGCGCCCACCCTGTGGCGGTACAGAAGCGACCGTGCCTTCAATCAGTTTCAGCAAGGCCTGCTGCACGCCTTCACCAGACACATCACGGGTGATGGACGGGTTGTCAGATTTCCTGGAAATTTTGTCGATCTCGTCAATGTAGACAATACCCATCTGGGCTTTTTCCACATCGTAATCGCATTTCTGCAGCAGCTTCTGAATAATATTTTCAACGTCTTCACCCACATAACCCGCTTCAGTCAGTGTCGTGGCATCTGCCATGGTGAAGGGTACGTTGAGCAGGCGAGCCAGTGTTTCTGCCAGCAGCGTTTTACCACTACCGGTTGGGCCCAGCAGCATGATGTTGCTCTTGCCAAGTTCTACACTGTTCTTGTTTTTGTCTTTGCCTTCAGAGGCTTTATCATCACCAAAGCGCAGGCGCTTGTAGTGGTTGTATACAGCTACCGACAGCACCTTCTTGGCCCGCGGTTGACCGATAACATACTCGTCGAGAATCGCCTTGATTTCGCGAGGTGTCGGCAGCTTGTCAGAAGAGGTTTCGGTATCACTGTCCTGAATCTCTTCCCGAATAATGTCGTTGCACAAGTCAACGCACTCGTCACAGATAAATACGGATGGACCGGCAATCAGCTTACGCACTTCATGCTGGCTTTTCCCGCAGAAAGAGCAGTACAGCAACTTGCCGTTGTCCTCTCCCTTACCGCTTGTTTCGTCGGTCATTCGATTACCCTGATGTAGAAACAGCACCTAATAGGAACAAGATGCAGGCATTATGGTGCTTTTTCAAGTCCCCGCATGGAAAAGTCTGTAAAAAACAGCTTCCAACTGTCATTAGGTCACCAATGCCCGAAAAGCGGGCGAATGGTCTGTTCATTCATGACCATTACGGTTCATGACTGTCTAAACGTAAAACAGGCATGCCACCTGAGGTAACACGCCTGCCTGATTTTATGTTGCCTGGACAAACTGCCAACCAGAGGGGGCGCGACTTACTCAGCCGCAGCCCGGTTGGTCAGAACTTTATCGATCAGACCATACTCAACCGCTTCTTCACCACTCATGAAGTTATCACGGTCAGTATCTCGCTCAATCACTTCCAGAGGTTGTCCCGTGTGGCTGGACAGCACCTGATTCAGCCTGGACTTGATGGTCATCATTTCCTGGGCATGGATCGCAATATCGGACGCCTGTCCCTGGAAACCACCCAATGGCTGGTGAATCATGACCCGGGAGTGTGGCAGCGCAAAACGCTTGCCTTTGGCACCCGCTGTCAGAAGCAGAGACCCCATGCTGCAGGCCTGACCAATACACATGGTTGAGACATCACACTTGATAAACTGCATGGTGTCGTAAATGGACATACCAGCAGTTACGGAACCGCCCGGCGAGTTGATATACAGATGGATATCCTTGTCCGGATTTTCCGATTCAAGGAACAGCATCTGGGCAACAATCAGGTTTGCCATATGGTCTTCAACCTGACCTACCAGGAAGATTACCCGTTCCTTGAGCAGACGTGAATAGATGTCGTATGAACGTTCGCCACGGGCAGATTGCTCAACAACGATCGGTACCAGGCCAGAATTGGTAATGGCCATGGAGGATGGTTCAATCAGTCTGGACATTTCCTGTCGTAACTCCTTGCCAAGTCGAAGAAAAGCGACCCGCGCTGCGGGTCGCATAACGCTGTCTTAGTTTAAACGGCAATCACCGCAACAACCTTAGAAAACAGAACTGAAAACTCCATGTTTGTTTTCCGGACAGCGCCGTATTGATTTAAGAATGCCTCAAACCGGTGGTCTGTTTCAAAAGCTTTTTACAGACCACCGCAGGTCGTTACCTAAATCTCCGCCCGTGATCAGGCTTCTTCAGCAGTTTCCTGCTCTTCAGCTGACTCTGGTGCTGCTTCGGGAGCCGCTGGTTTGATAGCGTCCTGGTAGCTAACTTCAGCTTCAGATACCTTGGCGCTTTCCAGAACGGTGTCAACCACCTGCTCTTCCAACACTACGTACTTAACCTGAGACAGCTGCTGTTCGTTGCTGTAGTACCAGTCGATGACCTGCTGAGGCTCCTGGTAAGCGGAAGCCATATCTTCGATCATGGCGCGAACGCGGTCCTCGTCAACCTTAACTTCACGCTGCTTAACCACTTCACCTACGATCAGACCCAGAGCAACACGCTTCTTCGCATCTGCTTCAAACAGTTCAGCTGGCAGCTGCTTAGGATCGAAACCGCCCTGCTCACCACCGAACTGCTGAACCGCCTGCTCGCGCATACGGTCGATTTCCTGAGCCACCAGAGGAGAAGGTACGTCGATCTCGTTAGTAGACAGCAGACCGTCCATTACCTGGTTCTTCACCTTGCCTTTTACAGCCTGACGCAGTTCACGTTCCATGTTCTTGCGAACTTCAGCGCGGAACGCTTCTTCACCACCTTCGGTGACACCGAAGCGAGCGAAGAATTCATCGTTCAGTTCTGGCATAGCAGCAGCTTGTACTTTGTGTACCTTGCACGCAAACTTAACCGCCTGACCCTTCAGCTCTTCAGAGTGGTATTCCTCAGGGAATGTCAGTTCCAGAGTCTTCTCTTCACCAGCGGAAACACCCACCAGACCATCTTCAAAGCCCGGAATCATGCGGCCAGAGCCCAGTTCCAGGGTAGAGTTCTCAGCTTTACCGCCGTCAAACTCTTCACCAGCCTTCTCGCCGGAAGCAAAAGAGCCAACGTAATCGAATACAATCTGGTCACCGCTTTCAGCCGCACGCTCAACGTCTTCAAAAGTCTTGCTCTGGTTACGCAGGGTTTCAACCATTTCATCGATGTCAGCGTCTTTAACATCAGCAACCGGACGCTCAACTTCGATGGATGCGAAGTCACCCAGAGTGATTTCAGGATAAACTTCGAAAGTCGCAACGAATTCGAAATCCTTGCCTTCTTCATCAGCCTTTGGCTCAACAGTAGGAGCGCCAGCCGGATTCAGTTTTTCCTGAGTCACAGCTTCAACAAATGCCTGCTGCATCTGCTCACCCAGAACTTCCTGACGAGCACCCAGACCGTAACGGCGCTTCATTACCTTGGCAGGTACCTTGCCCGGACGGAAACCGTCCAGACGCACACGGCGGGACATATCATTCAGACGCTTGGCGACTTCACCGTCTACTTTCTCAGCTGGAATGACGATGGACAGACGACGTTCCAGACCGGAAGTCGTTTCAAGGGAGACTTGCATTTGTGTTCCTCAATACTGAGCCTGATTACCGAACTTGCGATAAAGCGGCATAGACTAGCAAAAGACCGTAACCGATGCATCAGATGCGCACAAAAGAAGCGCAAACACCGACACTGATCAACCTTTTACACTCTCACGCTATTTCCCTGTTGAGGCCTTTCAATAGCGAAATAACGGACTAGCGGCAGTCATGCCACCCGTCTGATAACCGGGCATTTCTCCGATACAAAAAAAGGGGATAAGCAAGCTTATCCCCGTATAGTCAACTGGTGCGGATGGAGAGACTCGAACTCTCACGCCTTGCGGCACTGGTACCTAAAACCAGCGTGTCTACCAATTCCACCACATCCGCATAGAGCACTTACTGCGCTGCTATCTAACTTTGTACAGATGCATACTGATAGACATACACATCTGATTGTCATCACAGATTACTTCTGTGATAAAAAACTGGGGTGGACAATGGGGCTCGAACCCACGACCGCTGGAATCACAATCCAGAGCTCTACCAACTGAGCTATGCCCACCACAAATCTTGCCATCACTTTTAAATAAAAAGAAAAGATGGCGCACCCGGCAGGATTCGAACCTGCGACCATCCGCTTAGAAGGCGGATGCTCTATCCAACTGAGCTACGGGCGCACTAATTACTCTTCACAATACCGAAGCAGAGGATTTAATCAATACTCATTTTCAGCATTCAAAAGAAATAAATGGTCGGGGTAGAGAGATTCGAACTCCCGACATCCTGCTCCCAAAGCAGGCGCGCTACCAGACTGCGCTATACCCCGAAACACTCTATTGAGAGCATCTTCAACTGCTTAACTTCAACTGCTTAACAACTGACCGTTCTAACAAACAAGTCGTCGCTGCATCAGTGATGCGGCGCATATTACCCAGATCATCTCTTGTCGTCAACGCCCTTTTCTCAGACACTGCTTACAGAATATTTAATAGCTGCCGACTAACAAGAACATCTTAATAAGCTGAAGTTAAACATTCATAGAGCAGGAACGCCTGCGAAGACGGCGCTAATCTAACACAGTCGTTTAGCTGTAAACAACCACAATTATTCTGTGGACAGCTATGCCTATCACCGGCTGGCACTGTTAAAATAATGCACTTGTCTGCTGATAAGACTAAACCCGGTAAACATAACGAACATGACCGCGACAACTATTGATGGTAAAGCCATTGCCAAATCCCTGACCGACAGTATTGCTGAACGGGTCAGGGTCAGAACCGGACAAGGCCTGAGAGCCCCTGGTCTGGCTGTTATCCTGATAGGGGACGATCCCGCCTCTAAAGTGTATGTTGGCAAGAAACGGAAAGATTGTGAGTACGCAGGCTTCCTTTCCGTCTCCCATGACCTGCCCGCCTCCACTTCTGAGAGCAAACTGCTCAGCCTGATCGACAGCCTGAATGATGACCCTGCCATTGACGGCATCCTTGTCCAGCTTCCCCTGCCTGAACACATCAACACCGACCTGGTTATTGAACGCATACATCCCGATAAAGACGTGGACGGCTTTCACCCTTATAACATTGGTCGACTGGTACAGCGTATCCCGTTATTGCGCCCCTGCACCCCGAAAGGCGTGATGACACTGCTGGAAAGTACCGGCGAACCCATCCGCGGTAAAAATGCCGTCATTGTCGGGGCATCCAACATTGTCGGCCGCCCGATGACCATGGAACTCCTGCTGGCAGGATGTACGACCACCACCGCTCATCGCTTTACCAAAAATCTGGAAAACGTGGTCTCACAGGCAGATATTCTTGTGGTGGGTGTTGGTAAGCCGGGACTCATCAAGGGCGAGTGGATCAAGCCTGGTGCGATCGTGATCGACATTGGCATCAACCGCATGGATGATGGCCGACTGGTAGGAGACATTGAATTTGATACCGCCAGCCAGCGTGCAGGCTGGATCACTCCAGTACCGGGCGGCGTAGGTCCAATGACCGTTGCCACACTGCTGGAAAATACACTGTATGCTGCTGAGCACCTGCACGACTAACTGACAGACAACACCGACCATTTCATTAATGATGCTGCAGCGAATATAACAACGTTCGCTGCGCAACCTTAATTGCGCAACCTTATTGCGCAACCTTATCAAAGCTACCCAACAGCTGACTTACACCACTCTCACATTCATTCACAAAGTCCACTTTTTACTATGCACAGATATTAGAGAAGGCTGACAATTTGCATAAGCCTCCCAGTGGTCTAGATTTTTGCATCTGAGCAAAGAAGCCTATTTACTCACAATTTTTTCAGGTGTTAACCAGTGCAGTTCTTTAAATTAGCCACACAGTGTCTACTGACATTCCTCTTTATGTCCCTGACACTCGCCGCACAGGCAGGAAAAAAAACCTTTTACGAGCTTGAGATGGATCAAAAAAAATGGGAAGTGGAAGTCAAAGACTATCAAGTTGGAGAAATTAGGAGACTTGTGACAACGACCCGTCTCATGCATCAGACCGACAGCGGCAATTCGGAAGGCGATAGTAATTCGGAAAGCAATAGCGCTACGGATTCTTCTGAAAAGTATACAGGCAGGGTCAGACTTCACCCTAGCCCCAGCACTCTGAATATACATCAGGGCTTGCAGACTTTTAACGCATATATATCAGGTCTCGACACACGAGATGATTCAAACATGGAGCCGTTTACTGAGCATACTGATAGACGGCGGTGGTACACTCCCCATGTCGTTGAACTAACGGATGAGCTTATAAAACGCCTTACGCAAACCGGTCATCAGAATCACTTCATGCTTCTTCTTCCAACAGGATTGATTAAAACAAACGATCTAATTATTCATCTGCCCCTCATGTATTTCTCCTTCAGTGAAAGTGGAACCTCCGTATCAGGAAAGGCAACTCTGATAACATACGGAGTAGGCGGGCAGAAGATAACTCAAATGTATATACCAGTAGAAGGCCGAATCGCAACCAGCAATGAAGGAAGTGTTTATCTTTCAAGCCTTTCTCATGCAGGCAATGAAAACACTCCCTCGCAGCCTTTCTCACTAACCTTTGTCAGACAGGAACCGGTGGACGATACGACACTTGCGGAAGAAAACAGGGCCGCCCTTGAACGCGAAAATGACGCCCAGGTAACAGTGAATAATGATGAACAGAAACCTGACTCAGACTCCAGCATTCCGGAAATTCAGGATGACGGTGAGCCGACTGCAGCCAATGAGCAAGTACAATCCGACCAGGAAGACGAAGCATCCACGAGCGAGGATGAAGTCGATGTAAACACAATTCCACCCGGGGAAGAATCTCTCCCTGAGCTACCAGGTCGCTCACCAGCCGACGATCAAAACCGATCACCATTCACAGGTATATCAAACTTATCAGGCAAGTAATACCCAATATTCATTTGCTGCGTCTGTACAAAACGGGCGCAGCTCTTCGTATGGTTTAATCGTATGGTTTAATCGTAAGGTTTAACGCTCTACCCGCCACGTCCATCCTGCAAACTGATCCCCTGAGCTGCCAGCTCATCCCGAATCCGGTCACACTCGGCAAAGTCGCGGGCTTTCTTGGCGTCAGCACGCTTCTGAATCATGTCCTCAATCCATGCTTCATCCATCCGATCAGTCAACACATCGATGGTTTCATTGCTCTCGATGGCACGCTTGATAATCTTGTCGTCAATGTCGGTCACATTACGCACATAGGTCAGGTTATAACCTTTCGCACGCACGGCGTAGCGAATACATTCACAGGTTCGCTACGCCACTCCTGTACGATCCGCCTGAGTGCTCCTCTCTAACCCCCTGACAGGCAGCCCTGCATCGCCAGGCTCCCTGCAGATGTGCATTTTTCAGGTAGTTCATAATCCACTGCGCTTCCCGTTGAAAATCTGCGAGTGCTTTACCAGACCATACTTCCCAGTTCGGGCTGTCCGTTTCCAGATCCTTTCTCTCAGCCTCTTTCCTGTAGAGCCGAAGCGCTGAAGCAATTCGCTGGTCATTAAAGCCATGTGTTGCGAGCAGCCGTTTATTGGACGAAACCTGCTCAATGATTTCTTTCATGTAAGCGGGCTCTGGCTTTACGGTATTAAAACGTAATCCGCGAAGATTGCGCCCTATGGCTTCAAAATTTTGCTCATTAGCGTTTATTGTTTCGAGGAATTCACTATCAGAAATGTTTTTTAACGGTAACCTTGCCAGCCAGCGAGCAGCCTCGTTAACCTCATGATGGGTTACTGCCTTGTATTTTTCCGGCAAGTCATCAGGTCCCACCTCCATCACCGTTTTACGGATGTTGTCAAAAAAATCTTCAACACCCTTGTCAAGGGTAAAGTTTGTGAATAAAACACTTTCATGAAAGGCATCAAAAAGAACCAGTTCTATCGCTAAAAAGTTTACGCTTTTTATATCTGCCTTATGGTTATAGAGTTGCCTGATCCATTTTAATAATGTTCTGTGTTGATCGATGTCCCTGGTACCCACTCTTAATTTTTCTTTGAAATGAAAAACATCATGTTCAAAAAAAGCGGCCGGGTACATATCAAAGCCATCAGCAGACGTTGTTTCTGAAAAAGATGTGGCGACTAGCCAGAGAGGCAATGGCCACAGTCTGTTCAGATCCTCTACATCCAGACAATCCGAACAAGGAATTAAAGGCTCGCCCAGTTGAAAAACATTAACTTCCGGATTGTCCAACTTTAAATCAACATGATCCCAGATGATGCTATAGTAATTTTTTTTCAATTCCTGATGAAACAGGTTGGGATCTTTCAGTAGTAATGACCACGGCAGAGACTCCAGGTCGGTCAACCGACAATCCTGTTTGTACAAACTAATGATCTTCAGACCAATATCATCAAAAAAATCGTACAAATCGAAGCGACCATCAATATCGCTAATGTCGTATTCAAGCTTTGTGTCTGAAGCAGTTAGCTGCTTCCTGAAAAAAAGCAGGGATATGTACATTAAATATTTATAGGTGATAACAAATGACTGGTTATAAGGGTAGTTTGGAGATAATTCATCAAGCTCCCGTTCAATATTTAAAATACACTGCAACTCACCGTCTAAGAGCTGCTCCTGCCCTTTTATTGTCTGGATGTTTTCTTTAATGGCAGCAGCGGTTATAGCCATGCCAGGCATAGGGAATTCGTCTGGATATTGTTTAATTAAATCACGAATCCTCAGTGCCTTGTCCATTTCCATTGACTTTAGTCGACCTGTGAATTCCCTGTCTTTGCTGTAATCAGGCACTTTAATACCATTTTTTAAAGTCAGGGTTACTTCAGCTTCAGGGCCTTGTTTCTCAGCGGCTATATTATGGCTGATTCTGAAGTCACTGATGTTTTTTGGCTCATCCCCTGGCGCTTTTTGGGGAATATACAGTTTCGCCCGATCTTTTTCGTCCGCCACATTAAAAGCGGGAGGTGCCGCAGGTGCTGAGGCAAAGTTTGTTGCTGAATGGTAAATCACTGATTAACCTCATTATTATTTTTTGGTCTTTTACCTGTTGCGGGCAGAACAGTCGCGCAAGGCAGTTAGTTTCAAGCAAACCTCTTAGAGTTTAACTGCCCGTTAAAAGTTCAAACTGCACTGCGGGTCGTGATTCAGACTTCAGTACACATTACGAGTTAAACCTTATGAAAAGCTGCGACCGTTTTGTACGGGCGCAGTAATGAATTTCTGGTATTGGTGTTTTCTATGGGTTAGATCCGGTGGGAAGCATTCCAGAAACTGTACGCTGGGTCAGGTGTTCGATTGGTGATCTGGGTTCAAAAGTGGCAGTGGGGATACCTTCTGCTGCAGGCTCCGTTTCGCCACGTAAGGTGAGTGTGAAGCTTGGAATTGTTACAGAGCCTGATACCCCCCCCGGATAAGAAATGCTTTGAAGCCGAACCGTTCCCTGGTCAAGGACTGCAGTGATTTCAACGGTTACTTCCAGTGATACCATGCTCGTCTCTCCCTCGTGCGACTGTTCAATTTCTACATCCACGTTTCCTGTTATATTGATTTCATTGGGATTATCAGGGGATTCATGTATATGCCCACCATTGTTCAACGCATTAAGAGGCTTGGTTTCATCTATGGGGTTCATGAACAAAAACATACTGTCTGCTGCTATTGGCTCATACCTGGTTCTATCTGTTCCATCTATGACGTTCAGAAGCAAACGCATATTGCCAGTATCAATGACTCCTACTGGAAGAACCAACAATATAAAGCTGCCAGAATCATAATTCAGGTACCTTCTTATTGATCTCTCTGTCAGGTCGCCGGCGGGGTGGCGGGGGTAATGATGCACTTCGCCGATACTGTGTTCAGGTGTGTTTATATTGGCTTGGGCATTGCGTGCTGCTGCAATTATTCTACTAAAATAAGTCGACGATTCTACTTGACCTGCTATGAAATTTCTGGATCTGCCTATAAAAGGTTCTGCGGTGCCCATGGAATTGGCGTCGTGGTCTCTGGGTTGGGTCTCTGTGACAGTTCTCATAATGTTTCCAGAAGTGGAGCTTTCGGATTTTACGTCGAATGTCTTTTCACCCACCTTAAGATTGTAAAAGTCTTTTTTTTCTGCCTGTGCAGTGAGGGCTATAGACATAAAGAGGGGAGCCAGCAGGAACTGTATGGCTAGTTTAAAAAACTTCATTGGTTAACACCTGAAAAAGTGTGCATAAAAAGAGCTTCTTTACTCAAGTGCAAAAAATTAGACCACTGGGAGGCTTTTGCAAATTGTCAGCCTTCTCTAATCCCCGTGCATAGTAAAAAGTGGACTTTGCGAATGAATGTGAGAGTGGTGTAAGTCAGCTGTTGGATACCACCATCCAAACAAAAAACGCCTGAGGATCACTCCCCAGGCGTTTTTCTGGATAAAAGGCTTTGCCAGTCAATCAGCGATCAACACGCCATGTGGTTCCCTGAGGACCATCCTGCAGGCTTATCCCCTGAGCCGCCAGCTCATCCCGAATCCGGTCACACTCGGCAAAGTCGCGGGCTTTCTTTGCGTCAGCACGCTTCTGAATCATGTCCTCAATCCATGCTTCATCCAGGTCACTGCCAGACTTCAGAAAAGCCTCAGCATCCCCCTGAACAATACCCAGAATGCCACCCAGCTTCACCAGCAACGCCGCCAGAGGCAACGCCTTCTGCTCGTTTTCTGCTCGAACACGGTTCATCTCACGCACCAGGTCAAACAGTACCGCCAGGGCAACCGGCGTATTAAAGTCATCGTCCATCGCGGCAAAGAAACGCTGTTCGAACTCAGATTCAGCCGGTGCCTCGACGTCTTCCAGCTTCAGACCTTTAAGAGCCGTGTAAAGGCGCTCAAGACGGACAGCCGCCTCTTTCAGGCTTTCCTGAGAGTAATTCACCGGGCTGCGATAGTGCGAAGAGATCAGGAAGTAGCGAACCACCTCATCCGGAAACTGCTCCAGTACCTCACGAATGGTAAAAAAGTTACCCAGACTCTTGGACATTTTCACATTGTCGATGCGAATCGCACCGGAATGCATCCAGGTGTTCACAAAGGTTGCATCATTATGCGCTTCAGACTGTGCAATTTCGTTTTCATGATGGGGGAACTTCAGGTCAGAACCACCGCCGTGAATATCGAAGGTATCACCCAGGCAGCACTTGCCCATCACCGAGCACTCAATATGCCAGCCCGGACGACCATTACCCCATGGAGATGCCCAGAAAGGCTCGCCTGCTTTGGCACCTTTCCAGAGTACAAAGTCCATCGGGTCTTCCTTGTTCTCTTCGACATCAATACGCGCACCGGCTTCCAGCTCTTCCAGCACCTTGCCGGACAGCTTGCCATAACCTTCAAACTTGCGAACCCGGTAATAGACATCGCCATTGCCCGGCGCGTAGGCAAAACCTTTTTCGATCAGACCACTGATCATCTCAATCATTCCCTGCACATGCTCAGTAGCGCGAGGCTCCTGATCCGGTGGCAGGTTGCCCAGACGGGCAAAGTCTTCCCGCATGGCAGCGATCATCCGATCAGTCAGCACATCGATGGTTTCATTGCTCTCGATGGCACGCTTGATAATCTTGTCGTCAATGTCGGTCACATTGCGCACATAGGTCAGGTTATAACCTTTCGCACGCAGATACCGCGCTACCACATCAAAAGCGGTCACAGTACGGGCATGACCAATATGACAGAAGTCATACACCGTCATACCACACACGTACATGCGTACATGGTTTTCGTCGATAGGCTGAAACGGCTCTTTCTTTCGAGTCAGAGAGTTATAAATCTGCAGCACTTTCTATGTCCTGTTGCCCTTTTCTCAGGCAGTTTCTGAGCCTTCAGCTAGTGATAAAGCAGACTGAAGGCTGCTGTTCACCCTATCCTCAGGCCTTACTGGCCCAGGTATCTTTCAGACCAATCGTCAGGTTGAATACCGGATGTTCCGGGCTGTGATCGTAACGATCCGCCACAAAATAACCTTCTCGTTCAAACTGGAAACCCTGTTCCGGCTCAGCACTGGCCAGCCCCGGCTCAACCCATGCCTGCTTCACTTCCAGAGAGTTCGGGTTGATATGGGCAATAAAATCTTCTTCACCCTTGTCCGGTGCCGGATGATTAAACAGACGATCGTACAGTCGCAGCTCAACCCGTTTACCGTGGCTCGCAGATACCCACTGAATAACACCGCGTGGCTTTACACCTTCCGGCGGATTTTCACCCACGGTACCCGGTACATAAGAACAGTGAATCTCAACAATTTCACCGTTCTCATCCTTGATCACGTCATCGTTTTTGATCACGTAAGCACTGCGCAAACGCACATACTCACCCTTCACCAGACGCTTGAACTTCTTGCGAGACAAGGTAGTGTCTTCGGTAAAGTCACTGCGGTCAATGTACAGCTCACGGGTGAATGGCAGGGTACGCTCGCCCATCTCCCTGTTCGGATGCATGGGTGCTGTCATTTCCTGTACCTCGCCTTCCGGCAGGTTGGTAATGACCACTTTCAATGGATTCAGCACCGCCATACCGCGAGGGGCATTCTGGTTAAGGTCATCACGGATCGCGTGTTCCAGCATGGAAATGTCTGCAATACCATCAGTACGGCTGACACCCACCATATCGGAGAACTTGCGAATGGAAGCCGGAGTGTAACCACGGCGACGCATACCGGACACCGTTGGCATACGCGGGTCTTCCCAGCCGGTAACAATGTTCTCATCTACCAGTCGCTTCAGCTTGCGCTTGGAAGTAATGGTGTAGTTCAGGTTGGTACGGGCAAATTCATACTGCCGTGGTTTGTGCGGCACCGGCAGGTTTTCAATAAACCATTCATACAGCGGACGGTGGTCCTGAAACTCCAGCGTACAGATGGAGTGGGTAACGCCCTCAATGGCATCTTCCTGACCATGAGCAAAGTCATAGCTTGGGTAGATGCACCACTTATCACCGGTCTGATGATGGCTCTGTTTGCGGATACGGTACAGCACCGGATCACGCATATTCATATTCGGGTGTTGCAGGTCGATTTTGGCGCGCAGGCTGCAACTGCCTTCTTCGTACTCGCCGGCACGCATCTTTTCAAATTCGGCCAGGTTTTCTTCTACCGACCGTTTCCGGTCAGCCGTTTCAACCCCGGGCGTTTTGAAGTCACCACGGTTGCGAGCCATGGATTCAGCATCCTGATGATCAACGTAGGCCTTGCCTTCCCTGATCAGGTAAACAGCCCATTCGTAGAACGTGTCGAAGTAGCTGGAGGCATAACGAACCTCGCCACTCCACTGGAAGCCAAGCCATTTCACATCTTCCCGGATGCTGTCGACGTACTTCTGCTCTTCCTTCTCAGGATTGGTATCGTCAAAACGCAGGTTACACTGGCCACCGAACTTCTCGGCCAGGCCAAAATTCAAACAGATAGAAGTCGCGTGACCCACGTGCAGAAAGCCATTAGGCTCTGGTGGGAAACGTGTATGGATAGAAGTTACTACACCTTCGGCCAGATCTTTTTCAATGATCTGCTCCAGAAAGTTACTCGGTTTGTCTGTTGTGCTCATTGCAACCAGTATCTTGGAGGGTGACGCCCGACAACCCACAGTGCTCTCGCAGCGTCGCGGGTAGACAGACCTCGAATTCATGAAACTTTTTCAAACGTGCGAGACTACCATTATAATCACTCATGGTTCAACCAGATAACCTGTAGCTTGCGGGAATCTCAAATTCAGAAGCCTTAAGAAATTGTCAGCGTAAGAATCACTGCTATTCTGCTTGTTATCGCCCTGGCCCCCATGAGAAACCATTATGAAGAATCACTGTCAGCTCAGCAGGTTTTCTGCGGCCGTTCTTGCTTCTGCAGTTTCGCTGGCTGAAGCTACTCCAATAACTGAAAGCGCGGAAAGCTATGCTGCCCGTCTACTCCTGATAGAACGCCAAAAAAGAGCCATACAACTACAAAAGACCTTCAGTTACGAAAGAAACTGCCCGGGCTCCACAAACACTTTTGTTTGTGGAGAGTCGTACTGTGACATCTTTAATTTACAGCCCCAATCTTTTGAGTCTCCTTCTTCTATAAAATCCGATTACCTGACATATAACCTGGCCGCTTACCTGAGAACCTACCCCAATAAAAGCTCATCGCTTTGCGTAGATCGGGATACCCTCAATGATCCGAAAGCCGCTTATAAGATAAATGCACTGAAGGGTCTGGTATTTCATGGCGTTATAAAAGTTGAAGATACAGGCAACGGGCAGATAGCCTATATTCCATTTAAAACAAGCGGGCTTTCTGAACCCATCAGTGAGAAAGCGGGTACTGGCAATGTCAAGTACAATTTCACTCTTCGCAAAGATGAAGATTTAGATATTTACAGCAGACACGGTATGGCTCTTGAGGCAATCCAATGGAAAGCCTCTAAAAATGCATTGCGTGGTGCCCTACCAAAAAGCCGCAGACAAGATTCAGAATATCGGGATGAAATCCGGCTGCGTCGCTCACAAATGTCATTGAACCTGTATGGGACAAACGGCAAGACTGCCTACCCGGGAGGTTCTTACAAAGCAATCCTGAAAGGTTCACTGAACCTACCCTGGAGCGCTCCAGCCACTCTGAGTTTTTCATCAGGAACCAACGTGAAATTTGCCAGGCCCGGCAGAAATAACTTCAGGCTGGATTCAAGATATATCCGAACCGTCAGTTTCTTGCCCAATGGAAGAAAAATCAAAGAAGAAGGTTACAGTGAGTACTCAGTTATAGAGATAATACTCATCCCCCCCGGCTAATACGAAAAATACATCCATCGCCCCTTCCCTTTTACACTGACGCCAGAAACACCTAAAATGCCTTGATCTCCTGCCCTGAATTCTTATAGCACTCAGGGCACAGTATCCATTGAACAGACGGTAACCACATGGTTGTACTGCATACCAATTTCGGCGACATCAAGCTGGAACTGGACGCTGATAAAGCGCCTAAAACGACTGCAAACTTCGAAGAATATGTGAAGAGCGGTCATTTCGACGGCACAATCTTTCATCGCATCATTGACGGATTTATGATTCAGGGTGGTGGTTTTGAGCCAGGCATGGTTCAGAAGTCTACCAATGCTCCTATTGAAAACGAAGCAGACAACGGCCTGAAGAACGACCGTTACACCGTTGCCATGGCTCGCACCATGGACCCACATTCTGCTTCCAGCCAGTTTTTCATCAACGTTGCCGACAATGGCTTCCTGAACCACACCGGCAAAACACAGGACGGCTGGGGCTACTGCGTATTTGGCAAGGTCACTGAAGGTACCGGAGTCGTTGACAAGATCAAGGGCGCGAAAACCACTTTCCGGGCTGGTCATCAGGACGTACCGGTTGAGGACGTGGTGATCGAGTCTGCGGAACTGGTGTAAATGCAGGCGCAGTTCATTTCCGACCTGCACCTGACACCCGAGCGCCCGGACATAGCCCGGGCGTTTTTGCGCTTTATGGATGAACAGGCTCCGAAAGCCGCCACCCTTTACATTCTTGGAGATTTTTTCGAGTACTGGGTGGGAGACGATGCCATGGAGCCTTTCCACCAGGAAATCGCAGATAAGCTCAGGCACTACACCGACGCAGGTCATCAACTCTTCTTTATGCCCGGCAACCGTGATTTTGCAGTGGGACGTGGCTTCCTGAAGCAAACCCGCGCCCAGTGGTTACAAGACCCCTGCACCATTGAACTAAACGGTGAGAAAGTCCTGCTGATGCACGGCGACCTGCTATGTACGGATGATGAACAATACCAGAAATACCGTAAGCGTATTCGTCACCCTCTGGTTTTAGGCTTTCTACGGCTTCTGCCACTGAGCTACCGCAAGAAGCTCGCTGCCAGAATTCGCGCCAACAGCCAAAAGGCAAAGTCCGGCAAAAGCCTTGAAATCATGGATGTGAACCGTGATGAAGTGGTGAGGGTCATGGAGCAATACGGGGTAAAAACCCTGATTCATGGTCATACCCATCGCCCCGATACTCACGCTGTAACATTATCCACCGGCACTGGACAACGCATTGTACTGGGCGACTGGGATAAGTGTGGCTGGGTGCTACCTGGCGACAGCGATTTACACCAGCAACGTTTCAGTCTTTGATTTCCTGCCCCTACAGACGACTGAGCCGGTGGGGGCTAACTAAAAGTATTTGACAGTTGTCGTTAGCTGGGGAGTCTGGACAGAATGAGCTTTAAGGTGTCTTTGATTTCTACGTTATCAGCTTTCAGCTCGGAAACATCTGTTTTAAGCTCGGAAACATCTGTTTTAAGCTTGGAAACATCTGTTTTAAGCTCGGAAACATCTGTTTTAAGCTTGGAAACATCTTTTTTAAGCCCGGAAACATCCGTTTTCAGTTCAGAAATTTCAGAGCTTTGTTGGTCTATTTTTTGCTCAAGTCGATCTACTTTCCTATCAATAACCTTAACATCAGAACGCGTCTCCCCAACCACTCTGACTATATCGGTTAAAGTATTGAGTTGATGATCAGACTCGCTGTTCGATGCTTTAGCTGTTGCGCTCATATTGTACTCCTGCAGGCTTAGGGTTTACAGAATAGCAGGAACTGATGAAAGAATACTCAACCAACTATTTTTTAACCTTTTTATTTAATCAGGCCTGCCGCTGTGAAAACGAAACTGCTGGTCGCCAGATTCAACAGCCTTACGGTCAATAGCAGCAAACACCGCAATCCGGTCTGAGATATCCGTTTGAGCAATGCTTTCAGCCAGCGTCAGGTAATCCATAAAATGTCGCCCCTCCGACAGCAGTAGGGAGCGGTAAAACTTTGCCAGTTCATCATCCACATGAAAAGCCAGCTTGTGAAAACGCTCGCAGGAGCGGGCTTCAATAAACGCTCCACAAATCAGAATATCCACCAGTTGCTCTGGTTCGTGTTTACGCACCTGCTCACGCATCAGCCCCGGATAGCGTGAGGCTGAAACCTGCCGGTAGCGAATAGTTCGCTTTTTCATCAACGCCATCACCTGCTCAAAATGCAGTAACTCTTCCCGCGCCAGCCGGGACATTTTGTGCAGCAGGTCTTCATGGTGAACATACCGGAACATCAGATTCAGTGCTGTGGAAGCCGCTTTTTTTTCACAGTTTGCATGATCTATCAATAAGATATCCTGATGTTCTAAAGCTTTGTCTACCCAGACATCAGGCGTTCTGCACAACAAAAAAGCAGCCAGTTCCGGAAACAGGTCAGACAGTGGGGCAGACAGCTCATCTCTTAACATGATTGGACACTCGTACGATTTATATTTTTTCTATGGAAGGGCGTTTCCGGTTCATAACTATCTGTTTTAAGTTATTCCAGTTTACCTGATTCGTGAACAAAGAACCTTTATCCTTCCAGTTTGACCAGGTGGGAGTGATACAACCAGGAAAATCTGGTCAGGGGGCTGGAATGGTTTCCCCATATCTGAGTGCATTTCATCTTTCATGAAACCATGGATGAAGGCTGGCGAGTTAGGGCAGGATCCTCGCCCTGCTTATCTGAGAGAAACCACAGAACGCCGTCATGGCACAGCGCTCTGGGATAAGAATGTCGTCTGAGAATCCAGAGGTAAGTATTTTCTGGTCACCGACCTGGGGCCGCTGACTTTATAATTCATCATGAACATCGTGTGACATTGAGCCCGATTGTGCTCCGGATTCAGCCTTCGGACTCAGGCCATGATGAATTTCAAGAACGTAGTCTCTTCTGAAATAAGAGGCTACTTCCGGGGATAAATCAGTGACATAGTCATGAACAAAATCAGTAGCGCAACCAGTCACCCATTCTGTGACACAGCTGCCCAGAGTTTTTGTTGCATACGAAAGACCAATCCCCTTTCCGAATCGACGGGAAATCATTGTGCTTCCCCTAAACTTGATGTCTACAGCATCCGCAGCCAAATACATCACCGTTCCTATCAAAAAATCCATAAATACCTGATTAAGAACCTGAAATGTCATGTACTGGCTATTACCTGTCAAATAACTGTCTTTGACCCCTCTGATCTGCTTATGAGAGTGGGAGCCCAGCTGCTGTTGAAACTCACTGACAAAGGTTTGTTTAAGAGAACCTTCAGGACCATCCACACCGGTAAGAGCAACCGTTAGACCATTTAGTGGTATCCACTCTATGGCCCGGCCGGTAACACCTCCAATACTCTGCCCGAGCATTTCATTAAACTGGCGTATCCCGGAAGAGGATTTTATCATCAGCTTATGAGTAATAAGCCGTTTTGCCGGAGGAACGGAGACAGCTCCTCCCTTAACAGCATCAAGTTGTAACAGCCCTGCAGAAAGCACGGGACCCCGGATAAACTGGCTTGCCAGCTTACTTTTAAAATTGCGGACAGAACCATGGGATGGAAACCAACTTTCTGAGAAATATGGCGCCCACAGATTTTCATCCAAAGTATCAACGAAGCTCCCGGCTACAACCGAATAGATAAAACTCTTCTGCATCGCCAGCGCAGTAAAGTGTGCTGCGTCTATTGGCACATCTTCGAGTAAGAATGCACCTGCGGAAAAAGTAGCGAAAACCTTCGCACTGCTGCCTCCGGGGTTATGGTGATAGTACACCTCCAGATGCTCGGCGGTATCACGTGCAAGGCGCAGGCTGCTATCCAGAATGATATATCCCTGCACGCCCTGCAGAAAACCTCCGTTTTTAAAATCGATCGAAGATTGATAATTATTCAGATCACCGTGATTCCCAATAAAATTCAGCATTTGATGAACCAGATAAAACTGAACTATTGGGGTTATCAGCCACTCAGCTTTGGATTTGGCAAACCGACGATCACCGGTATGTAAATAGATAGGTGTTCCGGCGGGTTCTTCAGAAGGAATTTCGACAAAAAACCTACCAGCCCTTCTTACTTCAATGTAATGGTTATGCCTGTAACCATTGACGAGATAGGGAACATTAATTTGCAGGCGATGACGATTGAAAAATTCGTCTCCCAAATCCGGAACCTTTAACTGGAAACGTATATGACCGTCACTCTTGACTTCAAGATGCGGACTGCTCTGGCTCAACTGAAGAGTTAAATCCGTTCCCAGTGATACCACTGGAAAGTATGAAACATCGTCTTCAGCTTCAGAATAAGCCCTGATGGATATAGCCAGAAACAGCAAAGTACAAAGCAAACTTTTGACAAATAGTCTCATAAGCATTCGTTTCTTTGTTTTTGGAACTAGTTATCATAGTCGGTTATTTCAAAATTTCTGCTTAAACATAAAACCGAGGCAAGGATGATTGTTCCATTTGGCATGATTAACAAGGAAACCCTTCGTAATCTGTTAGAAGAGTTTGTTATGCCTATACTGTCAACACACTCCAAACGACGAGACTTGCAAGTGTCGAAAGTAAAATTATCTTCGATTGTTATAAGTTTAATTCTAATAACCTGCCCTCTCTCTGCCTCAGATTCAGGTTCAGATGAACTAATGACAGTTAAGCTATATGCTGCATTGGCAGCATATAATCTGGCGCCACAGCTTGCTAATAGTTTTGTTTCTGAAATCATGATTTTTTTCGATGCTGCCCCAAACGACTTTATTCAATTTCTCCAGGATGCGTCTAGTTTAATTATTGGTTATAGTCCTGGCGATGGTGGGGGGGTCAATGTTCATACAGTAGGCTTTGATCCAACTACAGTGGGACAGATTATTATGCTTCAACATTAGGCATAAATACGGCTATGACTCCTCACGTCGCCTTTATGCCCTGTGGGTATTGCCTAACCGGCTGAAAAGTCATTTAACCATACCATCCTTCGTGATAGTTCAGGTAAAGCTGGTCTGCTGCCCAGAGCGAAGTTCCGTCCTGATTACCACTGAAGCTACGTCATGCTATAGAGCCTGTACTGAACGGCTTCTGAAACTGGCGGACGTTCAGTGGTAATCAGGAAAAGCCATGCACCTCTGGAACCTCTCAAGATTGAACGAACCATCATGACATTTTCATAAACTGTTTCTTTTAAAAAATATTTATTATCATTGGCGACTGCCCATATGGAATCGAATATCTATTAATTCATAGGGCTTGCTGCATAAGTGAAGGGGGGATCTTATGTACCGCTTATCTTTAATACTGTTGCTATTAAGTCAGTGTTTACATCTTTCTGCCAGCGAGGAACTAAGCCTTTTGGGCAGCTTAAAGAGTCACGACTCCCTGACCGTTGTTTCAGAAATTGATGGTGTTATTACCAGTCTCGGTTATGACCGGGGTGAGCAGGTCTCTGAAAATAAATCGGTAGTGGGGTAAACCTGATATTTTGTAGTTGTTTGCTAAAATACGGCGTATGCCGTATTTGTCATGGTGCGATATGAAAATGTGCTCCACACCAGTTCACTGCCCGAAATGTGGCGGTAATGATGTTAAAAGCTTTGGTTACAGTGTTCATAATGTTCCTCGCTACTTTTGCTGTAATGCTGAATGTGAAACCAAGTCCTTTATGCTTGAGTACCGGTATAAAGCTTATGAGCCAGGCGTTAAAGAAAAAGTCGTCGATATGGCAATTAATGGTGGCGGCATCAGGGATACAAGCAGGGTTTTGGGAATCAATAAAAAAACAGTAATAAACACATTAAAAAAAAGAGAAAGGCTTAGTTCAAGTTAATCCAAATATTCAGAAAATGGATCTTGGAACGGGTGCTGTGATTCACGTAGGCCGCGCCTGCCAAGAGGCCGAGATAGATGAACAGTGGTCGTATGTGTTTGAAAAAAGTAACCAGCGTTGGCTTTGGCATGCAGTTGATCATGCGACCAATACTGTTTTGGCTTACGTTTTTGGGAAACGAAAGGATGAGGTTTTCAAAAAACTAAAAGAGCTTCTTGAACCATTTGGTATCAAGAAATTTTATACTGATGATTGGGGAGCCTATGAACGTAATCTCGACGAAAGCAGACACATCATTGGAAAAGAAAATACTCAGAAAATTGAACGTAAAAACCTGAATTTTAGAACTTGGATTAAGCGTCTGGCCAGAAAGACAATATGCTTTTCAAAGTTAGAACAAATGCACGATATTGTTATTGGCCTGTTGATCAACAAAATCGAATTTGGCATTGACATCCATGAAATATAACAGGTTTGCCCCACTACCAATAAATCATTAGTCCAGATCGACAGTGAGGATTACCTGTTGATGCTGGCAAAGGCCAAAGCCAACCTGGCTTTGAGCAAAGCCGACATGAAAGCCAAACGAGCCCGGGTCGAGCGATACCGGAAACTGAAAGCTAAAAACAGTCTGTCACAGGAGCAGTTAGACAACGCTGAAGCTGAATACCAGATCAGTGCTTTCACTGTTGATCTGCAAGAACTGGCCTTTGAGGACGCACAGCTCGACCTGCAAAGAACCATCATCATGCCTGAAGCTGATTACTGGGTGACGGAAAAGCTGATCGAAAAAGGCGACTGGGTGCAAAAAGGGCAAACACTGTATCGCCTGGAAAATTTCAATAAGCTTGAAGCTGTCGTTTATGTTACTGAAAACCACATCAACAGGATTCATCCCGGGCAATCTGTAACTATCTACGCAGAAGCTTTGCCCTCAAAGACATTTACGGGTGAAATTTTGCGCGTAGGTATTAAGCCAGAAGCCAGCAAAAACAGTTACCCTATTGACATTATTGTTAACAATAGTGACGGCCTGTTACGCTCAGGTTTTACTGTGGATGCCCGCATCAATGTAAATGTTGAGCAGGAGTAAGCCACGATGAAAGCCTTCCTGCGTTTTTTTGTTGAGCAGCGTTTTTTTGCCAGCATGGTACTGGCCATGACCTGTGTTATGGGCATTATTGCGCTGTTCAATATTACCCTTCAGGAATTGCCCGCTGCCAAGCAGGGCGAAACCGTCATTATAACAGAGTACCCCGGTGTCTCTGCTGAAGAGATAGAACTGGAAATTACCAATCGAATTGAAAAGGAGTTAAAAACGGTCAAAGGCATTAGCTGGTATCAATCCATATCAGTAGACGGTCTCTCGGAAATTGAAATCCTTATTCGGGATGGAGAAGACATTGACCTGGTCAACCAGGATATCCGTGCAGCGGTGGACCGTGTGACCGATCTGCCTGCCGACCTGAAAAATGCTCCGTTAGTCGAGGCAGAAAACACAGCTACTTTTGAGTTTTTTATCTTTAGTATCAGTGGCGATATGCCTT
The DNA here is from genome assembly GCF_025562715.2 of Endozoicomonas gorgoniicola. Taxonomy (NCBI): domain Bacteria; kingdom Pseudomonadati; phylum Pseudomonadota; class Gammaproteobacteria; order Oceanospirillales; family Endozoicomonadaceae; genus Endozoicomonas; species Endozoicomonas gorgoniicola. Next base: position 2,335,079 of record NZ_JAPFCC010000001.1, read on the forward strand.
ATGCAGAGCTGAGAGAAGCAGCCAGGCAACTGGAGAAAAAGCTGAGAGCGCTGGATGGTATTGGTAAAGTTGATACTGCCGGATACCGCCTCAGGGAATTTATCGTAAACCTGGATCCTGACCGCATGAACAGTTATGGGATCAATCCCCAGACCGTGGTGGATGCCATTGCCAGACGAAATCAATCCAGCAGTGGCGGAATCGTAGAGTCCTGGCTGGCGGAGAAAAACCTGCTGACCCTGACCCAGGTTCAATCTGCAGAGGAGCTTGAACAGAGTATTATTACCATGCTGCCCGGCGGCAGCCCCTTGCGACTGAAAGACATTGCCGAGGTAAGAGATGGCTTTGAGCGACCCTCTGAAGCTTTTGTCGCCAATGGCGAGAAAGGGATAGGGTTTACCCTCTTTAAGACTGAGTCCGGCGACATCCTCAAAACCGTTGATGCCGTGAAAGCACTGTTACGCCATGAAAGCGAGCGCACTGGCGGCAAGCTGAAGTTTTCAAACTCTCTGGATTTGTCAGAAGAAATCAGTGACCGGTTCAGAGTCGTGCGTAACAACGGCCTGATCGGTACCATTCTGGTGCTGGCTGTTTTGCTGATCACTATTCAACGCCGCCTGGCCCCGTGGATCACCACCTCACTGCCGGTTTGTGTCTTTGGTACGGTGAGCATGCTGCTGCTGTTTGGCTATTCCCTCGACAGTATCAGCATGTCGGCGATCCTGCTGGTGATTGGTATCATTGTTGATGACTCCATTGTTGTAGCAGAAAGTATCGACCAGAAATACCACCAGGGACTGCCGCCTGTTGAAGCCGCCGTTGAAGGGTATTCTGAAGTTTTCCGCCCTGTTGTAACCAGCCTTCTGACTACACTGCTGGTCTTTGTACCCATGCTGTTTATGGGCGGTGACTTTGGTGCCACCTATGCCATCCTGCCAATCACCATCATGATGGCCCTGCTGGTCTCTATGATTGATGTGACTTTGCTGTTACCTGCGCACCTGGCGCACGCCATGTCAGGTACAGAGTCACACCAGCAAAAACAGCAAAACCAGTGGTTTCTGATCATCAAAAATCGCTATCAACAAATGCTGGGAAAGGTGCTTGCTGCCCGCTACGCTGTTGTCCCGGTGGTTCTCATTGCCGGTATGTGCGTTTTATACCTGAGCCTGGGTCAGTTAAAGCTGGACTTTTTCCCCACCAGTGCAGCAAGGCTTCTTGAGTTAAGCATTGAAGTTCAGGATGGCACCTCTCTGGATAAGGTGACTCGTATTCAACAGCCTCTGCTGAAATTACTGGAAGAAACCCCTGAGGTGCAACGCTATCACATCCGCCAGACAACACCTGAATCCACCGGGCTGATTATTCTGACTCCCGTCGAAAGTCGCTCCCAGTCTGCTGACGAAGTGGCAGGGATGCTGGAAGATGCAGCCCTGACCATCCCCGGGGTCACTGATGCGGACATCAAGGTGGATGCCGGCGGCCCTCCCCCGCCCGACCCTCTTGAGTTTCGGATATTTGGCTCTAATGATGCCAGCCGTCTGCAAATGGCCCGGGATTTAAAACAATGGCTGGCACAACAGCCTGGCGTAGTGGAGCTGGAAGTATCTGACGACAATCGTCGTCCACAGGCGCAAATTCTTCCAGATTATCAGTGGCTGGCCCGTTTGGGTTTGTCCGTTGAGGATATTAATCGCACCCTGAACCTGGCTTATGAAGGCGCTGAAGCGTCCACCAGCTGGGTGGGTGATGACGAAGTGAGCATTAAGGTATGGCTCGACTCAAAATGGCGTAATGCCGACTATCTGCCCAACCTGGATATTCCTTCTGAAAACGGCGAGACAGTGCCGTTGCGAAGGGTCGCCAGGGTAGAAACGGTTATGACACCACGGGAGCTGAGTCATTGGAATGGTGATCGCAGCAGCCTGGTCGCCGGTGATATTGAAGATGGTACTAATGGCGATGATGATGACGATGACGTGGAATCCGGTAGTGAAGCCACTACCAGTCTGGAGGACAGTGATGTTATTCCAAACGCAGTAGATATCTCAGAAAAAGCGATTGCCCATTTCAATCAGCTGGCTGATCGATACCCCGGAGTCCGCCTGGAAGCCGGAGGAGAAGCAGAAATGACCAACGCAGCACTGCGCGGACTCACCAGCGCCATGCTAATGGCCATGGTGGGAATCTGGATGATTATTGCCTTGCTGTTCGGCTCATTGTTCCAGCCTTTGCTGGTCATCTTAATCATTCCTTTTGCGGTGGTTTCAGCCGCAACCGCATTACTGCTGCATGGGCAGCCAATGTCATTCTTTGCCGCTGTGGGTATTTTGGGACTTTGCGGCGTAGTCGTGAATAATGCCCTGGTCATGGTGGATCGAATGAACCGGCAAAGCAAACAGGCAACCCCTGAGCTGATGATCCATTCGATCATTGAAGCAGCAGGATCAAGGCTACGCCCCATTTTACTGACCTCTGTTACTACTGTGGCAGGTTTGCTGCCTTTGGCTTATGGCCTGGGTGGCTCCGATGTATATATGGGACCAATGGCCCTGACACTGGGCTATGGCATTCTGCTCACAGTACCAGTGATACTATTCCTGTTGCCCTGCTGCTACCTGATAGGACAGGATATTACCATTCACCGCTTGTATCACCGCCCGATTGGGCGATGCTTTACGCAGTGAATGATAAACAAATACAAATCGCTCCCTTTACTCCTAATCACAGACATATTAATTGACGCAGATCAGGTTTACCTCGTTTTTTATTGGGTAAGATCAGTATTAAAGAACATAAAATGGAGTGTAGAGCCATGCGAGGAGTTGCAAAAGTACTTGTTGTGATTGATACACGCAAGGAAAAACAGATCGCCCTGAATCGTGCCATTGAAATTGCAAGGGCGACAGAATCAGAGCTTCATGTCCTGTCTGCCAACCCGAAACCATCGGAAGCCTCCAGAGAAAAGCTTGAAGCACTGTCCAGCGAAATCCGTGATCAAGGCGTAAAGGTCTTCACCCAGGAAAAATGGTCAAACAGTCTGGTCGACACCGTTATTCATGCACGACAGATGGAACGCTGCCATCTGGTTGTTAAAGACTATAAGCCTGAAGGTGGCCTGCTCAGTGCGTTTTCTACCCCGAACGACTGGAACCTTCTGCGCCAGTGCCGGGTACCTGTTCTTCTGGTTCGCCATGATCGCAGTTATCAGAGTTCGCACATGCTGGCGGCAGTCAATGGCGACCCTGACGACACGCACCATCACCAGCTGAATCAGGCTATCCTGCAAAACGCCCGACTCACTGCTGATGTTTATGGTGCTACCCTGCATCTGGCTACGGCCCATCCAACCACAATGCTCGCTATCCAGGACCATGGCGATGGGGCGACGGATAAAGACCGTTACCTTAAACACTGTCAGGAGTACGCCCACAATTACGGCATCCGGCCCAAAGACATCCATGTACGACCCGGCCCGGCAGAATCACTGATCCCGGAGCTTGGCCGTGAACTGCAGGCTGACCTGCTGATTGTGGGCACCCAGGCCAGAACCGGCCTGCCTGCCGTCGCTCTTGGCAATACTGCAGAACAGCTGATTTCAGATATTGATACCGACCTGCTTGTTGTACAACCCAGACATCACATGATCCCACTGGAACGAGAGCTGGAAAGATAACCCTGCCTGCCAGGCCTCCCGGCCTTTTCCGGGAGGCCTGAAAGTCCACCAGGCCTTACCTCGCTATTTAGCCCGGATATTTCATAAAAAGAGGCAAGTTCCGCCCAATCACTTGATATAATTGGGTCGACCAAAAAAATGCTTCGGAAGAAGCAAACCGGAACTTGCCATGAACAAATTTACACAAGAACAGCTTCGTTTTCACCCCTCCAACGGAAAAACTATCCGGGCAGACTTCAATGGCGGAGAATTATCCTCTGATTTTGGCGCCCTGATGCTACGTGAAACAATGCTTCACAGCGGTATCATATCCAGGCTGACTGACGGCATTGACGATAAACGTCATCAATCCTACATCGACCACACCCTGCAAGAACTCATTGCCCAAAGAGTTTTGCAAATGGCCTGTGGTTATGAAGATGCAAACGACAGCAACCATCTGCGTAAAGACCCAATCTTTAAGCTTGCCAATGGAAGAAACCCACTGGACGATGATAACCATCTGGCTTCCGCTCCAACGTATACAAGGCTTGGTCAGTCCATGACCAAACGGGATATTTATAATATGACCAAAGCACTGGCTGATCACTTCATCAGCAGTTATGAATACCCGCCATTAGCCATCATTATCGACCTGGATCATACGCCTGCTATCACCCATGGCGGCCAGCAGATGAACCTGTTCAACGCCAAATATCAAGACTACTGTTACTTGCCCTTAATGATCTTTGAGGGGCTCAGCGGCAAGCTGATCACTTCGATCCTGCGTCCTGGAAAAACACCCACAGGCCGAGAGAATGCAGCTATTCTCCAGCGCCTCATTAAGCTGATCCGTACAAGATGGCCGAAAACCCATTTACTGGTTCGTGGGGATAGCCACTTTGCCCAACCAGAGTTAATGCAGGTTGTTCAGGATGACCCTCACTCCGACTACGTGCTGGGAAAAGGCGCAGGACACAAGACGGCCTTGCGACCTAAAGCCAAAGAGTTGCTGGATGAAGCGCGGAAAGCTCTCGACGTTAAAACCGGGCTGGCAAAACTGAACAACATGCCAGAGCCTGAGCGACTCAGGCTCTACGGAGAAACGGACTATCAGGCAAAAAGCTGGAAAGGGCTGGACACCCGGATAATCTATAAGGCAGAGGTCAACCAGAAAGGCGACAATCCCCGCTTTATTGTGACTTCGATGATGGAGGCTTCCCCCGAGGAAATATATGAAGACCTTTATTGTCCCAGAGGGCAGGATGAGAACTTCATTAAGCATCTGAAAAGTGATTTGTCCGGTGATCGCTTGTCAGATCAAGGCTTTCTGGCAAATCACCTGAGAATGTTTTACGCCTGCGCTGCTTATGTTCTTCACTATGAGCTGAGAACCAAGGCACTGAAAGGTACGGAGCTGGAAAAGGCACAGCCATCAACCGTGATCACAAAACTTTGTAAGGTCGCGGTTAAAGTGGTTGAGTATAAAGACCGAATCAAACTTCACTTGCCCCGCAGCTGTCCAATAAAAGGGCTTTTGCAGCATATAACCGAAGTCTTTTATTCAATGCCGCTGCCTCGACCGGGATAGTCAGCTTCATAAACTCAATCAGAATAAAATAGCGACCAACAGAAAGAGTGTTGGGGAATTCTGTTGTCCTGAAAAAGCAGGTGCTGATCAAAAAACATCCGAATTAATGGTGAGTTCGGGTTGTAATACCTTTTTCATGGACAGTAGAGCAACAGACCTCCGAAAAAATCAGAATGGGATGTTTTTTCCGGAACTTGTTGCTCATTTATGAAATATTCGGGTTAGGGCATCAGTTAAAAATATTGAACCTGCTGATCGCATTTTTGGGAAATATCTTAATGAATGTACCCGGCAATAACTTTAGCTGTGCCTCAGGAGGGGCGGACTTTAAGGTCAGAGCGCCTTCTGAGTAACTCCTTCGGGACTAGTTATTTGCATAGAGTCAAGATGGTGCGGCTGTTTCAATTTCGACCAGTTTGTAACCCATGTCTTCAGCGCGCTTTCTCATGTTTTTAATGACTCGGTCACGGTATTGCTCCTCGTAGTAATCCTGACCTCTATCTACGTACTCTGAGCCGTTTTTCAGCATGCTGTAAATCAGCCGGGCAAGTTTATGTGCAGTCGCTGTAATCGCTTTTGGTGCCCCCAGCTTACTTCTCATTCGACGATAATAGGCTCCCAGCGCACTTTTCGAACTCACCAGAGTCAGTGCAGCCATACGCAGAGCAGAAGCGGCCCGGTTAGGGATTCTTTTGGTCTTGCTGCTCAACACTTTGCCTCCTGATATCTTGTTTCCCGGGCTCAGTCCCAGCCAGGAACAAAAGTGCTTCACTGTCGGCCAGCGACTCATGTCTGTACCAATTTCAGAAACTACCTTCAGGGCGGTATTTTCCTCTATTCCCTCAATCGATGTCAGATCTACCCCTGTCACCCGGTAAAGGTGAGTTCTTACATCAAAAGCAGGGGCGCTGGCTGATTTGCGTTTTGCAGGCAGAGAGATACTCTCGGACTTATCATCAAACTGGTTCAACTAGTCTTCCAATGCCTTGTCACAATCTTCAATTTGCTTTTCGTAAAAATCATAAAGCCTGAATTCAAGTCATAAGTGCATAACCCATGACTTTTCTTGCATCTATTCCAGTTGACTCTTTAAATGCCTCATAAGGAGTCTTGTAGCCCAGGCACTTTCTTGGCCTGTTGTTCAGCTTATCCACTGCAATGATGACATCTTTTTCTGTCACGCCATTAAGCTCCATCGACTTGGGGAAATACTGCCTTAGCAAACCATTAGCATTCTCATTCTGGCCTCTTTCCCAAGAATGGTAGGGGGCAGCAAAGTAGCTGTCACATTTTAAAGCTTTGGCAATTGATTCATGCTGAACAAACTCCTTTCCATTGTCGTATGTTATTGTCTTTACAAACCTTTTCAGAGGCTTGAGTACGTCAATTATTCCCTGTTTAACCGCTTTTGCCTTCTTGCCTGGTAGAGGGACAGCAAGGCGAAGCTTGGTTTTTCGTTCATCTAATGTAGCGATGGCTCCTTTATGATTTTTACCTATTACAGTATCAGCTTCCCAGTCACCAACTCGCTCTCTGTTGTTGACCACTTCGGGGCGTTCTTCAATGCCAACCCGATTTGGTATACCGGTTCGGTTATGAGCTGAACCGTATCGCTTTCGATAAGTTTTTTTCTGGTGCCTCAAGTGCTTATAGAGCGAGCCTCCGCGCCGTTTATCATCCGCTACAAATTGATAAATCGTCTCATGATGCAGCTTGATTACACCGTCCTTTTCAAGCCTTCCAGCCACTTGTTCAGGACTCCAATCTGAACGGATATCGTTTGAAATACGTTGTTTAATGTCGTCTGTCAGCTTAATAGCTTTTGGCTTATCTTTGTGCCGCTGCCGAGCTGTGCGATTAGCCTGTTGGTGCCTGTACCCTCTTTGCCCTTTATTGCGGTTTACTTCTCGCGACACGGTAGGCTGTGAACGGCCAAGCTTTTTAGCAATTTTGTTTTGTGAAGTCCCATTTTTGAGTTCAGTTTCGATATAATATCTCTCTTCAGAGCTCAGGTGTGTATAGGCCATCCTTGGCTTCCTCTGTATGGTTTGGTTGCTTTACAGAATACCCCTGAGTTCTGATTCACTTCAAAGGTTCTGAAACAATCCTCTGGTTACAGAGGTTATGCACTTATGATACGAATTCAGGAAGCTCAACAGACTGCTTTAAGGCAAATAGGTGTTCCACCCGGTAATGCCCATGCAGTGACTTAGCAATGACTTTCTCTGATTTTTTACAATGAGAGTCCCGGTGTTTGGCCAGTACCTCTGGGTCACGCTCTCCCGCGAGAATGGAGAGAATGATACCCATCCCCGTTTTGCCAGTGATATCCGCAACGACATTGTCCAACAACAGGTTCATTTGCCGTAAAGCTTTCTGCATGTGCTGTATGTGCGACGCCCGGTAACGGATCAGGGTTTCACGCTGACGCATATAGGCACGCAAGGCACACACCTGATCTTCAGGGCGAAAAGCTCCCTCAAGCAGGCCATGAGTATGCAGTTGTTGTAACCACTGACAGTCCTGCACATCACTTTTACGACCAGGGACGTTTTTAACATGACGAGCATTCACCAGTTTGACGTCAAGGCCGTGCTCTTCAAGCATTTCGAAAGCGGGAATCCAATAGATTCCGGTAGACTCCATGACCACGGTCGTAATTCCGATTTTCACGAGCCATTGAGTCATCATTTCGAGATCAGAGGTAAAGCAGGCAAAAGACCGAACCGACTGTTCATCGAGCTCTTTAGGGACAGCAACAAAGTGGAACTCTGAACCAATATCAATGCCTGCAGCATAGAGGTTCACGGTTTTTAGATGGCCAGATATCCGCTTTTGAACTTTAGCCGGATTTGGGTTGTGTTTCATGACTGCGTTCCTACACTACTGAACGAAGGCATATCCGGGTATGGGGCTGTCGATCATATGCAGTCTTCTGAACGAGATCGCCAGGCGTCATCAGTGATGCGGTCGCCAGCCTCCCGACCACGCTAAACTTCGGGCAAGAGCACCAGTGTGCGTTCGGTCTCTGGCTCGGATATGCCTCCTTCCTTATCGTAGGACGAAGAATTGAGGTTGGCAGCTAAGAGTTACTCTGGGTTGTGTGCCCGCCGGGCGGGCTAGTCCGCTAAACCGGAACATCTGACGATGGCGCCTTTATTATCAGAGTGACCGGAGTGGCTATCATGCACTGAAGCTGAGGAAGCAGGTGTCTCCATATTGTTAGTCTCGGGAGCAAAAACGACTGCAGGTGTAATAAGTATCTCGACCTGATTTTGGATTTCTTTGACGAGTACAGACTTAAAACTGCCGCGTGCATTACTAAACATTCCATATCGCCATATTTGAGCTAAATTACCAAAGCGTGTTTTTGGATTTCCATTACCATCCTCTCCATGGATAATGACATCCTCATCGTCTTTATCTATAGTGAAGACTTTAGTTAACGGCTCTGTCCTGGTTCCCCCCGCTCCATGAAATTTGTCAGCATTTTTTCCATCCTTTTCCAGGTCTCTGGTGGTTACAAAGACCAAGAGCTGTCTGGGAGCAAGCCCTGCAGGACAATCAACCTCCCCTTCAAGCCATGCCCTTAACCTTAACTTCATTGCAAAGGCAGTATACTTATCAAGAACGCCTAACCTTAACTGATAGTAGCCTGTTTCCTTATTACTAAATACCAGACTCATCTTTTCTTGAATTGAGTGCTTAATAATCTCCGCCTGTTGATAATTACTTAATTCCTTATGGTCAGATTTTGATTGATCCTGAATTCGTATCATAAGTGCATAACCTCTGTAACCAGAGGATTGTTTCAGAACCTTTGAAGTGAATCAGAACTCAGGGGTATTCTGTAAAGCAACCAAACCATACAGAGGAAGCCAAGGATGGCCTATACACACCTGAGCTCTGAAGAGAGATATTATATCGAAACTGAACTCAAAAATGGGACTTCACAAAACAAAATTGCTAAAAAGCTTGGCCGTTCACAGCCTACCGTGTCGCGAGAAGTAAACCGCAATAAAGGGCAAAGAGGGTACAGGCACCAACAGGCTAATCGCACAGCTCGGCAGCGGCACAAAGATAAGCCAAAAGCTATTAAGCTGACAGACGACATTAAACAACGTATTTCAAACGATATCCGTTCAGATTGGAGTCCTGAACAAGTGGCTGGAAGGCTTGAAAAGGACGGTGTAATCAAGCTGCATCATGAGACGATTTATCAATTTGTAGCGGATGATAAACGGCGCGGAGGCTCGCTCTATAAGCACTTGAGGCACCAGAAAAAAACTTATCGAAAGCGATACGGTTCAGCTCATAACCGAACCGGTATACCAAATCGGGTTGGCATTGAAGAACGCCCCGAAGTGGTCAACAACAGAGAGCGAGTTGGTGACTGGGAAGCTGATACTGTAATAGGTAAAAATCATAAAGGAGCCATCGCTACATTAGATGAACGAAAAACCAAGCTTCGCCTTGCTGTCCCTCTACCAGGCAAGAAGGCAAAAGCGGTTAAACAGGGAATAATTGACGTACTCAAGCCTCTGAAAAGGTTTGTAAAGACAATAACATACGACAATGGAAAGGAGTTTGTTCAGCATGAATCAATTGCCAAAGCTTTAAAATGTGACAGCTACTTTGCTGCCCCCTACCATTCTTGGGAAAGAGGCCAGAATGAGAATGCTAATGGTTTGCTAAGGCAGTATTTCCCCAAGTCGATGGAGCTTAATGGCGTGACAGAAAAAGATGTCATCATTGCAGTGGATAAGCTGAACAACAGGCCAAGAAAGTGCCTGGGCTACAAGACTCCTTATGAGGCATTTAAAGAGTCAACTGGAATAGATGCAAGAAAAGTCATGGGTTATGCACTTATGACTTGAATTCAGGGATTACCATCGTTCTTCAGGATTTGAACACCGATATCATTCTTATCTTTTGAATTGCCTTCAAGGTCGCAACTTGTGAACGAGAGCGCCAGTTTTGCATTGATCCAGGATTGTGTCTGAAATGAAAAGGTTAGCCCGCAATAATTTGTTTCTACCGGGCTTTCTGGTGTCAGCCCAGAGAGATGACGAGCCACAAAGCCCTCCTGTTCAGGCTTCCATTCTTGACCAAGATCCAGCGTGCTGGCAAGAGGTTGAAGACCCGTTGCTGAAGGCCTGATGTCGACACTCTCTAACTTCCCATTTTCTTCTGCCGTGGTTAAGCCACTCCCTTCAGCTCCTGATACCTTCTGACTGCAAACTCCGTAGTTGCAGAGCGGGCAATGGATGTCTTTTGTATGTACCTTCCTGTGAGGCGGTTCTTCCCCTTCGTCGCCTTCCTGGTCATGCCCCTCATGGTTCTTTAAGGCTGTATTGGTGTGGGTGTTATGACTTACTCTGACTTCTTGCCCGCCTGCTGCCGGGGGTGAAGATGTTTCGGATTGCCTGTGACTTTCTTCGCCTTTATTGGGTACCTGCCTGCCATAGGACCGGCTTGAAAGATCCGCTGAAAACATCTCCCGGAATTGATGCGCCAGTGCTTTAAGACCGGAAATCAGAGACTCAGTTTGTTGTATTGGCACGTTAATGTCGTCTGTTTCTGGCTGCAACTGTTGCTCCAGCCGTCTTTTCAATGCCCGGTAAACCAGCCCCGTGGCCGTATTTTGCCACCGGTCATAGAACAGGACTTCTTCGTGCGTTAACTCGCTGGAAACAATAAGAACGCTCTGGTAATCAGTGCCTAAGGAGTATTGAGACAGTGCCTGTATCAGGGCGTTGTCATCACGCTGCTGCAGTTCCTGGTTATCAGTAACCAGCGATGCCATCAGGAATGACAAAATCCCCGGAGAACCCTGATCGTTTTCCGTTATTCCGGCTGATGATGTCTCCAAATCATTCAGGTGCTCAAGGTCAGCTTCAATCAGCATGACTCTGTTATCAAGAATCCGGGCCAGATCACCACGACCCAGAGCTATGGCCTGCTGTATTTTTTTCCGGAGGACTTTTAATAGTCGTCGTTTATTTTCCTGATTCTTCTTGATCAGCTCTTCCGCTGAATCCTGCGCTGGATACTCACTGTCGTCATAGACAATAACCAGCGGCTCAGCATCAGGTTCGGCATCGAAGGAATAATGAGTGCTGTCATTATCGTCACCATCACCGCCACCACTTCCGGAAGCCATCAGACCACCAGTGACAGTATCTGCAATATCCTTCAAAGCTTCAGTATCCAGTAGTGCGAGATAGCTTTGCGTCTGGATGTTGATCAGCTCTTCGTACAGAGAAGCCAGGCTTGTGCCCCGGAGAATGTCGCCCCGGGTAATGACTACCCGCATAGATGCATCGCTGACAGAAATAGCCACAGCAGGATAAGACGGTTTTTTAACCAGTTGCTGCCAGTTAGCAATCGCCCGCTCCAACTCTCCCTCAAGCCTGTTTCTTTTTCTGTCGTTCACCTCTCTGAAAAAAGAAGCATCAGGAATCAATCTGTTTTTTAACAATGTTTCTAAAACGGATGCCTGAGAAGGTGACTCCGTCAGCCACTGGTTTTTGTGGCTCCATACATCTCCGGACCTGCCTGAAAAAACAACACCGGCGCTTCCGGCAGCTGATAAAACGGTTGACAGGAAATAGAAAAGTGAACTGGCAGAAGATGGAGTGAAAACCGCTCTGTTATCGTCAACCGTTTTAAAGCACACCTGACGACTGTCTGTTAAAAACGCCTTTCCCGAAAAACCTGAAGTTAAATCGCCAACGGTTTCACAAACAACACTGTCGGAGGCAGCAAAAAGCAATGAACTGTTAAACAGGGCGGACAAGGAAAAGTGAATAAAAAAAAATGAAAATATGGTACACACGAATAACTTTGACTTCTTCAAGTTTGGTCTCCTTCGAATCAAGATTATTCAGATGGCTTTGAAGATGATTCGAAGACAAACCCGGTAGTTTAAAACAACGAACATCTACATCATCCAAAAAGCACCGAACCAAGATTAGCATCAATCTCAAATGACACATTCAGGAATGCCCAACCTCCAAAACCCTGTTCTTGCACTCCTCACAATCCCGACTATTTTACTTAGTGCCTGTCCGAAAACCCTCAAGCCCTTGAAAAACACAGCCTGAGGCCAAATATAATACTCGAAGATTTTCCCAGACAGGCTGTTTTCGAGTTTATGCGTCAAACCATTAATCCACAAATGCAGTTGGGCGAGGTTGATATCTCCGCCATCACATTCAACCCCAAGTCCAGAGATGATATTCCCCGGCTTTTGCGGGGCTTGCAGCACATATGGGTTACACCTGATCTGAGAGAGCAGGTCTTTCAAGTTCTTGAAAGTATGATTCCTGCCAGCAGTAATAATGGTCGTCCCGGTATGGATCTCTGGAACATACTGGTGTTTGGCACCCTGCGGCTGGTCACTAACTGTGATTATGACCGTCTTCAGGAGCTGGCCAATGAACACGGCACGCTACGGAAAATGCTTGGGCACGGTCCTTACTGCACGCACTCTTATCATATCCAGACATTGCAGGATAATATCAGCCTGTTCACGCCCGAAATACTGGACCAGGTAAACCAGATTGTCGTGGCAGCAGGCCATCAACTGGTTAAAAAAAAGATGAGCCGCTATATGGCCGTGCCGATTCGTTTGTAGTCAAGACCGATGTTCATTTTCCCACAGACATCAGCCTGTTAAACGATGCCTGTCGTAAGGCTATTGAGTTTGCGTCCACCCTGGCTGGCCAGTACCAGTTACCAGCGTGGCGTCAGCGGGAATACCTGAAAAAACAGCATCGAAAGCGCTATCACAAGGTGCGGAATCTGAAACATTCCGTTGCTGCCTGCGAGTTTAAACAGCGGTCACGTCAGCACGATATTGAAACGGCACACCTTGAATACATTAAGTACAGTCTCGACATTATCCGCAAGGCAGAAAGCACAGCTGCCCTGGTAGAAAAAAGCGCCCCCGATGAGTCTGCGCTGGAGAATCTCAAATACTACATTGCCCACAGTCGTCACCAGATTAATCTGATTTATCGTCGGGTGATCGAGCATCAGCAGATTCCTCACAGCGACAAGGTGTTCTCGATTTTTGAACCCCACACAGAATGGATCAGCAAGGGTAAAGCCGGAGTTCCTGTAGAGTTGGGGTTGCGGGTATGCGTACTGCAAGACCAGTTTGGCTTCACGCTGAATCACCATGTGATGCAAAAGCAGACAGACGATCAGGTTGCAGTGCCTATCGCAAAAGGAGCAAAACAACGCTTTCCCATGCTGAGCCAGGTCAGTTATGACAAAGGGTTCTGGAGCCCCGCCAACCTTGAGGAACTTGATGGCTTTCTGGAACGAACCATTCTGCCGAAGAAAGGCAGGCTTTCCGCAGAAGACAAAAAACGAGAGCACCACCTTGAGTTTACCCGGGCAAAAAGAAAGCATTCCGCCGTAGAGTCTGACATTAATGCTCTGGAAGCCAATGGCCTCGATAAATGTCCGGACAAGGGCATTGATGCCTTCAAGCGCTATGTTGCCCTTGCGGTTGTGGGTGGCAACCTGAAGCGCTTGGGCAGGATTTTACAAGAACGGGATTTTTAGCCCTACTGACAGCAGTCTTTTGCCGTCCGAAATTTGATCATGGGTGCATGAGGGTTCTGCACGTTCGTAAAATGGCAGTTTTGGCTATTTTGCAAGCACTTTGATCAAGAAGTGCCCTATAAGCGAGACTCTGATAATGCTTGCGGAGCAGTTCTACTGTTTGATGAATGTCAGTGACTCAATTTTCATAGGTTTTCTGACAGGCACTACTTAGCCGAGAAGTACATATCGTTATAAGACTCTTAATAAGGACATTCGGCTAATAATAAGGTCATCACCCGCTGATGACTCGAAAGATCAGAAATTTCCCTCTATTTTCTGGATGAATCAGGGGAACACCGAGCCGCTTAGTACGAACGTACTCTGAACTATCCGTTTATTTTCTGGTCATAACTACCATTGATGAACTACGAGTTCGTGTCTCTGGCTCATTGCTTGAGCTTGCTGCTGATTCAACCGGCATCCCAAAGACAGGTTCCTTTCCGCCTTAACCAGATCAGGCGTTCATCGTTTGGCCACATTCAGGTGAGAAGGAACCACTGTTTATGAGTGAAGATATGCAACAGCCAGAAATCAGGGAAAGAAAGAACGGTCAGACCACATTCAGCCACTCCAGCCCTTTGCTGGAATGCCTGCTGCAACTCTGCCGCCATTATCACATAAACGCTTCATCCAGTACGCTTGTTGCAGGCCTGCCCCTTGAAAACGGGCAGCTTGATGTTCCACTGTTTATCAGGGCCGCTGAACGGGTTGGGCTGTCAGCCAGGCCTCTTAAGAGCCATCTGGCTCAGCTCAGCGCCCTGGTTCTTCCTGCCGTTTTACTGCTTAACAACCATCGTGCATGCCTGATTACCGACAGGGTCGGCGAGCAGTACCGGGTACTGACTACGGAGTCCGGAGGTAGCGAACTGGTTGATAGTACCGTACTGGAACAGCAGATGACCGGCGAGGTTATCTTCGTCAAGGAAAAACACCAGTACGATGAAAGAACCCCGGAAACACTGAACCTGCCAGAACGTCACTGGTTCTGGGGAACCCTGCTGCGCTCGCGTAAAATCTATCGTGACGTCATCATCGCCTCAGTGGTCGTCAACCTGTTCGTCATTGTCAGCCCACTGTTCATCATGAACGTCTATGACCGCGTGGTACCCAATAACGCGACAGACACTTTATGGGTGCTGGCCATCGGTGCAGGTGTTGCCTATTTTCTTGATTACCTGCTGAAAACAGCCCGGTCACACTTTATTGATATTGCCGGTAAAAAGTCAGACATTCTCTTGTCGGCACAGCTGTTTGAACAGACATTAGGACTACAGTTTTCAGCTCGTCCTGTATCCGTGGGCTCCTTCGCCCGCCATCTGCAGGAATTTGACTACATCCGTGAATTTATTACTTCCTCGACCATTGCTACCCTGGTCGATCTCCCTTTCACCCTGCTGATTCTTGCCGTTGTCGGTCTGCTTGGAGGCCCTCTGGTACTGGTTCCACTGACAGGCATTCTGATTATTGCCCTGCACAGCTGGTTTATTCAGCCCGGGCTTCGGTCTGCCATAGAAAACACCCAGCGTAGCAGCACCCAGAAACACGCTGCCCTGGTTGAAATCCTAAGTGGTATTGAAGGCATCAAGGCCAAAAGTGCCGAAGGGGAACTTCAGTATCGCTGGGAAAAACTCACAGGCCATATTGCCATGTGGGATATCCGCACCCGCTCCCTGACCACCTCTGCCGCAACACTGTCTTCACTGATCATTCAACTGGTCACCATTGGCATCGTGGTCTGCGGTGTTTATCTGATTGTTGAACAGAGCCTGAGCATGGGTGGGCTGATCGCAGCAGTTATGCTCTCAGGCAGAAGCCTGGCACCCATTGCACAGCTATCCTCGCTTTCAACCCGCTACTATCAGGCCAAGTCTGCGCTGATCGCCCTGAATAAAGTGATGGACCTGCCCACTGAACAGCAGAATCACAACAGCTCACTGAAAACACCGGATATCTCTGAAAATATCCTTCTGGAACGAGTCAACTTCCAGTACCCCAAACAGCATGGAATGGCACTTAACAACATCAACCTTGAAATCAAGGCAGGTGAGAAGGTCGCCGTTATTGGTCGTATGGGCTCCGGAAAAAGCACTTTCCAGCGCCTGCTTATGCGTTTCTTTACGCCAACCGGCGGGCATATCCGTGTTGACGGCATTGACCTGCAACAACTCTCACCCCATGAGCTTCGCGACCGCATAGCCTATGTGTCACAGGACACTCAACTCTACTTTGGTACCGTCAGGGACAACATAACCCTGGGAACCGGTTATGTCGACGACGAAGCCGTTCTGGAAGTCGCCGGGTTATGCGGCGTCACTGAATTTACCAACCTTCACCCCCTCGGTCTGCAAATGCCTGTTGCCGAGCGGGGCAGTAACCTGTCCGGCGGCCAGCGCCAGAGCGTTGCACTTGCCAGAGCCCTGTTGAGCAATCCCAGTGTTTTACTGTTTGACGAACCCTGCAGTGCCATGGACAGCCTCGCAGAATATCAGTTCCGGGAACGCCTCAGAGAGCTGGCCGAAGACAAGACTCTGATCATTACCACCTACAAGAGCAGTATGCTCGATCTGGTAGATCGTATCATCGTTTTCGATCGCGGCAACCTGATTGCTGACGGACCTAAGGAAAAAGTCATTGAAGCTCTGGAACAGGGAAAGGTGACGCTATGAAAAACAAACTGAGAACCGCATGGCAGCGTTTTCTGGGAGGTATTAACCACTACCGTCAGCAGCAATTGTCCATGGACTACATGCCAGACACCAGTGCTGCCATCCTGACCCAGTCACCCAGAGGCGGGCGCGCACTCATTTACCTGTGCATGGCCACCGTGGTGTTTTTTCTGATCTGGGCAGGATTTGCCAAACTGGATGAAATTGCCCGGGGTGTCGGCAAAGTGGTGCCATCTTCAAGGGTACAGGTTATACAAAACCTGGAAGGCGGCATCATCTCGGATATCTACGTCAGTGAAGGCGACCGGGTTAAAGCAAATCAGTCACTGATGCAGCTGGACAACACGCGCTTTCTGTCTGTTGTGAGGGAATCTGAAGTTGAATATTCCAGCCTTAAAGCGACCGCTTATCGTCTGCGCAGCGAAAGTGATGGTGCCGACCTGTATTTTGGCGACGACGTTAAAGATCAGGATAAAGACATCATTCGGGAAACCAATCTGTTTAATAACCGTCTAATGACGCTGAAGACTGAGCTGACGATTGCGGAGGAAAAGGTTAATCAGAGTCGTCAGGAACTGAGCGAAATGCGCTCCAGAGAAAAACACCTGAAAAACAGTCTGAAGCTGGCCAGTCGTGAGCTGGAGCTCACCAGACCGCTGGCAAGGCAGGGAGCCGTTTCAGAAGTCGAGCTTCTGCGACTGGAGCAGAGAGTGAACGAACTGGCCGGCGACCTTGACGGTGCCAGACTGGCTATTCCAAGACTGGAGTCGGCGTTACAGGCAGCGCAGCAACGAGAACCGGAGCTGCGACTGAACTTCCGCCAGAAAGCACTGCACGAACTGAAGGAAAACGGTATCCGCATGGCCCAGCTGGAAGAGCATCTGACGGCTCAGAAAGACCGGGTTAACCGAACGCTGGTGCGTTCACCGGTCGACGGTACAGTAAAAAAGATTAACTCCAATACCCTGGGCGGTGTTGTGCAGCCCGGCATGGAATTAATGGAGGTGGTTCCACTTCAGGATCAGCTATTGATCGAAGCGCAGATCCGCCCGAAGGATATTGCTTTTCTGCGACTGGATCAGCCCGCCATTATCAAAGTCACAGCTTATGATTTTGCGGTCTACGGCAGCCTCAGAGGACAGGTCGAACACATAAGCGCCGATACGATTCAGGACGAAAACGGCCAAAGCTTCTATATTGTTCGGGTCAGAACGGAAAAAAGCCACCTTGGCAGCTCCGAAAAACCACTGCCGATCATTCCGGGAATGCAGACCAGTGTAGATATTCTGACCGGAAAGAAGTCAGTGCTGGACTACATACTGAAGCCAATTATTCGTGCCAGGAAGAATGCCATGAGGGAACCCTGATTCAGAAAATAATCTGAGCAATAACCTGAGTCAAGGTATGCAGTTTGCGCAGATACACCTGCATCACAGCACCTTCATCGCTGCACCTTACATCGCTGCACCTGCATCGTTATAACGACATCGTTTCAACGACAGGTGCCTGAACGAAATTTCAGAAAAACGAGGCTTGGTGAATAACACTGATTCATCAGCCAGATAAAGAATTTTGACATGAAGTTGTCAGCAGTTTAATGGTTGTCGAGGTATAAAATGGCCCCAGTTTATAATCCACAAAATGCACCGGTTTTCTTCATTGGCGTCAAAGGTGATGTCATCATCAAGGATCAGTCCGGTAATGACATAAAGCTTAAGAAAGGCGATAAAATACCTTCTGATGCCAGAATTATTGTCGGTGACGGCGGCAAAATTGTCTTTAAGCAGGCAAACAAGACCCTGAAGTATGACAGCCAGGGTGAAGCCAGCCTCAGCACCGCACTGACAGAATCATCTGATGCGACACAGGATCCCGGAATAAAAAATCTGGTTAAAGCCGCTGAACAGATCACAACCACCCCGGAAAGACCCTCTGAGGCAACGCCGATCCAGCAGCCACTGGCAAAACCTGTTGCCCGCCCAGACACATCGACGCCCTCTCCAACACCTGCCAAACAGGGAATATCGGAACCCCCTGAAATTGTAAATGCAGACAGAGGAGAAGCCCCCCAGGCTGACGCCACAGAAATTGTGACCAAAATGGCAGAACAGGTTGCCTCCAGAAGTGACGCCATCAAAGCGTCAACAACAGAAGCAGAGGCTCCATCATCCGCTGCCGGTGAAACAGTAACCGTTGAGCGCAACCATAAATCGGTTGCGCCTGATGAAACGCCTTTACCTCCGGCAGCACCAGATATCACTTCGTTTGCACCCAATACGGGTTCAGGTGATGACAATATCACCTCAGAAAAAGAACTGACCATCAGTGGTACAGCCCCGGCTGGTACTCATCTGGAATTCGATAATCCAGCAAGTGATGACAACTATAACTTTGTCACTTATAACAAAGCAGCTGTCATCACAGGTACAGCAACCCCCGGTTTGACATTCATACTGACTCAGGGTAACAACCGCTGGGACATCACCGCTGATGACAAAGGAACATGGTCACAGGCTGTCACCAACCTGAACGACGGATTAGCAGAGTTCACTGCATCATCGGTCAGTGTGGCCGGTGTCGAAGTACATAAAACGGCAAAACTACTGGTTCAGTCCACCCCTTACGATTTTCAAATCCAGCCAGATACCGGCATCAGCGACACTGACGCCATAACCAACTCAGAAGACCTGTTGCTTACCGTGAAGTCACAACCGGATGCAACGGTTGTTCTTACCATTCTGGGCAAAGACCTTGAATCAACGGTCAATAAGGACGGTCTGGCAGAGTTCCCTGTTACCCTGGCTGGAGACAGTGTCTATAACTGCCAGCTAAAAACCATTTATACCAACAATGAAGGTGAGTCTGACACTGTAGAAGAAACGATAACACTCGATACGACCCCTGCAATTATCAACCTGGACCAGCTTCAAAGCATCTATAAAGACTCTGACGTCAGTTTTACTGGTCAATGCGACGAGAACGGCAGCACTGTTTCAATCAAACTCGTCAATGTTTTCAAACCAGGAGTCAGTGTTTCCACAGCTGCAACAGTAGAAAACGGAGTTTTCAAGGCGACAGCGACTGTACCCGAGCAAGGCGAGTATCGGGCTGAAGTGAGCGTTGTTGATGTGGCCGGTAATGCAAGCAACCCTCAGGACTATACCTTCGAGTATCAGCCTCCAAAACCTGAGCTGGTCATTCTTACCCGCCCGGACGATTCATCAGCGAATGCCAATCCGGAATGGACAGGCACATTCCCTCACGAGGGTAAGCTGCAAATCAGCTTTGCTGGTAAAACAGACACCATTACCGTTCAGGCTGACAATACCTGGAGCTATCAATTCAGCGAAGCATTCGACTTCGAACGACATACAGTAACTTTCACAGGGACTCAGGCCGGTCTGCCAGGCTCGGCGATAGAACAGGATTCATTTACAGTTGTGATGCCTGAAATGCAACTGACCATAGATGACGCTCCGGCAGAACGTACGAACCTTCTCCTGACCGAATGGAAAGGTTCTGGTGCAGCCCCTGATGCCAAAGTTACCCTGACTCTGACACCCGTTAAAGGCGATGTTGTTGAGCAAACTGTTGATGCTGATGATCAGGGCTTCTTTACCATAGCGTTGAAACTGAATGAAGGTAACTACAGCACTGCCCTGAACGCTACAGCCAGCGGTTATCAGGATGCAAGCCTGACTGGCAGCAATGTTACCGTTGATCGCACCGGCCCGGTGTTGCAAGTCGACCCCGGCTTCAAGCCTACAGCAGGCACCTGCACCCTGACCGGTAAGGCGCTCGACCAGGACGGTCAGCCAGAATCACAAGGCACCGTGACGATCGAGATACCGAGTATCCAGAAGTCATTTACCGGCACCATCAACAACGGTGATTTCAGTGTCCAGATCAATGGCCTGAAGCCCGAACAAACCTATCAGCTTCATCTGTACGCGACCGACGAATTGCAGAACACCGGTTCGTTACTGGACACCAGCTACACAACGCCTGCCCTGCCGGTCACTGACCTGCAACTCGCCAAGGCGCCTGACAGCCACACCAGCGACAACCTCCTGCAGTGGGAAGGGACAGCGACGCCCGGCGCCACGGTGACCCTGACCACGGCCTCCGGCCAGCCCGTCAGCAAAGAGGTTACGGCTGACGCTAAAGGTTTCTTCGTCGTCAGTGAAACAGTGGCCGAGGGTCAGTACACCGCGTCACTCTCTGCCACTGCGGCAGGTCTTCAGCCCGCTGCCCTGCCCGGCAAGACCATCACTGTCGACCAGACCGGTCCGGTGCTGACCATTGACCCGAACTTCCAGCTGACGGCCGGGTCCTGCACCCTGACCGGTAAGGCGCTCGACCAGGACGGTCAGCCAGAATCACAAGGCACCGTGACGGTCGGGATACCGAGTATCCAGAAGTCCTTTACCGGCATCATCAACAACGGTGATTTCAGTGTCCAGATCAATGGCCTGAAGCCCGAACAAACCTATCAGCTTCATCTGTCCGCGACCGACGAACTGCAGAACACCGGTTCGTTACTGGACACCAGCTACACAACGCCTGCCCTGCCGGTCACTGACCTGCAACTCGCCAAGGCGCCTGACAGCCACACCAGCGACAATCTCCTGCAGTGGGAAGGGACAGCGACGCCCGGCGCCACGGTGACCCTGACCCTGACCACGGCCTCCGGCCAGCCCGTCAGCAAAGAGGTTACGGCTGACGCTAAAGGTTTCTTCGTCGTCAGTGAAACAGTGGCCGAGGGTCAGTACACCGCGTCACTCTCTGCCACTGCGACAGGTCTTCAGCCCTTCGCCCTGGCCGACAAGACCATCACTGTCGACCAGACCGGTCCGGTACTGACCATTGACCCAAACTTCCAGCTGACGGCCGGGTCCTGCACCCTGACCGGTAAGTCACTCGACCAGGGCGGTCAGCCAGAATCACAAGGCACCGTGATGGTCGGGATACCGAGTATCCAGAAGTCCTTTACCGGCATCATCAGCAACGGTGATTTCAGTGTCCAGATCGATGGCCTGAAGCCCGAACAAACCTATCAGCTTCATCTGTCCGCGACCGACGAACTGCAGAACACCGGTTCGTTACTGGACACCAGCTACACAACGCCTGCCCTGCCGGTCACTGACCTGCAACTCGCCAAGGCGCCTGACAGCCACACCGGCGACAACCTCCTGCAGTGGGAAGGGACAGCGACGCCCGGCGCCACGGTGACCCTGACCCTGACCACGGCCTCCGGCCAGCCCGTCAGCAAAGAGGTTACGGCTGACGCTAAAGGTTTCTTCGTCGTCAGTGAAACAGTGGCCGAGGGTCAGTACACCGCGTCACTCTCTGCCACTGCGACAGGTCTTCAGCCCGCTGCCCTGCCCGGCAAGACCATCACTGTCGACCAGACCGGTCCGGTACTGACCATTGACCCAAACTTCCAGCTGACGGCCGGGTCCTGCACCCTGACCGGTAAGGCACTCGACCAGGGCGGTCAGCCAGAATCACAAGGCACCGTGACGGTCGGGATACCAAGTATCCAGAAGTCCTTTACCGGCATCATCAGCAACGGTGATTTCAGTGTCCAGATCGATGGCCTGAAGCCCGAACAAACCTATCAGCTTCATCTGTCCGCGACCGACGAACTGCAGAACACCGGTTCGTTACTGGACACCAGCTATAAAACGCCTGCCCTGCCGGTCACTGACCTGCAACTCGCCAAGGCGCCTGACAGCCACACCAGCGACAATCTCCTGCAGTGGGAAGGGACAGCGACGTCCGGCGCCACGGTGACCCTGAACCTGACCACGGCCTCCGGCCAGCCCGTCAGCAAAGAGGTTACGGCTGACGCTAAAGGTTTCTTCGTCGTCAGTGAAACAGTGGCCGAGGGTCAGTACACCGCGTCACTCTCTGCCACTGCGACAGGTCTTCAGCCCGCTGCCCTGACCGACAAGACCATCACTGTCGACCAGACCGGTCCGGTGCTGACCATTGACCCGAACTTCCAGCTGACGGCCGGGTCCTGCACCCTGACCGGTAAGGCGCTCGACCAGGACGGTCAGCCAGAATCACAAAGCACCGTGACGGTCGGGATACCGAGTATCCAGAAGTCCTTTACCGGCATCATCAACAACGGTGATTTCAGTGTCCAGATCAATGGCCTGAAGCCCGAACAAACCTATCAGCTTCATCTGTCCGCGACCGACGAACTGCAGAACACCGGTTCGTTACTGGACACCAGCTATACAACGCCTGCCCTGCCGGTCACTGACCTGCAACTCGCCAAGGCGCCTGACAGCCACACCAGCGACAATCTCCTGCAGTGGGAAGGGACAGCGACGTCCGGCGCCACGGTGACCCTGACCCTGACCACGGCCTCCGGCCAGCCCGTCAGAAAAGAGGTTACGGCTGACGCTAAAGGTTTCTTCGTCGTCAGTGAAACAGTGGCCGAGGGTCAGTACACCGCGTCACTCTCTGCCACTGCGACAGGTCTTCAGCCCGCTGCCCTGACCGACAAGACCATCACTGTCGACCAGACCGGTCCGGTGCTGACCATTGACCCGAACTTCCAGCTGACGGCCGGGTCCTGCACCCTGACCGGTAAGGCGCTCGACCAGGGCGGTCAGCCAGAATCACAAGGCACCGTGACGGTCGGGATACCGAGTATCCAGAAGTCCTTTACCGGCATCATCAACAACGGTGATTTCAGTGTCCAGATCAATGGCCTGAAGCCCGAACAAACCTATCAGCTTCATCTGTCCGCGACCGACGAACTGCAGAACACCGGTTCGTTACTGGACACCAGCTACACAACGCCTGCCCTGCCTAAACCTGTTGCTTATGATTTTGCGGTGACTTCTGATCTAAAGACGGACGCCCAGTCTATCGTGCTTAAAGGTACCCACCCTCTTCCAAGAGGCAGGGTACAACTTAAACTGACGGGAGATAATGTTAATACGATTAATAAAAATAGCGGCATAATCACAGGTAGAGCAAAAAACCATGAATGGAGTATTGAGCTTAATAATCTCTTGCTTAAACAGAAGGCACAACTCAGCCTCCATGCAATGGACGACGCAGCAGAAGCAAAAAATGCCAAATTTTTGCCCAATGTTCCGGAACTTCAGGAAACGTTAGTTGTTGATGGTGATGCAAGGGATAGCAGTATTGGAAACCTGAAGGCTCTGAGTGGGGCTGGCGTTTATGGTCACCACATCGTTATGTATGCCGCTAAATGCAGTGGTAAATGCAATAACAAAGATGGTCTGGAACCATGGAAGGTGGAACTCACTTCTCCAGTTCAGCCAGGCGCTAAGGTTCTGGTCACTCTTGATACTGACACTGTGACTGTCAAAGGTAAGCCGCAGAAAATTCAAGACAGACCTTACATTAAACCGACCAAGCTTGATGACAGTGGCAAGGCTATTCTTGAACAGCCTCTCGACTATACAAAGAAAGGCAATTTAAAGATTGATCTCTCAAAGGAGCATTTGAAGCCCGCCACAATCCGATTCAAAGCTGAAGGCCTGGAACATAGTGAAGAAGTGTTCGTTGGCGTAGAAACACCATCACTCCATTACACCTTTGATAATATACAACCAGGGCAGGATATTCTTGTTTCACAAAGCTACCCTGCTTATGCAATGGTCTTAGGCTCTGTTAATCAAGTACAGGGATCAGTAGGTTCTGGTTTGCAACTTGGCAAGGGGTCTTTACAAATCCAGGACTTCAAAGATCTGTTTAACGATAGTTATACGATCTGTTTTGATATTAA
Organism: Endozoicomonas gorgoniicola; assembly: GCF_025562715.2. NCBI lineage: Bacteria > Pseudomonadati > Pseudomonadota > Gammaproteobacteria > Oceanospirillales > Endozoicomonadaceae > Endozoicomonas > Endozoicomonas gorgoniicola. The sequence continues at coordinate 2,359,387 of NZ_JAPFCC010000001.1, forward strand.
AACTTCAGCAAAAGCCTTAACAAGCAACCAACTATACCCAGCCCTTGCCGGTTACTACGACCAAACATCAAACACTGGTGCTAAAACCCACCTGTTTGGCGCTTTTAACGAAAAAGGGCAAATTGGTATCGCTGATCACAACAGTGGTTACTTTGCCGAACCTGTCGTTGCAGATGGTCAATGGCATTCGGTTTGTATCAGTCGAAACCTCCTGGCAAAGCAGGATATGTCGACTTATCGTATGCTAATCGACGGCAAGCAGGCTGAAATTTCCAAGGATGGAAGCTCAGTCAAAGGTAAAGAGGCACTGATGGTACATGGGACTATTTTAAACTCACCAGTCAGTGAATATCCCATAGAACTTCTGGGTGGTGTCACTAAATCTGACAGCCCCGATGAGTTTGAGTACCTGGATGCGGTTCTGGATAACTTTACAGCCTATCCAATTAACATGGAAATACCCAATGAATCATCAGCTTATGCTCATGTTCACTGGCACTGTCCTGATGGAGACATTTGCTTCTACGAAAGTGAATTCCCTGCCGGCCTGATGATTAATGAAATAATGGGAAGCAAGCTGACACCTGACAGCTCTCTCTACTTGCAACTCCAGCCTGATGTTTCAAATAAATCTCTGGGTACAAGCTTTACCGTCAAGTACAAGGGAACAAGTCTTGATCCTCAGGATGTGTCTCCCTCTGGTGATAATGTTTACAAGCTAGACGGCGTCAGTGCTGAAAATCTTGCGACACTGACTGTGCAGCCTGCTGATCCCAAAGCCGCACATAAGTTTGAGCTGCATTTTGACCGTACAGAGTCCGACCTTATCAGGGGTGCAGATAAAGACGTTTCAATGCCTGACGGTATTATTAAATTTGATTCATCGGCTTCCCCATTGGGTAGCGGTATCAGTTTTGGTGTCGGAAAAGAGCAGTCTTACTCGCCTTCTGAAGGCGATCCAAACTGCATTTTAGAAGACCGGCATCTTGTTACTGAGCCAGGCACAATCATCAATAGCTATGATATCGACTATTCTACGATCATAGACCTGAATGGTCTGAAGGCACTTAAAATCCTAACGCAAGAGTCTGACATGAACGCTAAGCTGCACCAGCTTATGAGCGAAGGCTCGGCGCAGCAAGGTACTGAACACCAGGTTCAACTTCAGGATCCTTGCATTCTAAAAGATCCTTCTTGCACAAATGATCCTCTGGTCACTATCAATACAGTTGATAATAACCCTGCGATTGCTCTTAGCCTGGATGGTCAGATCACTTATTATCAGCATACTTAATTCTATTCCTGCTTAATCAGGAATTCTGGTCCCCGGGTTATAACCTTATTGGTTATAACCCGGGATTCTTGTTCCACTCACAGGTAATAAATCCGAGCTTGAACATGAACAAGAAAGAACTTGTTGAACAGGTAGCCGAGCGGTCTGGTTTATCAAAAAATAAAGCAGAGCTGGTCGTCAATACCTTTATGCATCAAACTCAGGACTCTCTTTCTATGGGAAACGCCCTGCAGCTGATTGGTTTTGGTACATTTTCGGTGACGGATCGGGCAGCCCGTAAAGGAAGAAACCCCCAAACCGGTCAGGAAATTCATATTCCTGCCTGTAAAATGCCCCAATTTAAACCGGGAAATAAACTGAAGGAAGCCATTAAGTAAAAATAATTAATTATTTATTTTTCTTCTTACCTGGCTTTCAAATTATTCGTCCGTTGAAGTATTAAACAACAAGCCTCATAGCCATCAAGTGTTCGAATTTCTATTGATACCAATCAAATTTATTAGCTTCATCATGAGCATGGCTTTTGGGGCGGTTAAACAATACCCAATAGCGTTTTCTTAACCACAAAAACAGGGCAAATCATAATGATTCTGCCCTGTCCATAAACAGTAAAAAGAGAGTGAAGTGTACCAGTCAGGCCATAGCCTTCATGACATTAAGAATGGCTCTTTTTTTCTTCAGGTTCATCCGGTTTAATGCTCGCAAAATTTCACTATCGACTTCCGTATCACAGATCGAATCAACCGGTGATGTCAGATACTGATTACCCCGCCCTGTGGCTAACCATTCAAAAGAGATTTCCAGAATTTCTGCCATCTTGCGCAGATTTTCCAGGCTCGGGCTGCTCATTTCCGTTTCCCACTGTGCCAGAGCGCTACGGGAAACCCCAATCAAATCAGCCAAAGCCTGTTGCGACAAGCGCTTTTCCTTACGCGCTCGCAATATTCGTGTTGTCAGGTTCATCCATGAATTCTCGTGTACGAAAATTAAACCTCTTATTAAAAATCAGTGTAACACATCACCCGGTAATGAAATGTTGCGATTAAGCAGTCATATACTGCTCGCTGCTTCATGAATCATGCTCTTTGCTGCGTGATCATCTGTCCGTCCAGTGTTGGCTTCATGGTATTCATCACCTCATCCACACTGATCGCCTTCAGGCACTGGTTATCAAAACAGGTGGTTTTTCGATGGTTCCCTGCACTGACACAGGGAGAGCAGGCCAGCCCGGCATAAATAGGTGTTGAGTTACCCAATGCCCCGTACAGCTTTGGAGTTTCCGGACCAAAAATAACAAAGGTTTTAAGATCAGTGACCGACGCAAAGTGTGGTGGCCCGGAGTCATTCGACAGCATAAGGTAGGAAACTGAATACAGTGGTACCAGCTCTGCAAAAGTAAACACGCCGGCACTATTAACACAACGTTCATGGCTAACCATCTGCTTAAGTTCTTCAGCCCCGTTTTTTTCAGCAGGCGCGCCGGTAATCACCACCAGAATATCCTGATATTCATCCAGTACCCGGCTAATGACACTGGCATAACGATCCCGCATCCAGCGACGCTGAGGTAACAGGTCACTGGCATTCGGGTTAACCAGCATCACTCTGAATTTGTCGGTGCTGAAGTCCGGCTTCAAATCCACCAGCTTGCTCAGCACCGACTCTTTAAGCTGATCATCCACCTCAGCACGCGCCAGTTCGATGTCATTCTGGTCCAGCAGTTTCCTCTGGTAAGGCTGCCCTTTCTCCCCCAGACAAGCCTGAACCAACGCCATAAAGTTCAGAGAAATATGGTGATGAGGGTTATACATAACCGGATGAGTCAGGAAGTTGCCCCGATACAAACCCTCTTCATGCACTCCATGGTAACCCGTGCGATTCACCGCCCCGGAGAGTCGTGACAACAACGCCGTAAAGCGGGAAAACAGTTCCAGATCAATCGTTGTATCAATGTTACGCTGACGGCACCAGACCAAGAATCGCAGGCTATCATACGCCAGCGTAAATAAACTGTCTGGCCGAATCGTAAAAATCTGCTCAGCAGGAATCGTGTTCAGCAGCTTCAGGCTGGCCGCATTTTTTTTAAAAATAACAAAGTGCAGTGTTTTGCCCTGATCTTTCAGCCAGCGCATTGCCGGGTCGGCCAGGATCGCACTGCCCATTTCAGACAGCTCAATAAACAGTACATTCTCAGGCTGTTTTTCCTTTGGCCTGAAAATCAGTTCTTTAACTTTAAACAACAGCTTCAACAGAAAACACAACGGCACACCAACATAGTGGTCGATTACCCTCATGGTATCTACTTTCATGGGACTACCCTTCCCTTACACTGGCATCTCGACCAGTGGCAAAAATAAACACAGACGCAAACGTAAAATTAAACATCATACCCGCCAGAACACCCGCAACCATTGCCAGCATCTTAAAGTCCGCAAAGAACGGAACAAACTCTGTCAGCAGGTAATAAGAACCCCAGTTTGGCAGGAAGCTGACCATACACATGGACAGATACTTGATCCACTGGGGAGCCTTCTTCCTTTTTTCCACATGGCTGAAGGTAAACGTCCGGTTCCAGAACCAGTTCCAGCTGGCCGCGACCCAGTAAGAGCCGCCACGGGCCACCTGGTGTTGAATACCCAGCGCAGACGACAGCAACCAGTAAATGCCCATATCGACCACAAACCCGGTTGCGCCCACAAGGCCAAACTTAACCAGCCGCTGAACCAGCTTATAGCCTTTATTGGCCAGAGTGCCTTCAACAAACAGGTCAGCCTCTACATAATCTTTGTAAAGGGTAAACATCGTCACCAGTGCCAGCACCAGAGAAAGCCCTGACAGAGCATATTGCCAGTAAATCAGGAACGGGAAATACTCCTGGAAACCATTGTCATAAAATGGCAGGAAAACCGCACAGACACCGGTCAAAAAAAGCATAAACAGGCGGGATTTCAAGCCAGAACCGATTCGGTCAGCCAGCGTAGAACCGATAACCGCTGCCAGGATTCCTACCCAGATTCCCCAGACCAGATCCTGCGGCCAGTGGGCTCCGACAACGATGCGTGAAAAGGCAACCAACGCACCAAACAGTAACACCCACCAGCGAACGGCTCCCTTGAAATGTGCCAAAACCAGCCCTACCAGAAGAAAAACAGTGCCGGTATGTCCAGAAGGCAATGAGTTCTTGCGGACGGTTGGCCCGATAATATTCACCATGTCGCTTCCCAGCTCACCTGCAGGGCGCAGCGAGTCGATAATCGCTTTACCACCATTGAGCAAAACAGCACCGGTTAATATGGTCAGGATGACGGCCAGCTGCTGCCTGGGCTTCATCACAAACAGCAGCATGGTCAGGGGAAAGAGAAAGAAGCCGTCACCAAAGTTGGTGAGAACAACCCACAAGGCGTCACTGCCAACGGTGTTGTCAGGATTATTCAGCCAAAGGAAGGTTGACTGGTTGATGCTGTCAAAATGAAAGACCAGAGCGAAGGGCAACAGCAGCAAAGTAGCCCATCTCAACAGACGGAAGTACGGATTTTGATCAGATAAAAAAGTCTGGAGCATCCCTTGTTGTCTCGTGGACATAGAATAGTGGGGCGTCATTATAACAATCGTGCTATTTGAAGAAAGTGAACTTGGAACAAACGAGTATAATTGCCATAAAAACTCCCGCCAGCCATCCAGTCTGACATAGATAAGTAGGCATTCACGCTCTGTTTAATAGGAAAATGCCGCCATTACGCCACTTTGTAAAGAGTACTTTGTAAAGAACTCGCAGCAAAGGGCGGCATATTCATTGGATGCCATTAAGCGAATGGCTATTTCAACGCCGGATCACAGTAGTAAAACTGGAAGCGGTTGACCTCAACACCGTCCACACCCGTATTCAGGACATCCCGAAGCTGGCAGACGATACCTGATTTTTCATAGCGCCCGTCCTCAGGGACTGAGCGGTTATCACGGATCAGAATACCCCGGGTGTCAGAGTCAGGCCTGCCGTACCAGAAATCGAACTGGGAAACCCTGCCGCTAATGACCTGCACTGGCAAAGGATAGGCATACCAGGCAATACGGCTGGCACGCACCCAGTTATCCACCAGCAGCACCGGCTCATCACTGCCCGTTTCCTGACGAACCTCTTCCAGCAGTTGCCGGGCATGAATCGCAGCCTGCTTCCAGCCCACCAGGTCTTTAATGGCTCCTTTCATAAACGGAAATGTTGACAGCGGCATAAAGGCAAGAAACGCAAAAACAAAAGCAATAATACTGACAGAAAGCACACTGGAAACCAGCGTCAGGATTTTAACCCACAGTTTCTCCCAGCTCAGGCAAATCCAACAGGCACTGAGAGGTGCCAGAACCGTCCACATCATTGCGGGCCAGTTAGGTAATACAGCATCACCACCGGCAGAATAAGCCACAACCAGCAGGCCCGGCCAGGCACTCCAGATGATCAGCCAGGCTGCTGGCCTGTGTTCCTGAGGAAAGCGACCACGCAGTACACTGATCACAACGGCAATGCCAGCCACGTAAGCGAGAAGACTGTATAACAACATCTGACCGGCCTGCATACCCAGTGCATCCTTCAGGGACCAGGCGCTGACTTCAATGCCTCGGTCCAGCTGATAAGCAAAGGAAGCCCAGTCGTGCTGAAAGTTCCAGATCAGTACCGGCGAAATCAGGATAAGGGCGATACCCGCTGCCAGCCAGGGGCCGGGTTGCCGCAACCAGCGCCACCCCAGGCGCTGGAACATAAAACCTATCAGGCCAATAGGCAGAAAGAGTGCCGTATACTTGGACAGTCCGGCCAGTCCATACAGTCCACCGAGAACCATCCAGTCGACTACCCGGTTATGCAGATACAGCCGCCAGGTCACTTTAACCGCCAGCAGTGCAACCACCATCAACGGCAGGTCCGGAACCATTCCCCAGCCCATCAGCTGCAGGATAGGCGCTGTATTCAGCAGGAACACAGCGACAAGCCCGATTCTGCCGGATTCATCGTTGAACATGGTTTTGCAAAGGCGCAGAACGACAGCACTGGACAACGCATACAACAGCGCAGGGATCAGTCGAATAGTAAACTCGTTATAACCCAGTGGCGCAATCAACCACTGTAACCAGCCAACCATGGGGGGGTGATCAAAATAACTCAGGCCAGGATGCAGGGCATACAATGCATAATGGGCTTCATCAACGCCCAGGGGAAGGCCGGAGGCCAGTGCCAGGTGCACAGCCAATACCGCGAGAATAATTAACCAAGATGTGAGCTGCCGGTTCGACTCTGCCATTCTGTCAACGCTCGAAACAAATCCAAACGCGCAGTTTAATGGGCTGAACCATTTTAAACAATCGTTTTAGGCCTTGCCGCCCCGGAATCAGGACGCCATATGCTTCATCAAAAGCTGGAAAGCCTCATGCCCTAAATAGACACCAACAATCCCCATAACACCAGGCAATACAGGCGGTGCGGGTATAGGCAATTTTAAGAAGCTGAAGAGAACACCAACAATAAATCCGGTGAAAGTCGCAAGCAGAACTTGAGTCATGGTTCAACACGTTAGCGGTTATGAATATTACTCCAATAATAGCCGATAAAAAAACAGTCAAAGATTTCCAACTGAGAAAACAAAAGCGACTGCAGTCACACAACTTCAGTCGCTATTTATCAGACCAGATTCATCGCGGTGCAATGGTTTCCGGGGTCAGGCTGCTGATCCGTTCTGACTTACTGAACAGTAGTGAATACAGCACCGGCACAACACCCAGTGTCAACAATGTTGAAAACAGCAAGCCTGCGATAATCGCCACGGCCATAGGTTCCCACATCAATCCACCCCCCAGATAAAGCGGAACCATGCCCAAAACGGTCGTGGCGGTGGTCAGCAGAATGGGCCTTAAACGACGCTGGGCTGCGACGACAATGGCCTCCTGTATTGGCAGATGATTCTGTTCCTGCTCAAACCTTATACGTTCAAGCAGCACAATGGCATTATTGATCACAATACCTGCCAGGGAAATCACCCCCAGCAAGGTCATAAAGCCAAAGAACGACCGGGCCACCAGCAAACCCGCAATCACGCCAATCATTCCCAGTGGAATCGTCATCAGAATAATGAACGGTTTGCGAATGGAGTTAAACTGCGCCACCAGCAGAATCAGTATGACAAAAGCCGCCAGAGGCATTTTCGCGGCAATAGCGTCGTTGGCTTTGCCAGAACTCTCTGCCTCTCCGCCCAGCTCAAAACGATAGCCTGCCGGCCAGTGTGCCTGCTGCTGTTGCAACCAGGGTGACAACTCAGCAAAGGCTGCAGCTGCCGTTATACTGCCATCCAGCTGAGCACCTACAGAAACCACTTTAAGTGCATCCCGGCGCAGAATTTCGCCCGGTTGCCAGACCATTTCAATGTCCGCCACCTGCTTCAGGGGCAGCGTTTGCCCTGTCGACTGAACAAAGACCGATAACGACTCCAGCTTACCAATGTCCTGTCTGTCTCCTTCAGTAGTGCGCAAAATAACAGGAATGACTTCGCTTCCGTCACGGAACTGAGTCAGTTCCAGACCACTCAGGCCGGTTTGCAACGACATGGCAATATCCTGACTGGTGACGCCTGCCCGCAATGCCCTGGGTTGATTGATGACGACCTGCAATTTCTTAATACGTGGCCCCCAGTCATCGCGTATTGTCTTCAGTCCCGGAACTTCAGACATCTGTTGTTTAACCTGCTGAACCAGCCGGAACAGCTGATCAGTCTCCCGTCCATAGAGGCGCACTTCCACCGGATTTTTAATGGATACACCGCTCTCTATCCTGCGACTGCTGATTTGCAAATCCGGAAACTGGTCAAAACCAAAGGTATCCAGCCTTTGCATCAACTCGTCAATAACCCAGTCGGAACTGGTATTCAGCACCATCAGGGCATAATTGGACCGGGCGGGTTCCGGACTGTGCTGTAAAACAAAACGGCTGCCTCCGGAACCGATATGGCTGATCCAGCTGGTGACCCCTTCGTGGCGTTCCCCGGAAACCGTCAGTTCTTCAGCAATAAAGCGATCCAGCTCATTCACGACTGCCTGCGTTCTGTCAATACTGGTTCCCGGAGGAAGCCGCAACTCTGTCTTAAAATAGAGGCGATCCGAGGCGGGGAAGAAAATCTTCGGCACATACTGAAACGCATTCATCACCCCCACAAACAACAGAATCACCACACCCAGTGTTACCAGACGATGAGCCAGCAATCCGTTCAGCAGACGACGGTAAACGTTATAAATGCCCCGGGTATAATCTGTCTGTTGTGGCTTGACCTTCAGAAACATCACGCACAGCAGAGGAATCAGGGTCAGTGATAACACCCAGGAACACAACAGCGTGATCGTCACTACCAGAAACAGGGAAGCCGTAAACTCACCCACAGCAGACTCGGCCAGATAAATGGGCAGAAAGGCAGCCGCTGTCGTTAATGAAGACGTCAGCAGTGGTATCTTTAATTCACCTGCCGAATCAACCGCAGCCTCAACCGGCTGCTTGCCCGCCTGCATCTGCACCATGGTGTTTTCTGCCATAACGATGCCATTATCCACCAGCATCCCCAGGGCAATAATCAGCGCCGCCAGTGAAATCTGGTCAAGGCCGATCCCCATCAGTGACATCATCAGCATTGCAGCAATCATGCTGGCCGGAATCAGGGTAGCGACAATTAACCCGGTTCGGGGGCCAAGGCTGAACAGCATGACTGCCGACACCACCAGCACCGCCTGCATCAAATTAGAGACAAAATCATTGACCTTATTTTCCACCTCCTCAGGTGAAAAATGCATCAGCTCAAAGTTTATGCCTAACGGATAAATCTCCTGCAACTGCACCATGACAGCTTCAACCTGCTGCCCCAGCTGAATGTTATTTCCTCCTTCCCGCATGGCAATGCCTAAAGCCAGTGCCGGTACTCCAGAGGCTTTAACAAGACTTCGAACCGGGTCAACATAGCCACGCTCAATCGTAGCAACATCGTCCAGGTGCAACACTCTGTCACTGCCCGGTACCGGAATAACCGTCTGACGAATGTCGTTAACACTTTCAAAATTACCCGTCGGCTCCAGTTCAATGCGCTCATGATGCAGATTGATGGCACCACCGGGAACAACAATATTCCGGCTGCTCAGTTGCTGCATCAGCAAACCCGGAGATAAGCCAAGCTGACCAAGGTGATCATTGTCATAGCGAATGAAAATACGTTCTTCCTGGGCACCATAAATCTCCACCTTGGCGACTTCCGGCAACCGCAGAAACTCATCACGGACATCATCAGCAATGCTCTTCAGCTCACGGTAAGAAAAATCCTCACCGGTCAGGGTCACCATCACCCCGAACACCTCACCAAACTCATCATTGACCACAGGGCCAATGGTACCTTCAGGCAACTTACCGGCAATGCCTTCCATTTTACGGCGCAGACTGTCCCATATCGGGCGCATATCGGTATAGCGCTCCTGAATATTAACGGTGACAATTGACGTACCGGTTTGGGATGAGCTTTTGACAAAATCCAGTTCCGGAATTTCCCGAACCGCTTTTTCAATTTTGTCGGTAATCAGGGTCTCAACCCGTTCAGGGCTGGCACCGGGGAACTGGGTAATCACTTTGGCGACACGAATGACGAAACCCGGATCATAAGCTCTGGGAAGATTCTGATATGCCTGCAAACCGGACAACACCAATACCAACAGCAGAACCAGTGTCGTTCGATTATTGACGATTGCAGCGCGGGTTATAGACATCACAGTTCCCCCTCAGTCCATTTGACCCTCATGCCATCCACCATCTGACTCATACCAGCAGTGACAAGCTGCTCACCTGCAACAAGGCCGGAAGTAACTTCGATACCTGAAGCCAGTAACCGCCCCGTTTGCACAGGCCGACGCAACACCACCCCAACACCAGCCTCTGCGGCTTCAACCAGATAAACAAAACGTCCGTCGTTGTCTTCCTGTACCGAGTGTGCGGGTATGACCAGCCAGTCACTGTCAGGTACGACCTGTTTAATGACCACGTCGGCACTCATACCGGGTAAAATCCGGCTGCCGAGAGGGTCAGAGAGAAGAAAGGTAACGGTATAAGTCTGACTGCTACTGTCAGGCTCGACGGCAAAGGCCGATGGTTGCAAGGGAAACGCCTTATCGCCCAGGCCATCAAAACGCGCACTGTAGCGTAAAGGCTGGCGCTCATCCTGAGCACTGGTTATTATGCTCTCCGGCATTTCTACCTTAATCAGCAGTGACGACAGGTCGTGTAACACCATTATGTCCTGTTTGGCTGATACTTCTTCGTAGTTATCCGCATAAACCCTGGCCACCCGGCCACTGAAAGGTGCCCGTAGCCGGGTATAGGCTTTCTCCTGCCGGGCGGTTTCCAGCTGCGCTGTGGCAGTGCTTAATTTAGCTTTCAGGTTATCAACATCAGCGCGGGCAATAGCCCCTTTGCCAACCAGCTGAGTCGCTCTTTCATAATCCGCTTTTGCCACCTCGTAACTGGCCTGCCGGTCTTTCAGACGGATATCGAAATCAACGGACTCCAGTTCAGCAACCACTTCCCCGGCAAGAACAGCGCTACCGTCTTTGACAGACAGTGCAGCCAGACGACCCGACACCCTGAAGCTAAGACTGGCCTGCTGGACAGCTTCGACGACACCGGGAAAGGTTTTCTGTAATCCGGTGTCTGAATGCGACACGGTTACAGAGCGAACGGGGCGAAGTATTTCCTGTGGTTCAGACACCGTCTGGTCACAGCCTGATAGCAAAGTAGCCGCCAGAAACGCAAAGGGAAAAGAAAGCAATAATTGTCTGGTCATTGGCACCGACCCGTATTGTTATTAGTTGCTGTGGGCAACAGCATACCAAATCCTTTATATATGGACACTGTTGTATAAACGGGTATTTGAAAAAAGGACATCTGGAAGGTTCTGCTAAAAGACTGTAGAGTTTCAGGAGCCTAGCCCGACAACATCATCAAACCATAGCTGCGATGGGTCAGTAGCAATGAGATCAAGAAAAAACAAACATCGTCTGTTCTATTTTTTACTGCCTCCCCTGTCATTGTCTGCATTGAACAGCTACGGCGAATCCCTTGAGCAATGCCTGCTCAGGTTTGCCATGAAAGGTGACGCCAGCATGACGCTGTCTGAAGTCCGGTCACAGTGTGAGGCATTACAAAAAGAGTCGTTTGATATGGTGATTACCGGCCAGCAACCTCCTCCGGATGACACCAGCCCCCTGGAAAGCCGGTTTGCCAGTGAAGCATCTGTCACCAACAACCAGTTCGTGATCACGCCGCACAAGCCGAATTATATTCTGCCTGTGTCTTATGTCTCCTCAACCAATCCCAAGCCCTATGAACCCTATAACGAACGGGTTCCCAATATTGACAATACCGAGGTTAAATTCCAGATAAGCCTCAAGGCCCCTGTCTGGGAAGGGGTTTTCAATGGCTATGGCACACTGTACGCCGCCTATACCAACACCTCCTGGTGGCAGGCCTATAACAGTAAAGAGTCTGCGCCGTTCCGGGAAACCAATCACGAACCGGAAGTGTTTATGGTATTTCCCACTGAGTACGCGCTGTTTGGTATGGAATTAAAAGCCGTGGGCTTTGGCTTCAGTCATCAGTCCAATGGTCGCAGCAATTATCTCTCAAGAAGCTGGAACCGGGCTTATCTGAGTTTCGTGCTGGAAAAAGACCAGTTCTATATGGGCTTCAAGCCCTGGTATCGCTTTCCTGAAGATAAAAAAGAAGACGACAACCCCAACTCAGAAGGCGACGACAACCCGGACATCGAAAAATACATGGGCAACGGCGAGCTTTACTTCGGCTACAAGTTTAACCGGCATAACATCACCGCCATGGTGCGCAATAATCTGCGCTCCGACAACAAAGGCGCCATCCAGCTCGACTGGTCCTTCCCGCTAACCAATCGCTTCCGGGGGTATGTGCAGTACTTTAATGGCTATGGCGAAAGTCTGATTGATTATAATGTCAGCTCTAACCGTTTCAGTGTGGGGGTTATGTTGACCGACTGGCTTTGAGGCAGCCCGTAGCCCGTGGTCCGTGGTCCGTAGTCCGCTTTGCCAAACTTTGCGTTTTCACTTCTGCCTATCAGCTGTTTAAAAGCCAACTACGGGCTACGGGCTACGGGCTTCGGGCTACGGACAGCGAACAGCGATTTATTCACAGTTAGGAAAATTACGACAGAAAGCATCCATCCAGTTATCCACCAGCGGTTTCATTTCGCCGGCAGACATAGCGCGCAAATCAGCAATATCAATAGGGCCAGCCTGCACACCGCCCACCAGAGCCGCAACCTGCTTGCCGGTGACACTGTCAACCAGCTCACCTTCCTGATAGATGTTCAACATTTTATCCCGTTCTCCCGCCAGCTCGCCCACGCCATTAATCACCAGCGCCCAGGGCAGGATCTGATAGGGTTTTAGTGGTTTCAGGTCGGTTTCCGCGCCGGTAATGGCCACGCGCATGCGCAGGGTGCGCTCACCGGGAGTGACCGTCAGTTCATAGTGCTTGCCCATCCGGTAGTTGAGCTGATTGGTAAAGTAGCTTTGCAGTTTTTTATAACGCTCGGGGTTTACCTGCCATTTCTGCAGTATCTCATCAGAAACATGAATGGTTACAGGATTGACAATCAGGCGATCATATTCAGCCAGTTTCGACTCACTGGCGGTAAAACCGAGAAACTGCTCTTTTTCACCAGAAGGCAATAATTCCAGTTTCTGGTAACGGCTCAGAAAGCCGCTGTGATTCTTAATTTCCGGACGACTCCCACAACCTGCCAGTATAATAACTGACAAAATCAGCAACAGACTTCCCATCCTGACCATGTTATTGCCTCTATGGCTTTTATTTTGTGCCTATGATGGCAAATCCCGCATATCTCCTCAAGCAGTCAGCACTGCAGAATTAACCCATTAACCGCCCCTGCGCATTTTCACATCCTGATCAGCATTTACCAGCACCCCGACCCGGACACTTCTAGATTTTCCTGCACATTTACCAATGGTGAAAAAAATTCTTTAGTAAACATTTGGAAAAATTGACCTGTGTCAATTACACAGCATTAAACAAAAAATAGTCTTGCCGGAATTTTGTACAGATCTGGTAAAGAATGCATGGATATACTTATTGTCATACCGGTCGTGGCGCTTGTCGTCTATGGCATTGTCAAAAACTTCAGTGCGGCAGCAACGCTGGCAGTGGCTGGTATGGTGCTACTGAGTGCAGCGCATCTTCTCGGCATTACCGATATCCTGCCTGTAGACAAAGCCACCGGATTTGCGCCTTTTGACCTGTTCGAACTGATGAACGGCGTCTTCAGTATGCGTATGGCGAGCCTGGGTCTGACCATTATGGCCTGTGGTGGTTTCGCTACCTACATGTCGCATATTGGTGCATCCGAGTCTCTGGTCAATCTGGCGGTTAAGCCAATCAGACGTTTCAAGTCGCCTTATATTGTACTGTCAGTGGTTTACCTGGTAACTGTCGTATTGCAGATGTTCGTGACTTCCGCAACCGGCCTGGGACTGTTGCTGATGGTTACTCTGTACCCGGTACTGCGCAGTATTGGCCTGAGCCGTGCTTCCGCTGCTGCCCTGTGTGCGTCTCCAGCCGCCTTTGAGATTGGTGTAACGCAGGTGAATGCCAACTTTGCAGCCAGCCAGTCCGGCATGGATATTACCGAGTACTTCCTGGGCTACCAGGCCTGGGTCACTATCCCTATGGCTATCACTGCTGCCGCCCTGCACTTCTTCTGGCAGCGTCGTTGCGACCTTAAAGAAGGCCATGTAGCCGCTGAACATGTGGGTGCTAAAGACGACGACAGCAAGGAAACAGAAGACAAGCCCAAGGCTCCGGGTATTTATGCCCTGCTGCCGATGATTCCATTCGTACTGCTGCTGGTATTCTCCAAAATGCTGGTCACCACCATCAGTATGAAACTGGTTGCAGCTATGCTGATCTCTGTCTTTGTGGGCATGATCTTTGAATTGATCCGCACCCGCAACATCAAAGAATCCCTGGCTGGTTTTGACAAGTTTCTGAATGGTATGGGCGCGGTATTCGGTCCTGTCGTCGGCCTGATTATCGGTGCTGAAGTATTCGCTATGGGTCTGAAACAGATTGGTGCCATCGACTCTCTGCTGGCTTCTGCCCAGGGCCTGGGGATCGGCGCTGGATTTATGGCTGTCTTCATGTCTGTCCTGATTGCCATCTCTGCGATCATGATGGGTTCCGGTAACGCTGCGTTCCTGTCCTTCGCCACCCTGGCTCCAAATGTTGCCAATAGCTTCGGCGTTCCTGCGGTTAATATGCTGCTGCCCATGAACTTCGCGGCCTGTGTCGGTCGAACCATGTCGCCTATTTCAGCGGTCGTCATCGCCTGTTCCGGTATCGCCAAAGTATCACCGTTTGATCTGGTCAAGCGTACCGCCATCCCGATGATGGGTTCCTTCATCGTTGGTATGACACTGCACCTGATCCTGTTTATGTAACCCATAAACAACCCCGGACAGAAAAGCGGTCATGCACTGAGTGCATGACCGCTAATACAGAATTGATGTCTGAGGAAATATAAGCTCTATTAACTGGCTCCCTGTATCGGCAGCGGCTATACCATGACCCAGTCACTTTCCCCATTAAATAAATCGGCAATGGCTCTGACGCCTTCCACTCCCTGCCTGTAACCCGGATTAATATGAAGTTTAAGCTTGGTCAGAGGAGCAAAGTAAGTACGGACTTTGAAGCTTGTCACCATCCCTATCACAGCTTCACCAGGAACCGGTGCCAGGGTTTCCAGTCGATGGTACTCCCTGGTAAAAGGAAAAAGTTGAAACGCACTGTCACCCTGCCTGTAACCGTGACAGCAAAAAGCGGGGGTCGACGCCCGTTTGACAATACCTCCGACTTCTCTGAGGTCCACCAGGTATATCTCGTTCCCCGAGGTGATGCGTTGATAGATGTATTGATAGGCAGCGTAGTGACAAATATAAGACTGAATAGTCGCAACACCACGAATACGTCTGGATGTCGACACTTCGGTCAGCTCACGGGGGTAGCATTCAAGATGTCTTGGGTAAAAACCTTTGCTGAAGACATCAAGAATATCCTGGTCGTCTGGCAGGAAAGCATAACCATAAAATCGACGTTCACCTTTGCTATCCGGCGCTGTGATAGTGGTACCTTCTAATAACGTCGTATTCTGAAAAAGGATGGATTTAGTCAAAAGGAGTGTATTACTTTCACTGACCAGGTCACTCCTTTGCTGCCTCCTTTGCCTCCAACTTCTGATCATGGCCTGAACCCTCGCATTGATAACGTACAAAGCAAATTAAGTGCCTGGTACTATCCTCCGATGATGACAGTGGATCAGCCAGAAACAATCACCCCGCCGTGAGCAGCCTCATCGCCCAAACGCGCCGACAAGCCACTGGATAAACTCATTTGGCCGGGTATAGAGCCGGAACATAACAACGAAAATGTACTCGGCAGAGCCTTGGATCTAATTTTTGAACTGGGTGTAAGTGAGGTCTATTTATCACTGGCTGTCAAGGAGCCTGTCGGACTTAAGACTGTCCTACAGGCAACTGCTCCTGCGTTGCCCTAGCTCCGGCATCCATGCCGTCGTGCGGATGGCCGTTATAACAGTGAGTCTGAAAAAGCATTGATGCTGTCCGGACAGCGAACATGCAACTTTTTTTGCTAACTCTCTGTTTTTCCAGCAGCAAATAGATACATGTCAATATTTAGTAAAAAAAGCCCTGTATTATTTCCGATCGTTTTACCTTTGCTTACACAAATATCATAAGGAAGTTTATGTCTAAGGCAAGAATGGTTGCGCTGCTGTGCGCTCTGCCAGCATGCGCTCTGCCAGCGGTAAGCGCCGCAACAACTGATGTTTCTGTGATCAAGGCGGAATACCGCCCCGTTTTCCAGCAAAAAACCTACAGCACATCACTAACGGCTGCGCAGCGGATTACGCTTATTTCGCAGACCTCAGGGGCTATCGTTGAAAAAATGGTACGCAACGGACAGAACGTCAGCATTGGGGATGTGATCGTTCAGCTGGACGACAGTGATTACCAGCTGAACCACAGGGAGAGTGAAGCCAACCTCAAACTGGCAGAGGCCAACTATCGCGAAGCGCAAAACGAATTGAAACGAGCCAGCAAACTTCACAAAAGCGGGGGCATGTCCCAGTCCCGGTTTGAGCAGGTGGAAACCCAGTTTATCAAGGCAACAGCCAGTAAAGAGCTAGCCGAAGTCAATGAACAACGAGCCGCCCTGGCACTGGAACGTACCAGAATCCGGGCGAAAGCTGCCGGTAAAGTTATCAACCTGTATCTGGATGAAGGGCAACATGTGACGGAAGGCTCGCATGTGTGCGACATCATCAATGACGACAAAATTGATGCCATTGTTGAACTGCCCAGCAATGACCGTTTTCTGCAAGCCGTTAATACACTGTCAGCACACCTGAGCGTTGACAGTGCCAACTACAGCCAGTCCGGTCAGCTGTTTGCCATTGACGGAGCCATTGATCCTACCAAGAGTACCCTCAGAGTTCGCTACCGTTTTAACAATGAAGGACAGTTGCTGGACGGACACTTCGGCAAAGTCACCCTCAGCAATAACAATGGTGAAGGCAATATCACTGTGCCTCAGTCGTCTGTTCTGAGCGACCGTCAGGGGCAATATGTCTATGTTGCTAACAACGGCATTCTGGAGCAGAAACGGGTGCAGTCACTGGGTAAATATGAAACCAGTGAACTGGTTAACGGATTGCAGAAGGATGATCTGGTGGTCGTCAGTGGCACCATCAAGCTCTACCCGAGCCAGGAAGTGAATGCAAACCTGGTAGATGGTGGTGAAGGATGAGTCGTTTTTTCATTAACCGACCGAACTTTGCGATTGTCGTCGCCCTGTTCATGACCATCGTTGGTGCCATTGCCCTGAAAGTGCTGCCGGTCGGCCAGTACCCCAACGTGGCTCCTCCCACCGTTATGGTTTACGTCACCATGGATGGTGGCTCGACGGATGTTATGCAGAAGTCCGTGGCCACTTTGATCGAGAAAGAGGTCAACGGCGTGGAAGGCATGACTTACATGAAGTCCAACATCGGCAACGATGGTTCCTACGGCCTTGAAATCCAGTTTGAAATCGGGCTGGACGCTGACCGGGCCGTGACGCTGGTGCAGAACCGGGTCAATAAAACCGTATCCAACCTGCCGGAAGGCGCACGCCGTTATGGTGTTACGGTGGAAAAAGTGTCCTCGGGGATGTTGATGGCTTTTTCGGTACGTGACGACAGTGGTCGTATGGATGATATCGAACTGTCCAACTGGACGTCCATGATGCTGTTCCTCCAAAGCTGGCGCGTTACCCTGATTACCATCGCCAGTATTCCGGTATCGCTGATCACCACCTTTGCCATCATGCTGGCCTCCGGCATGACCATCAACATTGTCTCCATGTTTGGCCTGATCCTGGCTATCGGTATCGTGGTGGACGCTGCCATCATCGTTATCGAGAACATCGAGCGACTGTGGGAAGACGATCCGGGCCTGTCCGTCCGGGATGCGGTTCTGAAGTCCATGGAAGAAGTGACCGGCCCGATCATCGCCTCCATGCTGGTACTTCTGTCAGTGTTTGGCCCAACCCTGTTTATGCCGGGCATGACCGGAATTCTTTACGGCCAGTTTGGTATCGCCATCTCTGCGGCGGTGGTTGTGTCAACAGTGGTCGCTTTGGTGCTGACACCAGTTCTGTGCATGCTGCTGATGAAGCAGGGCGAAAGCAAGAAAATCTGGTTGTACCGGGTATTCGACAAAGGCGTTAACCAGACCCGTGACGGTTTCGGACATCTGGTCAACTTCTTTGGCCGTCGTCTGTTTATGTCTGCGGCGCTGATTCTCAGCCTGTTTGGCAGCATCTGGCTGCTGGGCAACCAGACCTCTACCGGCTTTCTGCCCGATGAAGACAAAGGCACCCTGTTCGCCGTAGTGATGCTGCCTGACGGTTCCGCTTTGCACCGTACTGACAGTGCGCTGGAAACCCTGTCTGACCAGATGCGCGGGATTGAAGGCATAAAATCCGTGGTAACGGTGGCAGGCTTTAACCTGATCACCAACTCCACCGGCCCTAACGCTGGCTTGATGCTGATCACCCTGGATGAATACGAAAAACGTCAGGGTATTGAGGCTTTGAGTCTGTGGTCTGTACTGGGACAAACTCAGGGGATTCTGGATGCGGAAGATAAGGTGTTTGGTATGGCATTCCCACCTCCGGCTATTCCTGAGCTGGGTCTGGTGGCGGGTTTTGACCTGATGTTCAAAGACACTCAGGCCCGTGATCCGGTGGAACTGGCGGAAGCGTCCTATGCCTTTATCGAAAAGATTAACGCTGACCCACGGGTGGTAGGCGCGTACACCACGTTTACTGCCAACACCCCGAACATCAAGCTTGAAATCGACCGCGAGAAAATCAAGATGATGGGACTGCAAATGGATCAGGTATTCAATACCATTCAGGCGCAGTTTGCAGGAGCGTATTCCGGTAAGTTCAACATGAACGGTCGTAACTTCTTTGTGTTCGTTCAGGCGGAACAGACAACCCGGAAGTATATTGAAGACCTTAATGTTCTGACCGTTCGCAACCAGCATGGTGAGTTGATCAATATCAGTAGTATTGTTACACCGACCGTCGTGTTTGGCCCCCAGGTTCTGCAACAGTTCAATCTTAACCAGGCAGTTAACATTAATGGCTACCCGGCACCGGGCTATTCCTCCGGTGACGCCATCAAGGCGGTGGAAGAAGCCGCAGAGGCACTGCCAGCGGGTTATGAAATTGAATGGGCCGGTCTGACCAAACAGGAGCTGGCTGCTGGTAACTCAGCGGTGATCGCTTTCGCGCTCGCCATTCTGTTTACCTACCTGCTGCTGGTCGCACAGTATGAATCCTGGGTGATCGCCCTGTGTATCATTCTGTCGGTGCCTACCGCTGCGCTGGGTACACTGGGTATCGTCTTCCTGATGGGGACGGACGTGAACCTTTATGTGCAGATTGCCATGGTGCTACTGGTGGGCATGTCAGCGCGTAATGCCATCCTGATTGTGGAGTTTGCTAAAAAACTGCGGGAAGAAGAAGGTTACGGGATTGTTGACGCTGCCGTCACTGCCACCCGGATGCGTTTCCGTGCGGTGATGATGACAGCCCTGAGCTTTGTCTTCGGCCTGTTCCCACTGATGTTCTCTACCGGCGCTGGTTACGCAGCTCAGCAGTCTATCGGCTGGGCGGCCTGTGGCGGCATGGTATCCGCGACCTTCCTCGGAATGCTGGTTGTACCGGTTATTTACGTACTGTTGCAAACGGTGCGGGAACGGGTAATGAAAAAAGTAACAGGATCAGTGCCTGCTGCTTCTGTAAACTAGCCCTGTCCCTTTGACACCCTCCCCTACCGTCCTGGTGGGGGTGGGTACGCAAATTTTTACACGGCAATTCTCTGCTAATATGTTGGCTATCTACCGGTCAATGTGCGGAAAGGGTCATGCCGTTTGTTACCCACTCTTTTCGGCTTTTCTTCATTTTGTCGATGTTACTGTTAATAGCAGGCAACTGCAGATCGGAAAGTTTTTCCAAACAGGTGGTCTATGCCTCAACAGCGTTTTTAAATGCTCGTGCGAAGGAGCTGGCTGACTCTCTGGAAGCTTCATATTTCAAAGTCACCGTAGAAGCACCACCGAAACGTATAAAGCTGCCTTTATGTCCGGGCACTCCTGAAATAAAGCTGGTGACACCCCTGGCACCTGGCCGGCAATCACTGAAGGTCACCTGCCGGGAACGTGATAACCAGAGTCTGCTGCTTCATGCCAGTATCAGCCTGTTTCTTCCGGTATTAACCAGTACCGACCGCATTCGAAGAGGGAGTAAGGTGACTGAAGCCAACAGCAACTGGCAGGCTCATGATATCAGCCACCTTAAACAAGGCTATTTCAGGGATATCAACCAGCTGGAAAGCTTACACGCCGTCGAAACCATCAAACCCAACCGGGTGCTGACACCCGTGATGTTTTTACCGGATCAGGATGCCGCTGTCCGGCTGCCAGGCCCATAGACGGCTATGTTACCTGCAGTCACTATTAGTGACATCTGGACGGAAACAACTCCCGGAATACCCTGTCGTATAAAGCAGCTGTTGCGTAATTTTGTGCCATAGTAAGCGACAACAATAAAACTGGCACAAACTCTGCTTACAACTATATGGTTCAACGGGATTGAATTCGGCAATAACCAAAACAATAACAAGTGAACTCTATGGAAATTCCTTCAGACAGTCATATGGAAGCCTATCTGAAACACCTTGGTATCAGAACCGGCAAAAACAATATTAAGTCTGAGTATCTGCGCAGTATTTACAGAGTTCTGCCAAGGAAAAAGGCGCTGAACATGTCACTGAAACAGGCACGACAGCAAACCAGCATCCAACCCGGCAACAAGTCTGGTATCAATTTATGCAACAATTCATCCAGCAACAATTCATCCAGCATCAATTCATCCAGCATCAATTCATCCAGCAACTCAATAACGAGTCAGTAACGAACCAGCCGGTTGACCGTCAGTAACAGCAGACCTGAAGTTATAGGACAACTGTCTTTTTAATGCTCAAAGCCATAGCAACAGCGCCCTGATTTTACAAAAACATCATAAAGCGTTCAGAAAACTGTCCTGAAACATTCTGTTTCTTTGACTGGCAGGCTATAGTGTTGCCGTTACCAAGGGGAGTCGGTCATGAAAGCTCAAACCAGCCAGCAGAAAAATGTATTTGGGGAACCGTTGCAACCGTGCTGCTTCAATCCAGCCACTGGTGTGTTTCGTGACGGTTTTTGTCATGCTGACAGTAACGATCCGGGATTACACGTTGTCTGCGCCCGCATGACCAGAGAGTTTCTGGAATACTCCCTGCTTCAGGGCAACGACCTGATTACACCAAAACCAGAGTTTGATTTTCCCGGACTTCAGGAAGGTGATCGCTGGTGTTTATGTGCCATGCGCTGGAAGCAGGCTTTTGATGCAGGGCTGGCACCGCCGGTTTATCTGAAGTCAACCCATAAACAGGCCTTGGAAGTAACATCACTGCAGGATCTGAAATCCTGTGCCATCGATATACACTGATACTCATTCTACCTTTGAACATTAATGGCTCATGGTCACTGTTTAAAGGCGGGCTGGTATAAAAAGCGTTTACATCAACGTCAAACAGAAACAGACAATGCAGTACGAATGCACAACTGAAAACCGGAATGAATCCCTGCCAGAGACAGAGAATACCACTGTGGAGCAACCTGACAGCAAACAGAACAACATGGAAGAACACCCTACATCAACAGACGCCGGGCAAACCGGGGAAGTATCAAAATCAGAAGCATTGAGAATGGTTCGTGAGCGTTGGCCGGAAGCTTTTCGGGTGTCCTCACCCAGGCCGTTGAAAGTCGGCATTCATAATGAAATGAAACAGACTGGCGAATTCCCACTGCCCATCATTAAAAGTGCATTAAAACTGTTTACGTCTCAGGAACGTTACCTGATGTCCATCAAACCCGGACGCAGCCGCATCGACCTGAACGGCAAACCAGTGGGCAAAGTAAAACTGAAAGAAGCGGTCAACGCTGAAATCACGTTGTTTATGCGCTCAGAAAAAGTGCGCCAGAAGAAACAACGCACTCATGTTGGTCAACTACGGCTGGTTTCTCTGGGCTCTCAGACTCCTGAGTCATCTCCTGAGCTATCTCCTGAGCTATCTCCTGAGCTATCTCCTGAGCGATCCGAAGCCTGTGAGGCTCCTGCCGTATAAATCAGAATCAGTTTCTGTAAATCGTCTGGATCAGGTGAAAACCAAAACTGGTTTTCACTGGTCCATGAATTTTCAGCACTTCTTTTTTGAACACAACATCGTTAAACGCCTTCACCATCTGCCCACGGCGAAACTCACCCAGGTCACCCCCCTTCTTACCAGACGGACAGGCAGAGTGCTTTTTGGCCAGCCGGGCAAAGTCAGCACCCTTTTCCAGTTGTTTCTTCAGCTTTTCAGCCTCTTCCCTGGTGTTTACCAGAATGTGTCTTGCACTGGCAACTGCCATGACAACATCTCTCTCATTAAACTCAAACGAGGCACCGATTATGCTTATTACGGAGAATGAATCAACTCCAGTGCAATAGCAGTCGCTTCTCCCCCGCCAATACAGAGTGAAGCAACCCCGCGTTTGCCACCCCGTTGCCGCAGGGCATTGATCAGGGTAACCATAATACGTGCGCCACTGGCTCCCAGTGGATGACCAAGCGCACAGGCTCCACCAAAGACATTAACCTTACTATGGGGCAGGCCCAGTTCCTGCATGGCGACCAGGGTAACCACGGCAAAGGCTTCATTAATTTCAAACAGATCCACTTCACTGGCTGACCAGCCAACCTTGCCAAGCAATTGCTCAATAGCGGTTACAGGGGCAATGGTGAACTCGGCAGGTACACGGGCATGGCTGGTAAAGCCATGAATTCTTGCCAACGGCTGAAGCCCCTGAGCCAGTGCTTCTGATTCTCGCATCAGTACCATGGCGGCAGCACCATCTGAGATAGAGCTGGCGTTTGCAGCGGTGACTGATCCGTCTTTCGCAAAGGCAGGCCGGAGCGTCCGGATTTTATCAACCCTGGCTTTACCGGGTTGTTCATCAACTTCCACCAGCCCGGTTTTTCCTGCATCAACCGGCACAATCTCATTCACAAACCAGTCACTGGCTATGGCTTGCTGCGCCCTTTCCAGTGATTCAATGGCAAAATCATCCATGGCTTCGCGGCTTACCTTGAAGCGAACCGCCGTCTGTTCAGCAAATACGCCCATTAACTGCCCGCCATAGGCGTCTTCAAGTCCGTCGACAAACATTGAGTCCTGAAGGTCGGCGTGTCCAATTCTCAACCCCTGCCGGGCTTTTTTCAGCAGATAGGGGGCGCCCGACATGCTTTCCATGCCTCCGGCCACCACCACGTCAGACTCTCCCGTAAGAAGCTGCGCACACCCCATCATCACCGCCTTCATACCTGAACCACAAACCTTATTCACGGTTGTGCAGGTAACTGAGTCCGGCAACCCGGCTCCCCGACACACCTGCCGGGCGGGAGCCTGCCCCACCCCGGCAGGCAGGACACAGCCCATAATCAGTTCGGAAACACTGTGACCATCTACCCCACTGCGTTCCAGGCTGGCACTTACGGCTTCAAGCCCAAGCTCTGTGGCAGACAGTCCTGACAGGGAACCCTGAAAACTGCCCATGGGCGTTCTGGCACAATTAACAATTACGATGTCATCAGACCGGGACATAGGACACCTTCCCAAAAGAATTGGATGTTATTGGTTTTGTTCAGAGTAAGAGTGTAAACGATATGAAAAGAGAAGGTTAAGGTTAAGCGTCAGTGACCGCCGGGGCCACTGACAGAATCGGTGTTACAGACAGTCTTCATCAATAACATCAAAGCAACCCCAGTCGTAAAAGAGTTGCTGCACTTCCTCCATCGCGGTTTTGTCGGCATTGCTGATATGGCGTAAAACAGCATTAGCCAGTGAAGAAGCCAGTTCAGTCTGCAGGCCGGTGCTGAGACCGGTTGGCAAACGCAGAATAACATCACCAAAAATGACACTCCCTCCCTGAGTGACCCGGATCAGATACTCGCCCTGGGTGGATTCGGTCATTGTGAGAACGGCTCTGTTCGCGTCTTTGCTCATAATGTCTCCCCTCTGGTAGATCCTACTGAAAGGAATCGGCCAGCCGCTACGATAATTCAGCGGGAGCGTTTCGCTTTTCGCTTTTCGTCTTCCGCAACCCGCTTTCCACTTCGGGCTACGGGCTACGGGCTACGGAAATCGGACAGCGAAAAGCGGACAACGAAAAGCAGCCTCTACCGACAACGCCAGACAGTACACTGAGCAACCGTGTGCTGATACTTTCTGGCAGTTTCCCGTATGACAAAAGGAATATCCGCCGGTGGCTGCACTTCATCGAAATACTGGCCTAAAACCCGTTTCAGGCCAGTATAAGTATCCAGCGCTTCACCATTTTCACGAATACCGCCCAGCCACTGCTCTTTGTGGGTATAGTCTTCCAGCCAGGTATAGGGAGAGGTAAGCACCAGAAGCCCTCCGGGGCGGATGCGTTGGTGAATAGTACCCAAAAACTGTTGCGGATCAGACAGCCGGTCAATCAGGTTACCTGCAAACACGAGGTCATAATCGCAGTACTTCGGCTTAAGGTTACAGGCATCGCCCTGGGTAAATAGAATCCGGTTAACGTCTATGTCGTCCAGCCCCGTCGCCTTCAGGCTGGCGACCTTAAACTCCCCCAGTTCACCTTCTGTTGGCATGAAATAACGGATTTTGCCGTTTTTCTGTAACTCAGCAGCGGCTGAGATAAACCGTGCTGAGAAATCAATGCCATCAACATGCTGAAACCAGCGAGCCAGCTCAAAACTACTGCGCCCTACCGAACAGCCCAGGTCAAGCGCACGAGTCATCGGCTCACTCCCCATCAGGTTGTTCACCATCAGGCTGCGGCACAGATCTGCACAACTCTTCGGGTAATTGCTGACCCCGAAGTATTCCTGACCGAAATGAAACTCAAGGTACTGGGAAACCAGAGCATCCGTTTCGTAAGGGTTAATGGTTTCCTGACCCGAAGCGGTCGATTCCACATAACGAAAACCGGCATGTTGATAAAAGTGGCGACGGAACGCATAACGGGAGTCTTTGATGCCATAATTGCCGGTGGATATCCAGCAACCACCCTTGATCAGGTTGTGTTTGCTGTCAAAGGTTGGGGTAGAAAAGTCATCGTAATAAGGATGGACACGAAAACCTTCGTAAGCATCAATCGGGGTGCGGGTCCACTGCCAGACATTACCAATAATGTCGCAGAATTCTCCGGTTCGGAACCGGTCAACGGGGCAGGCAGAAGACCAGTATTCAAGATTGATATTACCGGGGGCCTGCTCCCAGTAAGGCAGGTCGGTATCTATCTGCTCCCTGAGACAATACCATTCGCTTTCGGTAGGCAGCTGAATAGACCTTCCAGTCTTTTCCGATTTCCAGCGACAAAACGCCTGGGCTTCGTGGCAGTTTGCATCCACCGGCCAGTCCCATGGCATATCAATCTCTTCCAGCAGGGTTCGGTACTTCCAGCGACCTTCGTTTCTTACCCAGAATTCAGGGTGCCTTGCTTCAGCAAAAGTGGCCCATGCCCAGCCTTCATCTGTCCACCACTGTTCAGTGTCATAGCCGCCTGCGTTTAAGAAAGCGAGAAATTCACCATTGCTGACAAGGTACTCACTCGCTTTGAAAGGAGCTACGTCTATCTCCTGTGAACCGTACTCATTATCCCAGCCATACAATGGATCGTCGTAAGACTTGCCCAGTTTTACCCTGCCTCCGGCTAACGCCACCATCGTGTTCTCAGGAGGGGTGCCTGTTTCGCTGCAGACCGGCCACTGTCCATTATTGTTCAGGCAGGAAAGCGGCAATTGACGGATAAGCACCGATGACGTTTCCAGGTGGATGCGCTCATGTTCTATCCCCATAAGAATCAGCCAGGCGGAACTGTCCCATTGCACCGGAATCTCCAGAGGCATTGTTCTGATAAACTCACTGACCATTGAGCGTACTTTCTGCCGGTAGGCTTGCAATGCCTCAACAGAAGGCCAGTCATAATTGTTATCATCCAGATCATCCCAGGACATCTCGTCGACACCAATTGCCATCATGGCTTCAATGTCCGGATCAATCCGGCTTTCAATAAGTCGGGCGGCGATGAGTTTATTAACAAAAAAGGTGGCCGTATGACCGTAGTAAAAAATCAGGGGGTGACGCAGTGAAATGGCTTTTTTATACCAGGCATCATTATTACTGCCAAGAACCTCAAAAAGACGGTCATAAAGATCAAAGGTCTGGCAAAAATAATTATGGATCTCCTGTCGCTTACTATCCGGTGTACCGGTATTCAGGAGTGGCATCCGGACGGATGAACTCATATCTGCATTCACAAAGTTAAGCACTGTCATTTTTCTCCTGAAGGATAAGAAGGCACCTTTTCAGTTGCCTGCCACAGACAATAAATAATAGATCACGCTGTGGTTTTACAAGCAAGCTCTGCTGTTTACAACAAGTATTGGTTGTTGGATGAAACAAAACAAAAGTATCAACTTCACTCTTACAGCCTTTCGTAGCAGGCAGTAGCAGGGTCTTATTTTCTATCAGTACTTTTTCAGGGGAGGTCTACTCCGGAGATGATCCTACCGTAGACTGAGAAGCTACACATGAGAGAAAGAAACAGAGCAGTAACATACTTCATGAGCAGGCCTGAACAGTTGCAGTAGTGCCGCATCAGAAATATAGAGGGTTCTTCGGAATTTGAGGTAAAAAAAAGACCCGATTTTGAGTCGGGCCTTTTAGTTTATTGATTCAGATCGGTCAGAGGGTCATCAGAACTTTAGCCAGCATCAGTGCGCTGACAGTACCAATGGCTGAACCAAAGATGCCCATCATCAGGCCTGCAGGAACCAGGGCCTTGTTATAGGTGCCCGCAAGGATTGGTGCAGAAACAGAACCACCAATATTGGCCTGGGAAGCAATGCCGCAGATGTAGAGGTCGAGCTTGAAGACTTTTGCCATGATCAGCAGAACCATCAGGTGGAACAGCAGAATCAGGAAGCCGGCCAGAATATAGAAGACGGTATCGCCGAAGTCGATGGTGGAGAAGTCAGTCGATGTTGAGATCAGACCAACAACAACATACAGCAGTACGCTACCCACATGGTCAGGGCCTTTTACAGACTTCAGTGGTGTCATGCTACCAATGATGCCAGCGATAGTAGCCAGAACCACAACCCAGCCGCTGCCGCTAAAGAAGCCACGCAGGCCGGACAGGAAGTTCTCGTCGGTCAGGTTGCCAGGGTTGACGTACTGCTTGCCCAGAACCATTACCGCACCAGCTACAGCCAGACCCAGACCGATAGTGATCATGAAGTCCATGAACTCGTATTCGCGCTTGTCTTCATTCTTGGCGGCAGTGATGTTGATGTGATCGATGATCTTGTCAACGTCAGCACTGTTCGCGCCGGAGAATTTATTGAACTTCTCACGCATTGGTGCGAAGGAAATCATCAACACCAGCCAGATGGAAGCACAGATGTTATCCATCAGGAACGCATAGGTCAGCGCTTGGGAACCGTCAGCAACGTTCAGACCCTGCTGGGTAGCCGCCATATTGGTGGAGCCACCAATCCAGGACGATGAAAGGATGGACAGTGTCTGCCAGGCGTCGACTTCGAAATGAGACTTGAATGCGGTGTAAACAATGATGAAACCGGCAACGATACTGGCTGTTACGGCCAGGAAAGAGCCCATCAGACGTGGCCCGAGCTTGAAGACATCACGAATGTCGTTTTTCAGTAGCAGCAGGAACAGCATCATTGGCAGCAGGTAGTATTTCAGCTTACCAATAAATAAGCGCATTTCAGGGGTTAGTTCCCAGATATGCAGAGAGGCGCCAATCATGCCTCCAAAATAAATAAAAGTCAGAGCCGGAATAATTTTAAACAGGCGCCACTGGAGCCTTTTCTCACAAAAAAGAACAGCTGTGATAAAAATCATCAGCAAAGAAAAGAAACTGAAAGGACTGGTTATCATTAATAAATTCCCCTGTACAACGGGTAACTCAAGTGAATTTCTTGATGTTGTTATGTCTACTTATCCGTAAGCAGGGAGTGGACCCAAGTTGACGGTTTACTCTTCGACATCGAAGTGTTGTTGATTGTCTTTGTATTGATTATGTAATGCGCAAAAGACCATTTGATATTACATAGAAAAAGTATCGCATAACTATAAGTAGAGTCGCTTGCAAGGATTGGGTTGGATTTCGCTATTGATGGCCAAGATTTCGCAATAGCGGGTTTTGCTTTGGTTATTTGTCGTCATGTTCGTATTGGTGCTGTTTAATAACTATTCAGCACCCAGACTCCCCCTGCTTGTCCAGAGGCAGCTAATCCCGCAGAACATACGCCTGAAGTCGTATTAAAGCTGCGGGATTAGCTGACCTGAGAGCGATGTTGAGCAGGAGGCATGATGGTGCAAAGACTATTTGAGACTTATAAAAACTATCGTACTATTTTGCTTTTACAGAAATCTGTCGACAGTGAACGAAATATTTATCGAGCTGGGAAAATATCAGCGCCTGCTGATTGAACAAGGCGAATGGTGGCGGCTTATTACCGCTCATTTTACTCATTTTAATCTCAATCATCTGTTGAGCAATCTTGCGGGGCTGATGCTGATTGGTTTGATCAATCGATCTTTTTTGCTTAGCAAAGCAGGTGCCAGTGCGATTCTGTTCCTTTGTGGCTGGGTCAGTGCCTGCCTTTGGTTTCTTGATCCTTCCCTCCAGGGTTATGCGGGCTTTTCCGGTGTGCTGCATGGGTTGCTCATTCTTGCCATTGCACTTCAGGATGAGTTCTCTTCGTTCTTTAAACTGGGGGTGGTTCTGCTGGTAACCAGCAAAATAGTACTGGAACAGCAAGGTGTACACATCAGTCACCTGGCCAACATTGACTATGGCAGGCCGGTATCTGTTGCCTCACATTTGTACGGTGCTTTGGGTGGGCTGGCCTTAATCGCAGCCCAATGGGGACAGAAATATTTGAGGCAGGGCCGGAACTTATTGGGCAGGAAAGCATGACGGACTTCAGGGTATGGATTCCGTCATGCCAGATGAACGTCGACGTTTATGCCCGTGGCTTACGTCGGCGACCAAGCAAGGTCAGAGCACCAAGCAGTAACATCGGTATTCCCATACTGCCTGATTCATCGTCTTCCTCTTCAATATTATTCAGAGCAGGCTTAATAATCGCAGGCTTAAGGTCTGATGATTTAACTTCTTCCTCCTCCTCTTCTTCTTCAATATTATTCAGAGCAAGATCAACGATCACAGGGTCATGGTCTGATGAACGGTAAGGTGAATCAGAATTTACCAGTCGTTGGTACCAGGTCTCGTCCTGTTGATTCTCAGCGTTTTTGTACTCTGTGTTGTAGTCGTGCCCGGGCA
This sequence comes from Endozoicomonas gorgoniicola, assembly GCF_025562715.2. Classification (NCBI taxonomy): domain Bacteria; kingdom Pseudomonadati; phylum Pseudomonadota; class Gammaproteobacteria; order Oceanospirillales; family Endozoicomonadaceae; genus Endozoicomonas; species Endozoicomonas gorgoniicola. The sequence goes on from NZ_JAPFCC010000001.1 coordinate 2,388,863, forward strand.
TTTCATAGCCATTAATGTTCCATTCAATGACATTATCGACTTTATTTTTCAGACTCGGACTGTAAAGCGCATGATCCAGAGCCCCGACTTCTCCATCGTAGATGAAGGATATAGGTGCTTTATGATGTTTCGCTTCAACAGCCGGGATGTAACCCAGTTTGAAGGTGGTCGGGGTGCGCTTGTATTGCCCGGAATCATCACGAGTCATCATCTCATGACTTTCCGCTTCGGCATCGGTCAGTACTTTCACCGGATCTTCCTGAGCGTAGGCGTTCAGGTCTCCCAGAATAACAACGTTCTGGTTGTCATAGTTGTCCTTCAGAAAGCGCCCCAGGGTATCCGCAGCTGATACACGCATACGGTTGCAATTGCCCTGACCGAATTCGTCTTTCGGGTCATTCATGGCATCACAGCTGGAGCCTTTAGATTTGAAATGGTTAATGGCAACGGTTACAGGTTCATTGCTATTGGTGTATTTGAAGGTCTGAATAATGGGTTGACGATGTTTTTTGGTTTTCTCATCAAAGGGATATATCTTCAGTACAGTTGGTTCGCCCTCAGGTTCTACACGATGAGTGTTGTAGATCATTGCAACCTTGATAACATCCTGCCCAATATATTTGTCGCTGGTTCTGACAAACTCATAATGTGTCTCAGGGTCATCCTCAAAGGCTTTATTGAGGCCGTTAACCAGATCCTGAATAGCACTATACTCGCCATAACCGTCGTTCTCGACTTCCAGCAGTCCCAGAATGTCGGCATCTATTTCATGAATAGCATTGATGATCTTGGAACGCTGAGTCGCAAACTCACCAGCACTATTAGCGCCTCTGGCCTTACCCTTGTCACTCCTTTTCCAGTCAATCGTGCCATCGTCATTACGTAAGCCATTGAAATAGTTCAGCACGTTAAAGCTGGCTATACGTAAATTCTCTGGTGCTTTTTTCTCAGGGCTTTCCGGGCGTAGCGACTGACTGTTATCAATGCTGATTTCAGCTGCCGGTATCAGTTGGTAGCTATCATAAGCATAACGCAGAATGCCTTTCAGCCCCCCATTAACAAGAGTGCCAACACGCAGCGGATTGTCATCAGACAAGTTCGGATAATAGGAAATAGTGGCCGGGTTACTTTTCGTGCTGCCATCATCCAGAACGATACTGTTCCTGGCATTATCTTTGCGTAGCTGAGCAGCCTCTTCACTGCTGGGCAAGTACAAATTGTTCGGTTTCTGTCTGACACCATCCAGCGCCAAAGTCAGATTACCGTACCGGTTCAGTAGCCTGTTGGAAGAAATATACAGGTTTTTATTGGACAGACTAACCTGCATGCCCTCATAAGATTCAAGATTGGTATTTGTAGTGAATAACAAAGAGGTTGGCTTTATACCGCTACTCTCACGACACTTTTCATAGTCATTGCCGATTTCCGTCAGCTGAGTCATGGTTCCATCCGTCTTCTGATTCATGCTTTTGTATTCTTTTACTATGCCCCGGATATAGACGACATCATTAACCTTTGGCTTGTTTTTGCTGTCGTATACCTGAATCGCCAGCGATGCACCGTCATATTCAGAGCTGGCGGGCGTGGTTTGCTGAACGAAATAGGTAGAATCATAAACAGCGGTGACAACACCCTGTACGGTAACAAGTTTATTCTCCAAGGGTGATTTGAACCCCTTGCCCTGAACCTCATGAATAGGGGTAATTGATTCATCGTTGCACTGTCCAAAATCAGGACGAGGCTCTGGTTCTGGTTTGTCGCCGGCTGAGGTAGGCTTATGCTCTCCATCCGGGGTATAACCCAAACCACTAAAGCTGTTTTTTGACATGATTTCCCACTGATTCAGGTCATGCTCCTGACTACCGTTCTTCACATCAGCCTTTCTGGCCAGTGTTTTGTTTTCAAGATCTTTTTCTGATGCACCCGGTACGCCCAGAATATCAACGCGCTCACCCGTGGCAATGCGTTGTATCTCCACCGGGTCATCGCCATTAAAGCCCAGGGCCGGAGAATTTGTTATCAGGCTTGCTTTGTCTTTCAGCTCACCACTGGCCCTTTTATTAACAATCACATAGGTATGTCCGGGCTTAAGTGTCCCTTGCATTTCACTGAATGTAGTGACGTTATCTTTTGCGCCATTGCGATACACGACCAGCTGATAATCAGACAGGTCAACACTGTTTTCCTGACTGGTGTTGTACAGTTCCAGTGCTTTGTTGTAGCCAGAGCCTTCTACATATTCGCTGATCATCAGCTCTGCGTTGACTGACGAACTGGCCAGCATCACTGAGGCAGCCATCGCACTTAGTGCAAATCCTTTGTTATAGGTAATAGTTTTCATTATCTATCCGTTATTTTCGATAAACTTTTTTGTTTTTTCAGACACAACTTTTTCAGACACCACTTTTTCAGACACAACTTTTTCAGACATAAAGAGTGCGTGCGCCCAATACTCACAGGAGGGCGCATCAATCTGGTGGTCATAGAACCCGGCAGTTAGCCGGGTTGTCTTAGCGGTAAGGCAATTGCCTCAATGACTTCTGCTTAAGGCTTGGGAATAGGATTATAATTTTGAACAGACATGTCTTTAGCCAGAGGCATTTCAATGGCCTTGGTTTGCTCCTGTTTTTTCTCGAAGTAGTTAATCAGGGAGGCGGTATAAAGCAGTCCGGTGTCTTCTACACGCTCCGGGTGGTTTTCAGTGATTTTACCCATGGTTGAATAACCGTCTTTACCGGAAGCGATGTAGTCATTGGTGACAACCACATAAGTCCTGGCAACATCAATCGGTTTCCAGTCGTCTTCAGTCTTCACCTCCACTTCACTGACGCGTTTGCCTTTGTCAGCCCTCATGTCGACATCAAAACGCAGGTTGTAAGCAGAAGGGAATGCACCATCAGACTCATTAATGGAAAAATCAATAGAATCTTCCATGGTGTTAATGATTTCTTCACCGGTCATTGTGATATTCACCAGCTTGTTACCAAACGGCAGGACGTCGTAAGCATTGCCGACAGTAAAGTCGCCTTTGTCGATGGATTTACGGACACCGCCAGTGTTCTGGATAGCGATCTCGGACCGTATTGATTGCTCATGAAACGCTTTGGACACAATGTGTGCCATGATGCTGCCATGCTGATTCATAAACTGACGCTCCGGGTCATCCTTACCACAGACACTGGCGCCAGAACTATGATTAGAACCGGGAACGCGTTCGTTGCAGAGCTTGGCCGCAGCGGTTCCCAGTAGAGTGGTTTGCTTTTCAGTGAGTTTATCTTTGTATTCTTTCAGCTTTTCCACTGTCGGCTGGTGTTTAGCGACAACAGTAAGCTCCTGATGTTGCTTGATAAAGTTCAGAATTTCCTGTCGCTCTGCTTCACTAACTGGCTCGTCGACCTCTTCTCCATCCTTTTCTACCCTGTGTGTAAAGTTATCGCCCAGCAACAGGTGTGGTACTCCGGAACAGCTGATGACATCGCCCTTCTGGTCAAATGAAACATCCAGTTCACCGAGAATGCGGGAGCTTTCCCAGGCTTGCACGACGCAGGCCTTGTTATTGTCGGCATTGTTGACGATGGTTGGGTAATCCCCTTCAACCTCATAGCCAAATTTGCTGAAGTTGTCTTTGTTGCCCAACAGTGTGTGACTGTCGCCACCAACAATCACGTCAACCCCACGCAGCTTTTTAGCCATTTCCACTTCTGCGGCATAGCCGTAGTGGCTCAGGACAATAATCTTGTCAATACCTTCAGCCTGCAGCTGGTCAATGACTTTCTGGGTGGTTTTGATTTCGTCGTGAATAACAGTGCCTTCGTCCGGAGCGGAGGACTGCATGGTTTTTTTGGCAATAGTGTTACCGATGACGGCCACTTTTTTACCTTTAATATCAAAAAGCGTGTAAGGCTCGAACGTGTTTTCCAGAACGTCACCTGCCGGCACTTCAACGTTTGCAGACAAAATGGCAGGATTCCATCCATGGGTGGTCAGATCGCGAAGGAACTTGCTCAGTTGTTGGTTGCCGCCATCAAACTCATGGTTGCCTAGCACAAAAGCGTCATAGCCTACCTGGTTCATCATCACCGCATCCGGCAGTGGCTCTTCATCTTTGAACAGGGTGTAGTACATGGTGCCGGTTATTGCGTCACCAGCATGCAGTTTCAGGACATTGTCCTTTTCTGCCTTAATCCTGTTAATCTCGGTGACTACGCGGGGGTAGCCACCAATGTCAACCTTGACATCTTTGTCTGCCAGTTTAATCGGGCTGTTTTCGGCATCCAGCTTGGAGTGGTGGTCGTTAAGGTGAGCAATGGTCAATGTCAGGTCAGGAGTAACAGGAGTAACGACACTGGTATCGTTGTCATCATCATCGTTGTTGCATCCCGCCACCAGAGTCGAAATGGCGACAGCCAGAATAAGAGGTTTAAGCTTCATAAAGCATTCCTGTGCAGTCTATCTATTTATTTATTTCTGGAAAAAGAGACCAGGTACTGAGTCACTGGAGGAGGCGGCTGCAAAAGTGTGCAGCCGCTTTTTAAACATCTGAAAATCAGGCAATAGCAATGAAAATGCCGGCGATACTGGCACTCATCAGGTTGGCAAAGGTACCGGCCAGAACGGCGCGCATACCCATTTGAGCAATTTCCTTACGACGGTTCGGTGCCATACCACCAATACCACCGAGCAGAATCGCAATAGAACTCAGGTTGGCAAATCCGCACAGGGCAAAAGTAATAATTGCCTGACTGTGGGCTGACAGGGTTTCACGAACATTGGTGAAATCTACGTAAGCGACAAACTCATTCATAACCAGTTTCTGGCCCAGCAGAGAACCAAAGGTGGTCGCTTCTGACAGTGGCACACCCATTACCAGGGCAACCGGTGAAAACAGATAACCCAGAATGGTTTGCAGGGTCAGGCCATCGAAACCAACCAGACCACCAAGGCCACCCAGAATACCGTTCAGCAAAGCAATCAGAGAGATGAAAGCAACCAGCATTGCACCAACATTGGCAGCCAGGCCGGCACCATTGGCAGCACCTTGCGCAGCTGCATCAAAAACGTTGGCCGGTTTGTCAGATTCATCAATGTCTGCATCCGCTTCCTCATTGCTGATTTTTTCCGGCTCGGTTTCAGGAACCAGCATTTTAGCCATCAGCAGACCACCCGGTGCCGCCATAAAGCTTGCAGTGATCAGGTATTCAACGGAAATACCCATACTGGCAAAACCCGCCAGTACACCACCTGCGATAGTTGACAGGCCGCCTGCCATAATGGCAAACAGTTCGGAGCGAGTCATTTTGGCGATAAATGGACGCACTACCAGAGGTGCTTCCGTCTGACCTACGAATATGTTGGCGGTTGCAGAGAATGATTCCGCACGACTGGTTCCCAGGAACTTCTGCAGACCACCGCCAATCACACGGATGATGAGTTGCATAATACCCAGGTGATAAAGCACTGCGATCAGGGCAGAAAAGAAGACGATGACCATCAAAACGTGAATGGCAAAAATAAAGCCGAGCTTAAAGCCACCGAGGTCACCAAATAAAAAGTTGATACCGTCGTTGGCATAGCTCAGTACCTGCTGCACGCCTGCTGACATACCGGCCAGTACAGTCTGACCAATAGGCACATAGAGTGCGAAGGCACCAATAGAGACCTGAACCAGTAAAGCGGCACCAATGGTTTTCCACTTAACGGCCTGTTTAGCCTCAGAGAAGAAATAAGCCGTGCTCAGGATAACGAGCATGGCACAGAGACCGCTAACTACCTTGTTGCCAATAAAAGAGGCAGCAACGGCCAGTGCAATGGCACCGGCCATAATTGCGGGTGCCGGGATAGATTTTCTATCCATTTTCTGGGTTAGTGTTGTCATTAAAGCTCCGTGGTGACTTTTAGTTGTTATGAAAAATTTTGTTTTAAGGTGCATCGAAATAGAAAGCAGCTAAACAGCAGCCGGATTACGTTGTGGTGTATTTTGTTACAATAAAATCTCTAATGAATTGATTTGAGTCATTTTTATTCTTCCTGTGAAAAACTTCATTACCATTTCAGGCATTCACATAGAGTGTTGAATTTTATTTGTATTTTTCATTCAAAAAAAATTTAGCTGGCAGCAAGTTATATTCACTGGTCATTATTCAGAATGCCAAAGTAAAACACTGCTTTGGAGCGACATTTAAAAGTGGGTTTGTCCTGTCAGGATCTGGATTGAAGATGATTTTTTGGAAGAAAAGCCATCAACATCTTAGGTGAATAGTTCTGGCTGATTATTAATCAGGCAATAGGCTGAAAATTTGTCGGAATTGATGTCGGTTGCATTAACTCTGAATATTCTTTTAATACACGACAGTTTTTTAATAAATAAGTAGCAGTGCCATTGCATTTAATAATTAAGTTCGTCCATGGCTAAAAAATCACTAACGGGGTGTAATTGACACATTCTTGTTCTTCTTGATATGGTCAAAAAGCTGTGTAGCCAGCGAACCTTCCTAATCATTCCATAACAAGCCGGGCTGTTATTCAGGCAGGCCACCAAATTAAGAAGGGTTAATCCAGAAACCTGCATCAGACAAATTAACTCTATCTGGCCGCCATCATTGTTTAATGCGTTTGCCCTCTAAATCTGCAATGCCATGGTGCTATCTTTGATAGATCTGAATCAGCAATAATTTTTTCGTTCGCTACCAGTCTTTTTTCTCAAACGTATCAAAAGGAAACGTTCATGACTGATCTCAAAGCCTCCAGCCTTCAAGCTCTGAAGCTGATCGACCTGACCTCCCTGAATGATAATGACACCCCTGAAGTCATTATCGATCTGTGTCACAAGGCGAAAACGCCTGCAGGACAACCGGCCGCCCTGTGTGTTTATCCGCGTTTTATTCCGATTGCGAAAAAGACCCTGAAAGAACTGGAAATCGAAGGTGTCACAATCGCTACAGTGACTAACTTCCCCGCTGGCGGAGATGATGCAGAGATAGCTGTTGCAGAAACCCGCGCTGCCATCGCCTACGGTGCCGATGAGGTTGACGTGGTATTCCCTTACCGTGCATTTATGGCGGGCAATGAAGACATTGGCTACGAAATAGTTCGGCGTTGTAAAGAAGCCTGCGGTGACCAGGTTATGCTGAAAGTCATCATTGAAACAGGCGAACTGAAAGATGCTAAACTGATTCGTCGTGCCAGTGAAATCTCCATCGAAGCGGGTGCCGACTTTATCAAGACCTCAACCGGCAAAGTGGCTGTTAACGCGACGCCTGAATCTGCCCGCATCATGTTACAGGTTATTAAAGACAGTGGTCGTAAAGATGTCGGATTCAAACCCGCTGGCGGCATTCGCACCGCTGAAGAAGCTGCTGAGCATCTGAACATTGCCGCTGATATTCTCGGTGCCGACTGGATTGACCGCAACCATTACCGGTTTGGTGCCAGCAGCCTGCTGGGTAGCCTGCTGACAGCTCTGGAGCTTCAGGAGGCCAGTGAAGACAAAGGAGGCTACTAAAATGTTTTTGCCACAAGAAGTTATCCGCCGCAGGCGTGAAGGTGAAATCCTGTCTCAGCAGGAGATTCGCGAGTTTATCCTGGGAGTGACCGACAACACCGTGTCAGAAGGACAGGTAGCCGCTTTTGCCATGGCCACCTTCTTTCGGGAAATGAGTATCGAAGAGCGTGTAGCACTGACCTGCGCCATGCGTGATTCAGGCAAAGTACTGGACTGGAGTCACGACAACCTGGGCGGGCCGGTTCTTGATAAGCACTCTACCGGTGGTGTAGGCGACGTTGTCAGTTTGATGCTTGGCCCTATGATTGCCGCCTGCGGTGGTTATATCCCGATGATTTCAGGACGTGGGCTGGGCCATACCGGCGGTACACTGGATAAACTCGACAGTATTCCCGGCTACATGACTCAGATAACGGAAACTCAGTTTCGCCAGGTGGTCAAAGAGGCAGGCGTTGCCATTGCAGGCCAGACCGGTGAGCTGGCACCGGCTGATAAACGCATTTATGCTATCCGCGATGTGACTGCAACCGTTGACTCTATTGATCTGATCACCGCCTCCATTCTGGCCAAAAAACTGGCTGAAGGCCTGGATGCTCTTGTGATGGACGTTAAGGTGGGCAGTGGTGCTTTTATGCCAACCTTTGAAAAGTCGGTTGAACTGGCTGAAAGTATTGTAAAAGTAGCTACCGGTGCCGGTGTGAAATGCACCGCACTGCTGACCGATATGAACCAGTGCCTTGCTTCCAGTGCGGGTAATGCCGTTGAAGTTCGTGAAGCCGTTCAGTACCTGACGGGGGACTACCGTAATCCCCGCCTGCACGAAATCACAATGGCGCAGTCGTCGGAGCTGCTGGTTCGTGGAGGTCTGGCCGACGATGACAACCAGGCTCGTGAAAAACTGATGCAGGTGCTTGATTCCGGTCAGGCGGCTGATGTCTTTGGCCGCATGGTGGCGGGACAGGGAGGCCCGGCTGATTTTGTTGAAAAATACGACGCCTACCTGCCAACAGCCCGTTTTATTAAGCCCTTGTATCCGGAGCGTGGAGGTTATGTTACGGCTATGGACACCCGTCAGGTAGGGTTGTCTGTGGTACAGATGGGAGGTGGCCGTAAGTTACCAACCGACCAGCTGGATTACTCAGTCGGCATTACCGACATGTGTCGTCTGGGGGACCGGGCAGACATTGATAAGCCTATTGCTGTTATTAATGCCCGTGATGAAAATAGCTGGAATGAAGCGGCAGCCATGTTAAAGGATGCCATCAGACTGGATGACGCAAAACCTGCAGAAAACCCCACTGTCTACAAGCGTATAGCCTGACCTGCCACCATCGCTGGCCTGAACATTAATTCGGGTCAGCCTTTTTGAATAACTTCCGACTAACCCGATAAGGCAACATAAGAAGCCAGCTTCTTCTGTTGCCTTGTGTTGCTTTATGCGATCTCAACTCATGACATACGCAGAGGTTTTTCGCGCCATATACATTTTTGACAAATAGAATATGTTGATACAGGCAACAAAAGCATTCATGGTGGCGACAGGCATTGCACCAATAGCAAGGCCATAGGCAGCAAATAAAGAACAACCAATAAAATTCAACACCCGCAGCCAGACAATATTTTTCATCATCAGCGATATCGCCACCATGACAGAGGCCACATGCCCAAGAACTTCTACCTGGCTTAGCGACATTCCAAACAGCTCGATAGTTCCCATATTTATTTCACAACCAAACATTAAAGAACGCCGACTTTAATCAAGCGCAACAGGAATGGCTATGTTGTAAACAAGCTTTCAATGCTGCACAAAATATTCACTTAACGTATTGATTCACAAAAGGTATAGCCAGACTGATGGTTACAGAGCAGTTATTCTTTCATTTTCTGTTTTGGATCAATGTTCTTGCAGGAGGCCATAAAACCACCTCATCACCACAGAACACAGGGCCTTTATAAACCAGACTGCTGTTCGGTACAGAAGAATCTGACGTTAATTGTTAACTTTAAAATTCTTGATCAACACTCTAAGTAAACCCTTTTTAAAACCGGTTACCCAAGGCTTTTGCTGAAAAAAAATTGATATAAGTCAAAATATTTCAGGAAATAAAAGCGACATAATGCTGTAACACTTTGTTCTTTTAGGTTGATTCCTTTTACTTGAGGTTCAGATAATGACTCCACATATCAATGCTGCTGCGGATGCTTTTGCTGATACGGTTCTGATGCCGGGTGACCCGCTTCGTGCCAAATACATTGCTGAAAACTACCTGGAAGATTTTCAGGAAGTGACAAATGTTCGCAACATGCTGGGATTCACCGGTTTCTATAAAGGCCAGCGCGTCTCGGTTATGGGCAGCGGCATGGGCATTCCCTCCGCCAGCATTTACTACCACGAGCTGGCAACAAAATACGACGTTAAAAACCTTGTCCGGATTGGCAGCTGTGGCGCTATCAGCTCCGATGTTAAGTTAGGTGACGTGGTCATTGGTATGGGTGCCTGCACTGACTCTAAAGTCAACCGCACCCGTTTTAAAGACCATGACTTTGCCGCTATTGCCGACTACCACCTGCTGGAACAATCGGTAGCAGCTGCCCGCGCGCACAACCTGCCTGTTAAAGTGGGCAATCTTTTTTCCGCCGACCTTTTCTACTCGCCTGAGTCTGACCTGTTCGATGTGATGGAAAAACACGGCATCCTTGGCGTTGAAATGGAAGCGGCAGGCCTGTACGGCGTGGCGGCTGAAAACGGTATTCGCTCCCTGGCCATCTGTACTGTCAGTGATCACATTCGAAGCGGTGAAAGCATGTCGCCTCAAGAACGTCAGGAAGGCTTTCACGCCATGATGCGTATGTCCCTCGACGCCTGTCTGAAATTCTAAGTCTTGAATGTATTGCGTGGGTCAGTTCACGACTGACCCCTTCGGGAAACTGCTAACTATGAAACGAGCCACGATACTGGTCATGGACTCATTCGGCATTGGTGCCAGCGCCGATGCTGAGAAATTTGGTGATGTCGGTTCCGACACCTTCGGACATATCGCCAGTGCTTCTGTTAATAAAAGGATTGGTTCTGGCAGGCAGGGCGCCTTATATCTACCCAACCTGCTGTCCCTGGGCCTGGCGGAAGCCGCCCGTATCAGCACTGGTAAATACCCGGCCGGGATGGGGCCTGTCCAAAACCCTAAAGGAGCCTGGGCCTGTGCTGCTGAACTGTCTAACGGTAAAGACACCCCCAGCGGGCACTGGGAAATGGCCGGTGTACCAGTGATGTTTGAATGGGGTTATTTTCGTGACAAAACGGAATCATTCCCTGAAGAGTTACTGGAGGCTTTTATTGATAAAGCCGGGCTTCCCGGCCTGCTGGGCAACTGCCATTCGTCCGGAACCGTTATTCTGGATGAGCTGGGCGAAGAACATATGCGTACTGGCAAGCCTATTGTCTATACATCGGCGGACAGTGTATTCCAGATTGCCTGTCACGAAGAAACCTTTGGTCTGGAGCGACTGTTAGAAATCTGCCAGATAGCCCGGGAGCTGCTCGACCCGTACAACATTGGTCGTGTTATTGCCCGCCCCTTTATTGGCGAAGGTTCCGGCGCATTCCAGCGTACAGGCAACCGCAGAGACTATTCGGTGGTTCCACCCGCCCCCACCTTGCTGGACCGACTGTCAGAAAGTGGTGGTGAAGTGATCAGTGTGGGCAAAATTGCTGACATCTTTGCGCACCAGGGGATTACCCGTAAAGTCAAAGCGACGGGTATTGAAGCGCTTTTTGATGTCACTCTGAAAGAAATGAAACAGGCACCTGAACAAAGCCTGGTATTTACCAATTTTGTTGACTTCGATTCAGCCTATGGCCATCGCCGCGACATTAAAGGCTATGCGGAAGCGCTTGAGGACTTTGACCAGCGCCTGCCGGAACTGATGGACGCCATGGAGGATGACGACCTGTTGTTTATCACGGCTGATCATGGTTGTGACCCCAGCTGGGAAGGCAGTGACCATACTCGTGAACATGTGCCGGTTTTGGTGTACGGCAAACGCATCAAGCCAGGTTCATTAGGTCACCGAACCAGTTTTGCTGATATGGGGCAGACCATCGCCCAATACTTCGGGCTGTCTGAACTGGACAGCGGCGAATCCTTTCTGGAGCAAATAGTATGAATCAGTTGGAACAACTGAAAGCCATGACCAAAGTGGTTGCGGATACCGGTGATATTGACGCCATCAAGCAGTATCGTCCGGTTGATGCCACCACCAATCCGTCCCTGATTCTGAAAGCCGCGCAACTGCCCCAGTATGCCAGTCTGTTTGACAGATCACTGGACTATGGTCGTCAGCAGGCGGGAGATAAAACGCAACAAATTGCGTCTGCCTGTGATTATCTGACCGTCAGTATCGGCAAGGAAATCCAGAACGTCGTGCCAGGCTTTATCTCCACCGAAGTAGATGCCCGCCTCTCTTTTGATACGCTGGAGACCGTGGACAAGGCATTGGAAATGCTGAACCTCTATGAACAGATCGGTGCCGACACCAGCCGGGTACTGATCAAGATAGCCTCTACCTGGGAAGGGATAAAAGCTGCAGAAATTCTTGAACAGCAAGGTATTCGCTGCAACCTGACTCTGTTGTTTCACTTTGCCCAGGCGGCCGCCTGTGCCGAGGCAGGTGTTTACCTGATTTCACCTTTTGTTGGCCGGATTCTGGACTGGTACAAAAAGCATGAAGGTGTTGAACACTATGCTCCGGAGAATGATCCGGGCGTGGTATCTGTCCACAATATCTTTAATTACTACAAGGCTCATGATTACAAAACCGTGGTCATGGGAGCGAGTTTCCGAAGTATTGATGAAATACGGCATTTGTCGGGTTGTGACTGCCTGACCATAAGCCCTGCACTTCTGAAAGAACTTGAACAGAGCGATGCACCTTTGCAACAGGTTCTGAGTTCCAGCACCGCACAAACCGATATTCCAAAAACCAGAATATCTGAATCAGAGTTTCGCTGGGCAATGAATGAGAACCCTATGGCCACTGAAAAGCTGGCAGAAGGTATTCGGAATTTTGCAGCTGACCAGAAACGGCTTGAACAAATGGTTTCAATGCAGATTTAAATATCCAGACTGATGACTCAGACTAATTAAATAATAGATTTAATGATTACTTAAAGTGACTATTAAACCTGGTAGTTAATATACCTGCTTTTTGTAAGAATTCTGGGTAATTGATATTCAAACTTTGAATAGCCTGTAAGTGATGATGTTTGAATATCAATTTTTGTCATAACTTCCAAAAATGAGAACGATCAGGCACAGGAGTTAAACATTAAAAAACAGAAAACGACTTATTAATTGTACATTTTTTGACATAGCGCAAAAACATAATAGCTACACATTCTATATCATGCGCACAAATATTTTGTTTACAAAGAATTACTAAACCCAGACTTTTATCTGGACTTTCCTAAAAAAAACTATTTAGCAAGCACGCTTCCATCAGGAGTAAATAACACAATGAAACTGCTACGAACAGCCGCTATAGCAGCCGCCGCATTAACAACAACCATGACCGCAACCACTGCCAGTGCTGAATACCAGTATGGTTTTGGTAATGTCAGCATTAACCGCCTGAACTGGTCGGATGGCACTCAGGAGCGCACTAAGACACAGGCCCCTAAAAGATCGTTCACCTTCCTGGAGCTGGAAGGTGGGGCAGGCTTTGACTGGGGTGAGGTTTACGGGTTTATTGACCTTGAAAACCCCCATAAGAAAAATAATGAAGATGATGGCGATGGCCTTCGTATTGCGATGAAGGGTACGATGCGTGTTTTTCTGGGAGATACCGGCTTAAACCTGTACGGGCAGATCTACGACCTGTCCACTGGCGACTTTGACGAGCAGAACAGGGTTATCGGTTTTGGTTACAACTACGCTAACGACAATCTCTTTTTCAAGCCGTTCATTGGTCTACACAATGCTCAGAGTAAATATTTTAAAGAAGGCAACAACGGCTACATGCTGGGCTGGGTACTGGGATACAACTTTAATGCCTTCAACCAGAGCTTCAGTGTAACCAACTGGAACGAATATGAATTCGGTCGTGACAAGAAGTATCAGACAGACAAAAACGACAAGTCAAAGTCAAAGAAAAGTGGCATTAACGGTGCCGTTTCCCTCTGGTGGAACGCTACTGACAATATCACCGCAGGTCTGCAATACCGCTATGCTAACGACAAGCTGGGCAGTGCCACCTACCAGAATGCAATGATTTACACCCTGAAGTACAACTTCTGAGAGTAATGCCCGAAAATAACAGTTATAAATGCTAACTGCTTTTGTTTCCATGCCTGCCATGGCATGGAAACACCTCTGCTGCTTCATTTTTCTTTTTGCCCCCCTGCCCAAACTCAGGTACTTATGCGCTAAGTACGTATTATCCAATTTAGTAATTTAATGTACACCATAAAAGTCATCGTAATGAGAAATGAAATTAAGAGGCTTTTCAGCCCTTTTTTTCAAGGTGGAAAGCTGTGACTGATGAACGAAAACTAGCCATCCCTGCCCCTGAAGGCGATATACAGGTCAATTTTTGCAAAAATCCGAAATGCAATAATTTTGGTATCGCACCCGAGGGTCCGGATGGCAACAGGCGATATCGCTATCTGCAAAAAACGCCCCTCACTCATGCCCTGTTCTGTAAAGCCTGTGACCGCATTTCTATTCTTAAAGCCAACACCAGCATCAATAGCGAACTGCAACGATTTCAGTTTCCCGTAGACAGTCAGCCACCGCTGGTATGCCCTGAGAAAAGCTGCGAAAATCACGCGCGCGTAGTTCATCAGCATCAGGGCTCCTATCGTAAATTTGGCAAAACAGCTTCCGGTTCACCCCGCTATCAGTGCAAGAGCTGCGGTAAAATATTTTCGCAAAAAAAACAGACCCGCAGGCATCGCCGCCCTGAATTGAATGAACGGATTTTTATGTCACTGGTTAACCGAATTCCTTTTAACCGGATCTGTGAAATCGAGAACGTTCAACCCAAAACAATTTATGACAAGCTGACCTACATCTACAATCACTGCCGTCGGTTTTCAGCAAAGCACGAGCTGAAACTGGCCAGACAACCGAAAAAAGATTTCTTTCTGGCCACCGATACCCGTAATTTACACCTGAACTGGCAGCATGCGAGCAGCCGTAAGAACACCTGTATACAGACAGTGACCACAGTAGATACTGATTCCGGTTATGTGCTTGCCTGTCATGACAATATCAATATGGAGTACAGTCTTGAGGCCATTGAGCAGCAGTTGAATGATTACCCGGGCAGTCAGCCTCTGGCCTTTCGTCCCCATGCGCACTTTCTTGTTCGTTCTGATTATCGGGCCACTGACGTGAAAAGCCCTGCAATACAAAGTAATAATCTATTAGAGGACATCGAACAGAAATACCGGGAAATGAGCATTCGGCAGGACTTTGCAGTGGCTGGTGTGCTGAATAATAATACCAGTCCTCCATCAGAAGGCGTTCAGGTGCGTTTTGATTACACACTTTATGGTCATTTTGCACGCCTGAAACAGTTGTTGCCCGATGCCGGCAAACATATTTTCTACCTGGCATACGACAGCGGTTTACGGGAAGCCTGCATCAGCCTTTATGCCGACCGTATTCGGTCAGGCCAGGCTGAAGCTTTCTATATCCGTATCGGGAATGAGCTGTCCATCGCCAGCAAGCGACAGAAAATACGGGAAGCGAACAATCATTTTCGGGCCGTTCAGGAGTGTCACCCTCATCTGGATAAACGTGCCATTGAGCAGCTGATTATTCTCGAGCGAATGAAAGAGATGCCAGTCATCGGACATTGGGGGGACAGCTGGCTGTTTCATCCAAGCCCACATATGGGTGAACCGGACAAAGCTGTGTGCCATATCACTCACCAGAGTCAGTTACCGGAGAAAGAGCTGGCGAATTATTATCTGCACGCTTCTTTATTTGGTGCCAGCCAGTTCTATGAACGCCTGAAAAACCGTATTTCCATGGTGCCGATTCAAAACAATGCGGAGCCGCCCGGTATGTGGAAGTTATACGGTGCTTATAAACCTTCTGTGGTGATCAAGCTGATTGAGATACTGCGAACCTATCACAACTTTGTTTTAACCGATAAGTACGGTGAGACACCCGCTAAACGACTGGGTATCAGTCAGCAAGGTTATAGCATTTCTGAAATTTTAAATTGTCAGCCAGGAAAAACAATGACCTCTGGTCTGAAAGAGACCATTGTCGCCTAACCCGGAAATTTCATGAGAGGCATAATGCAGCTTCCTGATATTTGCTTATCTGACAATTAGCAGATATCAGGTTGGGTGGTGAACCAGGCGCTAATACCCATACCGTTCGCACTGAGTGGGTTTTCCTTGTCAGGCAAGGCTCTGTCTTTTTGACCCACACATAACCACCACTCGCAGAGTCAGCGTTGCAATAAAGGTTAACGCTATCACAAGGTGAGCCGGTAAAGACAACCACTGACCACTAACGAAAACCAGCCCTCCCAGGCAGGCCACCGCAATATAGCAGGTTTTAATCAGCGTCCTGAACGAAGCGCCTGTCAACAGATTCCTCATAGCAACACTTCCAGAAGCATTCACAATGCCCATCAACCCAGTAACGATAGGAGAACCGGTCGCCTGAGACGCAATGGCAGAACCAACAGTCACCAGCGCAGCAAAACCCACTGCATCCATCAGTTGCAGAGCCATCCCTGAACCTCTTCTGAGCTTCGTCAGCATCTGACCAACTGACACACACAGAAGAATCACTACCAGATAAGCAGAGTCGTCTATCCAGAACACACTGTTAAGATTAAAACTAAGCAACAGGTCACGTAATGTGCCTCCCCCTACTGCGGTAGCAAAAGCCAGAACGCAGGCCCGGGAAAAATCCATTTTATTTTGGCAGGCAATCAACAGTCCGGTTAAGGCAAAGGCGGCGGTTCCGATAAGGTCGAGGCTGTATAAAAGCATGTTTCCTGTTATGTCCTTTTTCTTATGGATTCTTCAGGCTGCAACCTGCGACTACTGCCAGTTTACCCGCCCTCGCCTTCAGCCAGAACGGGTAAACGACAGCATTTTCCTACATAAATCAGAAGACTGTCTGGTCTTCAATCTCAGTAGACAGGGCAGTCAGAGCCTTCTCTACCAGATCTCTTCTCAGCTGCTTCTCTGCATCCGCTTCCAGCTTTGGATCACCCAGAGGGTGAGGAATCGCTACCGCAGGAACAATCCGGTTAGCACCTACCGTCTTGGAGATAGGCACAACAGTAGCAATGTGTACGACAGGCATAACCTTTTCGATTTCTTTAACGAGCGTTGCACCGCAACGCGTACAGGTTCCTCAGGTGGAGGTGAGGATGGCGGCGGTTACCCCGGCCTTTTGCAGATGCATGGCAATCTCGGCACCATAAGCCTTGGAGTTGGCAACCGATGTACCATTACCAACCGTACTGTAGAACTTGTCGTGCAGTTTGCCGATGCGACCTTCACGCTCCATGTCACGCAGCACGTCTACCGGCAGAACACGGTCAGGGCTCTGATTACAGGCCACCGGGTCGTAACCACCGTGGGCGGTTTCGTGTGAGGCTTCACACAGGCACTCCAGCCCTTCAATGCTGTACTCACCGTACTTGGACGCACTGGAAGACTCAATATGGTCAGGGTTGGTCTTGGGAACTACGCCGCCAGAAGTCACCAGGGCAATGGTAGCAGTGCTCATTGAGGTCACCGCAGGCTGAGGCTCAACCCGGTCAAACACAGGCATCGGGTACTCAGTCTTGAACTCGCTGCCTTCCAGCTTGGCGATCAGCATGTTCACCGCACGCTTCGCACCACGCTCTTCAGCAAAGAAGTTCACCCGCAGACCACGAGGCATGTAACCTTCTTCTTCAGGGCTGCCCAGCTGGCCTTCTTTCTCAATAAAAGCAGTGATCAGCTTAGCCATAGCTGGCATCGCTTTACGCATACCGGCCGCACTGTTGCTGGTTTCAACCATGTAAGAGAAGTTGCGATACAGCTCGTAGCCCGGGTTTTCAGGGTACATGCCTGAAATAGTTGGAATACCCAGCTCCTCAGCTACTTCACCCACTCTGCCGCAGGCCATGCCATAACGGCCAGCGTTGAACGCAGGGCCCGCAACCAGCAGGTCGGGCTGGATGTCCTCAAGAATTTCACGGATGCCCATGCAGGCAACCCCTTCGTTCTCGTTGAAGTAGGAGTCACCACAGATGATGGTGTTAACAATCTCCGCCTTTCCCTTCAGGGCAGCACTCAGTGCGGTACCGGGCCCGACAGGACCGGCTACCAGCTCAATCGGATGATTGGCAGCTTCTTCGCCGCCCTTCTGTCCGAAGAACTGGTTAATGTAATGAACAATCTTGATAGTCATGATCTGTTCTCGTTTTATAAAATCTTTTCGTCGTTTATGTGTTCACATAACCGCAGGTATCAGCCAGCCATGGCTGTCAGGTTGTGATAGCCGAGCTCGTTAGTAGCGCCAGTGATCGCCTGAATTTCAGTGGTAATGGAGCCGTCTTTTGCCAGACTGCCTTCAGTACCGCCTGCCAGCCAGTCAGCGTAATGATCGTGACCAATCACTTTTTCCATCGCTGGCAGGGTAACAACGTGGTTAGCGTTACCGTTGGTGACAACGGCGTCACCTTTTGGCGTGGAGTCCGCCAGTGACTGGGACTCACCTTTCTGGCCAGCGTATTCATCAGTCAGAAGAACCGTCTTGATACCTGCGCCTTCCAGCTTGTTGCAGTTCATCACCAGGTCGGCATCCGGGTTACCAAAACCTTCTTCACTAACAATTACAGCGTCCAGTCCCATCTGTACGGCCAGCTTGGCGACGTAGTTGGAAGAGCGCTCTTTGTCAGCCAGAGTGACGTTTTCGTTAGTGACGATCACGCCCATAAAGTTGTACCGGGTGCCATGATGCTCGTACAGCTCATGGATAATCGGGCTGTTCTGATGCACGATGCTTGGGTTCTTGTCACAGGCAGAAACACAGTTTCCGCTCATGATGGCACCATCCATCACTTCAGTCGGGTACAGCAGGGTGGGCAGAATGTTTTTCACGTCCACACCGTACAGGTAGGTGTCGTGCAACAGACCCTGACTCTGGAGCATATAGATGTAGCCAACTTTTGGCAGGCCGGGAAATTCCTGAGCCTGTTCCAGCAGTGGTTTGGTTTCGTAAATACGACCTTCGTCAGCCAGTGCATCTTTAGCCAGCTGACCAATGTGGTTAGCGGTTTCGATACCAACACGGCGCAGGATCGCCTCATGGTCATACTGGTTGCAGCTTTCATCTACTTCACAGGTGATGACCAGGTTCCGGGTTTTGGAGAACGGTGTGTACTCAGCGCCAGGACCGCTCATGTCGATGATGCCTTCCTGAAAGCCCACTACCTTACCGGTAGTCACAACAGCCATGCCCTTCAGAACATGGGTGCGGCCTTCACCCACCATAGCTTCATCACCCGGATTACGGCCGGGGAACATGGTGCCAGCGCCTTCTACCTTAACCCGTGGCTCAATCACGTCCTTAACGGGCATGATGCGGGTCTTGTCGCCTGGCAGGGCGATATCCAGCCTGACTTCGCTGATGCGGTGATCCAGTTCACGGATAAAACCAGTCAGCTCTTCCCGGTCGATCTGGACCTTGCCTGCAGCCAGGGAAGTGCCCTGACCAAAGGCCAGCTCCCTGACATGTATGTTTCCAACTTCCAGTTTCATTTTCTTCTCCTAAAAGATCGTCATCGGGCGGGGCAAAGCCCCTGCCCTCAGGCAATAAATCCTGATTCTTTTAATACCCCGGACGCGGCTTCAAGGTCTTCACGGGCCACCATAATGACGGGGCCAGTGCAACCCATACCGGTACGGGCGAAAATCTTTTTAGTCCACAGAGCATCTCTGGCGGTTTCGATATCGAGAATATCAATGCCATTGATGTCTTCATCGGTGGTTTTTTCAGGGGGCGCAGCGACTGTTTCAGTGGCGGCAGCGGCAGCCATGGGCTTGAGTCCCTCAAGAATCTCGTCCAGACCACACTCTCTGGCCTGAGCCAGCTCACGACGATAGACGTCCAGTAGCTCACCTTCAGCGCAGTCTGCCATCAGCCTGATAGCACCAGCGATCACCGGCGCACCGGAAGCTCTGGAAATAATGCCTACCAGTCGTTCCGCTTCTTCGCCCAGACCCGGACCATAGCCGTAACCCAGCGCTTCATAGCTGCCACCCGTGGTGAAAGAAGAAAACACCTTCATCATCAGATTGCCGGTCAGGCTGTCCGCCACCATGACATCGGGTACACCCTGCAACAGATCGTTACCACGCATCAGTGCACCACCATCAGCGCGGGCTGATTCGGTAAACTGCATGCAGTAACCGTTGTCCATCAGTTGACGCAGCGCTCTTTCTACCGGGGCGGCACCATCAATGTTCAGAATGCCAACGGTTGGTTCCGCAACCCCTGTCGCCTTTGCCATGGCAATACCGGCCAGGGTGTTTTTCACCATAGCGCTATTGCGAACGGTGTCGCTGGTGCCAGTGGTGGTCGCCAGAATCATCTCCCGACCCACCGCCGGAGTGATGACCTTGCCCACAGTGCTGACACCCAGCGGGAAGCTGTAGTGCAGAGTGACGCAGGCATCAATGCTGCCGTTGTCCAGCAACTGCTCCATCACTTCATGGCATTCGTGCAGACCGGAAGCCGGATGCTGCTCAAACTCATTCTCTTCTGCGTCACCGATCAGCACTGGCTCAATATCAGCGTACTGCTTTGCCGCCAGTCGTGCGGCACGAACCAGTTCTTCAGAACCGTGTTCACTGTCGGCCAGAGTCAGGCCAATACGCTTTTTACGACCGAAGCTGCCACTGACCAGGCCATCAGCCATATCAGTGAAGGCAGAGGCCAGAGCTTCATTCAATTGAGTAGAAGCCATGACGTTTACTCCTGCTCAGCTTTCTGTTCAGCTTTTTCCAGAAGACGTTCAGCGACGTCTTTCATGGCCTCAGCCACCAGTGTGCGAGCCTCTGTTCCGTCAAAACCGGTATCTTTGGCAATACCACGGTTTTTCTCGATCAGGGTCGAGATACCGTCAAACTGGTTGGTCATACGACCCAGGAACAGACTGCCCTTGCCCACTACCATAAAGTTATTGATGTCGCCGTTCAGGATGGCGTCACGGCCGTGGCCCAGGTAAGGAACACCAGAGGGAATATGTCCCTGCGTCAGGGCATAGCCGGGAATGCCGTGCTGCTTCACAAACTCCATCAGCTGTTTGCGCTCCAGGTGGCCTTCTTTAACCGCCAGCGCCGCAATCATTTTGTAGTTGGCTTCAGGCACATCACCGGCACCGGCAGGCTTGGTGATTTCAGCGTTCTGCATTTCGGTTGAGAAGCGGTCCACTTCAGGAATGGACATACCAACACGCTTCAGTGGCGCAGAGACCAGACTGGTGACAACAGCCTGTGGGGAAGAACCAGTACCGATGGTATGGCGACCAACGATGTCAGTGTTCACAATTGGGCTAACACCGTCGTTTTCGCTGATGATGGTGGCGAAACCAGCCAGAGCGTCTTCCAGAACCGGAACGTCTTTCTTCAGGTGATCACGGCCATTCATCGCCAGTTTAGCGACAGCGCCGCCAGCCACGACCATGACATTTTTAAATACGCCGGATTTAACCAGGGCCGCCGCATGAACAATCGCGTGGGCAGGTGCCGCACAGAATCCACGCAGGTCACTGCCGGTAGCCGCTTCACAGCCAGCCAGCTCACCAATTGACTTGGCGAAGTTACCGCCACCGCGCTGGTTAATATCACCGCAGGCTTCTTCAGAGCATTCAATGATATAATCGACTTTGGCAAGATCCATGCCCTGCTGTTTCAGGTGCAGCGCCGCCAGAACGCCGGACGCTTTAACGCTCAGGTTCTCCAGAATAATATGGGCACTGAGGTTTTCATCCTGATCGTGGGCCTGTTTCACACAGCCAACCAGTTCACCATTCATGGTCAGCGGTTCAGCATGATGCGCTTCTACCAGGGCGTGCATTTCTGCGGTGTCCATGGCCGCCTTTTCGTCCAGGACGACATGGCTCAGCAGAGGGTGTCTGGACAGGCTGTTATTAGCCTGTTCAATAAATTCGGGGGTCAGTTTAACCAGATCAAAAACATCGGAGTGTTTCAGAAGGGCAAAAAACTCTTCCTGGGGCATGATTTCACCGAAACGTCCAAAACGTTCAGCATCTGCCATTGCATTTTGATACCAGGGCTTTGCAGTGTTATCCAGTTGCTCGGGGGTCAGGTTCCCAATAAAGCACTGGTTCGCCGGATAGGCAACAACGTCTTTAAAAGGACGAAGTTTTTGTTTTAATTCAGACAGGTATTCATGATCTTCAGCTTTTTTCGCAAAAACCTGATTAGAACCAAAGGGGATAAAATCAGGGGTATGGGCAAGTATATAACTTGCTCCCTTAATAACGGGGAAGTCCACGGCAGAAACTCCGTCAGCCAGCCTCAGGAATTATTTCCTGAAAAAAGTTTAATTGGCTATATCGACTAACGCTTTCAAATCACGTCAGTCGATATAACGACCCAACCCGTCATGTGCGAAATCAATTGCTGAAAGGACTGCTTTCTTAATTAAAGAAAGCAGAACCCGAAACTGCAACGACTGTTAATCGCACAATACCGGGCCAATGGTTAGAGGAACTTACAGAATTGATTTCTGTACTCTCCCACTTCGTCGGTGATTTCATCAACCGGCATAACCATTTCCATCATTCCAACTTGCTCTTCGTAAACATCAGCGTCAACTTCATCCTTGATCTCTGTGTCTACAATATGGTGTACTCGAAGTCCCAACTGGACTCCGGCCAATGGTCCTGCAAAAGTCGGGTCGCCGTTAGTCACGGTTTCAGCTGCCAGGCCAGAGGCCTCGGCTTCTGCGCCGCCCAGAACAACAACAATGTTCTCTGCGCCGTGCTTATCGGTTAATTCCTTGACTCGCTTTTGATTTTCAAGATCCATTGCGCCTGCGGAAGTTCAGACGAAACACTCGGTAGTGCTGAACACAACTTCGGCACCGGCAGTCTTTACACATTCTTCAATGGCAGGACCTGGTACGCCGTCGCGATCACCGAGTATTACGACTTTCTTACCTTGCAGCATGGTAAAAAACCTCTTAATCGTAATAAGTGATTAAATTAAATTACGTTTTCAAAAAAGAAAACACCCCTATTCAGTTAACCATTAATAATGAACAATCAACTTGATTTCATAACAATTAATGGTTAACGAATTCTTTTCAAAAAGCCATCAATATCAAATGTAACGCTTGATAGCTTCTTCAATTTGTTCAGCTTCCAGCTCTTCACCGCTCAGATGTTCAATCTTTTCACCGTCTTTATAGAAAACGATGGAAGGAAGACCCATAACACCCTGACCCATAGCTACACGGCGGTTGCCTTTAATATTGAGTTTGGCAAATTTGATGTCGCTTTCGTAACGATCAGCCAACTCAATAACATCCGGCATCAATTCCATGCAGCGGCCACAGCTTTCACCCCAGAAATCAACCATGGCAACGCCCTGGTGCTCTTTGATTTCACTATCGAAGTTTTCTTTTCCCAGCTCGATCATTTTATTTCCCCAAGCAGGTTATTTAAAATAATTCTTCTAATTTTTCCGCAGAAGGCGCTTCAATGCGTTTTAAAGCTTCACCGTCCCGGAAACGAATTACCGTTGGAATTTGGGTAATTTCGTAGCGATCCGCAATGTTTCGACTTTTATAAGTATCGATGGTAACGACTTTCAAACTGTGTGCTTCAGCCCGGGTTTCCAGTTGCGACATCAATTCAAGACTTTGCTTGTCCAGAGGATTCCAGAAAGCCACCAGCCGGTCTTCTTTCGCTTCCAGAACTGAATGGCTCCAGTGTTCTTCTTCGGCAATGTAGCGCTCGGCGGCAACAGCGGCAATGGCACCATCTCCGGCAGCCGTTACTACCTGTCTCAGCCATTTATCGTTGACATCACCCGCTCCGAAGACACCCGGCATACTGGTGCCCATTTTATCGTCGACTTTGATGTAGCCACGATTCAGTTCAACAGCACCTTCGAGGAAGTCGGTGTTCGGCACAGTGCCAACAAACATGAATACACCGTCGGTGTCGTGTTCAGTAATTTCACCGGTCTTCAGGTTCTTGATACGAACACCGTTGACCAGCTCATCGCCACAGATTTCTTCAACGGTAGAGTTCCAGATGAAGCTAATCTTGTCGTTAGCCAGCGCCTGTTCCTGGGCAGTACGGTCGGCATCCATAGTGCCTTCGTCGTGCAGTACGACCATGCGGACACTGTTGACGAATTTAGTCAGGAAAACGGATTCTTCAACGGCGGTGTTACCACTGCCTACAACGATAATATCCAGGTCTTCAAAGAACTCTGCATCACAGGTCGCGCAGTAAGCAACGCCTTTAGCGGTGAATTCTCTTTCACCTTTAATGCCCAGAATTCTTGGGTTAGCACCGGTTGCAACAATAACAGACTTAGCCTGATAAACAGTGCCGTCTTTGGTGGTCACGTCTTTAGTGAAGCCATCCTCAGCCATTTTCAGGCCGCTGACCATACCACGCTGAAATTCGACACCAAACTTATCGCAGTGCTCTCTGAATTTATCCATCAGAGCCGGGCCAGTGGACTCAACGATACCGGGATAATTTTCCAGCTCGTTGGTTTTAGCACATTGGCCACCGGTTCTGGCGCTCCCCTCGAGCACCAGAGTTTTCATCTTCCCCCGTCCACAGTAAACCCCTGCAGACAAACCACCGGCACCACCGCCGATGATTAGTACATCATAAACTTCTGACACGGCATTTCACCCATTATTTTTTTGTTTGCAGAGGCTGCGTGAAAAGCAACCTTTAACAAAAAATATCAGTTTCATGTATGAACTGTTTCTGGAGACCAGCAGATGCCACAACCCTGCAAACGACTTAAAGTATCAGGAGCCTGCAAAGCTATTTCGACCAGTTCCGAAGTTGGTGGACATAATGCGATGACTGTCGTCTTTATGTATTGATCTGAAACAATATTTCGAATTGGAAACTAAATTTTCATTTAAAAACAGAGACAGCCAACAGGTATCGTTCATCTCCTGTGACTTCCCTCAGCCAAAGAGGCTGTCGCAAAAGGGCGGAATACCAGGACATCCATTGACTCGGATTTACTTGAGCATACGCAGAACCTGAACATCAATATATCATCTGCCGCTGAGAAGGCGTGAAGGCCGAAGTGCGAAGTATTGGATTGCAGCAATATCAGAATTACATTGCTATGTCAGTTAGACGGGAGGTTTAGGGTATATCGCTGTTCGTAGCCCGTAGCCCGTGGCCCGTGGCCCGTAGCCCGTAGCCCGTAGCCCGTAGACCCCATGGTGTTGTATTTAGGCTGTCAAAAAAATATCCGAAAATCATCGGGCTTTCGGGTTTTGTTGGTTCTTCTGTAAAAAAGTCATCACGCCTTAACCGTTCGTGAGTGAAAATCTGCGGTTTATCCCGTCTGGTCTTTAGTTGATTAACTCCGGGGCGATTCGCCCATATTCTTTTCTACACTGATTTCCTGAGCGAAGGAGATTTTGCTGTTCTTCCTGATGTTTCGGTTTCAGTTGTACCGTTCACCGTGAATTCATTGTTGCCCCTCGTGTTTGATGGCCAGGAAGGTCCGTGCGAGTGGTTAGCTGAATTCAAGCTGTTTAGCTGAAACAAGGATGTTAACCATGAAGTCTGAAATCATATGGAATTGCCCTGCCCTTCCAGAGAGCACTGGCCAGAAACTAAAACAAGCCCTTCTGTTTTCTGCCCTGCTGCTTGCTGCCCTAACAGGCTCCTCCAGCACTTATGCCGACAATCAACCGACCGGGAATGCTTATGAGAGTTATAAGCACAGCAGGTGGTGGATCGCCGGTATCAGTGCCGCCAGCATTGCCGGTATGACCAGTAACACGTTTGCTGAAGACAAGAAGCGGCACTTTAGTATCTCCATTGCCCTTGGAGCTGCCAGTGAATTTGGTCTGCGCAAACTAAAGGTTGCCAGTGATTCCCGCTGGAAGCGTATTGCCCTGGCTACCGGGGCTGGACTGGTGCCCGGCATTATAAAAGAAATGACAGATGACCGGTTTGATAAGGAAGACCTGCTGGCTGATGTGATTGGCAGTTTTACCGGTGCGCTGCTGTCGGACCTGGTTCAGGGGCCGGTGGACACCGGGCCGCAGTATGGTGTTGTGGTTGGGGTCGATAAGGTTGGGCTGGCTGTCAATTATCCTTTTTGATCTCAGCTGTGAACCTTTTACAGGACAGTTGTCAGTTATCAGGAAGCCCTGGCTGATAACTGTCCTTATTTTTCTGCAGTCGTTTTTTCTATAGAGGATGCTTTTTATAGCATATTTCTATACGACCAAAACTGTATATACACTTATAATACCACTGCGTGCACTAAGTTCTTTTTGCCTGCTGTTATGGTATTGTACGCCTCGCAATTATTAGCCTGAAATTCAGATTCTCTTTCTTCCTGCCAAGTAAAGAAACCATCTGACAGAGAAGCCTTTCTGACACCTTGTCAGTTCCAGTGATTGCAATTAAACCCTGATAAAGTGTCGGACACATCGCAGTGGCGAGAGTCTGAGCGTCGGCACTTCAAACCTGTGTTGCGGTAATCACCTGTGTCCGACGGGCGGTAGCGTAGCTTCTGAACATAAAACTGCTTACTGAAACTAATTCCATGAAACTGTCTGAAACGTTAAAGGGTCTCGGCCTGGCGGCTGGTTCACTGTTTATTACTGGCTGCGTACTGGCTCCCGGTGCGGATCTTACACCCAGCGCAAAAAGCGAACTGTATGACCTGGTCAGTATTAATGAACAGGTAGTCAATGCCGAGCCAGTCAAGCGCATTAATTACAATACCTTTGAGGCGCAGTCCGATCGACCCTATCAGTACTATGTCGGGCCACACGATATTCTGAGCATCCGGGTGTGGAACAACCCCGACCTGTCAACTAACCAGCAGGTAATGACCTCGCCGTTCTCAGCAAAGTCAAGCACAATAAAAGATTCCAGTGAGCTGATTCGTCAGCGCCAGCAGGTGACACCCGAAGGTGTTGAGGTTCAGGCTAACGGCATGATCTTTTATCCGTTCGCCGGTGAAGTGAAAGCAGCAGGCCGAACCGTCAGTGAAATACGACTTGAGCTGACCCGCAAGTTGGCGAAGTACGTGGTTGATCCACAAGTCAGTGTTCGTGTACAAAGTTTCAACAGCCAGAAAGCCCAGGTGCTGGGTGAAGTGAAGTTTCCACGACCAGTGCCCATTACCAGTACACCGTTGCGGGTGCTGGATGCCATTGCCCTGGCGCAGGGGCTGAATGATTCCGCTGACAAGGCCGAGGCCACACTGGTAAGAGGCAGTGAGCGTGTCATTATCGATATGGCCAAGCTGCTGGACGGCGACATGGCTCAGAACCACCTGATGCACAGTGGCGATGTACTAAATATTGACAACAACCGTTACCGTCAAATTGTAATCCTTGGTGAAGTGAACAAGCCGGTTGCCATGCCTTACGACCGTCGGGGCATGAGCCTTAACGATGCACTGGTGGCGGCCAGTGGTATCAGCCAGGCTTACTCAAACGCCAAAGGGGTTTATGTGTTGCGTAATCGCTCCGAAGGCAGCAAGCCAACGATCTATCAGCTGAATATGCAAAACGCCAGCTCACTGTTGCTGGCTGACCGCTTCCCGCTTAAGGCAAGGGATGTCGTCTATGTCGATACCGCAGGCGTTACCCGCTGGAATCGTGTGATTAACCAGATTCTGCCTACTACTAACGCTATTAATCGGTTTGATAAATAACAGCGGCCGCAGGCCGCTTTCCGTAGCCCGATGTACGATGCCCGATGCCCGTAGCCCGTAGCCCGATGCCCGATGTACGATGCCTGATGTTGATTGATGGTTTTATGAACAGCTAAAAACGGGATACGGGATACGGGATACGGACCTCGGACAGCGGAAGACGAAAAGCGAAAAGCGAAAAGCGAAAAGCGAAAAAACATGTTCAAAAAAATCCTAATAGTCTGCATCGGCAACATCTGCCGCAGTCCGACAGCCGAATATCTGCTTAAACAAAAACTCAAAGAACTGGGTAAAACAGTCAGTGTGCAATCCGCTGGGCTTGGGGCTCTGGTGGGTAAGCCTGCCGCAGAACCGGCTCAACAGCTGGCTGCGCACCACGGAGTTGACCTTACACCGCACATTGCCCGACAACTGACATCTGAAATGATTCACGAACATGACCTGATACTGGTGATGGAAGAGAATCACATAAAGGGCTGTGAACGCATTACACCGGCAGCCAGGGGGAAGACCCATCTGCTGGGGCGCTGGAATAATGGTGTCGAGATTCCTGATCCGTATCGGAAAGGGGAAGCGGCTTATGAGCTGGCTTATGGGTTGATTGAGCAGTCTGTGGGGGAGTGGGTTGATCGGGTTTTTCGTAGTTCGTAGTCCGATATCCGTAGCCCGTAGCCCGTAGCCGCTTTTGGTTTTTCTTTTTTTAATTTGTAGCTTTTTTTTATGGTTCAACAACAAACGACACCAGCTTCGCAGTCGTCGGGTTCTGACGATATTATCAGCCTTTCTGAGATCATTGAGATTATCCTGAACGGTAAGTGGTGGATTATGGGCAGCACCGCATTGTTTGCCCTTGGTGCATTGTTTTACCTCTGGGTTGCTACGCCCATTTTCAGTGCTAACGCCCTGGTGCAGGTGGAGAGCGACAAGTCTCCGCTGGGGGGGCTGGTTGAAATGAGCGAGGCGTTCTCTGGCGAAACCCCTTCCGAAACCGAGATTGAGGTGATCCGTTCCCGGTTTGTGCTGGGCAAGGTGATCGAAGATGAAAAGCTGAACATTGTTGCTGAAGCGGATTACTTTCCGGTTATTGGCCGGGCTATTGCCCGCCGTTACCACCCTGGGGCGGGCAGCGAAGAACGGTTCAACAGTCCGCTGCTCGGTATGGGTAGTTTTGCCTGGGGTGGTGAGCATATTCAGGTGAGTACCTTTAATGTGCCGGAAGACATGAAAGGTGAAGCGTTCACCTTGGTGGCCGGGGCTGATAAACAGTACCAGTTACTGTACGACGATGAGCCTGTACTTAATGGGCAAGTTGGAGAAATGAGTAGCTCCGGTTCTGCCTCGGCAACGATTCCGGGTATTGATCTGTTTGTTACCCAGCTGGATGCCAGACCAGGCACCCACTTTTCCCTGAGCAAGCTGCCGTTGATCACCGCTGTGGAAAACCTGAGAAAACGTTTAAGCGTCTCAGAAAAAGGGAAAAAGACCGGCGTTCTCTCCCTGGGCATTACCGGGGCAGACCGGCAAGACAATCGTCAGACCCTGGAATCGGTGATTGAGCGTTACCTGCGCCAGAACGTCGAACGAGTGTCTGCTGAAGCCCAGAACAGTCTGGAATTTCTGGAAAACCAACTGCCAGAAGTTAAGGCCGAAGTAGAACTGGCGGAATCTCGTCTGAACCGTTACCGGCTGGAACACCAGACCGTTGACCTGACCCTTGAGACCAAGGCGGTTCTGGATCAGGCGGTGGACATTGACAGTGAGCTGGCCAGACTGGACATACAGATTCAGCAGATGGCTCAGCGTTACACCGCCAATCACCCGATTATGATTGAGCTGGCTAACCAGCGGAAATATCTGGAAGAACGTAAAAAAGAATTTATGGGTACCACCAAAGGGTTACCGGAAACCCAGCAGGAGGTACTGCGCCTGGCCAGGGATGTGGAAGTGAATACCCTGGTGTATACCGAGCTGCTGAACAAAGCCCAGGAACTGAAAATTGTGCGCGCTTCGGCAGTGGGCAATGTTCGTATACTGGATCATGCCCTGTCTGACATTAAACCGGTGAAACCGAAAAAAGCACTGATTGCCGTACTGGCGACACTGCTCGGTGGCATGCTGGGAATGGGTCTGGTGTTTGTGCGGGATATGCTGCGCCAGGGTGTGAAAACACCGGAAGAGGTGGAAGCGAAAACCGGGCTGCCGGTTTATGCCAGCATTCCTGACAGTGACCAGCTGAAAGTGCTTGAACGCAATGCCCGCAAGAGTGGCAAAGGTAGTTTTCTGCTGGCTCGTTCAGCGCCGAAAGACCTTGCGGTTGAAAGCCTGCGCAGCCTGCGCACCAACCTGAGCTTTGCCCTGATGGAAGCACCCAACAACCGCATTATGATTACCGGCCCGTCTCCCGG
The DNA here is from genome assembly GCF_025562715.2 of Endozoicomonas gorgoniicola. Taxonomy (NCBI): domain Bacteria; kingdom Pseudomonadati; phylum Pseudomonadota; class Gammaproteobacteria; order Oceanospirillales; family Endozoicomonadaceae; genus Endozoicomonas; species Endozoicomonas gorgoniicola. Next base: position 2,418,720 of record NZ_JAPFCC010000001.1, read on the forward strand.
TGTGGGCAAGAGTTTTGTCTCTGCCAACCTGGCTGAACTGCTGGCGGAAACCGGTAAGAAAGTGTTGTTGATCAGTGCCGATATGCGCAAAGGCCATCTGCACAAAGTCTTCGGTCTGTCCGGTGACAAAGGGTTGCAAGATATGCTGGTCGACCCGAACCTTAATGCTGCCGTACCCGTTGGGAACAACCTGGACATTATCTGTGGTGGTAAATACCCACCTAACCCGTCGGAGTTGTTAATGAGTCCGGCCTTTACCGCACTACTGGAAAAAGCGTCCAGTCAGTACGATGCCGTGATTATTGATACACCGCCGGTACTGGCCGTGACCGATGCTGCCATTATCGGCGAACAGTGCGGCACCGCCTTTATGGTGGTACGTGCCGAGCTGAACCCGGCCCGGGAGATTGATTACGCCACCAAACGTTTGCAGCAGGCGGGTGTGAGTGTTCGGGGAGCTGTGTTGAATGGGTTGGTTAAGACCAGCAGTCGGTATGGGAATTATGGGTATTATCAGTATTCTTATGAGTGATCGGGCGCTTTTCGCTATTCGTCTTTCGCTTTTCGTAGCCCGTAGCCCGTAGCCCGTAGCCCGTAGCCCGTTGTCCGTGGTCCGTTGAAGACAGTGGTTAGGTGTTTTTTTGGTGATTTTTGCTAGTCTGTTCTTTTCCTCAGTTTTTTTGGAGTAGTGCTGATGAGTTTTGAGGCTAGAAATGAACCTGACCATAACCTTAATACTCTGACCGATGTGGTTCGGCTTTTGGGTGAAACCAGGAGTGAAATTCACGAAAGGTTTGGGCTGGTAGACGAGCGCTTTGATCAGATAGACAAGCGCTTTGAGCAGGTCGACGAGCGCTTTGACCAGATAGACAAGCGCTTTGAGCAGGTCGACGAGCGCTTTGACCAGATAGACAAGCGCTTTGAGCAGGTCGACAAACGCTTTGAGCAGGTCGACAAGCGTCTGGATGATCATGACGAGCGCTTTGACCAGATAGACAGAGATATTGCCGGGCTGAAAGCTGACAACGTTGAGATCAAGGAAATGCTTAAGACTCTGCTTTCCCGTTAGTACCCAGTTGGGCGAGGATGTCAGAAGTCGGTTTCTCTGAAGCTATTCTGATGACCTCGTACGCTTGTTGGGTTGAACCTCTATTGAAAACCCTGAGTTCCTGGATCATATTCAATAATCGGATATAGTTTTTTGCAGGAAAATTTAGTTTATGCGGTTAACACTTATCCAGGTGAATGTCATCAAGCAGTGCCTGACGACATGCTTTGGAGCTAATACAGAGATATGGCTGTTTGGCTCCAGGGTAGACTCGGAAAAGCGTGGTGGTGATATTGACCTCTATCTTGAAACTGATCTTCAGGAGCCTGAAACGTTGGTTGATTGTCGTTTAAAGGCACTGGCTGCGATCAAAACGAAGTTGGGTGACCAGAAAATCGATCTGGTGATCCACAGGCGTGGTCAGCCCAGGGAGCCCATCCATGTCGAAGCCCTGAGCACAGGTATCCTTTTGTAAGGGAAGCAGATAAAAAGGCACAAGGTAAAATAATGAAGCAGGCCCGCCCTATGGCTCATCAAACTACTCAACAATTTACTCAACAATCTACTCAACAAAAGGCTGGGCGCACACTATGGATATGTGACCGTCACGCCTTGCGCCTACGTTGGGTTATGGCAGAAATAGAGAACCTTTTCCCACTGTCGGGATCACAATTTGACAACCTTGCACCTGCGGAAGTGGCCTATCTTGATCAGTTTTCCACTCGCTTTGGCAAGTTGCAGGATGCTATGGGTGCCAAGCTGTTCCCGCAAGCGCTGGAACTGGTCAAAGAACAGGGCAGCCTCCAGACGTTTATTGACAAACTTAACAGGCTTGAAAAAATCGGTGCCATTGACAGTGCAGAGCAATGGTTGATTTTACGGGAGCTTCGTAACGCTTTTGCCCACGATTATCCAGAAGACAGTGAACTGAATGCAGCGACCCTCAATCGTGCTGTACCTTTGGCTGAACAGCTGCTCGATGTCTATGAGAAAATCAAGGCTTTTGCTTTGCGATACGGGGCTGTTTTGCCGGATTAATCAAACGGCTGAACTATACCAAAGTTGACCCCTGCGCTTTGCTGTATGCGGTTGCTACATAAACAGACAGGAATGTATAGTGGCATTAAAACTGTTATGCCATAAAGTACCCCTATCCAATGACTCTGAACACTTCCTACCTAAAACTGTTGTTACAAAACTGGTCGCAGGTTTGTCGCACAGCAAAACGGCTTTCTGTTTCTGTTAGCCGGTTAAATCCATATTTGCCGTTGTCAGCAGATGAGCTGAAAAATGCTGATGAGGATCTTTGCGAAAAGCTGGACGCATTCCGTGTACGCTTTGGTGATCTGCAGGATAGCCTGGGTGCCAAGACCTTTCGAAGTCTGCTGTTAACGGAAGATGAAGAGCCAGTTAATATGGCGGATACCCTTAACCGCATGGAAAAACGCGGGATTATTCAATCGGCTGACTACTGGCGCAAACTGAGGGAAATTCGCAACGCCTTTGCCCATGACTACCCTGAGGCAGAAGCCACACGTGCTGAAGCCATAAACCTGGCCTGGCGAAGTGCGCCGGGAATGCTGGAAGTGGCTGAAAACATCTGCGGCTATTGCAGAAAGCAGGGTGTTGAGCTACCGGAGATTGAACGTGCGGATTAGCGATGAAATGGCTGACAGTATTGTAGAACTCAGTCGTATGCATATCGCTCCGGACGCTGTCGTATGGTTGTTTGGGTCAAGGGCGAAGGACAGTGCCAGAGGGGGGGATATTGACTTAATGATTGAAGCCACGGGTATTGATAATCCTCTGGAACGAAAAATAAACTTTCGACTGGCGTTTGAAGATCGCTGGGGTGAGCAGAAAGTTGATATTATTGTTCATGATCGCCTGAATGATGATTTGGCTATTCATGAAATAGTCCGGGGAGAGGGGGTCAGGCTTTGTTAGGGGGGGCGTTTTTCGCTTTCCGTCTCCCGTCTTCCGCTTTCCGTGATTCGTAGCCCGTTGCCCGTTGCCCGTTGATGATTTCCTTTGATACCTGATTTTCTCTTTTCTTTGTTATCCGAACTTTTTGTAGGCTTACTGCTGCAAGCATTACAGGCCGTTTCCAAAATGAAAATATAGACTAAAAAACAAACGACAAAATATTTTTAAATACTCATTATCAATACAGTGTTTAAAGATATTTTGTGGTTTTGCCTCAAAAAAGGAAAAACTCGCTGTTCGCTACTCCCTCATATTTGTAGTGTATTGGTCTTAACTCGGAACAATGGACGAAATTAAATATGAGCGGCACTCTTTAAAATGGAAGGGATATTTAACAATGCACTTTGAAAAAGACCCTGTTATTGCCGTCATTGGCCTGGGTTATGTGGGGCTACCGCTGGCCGTTGAGTTTGGTAAAAAATTCAACACTATTGGCTTTGACATCAATCAGCCCCGTGTTGAAGAACTCATGGCTGGTCACGACAGTACGCTGGAAGTTGATGATGCTGAGTTAGCGACTGCAGCTAAACTAAACAATTGCTGCCAACTGGAAGACCTGAAAACAGCCAATGTTTATATTGTGACTGTTCCTACCCCTATTGATCAGCACAAACGTCCTGACCTGACACCGTTAATTAAAGCCAGTGAGATGCTGGGTAAAGTGGTGAGCAAGGGCGATATTATTGTTTATGAGTCTACTGTTTATCCCGGTGCGACAGAGGAAGACTGCATCCCTCTCGTTGAACAGGCATCTGGCCTGAAGTTTAACAAAGACTTCTTTGCGGGCTACAGCCCTGAGCGTATTAACCCGGGCGATAAAGAGCATCGTGTAACAACCATCAAAAAAGTAACTTCAGGCTCTACACCAGAAGTTGCTGATTATGTGGATGATTTATACCGCTCCGTTATTACAGCAGGCACTCATAAGGCCAGCAGCATCAAAGTGGCCGAGGCTGCCAAAGTTATTGAAAACACCCAGCGTGATTTGAATATCGCCCTGATCAATGAACTGGCGTTAATCTTTAATAAGCTGGATATTGATACTGAAGAAGTACTCAAGGCAGCGGGCACTAAATGGAACTTCCTGCCTTTCCGTCCAGGGCTGGTCGGCGGTCACTGCATCGGTGTTGACCCCTACTACCTGACACACAAGGCTAAGGAAATTGGCTACCACCCGGAAGTTATTCTGGCAGGCCGTCGTATTAATGATGGCATGGGTGAATATGTCGTGTCGCAAGTGGTCAAGAAAATGATCAAACGACGCATCCATGTTGAAGACAGTAATGTCCTGATTATGGGTCTGACCTTTAAAGAAAACTGCCCGGACCTACGCAACACTCGTGTGGTTGATATGGTTAGTGAATTTCAGGAATACGGTGCCAATGTGGATGTATACGATCCATGGGTTAGCCATGAAGAGGCTGAGCATGAATATGGCATTACACCAGTCAAAGAACCTGCTGCTGGAAAATACGAAGCTATTGTTTTGGCCGTAGCCCACGACCAGTTTAAAGAAATGGGGCCAGAAGCTATTCGCAAACTGGGCCGTCGTGACTGTGTGCTGTATGACATCAAATACGTTATGCCTGCTGAAACTGTAGATGGTCGGTTGTAATTTCTGCCACCACTTTTTCACCACAGAGGCACAGAGGCACAGAGGCACAGAGTTTTGAGTTTTTTTTAGTTTGCCTCAAAGTTACTCCAAGCTTTCAGAAATAATGAGAGGCTAAAGTATTATTGCTTTTAAAATAAAGCTTTTCCTCTGTGTCCTCTGTGCCTCTGTGATGAAAAAAATCAAACGACAAGCCGCTTAATACCCTGCCGCAAAACAACTTCATTGAAGTTAATCAGCAGCCCCAGCGGTATGCCTGAAAGTTTGAGGTAGGTTATAAGCTGTGCCTGATGAAGTGAGTTTAATCGCTCTACAGCTTTTAGCTCAATCACTACCTGTTTTTCCACCACGATATCCAATTGGTACTTGCAGTTTAAAAGCTGCCCTTTGTAACTGACAGGTAACGGCCATTGTCGCTCAAAGCAAAAGCCAGAAGTCTTTAGCTCATAGGCGAGCGCTTCTTCATAAGCACTCTCCAGTAAACCGGGGCCAAGCACTCGGTGAACCTCAATAGCCAAGCCAATGATCTTCCCCGTCAGCACATTGTCCATAATATTTTTAACCCATCGATCAGAAACGATTAAAAATAGACCGATTGAGTCATATCGCAACCTGTAAGGATTTTCACCACAGAGGCACAGAGAACACAGAGGAAAAGCTTTTTTGTTTTAAGGGAAGGGGCAATCAATAACATACCAGACTCTCCGTCATTCCTGCGCAGGCGGGAATCTACCACGGTAGTGGTTCCCCGCCTGTGCGGGGATGACGATGGTGTATTTTTCTCTGCTACTGCCCTAAAAACTCTGTGCGACCGCCATGGAAGGCGGGAGTGTCGATAATGCAGGAGCAATTTTCGTCGCCTCTGTGCCTCTGTGGTGAACAAAAAGAAATGAAATACGATCAAGTTAAAGAAGACCTCAAGCAAAGCCCTAAAACATGGCTAATCACTGGTGTAGCAGGTTTTATCGGTTCCAACCTGTTGGAAACATTGCTTAAGCTGGGTCAAACAGTCACTGGCTTGGATAACTTTGAAACTGGCCATCAGCATAACCTGGATGAAGTAAAAAGCCTGGTTAGTGAAGAACAGTGGAACAGATTTACTTTTATAGACGGTGATATCAGAAATCTGGAAGACTGCCAGAAAGCAGTAACAGGCGTAGATTATGTTCTGCATCAGGCTGCGCTGGGTTCTGTACCTCGCTCTATTAATGACCCAATCCCCACCAATGAGACCAATATTACAGGCTTCTTGAATATGCTGGTTGCATCCCGTGATGCAGAAGTGACCAGCTTTACTTATGCGGCCTCCAGCTCTACTTATGGAGACCATCCAGCTCTGCCAAAAGTAGAGGAAAATATTGGCAATCCATTATCGCCCTATGCAGTAACAAAATACGTTAATGAACTCTATGCCAGCGTATTTGCCAGAACCTATGGTTTTAAAACAATAGGGCTGCGTTATTTTAATATTTTTGGTAGAAGGCAAGACCCTAACGGAGCCTATGCTGCGGTTGTTCCTAAATGGACTGCGTCACTGATTAATGGCGAAACCGTTTATATTAACGGTGATGGTGAAACCAGCCGGGACTTTTGTTATATCGACAATGCTGTGCAGGCAAATATCCTTGCATCTGTGGCTGATGACGCGGCTAAAGATAATGTTTTTAATGTTGCCGTTGGGGACAGAACGACACTGAATGATCTTTATCGTGCGATTAGAAGTAATTTAGCAGAGATTATTTTTGGCATTAAAGAAGTAGAGCCTCTTTATCGTGACTTCAGAGCTGGGGATGTTCGTCATTCTCAGGCAGATATTAGTAAAGCTAAAACTCTGATTGGTTATCAACCTACACATAGAATCATGGATGGGGTTGGTGAAGCTACTTCTTGGTACTTAGGTAAAAAATCGAAGTAATTAAAAATAAAGAAAGTGAGCTAAAAGTAGATCTTTTTCACCACCTTACATTTAAAATAAAAAACTACTTTTAGTTCTTTCAATATACTTTCTAGCTTAAGTCGCCAGAAATAAAAGGTTATTTAATGATACTAAAGAGAATTCTTAGAAGTGCAGGAATCGTTGCTGTTGGAAATAGTTTAACAACAATTATTGTTTTTATAACAACAATGTTTTTAACCAATTCTCTAGGTGTACGTCAGTTTGGTGTTTATGCATTAGTTATTTCTTCAGTAACACTATGTGATGCTTTATGTAATTTTCAATCATGGCAAGCAGTAATAAAATTTTATAATGATGCAAAAGCCTCAAGCCAAAAAGATTACGAGATAAAAACAATTTATTCAGGACTTAGCCTTGATATAATTGGAAGCGTTTTTAGCTTTATTTTTTTCAACGCAATTATATCCTATGGATTTTTAATATTCTTTTCAAAAGACGCCCTAGAATATCAGAATTTATTTTTCATCTATTCTTTTGTTCTACTATTTAAGGTAAATGGTACACCTGTCGGACTACTTAGGATTAAAAATAAATACAACTACATAATCACTCTTCAAATCATTAGAGATGCTTTTATCTTAATAGGATGTATATTTGTTATCAAACATGAAGATCCTTTAAAGAGCATAATATACGTATCATTTATCGCTGAAGTTTTATATAATATAATTATTTTTGCAACAAGCCTTAAATTCATTAAAAGAAAAAAAGACAAATTAAATACACTTAGCACCTTTAAGTGGGGTTTAAAATTCGACCAGCAAACAAGGGAATTCCTAAGGTTTGCATTATATACAAACTTAAATTCTACACTAGTCTCTAGTTGCAAAAAAGCAGATGAGTTGATCGTAGCTAAAGTAGTCAGCTTAGAGGCCATTGCAATACTAAAAATAATAAAAATGCTAATTGCTGGAATAGGAAAATTAGTTGACTCTATGTATGTCGTTATATTTCCAGAGTTAAGTCAGCTAGTTGCAAGAAAAGATTTTAAAACAATGAGGTCTGTCATCAATAAAACACAACTTTTGATGACCTCATTTTTAGTTGTGATTTTTTTACTAGCAGTACTATTTAGTAAGTTTTTCATAATACTTTTCTTTGGCCCTGATTTTAAGGATGCCTATACACCTTTTTTGATCTATCTTTTTGGTAACTTCATTAGCGTCGCCTACTTCTACGTACAACCTTTAATATTAGCTCTTGGTAAAGCTGATTTAGCATTAAAGATAAATTTTGTTAACTTTATCATATACTTCCCAATACTTTATACACTTTCAACTACATACCAGATTATAGGCGTCTGCATCGCTTATGTAATATATTCAGCATTATCATCACTAGCTAGACTACTGTACTTAAAAAAAAATAAGTACGTGTAATTTTGTGAGTTTTGCAAAATATCACCTATCAACCTTATTTAAAAAGATATTAGAAGAAACATGAGTCAAAGAGATATTTCATCATTTTTAAACTTGGGTTACTTTTTAGATTTTGAGCCTTCATTTAGCTTTCCAAAATTTCATAGCAATGGAAAATTCTTTAACTTAAACGACAATGATTTACTAGAAATTGCAAAAAACAAAATAAGAAAATCATTTGAGCTTTGCCTATCCAAAAACACAGGCGACCACTTAGTTCCAATTAGTGGTGGAGTTGATAGCAGAATCATCCTTGCTTTAATGACTGAATATATAGATCCAATAAAAATATCTACTTATACTTTTGGTACAAAAGGGTCTTATGACTATGAAATTGGTAGTGCAGTGGCAAAACATTATGGAACAAAACATAAAAACTTTGATTTAAGCGAACATCAGTACAATATAGACAACTTGCTCTTTGATTCAAAATGTGTCTCACACCAAACTCTTTTGTTCCATAATTTACCATTTTCCTTTTATGAGAAGTTTTACAGTGGTTGCAGTGTTTGGTCCGGCTATATGGGCGATCCATTAGCAGGCTCTCATCTACCAAAAAAAAACATTCATGATATAGAAAAAGCAAAGAATGCCTTTATACAAAAAAATATTTTTGTAAGAAGCAAAAAAATATTGCCTTTATCTGACATTGATAAAAGTAACATATTAATTGATAAATCAGCTTCAGCTTTAAGCTTGTGTGAGAATATCGATTTTAGAAACAGACAATTAAAATATATCTACCCTCATGTTTGCTCTAACAAAATCAACAAAATTGTAATGCCTTTTTTAGAGGAAGAATGGGTTGATTTTATCATCAATATTGGTCCAAAAAAAAGAAGTGACACAAACTTTTACTACAAATTCGCATTAAAGGATTTTAAAGAAGCATTTTCAATGCCTGTAAAATGCAAGCACGGATTAAATCTTGATGCCCCATTCACCTCTGTTTTCCTAAAGAGACTTTTAAATATTTTAGGGTCAAAGTTATTAACAACAAAATATCTAGACAAACGAGTGAATTATCAAGATTTTAATAGAAGAATTTTACAGGACAATAACTTTTTTGCGCTAATAAAAGAAGTACTAGGTAGTATTGATAGTAGAAAAGTAATCGACTTTAATGCTGGAGGTTTGCTGAAAGAGCACCTAGAAAACCCTATTTATGGTGATGCCTTAATCGCCTTAGCATCTCTTGAAATTCATTTTTTGGCAAAAAAAAATACTAGAAATGTATAAAGAAACTTACATAACATATACCGATAAGAAAGTTGGTGACAGTCATTCATTTATTGACGACATGATCTGTGACGAGCTTTCAAAGCAACTAGTATGTCGATCTATAGTTGTTATGAATGACTCTAGCAAAGGTTTGTTCGTATCAAAAAAAAATAAGGCAGCTTTAATTGGTGTTCCTATAAAAAGATCTGGACTGCAGCGCTTTTGTTTAATTGTATACTCATTTTTTTTAACATGGTCTCTACTGAAAAGATTTAAACATGAAAAGATAACCATTTTGGTTAGGAATGAGCCATGCAACATGATGGGTGCAGCTCTTTCCTCATGGCTTTTTGGTAAACTCAACAATAAAAAAGTAGGCTTAATATTTCAGAGCAGCTTTCCACTAGAAATTGATGTTGAGGGTTTTTCATTTAAAAATCTTATAGCTAGAAAAATGATAACTCTGCTACTACCATTTTATGATAAGTGCATAGTAGTCTCTGAAGAAGCAAAGAAGAGAATAAGAAAATACAACAAAAAAATAACTATTGATATTATCCCCTTGTGTGTTAACAAACGCTTTATATGCTTCACTCCAAAAAAAGGGATTTCAAGCAAGAAGCTTAATCTTCTGTATATTGGAACACATGCAAAAATCAGAAACCTAGAAGAAGTTTATCTAGGCATTTTTTATGCATTTAAACAAGGATTAAATATTTGCTTGGATAGTGTAGGTGCAAGTAAGTCTGATATCAAAAGATTAGAAAAAAATAAAGAAATTGCCGAGCTTGTTAGTAGAGGCATTGTAAGATTCCATGAAAAATGCAGCCGTTCAGAACTTGATGTATTTTTTCAAAAAAGTGATATAGGACTAAATTTAATTCCTCCATTGCCTATTTACAAAGAAAGCTCGTCTACAAAGTTAATTGAGTACATGGCAAAAGGCTTACCTGTTATCAGCTCATCAGGAATTCCCTACCATCACGAAATACATAATGCAAGCAATACAGGCTGGTTAGTGGAATTTAATTCTAATGCAATAACAAAGGCCCTAATTAACGTTAATAACGATTGGAAAAAAAGCAACCATTCAAAAGAAACCGTTCAATTTGTCATAGAAAAAATGACATATGATCGATTTGTCAAAGCTCTGTGTATTCAATCTATTTTATAGGCTTCAACATTTTTCATGGATTATACTTTCATAGCTGGCAATCATGGTCAAATAATTTGAAACACTTTAACTTGAATGAAGCCACAATAGAAAAAAATTCTATGTTTTTTCCATTGATGATTTTTTTGGTATGTTTGACTGTAGGATTTCGTGAGCTTGATGTTGGAACTGACACTCGTCAATACTATGAATATTTTTCTAATATAGTTAGATTTGGGCTATACGAGTCTCGAATGGAGCCTGGCTTTACTTACCTGACATACATCTCAAGTCTTATCAGTGATCAACATTTTTTTTATTTCTTCACTTTAAATCTGTTGCTTAATGCCACTCTTTATACATCTATAAACAGAATTACTTTATATCTAAACCCTGACAGAGTATGGCCAACAATTTTATTTTGCTTTGCCTGTCTTTTTCTTTCTAGTTTTTATCTTGTTGCCAGCGTGAATGGTATAAGACAAGGTTTGGCCGCACCTTTTCTGTTTATATCTGCTGTTAGCATTTTAGAAAGAAGGTATTACAATTTTATTATAATGGCTATTTTGTCATTTTCTTTTCATTATTCTTCACTTTTTTATCTTTTATCTCTTAGTTTGTTGTTATTGCGATTACGGAGCTGCTTGATTGCTTTTCTGCTCATCGCTATAGCTTATCCATTTGGGCTTTCAGAAAAGTTTGTATCTCTTGTGTCCTCATTACTAGGGTTGAACTTATACAGTGATATTATTCATTATGGTGAGCATGCTCAGTCACTATATGGATTCCAATTAGATTTCTACCTATATTCGTGCCTTACAGTTTTATTTGCGATAACTTATATTTCTTATTTTTGCAACAGCTCAATAAAAGAAAAGATGTTAAATATCGTAAAGATTTACATATCATTATTAACACCTTACTTTATTTTGGGGTTTGGTGGTTTTTCTAATCGCTTTGCCTATACCGCATGGATTTTCTTCCCTATTCTTCTAGGAGTTTTTTTGATTAATAGTCGCATTGAGTTTTTTCAACATAAAACTATAGCTGTTATTTTTTTCATTCTTTCTTCTATTTTTTTCATTAATAGAGTAGCGGGATTTATTTGAATAAATCATGAAGCCTAGATCAAATATTGTTTTCATCTCCGCAAGCTATGCACCCTCATTACTTAACTTTAGGCGTGAGCTCATTGTCAGTTTTATAGACAACGGATATAAGGTACATGCCGCAGCGCCAAAAGTTGATGATGATATAAAAGTTAAGCTAGATGCTTTAGGTGTTGTTGTCCACGAAGTTTATATGCAGAGAACTGGCCTAAACCCACTTATAGATATCATGTACTGTTGGAGCCTAGTTCGTATACTGAGAGATATAAGGCCATCCATATTTCTTGCATATACAATAAAACCAGTAATATATGGGAGCTTTGCTGCTTTTATTGCAAAAATACCGACTAGGTTTGCTCTTATTACAGGACTCGGTTTTGCCTTTACTTCAAAAGTTACTGGTCTCAAACGCCTGATCGTAAGTATTTCTCGTAAACTTTATAAAGCAGCTTTAAGTCGATCAACTCATGTACTCTTTCAAAATCCTGATGACAGGCAGCTTTTCACTGAACTGGGTCTGGTAAATATTAAAAAATGCGGCTTGATCAATGGCTCTGGCGTTGATCTCCAGCACTACCAGGCTGCACCACTGCCATCAAACTCCGTATTTCTTTTTATAGGCCGTTTATTAGCAGATAAAGGCATCAGAGAGTTTGCTAGTGCGGCCAGAATAGTAAAAGAAAGCAACCCCCAGGCACGTTTTTTGGTAGCAGGGTGGATTGATACTAACCCTACCGCCATTGATCAAACAGAGCTGGAAGAGTGGATCAATAGTGGCACGATAGAGTTTTTGGGTAAGCTGAGTGATGTTCGCCCTGCGATCAGGGAATGTTCTGTCTATGTTTTACCCTCTTACCGTGAAGGTACACCCCGCACCGTGCTTGAAGCGATGGCTATGGGCAGGCCGGTAATTACCACCGATGCACCGGGTTGCCGTGAAACCGTTATTGATGGCCGAAATGGCTACCTTGTGCCTGTGAAAGCGGTTGATGAGTTAGCAGAAGCAATGACTCGGTTTATAGACAACCCTGCTTTGAGGGCAACCATGGGGCAGGAGAGCCGCCTTATTGTGAACGATAAATATGATGTTCATAAAGTTAATCGCAGCATTATGCAGCAGCTTGGCATTGAAACTGATGTTAAACCTGTCAGCTCTTATTCACCACAGAGGCACAGAGGGCACAGAGAAAAGATTTAATTAAAAAACTCTGTGATCTCTGTGCCTCTGTGGTAAAAAATCTTCTATTGATTGATAAACAATGTTTAAACGACTGCTAGATATTCTTGGTTCATTAACAGCCTTAATACTGTTCAGCCCAATAATGGCCTATACCGCCTGGAAGGTTTCAAAAACCATGGGTTCTCCGGTACTGTTCAGACAAACTCGCCCAGGCAAAGACGGCAAGCCCTTTGAAATGGTTAAGTTCCGTACAATGAAAGATGCCAATGGCCCTGATGGAAAACCGCTACCTGATGAAGATCGCATAACCCCTTTCGGTAGCTTTATGCGGCGCACCAGCCTTGATGAGCTTCCTGAGTTCTGGAATGTTCTCAAAGGTGATATGAGCCTGGTTGGGCCAAGGCCGTTATTAATGCAGTATTTGCCGCTCTACTCCAAAGAGCAATACCGCCGCCATGAAATGAAACCGGGTATTACAGGATGGGCACAGGTGAATGGCCGCAATGCGATCTCCTGGGAAGAAAAGTTCAAACTGGATGTCTGGTATATTGATAATCAGTCTGTCTGGCTTGATATAAAGATACTATTTTTAACTGTAAAAAAGGTATTGTTCAAGGAAGATATAAGTCATGGAGAAGAAGCAACGATGCCTGAGTTTTTAGGAAGTAGGAGTAAAGAAAATGATTGATTCATTATTTGGTGTATATGGTGCAAGTGGTTTTGGGCGAGAAGTTATGCCCCTTGCCGCTAACTACCTAAATAAGCAGGGGATAAACCAAGAAAACCTGTATTTTATTGATGATTCAGTTGAAGAAAAAGAAATAAATGGTTACAAAGTCATAAAGTATTCTGAATTTAAAGAAAAAAAGGCCAATAAAAAATTTATTTCGCTTGCAATTGCAAATAACAAAATAAGAAATGAATTGGCAAACGCTTTACAAGAAGACGGCATTATATCTTGGAGCCTGCACCATGATAATGTAGTAAAGCTAGCAGAAGTAAGCATTAAGGAAGGCTATGTTTTATGTCCTTTTGTTTGTTTAACATCAAATATAAAAATCGGTAAGCATTTTCATGCAAATATTTATAGTTATGTTGGACACGATTGCACTATTGGTGATTTTGTAACTTTTGCACCAGGGGTAAAATGCAACGGCAATATAATCATAGAAGATAATGTCTATATAGGTACAGGGGCAATAATTAAGCAAGGAAAACCCAACAGGCCTTTGATTATAGGTAAAGGTGCTGTAGTTGGAATGGGTGCGGTCGTAACAAAGAATGTTCCCGAAGGGGATACTGTGATAGGTAACCCAGCAAAAACTCTTTCTCGAAAAAGCCTTAGGGGGTAACTAATTGTGAGCAGTTTAACTACATTAATTGATAATGCAGATATTGATCAAATAGTTGTTGGCATGAGTGCTTCGTACTCTCAAACTATAACCGATGCAGACATTAAGTCATATGCAGGTTTATCTGGAGATAACAACCCTGTACATATGAGCTCTGAATATGCAGAGGAGTCACGTTTTGGAAGAAGGATTGCCCATGGACTCTTTTCAGCTGGCTTTTTTTCAGCATTATTTGGTACCAGGCTTCCAGGACCAGGCTGTGTTTATGTTTCTCAAAGTTTAAACTTCAAACGACCTGTTTATATGGAAGATACAGTGACCGCTACTGTTACAGTCACTGAAGTAGATATTAAAAGGCAAAGAATTTACTTTGATACAATCTGTAAAGTTAAAAATAAAGTCGTGATTGATGGAAAGGCTGAAATATATATTCCTAAAAAAAAATAATTAGATAAAGGTTATTAACTTTTAAGAGTTTAATTTTTACTCTGTGAATCAAAGCATATTGTAGTTGCAACTCTTGTACAAATTTGTCATAGCTAAAAACAAATTGTCAAATAAAGCTAAGTACTAGACAGATAGTTTTTAACCCAAATCGTATGATTCACCACAGAGGCACAGAGAAGGCGATAATTGCTCCACGGTAACTGCTCCATGCGTTACCCTACCTCCTGCATCCATGCAGTCGTGCATTTTCGACACTTCCGCCTTCCATGGCGGTCGCACAGAATTTTTTAGCTTTTAAAAGAAAAGCTTTTCCTCTGTGCTCTCTGTGCCTCTGTGGTGAAAAAAATCCTGCCGTTTTTCACTATTACGATCAACAAGATGCTTAACACAAAATTCTCCCCCTGGCCTTCTTTCACTCAGGAAGAGGCTGATGCTGTCTCCAGCGTTTTACTTTCCAACAAAGTCAATTACTGGACAGGAACAGAAGGCCGTGAATTTGAAAAAGAATTTGCGTTCTACTGCCAAACAGAATATGCCATTGCTGTTGCCAACGGCACGCTGGCACTCGATCTGGCCTTAAAAGCCATTGATATTCAACCTGGTGATGAAGTGATTGTTACTTCTCGCACTTTCCTCGCCTCTGCCAGCTCCATTGTGACTGCCGGGGCGAAGCCGGTTTTCGCCGATGTTGATGCCGATAGCCAGAATATTACTGCTGAAACCATAGAAGCCGTAATGACAGATAAAACCCGTGCGATTATTTGTGTCCATCTGGCAGGCTGGCCCTGTGATATGGACAGCATTATGGCGTTGGCTGATAAGCATAATCTGTTTGTTATAGAAGATTGTGCCCAGGCTCACGGTGCTAAATATAAAGGTAAACCGGTTGGCGGTATTGGTCATGTGGGTGCCTGGTCCTTCTGTCAGGACAAGATTATGACCACCGGTGGTGAAGGCGGTATGGTCACCACGAATGACCGAACCTTATGGGATAAGATGTGGTCCTACAAAGATCATGGCAAGTCTTATGATGCCATTTACCATAAGCAGCACCCTCCTGGTTTTCGCTGGTTGCATGAGTCTTTTGGTACTAACTGGCGGTTGACAGAAATGCAGTCTGCCATTGGCCGTATTCAGCTTCAACGTATGCCGGAGTGGACAAGTTTACGCCAGCAGTATGCAGCTGCTATCGAAGCGGCTTGTAATGAGTTTGATGCTTTGCGTGTACCGGAAAAACCGTCTGATATTGAGCATGCCTGTTATAAGCACTATGTATTTGTTCGGCCTGAGCAATTAAATGAAGGCTGGGATCGGGATCGTATTGTTAACGAAATTGCTGCCCGTGGCGTACCTTGTTTTCAGGGCTCCTGCTCTGAGGTTTACCTTGAGAAAGCATTTGATAATACCGATTTCCGGCCAGCTGAGCGTTTACCCGTTGCTAAAGCGCTGGGTGAAACCAGCTTGATGTTTCTTGTTCACCCTACCCTGACCGGTGCAGAAATTGAAAAGACCTGCGAAGTTATCCACGAAGTCATGACCCTTGCGAGTTGATTGGCCTACCTCTTTTATATTTTATGTTCACCACAAAGGCACAGAGGAGTCGAAAATTGCTCCTCGGTAACTGCTCCATGCGTTACCCTACCTCCTGCATCCATGCAGTCGTGCATTTTCGACACTTCCGCCATCCATGGCGGTCGCACAGAGTTTTTTGTTTTTGCTAAAAAATGACATCCATACATAAAGCTTGTACCTGAATAGCCATTAAAAATTTTTCTCAGAAAAAGTTTTTCCTCTGTGCCTCTGTGGTGAACAAAAACTTCCTAAAAATACGACACCTGACACTATGAGAAATAAGCTGCTTGCGCTCACCCGGTTCCAGAAACGGCTGGTGACCCTGAGTTTTGATATCCTGTTGATCTGGTTTTCACTGTTCACAGTGTATTGCTTTCGATTTGGCTTTGAAACGCTATTTGCCAACCACCTGATATCACTATTTCAAATGTGTTTATTGGCTCCGGTGATAGCACTGCCTGTTTATATACGAATGGGGCTTTATCGTGCTGTTCTGCGTTATATGGGGCCACAGGTTTCTTTTACGATTCTCCGCGCTTCTTTATTTTCTTTCCTGGGGCTAACGGCAGCGATTTTTTTGTTAGACCTTGATGATGTTCCCCGCAGCGTACCCGCACTTTACTGGCTTGTTTCCGCTTTGCTGCTGGGGTTAAGCCGTTACGCTGCACGTTACTGGCTGATGGGCTATCGCCTTAAAGATATCATGCTCTCCACGGTGACTCCTTCGAGAAAAAAGGTTGGGCATAAGGAGCAGGGTGTTCCGGTTGCTATCTATGGTGCAGGGGAAGCGGGAGCACAACTGGTAGAGTCTCTGGATAATTCAAGAGAATACCGGCCTGTCGCCTTTATCGATGATGATGCCGCCATGCACGGGCGTTTTCTGGCGGGTAAGCAGGTGTATAGCCCGGACTGTATTGAGGCATTGGTTGAGGAAAATGGTGCTGAAGAATTTCTGCTTGCTATTCCTTCAGCCAAACGTCAGCGACGGCAGGAGATAGTGAAATCTCTGGAGTGCTTTGGCCTGCCCATAAAAACCATACCAGGCATTAAAGATCTGGCCAGTGGTCGTTTTAAGATGCAGGAAATTCAGGACGTTGATATTGGTGATGTGCTTGGCCGGGAGGAAGTGAAGCCCATTCAGGAATTGATTGAGAAACATATTACCGGCAGGGTGGTGATGGTCACGGGTGCCGGTGGCTCTATCGGTTCAGAAATGGCAAGGCAAGCCCTGGTCCGTAAGCCGACAACACTGATTTTGCTGGAGCATTCAGAATATAACCTGTATGCCATCGACCGGGAATTACAAACCACCATTCGTAAACAGGGCGTTGAGGTCAGGATCGTGGCTGTTCTGGGTTCAATTAATGACCCGGCTCGCCTTGTGGATGTTATGCGTACTTATAAGGTTGAAACCCTTTATCATGCGGCTGCTTATAAACATGTACCCATGGTGCAATACAATGTGTCGCAGGGGTTGCGTAACAATGTGCTGGGAACGCTGTATACCGCCCAGGCGGCCATTGCCTGCGGCGTGAAGAACTTTGTATTAATCTCTACCGATAAGGCCGTTCGTCCTACCAATGTTATGGGGGCTTCAAAACGGTTGGCTGAAATGGTGTTGCAGGCGCTGAGTAATGAAGGTCAGGTGCCGTTTTATCATGCCCATTTGTTCGGGTTAGAGGGAACGCAAACCGTTGCCAACAATACCCGTTTTACCATGGTGCGTTTTGGTAATGTGCTGGGTTCCAGCGGGTCGGTTATTCCTGTATTCCGTGAACAAATTCGTTTGGGCGGCCCTGTTACTGTGACTCACCCGGAAATCAACCGTTACTTTATGACGATTCCTGAAGCGGCCCAGCTGGTGATTCAGGCCGGAGCCATGGGTCAGGGTGGTGATGTTTTTGTATTGGAAATGGGCAAGCCCGTTAAAATCGTTGATTTGGCGAAGCGAATGGTGTCGCTATCAGGGTTAACGGTTAAAGATGAATATAACCCTGATGGGGATATTGAGATAGCGTTCAGCGGCCTTCGTCCCGGTGAAAAGCTCTATGAGGAGCTGTTAATCGGTGACAATGTTACGGAGACAGATCACCCCCGGATCTGTCGAGCAACTGAAGAAATGCTGCCTTGGCTGGCGTTGCATGATGCACTCAATCAGATTATGGCTACCCTGGGCGACCACCGCTACAAAATTACTCGAGAGCTACTTTTGAGGTATGTAAATGGTTATCGACCCAGTGGTAACGTTGTGGACTGGCTTTATAAACAGCCGGAACATGCTGTAGAGCCTGATCAGGTTGCCTGAATGCTCAGGCAGCTGGCAGCGATTGAGCAGAAATCTACTGTCAGGGCTTAACTTAAATTTGTTGGTTTACTGTCTTGAAAGTGGGTTCACACACATGCTTGGCTAGAATGAGCGTTTCACGGGAGGCCAGAATATGCAGCACTCACAGAATACAGGCCACACCTGCTCAATAGTTAGAATGGAATTTTAATGATCAAAAAATGTCTTTTCCCCGCCGCCGGCTACGGAACCCGTTTCCTGCCAGCGACCAAGTCCATGCCCAAAGAGATGAGTTTAAGGCTATGTTCGACGTGATTGTTTCTAACCGGATGATGGACGAACTGAGCGATGTGGCGAGAAAAGTCTATACCCTTGATTTGTTTGGTTCGGATTGACGAATCTTCCGGCCTCCCATAGCCCCGCTTCATCAGGTTTTACAAATGGTGCCATGGGTTCAGTAGTTTTACCCCTGTTTGCTCAAAGTCCTGAATGTTTCGGGTAACCACGGTCATTTGGTGAACGATAGCGGTGGCTGCAATCATGGCATCTCGTTCAGACTTCGGGTTTGGGACGTGCAGTTGGGCGCAGGTAAGGGCAATTCTGGTATCCAAGGGAAGGATTCTGCCCTCAAAGGCAGGCAGCAGGCGTTGTTTTATCCATGCCCTGAGTACTCCGCCCTGCTCTGGGTCTTTCCTGATTTTGAGCAGGATGCCCATTTCGATTTCCAGAATGGTGATGGCTGACAGGTAGAGTTCATTCGGTGCAACGGTTTTTGCCCACTCGCTTACTGACAGGCTCCCTTTACCTGAGCCGCACTTGCGTAGCACAGGCACAACGTTGGTATCAAGCAGGTACATCACGAAAAATCCGCTGGTTTCAGGAAGCTGTTTTCAAGAGGTTCGACTTCGAAATCGGTATTTTCTGCTTCAGGCATCGCCAGCAATTCAAGGATACTGGCTGCGTTACGGGTAATTAACTGATATTCATCAATATTAAGCAGCACATGGGTAATGCTGCCCCTGTCGGTAATAAATACAGGCTGTTTCATTGCGGATCGTTTGGCTTCTGTGACATTCTGATTAAATGCCCGCGATGATATGGTGGTTATGCTCATTGTTGTGCTCCTGTCAGGCTTGTTTGTAGTAATGTAGCTACATTTTTTTGGTTTCCAAACCATGATGGGTATTCCAGCGCATTCGGCCACCAATTCCGGTAACATCCGGCCACCTGTTCCAGTGTATCCGGCCACCCCTCTTCGGAGCGTAGCGACGCATCGGATAGCAGCTTAGGACGTAAGTTCTGAATTTGCCAGTTTTGACTGTTTCTTGCGCAGGGAGTCGCCCTTCAGTGGCACCCGGTGAGCGTTGTGAATCAGCCTGTCCAGAATGGCATCTGCCAGTGTTGGATCGCCGATCAATTCATGCCAGTGATCTACCGGCATCTGACTGGTGACCAGGGTGCTTTTTACATTGTGCCGGTCTTCTACTATTTCTAACAGGTCACGTCGTTGGCTTTCTGTCAGAGTTGATAGACCCCAGTCGTCTAAAAGAAGAAGGTCAGTTTTTGCCAGTGCTGTCATCAGTTTCACATAGCGACCGTCAGCCCTTGCCAAGTTCAGATCTTGCAGTAATCTCGGCAGCCTGAGGTACTGCACTGTGTACCCATCCCGGCAGGCCTTTTGTGCCATTGCACAGGCTAGCCAGGTTTTTCCCACACCTGTCGGCCCTGTAATGATCACGTTCTGATGCTCCCGTATCCAGTGGCTGGATAACAACTGCTGTATCTGGTCTCGTTTAAGACCACGGGGGTGACGATAGTCTATGTCTTCCATGCGGGCATCATGACGTAGTCGTGCTTTTTTAAGCCTTGTTTTTAAACGCCGGTTATCCCTTGCGGTCACTTCACGGTCAATCATTAAGCCGAGCCGCTCATCAAAGGACAGCTGCTCTATATCCGGACTTTTAAGCTGCTCATCCAATGCTTCGAGCATACCGGTAAGCTTCAGAGCCTGAAGCTTTTCCATCGTAGGGTTCATTAACATTTTTATTCTCCTGTCGTCGTTAGTTAAAGTAGTCTGAACCCCGAAGGTTCTCGTGCTCATCAGGCAACAACGTCTCTGTCTCCAGTTCCGGAAGCGGTTGCTGATCGAGATTGTGCTTCAGGATTGACTCTATGCTCCGGTAAGTGCAGGTGTCTGCATAAAGTGCACGACGACAGGCGTTTTCAAGTCGGTCATTACCGTAGCCTTTGGCTAAACGGATGATGCCCTGACAACTTCGGTAACTCTGTTCAGGATAACGCCGTGTTGCAAGGACGCGCTGGATGACGGCTGCGGTTTCAGGTCCGATTTTTGCCGCCCAGCTTTGCATTCGCTCTGGTGTCCACTCGGCATATTTACGGTGCTTTTCCGGCATGTGGCTGGCTTGAGTAGTATGCCTGCCCTTATGCTGCGAACGCCGGTGGCTGGCGACTCTTTGCCCCTTATGGAAGCACTCAATCGTCTGACTGGTCATGCGTATACTTAATTGCTTTTTGACCAGCTGATAAGGGACCGAGTAGTAGTGTTTGTCGACCTCTACGTGGTAGTCAATATGTACTCGTGCCTCTTTCCATTCTGCGTATTGATAACGCATTTCAGGCAGTGGGCGCAGTGCAGGCTTATCAAGAGAATCAAACAATGAGCGACGGCTGCCGGACAGTTTCTGGAACGGTTGGTTATTCAGTTCTGTCAGTAACCCTGCAATAGCCTCATTGAGTGAAGCCAGAGAGAAGAATGTCTGGTGACGTAAACGCGCCAGTATCCACCGTTCAACTATCTGGACAGCAGACTCGACCTTACCTTTATCTTTGGGGGATCGTACCCGCGCAGGTACGACAGCGACATTATAATGTTCGGCCAGGTCTTGATAAGTAGGATTGATCTCAGGCTCATAACGATGAGGATGCTTCACGCCACTTTTCAGGTTGTCCGGCACCAGGTTATTGGGTACTCCACCCAGGTATTCAAAGGTACGCACGTGAGAGCCTATCCAGTCTGGCAAGGACTGAGATAATGTGGCTTCTGCATAGGTGTAACTGGAGGCACCAAGCGTCGCAATAAACACCTGCGCCTGCTGAACCTCCCCTGTGTGCTGATTAACGACAGGAACCGTCTGTCCAGCGTAATCGATGAACAGCTTGTCGCCTGCAATATGATTTTGGCGCATAACAACATCAAGATGCGTTCGCCACTCTCTGTAGCGGTCACTGAACCAACTGTACTGATAGCCGTCAGGATGATTGGTCTTGTATTCCTGCCAGAGTACCATCAGGGTGACACCGGACTTGCGAAGTTCCTGATGAATTTCGCTCCAGTCTGGCAAGGCCAGTTGCCGTTTTGAGGCAGGCGGCTGAACGGGAAACAGTTGTTGATCCAGTGTCGTCTCATCCAGATTAGACGACAAAGGCCATTCCAGTCCGGAAGCAGCAAACCGGTTAAGGTAATCACTGACGGTTGCTCTGGAAATATTGCAGCTACTGGCAATCTTCCGGATGCTGAGTTGGTGCTCGAATTTGAGCCTGAGTACTTCACGAATTTTGCGCATGGGCAGTCTCTTCATGATGCTATCCACTCGTCCTTGAGGAGGTCTCAAGCTTGAGGGTAGCGGTGAATTATGGGACTGCGCCACTGGTCGGTAAGGGGGTGGCCGGATGTAACGGAATCAGTGGCCGGATACTAACGGAATGGGTGGCCGAATGTAAGCGGAATCGGTGGCCGGATGGCTCCGGAATACCCACCATGAGTTGAGCGCATCGTAACCACTACGTCGTATTCCTGATTCCACAGGCCAGACGTTACCCAGCCATTAGGAATTTGGATAAGAGGCTCTGGGAAGTTCGTATTAGCTTATCAGGAGGGAGAATAGCCAGGGTGCTGTTCACTGTAAATGGAACTGAAATGGTACTTCTGCACGGTTTTATCAAAAAGTCTCAGAAGACACCGTCTGGTGAGTTAGAGCTGGCGAAAGCACGTTGCCACGATGTGTCAGGAAAATAAAGGAGATTCATAATGAGCAATCCCCATATAGGTAGTAGCTTTGACGACTTTCTTTCTGAAGAGGGGGTTTTGTCTGAGTGTCAGGCGGAAGCCATGAAGCGGGTTATTGCCTGGCAGATCTGCGAATATCTGAAAACAGAAGGAGTCAATAAATCTGCCTTCGCACGGATATTGGGCACCAGTCGTTCGCAGTTAGACCGGCTGCTTGACCCTGAAAACACCAGCTTGAATCTGAAAACCCTGTCGAATGCGGCTTCCGCGATGGGCAAGAGGCTGGAATTGAGACTGGTTTGATTGCGTAAGATTTATTTTTGTTAGACTCTTCGGCAATCTCAGTGTGCATTCTCAAAATACATGTCACACCTGCTTAATAGTTAGAATGGAATTTTGATGATTAAAAAGTGTCTTTTCCCCGCCGCTGGCTATGGAACCCGTTTCCTGCCAGCGACCAAGTCCATGCCCAAAGAGATGATGCCTATCGTCAGCAAGCCGCTGATTGAATACGGTGTCGAAGAAGCTCTGCAGGCGGGTATGAACGACATCTGTATTGTAACCGGTCGTGGCAAGCGAGCCCTGGAAGACCACTTCGATGCCAACTTCGAGCTGGAGCACCAGATTTCCGGTACGTCCAAGGAAGAGTTACTGAATGGCATTCGCAGCATTATTGATGAGTGTACGTTCTCTTATACCCGTCAACGTGAAATGAAAGGTCTGGGTCATGCGGTCCTGAGTGGTCAGACCCTGGTGGGCGACCAGCCTTTCGGTGTGGTACTGGCCGATGACCTGTGCATCAACGATGCAGGCGAAGGTGTTTTGGCGCAGATGGCGCAGCTTTACAAGCAGTTCCGTTGCAGCATTGTGGCGGTAATGGAAGTACCGGAAGAGGAAGTTCATAAGTACGGTGTTATTGCCGGTCAGGCGATTTCCGATGACCTTATCCGTGTTGAGAATATGGTTGAAAAACCCGCCAGAGAAGACGCGCCAAGCAACCTGGCCATCATTGGTCGCTATATTCTGACTCCGGATATCTTTGACCTGATTGCCGACACCCAGCCGGGTGCAGGCGGTGAAATCCAGATCACCGATGCGCTGCTGGCTCAGGCTCAGCGTGGGTGTGTTCTGGCTTATAAGTTTAAGGGGAAGCGGTTTGATTGTGGGAGTATTGAAGGGTTTATTGAAGCTACCAATTATTGTTATGACAGGCTCGCGTAGCGAGCTTTTTTTCGTGGCCCGTAGCCCGTAGCCCGTAGCCCGTAGCCCGAAGCCCGAAGCCCGAAGCCCGAAGCCCGAAGCCCGAGAGTCATTTTTAACCTTTATTTTAATCAACCATTTATAGACGTAGTTAAAGCTTCCTGCACTTAATTCTGTCCACCCACATAACCTAAAACGGGCTACGGGTCACGGGTCACGGGTCACGGGCTACGGACTACGGACTACGGGAAGCAAAAAAAACATGGATATCATTCAAATCATCGCCCTGTCCCTAATCCAGGGCATCACCGAATTCCTGCCGATCTCCAGCTCGGCACATCTTATTCTTCCGGCGCAGTTGCTGGACTGGCCGGATCAGGGCATTGCTTTTGATGCGGCGGTACACATTGGTACGCTGGCAGCGGTTATGCTGTATTTCCGCAAGGATATCTGGCTGCTGATCCGCGACTGGACATTATCTCTGGCGGGTAAGGGTACAACCCAACACAGCAAAATGGCCTGGTATGTGGGTCTTGCTACTTTTCCAGCGGTTATCTTTGGTTTCTGGATGAAAGCCACTGGTGTTGACGAAATACTGCGTTCGACCACGGTGATTATGATCACCACACTCCTGTTCGGTGCTTTGATGGGGGTGGCGGATTATTTTGGCAAGCGCAAAATTCCTCTGGAAAAGATCAACCTGAAAACAGCCATGATGATTGGTTTAGCTCAGGCGATTTCCCTGATTCCTGGTACATCCCGTTCCGGCATCACTATTACGGCGGCGTTAATGCTGGGCTTCAAGCGTGAAGCGGCTGCTCGTTTTTCCTTTCTGTTGTCGATTCCGGTGACGTTGGGTGCCAGTCTGCTGGTTATCCTTGACCTGATTAAATCGACGGAAGTGATTATGTGGGGAGAGCTGGTGAGTGGTGCGCTCCTTTCCGGTGTCAGCGCCATGCTCTGTATTCACTTCTTTCTGGGTATGATCAGTCGTATGGGGTTGATGCCGTTTGTCGTGTATCGCCTTGGGCTGGGCCTGGTGCTTCTGTTCCTGATCTGACCCAAAGCGTTTTTTCATAAAGCCAGTCCTTGCTGTTTGATGTGGGGGCTGGCTTTTTTTTGTCCGCCTTTCAGGCAGGTGTATAAACGCACTGAAAATGATTGATGGTCAGGCTTCTAGGAGCCTGACCGAGAATAGCTTAGGCAGTCCTCCTAAAGGTTTCGCAAAATTCAAAATGAGCAAAAAACAACCACTTTTTGAGGTTGATTTGCTCATTTTTGCCAATTTACAGCTTTTCTTTACCTTTATGCCGCTTTTTCAACCTTTTTTAAATCCTCAAGACGGAGTGACCCCGTTAAAGCTTTCTTCACAATTTTTTTGAAATTATGCACTGTGCATACCAGTGAAAACTCTGCTTCCACTTTCTCTTTCCCGCGCAGACTGAAACTCCTGAATCCAGAGTTTTTTATCTGACCAAACGGCGGTTCCGCTATTACTTTGCGACGTTCGTATACCGCTTTCGCTTCGCTTGTTTCCATTTTTTTATTCATGGCTTGTCGTGCAGTTTCAAACTTGTCTGTGCGAATTACCTTGCCTGCACTTTTCTTGGAGCCACTGCATCTGGAGCGGTAAGCGCACTCTCGGCATACTTCCTTGTTTGCCCGGTAGCCTTTCCTCTTAGCTTTACTGGCTGGATTGGTAACCAATTTTTCCCCAGCCGGACAGATGAAGACGTCAGCTTCAATATTGTATGTAAAATCCGCTTTGACAAATTTTCGATCAGTATTTTCAAGGTCCGTAACAGCCGGTTTTTCTTCCTTGTCAGTAGCGATATAACCGTCTATTCCATGTTTATCCAAGGTGTGCAGATTTGGCCCTGAAAAATAGCCGTTGTCCATACTCCATTTATCCACAGCCGCGCCATCGGTAGATTCTGACAAAGCCTGAAGAGCAGGCTCTACTTCCTGTACGTCGTTGGCGCGTTGACTGATGTGTTGGCCGACAATGATCTGGTGATCCGCATCTACATTAATTTGAGCATTGTAGCTGTATTCGCAGTACCCCTTCTTGCTCATCATCCGGGCATCATGGTCTGCAAAGCTAATCTGTTTCTTGTCGTCTATTGGCTCGTCCGGATTGAGGGCTTTCTCACGCTCTTCCAGTGCTTTTTTAGCAGCCTTAATTTTCTTCAGCCGTTCTTCTTTAAACAGGAGGTCTTCAGGAATACTGTAGCCATTGGTTTCTTTGTAGGCGTCGTCTTCTTCCTGATCGCACTGGCTGGCTTTTTTGATCAGTTCATCAACCTCAGCGCTGAGTTCTGCCTCTTTGGCTTTAAGCCGGCCGTAGCTCATGGCCTTATGCTTTGAACTGTTGGCTTTGAATTTCGAACCATCCAGGCTGATATGCCCAAGCGATGCCAGTTTCAGCTCCATCGCCAGCTTGACGGACTGTTTGAAACAGTCATGAAAAAACGACAGGTTGTTTTTGCGGAAGTCCCCCAGGACCCGAAAGTTTGGGCAATTCATCTGAGAGATGTACATGAATGCCAAGTCCTGCCGACACCGTTTTTCTATTTCACGGGAGCTGAATACACCATGACTGTAGGCGTAGATCAGGATACCTACGATCAGCTTGGGTGGGTAGGCATGCTGTCCAAGGTGATGGTACTGCTTTTCAACTTCCGAGGTATCAATGTTCTGGAAGATGGTCTCATAGATGTAGCAGTCATGATCTTTGGGAAGAAGATCAAAGATGTTGGTTGGAAACAGCAGGTGCTGGTCGAACTCAACAGGGCTATCCTTGAATTTTGGTGGTGGCGACATCAGGCTTCATCAGGGCTGCGTTTTGAACGCTATTATATCAGATAAATCCTATTCTCGGTCAGGCTCCTAGTTATCAGAGAGCTGTTGGTGGTTCTTCGAACGAGCCTCATCTATAAGCTGATCAAGCGAATCTGGAGGGTTACCATTGCTTAACATTTTCTCAAAAACCGCATATGCGTCATTTTTAGTGTTGTATGCACGCTTAGTTTTTTCGTCATTAACCCAGACATAAATTATCAATTTGCTTTTTAAATCAAAACGAAAAAACAAACGATACTGCTGGAAAAACTTCGCCCTGAACCAATGTTTATAATCGATGCCTAAAGTTGCCCCCTGGCGGTACTCTGGACGGCCTGGATCTTCCGGTATCACCGTGAATGCCAGTTTTCTTATGGCTGCAAGTCTTTTAGTCGCATTTTTTTTTCTGTACGTGTCTGGATGCTTTTCCTTTAGAGTTTTTACTTCCTGTATCAGTGCTTCAACCTGATCACTAAACAAAGGATGGAAAAGTATTGTCCAACCATTAATGACTTGGCACTCCATAACTACTCCTCATCAGACAGGGGTTCATCAAGATCTATCTCTGTGTCACCAATCAGGTCATCGATTCGAGTTACAAGCTCGGGTGTCAGTGCTTTCAGCGTGGCAGGGTTGTCTCGTGCATCCTGGGCCAACAGATTCAAAAATGCCCCAACAACATGATCTTCGGAATCAACTACTGCTTTTGACATCACAACGCTGCCGTCTCCATGAATGGAGTATTTGATTTTTTCCCGTTTACCTACCCCAAGCGCCTTCCTTACTATTTCGGGTACGGTTGTCTGATACCGGTCAGTCAAGGTGGATTCTGTCTCTAAACGTCGTGTCATTGCTTTCTCCTTTAATCATTAGCACTACTCAATAAAAAGTAATGCACTTGCATTACCTTGTCAACCGCTGGCAGAAGTTGGTGGGGGTTGCGGGAGCGGACAGCGGAAAAAATGGATACGATTCAAGTCATAGTGCTGCCCTTTCTGCGACTGGACGTTATCTTTGAAGTGATTATGTGGGGAGAGCTGGTGAGTGGCGCGCTGTCCGGTATCAGTGCGATGCTTTGTATTCACTTTTTTCTGGGTATGATCAGCCGTATGGGGTTGATGCCTGGGTATTCCAGCGCATTCGACCTTCAAAGGCAGGTAGCAGGCGTTGTTTTATCCATGCCCTGAGTACGCCGCCCTGCTATGCAGCTGTATGACTTCCTCGAAAACGCCAGATGCTACAAACGTATACGCCTGCTTCGTTGGCCTGATGCTGTAATTGGTCAATGGAGCCTTTTATCCTGCAGGAACAATATTGGATCAAGGTCAAAACGATCGACCAGTTTCCGGATCTGTTTCAGGTTCAGGGTGCGCTTACCATTGAGGATTTCTGAAACCACACCCTGACTACCGATTTCTGGTAAATCGGACTGCTTCAGGCTGTGCTGGCGCATCAGAATTTTCAGTAAGGCTGTTACCCCGTCACCCTGATCCCACTGGCTGAGTATGGGGTGCATGCGATATTCGTAAGCTTCAACCTGGCGGGTCATCATGTTCAGAAGGTGGTTTCTGGGATCGTCCGGGTTGTCTCCGATGGCGATTAACAGGGCTTCAGTGTTTGCCTGGGCTTGTTGATATTCTTCCTCATTATTGATGCCTTCCAGACAGGAGGCTATTTCCAGTAGTCTGCTGAAGCACTGGGTCAGTTCTGCCAGTGTTTCCGGGTTCTGAAGATTCATAGCTTACCTCCTTTTTGGCAGCGCCTGGTGATTTGGTCATACTCTTTATGGTCAACAATGTGTTTTATGAACAGCTTTTAGTTGAGGAAGTAAATGATTCCTATCAATCGCATGTGGTTGCCTGAAATATCGATGACATAGACATCTTTGTCGTAGCGAAAGCGTTCCGTTGTCTTGAACACTTTTTTCAGCTGGTGAATATCCGAAAAGTACCCCTTGTGCAGAGTTTGGTAGGTTTCCATTATTGCACTGGCATACCTTGGATGTTTTTCTGCTGCTTCTACAAACTTTCTCTGAAGCTATTCCTTTTCAAACACACCGGCTCCACGATGACCAGCCTGCTTTTTTTGAAGTGGAGTTTGTGCTTGAAGGCAGGGATTATAAGTACCGTCTTGAACTGACACCATCAGCTGTTATTCACGAATCGCTCCATGTCAAAACCAGCCATCTGTACAGCTACCTTTTTATCAGGGAACGGGAGGGAGATAGTTACAGTTACCGGCAAAAAGGGTTTGATTTTAAAAAGACGCTGGCGGAAAAAGTCAGGGGGAATGCCTCTGTAATACCCGCAGCCCAGGTTCATGATTCTGCTGAAGCCGGGCAGTTTATTCGGTTCTTTGATTCGTTTGTCTCGAATATATATATCTTTGGGAAGCGTCATTATAACGATCGGGACTTGTTAGAGAGCGCACAGTTTTTTGACCAGTCTGAACGTTATCATGGACTCACCAACCAGCTTATTTGCCAATTGGATTTAGGCCTTTCTGCCATAGAACTGAATGAGGCCAGTAGCGTTAATGAAAAGGGGGAAGAGGAGAAAATCATTGGGTGAAAGTCTCATATTGACTCTCTTTTCAGGGTCTACAGCCCAATAAGTATGCAGTAGCAACAAATTTCCCTGCCCAGCAAGGGTAACGGCCAAACACCGCTATGATGTTTACTGATAAAACGACACCATATTAGTGAGAGGCCGCCCCGATGGAAGTATGTCAGCCACTGACTGAAGTCGCCAATTTTTCCTGTCATGCAATTCAGCAGCTTGATCATAAACTGGCAGCTCTGCGCGAACAGTACGACCCCATTCAACACTTTGAAGACTATGAAGGTGAAGTTCACAAGATTTTTGCTCAGGCAGAGCGAGGTGTTCTGGAAGAAGACTTATCCGGACTTGATGTTGACACCCCGGTCATTGAAGTCAACGGCACCTGTTACCATCGAGTATTGCGAAGTTCAGAAACCTATCAGACTGTTGCCGGTTCTATCAAAGTTCCACGAACGCTCTACCGCAACGGTCAGGATCGCTGCATCGTCCCGCTGGAACTCCGGGCGGGTATTGTCGAGGGATACTGGACACCAAGGGCGGCAAAGCAAGCTGTCTGGATGGTCGCTCAAATGCCACCGGGCGACGTGAAGAACCTGCTTGATCTGATGGGCAATATGTCGCCTTCGGAAAGTTCTCTGGCTCGACTCCCGAAGAAGTTTAACAATCAATGGGAGCCAAACAGGGAAGCCTTTGAGGGTATCCTCTGGGAAAGCGTTAAAGTTCCAGAAAAGGCGGTGACTGTGGCAGCGTCCCTCGACGGTGTTATGCTGCCAATGAAAGACGGCAAGCGTAAGGAAAAACGCGAACAAAATAAAAGTGACGGTAAGCGAACCCGTGGTCCAGCCGGTTGTCAGGAGGCCAGTTGTGGAACATTGTCGTTTTACGATACTCAGGGTGAACGCCTGTCAACAGTCAGAATCGGGCGTATGCCCGAAAGTAAAAAAGTAACTTTGAAGAACTCACTCTCTGAACTGCTGGATGAAGCCCTTCGGCAAAAGCCTGACCTGACTCTGGTTAAAGTGGCTGACGGAGCGAAAGACAACTGGACTTTCCTTGCCAATGAACTCCCGGAAGGCCACGAGATCGTAGACTTTTACCATGCTGCAGAACACCTGAAGAAGGCATTTGATCTGTCCTATGGAGAAAACAGTGCTAAATCCAAAGAAAAATTCACCACCTATCGCCACATTCTAAAGGAAGAGTTTGAAGGGGTTGAGAGAGTGATCAAGGCACTGGTCTACCAGTACAAGCGACATCCTCGACGATCAAAGCTGAAAACAGAGCTGGAATATTTCAGGAACAATCGCGCTCGTATGCAATACGCTGAACACTTGTCACAGAATCTGCCGATAGGTTCGGGAGTCATTGAGGCTGCTTGCAAAACCTTGGTTACGCGGCGTATGAAGTGCTCGGGCATGCGTTGGCGACTTCCGGGAGGTCAAGGGATTCTGACTCTTAGGTCATTAATCCAGAGCAAGCTGTTCGACAATGGTTGGAAGCTGCTGGCAGTGACTTATTGCTGTAAGGTTACGAAAACAGGAGTAAATAATGTCATCCCGTTCCCTTCGCAGAAGACAGAATGATAGTACCAGTCAATATGAGACTTTCACCCAAATCATTATCCCCTGGGGGATTCATCAGGACGGCGAAGCTTCGTTTAAGCTGCCTTTTTTTGAGGAGTCCAGTGGTACTAAATCAGCTTACGTTCTGTTGAGGACGATCATTCCGGTTTTGGAAAATGGCGGTATTGCGGTGCTGGATGAAATCGACAGTGACCTCCATCTGCATATGCTGGTTAAGCTGATTGAGCTGTTTAAGTACCCGCACACTAACCCCCATAATGCTCAGCTGCTGTTTAGCGGACTAGCCCGCCCGGCGGGCACACAACCCAGAGTAACTCTTAGCTGCCAACCTCAATTCTTCGTCCTACGATAAGGAAGGAGGCATATCCGAGCCAGAGACCGAACGCACACTGGTGCTCTTGCCCGAAGTTTAGCGTGGTCGGGAGGCTGGCGACCGCATCACTGATGACGCCTGGCGATCTCGTTCAGAAGACTGCATATGATCGACAGCCCCATACCCGGATATGCCTTCGTTCAGTAGTGTAGGAACGCAGTCATGAAACACAACCCAAATCCGGCTAAAGTTCAAAAGCGGATATCTGGCCATCTAAAAACCGTGAACCTCTATGCTGCAGGCATTGATATTGGTTCAGAGTTCCACTTTGTTGCTGTCCCTAAAGAGCTCGATGAACAGTCGGTTCGGTCTTTTGCCTGCTTTACCTCTGATCTCGAAATGATGACTCAATGGCTCGTGAAAATCGGAATTACGACCGTGGTCATGGAGTCTACCGGAATCTATTGGATTCCCGCTTTCGAAATGCTTGAAGAGCACGGCCTTGACGTCAAACTGGTGAATGCTCGTCATGTTAAAAACGTCCCTGGTCGTAAAAGTGATGTGCAGGACTGTCAGTGGTTACAACAACTGCATACTCATGGCCTGCTTGAGGGAGCTTTTCGCCCTGAAGATCAGGTGTGTGCCTTGCGTGCCTATATGCGTCAGCGTGAAACCCTGATCCGTTACCGGGCGTCGCACATACAGCACATGCAGAAAGCTTTACGGCAAATGAACCTGTTGTTGGACAATGTCGTTGCGGATATCACTGGCAAAACGGGGATGGGTATCATTCTCTCCATTCTCGCGGGAGAGCGTGACCCAGAGGTACTGGCCAAACACCGGGACTCTCATTGTAAAAAATCAGAGAAAGTCATTGCTAAGTCACTGCATGGGCATTACCGGGTGGAACACCTATTTGCCTTAAAGCAGTCTGTTGAGCTTTATGATTTTTACGAAAAGCAAATTGAAGCTTGTGACAAGGCATTGGAAGACCAGTTGAACCAGTTTGATGATAAGTCCGAGAGTATCTCTCTGCCTGCAAAACGCAAATCAGCCAGCGCCCCTGCTTTTGATGTAAGAACTCACCTTTACCGGGTGACAGGGGTAGATCTGACATCGATTGAGGGAATAGAGGAAAATACCGCCCTGAAGGTAGTTTCTGAAATTGGTACAGACATGAGTCGCTGGCCGACAGTGAAGCACTTTTGTTCCTGGCTGGGACTGAGCCCGGGAAACAAGATATCAGGAGGCAAAGTGTTGAGCAGCAAGACCAAAAGAATCCCTAACCGGGCCGCTTCTGCTCTGCGTATGGCTGCACTGACTCTGGTGAGTTCGAAAAGTGCGCTGGGAGCCTATTATCGTCGAATGAGAAGTAAGCTGGGGGCACCAAAAGCGATTACAGCGACTGCACATAAACTTGCCCGGCTGATTTACAGCATGCTGAAAAACGGCTCAGAGTACGTAGATAGAGGTCAGGATTACTACGAGGAGCAATACCGTGACCGAGTCATTAAAAACATGAGAAAGCGCGCTGAAGACATGGGTTACAAACTGGTCGAAATTGAAACAGCCTCACCATCTTGACTCTATGCAAATAACTAGTCCCGAAGGAGTTACTCAGAAGTTGCCACTCCCATGAGATATTGAACCTGTTTCGCAAGCATCAGGTGTTTCTGACCGAAAAAGACGGGCTTTACAGTGATGTGTGGCGTCTGGATAGCATGCAGGGTCTGCGAGCAGACGATAACCTTTATGCCAAGTATCAGGCGGGTGCGTTCGGGGCAGTGCCCAACCTATGAACAGGAGAAAACAACTTCCAGTCAGGCCTGCAAAGCTTTACTTCATTCCCGGTTGAGTGGTCACCCTGCTGAGAAAAGAAGTTATGCTGAGCTGTTTCCCAAGCCTGTTCTTGATAATACACGGAAACAGCAAATTGCTGATTTGCGGGTTTTGATTTCTAATGACTGATTTTTATGTGAACGTCAAATGCACGAAGTCACAAAGGTTTTCTTTCGTTTTTTTCTTTATGGGCGCTTCGCAACCTGATTCCAACTGCCCTGTATGCTACGTTGACAGGTTTTGATTTGCAGGGCTCGTTCGCAAAACACAGACCACACCTGCCCAATAGTTAGAATGGAATTTTAATGATCAAAAAATGCCTTTTCCCCGCCGCTGGTTACGGAACCCGTTTCCTGCCAGCGACTAAATCCATGCCTAAAGAGATGATGCCTATCGTCAGCAAGCCGCTGATCGAATACGGCGTTGAAGAAGCTCTGCAGGCTGGTATGAACGACATCTGTATTGTAACCGGTCGTGGCAAGCGTGCTCTGGAAGATCACTTCGACGCCAACTTCGAGCTGGAACACCAGATTTCCGGTACGTCCAAGGAAGAGTTACTGAATGGCATTCGTAGCATTATTGATGAGTGTACATTCTCCTATACCCGTCAGCGTGAAATGAAAGGTCTGGGTCATGCGATCCTGAGTGGTCAGACCCTGGTGGGCGACCAGCCTTTCGGTGTGGTACTGGCCGATGACCTGTGCATCAACGATGTAGGCGAAGGTGTTCTGGCGCAGATGGCGCAGCTTTACAAGCAGTTCCGTTGCAGCATTGTGGCGGTAATGGAAGTGCCGGAAGATGAAGTTCATAAATACGGTGTTATTGCCGGTCAGGCGATTTCCGATGATCTGATCCGTGTTGAGAACATGGTTGAAAAACCCGCCACAGAAGACGCGCCAAGCAACCTGGCCATCATTGGTCGCTATATTCTGACTCCGGATATCTTTGACCTGATTGCCGACACCCAGCCGGGTGCAGGCGGTGAAATCCAGATCACCGATGCGCTGCTGGCTCAGGCTCAGCGTGGGTGTGTTCTGGCTTATAAGTTTAAGGGGAAGCGGTTTGATTGTGGGAGTATTGAAGGTTTTATCGAAGCGACGAATTATTGTTATGACAGGCTCGCGTAGCGAGCTTTTTTTCGTGGCCCGAAGCCCGAAGCCCGAAGCCCGAGAGTCATTTTTAACCTTTATTTTAATCAACCATTTATAGACGTAGTTAAAGCTTCCTGCACTTAATTCTGTCCACCCACATAACCTAAACGTTCATGGCCGGTAACTGGCCACCCCGAAGCATGAAAATATTGAAGCCTTCATCCAGACTTGGAGTGGGCGGCAAGGCCTGATCATGGTCGACAAATTTTTCAGAGGCTTTTGACCCTGAACCTAAACTGACCTGGACGGATCGCTCGTACCCCTAATCGTTTCCCGCCTTACGACGTTGAACGGATAGTAAAAAGACCTCTGCTGATCCTCGGCTTATGGCCCACGATCAATCCATCAGACCTTGCCATCTTCCATGATCCATAGGGAGATTAGTCTGATGCAGTCAATTTTGAAATGTTGTGCTGGCCTCGATGTTCACAAGATGATGGTCATGGCGACTGTTCAGACCGAAGATGAAAACGGCGAAATCAAAGAGATCACTCAGTCGTTCAAGACGTATCGACGTGAACGCAGGAAGCTTCGCGACTTCCTGGTGAAACATCAGGTTGAGCTCGTAGTCATGGAAAGTACTGGCGTTTACTGGAAATGCGTTCACGAAACTCTGATTAAAGCAGGCCTCAAGGTCTGGGTTGTCAATGCCCGTCACGTCAAGAATGTGCCCGGTCGCAAGACTGATGTCCAGGACAGTCAGTGGCTGGCAACACTGGGTCGGTGTGGTTTGCTTCGCCCCAGCTTTGTACCGCCCCCTGATATCGAGCAGCTGAGGTTGCTGTTTCGCCGTCGTCAGAAACTGGTGGGGCAGCTTGCCGGTGAAAAGACCCGTCTGCATAAAGTTCTGGACGATGCCGGCATCCGTCTCGGTGGTGTAGTGAGTGACATACATGGCAAGTCCGCACAGGAAATGATTCAGGGACTGATTGACGGCCTGCCTCCGCAAGAGCTGGTGAAGTTTGCCCGTGGCAAGCTGAAGAGCAAAACCAAAGAGTTATTCGACAGCATGGAAGGCTCGCTGTCTTCAGCACATCTGACAGTGCTTAAGAGCATCCGGAAACATATTCAGTATCTGGATGATGAGGTTGCCGAATTGGATGCGGGAATACGCAATATTGTACAAACTCAGTACCGGGAACCCTGGCAGCTATTGCAAACCCTTCCGGGAGTCGATGAGATCGCAGCAGCAGGGTTGATTGCTGAGATCGGTGATGACATGAGTGCCTTTGGCAGCCGGGAGTCTCTGGCATCCTGGGCAGGCCTATGTCCGGGCAACAATGAAAGTGCCGGTAAGCGTAAGAGTGGTAAAACTCGTAAGGGCAACCAGTCCTTACGACGGCTGATGTGTGAGATCAGTCAGGCAGCTGTAAAGACCAAAAGCCAGTTCAAAGGCAAACATCAAAGCCTGACCATTCGCCGTGGATATAAGCGCAGCATCATTGCCATCGGACATAAAATGTTGCGGGTGATCTACTGCATCCTCACCAGGCTTACGCCCTACAAGGATCCAGAGATTGATTACGAAGCACTGACGGTTCACAGGAATGCACCGCGCTGGTTACAGATGCTCCAGAAATATAATTATCTGCCAGCTTTAACTAAAGAATAAAAGCTCATCAGAGGCTGCGAGTAAGAACCTTGCCTGTCGGTGAGGATGGAGTGCTTTGCGAGTTCGGAGCACTATTTTCATAGTAAACGTTCATGGCCGGTAACTGGCCACCCCGAAGCATGAAAATATTGAAGCCTTCATCCAGACTTGGAGTGGGCGGCAAGGCCTGATCATGGTCGACAAATTTTTCAGAGGCTTTTGACCCTGAACCTAAACTGACCTGGACGGATCGCTCGTACCCCTAATCGTTTCCCGCCTTACGACGTTGAACGGATAGTAAAAAGACCTCTGCTGATCCTCGGCTTATGGCCCACGATCAATCCATCAGACCTTGCCATCTTCCATGATCCATAGGGAGATTAGTCTGATGCAGTCAATTTTGAAATGTTGTGCTGGCCTCGATGTTCACAAGATGATGGTCATGGCGACTGTTCAGACCGAAGATGAAAACGGCGAAATCAAAGAGATCACTCAGTCGTTCAAGACGTATCGACGTGAACGCAGGAAGCTTCGCGACTTCCTGGTGAAACATCAGGTTGAGCTCGTAGTCATGGAAAGTACTGGCGTTTACTGGAAATGCGTTCACGAAACTCTGATTAAAGCAGGCCTCAAGGTCTGGGTTGTCAATGCCCGTCACGTCAAGAATGTGCCCGGTCGCAAGACTGATGTCCAGGACAGTCAGTGGCTGGCAACACTGGGTCGGTGTGGTTTGCTTCGCCCCAGCTTTGTACCGCCCCCTGATATCGAGCAGCTGAGGTTGCTGTTTCGCCGTCGTCAGAAACTGGTGGGGCAGCTTGCCGGTGAAAAGACCCGTCTGCATAAAGTTCTGGACGATGCCGGCATCCGTCTCGGTGGTGTAGTGAGTGACATACATGGCAAGTCCGCACAGGAAATGATTCAGGGACTGATTGACGGCCTGCCTCCGCAAGAGCTGGTGAAGTTTGCCCGTGGCAAGCTGAAGAGCAAAACCAAAGAGTTATTCGACAGCATGGAAGGCTCGCTGTCTTCAGCACATCTGACAGTGCTTAAGAGCATCCGGAAACATATTCAGTATCTGGATGATGAGGTTGCCGAATTGGATGCGGGAATACGCAATATTGTACAAACTCAGTACCGGGAACCCTGGCAGCTATTGCAAACCCTTCCGGGAGTCGATGAGATCGCAGCAGCAGGGTTGATTGCTGAGATCGGTGATGACATGAGTGCCTTTGGCAGCCGGGAGTCTCTGGCATCCTGGGCAGGCCTATGTCCGGGCAACAATGAAAGTGCCGGTAAGCGTAAGAGTGGTAAAACTCGTAAGGGCAACCAGTCCTTACGACGGCTGATGTGTGAGATCAGTCAGGCAGCTGTAAAGACCAAAAGCCAGTTCAAAGGCAAACATCAAAGCCTGACCATTCGCCGTGGATATAAGCGCAGCATCATTGCCATCGGACATAAAATGTTGCGGGTGATCTACTGCATCCTCACCAGGCTTACGCCCTACAAGGATCCAGAGATTGATTACGAAGCACTGACGGTTCACAGGAATGCACCGCGCTGGTTACAGATGCTCCAGAAATATAATTATCTGCCAGCTTTAACTAAAGAATAAAAGCTCATCAGAGGCTGCGAGTAAGAACCTTGCCTGTCGGTGAGGATGGAGTGCTTTGCGAGTTCGGAGCACTATTTTCATAGTAAACGTTCATGGCCGGTAACTGGCCACCCCGAAGCATGAAAATATTGAAGCCTTCATCCAGACTTGGAGTGGGCGGCAAGGCCTGATCATGGTCGACAAATTTTTCAGAGGCTTTTGACCCTGAACCTAAACTGACCTGGACGGATCGCTCGTACCCCTAATCGTTTCCCGCCTTACGACGTTGAACGGATAGTAAAAAGACCTCTGCTGATCCTCGGCTTATGGCCCACGATCAATCCATCAGACCTTGCCATCTTCCATGATCCATAGGGAGATTAGTCTGATGCAGTCAATTTTGAAATGTTGTGCTGGCCTCGATGTTCACAAGATGATGGTCATGGCGACTGTTCAGACCGAAGATGAAAACGGCGAAATCAAAGAGATCACTCAGTCGTTCAAGACGTATCGACGTGAACGCAGGAAGCTTCGCGACTTCCTGGTGAAACATCAGGTTGAGCTCGTAGTCATGGAAAGTACTGGCGTTTACTGGAAATGCGTTCACGAAACTCTGATTAAAGCAGGCCTCAAGGTCTGGGTTGTCAATGCCCGTCACGTCAAGAATGTGCCCGGTCGCAAGACTGATGTCCAGGACAGTCAGTGGCTGGCAACACTGGGTCGGTGTGGTTTGCTTCGCCCCAGCTTTGTACCGCCCCCTGATATCGAGCAGCTGAGGTTGCTGTTTCGCCGTCGTCAGAAACTGGTGGGGCAGCTTGCCGGTGAAAAGACCCGTCTGCATAAAGTTCTGGACGATGCCGGCATCCGTCTCGGTGGTGTAGTGAGTGACATACATGGCAAGTCCGCACAGGAAATGATTCAGGGACTGATTGACGGCCTGCCTCCGCAAGAGCTGGTGAAGTTTGCCCGTGGCAAGCTGAAGAGCAAAACCAAAGAGTTATTCGACAGCATGGAAGGCTCGCTGTCTTCAGCACATCTGACAGTGCTTAAGAGCATCCGGAAACATATTCAGTATCTGGATGATGAGGTTGCCGAATTGGATGCGGGAATACGCAATATTGTACAAACTCAGTACCGGGAACCCTGGCAGCTATTGCAAACCCTTCCGGGAGTCGATGAGATCGCAGCAGCAGGGTTGATTGCTGAGATCGGTGATGACATGAGTGCCTTTGGCAGCCGGGAGTCTCTGGCATCCTGGGCAGGCCTATGTCCGGGCAACAATGAAAGTGCCGGTAAGCGTAAGAGTGGTAAAACTCGTAAGGGCAACCAGTCCTTACGACGGCTGATGTGTGAGATCAGTCAGGCAGCTGTAAAGACCAAAAGCCAGTTCAAAGGCAAACATCAAAGCCTGACCATTCGCCGTGGATATAAGCGCAGCATCATTGCCATCGGACATAAAATGTTGCGGGTGATCTACTGCATCCTCACCAGGCTTACGCCCTACAAGGATCCAGAGATTGATTACGAAGCACTGACGGTTCACAGGAATGCACCGCGCTGGTTACAGATGCTCCAGAAATATAATTATCTGCCAGCTTTAACTAAAGAATAAAAGCTCATCAGAGGCTGCGAGTAAGAACCTTGCCTGTCGGTGAGGATGGAGTGCTTTGCGAGTTCGGAGCACTATTTTCATAGTAAAACGGGCTACGGGCTACGGGCTACGGGCTACGGGTCACGGGCTACGGACTACGGACTACGGACTACGGACTACGGACAACGGGAAGCAAAAAAAAACATGGATATCATTCAAATCATCGCCCTGTCCCTAATCCAGGGCATCACCGAATTCCTGCCGATCTCCAGCTCGGCACACCTCATTCTTCCGGCGCAGTTGCTGGACTGGCCGGACCAGGGTATAGCCTTTGATGCGGCGGTACACATTGGAACGCTGGCAGCGGTTATGCTGTATTTCCGCAAGGATATCTGGTTGCTGATCCGCGACTGGACGTTATCTCTGGCGGGTAAGGGTACAACCCAACACAGTAAAATGGCCTGGTATGTAGGACTTGCTACTTTTCCAGCGGTTATCTTTGGTTTCTGGATGAAAGCCGCTGGTGTTGACAAAATGCTGCGTTCGACCACGGTGATTATGATCACCACACTCCTGTTCGGTGCGTTGATGGGTGTGGCGGATTATTTTGGCAAGCGCAAAATTCCTCTGGAAAAGATCAACCTGAAAACAGCTATGATGATTGGTTTTGCTCAGGCGGTTTCTCTGATTCCGGGGACATCCCGTTCCGGTATCACCATTACTGCTGCGTTGATGCTGGGATTCAAGCGTGAAGCAGCTTCACGCTTTTCCTTTCTGATGTCGATTCCGGTGACTTTGGGTGCCAGCCCGCTGGTTATCCTTGACCTGATTAAATCCACGGAAGTGATTATGTGGGGTGAACTGGTGAGTGGTGCGCTGCTATCCGGCGTCAGTGCGATGCTTTGCATTCACTTCTTTCTGGGTATGATCAGCCGCATGGGGTTGATGCCGTTTGTCGTGTATCGACTTGGCCTTGGGTTACTATTACTTTATTTTATCTGACCTGAATTAATCTGTTTTTTTAGAAAAGCCAGTCTCTGTTTTTTTACGGAGACTGGCTTTTTTTTGCTTTGACAAAGCACATTTCGAGTATTACTTTTGGTATTACATATCAAGGTTTGGAGGTGCTATATGAACACAAGCTCGCTCACGAGCAAAGGGCAAGTGACCATTCCCAGTGCTTTAAGAGAAAAATTCCTACTGCAACCTGGCGATAAGGTGTTGTTTGAAGTCATTGATGACAACCTCGTTATCAAGCCGCTGAAAAAAGGCATTGACAGCCTTGCGGGTTGCTTTGCCGACGATATTGGCGACCGCACAGCAACTCTGGAGGATATGGAGCAGGCTATTCAGGCAGGCTATACCGACTCCTTGCAGTCGGACTCTCCACAACAAAAAAGCGGCACCCGCAATGACAGGGATTGATACCAACATACTGGTTCGTTATCTAACAGCAGATGACCCGGCTCAATATAAGCAGGCGTTGCAGTTATTAGAATCATCGCCGTTGGTTTACATTAGCCCGATAGTCTGGGTAGAGACAGTCTGGGTGCTTACTCATTTTTACGGTATCAGTAGAAAGCGGCAGTGCGACAAGTTGATTGAACTGCTCGATATTGAAACCTTTCGGGTCGACAGTTCAACAGCAATAGCCAATGCCATCAAGTCCTATCGAAAAGGGTATGATTTTGCCGATGCCATGATAGGGCAACACAATGCCCTTCAGTGTGAAACCACCTGGACCTTTGATAAAAAAGCAGCCCGACTTCCGGAATTCACCCGGCTCAAATAGCAATGGTTGGCTCTTTATACGCCTGCTTCGTTGGCCTGATGCTGTAATTGGTCAATGGAGCCTTTTATCCTGCAGGAACAATATTGGATCAAGGTCAAAACGATCGACCAGTTTCCGGATCTGTTTCAGGTTCAGGGTGCGCTTACCGTTGAGGATTTCTGAAACCACACCCTGCTACCGATTTCTGGTAAATCGGACTGCTTCAGGCTGTGTTGGCGCATCAGAATTTTCAGTAAGGCTGTTACCCCGTCACCCTGATCCCACTGGCTGAGTATGGGGTGCATGCGATATTCGTAGGCATCAACCTGATGGGTCATCATGTTTAGAAGGTGGTTTCTGGGATCGTCCGGGTTGTCTCCGATGGCGATTAACAGGGCTTCAGTGTTTGCCAGGGCCTGTTGATATTCTTCCTCATTATTGATGCCTTCCAGACAGGGGGCTATTTCCAGTAGTCTGCTGAAGCACTGGGTCAGTTCTGCCAGTGTTTTCGGGTTCTGAAGATTCATAGCTTATACCCGTCATTCAGCACTTAATCTGATAATTTCCCTAAGCCATCTAAAATGTAGAAAATTTTCAGAATGAGCATACCTGAATTCAGGTTTTTGTACTTTTGTACTTTTGTGCTTTTATACTTTTGTTCTAGTATTATACGCTTCGCAATTACTAGTCTGAAGTTCAGATTCTTTTCCTTCCTGCCAAGTAAAGAAATCATCTGACAGAGAAGCCTTTCTGACACCTTGTCAGTTGCGTTGATTGCAATTAAATCCATATAAAATGTCGAACACGCCCCGATAGTGCGGGCTTTAGTGTCGGCGTTTCAAGTCTGTGTTGCGGTAATCACCTATGTCCGACGGGCGGTAGCGTAGCTTCTGAACATAAAACTGCTTACTGAAACTAATTTCATGAAACTGTCTGAAACGTTGAAGGCTCTCAGCCTGGTGGCTGGTTCACTGTTTATTACTGGCTGCGTACTGTGCGTTCCGTAAAAAAAACAGGGTTTTCGGACAGCGCTATGTGCTGAACGAAGCTTTCCTGAACTCCAGTCTCTCTGAGGCCTCCCATAACCAATCCAGAGCGACTGTCGTTTTCACAAATTTCAATGTCCATTGTCTGCTACTGTATGTCAGATGCCCTACAGACCGTACCAGCTTTCTAATCAATGGCCGGATTCCATGTTTTCTCTCTTTCTTCGGCAACCCCCTGTACTGCAAAGCTCTCAGCAAAATCTGTGCAATCTGTCCACAGGCATAAAACGCTTGGTTAGCGTGGAATTTTTTGCAGGGTGGATGATGTAAATCCAGATCAATCAGTGGTTTTTTCTGAGCATTTTCCTGCCCTTGCTTTTCGCGGTGGCGTCTGACCGTAACTTTTCTACAAACCGCTTCAAAATCAGCAATTAAGACACCACTTTTCCCTATTGTTGCCTCCAATTGTTATACCTTTGGCGGATCATGATTACGCATTTCACAAAGCCGCTCCTCACTCATTAACCAGGGCAGATAAGGAGTGAGATCATCAGGTGGCTTCCTGCCATTTATGGCACAAGCCTCAAGATAGGCACCCAGCCAGATTTTTGGATTAATATCCCAAAGCTTTAGCGTCATAAAAACGCTGAACAGAAAAGCGGCTATATCAGCACTCCATACGCTGCCAGAGCCGTAGTAATTCTTCCTGCCAACGACACCTGTGCGCAGTGCTTGCTCTGCAGCGTTGTTATCCATGGGGATACCGGGATTAGTGACAAAGCGGGTCAATCCTTCCCAGTGATTCTGCAGACTTTCGAGCACTTTTTTCGCTCTGACTCGCAGTTTAGGACGATTAAGTTCCTGATCCCTCTGGGTTGCCATCTGCTCTACCTGATGTTCAAGCCGTAACTGCTGTGTTGCTAGCTGCTCTGGTTCATCAAGCACTTCAAGTCGCTGACTATTAAGATGATATAAACGACCAATCCTGTTCACCCAGGTGGCGCTCCACTTCTCCAACTCCGGATCACCTCGTTGAGCGTCAATAAAATCCCGCCTGACGTGAGCCCAGCAGAAAGCTAAATCAATAGAAACTACATCATTCGCGAGTTTCTTGTAAGCTGAGTATCGGTCACACACCAATGTACCAGCCCCGTCACCAATGACTGACTCCGGTACGACAGCCGCACGGGTGTCAGCAATGCTGAAATAAACTGCCTGGTCACAGAGAAATACCCACAGCCAATGTTTGTGGGAACCTGTCGTCTCATGTGCCCAGGTGATCCACCGGGTTTCATCAGCATGCCACTGATCGCTACTGGCGACGAATTCCCGAGTAGCTTCGGCAACCGGCTCAAAAAAGGGCGTTATAGCTTCCAGGCCAAAGGAGATGGTCGCCTGCGACAGTTCCAGTCCCTGAGTCTTATAAGACTCAAGTTGCCTGTTTATGGGGATGCCGTATGCGTACTTATTCAGCAACAGCTCCACCCAGACAGAAATACCAAGCTTTCCTCTGTTGATGAGTCTTGGTGGAGGTGGTGGAGTAGTAATATTGGGCGTTTCAGGGCACTGGCAAGTTTTTTGGTAATGCCTTCGGTGATAGCGACGAACGTGAGCCTTAACTTCAACTTCAATTACGTCGCAGCTGTCGTCATTGAAAAAAGACTTGAATGGCCGGTGGCAGACTGTACAACACTGTTTGTCCACTGGTAAGTCTACAGACTCATGAACCACTGGCAGGTTGTTGTGAAGATGGCGACCAGAACCGGGGACTCCGGGCTGGTGACCTCGTTTTCGATTTGAAGGTGGCCGGGTAGTATTGCCACTTTTCTTTGAAGAAGAACTGGTCTTCTCTGATTTACGACCGAAAAGCAAGTGCTTCATGTGTGCCAGTTCTGATTTCAGATCAGCGACCTGGGTGTTCAACCCAGCTATTTCGGCTTTATGCTGAGCAATAAGAGAGGCATTTTTAGCCAGTACTTTTTGCTCTCGGCCACAGGCCGCCTTCCACATGGCATGCCAGAGGTTGGCCTGCTGTT
Organism: Endozoicomonas gorgoniicola; assembly: GCF_025562715.2. Lineage (NCBI taxonomy): Bacteria > Pseudomonadati > Pseudomonadota > Gammaproteobacteria > Oceanospirillales > Endozoicomonadaceae > Endozoicomonas > Endozoicomonas gorgoniicola. The sequence goes on from NZ_JAPFCC010000001.1 coordinate 2,462,140, forward strand.
TTAGCTGGATGTGTTCCTGCTTGGTGAGGATGACCTGCGAGGTAGCGAAGGGGGCAGGCAGTAATGCAGGTGTTGTGCTTGATCCTGAAACATGAGCATTTTGCATACTCTAAAAGTAGACGACTTTGAGCAGATGTTTAGTGGTTTGTAGAATAGTTACGTCTGACCAGCTCCTTCAGTGGCAGATCCGTTCTGCTCACCAGAATGACACCGTAACGCGGCTCAGGTAACCATTGTTTTCCGTCGTGCAAAAGCCGGGTGACAACATAGGTTTGGGTGAAAGTCTCATATTGACTCTCTTTTCAGGGTCTACAGCCCAATAAGTATGCAGTAGCAACAAATTTCCCTGCCCAGCAAGGGTAACGGCCAAACACCGCTATGATGTTTACTGATAAAACGACACCATATTAGTGAGAGGCCGCCCCGATGGAAGTATGTCAGCCACTGACTGAAGTCGCCAATTTTTCCTGTCATGCAATTCAGCAGCTTGATCATAAACTGGCAGCTCTGCGCGAACAGTACGACCCCATTCAACACTTTGAAGACTATGAAGGTGAAGTTCACAAGATTTTTGCTCAGGCAGAGCGAGGTGTTCTGGAAGAAGACTTATCCGGACTTGATGTTGACACCCCGGTCATTGAAGTCAACGGCACCTGTTACCATCGAGTATTGCGAAGTTCAGAAACCTATCAGACTGTTGCCGGTTCTATCAAAGTTCCACGAACGCTCTACCGCAACGGTCAGGATCGCTGCATCGTCCCGCTGGAACTCCGGGCGGGTATTGTCGAGGGATACTGGACACCAAGGGCGGCAAAGCAAGCTGTCTGGATGGTCGCTCAAATGCCACCGGGCGACGTGAAGAACCTGCTTGATCTGATGGGCAATATGTCGCCTTCGGAAAGTTCTCTGGCTCGACTCCCGAAGAAGTTTAACAATCAATGGGAGCCAAACAGGGAAGCCTTTGAGGGTATCCTCTGGGAAAGCGTTAAAGTTCCAGAAAAGGCGGTGACTGTGGCAGCGTCCCTCGACGGTGTTATGCTGCCAATGAAAGACGGCAAGCGTAAGGAAAAACGCGAACAAAATAAAAGTGACGGTAAGCGAACCCGTGGTCCAGCCGGTTGTCAGGAGGCCAGTTGTGGAACATTGTCGTTTTACGATACTCAGGGTGAACGCCTGTCAACAGTCAGAATCGGGCGTATGCCCGAAAGTAAAAAAGTAACTTTGAAGAACTCACTCTCTGAACTGCTGGATGAAGCCCTTCGGCAAAAGCCTGACCTGACTCTGGTTAAAGTGGCTGACGGAGCGAAAGACAACTGGACTTTCCTTGCCAATGAACTCCCGGAAGGCCACGAGATCGTAGACTTTTACCATGCTGCAGAACACCTGAAGAAGGCATTTGATCTGTCCTATGGAGAAAACAGTGCTAAATCCAAAGAAAAATTCACCACCTATCGCCACATTCTAAAGGAAGAGTTTGAAGGGGTTGAGAGAGTGATCAAGGCACTGGTCTACCAGTACAAGCGACATCCTCGACGATCAAAGCTGAAAACAGAGCTGGAATATTTCAGGAACAATCGCGCTCGTATGCAATACGCTGAACACTTGTCACAGAATCTGCCGATAGGTTCGGGAGTCATTGAGGCTGCTTGCAAAACCTTGGTTACGCGGCGTATGAAGTGCTCGGGCATGCGTTGGCGACTTCCGGGAGGTCAAGGGATTCTGACTCTTAGGTCATTAATCCAGAGCAAGCTGTTCGACAATGGTTGGAAGCTGCTGGCAGTGACTTATTGCTGTAAGGTTACGAAAACAGGAGTAAATAATGTCATCCCGTTCCCTTCGCAGAAGACAGAATGATAGTACCAGTCAATATGAGACTTTCACCCATAGGTTTGTTCCCGCTGCCATTTGGCCGGTCGGTGGTAGGAGAGCATAGCCTCTTCGGTTCCATCGCTGCGAATGGCAGTCCAGGCACTGTCTGGCAACCCTTCAATGCAATTGAATTATTCCTTTCAATAGCCGAATTTTTTGCCTATCGAAACCCTTATAAAATCCTTGTCTTTACAAAGCCTGCCTAAAGAATTAGCCGAACAAATAACCTAACTTGTTAAGTTTTTGATGGTTTTGACATTCCTTTGTTAGCCAAACGTCTGTATCGCTTGTGCAGCAAGGGTTTCAGAGAATGTTCAAAATTTAAAAATGGTATTCATATAAACGACAAAATATATGTAGATACTGACGGAAAGTTCAGTGTTTAGACATATTTTGTTGAGCAAAGGATTGTAAAGGAAAACTGAGCAACGGCAAAATCAGTGCCGAAGGGAAGGTGTTGCTCATTAAAAAAACAGTTTTTAGAACAGCTTCACCTCAGTCAAGGCTGATCAGCTCAGGTTAGTTTGGTAGTTTTTGACCTGAAGCAGTCAACCATTTCAAGCTTTAACCAGTTAACCACTTGTCGAGTAACAGAGTTTTACATGCCACTACTAGAAGAAAATCTTGTCATACGATTTCTATTTGTTTTCCTTCTATCTGTGTTATTGATAAAAATATGGAAATTGATTGCCTGGAACATCCAGCTGGTTGACAAGCCCAACGCACGAAAAATTCATACTTCAGCCGTTCCGCTGGTTGGTGGCATTGTTGTTTACTTGTCTATTTTTGTGACGGCATTAATAGTTGGTCGTAATAGCATCGAGCTGTATTGCTATTTAGCCGCTGCCGGTGCGCTTGTTATAACAGGGGCATTTGATGATAAATATGATATCAGCGCAAAACTGCGGCTTTTTATTGAGTTTGTTGCAGCTGGCCTGATGATTTTTGGTGCAGGCATTTATGTAGATAATCTTGGTAACCTGTTTGGGTTGGGAGATGTTGTTTTACCTGCCTTTGTGGCGGTTCCCTTTACTATTTTAGCGGTTGCAGGGTATATCAATGCTGTCAATATGGCGGATGGCCTGGACGGAATGGCTGCCAGCCTTGGTATCATGACCATTGTAACATTAATGATACTTGTTAATGGCAAGCAGGCTTTTGCAATACCCTCTGTAACTCTGGCTGCTGCCCTTATGGGCTTTTTGGTTTACAACCTGCAAATTGTCAGGGGATTAAGAAAAGTCTTCATGGGTGATGCAGGCAGCATGTTGTTGGGCTTTACGTTTGTCTGGCTAGTCATTGACTTTTCACAAAGCCACGGTACTTCTACCGCATTATTTAGCCCTGTTACTGCACTCTTTGTTTTGGGTTTGCCACTGGTTGATATGTTAGCAACACTGGCTCGTCGCATTAAGAAGGGCCAGAACCCAATGAAGCCAGATAAAACGCATGTGCATCATATTCTGCTGCATGCTGGTTACACACCCAGACAGACTCTTGCAATAATTATTATTATTGGCGCACTCTTTCATGCTCTGGGCATGGTGCTGCATTTCACTGGTGCATCAGACTTAGTCCAGTTAATTGCCTTCATTGTTGTGTGCGGTCTGTATTATGAAGCCGTTCTTCATGCATTCAGCGTCAGTCGTATTATTCAGAATTTCCGTGGCAAGCGAGAACCTGCCCGTAAAGGTAAGCAATATACTCAACATGGTCATAGCAAGAAAAAATTTGCTGAGCATGGAACCGCAGAGCATTTAACTCACCAGCCTAAATAAGTTATTTGTTTCCTTAGTCAGTTATAAATCGAAACTATCTCTTCTCACTTTATTAACCGCAACTATTGTTGGAATTTATGAAATACTTAGTAACAGGTGCCGCAGGGTTTATTGGTTTTTACGTTTCCCGTCGTCTTTGTGAAATGGGTCACGAAGTCGTAGGTTTGGATAATATCAACGACTACTACATTACAAAGCTCAAACATGACCGCCTGGAACAACTTGAACCGCTGACAAAATTTCGCTTTGTAAAAATGGATCTGGCTGACCGGGCTGGGATAGCAGAACTGTTTAAGGCTGAACATTTCCAGCGTATTATTCACCTGGGTGCACAAGCCGGTGTACGTTACTCACTGGAAAATCCGATGGCTTATGTTGACAGCAACCTGGTAGGTATGGCGAACATCCTTGAGGGTTGCCGACATAACAATGTTGAACATCTGGTTTATGCGTCTTCAAGTTCCGTATACGGCATGAACAGCAAAATGCCATACTCCACCACAGACGCTGTGGATCATCCTGTTTCTCTGTATGCGGCCACTAAAAAGTCTAACGAGATGATGGCTCATAGCTATTCCCACCTCTATAAAATCCCAACCACTGGCCTTCGCTTCTTTACTGTAAATGGCCCCTGGGGACGTCCTGATATGGCTGCCTGGAAGTTTACAAAGGCTATTCTGGAAGGCCAGCCAATCAATGTCTTTAACAATGGTGAGCTGCAACGGGATTTCACCGATATTGAAGATATCCTGGAAGGCGTTATCCGTATTCAGAATGTCATTCCTGAAGGTATTGCAGACTTCAAAAATGATGACCCAAGCCGAAGCTCCGCACCTTACCGTGTTTATAACATTGGTAATAACCAGCCCGTTAAGCTGATGAACTTTATTGAAGCGATTGAAAACGCTTGTGGCAAAAAAGCGATTAAGAATTTTATGCCGATGCAGGCTGGGGATGTTTATGCAACTTATGCGGATGTGGATGATTTGATGAAGGTGGTTGATTTTAAGCCTGTGACACCATTGCAAGATACCATGAGCCGTTTTGTTGAATGGTATAAGAATTGGTTCTTAGGTATTAGAGGCAATGAATAACACTTTGCCTTAATTTCTTTATTCAGAGTGGGCTGTTCTGAAATATTAAATACATATTTTAGTATTTAATATTATATATTTATTAAAATTAATCTATGTTGAATAGCCCCGAATCATAATAATTTTTATATTTAGGGTTGATAACCAAAGTGAATTATGTAAAAAAAATTTTTAGACCAATAAAAAATTATATTTATGGAAAGATTCCAGATAAAGTCTTTGCAAAAATAATGTTTAGAATCAGGATTGGTTATGATTTGAATCTAGATAATCCTAAAAGTTATAATGAAAAAATTCAATGGCTGAAGTTAAATGATAGAACTCCTTTACATACTATTTGTGCAGATAAATACAAAGTAAGGGATTTTGTGAAGGATAGAATAGGTAAAGAGTACTTAATACCATTATTTCTTGAAACAAAAAAAATAGAGGATATTAAACCAGAAAACATGCCGGACGAACCAATTGTCATTAAAACAAATCATGATAGCGGCACAGTTTTCATAATAAGGGATAAGAGTAATGCCAACTGGGAACTGATTAGAGAGAAAATCAAAAAAGCATTAAGTAATAATTACTATGGAATAACTAAAGAATGGCAGTATAAAGATATAGAACCAAGAATCATTGTGGAAAAATTGCTGACAGATGATATGGGTAGAATACCGAGTGATGTAAAGATATTTTGTTCTGATGGTGAACCTAAATTTATGCTGCTATGCCTGGATAGAGAAACAGGTGTTAAGTTTGTACACTTGACAATGGACTTTGAGATAATGCCATTTTTCTCAAATGGTCAGTCATTTGATATGAATAGTCTAAATATAACTCCACCACAAAATTTAGATTTAATGTTAGATTTGGCAAAAAGATTATCTAAAGGGTTAAAGCATGCAAGAGTTGATTTTTTTAACATCAATGGGCAAATATATTTTGGAGAAATTACGTTCCATGATAGCTCTGGTTTTATGAAAATAGACCCTCTAGATTGGGATTATAAGCTTGGTGAGTTTGTAAACATTAACCATAAAAAGAGAAACTGTTGAGTGAGAGCAAAGTGAAAACCTTAGTACTAGCTTAAATTTGAAGCGGTGAGCAAATAGGGTGTATTTTTAATCGCACAATCTGCCCCAAAATTAGTGCATTCTTTTAAACAGCAAGTTAGATTACACCTTAAAGAAGTTTGATTTTGTATATGAAGTATAAAAAAGAGATAATTAATAATTTATTAAGCTTAGGGGCGGTAGATTTTTTAGGTCTATTGATCCCTGTCATTACAATGCCGATATTGTCACGGAGTCTTGGTGCTGCTTTGTATGGAAGTTATTTACTGTTTTTAACGGTAGTTACTTTTGGGTATACCATTGTCGACTATGGCATTCTCTACACAGGCTCCAGGGAGGTTGCTAGAAATAAAAATAACAACGCCTATAAGGATTTATACTCTTATAATCAGACGGTACGTTGGCTGCTATTTCTTTGCTATTCACTTGCAATAGCAATTTATGCATTCTTGTTTTTAGATGAGACATTACAGTTTTATACGCTGGCATGTGGCATACCTCTGTTGGGTGGTTATGTAATGACAAGTAGCTGGTTTTTTCAGGGTATGAGTGATACACGATGGTTGTTGTACTCTTCATTGCTGTCAAGGCTACTAAACTTGTTCGTTATTCTATTTGTGGTAAAAACACCGGATGATTTTGGTGTGGCCATTGTTTCTGCAACCTATCCAACGTTATTATCTGGAATGTTGCTTGTCTGTGTTTTGCGACAAAAATATAAGGTCAAGCAATTCAAGTTTGGCAAGGTTAAAAAATATCTAACCAACAGCTTTGACGTTTTTACCGGGATATTGGCACCAAACTTTTACAACTCTATCCCTACCATGCTCTTGGGAGGGATTTCTGACCCGATCGAGTTTGCAAAATTTGCAGTTGCATCACGAATATGTGGTCTGGTCGGTGTCGTTCAATCAGTACTCTCTAAATCTATTTACCCCATACTGTCACGAGAGAGTGGTAATTATGTCAATCAGGTGATTAAGGCAAATCTTGCTATTTCAATTCCCATTTTCTTATTTTTTGTAGGGTTTGGGGATTTTGCGATAGAAATATTTCTTGGTGCTGATTATGTAGGGAATATAAATTATTTAGCACTTATGTCTTTTGGTATGGTTTTTATTGGTATTGCAAATGCCTATGGAACCGGGTATTTTCTTCCAAAAGGTCATGATTCAGTGTACAGATCTGTGTCATTGAGGGTGTCTTTCTTGTCTGGGGTGCTATCATTTACTCTCATTTATTTGTTTGGAATAGTTGGCGGTGCGGTTTCAGTAACTTTGGCAAGGGTGTTTTTTGCTGTTGCTTTTCATCATAGTTACATCGGTAGAAAATATGATAAGTAGTTCGACAATAGAAATCATATATTTTCCTGTTGCCAGCCTCTGATCTACGGGGTGGTAGCTGGTGAAAGCAAATGTCGGGGTACTTAATCGGATAACTAAATTATGAAACAATGGTACTGACTTAAGCTTTACTCTGTTGATTCTCGGTCAGGGTCCGAGAAAAAAGTATTTACAGGCCTCAGACTACCTAGCCCCTGCGGCTCTGGCTTGATCAATAAGTTTTACAGCTTCCCTGCGATCTGGGTGGCTAATCGGTCGTCCTCGCGTTCCCCCCAGATCGCTCGGGCCTTTTTTGCCAGCCGTTTCAGCCAGAGCCTTGTCTTTGCGGTTCAGCTCACGTTCCAGAACCTTGATTTTTTTCTTATCCTGCTTAGGCTCTTCTGCCAATTGTTTGCGCTGCTCAGCTGCCTCAGCATTGGCTGTTAGGCTGGCTTGCTTCCACCGAACAACCTGCTCTGGAAACAAGCTTTTTTACGACAGTACTCAGATAGTTCTGTTTCAGTAAACACCGCTGTCTCAAGCACGACAGTGAACTTATCTTCTGAATGCCACTGTTGTTAACTCCGCTTTGAAATGACCTTCTTCCACCGGTTTGAGATGACCCGTTTTCACTATGTACGGGACAAAACATTTAACAGCTCCTGAAATGCAATCTGATCATTTTTTGCGCATTTGTTTTTAAGTACTCGTCTGAGCATGTCAAGCCCCAGTCTGAACAGACTTTTTGCTGGTCTGTTATGTTTATTCAGTGGGAGCTGATTAGCCTCACCGTAATGCCAGTGCCCCACAAGCAGACACCACGCGAACGCAATGGCGAGGAGTCCCATAAGTTTGTCCATGCGGTCGTGCTTCGTCATATGTGTAGACTCCATATCGAACCCACGACTTTTCAAACAACCAAACAGCGTTTCTATATCCCAGCGTTTGTAATAGTCCTCGATCATGCCGTCCGGCTTTTCAGTAGCCACAACTATGAGCAACCCTTTCAAGGTGCGGTGCGCAGCAATGTAAAGCGGTACTCCCGCCACTTTTTTTCTGGTATGCCAAGTGACGGTTTGATTAAACTTCACACTACGGCAAAGCTTCCCCGCTGTGGTTTTGCGATTGTCATGCTCTACTGCGACATCACCTTTTATACGGAGGCGACACAATATTTTCTTCTGTCGCAACCACTCAAACCAGTCATGACCTATGAACTCACGATCAGCCAGAAGGTTGTCAATTTTTTCCGCCGGAATAATCTTCAAAACCCGCTCTATCAAGGCAATGCGTTCATCTGTATTGGAGTTGCCACCACGTTTGTCCAGACACTCCCAGACAATGGGTATAGAGTTTCCTTGCCAGGAAATAGAGACCACCAGATAGTTCACATCCTTAGAGCCATGCTTCCAATTGGTTCTGTCCATGCATAGCGTATAGCGATCCATATCGAGGCAGCTCAGGATAAATTCCCCCAACTGCTCATAGCTGTATTCGTAACCAGCAAAGAACCGTTTGATGCGTCGATAACTGGATTCGGCATCGGCTTCAGACTGGAACTCTTCGGCTACTCGGTAGAGATTAGTAGAACGGGCGCGTATCAAAGATAGAACAAATTGTGAGATGAAGTTGATTCGGGCTTGATGCAGGGGTAAATGAGCCTTAAGCTTCTCGGCTAATGAGCTGACTTCTTCCATGTACGACAACGGTAAACTTTACGGAGTTGAGAGACCGGATAGGTTACCTGATGGAAAGGTCAGCTCATACCCTCCAGACCCGATAAATCAAGAGTTTATAATTTTTTGTCCCGTACATAGCCGTTTTCAGCAATACTTTTGTCCCATACATAGGGCTTCTTTAGCTTATTTTATCATTTATATAACAAGTTTTTAAAATTGGAATAGGAAACGTTTATTTTTGATATTGCTAATGGGTTTTGTATTTGGCCTTGTTGGTATATCATCATTTATCATAAGCAACCCACCCTTTGAAAGTACCATTTCGACTAAAATTATTAATTATTCTAATTCTCAATATGCAGAAGCTATTGGTATTTTTGATAATACTAATATTAAAAATTTTTTAATATCCCTAGCAGCAATTTTTATGTGGGATAGAATGAAAACGAAGGATGAGTTTTTTTGTGTTATGAGCTTATTCTTCGTTATTGGAACTGCTTGGAGGTTAGCATTTTCTGATTTTGGAATTTTGGCAGCCAGAGTTGCAACATTATTTACAATTGTAGAGGTTATTTTGATCCCTAATATGATACATGCTTTTGATAAGCGTATCTCTTTAAAAATAATAATTGTTACTTATGGGTTACTAACTATAGCAATGAATATATCAATAAAAGATATAGTTAATCCTTATTAATTTTATTTTATGTAGACTGTAGATGAAGAAAATATTATATATTGTAAGTACTTTAGGTCGTTCTGAACCAACAAAACAATTATTGAACATTATAAAAAACTTAGATCATTCAAAATATCAAGCTCTAGTTTTAACATTATCTCCAGAACCATCAAATAGTAGATTTTCAGAGTATATCAATGCTGGATTAAGATTGGAAATTTTAAACATGAGTAGATTTCAAGGTTTGTTTTCTTCAAAGAAAAAAATTGAAAAAATAATTAATGACTATAAACCAGATATAATTCATACTCAGGGCATAAGAGTTGATAGTTTGATGTCTACAATTCAGCCAAAACCACCTTGGATTAAGATTGTTTTAGTTCTGTTCCTCTTGAGTAATAATTTTGCCATTAGGGTTTGATGGCTTATTATTATTTTCAATGTCAATTTTTTCAGCTTTGTTCTTTGACTATGTCATAGTAATAAGCGATACCTTTCTTTTCATAGTTTTTGAGGTTTAAAATAAAAGTGGCAAAGTCAAAAATAAAAGTTGCTTATATCGTTTCTACTCTTAAGAAAAGTGGTCCAACAAATCAGCTTCTGAATATTGTTTCGAATCTAGATTTAAATGTTTTTCAGCCGATAGTGATTACTCTTTCGCCCGAACCGGCTGAGAGCTTATTGAAGGAATTTAAGCGTGCCGAAGTGACCTTGTACACACTTGACTTAAGTCGCTGGTCTGGGGTGGTCTTCGGTTTGAAAAAGCTTCGGAAGCTAATATCTACTGCAAAGCCTGATCTTTTGCATACCCAGGGTATTAGATCTGATATATTAGCGAGTTATCTTGATAAACCCCATATCTGTACTATTCGTAACTATTTGCAACTTGACTACCCCATGACTTATGGAAAGCTGGTTGGGTCAGTTATGACCAAGTGTCACATTGCATTTTTAAAAAGAATTGATGTCATTGCTGCTTGTTCAAAGTCAGTATCGAGGAATTTGTTGCTGAGCGGTGTCAATTCAAACGCTGTTCAAAACGGTGTTAACACCAAGCTATACTACCCTTTATCCTCTGCTGGTAAAGAGCAGTTACGTTTACACTTAGGATTACCTGTAGATAAGCAAATTTTTATCAGCACTGGTCACCTCACTAGAAGGAAGGATCCTTTGACTGTTTTGCGAGCATTTGAAGCACTGTCATCAGAATCTACAGTGTTGCTTTTTCTTGGCGATGGGGATATGAGAGCAGAGCTAGAAAAACAGTGCTCGAAAGACTCAAGAATTATTTTTACTGGTCGTGTAATAAATGTTGATGAATATCTTAAGTCGTCTGACTTTTTCGTTTCTGCCTCACGCGCTGAGGGATTACCAAATGCTGCTATTGAAGCCATGGCCTGTGGGTTGCCCTTGATTATATCTGATATTGCACCACATGAAGAGTTGTTTGAGCTTAATCAGAATATTGGTCAGATCTTTAGAGAAAGAGATTCTTCTTCATTGGCTGAAGCTATGGAAAAAGCTATGAACTTTGATCGTGAGGCGGCAAAATCAAATTGTCTGACTGTCATTAATGAACATTTAAGTGCAAAAGTTATGAGTCAAACTTATCAAGAACTTTATGTCGATGTTGTCAGGAAGATTAGATGAGTGCTCTGGTTGCGACATTATTTTCAATTTATAAAAACGACTCTGTTGAGATTATTCGTGAGTCTTTTTCTTCTCTTGTCAAGCAAACGTATAACAATGTGCTCATTTATATCGTATGTGATGGAGAGTTAAAACCTGATGTTGAAAATTATTTGTCTACTGTTAAGTCTTCAAAAGTTCGACTTGTAAGGAATGATACTAATATCGGTCTCGCCGCATCTCTAAATAAGTTGGTGGATGTAATTTTGACTAATGAGTTACATGTGGATTATTTTGCAAGGATGGATGCTGATGATATTTCGCATTCAACACGTTTTAAAAAGCAGGTTGATTTTTTAACTTCTCATCCTGATATAGATGTTGTTGGTTCAAGTGTTTTTGAAGTTGATCATGAAGGAAAATTGCAATCTTATAAAAGAATGCAAGTTAGTGACTGGGAACTTAAAAAAAATATAATTAGGCGATGTCCTTTTAATCACCCAAGTGTTATGTTTAGAAGACGAGTTTTCGAATCTGGTAATAGATATTCACCTAATTTAAAGAATACTCAAGATTATTATTTATGGATTGATCTGGCAAAAAAAGGGTACAAGTTTTCAAATATTGATGAACCACTACTCTGCTTCAGAGTTGATCAGAACTTCCATGCACGTCGTGGCAAATCTAAGGCCAAGAATGATTTTAATGCAAAGATATATGCTATGAGAGAAATGGACTGCTACAGCCTAAGTAATTGGTTTTATGCTTTTGCAATATACTTACTGAGGATGAGCCCTCCTTTCTTATCAAAATTTGCCTATAAATTCTTGAGAGGCGCTGAAAGCGTTACTTCTGATAGTGACCTTGCAAAGCAATACAAGTATCCAGAAATTTACTAACACGATTTTAAATATAATTGAGTGATTGATATGAAAATAGCCATTGCTGGCACAGGCTACGTAGGGCTGTCCAACGCTATATTGCTGGCACAACACAATGAAGTCTGCGCTGTTGATATTATCCAGCGCAAGGTTGATCTGATAAACGACAGAATGTCTCCGATTGTCGATGCTGAGATTGAAGACTTTCTGGCCAATAAAGAACTGAATCTGCGGGCTACCTGTAATAAAGAAGAAGCCTACAAAGATGCAGAGTTTGTGGTGATCGCCACGCCTACGGATTACGACACTGAGACAAACCACTTTAATACCAGCTCTGTTGAGGCTGTTATCAAAGATGTAATGTCGATCAACCCAAAGGCGACAATGGTCATCAAGTCTACGGTGCCTGTGGGTTATACCCAACGCATTAAAGAGGAACTGGGTTGTGAGAATATTATTTTCTCCCCTGAATTCCTGCGTGAAGGTAAAGCGCTTTATGACAATCTGTACCCGTCCCGTATTATTGTGGGTGAACGCTCTGAGCGTGCTAAGCAGTTTGCGCAGTTGTTGATGCAGGGAGCCATTAAGCAAGACATAGAGGTGCTGTTTACTGATTCTACTGAAGCTGAGGCGGTCAAACTGTTTTCCAACACGTACCTGGCTATGCGTGTGTCTTACTTTAATGAGCTTGATACCTACGCCGAAACCCACGGCCTGGATTCTCGCCAGATTATTGAAGGGGTTGGCCTTGATCCACGGATCGGCAGTCATTACAACAATCCTTCCTTTGGTTATGGCGGTTACTGCCTGCCAAAAGACACCAAGCAGTTGCGTGCCAACTATGAAGATGTGCCCAACAACATCATCAACGCCATTGTTGATGCCAATACCACCCGAAAGGATTTTGTAGCCGATTCCATTCTGAAACAGAATCCTGAGGTTGTTGGTATTTACCGGCTGATCATGAAGTCCGGTTCTGATAACTTCCGCGCCTCTTCCATTCAAGGGGTAATGAAACGCATCAAGGCTAAGGGTGTCACGGTTGTTGTTTATGAACCTGTGCTGGATGAGGATGAGTTTTTCCACTCAGAAGTCATTAAAGATCTGAATGAGTTTAAGGCCATGTCCGATGTGATTGTTTCTAACCGGATGATGGACGAATTAAGCGATGTCGCGAGAAAAGTCTATACCCGTGATTTGTTTGGTTCGGACTAAGCCCCTTTGACAGGCAATTTACTCACTGATTTTTTTGCGACCATGTAGGTTGACAAAGCAGTTCAGCCAGAATTAGTGAGTTATAAAAGGAATAATGATGATTAAAAAGTGTCTTTTCCCCGCCGCTGGCTATGGAACCCGTTTCCTGCCAGCGACCAAGTCCATGCCTAAAGAGATGATGCCTATCGTCAGCAAGCCGCTGATTGAATACGGTGTTGAAGAAGCTCTGCAGGCGGGTATGAGCGACATCTGTATTGTCACCGGTCGGGGCAAGCGAGCCCTGGAAGACCATTTCGACGCCAACTTCGAGCTGGAACACCAGATTTCCGGTACGTCTAAGGAAGAGTTACTGAATGGCATTCGTAACATTATTGATGAGTGTACGTTCTCCTATACCCGTCAGCGTGAAATGAAAGGTCTGGGTCATGCGATCCTGAGTGGTCAGACCCTGGTGGGTGACCAGCCTTTCGGTGTGGTACTGGCCGATGACCTGTGCATCAACGATGCAGGCGAAGGTGTTCTGGCGCAGATGGCACAGCTTTATAAGCAGTTCCGTTGCAGCATTGTGGCGGTAATGGAAGTGCCGGAAGATGAAGTTCATAAATACGGTGTTATTGCCGGTCAGGCGATTTCCGATGATCTTATCCGTGTGGAGAACATGGTTGAAAAACCCACCAAAGAAGACGCGCCAAGCAACCTGGCCATCATTGGTCGCTACATTCTGACCCCGGATATCTTTGACCTGATCGCCGACACCCAGCCGGGTAAAGGCGGCGAAATCCAGATCACCGATGCGCTGCTGGCTCAGGCTCAGCGTGGGTGTGTTCTGGCTTATAAGTTTAAGGGGAAGCGTTTCGACTGTGGTAGTATTGAAGGTTTTATCGAAGCGACCAATTACTGCTACGACAAGTTTTCCAAGTAATATTCCGTAATCATAAGGGCACAAAGTACGTCAATTCTGGCGTCTTTGTGCCTTTTTTTGTTTTAACCATTTACATTTATCGTTGTTTTCATGGATGCAATTCAAATCATCGTTTTGTCCCTGGTTCAGGGGCTCACCGAATTCTTGCCGATCTCCAGCTCGGCACACCTTATTCTTCCGGCGCAGTTGCTTGATTGGCCGGACCAGGGTATAGCCTTTGATGCCGCAGTACACATTGGTACGCTGGCAGCGGTTATGCTGTATTTTCGCAAGGATATCTGGCTGTTGATCCGGGACTGGACGTTATCTCTGGCGGGCAAGGGTACAACCCAACACAGCAAAATGGCCTGGTATGTAGGACTTGCTACTTTTCCAGCGGTTATCTTTGGTTTCTGGATGAAAGCCACCGGCGTTGACGAAATGCTGCGTTCGACCACGGTGATTATGATCACCACGCTCCTGTTCGGTGCGTTGATGGGTGTGGCGGATTATTTTGGCAAGCGCAAAATTCCTCTGGAAAAGATCAACCTGAAAACAGCTATGATGATTGGTTTTGCTCAGGCGATTTCCCTGATTCCGGGGACATCCCGTTCCGGTATCACTATTACGGCGGCTTTGATGCTGGGCTTCAAACGTGAAGCGGCTGCACGATTTTCCTTTCTGTTGTCGATTCCGGTGACTTTGGGTGCCAGTCTGCTAGTTATCCTTGACTTGATCAAATCGACGGAAGTAATTATGTGGGGTGAGCTGGTGAGTGGTGCGTTGCTTTCCGGTATCAGTGCGATGCTCTGTATTCACTTTTTTCTGGGTATGATCAGTCGTATGGGGTTGATGCCGTTTGTCGTGTATCGGTTATTGCTTGGATTGGCACTTTTATACTTTATTTGATCCAGAGTTTTCTAAATTCTAAAAAGCCAGTTCCTGAAAAGGTTCTGGCTTTTTTTGTATGGTGCGCCGGGTATTGTGCGTAAGCGAGCTGGCACTGTTTTTATGTCGTATTCCTGATCCCACAGTCCAGAAGTTACCCAGTTATTAATTTCGCCTCAAGCGCCAATAGTTCATTAATCACTGGGTCTGAATACCGGATGCCTCTCTCACGGAGTTGTTCAACAATTGGTTTCAATGGTCCAACAATGCGATGCTTTCTGGCTTGAAGTAACAGCGTGAGGCTGCCAATTACTTTCAGGCCTTTATTGCTGGCGATTTTCCGACCTTTTTTTTCATCAATCATAATGCAGGTGTTAAGCTCCATGGCTGCTGCAATGGCCTGGGCCTCACCTTTATCCAGCACGTTTTGCAAATTTGTTATCAGTGGATGGTTTTCTGGTTTGTCAGCAATGGGTTTTATGAAACCTGTGTTTACGGCTTTCTCAATGACATTGCCGGATGGTTTACCCGGTATTCTGCATTCATTCAGCACGGTATCCGGGGCTAGTAACAGGATTTTGAGTGGCTCCGGATTTTCAAAAACAGGAGTTTGCCCCAGCGCAATCAGCGGGCTGGCATCGGCCACGATGATTTTAGTCAAAGTATTTCATCTCCTTTTCGATATCACCAGGTTCATAATCTGCGATGGGGATACCGAGGCTTGAGACCGTATTCATAAAATCTTCCAGGCTCAGGCTGGCTAGCTGAGCTGCTTTGGCAAGGGTTAGTGCGCCCGACTCGTATAAACTGACAGCCAGCCCGGTGTGAACGCCTTTTTCCAGTAAGAAACTGGTGACAGGCACACCAATCATAAGGGGGGCTCCATAGCGGGTAAGAACGGTCAACTTGCCGTCCTGCGCTGCTTTTCCGAGTTCTTTAGATCGCTCCCTGAGTTCCCTGATGCCAAAGACAGCGGGTGTTGTATTTGTGTTCATGGCTAAATCCCTGTGTGATAAAAATGTGGCGATGTAAGTCAGCTTTTGTACTATTTACGCAGATTGTGTCTTACTTGTGTACCTATTATAGTGCTTCAATGCCTGTTATCGATCATTGTTTTCATTATTCCACAGTGATTGACAGCCTCTAAACGACGGGGATTCCTGATTAGGCCACAGACTCCAGCTCCAGCGACAACTGAGTGTCTGCCACCGAAGCGCAACAACCGATCAGATTTCATACCGCCATGCAGATGCTTACAGAGAATATTGACTGCGCCCACTTAATCCCTCGGAGCAATGAAACCGCACTCTTTGTTTCTGCATTGGCAGACCCGTCCACCGGGTTTGTGCCGGTATCCACATTTCGGACAGGTCTGGCTGGTGTAGGCTTCGTTAATTTTCACAACCTCAACGCCTTCCGGGCTGCCTTTGTAGATCAGGGAGTCAACCAGTCTCCCAAGGGGACTACCGGCATTTTCCTGATTACTTCTGCGGGAACCTTTCTTTGTCTTCCGCTTGTTTCTTGCAATGTTGCTCACGTCGCCAATGACGAGTGTTCCGGCCTGTCTTTCGACAGCGAAATCAATCATTTTGTTGGCACTGTGATACAGGCTGCTGGAAGCGATGACCATTGGCCATGGTGACGGCAGTTACAGCAAGCAACTTAAACAGCTGGCAAAAGTCGATCTGCTGATACTGGATGACTGGGGTCTGGAACAACTGAGCCAGAGCCAGCGCAATGACTTGCTGGAGATAATGGATGACCGCCACAACCAGAGCTCCACCATAGTGACCAGCCAGCTTCCAGTGTCGAAATGGCATGACAGCATTGGAGATGCGACTTTGGCAGAAGCGATTCTGGATCGACTGACACATAACGCCCACCGGCTGAAACTCAAGGGAGAGTCTATGAGAAAAATCAGGGCAAAACTGGAAGAGCGTGAACACTCAGGCTAAAAATAGAAGTGGGCAATGTTTAGGAAAGCGGAGGTGTTCACGCTTTCCAGAATCACCGTTCATTTTGACCAGAATACGCACCCTGAAAAGAGAGTCAATATGAGACTTTCACCCATTCGTTTAATCCGACAGTAAATGATGAAATCAGCCACTCTCCAATGTCTCACGATTCTGGCTTTTATAGTTTCTGCCGCTACCGAGGTTATGGCAGAACAGAAACCTCTCAGTTGGGATGAGCTAACGGCGGAAGAGTTTATTCCCAGAAGGGATGACAGAGAAACCGCTAGATACAAAGCAAGGGTGGCTGAAATAAATAATAGTGGTCGGTCATTGGAAAGCGTGATTCTGGAAGAGGTGTTTCAGATGGATGACGCTATGATCGATCATTGTCTTGCCCAAAAATGTCCACAGCAATATAAGCTGGTTATCAATAGCTTTCCCTATTGGTTAGAGAACGATACGGCACACCTGTTGTTGTATAGTAATTATGACAATTGGGACCGTGAACCACTCATTTTTCATTCTGAAAAACAGCTTATGGAATGGCTGCCTGCATTGAAAAGCGGTAATGGTTTTGACTCTGTTATCCGAATAAATATCAGTAAAAACAGAACCGTTAAAGGGTTAGCTCATGCTCATATTTTTATTCGGAGTCGAGAGGGGAGAGAAGCTCTGATAGATCTGATCAGTAATATTCCGTTCAGCAGTCCAGAGCGTATCCCTTTCGTTTGGCAGGATTAGCCAATCATTTCATCAAAGCGAGCTTTTGAACAGTTGTCTGCCTTGCTTTACAGCTTACTGACCGCTTCTTTCAATGGTTTAATAATCTCTCGTTTACCTTTATCTACAATGCTGTCGCCGTCTATATAGTGCCTGTCAGAAAACCCCTGAAAAACACCGATCGGACTTTCGAAGAAACCAGCCAACACAACCGTCCCTCCCTGCTGGCCGCATTGACAGCACCACTGGTAGCCATTGGTCTTCTGGCTCTGCGTCCTCTTGCAGGCATTGCCATTGACCCATTGATCGCCTTGCCGTTGGGAGGTGTTGCTGGCGCGCTGGCCATGGGACGTATTCGTGACATCAACACCTTTGCTGTGGGCGGTCTTCAGCGCATGAGTGGTGTTGCCATTATGCTGATTGGTACTGGAACTCTGGCCGGTATTATTGCCAACTCAGGGCTCAGTAACTCTCTGGTTGAGTTCCTCAAAGCCTCTGACTTACCTGCTTACCTGCTAGCACCGCTGAGTGGCATGATGATGTCGGCAGCAACCGCTTCGACTACTGCTGGCACAGCCGTTGCCTCTAATGTATTTGGCCCCATTATTATTGCCCTGGGCATTCCATCCCTCGGCGCGGCTTGCATGATGCATGCCGGTGCCACAGTACTGGATCACATGCCTCACGGCAGTTTCTTCCATTCTACGGGCGGCAGTGTCGGCATGGGCATCAGTGAGCGTCTGAAAGCACTGCCATGGGAGACCCTGATCGGCTTCTCCATGGCTGCTACCTCGACACTGATTTATGGCATTCTTCAATTCTGAGGGGATTGAGCATGAAAATCGTTATTGCACCAGACTCATTTAAAGAATGTCTTACTGCAGCCCAGGTAGCGCAGGCTATTGAAACCGGTTTGAAGCAGGTTATTCCGGATGCGGAGTGCATTAAAGTTCCGGTTGCCGACGGTGGAGAAGGTACGCTTCAGTCTCTGGTTGACGCCACTAACGGCAGGCTGATTGAGTTACCGGTCACCGGTCCAATGGGAGGGATCGTTCAGGCTAGCTTCGGCCTGCTGGGTGATGGCGAAACCGCAGTGATTGAAATGGCCAGGGCTTCAGGTATTGAACTAGTTCCCGCAGATCAACGCAACCCGATGATCAGTACGACCCGTGGAACTGGAGAGTTGATTCTCAGCGCTCTGGACCACGGTATCAAGCGCATGATCGTCGGCATTGGTGGCAGTGCAACCAATGATGGTGGCGCAGGTATGATGCAGGTGTTGGGCGTAAAACTTCTGGATGTTGATGGAGAAGAGCTACCCTGCGGTGGTGCAGCGTTATCAAAACTTTGTAACATTGACACCAGCCAGATGGATGAGCGTCTGAAGTCTGTGGAATTCATTGCTGCCTGCGATGTGGACAATCCACTTACCGGAGCCAATGGTGCTTCTGCTGTGTTTGGCCCCCAGAAAGGTGCAAGTCCTGAGATGGTGGAACAACTGGATCAGGCACTGAAACACTATGCCAACCTTTTGAAGCGAGACCTTGGCAAAGAGGTTGAGCAAGAGCCCGGAGCTGGTGCCGCCGGAGGCATGGGTGCCGCCCTTCTCGCTTTCCTGGGCGCTGAATTAAAGCCTGGGATTGATATCGTGATGGAAGCCGTCGATCTGGCAGGGAAAGTCATCGGCGCTGATCTGTTGATCACCGGAGAAGGCCGAATTGATGGGCAGACGGCACAAGGAAAAACACCTGTGGGAGCTGCCCGGATTGCCAAGCAGCTCGATCTCCCCGTCATTGCACTGGCAGGCTCTGTCGGTTCAGGGGTTGAAGCGGTCTATGAGCGTGGAATTGATGCTCTGTTTCCGATTGTTCATGGGGCTGTCCCACTGTCTGAAGCTCTGGCAAATGGTGAGAAGAACCTGATCCGGGCTGCCAGAAACCTGGCCAGTACCTTAATGCTATTTAATACCTTGTAAATAAGCCGCATAAGCGCAGAGTCACAAAGGCAAGCCATTGAGACGTTGCAAAGCCAACAAAAGTGCATAGGAGAAGAATTGTACCCCTATGGCACGGTCCGTTAGAGGTTTTTTATCCTCTTTGTTATCATTTCTGTCTGGCATATCCAGCCCCCTTCACTTTAACAGTACATTTACACCATATGGTCAACAGGTTGCATCGCATTTTCAGCGATGCCAGCCCCCTGAATCTTGCCAGTTGTCTGAAGGGGTTACTCCCATACGGGATACAGACCGGCAGCATAGGTTTTTGCCGACTCGTCTTCCCATCAGGAGAGTTGCCCTAAAAACCTATACTAGCGGATGCACTAAGTCCCCCTTCGTTGGTTTTATTTGGGACTTATTGAGACTATGAACACTCGACCAAATAGCCGTAAACCCCATGATTTATAGTGATTTTAGTGATTTAAATGGCAAATTCTAAAGATAAGACTGACGTACAATTATCAAAACACACCCCGATGATGCAGCAATACCTGCGCATCAAACAACAACACCGGGAACATCTGGTGTTTTATCGTATGGGGGATTTTTATGAACTGTTTTATGATGATGCCAGAAAAGCCGCCAAACTTCTCGATATTACCCTGACCGCCCGGGGACAGTCCGGTGGCGAGCCTATTCCTATGGCGGGCATTCCTTACCACGCCGCTGAAGGCTACCTTGCCCGACTGGTTCGCCTGCGGGTATCGGTCGCTATCTGCGAACAGGTAGGCGATCCGGCCACCAGCAAAGGGCCGGTAGAGCGCAAAGTCATGCGTATCCTGACACCGGGCACCGTCAGTGATGAAGCATTACTGGATGATCGTCAGGATAACCTGCTGACCGCCGTGAACCACCATGACCACCTTTATGGCATTGCCACGCTGGACATCAGCAGTGGTCACTTTACCGTGCTGGAAGTCAGGGACGAAGAGGCTCTGCTGGCAGAAATCGAGCGCCTCAGCCCGGCAGAAATTCTGATCAACGATGAACATTCATGGCCTGAAAGCATTACAGCTCGCCCCGGCACCATTAAACGTCCTCCCTGGGATTTTGACCGGGAAACAGCCATTGAACAGCTGACACGACAATTCCAGACCAAAAACCTGCAGGGCTTTGGCTGCGATAAGCTGTCTGTCGCCATAGAATCAGCAGGCTGCCTGCTGCAATATGCCAAAGAGACACAACGTACAGCCCTGCCCCATATTCGCGGTATACAGCTGGAAAACCGTGAAGACAGCGTGGTACTGGACGCCGCCAGTCGTAAAAACCTGGAACTGACCACCAACCTGTCCGGTGGCCGGGAACATACTCTGATGTCGGTACTGGATCATACCTCTACCGCTATGGGCAGTCGCCTTCTGGGACGCTGGATCAACCGCCCCCTCCGCGACCTCAAAAAACTTCAGGATCGTCAGGACAGTATTGAGACACTGAAGCAGGGTTTCTACTTTGAAACCTTGCAACCCGTACTGAAAGGCATTGGTGATATTGAACGGATTCTGGCAAGAGTTGCCCTGAAATCAGCGCGTCCAAGAGACCTTGCCCGACTCCGTGACGCTTTTCTGCAACTGCCGGAGCTGCAGGATATTCTGCGCACTATCGACAGTGAAGCCATTCACAACCTGTCCGCCATCATCAGTGAACACCCGCAGCTTTCGGGTCTGCTCGATAGCGCCATTATTGAAAATCCGCCTGTAGTGATTCGGGACGGCGGTGTGATTGCAACGGGTTACGATGCCGAACTGGACGAATTCCGCGCGCTTAGTGAAAACGCTGGTGATTATCTGGTTCAGCTGGAACAGAGAGAGCGGGAACGTTCAGGGCTTGCCAGTCTGAAAGTCGGTTATAACCGTGTACACGGTTATTACATAGAGTTAAGCCGTCGTGAGTCTGAGGATGCCCCGGTAGAATACATACGTCGTCAAACACTGAAAAACGTTGAACGTTTTATTACACCGGAACTGAAAGAGTTTGAAGACAAGGCACTGTCCAGCAAAAGCCGCGCCCTGAGCCGGGAAAAAGCTCTGTATGATGAGCTTCTCGATAAGCTGGTTGAAGCGCTGGGTCCCATGCAGGAAACGGCAATGGGGCTGGCAGAGCTTGACGTATTGACCAACCTGGCTGAACGTGCAGAGTCTCTCAACTTCTGTAAACCAGAACTGACAGCGACACCGGGTATCGCCATTGAAGAAGGTCGTCACCCGGTTGTAGAACAGGTGCTGAATGAACCCTTTGTCGCCAACAGTGTCAATTTCAACCATCAGCGTCGTATGTTGGTCATAACGGGTCCCAACATGGGCGGTAAATCCACCTATATGCGCCAGACTGCCCTGATCGTACTGATGGCACATGTGGGCAGTTTCGTACCCGCCAGCCACGCAAGAATAGGTGTTGTCGACCGAATCTTTACCCGCATTGGCTCATCTGACGACCTGGCCGGTGGCCGTTCAACCTTTATGGTAGAAATGACAGAAACCGCTAATATTCTACACAACGCCACCGAGAGCAGCCTGGTTCTGATGGATGAAGTGGGACGCGGCACCAGTACCTTTGACGGCTTGTCCCTGGCCTGGTCCTGCGCTCACTATCTTGCGGATTCGGTAAAGGCCTTTACCCTGTTTGCCACTCACTATTTTGAGCTGACACAGCTGCCAGACGAATGCGACACCGTTGTCAACGTTCATCTGAACGCTACCGAACACGACGACCGTATAGTATTTTTACATGCGGTACAGGAAGGCCCGGCCAGCCAGAGTTATGGTTTGCAGGTTGCCCAGCTGGCCGGTGTGCCAAGGCATGTAGTGAATCAGGCCAAAAACAAGCTGGCACAGCTGGAGCAAACGTCTTCCTATCCACTGCCCACTGTACAGCCAGAAACCAGGGTTGTCCGTGAGCAACCACTTCAGGATGACCTGTTTGCCACGGCGCAACCTCATCCGGCTGTTGACCGCCTGGGCGAAATCAATCCTGATGAAGTTTCACCGCGACAGGCACTGGATCTGATCTATGATCTTAAAAGCCTGACTAAATAAGCGTTTTAGCCCGGATATTTCATAAAAAGAGGCAAGTTCCGCCCAATCACTTGATATAATTGGGTCGACCAAAAAAATGCTTCGGAAGAAGCAAACCGGAACTTGCCATGAACAAATTTACACAAGAACAGCTTCGTTTTCACCCCTCCAACGGAAAAACTATCCGGGCAGACTTCAATGGCGGAGAATTATCCTCTGATTTTGGCGCCCTGATGCTACGTGAAACAATGCTTCACAGCGGTATCATATCCAGGCTGACTGACGGCATTGACGATAAGCGTCATCAATCCTACATCGACCACACCCTGCAAGAACTCATTGCCCAAAGAGTTCTGCAAATGGCCTGTGGTTATGAAGATGCAAACGACAGCAACCATCTGCGTAAAGACCCAATCTTTAAGCTTGCCAATGGAAGAAACCCACTGGACGATGATAACCATCTGGCTTCCGCTCCAACGTATACAAGGCTTGGTCAGTCCATGACCAAACGGGATATTTATAATATGACCAAAGCACTGGCTGATCACTTCATCAGCAGTTATGAATACCCGCCATTAGCCATCATTATCGACCTGGATCATACGCCTGCTATCACCCATGGCGGCCAGCAGATGAACCTGTTCAACGCCAAATATCAAGACTACTGTTACTTGCCCTTAATGATCTTTGAGGGGCTCAGCGGCAAGCTGATCACTTCGATCCTGCGTCCTGGAAAAACACCCACAGGCCGAGAGAATGCAGCTATTCTCCAGCGCCTCATTAAGCTGATCCGTACAAGATGGCCGAAAACCCATTTACTGGTTCGTGGGGATAGCCACTTTGCCCAACCAGAGTTAATGCAGGTTGTTCAGGATGACCCTCACTCCGACTACGTGCTGGGAAAAGGCGCAGGACACAAGACGGCCTTGCGACCTAAAGCCAAAGAGTTGCTGGATGAAGCGCGGAAAGCTCTCGACGTTAAAACCGGGCTGGCAAAACTGAACAACATGCCAGAGCCTGAGCGACTCAGGCTCTACGGAGAAACGGACTATCAGGCAAAAAGCTGGAAAGGGCTGGACACCCGGATAATCTATAAGGCAGAGGTCAACCAGAAAGGCGACAATCCCCGCTTTATTGTGACTTCGATGATAGAGGCTTCCCCCGAGGAAATATATGAAGACCTTTATTGTCCCAGAGGGCAGGATGAGAACTTCATTAAGCATCTGAAAAGTGATTTGTCCGGTGATCGCTTGTCAGATCAAGGCTTTCTGGCAAATCACCTGAGAATGTTTTACGCCTGCGCTGCTTATGTTCTTCACTATGAGCTGAGAACCAAGGCACTGAAAGGTACGGAGCTGGAAAAGGCACAGCCATCAACCGTGATCACAAAACTTTGTAAGGTCGCGGTTAAAGTGGTTGAGTATAAAGACCGAATCAAACTTCACTTGCCCCGCAGCTGTCCAATAAAAGGGCTTTTGCAGCATATAACCGAAGTCTTTTATTCAATGCCGCTGCCTCGACCGGGATAGTCAGCTTCATAAACTCAATCAGAATAAAATAGCGACCAACAGAAAGAGTGTTGGGGAATTCTGTTGTCCTGAAAAAGCAGGTGCTGATCAAAAAACATCCGAATTAATGGTGAGTTCGGGTTGTAATACCTTTTTCATGGACAGTAGAGCAACAGACCTCCGAAAAAATCAGAATGGGATGTTTTTTCCGGAACTTGTTGCTCATTTATGAAATATTCGGGTTAGCTTATAAGGCATCGGTATAGATAGGTTTAAACTATCACCGACTTAACCTACAACCCCGGCCATATTGCTGTTAGACTTTGCGCCATTACGGCTATGTGGCCAGCAACAACTTGCAACAGTAACGAGTAACAGCAATTAGCAAGCGCAAATGCCGATTGCTGTATCAGCCTGAACAAACGGAGTTTAAACCATGGCTTTCGTAGTGGGTGAAAACTGCATTAAGTGCAAATACACTGACTGTGTAGAAGTATGTCCGGTAGACTGCTTTTACGAAGGACCCAACTTTCTGGTCATCCACCCGGACGAATGCATAGACTGTGCCCTGTGTGAACCCGAGTGCCCTGCTAACGCCATTTTTTCTGAAGACGAAGTGCCCGAAGACCAGCAGGAATTCATTGAACTGAATGCGGTTCTGGCAGATGTCTGGGATAACATCACCGAGAAAAAGGATCCGCTGCCCGATGCCGACGAGTGGGACGGTGTAAAGGGTAAGCTGGAACATCTGGAACGTTAAGCCTTATCACAGGCAGAGCGCTTTCTTACTGCAGTACATAAAAAAAAGCCATGTTCGTTTGACTGAACATGGCTTTTTTTATGTTGCTGCGCTTTCTTGATGCGGCTGACGAAATGGATCAGCTAAACGGTATCAGCTAAACCGTCTCAGCTAAACAATGACTCGCCGGACAAGCCTTGTTTTTCCAGAATACTGCGCAGACGTTTCAGCGCTTCGACCTGTATCTGCCGTACTCTTTCACGAGTCAGCCCAATCTCTTTGCCCACTTCCTCCAGAGTACTGGTTTCGTAGCCTCTAAGACCAAAACGACGGGCAACCACTTCGCGCTGTTTTTCAGACAGCTCACCCAGCCATTTATCAAGACTGTCGTTCAAATCCAGATCCTGAAGCAGTTCAGCCGGATCCGATTCCTTATCGTCGGAAATCGTATCCAGTATGGATTTATCAGAGTCAGGCCCCAGAGGCGTATCAACGGAGGTGACACGCTCATTCAGACCCAGCATACGCTTGACGTCTTCTACCGGCTTATCCAGCAGCTGGGCTATTTCTTCCGGGGTCGGGTCGTGATCGAGCTTCTGGGTCAGTTCCCGTGCTGCCCGCAGATAAACGTTCAGCTCCTTGACGACATGGATGGGAAGACGAATCGTGCGGGTCTGGTTCATAATGGCCCGTTCAATAGTCTGCCGAATCCACCAGGTGGCATAAGTCGAGAACCGGAAGCCACGTTCAGGATCAAACTTCTCAACCGCCCGGATCAGGCCAAGGTTACCTTCTTCGATCAGATCGAGAAGGGTCAGCCCACGATTAACATAGCGACGGGAGATTTTTACCACCAGTCGCAGGTTACTCTCAATCATACGCCGACGGCCAGCTTCAACCCCCTTTCGTGCAAGCCGTGCATAATGTACTTCTTCTTCCGGCGTCAACAACGGAGAGAAGCCTATTTCATTAAGGTATAACTGTGTTGCATCAATGGTTTTATAAAAACCATCATCATCACGTCGTTGACGAGCATAATCTGTAGTGGAAGCCACCTTGGCGGTCTTGTTCGCCGCTGCCGACGCTTCCCCGGGTTCTAACAGCCCGATATCCGACAGATTCTCAAGATCATCCTGTCCCTGGGTTATTTCCTCAGTAAAACCTTGCTCTGAGCCATCCCTCTTCGCTGCCATAAGAGTCAGTCCTATCCGAAAGTCCCACTCTCTATTGAGTCATGCCTGAACCAAACGATCCAGATCGCCCAACACCCGTGAGATCCCTCTACAAACGCTGTACTTCTCACCTCACCGCTTTGGCAGGAATCGCATGGGGTCGACTGGTGTGCCATTACGCCGAATTTCGAAATGCAGCTTAGGCTCTGTAGTTCCTGTAGAACCTATTTCGGCTATCTTCTGACCTGCTTTAACTGAGTCTCCCTCACCCACATGCAATTCCCTGTTATGAGCGTAAGCGCTCAGATAGCTGTTATTGTGCTTCATAATAATCAGCCTGCCATAACCAGCCAGGTCACTACCTGCGTAAACAACCTCACCAGCTGCAGCTGCCATTACAGGCTCTCCCAAATTGCCGTCGATATCAATCCCTTTGTTAACAGATCCGGACAACGAAAACCCCTGGATAACTTTCCCCTTAGCTGGCCAGCGCCAGGAAACAGTCTGAGAGGTTGGACTGACTACAGGTTTTTTCTGAACTGGTGCTTTTTTAACCACTTGCTGTTTAGGCGATGTAACGGGTTGCTGTTGCGGGGGTGGAATTACGGCTTGCTTTCGCTGCTCCAGAGAGATGTGCTGACCAGGATGAATAATATAGGGTGAGCGGATACCGTTGTTGCCTGCCAGCTCCCGAAAGTCCCTGCCATAGAGCCAGGCTATGGAGTACAAGGTATCTTCCGGCCTGACAATATGAGTGCCCGATGTCACCCTGGGGGGCGAACGCAGTTCCTTGACGACAACGCTGGATGGATCATGACTGCAGGCAGTCAGCCCTATAAACGCCAGAACAATCAGGCTTATTTTTGAGCAAACACTCAATTTAATTTGATGGTACTTTGCGAATATAATCATTGGCGTTATCCCAATCTTCGCCACGTATGATTCAGAGAATTTATAACTAAACCAATTTTTAAAAAAGTAATTTTAAGTCAAAAAAATATATGCAAGTTATCAGGCTCATCTGTATTCCGGTTTTTATACAGATCATCCTTAGCAGATTAATAAACGTCGTTTTTAAAAAAAACATTAATACTATCTATTCAACTAACTTATAAAACGGACGTCCAAAACTTGTTCAGGCAAATAGTCGCACACTGCGAACAGCAAGTCTCTGCTTTTGCAAAACTCTTACGAAACCAGCACTCACATAATGGCAGGCAACTTTTTCAGACTATTTTCTGATACTCAGCGATCCGGATTATCCTGACGCTCTTTGCAGTACCATTTTAAGAGCGCTTCAAAACGAATTCTCAAAGCACTCTCTTCAAGACGAAGTTCAGAATGCTCAGCCTCCAGCTGTTCAATGGCGGCCCGCGAAAGACTTCCTGACTCGATGAAGTGCCTGATCAGTTGTCCAAACTCTGAAACTTTCACGACTACACTTGAGTGTTGAGTTAAGATATTCATAATTCCCTCTTTTGTTAAAGAGTCCAGTTCATAGGCATAATTTTCAAGAGCATTTTCACAGGCTTCAGAATATGGATCTGAATCATCATCTTCGGAAGTAAGCCTGACAGCTTCCGCCTCATCCGAGTTCCCCGTAAAGTAATCTCTACCGCACAGGCGAAAAAGAAAAGAAAAGAATCGCAACAACCAGCGCCTTACAGGACTTTGATGCTCAGGATTATCATAAGGCTCATGTCGAGAGTAATCAGAAGGGCGCTCCGGCGGTTCATTTCCGCCAGATCCGGTTGAGACGCTGCCCTGAACAGAGTGGCTACAGCTTCCCGCTCGTAACAAATGTACCTGATTAGAACCTGACCGATAAACAACGACTGTCTTTTTTTCTCCTGGTGTATTGCCTGAACCACACTGATAAAAATACTGGCTGCCTGCAAAACCGGAAAGGAAGACATGATTTTCATGGCCTATGCGATGATAATCTGAAATTGCCAGACAAAGCTCACTGGCTCCGGCATCTTCTGTAAAAAAAACAATTACCAGGCACAAGAGCAACCACTTCGAAGTTTGTCCCGCTTCAGTATTTGGCAAAGCCTGTTTCCCCTATAAAAACATTTGACCTTTTCACGAACACCACACGGTCTAGACTCAAATTGATTTCAGGGCAAGCAGGAAAGCATCATGGTTTATTATTCGAACCATGATGCTTCACAGACAGGGGCAAATGCCGTCACACAGTTGCTGATTACTTGCGGCTTCCTAACCACTCAATAACCAAAAACATAACAATCGCTACAACCATCAATGATAAGCCTGGCAGGAGTAAAGCTGGCTCCCCGGTCAGGGATTCATAGTTGAAAGGAGAAACATTCACTTCCAGAAAAGGGACTTCCTGACCCGAGCTGTTAAGACGGGTTTCCAGCGTCTGCTTCCAGGGCCAGACCTTGCCAAGAGCCCCAACCATCAAACCGGTTAACAGTGACAGAGCCAGATCACGGTGTTTACGTAACAGCCAGGACAGTATGTGTGAAAAACTCAACAGCCCGACAACACAGCCAGAGGCGAAAACTGTCAGAACCATCAGATCCAGCGTTTTCAATGCCTGCAGAACCGTAGCATACAAGCCCATCAGCAACAGCAGGAAACTACCGGAGATTCCCGGCAGAATCATCGCACAGATAGCGATCGAACCGGCAAAAAACAAAATCAACGGTGTTGGCGTCAGACTGGCAGGCGTCAGGGTACCAATCATATAGGCAGAGACTGCCGCCAGCACAAACAGTATCCCGCCAGTCACACTGTAATGACGAACCTGTCGAATCATGTGAAAGCCGGACACCAGAATCAGCCCAAAGAAAAACGACCAGATCAGTACCGGATATTCCGCCAGCAGATAACTGATCAGATGCGCGAACGATAGAACACTAATCAGAATGCCGCTGAATACACAGACAAGAAAAGTGCCGTCTACTTTTTTCCAGCAGGCTCCGATACCTTCGTTTTTCAACAGCAACAGCAGTGTCGGTGAAAAGCTGCGCAAAGAATTCAGCAGCCGGTCATAAATGCCGGTAATAAAGGCAATGGTGCCACCGGACACACCCGGTACCACATCGGCAGCCCCCATGGCCATACCTCTGAGCAGCAGCCCGAGAAAATCTGTTTTAACAGACATAATCTAACAATCCTGAATAGTCAGGCGTTGAGCCGCCTGAATTTAATTTTTTAAAAACCAATGTTCGGGTAAATCCCTACCGTATAACACCGCTCAGCATGGGAACAAACCGCACGAGTTCCAGCACTTCCTGATGAAACTCCTGCCCATGGCGTACCACCAACAGCAGTTCCTGATGAAAATCACCCACTGGAATCACCAGGCGTCCACCCTTTTCAGACAACTGTTCCAGCAGCTCTAAGGGTACCTTGCCCGGAGCAGCCGTTACCATAATCCCATCAAAAGGTGCCAGACCTTGCCAGCCCATGGTGCCATCACTCAACTTCAGGTGCGCATTGAACAGCGATAACCGCCGCAGCCGACTGCGCGCTTTTTCCTGTAATAGCTGTATTCGTTCCACGGAGTAGACCTGCTTCACCAGATGAGCCAGTACTGCAGTCTGGTAGCCGGAACCCGTCCCTACTTCCAGCACCTTATTCAACGCTCCCCCTGCCATAAGTGCTTCCGTCATACGGGCAACAATATAGGGCTGAGATATCGTCTGATTATGGCCTATAGGCAGGGCGGTATCTTCATACGCCCGCTGCGCCAGTGCCTCGTCAACAAAAATATGACGGGGAACTTCCCGCATGACTTCCAGAACATCCGTTGAAACAATCCCCTGCTCCGCCAGACGATTTATCAACCGGTCACGGGTTCGACGGGATGTCATTCCTATTCCCTTCAGTTCTGCATCCCTCATCCTTCAGCCTCCCAACCAGTGCTGTACCTGAGTCAATGTTCCGTGATCCGTCTGGTCATACTGCAGTGGCGTCACTGACACATAGCCGGCGGCAATGGCATGAAAATCAGTGCCGTCTCCGGCATCCTGCTCTTTACCCACCGATGTAATCCACCAGGCTTCCCGTCCACGGGGGTCAACCACTTTTAACGGCGCATCGGGTCGCTCACGATGCCCCAGTCGGGTGACCTTCATTCCCTTTATATCGTCATAAGGGAGGTTTGGTACATTAACATTCAGAACTGACCCGGGCGGCAGGGTTAACTGGTCCAGTTTCTGAATCAGCTCAAAGACGACACGCCCTGCTGCGGTAAACCCTTCATCGCTGTCACCGCACAGTGATACAGCAATCGCCGGTTTACGCATAAAGCGCCCTTCCAGAGCCGCTGCCACCGTACCTGAATAGAGTACATCGTCTCCCAGGTTAGCACCGTGATTGATACCGGAAACCACAATATCCGGCGCAGTTTCAAGCAGCACGCTCACAGCAAGATGCACACAATCAACCGGAGTACCATCAATGGCATAAAAACCATTGCCCTGAAGGCTGGGGCGCAGTGGACGGTTCAGAGTCAAGGCACTGCTGGCAGCAGTGCAGTTACGGTCAGGGGCGTACACCGAGCAATGACCCAGCCCTTTCAGACTCTGGTAAAGGGCAGCCAACCCCCGGGCAGTCACACCATCGTCATTGCACAACAGCAGGTTCAAACCGATCCCTCTCTTCACACAGCAGAAGTTCTCGCAGTATCGAAGTGGCAAAGCACCCTTTGGGTAACGCAAAGCTGACCTGCAGGGTCAGGTCATCATTCCACTGCCACTGCATTTGATCAGGAATAAGTCGTATAGCACGCCGCTCCTGCTTCATCCGGGCATCTTCCAGCCCTGACTTCAGAGCCGGATACGGCTCCAGCGTTGCCAGCTCCAGAGCCTTGCAGTCAGCTTCAGACAGAAGTTCACCTTCTCCCCAGAGCGGTGCCGTCAGCATCACCTCACCACGATGTATTCTCGCCATCAGTTCATCATTATGATCCCTGAGTATCAGGCTGCCACTGTCCTGAAATCCGGGTACGTCGCCCGCTATATAATCGAGCCAGTTGTTCTGGTTGACTCGTTCAGAAACAATGCGGTTAAACAGCCAGGAACGCGCGGCAGACAGGTACATTGAGCGTTTATTCTTGTGAGCCCGAAATTCACCGGCAAACATTTTGATGGCCCGTTCCAGATTTTCACCCCGTCGTCCGAAGCGCTGTTCACCAAAATAGCTGGGAACGCCCTTGACAGAAACAAGATCGAGCAATGTATCAAGCTGTTCGCGGTCAGCATCAACATTTTTCAGGGTGATGATAAACCGGTTGCCTTTCAACGCACCGGTTTTTAATTTACGCCGATGTCGGCTGACCTGCAGGATACGGATATTATCTTCCTGAAAATCACTCCAGCGAGGTTCTTCCATGCCCGGCATCCAGACACTAAACCACTGTCGGGTAATTCCGTGGCGATCCTTGCGCCCGGCATAGCTGACCGAGAGTCGTTTAACTCTGGCGAACCTGGCAAGCCTTCCTGCCACCCAGTCCGTATTTTCACCCTGTTTTTCAACATAAAGCAGAACATGCTCCCCTTCGCCGTCCGGCTCAAAAGGCAGCAGTTCCTCAACAATAAAATCTTCAGGCTGTTCTTTAAACAGCGCCTTGCCTGCAGGGTCACCCCATGCATACGCCCAGTCCATGGGATAGGAAAGATCACTCATACATATTCACTTGAACTTGAAATAGACACTTGAAATAGACACTTCAATTAGCCGCTGTGTTGTTTCAGGCAGCGTTTCATTCAACAGAACGTGGGCTTATCAAAACAACAGCATGGACAGCTATACCTTCCTTACGTCCGGTATAACCCAGTTTTTCGGTAGTGGTCGCCTTCACGTTGACACAGTCTCGTTCAACGCTCATATCTTCAGCCAGATGGCGGCACATGGTTTCAATATGCGGAGCCATTTTCGGCGCCTGAGCCACAATGGTGGCATCCATATTAACGACCGAAAACCCTTTCTCTGCCAGCAGGCTGACCACATGACGCAATAACTTACGACTGTCGATGCCTTTATAGCGAGGGTCGGTATCCGGAAAATGCTGACCGATATCACCCAGGGCAGCCGCGCCCAAAAGGGCGTCGGATACGGCATGCAGCAGCACATCCCCGTCAGAGTGAGCCAGCAGGCGTTGGGGGCTGGAAATTTTGACACCGCCCAGAATTATATGATCACCGTCGCCGGGTTCGGCAAAACGGTGGACGTCAAAACCGTGTCCTATTCGCATCAGACTGTCTCTATCAATTTCGCTTGTTGTTGCAGATACAATGAGGCCAGTGCCAGATCTGAAGCTCTGGTGACTTTAATATTGTCGCCATGACCTTCAACTATACGCGGCTTATGACCGGCAAATTCCATAGCGCTGGCTTCATCCGTAATGTTCACGCCTGCTTCCATGGCCTTGCTCAGCCCGTCAATCAGGGGTTTCAGGCGGAACATCTGAGGGGTCAGAGCATGCCAGAGGTTCTCACGATCCACCGTTTCAGTGGTAACGCCATCTTTGTTGGAACGCTTCATGGTATCCCTGACCGGCATCCCCAGCAAACCACCAATGGGGTCGTTTTCAAGGGATTTCACCAGCCAGTCCAGATCAGACTGGCGAATACACGGACGTGCAACATCGTGAACCAGAACCCAGTCTGTGTCTTCAGCCAGCTCATCCAGTACGGCCAATCCGTTCACAACCGAGTGATAACGCTCTTTGCCCCCTTTTGCCAGAATGATACGAGGGTCTCGCAGCAGTGCCACTTCCGGATAATATTCATCATCAGCCCCTAACACCACGACCAGCTTTTCCAGTAACGGAAAGTCCAGCAACCGCTGCAGGGTATGTTCCATCAGGGTTTTGCCCTGAATTTCAAGATACTGTTTAGGTATATCTGCATTCATGCGGCGCCCTACGCCTGCTGCAGGCACGACAGCCCAGTACTTATCACGAAGCGTTTCACGAGAACGAGTCATTGCGGTACTCACTATTAATCCACCGGATAATCCGCCAGACGACTGATGGCTGCATGGCAGCACGGGAAGTTAATCATAGATAAGGTAGAAGGTTTCGTCCTTGCGAACCATACCCAGATCGAGCCGGGCCTGTTCTTCAACGATTTCCAGCCCATTTTGCAGTTCAACCACTTCCGCAGCCAGTGAACGATTACGCCGATAAAGGCGCTCATTTTCATTCTGCTGGCGCTCAATCTGTTCGCGGGTATAAAGCAGCTCACTGATACTGCCTTCGCCAAACCAGAGCTGAGATTGCAAAAAAATAAATGTGATGGTTAGAACCGAAATGACCAGCTTGTGCATGTAAAATTCCCTGATATGCAGCCTGTCAGTTTAACAAACCACCAGGGCATGATAAAAGCCAGTATTGCAGGGAAAACTTAAAGGGAAAACTTAAATAGAAAAAACATAAGCAAAAAGGGAGGCATATTGCCTCCCTTTTTATGGGGTTAACCCGGAATCACAAGGTGATTCAAGCAGCCAGATTATGCACGCTTGAATTCAGCCAGGCCGCGGTAAGGCGCCTTTTCACCCAGAGCTTCTTCGATGCGCAGCAGCTGGTTGTACTTGGATACACGGTCAGAACGGCACAGGGAGCCGGTCTTGATCTGGCCAGCCGCAGTACCAACCGCCAGGTCAGCGATGGTAGCGTCTTCAGTTTCACCGGAACGGTGAGAGATAACGGCAGTGTAACCAGCGTCCTTAGCCATCTTGATCGCTTCCAGAGTTTCGGTCAGGGAACCGATCTGGTTGAACTTGATCAGGATGGAGTTAGCAATACCCTTGTCGATACCTTCTTTCAGGATCTTGGTGTTGGTTACGAACAGGTCGTCGCCAACGATCTGGATCTTGTCACCCAGGATGTCTGTCTGGTACTTGAAGCCGTCCCAGTCAGATTCGTCCAGACCATCTTCGATAGAGATGATTGGGTACTCTTCACACAGCTTGGCCAGGTAGTCAGAGAATTCGTTGGAGGAGAAGATCTTGCCTTCACCCTTCATGTTGTACTGACCGTCAACGTAGAATTCGGAAGCCGCACAGTCCATAGCCAGAGTGATGTCAGAGCCCAGCTTGTAGCCAGCCGCTTCAACCGCTTCCTTGATAACTGCCAGAGCGTCAGCGTTGGAAGCCAGGTTTGGAGCGAAACCACCTTCGTCGCCTACTGCAGTGTTCAGGCCTTTAGCAGACAGTACTTTCTTCAGGGCGTGGAATACTTCAGCACCCATGCGCAGACCTTCGGAGAAAGTCTTGGCAGAAACAGGCTGAATCATGAATTCCTGAATGTCTACGTTGTTGTCAGCGTGCTCACCACCGTTCAGGATGTTCATCATTGGAACAGGCATGGTGAACTGACCAGCAGTGCCGTTCAGGTCAGCAATGTGCTCGTACAGTGGGATGTTCTTGTCGGTTGCAGCCGCTTTAGCAGCCGCCAGGGAAACCGCCAGAATAGCGTTCGCACCCAGTACTTCCTTGTTTTCAGTACCGTCCAGCTCGATCATCGCCAGATCCAGACCTTTCTGGTCCTGAGCGTCACGGCCCAGCAGAGCTTCGCGGATCTTGCCGTTTACGTTGGCAACAGCTTTCAGAACGCCTTTGCCCAGGTAACGGGACTTGTCGCCGTCACGCAGTTCCAGAGCTTCGCGGGAACCAGTGGAAGCACCGGAAGGAGCAGCCGCACGACCCATAGCACCGGATTCCAGGATAACGTCAACTTCTACAGTTGGGTTACCACGGGAGTCCATGATCTCGCGACCTTTGATTTCAACAATCTTAGACATGGTATTTACTCTCAGCATCTTCTCATTGAAGAGAAACGTAAGGGGAACTTAATAAAGCCGGGAATACTATCGAATTCCCTGAGCGGAAGTACCGAACCAGTAATGGATATTTCGCCACATCACGCAAACCATTGACGCAGGTCAAAAGCGCAGTTGCGTGGCCGCAAGCCCGGAATCAGGTTGCATCACCCATTTGACGACGCAACTATACCAACTCTCAGGCGGTTATCAACTATTGCAAAGTCGGACATCGCAGGGCCCGAAAACACCCTTATGAGCACACGAATTAACACAAAAGAATGAATTACACCCTAATAAACAGCACACCCGGCCAGTTAAAACTCATCTTTAACATCTTGTGTTATGCGGGGTGCCATTAAGGCATCAAGAAAGGCCTGATCAAAGTCCAGAGGCTCTTGTGTCACACTACTGCAAACAGGGGATGCATAACTTGTAGGGGTCGAACACGGGGTGTCCCGGTCAAAAGACCAGTAATGATACCCTCCTAACTTCAACTCCCTTCCATCGGAAACCATTTTTGTGATATCAGCCACCATTGTAACTTCATCTACCTGATCATTAACGCCTATCATAGGGGTCAATGCTATATCCCTAAACGGTACACCATGAACATGGTTCAAACTCTTTGCAGCATTAATGGCAGACTTCGCCATATCACAACGTCCCTCCGAGTCATGGGTACAATCGCTTGAACCATAATCCATTACCATTAAGTTCACGGTATACTCCAGTCCGCTCTTTCTTGCAGCATCCAGCGTCCACTTCCCATAAAGTGTAAGTGGATCGACCCGGGGATCTGGCCCCCCTCGCGCTGAAATTGTCAGACTGACTGGCAGCTGCATCCCCCTTTTTTTATAATCTTTCTGAGCCGCAGCCGCAAACTGCATTAAATTGTAAATCGCTTCCTCGCTGCCAGATTCGATATCAAAATCCAGCCCGGCAAAACTAGTCGAATTATAACGATCAACAAACGCCTTCATTCCCGCCTCAGAAGAGCAGGTAAAGGTGGCATTGGCCCCCCCGGTAGAGATCACATACTTAATACCATTTTGTACAAACCGCTTTATATTGGCATCTGCAAGTTGTTGTGCGTCCACACCTCCCCAGGTTTCGTTCCCACACTCACCGGTAGCAAAAGCCCATGTGACCAGTTTATTGCCCGGCAAGAGTTGCGATGGCGAATCCGCCAGATCGGTCGAAAAGGAAGGTTCCTGCAATTCACAGTCCTTATAAGGTAACAATGGCACGGGCTGGCTTTGTCCATGTACTTTTGTACTAATAACATAGGTATTCCAGTCCATGTTAATACTGATGTCTTTGTAAGGAGAAAAAATGACTTCATCGCCAAGTGCAGAAGAAATAGAAGGGAGTCCTACAAAACCACAAACACTGGAAACTGCGAGAAAACGAGGTATGTTCATAGCAACTTACTGACTTAAGACAGTTAATACACAATCAGCAAGTCTAGCTTTCAAACTGGCACAAGGGAAAAAATCATCAATACCTGAGAATAACTTAATGCGCCGTTACCTTCCCTTCACCTCCCTCCCTTTAATCTATCCGCATTGTTAACCAATGGTGAGATTGGAAAAGCCTGAATTCGTATCATAAGTGCATAACCTCTGTAACCAGAGGATTGTTTCAGAACCTTTGAAGTGAATCAGAACTCAGGGGTATTCTGTAAAGCAACCAAACCATACAGAGGAAGCCAAGGATGGCCTATACACACCTGAGCTCTGAAGAGAGATATTATATCGAAACTGAACTCAAAAATGGGACTTCACAAAACAAAATTGCTAAAAAGCTTGGCCGTTCACAGCCTACCGTGTCGCGAGAAGTAAACCGCAATAAAGGGCAAAGAGGGTACAGGCACCAACAGGCTAATCGCACAGCTCGGCAGCGGCACAAAGATAAGCCAAAAGCTATTAAGCTGACAGACGACATTAAACAACGTATTTCAAACGATATCCGTTCAGATTGGAGTCCTGAACAAGTGGCTGGAAGGCTTGAAAAGGACGGTGTAATCAAGCTGCATCATGAGACGATTTATCAATTTGTAGCGGATGATAAACGGCGCGGAGGCTCGCTCTATAAGCACTTGAGGCACCAGAAAAAAACTTATCGAAAGCGATACGGTTCAGCTCATAACCGAACCGGTATACCAAATCGGGTTGGCATTGAAGAACGCCCCGAAGTGGTCAACAACAGAGAGCGAGTTGGTGACTGGGAAGCTGATACTGTAATAGGTAAAAATCATAAAGGAGCCATCGCTACATTAGATGAACGAAAAACCAAGCTTCGCCTTGCTGTCCCTCTACCAGGCAAGAAGGCAAAAGCGGTTAAACAGGGAATAATTGACGTACTCAAGCCTCTGAAAAGGTTTGTAAAGACAATAACATACGACAATGGAAAGGAGTTTGTTCAGCATGAATCAATTGCCAAAGCTTTAAAATGTGACAGCTACTTTGCTGCCCCCTACCATTCTTGGGAAAGAGGCCAGAATGAGAATGCTAATGGTTTGCTAAGGCAGTATTTCCCCAAGTCGATGGAGCTTAATGGCGTGACAGAAAAAGATGTCATCATTGCAGTGGATAAGCTGAACAACAGGCCAAGAAAGTGCCTGGGCTACAAGACTCCTTATGAGGCATTTAAAGAGTCAACTGGAATAGATGCAAGAAAAGTCATGGGTTATGCACTTATGACTTGAATTCAGGAAGTATGCCTGACGCGATTCATCAGAAAACTATTGATCAGAAAATGAGCTGTCAGAAAAACAGGCACAAATGGATAGCTGCCGGTAGTCTTCTGACTGTCATGCTGTCAGCACTGTATGCGTTCAGTAGTTCATCCGGAAATGAACTACCCCCGTCGCCTTCAACGACAGAAAACAGGGCGCTGGTTTCTATTGTCAGCACTAAGCCTGGCACCTACCGGTATTCACCCTCGTCGGCCTGTGTAGGAACAATCTGGCTGGGCGGGAGGCTCAAGTTATGAATTTTTCAGTGCTGCTTATGGTCAAATACCCAGAATCAGAATATTTGATAAACTCCAATATCTTTGCTCTCTGATTGAGCAGTAGCTTTTCTAGCTGTGCAATTCTGACATTTCCTACGCTTACCCGAATAAGCTTTGGTGGAAAGCCGTGTTGTTGTGAAAACTCTATGAAATCTTTGTCTTTACTGACAATAGTGAGTTGATTTTCTTTGGCATAATGCCAAATCTCAATATCAGGTGAGTTATCAAGTCCTGCATGCAGAACGTGCAAAATTCCCGGAAAAACCTCTTCAAGTCTCGCCACTAATCTTGGTGAAAGATTTTCATCAAGCAGAAGCATCAGGCGGCACCTTTGCCAAGGGAGTCAGAGGCATATAACAACGCAGCCCTGATTTGCTCTTTGCTCAAATTAGGGTGGTCTTGCAAAATTTCCTTTTCACTCATGCCCGAGGCCAGCATTTCAAGAACATCGGCAACAGCAATTCTCGTGCCTTTAATACAAGGCTTTCCGAACCGTTTACCAGGGTCAATTTCTATATAAAGCCTATAGTCTGCAGATTCCATTAATACGTTCTCCATGTTGCCTCCGCAGAGTCTAGAGTAATCTCTCTGATTTTGCACCGAAACCTAATGATTGCCTGACGCCTGCCAGAGTGGTGGATGCAACGGACAGGCAGCTGACGATAGCTGCCTGCCGTTTCCACTATTAAACGACTATTAATGAGTATCCAGCTCAGGGAAAGACTTCACCGTATCGTCAATCGCCTTGATCTGAGTCAGGAAGCCTTCCAGCTGTGACAGGCGCAGCGCGGAAGGTCCGTCGCAACGGGCATTATCCGGATCAGGGTGCGCTTCAATAAACAGACCCGCCAGACGTGTTGCCATGCCCGCCAGAGAGAGTTCTGTCACCTGATGACGACGACCACCCGACGCAGCCCCCATAGGATCACGGCACTGCAGCGCATGAGTGGCGTCAAAAATGACCGGCAGACCGTTGCTGACCTCTTTCATGGTTCTGAAGCCCAGCATATCGACTACCAGGTTGTCGTAACCAAAGCAGGTGCCACGCTCACACAGAATCACATTTTCATTACCCGCTTCAGCGAATTTTTCGCCAATATTGCCCATCTGCCCCGGACTCATAAACTGGGGCTTCTTGACGTTGATCACCGCACCGGTTTTCGCCATTGCTACCACTAGGTCGGTCTGGCGCGCCAGAAAAGCAGGCAACTGGATCACATCGACCACCTCTGCCACCGGCTGACACTGCTCTTCTGTATGCACGTCGGTAATGATGGGCAGTCCAAAGGTCTCTTTCAGCTCCTGAAAGATTTTCAGGCCTTCTTCCATACCCGGCCCACGATAGGAATGGACAGAAGAACGGTTTGCCTTGTCAAAAGACGCTTTGAAGATATAGGGAATACCCAGCTTTTCAGTCACCTTCACATAATGCTCGGCAATAGTCATAGCCAGGTCACGGGACTCCAGCACATTCATACCACCGAACAGAACAAAGGGCTTATCGTTAGCTACCTGCAGGTCACCAACGTTTATGGTCTTCTGTTGCATATACAATCCTTTACTACAAACCTTTTCTACAAAAAAGAATGCCGCCGTCTGAAATCAGAGTCGGCGGCATTCTATAGCACTAGCGATTTACACCACAAGGGTCAGATCACTGATCCTGATGCTTCAGCGCAGCGTCAATGAAGGCAGTAAACAGGCCATGACCGTAGCGCGGCGTGGAAGTAAATTCCGGATGGAACTGGCAGGCAACAAACCACGGATGATTCGGCGCTTCAACCATTTCAACCAGCGTATTATCAATAGAACGACCCGCAATGACCAGACCAGCCTTTTCCAGCTGTCCTACATAATGGTTGTTCACTTCATAACGGTGACGATGACGTTCAGTGATACGATCCGCACCATAAGCAGTATGGGCGTGAGTACCTGCGGTCAGGTTACAGTCCTGAGCACCCAGACGCATGGTGCCACCCAGGTCAGACTGCTCTGTACGTGTCTCAACCTGACCTTCAGAGTCCAGCCATTCGGTGATCAGACCCACCACAGGGTGTTCAGCCTTGCTGTCAAACTCGGTACTGTTCGCACCTTTCAGACCTGCCACATTACGGGCGTATTCAATCACGGCCACCTGCATACCCAGACAGATACCCAGGAATGGGATATTGTTTTCACGGGCATGACGAACGGCTTCGATTTTACCTTCAACACCACGATGACCAAAACCACCCGGTACCAGAATCGCGCTGACGCCTTCCAGACGGCTCAGGCCTTCCTGCTCCAGTACTTCCGAATCGATGTAGCGGATATTCACCTTGGTGCGGGTTTTCAGACCGGCATGACGAACCGCTTCAATCAGGGACTTGTAGGCGTCCAGCAGTTCCATGTATTTACCGACCATGGCAATGGTGACTTCATGTTCATGGTTCAGGTCACGATCCACCACATCCTGCCACTCAGACAGGTCAGCAGCCGGGCAGTCCAGACGGAACTGGTCAACCACGATCTGATCCAGGTCCTGCTCATGCAGCATTTCCGGAATACGATAGATGGTTTCAGCGTCTTCCAGAGAGATAACCGCACGCTCTTCCACGTTGGTAAACAGGGAGATCTTACGTCGGGCAGACGCTTCAATAAACTGTTCGCTGCGGCAGACCAGAATATCTGGCTGCAGACCGATAGAACGCAGCTCTTTAACCGAGTGCTGCGTCGGCTTGGTTTTGGTTTCACCAGCGGTCTTGATGTAAGGCACCAGGGTCAGGTGCATCAACATTGCACGCTGGGAACCCAGCTCAACCTTCAGCTGACGGATTGCTTCCAAAAACGGCTGGGATTCGATATCACCCACTGTACCACCGACCTCGACCATGGCGATATCAGCATCACCGGCACCCTGTACGACACGGCGCTTGATCTCGTCGGTAATGTGCGGGATCACCTGAACGGTGCCACCCAGATAGTCACCACGACGCTCTTTACGCAGAACGTCCTGATAGATACGACCCGTGGTAAAGTTGTTACCCTGTTTCATGGTGGTACGAACAAAGCGCTCGTAGTGACCCAGGTCCAGGTCAGTTTCAGCACCATCTTCAGTAACGAATACTTCACCGTGCTGGAACGGGCTCATCGTGCCGGGATCGACGTTGATGTAAGGATCCAGCTTGAGCATCGTCACCTTCAGGCCTCGAGCCTCAAGAATGGCGGCCAGAGATGCGGAGGCAATGCCTTTACCCAATGAGGAAACAACACCACCTGTGACGAAAATATAACGCGTCATTAGTTTATGCAGACTCTTAAAAAAGCGGGAAAAAAAGAATACTCAAGATGGGAGATCAGGATACCAAAAGTGTCGTAACACGTAAAACAGGAATATCTGTTTTTTCGCTCAAAATTCGGTCATTACTGACTTTAATAGGGATCAAATCGCCAGTCAGCCCTTACCTTTATGCCAATATTGCTTAACGGTTCTCCCGCCTCATCCTGCCTCTTTTTCCCTGGCTTTTTTTCCAACAGGTCGCACACCCATAGTCCTGCAGCACACAACATCTGTCCGTTGTAAAAAAGAAACGGCACCCGGTCTCGCAGCCAGGGCGGAACCCGGTACTCCTGCAGCCAGCGCTTAACCGATTTACTGCCCTGCCGCCCTGCGATCCGAACTTTTTCAGAACCGGGCAGGTTGTGACGAAAACAGACCGACACCGCTTTTAACTGTCTGGCACTGTCGTCGCCCAGAGTCAGCCAGCCTGAGGCAGGGACATGCAATTCTGACCGGGCTACACAGTCCCAACCAATGACTTTTTCTGAAAAAGGTTCCAGCACCGGCACCAGCACCAGCAGGCCATCAAAGCGCCGAACCTCATGGTCACCCAACTGCAAAACGGGGTCTGCATCTTCCCGGCTGTGAATGACCTCGGCAAACAGGGTCTTCAGCACCGACCGGTCCGGCATCAACAAGCCTTTCTGTTTCAGCCAGTAGCGTACCACCCGAAATGCCATTGACTCCGAAAGCTTCATCAATGATCCGATGTTAACGACCTGTCCGGCATTCCAGTAATCCGGAGCCACTGTCAGCACCGCATCAGCCGCTTCTTCCACAGCCTGTTGCAGCCATTGCTGACTCTCCACCACTTCGCCGGACAGAACAGCCAGACGTTCAGAGACACCCGGCCAGCGCTGCTCAATTTGTGGAATCAGGTTCTGTCGCAGATAGTTGCGGGCAAATCGCTGATCCGTGTTTGATTCATCTTCGACAGGCTGGAGTTGATGATCTTTCGCATAAGCTTCAATAGATGCCCTGGACACGGATAACAGCGGCCTGACCACCTGCCTACGTCCTCTCTGTCCTCTCTGCCCTCTCTGCACTCTCTGCCCCAGAGACCGCTGCGCAGGAATCCCTGCCAGCCCGTCCAACCCGGAACCACGAAACAACCTGAACAGCAGTGTCTCCGCCTGATCATCCTGATGATGTCCCTGCAACAGGCAGCCCTGTTCGGGCAGCAGTTGCTCAAACACCTGATAGCGCATGGATCGGGCAGCCTGCTCGATGCCATCGCCCAGCGCCTCATTCACATCGACTCGCCGGACATCCAGCGGAACCTGCCATTGCTGGCAAAGGTTCTGGCAGTATTCTGCCCAACTGTCCGCATTGACACTCAGCCCATGGTGAACATGGATGGCTGATAGAGAAGAAACCAGACCGGCATGGCGCAACTGCACCAGAGCATGGAGCAAAACCGTTGAGTCCACACCACCACTCAGAGCCACAACGAAAGGAACCGGCGAAGGAAATTCGGTAAACTGTTCAAGTGCAGCACAGACGCTTTCAACCAACGGCGAAAGCGTCTGTTCCAAAGACGATTCAAAAGACAGGGACATCAAACAGAACCATAGTCCCTGATGCGCTTGTAACGCTGATCCAGCAGGGTATCGATATCCAGCTTGCACAGGCGATCCAGCTCAACATTCAATACCGCGCCGAGACTGGCTGCTGCAACATCCTGACTGCGATGAGCGCCACCCAGCGGCTCAGGCACCAGATGATCCACCAGACCCAGCTCTTGCAGACGCTCTGCGGTAACGCCCATGGCTTCAGCCGCTACAGAGGCATATTCTGCCTTTTTCCAGAGAATCGAGGCACAACCTTCAGGCGAAATAACGGAATAGGTGGAATACCCCATCATCACCAGCGAGTCACAGACACCAATAGCCAGCGCCCCACCAGAACCACCTTCTCCAATCACTGTCGAGATAACCGGCACCTTCAGGCGGGACATTACCGCCAGATTATAGGCAATGGCTTCACTCTGGCCACGCTCTTCCGCACCAATGCCCGGATAAGCACCCGGTGTATCAATAAATGTCAGGATCGGCATATCAAACCGCTCTGCCATTTCCATCAGACGGCAGGCTTTGCGATAGCCCTCAGGCTTGGGCATACCAAAATTACGGCGAACCTTTTCTTCAATTTCCCTGCCCTTCTGATGACCAATCACCATCACCGGGCGGCCGTTAAAGCGAGCCATTCCACCCACAATGGACGGATCATCAGCAAAGTGCCGGTCACCGTGCAGCTCATCAAACTCGGTAAACAGATGCTTAACATAATCCAGCGTATAAGGGCGACGGGGGTGACGCGCCAGCTGAGCTACCTGCCAGGAGGTCAGGTCAGAAAAAATCTGCCGGGTCAGGGTATTACACTTCTCCTGCAGATTGCTGATTTCTTCGGTAATATTCAGCTCCGCATCACTGCTGACCAGGCGCAGCTCTTCGATTTTCGCTTCTAATTCAGCGATCGGCTGTTCAAATTCCAGATAATTCGGGTTCATGAAATCCACTTATTGCAGGCTGTCATGGCAACAGGCGTTTATCGCCAATAATAACTACTGCAAAAAATACGTAAACAACACTGAAAAGTCGAGTTAAAAAGCGTAATTCTTCGTAAGCTCAGGCGTTTCACTCCGCAGAGCTGCACAACCTGGGAGAGCTGCATTTTCACAGTAACTATCAACTGAAAAAGTTTTCTACCCCCTGAAGTCCTGGTTCGCAACTTCAGGGTCATCCAGAAAATTCAGCCTAACGATATTCGATTTTTGCTGCACCTTTACCCAGCCACTGACGAAGATTGAGAACCAGATCATCACTTGGACTAACATTCCACTTTTCACCCAGAACCAGGCTGGCAGACGCATCTTCACGGCTATAGTCAATCTGTACCGGCAAACGACCCGGATGCTGCTGCAACAGACCGGAAAGGCGCTGATTAAAACCACGATCCATCTGCCCGGCGCTCAGTTGCAAAACAATCTGACGCGCATAATGGCTACGGGCATCCACAATATTCAGTATTTTTCTGGTTCTCACCTTCAGGCTGCCGGAATAGTCATCGTGAGTGACTTCGCCTTCGACCACAATCACAGCGTCCATCTTGAGCAATTCATGAAACTGCTCAAAGACATCGGCAAAAATAGACACCTCTATTCGACCAGTACGATCATCCAGGGTGATAAAGCACATCTTGTCGCCACGCTTGTTCTTCATGACCCGCATGGCCAC
Source organism: Endozoicomonas gorgoniicola (assembly GCF_025562715.2). Taxonomy (NCBI): domain Bacteria; kingdom Pseudomonadati; phylum Pseudomonadota; class Gammaproteobacteria; order Oceanospirillales; family Endozoicomonadaceae; genus Endozoicomonas; species Endozoicomonas gorgoniicola. The sequence goes on from NZ_JAPFCC010000001.1 coordinate 2,506,614, forward strand.
GACCAAACCGGCAATATTCTGAGTATCCCCACGGGCTGGCTGCAGGTCTTTTATCCGGTTACGGATAAAGTGCTTTATTTCATGCTCGTATTCATCAATCGGGTGACCGGTCAGGTACAGCCCAAGGGTATCCTTTTCACCACTCAGGCGACTCTTGTCAGTCCACTCAGACACGGACTGATAACTGTCGTACACATTCTCTTCACCGGCTGGCACTAATGCACCAAACAAGTCGCTATGACCGGAATCAAAACTCTTTGCCGCCTGATCAGCCGCCTTAATCGCCTCCGCCTGACTGGCTTCCAGTACAGCCCGGTTAAAATTCAGCGCTTTTTTCGTTCCGGGTTTTGGCCCCATCAGGTCCAGAGCACCAGAGCGAATCAGCGCCTCCAGCACACGCTTGTTAATACGTTTGGCGTCTGTACGCTCACAAAAATCGAACAGGTCTTTAAAGTCACCGCCTTCTTGCCGTGCTTCAACAATGGCTTCAATCGGGCCTTCACCAACCCCCTTGATCGCACCCAGCCCATAGACAATATGCCCGTCGTCGTTAACGCCAAACATATATTCACCACTATTCACGTTCGGCGGCAGAACGGTCAGCCCTATATCTCGACACTCTTCTATAAAGGTCACGACCTTGTCGGTGTTCTGCATATCAGAACTCATGACCGCCGCCATAAATTCTGCAGGGTAATGAGCCTTCAGCCACAGGGTCTGATAGGACACCAGCGCATAAGCCGCCGAGTGGGATTTGTTAAAACCATAACCGGCGAATTTCTCCACCAGGTCGAAGATTTTCATGGCCAGCTCACCATCAACCCCCTGCTGAATCGCCCCTTCCTCGAAGATGGAACGCTGCTTGGCCATCTCTTCCGGCTTTTTCTTACCCATCGCCCGGCGCAACATGTCTGCACCACCGAGGGTATAACCTGCCAGTACCTGGGCGATCTGCATCACCTGCTCCTGATAGAGAATAATGCCGTAGGTGGGCTGCAGAATCGGTTGCAGCGATTCGTGCTGGTACTGGGCATCGGGGAACGACAACTCTTCACGACCATGCTTACGGTTAATGAAGTTATCCACCATGCCCGACTGCAAAGGCCCGGGGCGGAACAGCGCCACCAGTGCAATAATATCTTCGAAACAGTCAGGCAGAAGTCGTTTAATCAGATCCTTCATACCACGGGATTCAAGCTGGAATACTGCGGTGGTTTCAGCGCGCTTGAGCATATCGTAGGAAGTCTTGTCTTCCAGATCGATTTGCATAATATCCAGCGGCTCTTCACCCCGTTGCTGACGACGGGGGTTAATCATTTTCAGCGCCCAGTCGATGATGGTCAGGGTTCGCAGCCCCAGAAAGTCGAACTTGACCAGACCTGCTGATTCCACATCGTTCTTGTCGAACTGGGTCACTACACCCTGACCGTGTTCGTCACAATACAGGGGGGCAAAGTCAGTCAGTTTGGTCGGCGCGATAACCACACCACCCGCGTGTTTACCTACGTTCCGGGTAACACCCTCCAGCTTCAGCGCCATCTCCCAGATTTCCCGGGCCTGCTCATCCCCCTCCAGAAAGTCACGTAGCATGCCTTCCTGCTCAAAGGCCTTGTTCAGGGTCATGCCGACTTCAAAGGGAATCAGCTTGGACAGTTTGTCAGCCAGACCAAAGGACTTGCCCTGAACCCTTGCCACATCACGCACTACCGCCTTGGCAGCCATGGTACCAAAGGTAATGATCTGGGAAACCGCATTGCGCCCGTAGGTCCGGGCAACGTAATCAATCACCTTGTCTCGTCCGTCCATGCAGAAGTCGACGTCAAAGTCAGGCATGGAAACACGTTCCGGGTTCAGAAACCGTTCGAACAGCAGATCATACTGAATCGGATCAAGGTCGGTAATTTTCTGAGCATAAGCCACCAGGGAGCCGGCACCGGAACCCCGCCCGGGGCCTACCGGAATACCGTTTTTCTTGGACCACTGGATAAAGTCCATTACGATCAGGAAGTAGCCGGGAAAACCCATCTGCAGAATAATGTCCAGCTCAAAATCGAGACGATCCCGGTAAATTTTTTCTTTTTCTGTGTACTCCGGGTCATCCGGTTGCAAAATAAACCGAAGTCGCTCGGTCAGGCCATCATGGGAAAACTTGCGAAAGTATTCATCCATGGTCATGCCTTCCGGCACTGGAAACTCCGGCAGGAAGTATTCACCCAGATGTACATAAACCGAACAGCGCCGGGCTATTTCGACGGTATTCTCAATAGCTTCAGGAATGTCCGAGAACAGCTCAATCATCTCGTCTTCCGACTTGAGATACTGCTCCTCACTGTACCGTTTTATACGACGAGGATCGTCCAGCGTCATACTCTCGCCAATGCACACCCTGGACTCGTGAGCCTCAAACTCTTCACGGGTCAGAAACATGACATCATTGGTCGCGACTACCGGACAGCCCAGTTTGGCTGCCAGCGCCACTGAACCGTGTACACACTCCTCATCACCCGTTCGATTGGTTCGGTGCAGCTCCAGGTAATAGCGATCCGGAAACACGTCCATCCATTCCCGGGTCAACTGTTCCGCCAGAGGCAGATTACCGTTGACAATCGCCTGTCCCACATCACCGTCTTTAGCTCCAGACAGGGCAATCAACCCCTCAGACTTCTCCCTGATCCACTCGCGTTTGACGATAGCCCTGCCATGCACCTGGTTCTCAAGAAAGGACTGGGAAATCAGCTCGGTCAGGTTGCGATAACCATTTTCATTCATAGACAGCAGCACCATCCGAACCGGTTCCAGATCCGGATCACTGTGGGAAACCCACAGATCTGCGCCACTGATGGGCTTAAGACCCGCTCCCTGAGTACCGCTATAAAACTTCACCAGCGAGTACAGATTCGACTGATCCGTAACCGCTATGGCAGGAAAACCTGCTTCCGAAACCGCCTTGATCAAAGGCTTGACCCGGACTAATCCATCACTCAGGGAAAATTCGGTATGCAATCTCAGGTGTATAAAACGTGCGGACATGGGGGTAGGAAACCAAAAACCGTAAAACAACAGTTTAACAGCTCTGCCGGACTGTTCTCCAGTCCTGTAAAAGCACGAGAAACAGCATCATCAAACGAATTCAGGGAAGACTGAGAACGGCACGACTGCGAAAAAATTCGGGGACAAAAAAAACGTGCTACATTTGATTATCAGATTTTTCTTGTTCCGCATAACATAGCATAACCACTAAGGTCTGCTATGATCCGTTATCGTCTACTTGATAAAAAAGCCTACTGCTGCCAACTGACTAAAACAGCCAACTCCGCGTTAGTCTTAATGGCTTTACCTGAAATAAAAAACTGTCATTCGAAATGGTCAGGTAAATCAATTATTCAGTATCAATCTGTTAAGTATAAGGTTTTACTATGACATATCGGGCAGTCCAATTTATCTTACTTAGCTTTCTGTCCCTGTTTTCACTGTCGGGGTTTGCATTACCAGTATCCCCCCCAGTGCCACCACTACCTGAACAGTGTAAATCCCTGTACTTCACAAGTTATGATGACCACTTACGGCACGCTTGTATATATTTCTATCAGGATGAAAAATACAAGAACTACAAACCTCATGTTATATATAGCGTTGACAAATTTTCTTCGAAAGTAACCCACATACTCAAAGATAAAGCCAACAGTAGTTCTGTATTCTTTCTTGTTAACCCCTCATATCAATTGGAAGCTCCACTGTTTATTGATAATGCCAATGTCGCCTTTGTATCAACAAACAGCATGGGTCCCCCAGCCAATATTATTTTTCTTCAACCCCCTACTATGAAGCAAGAACAAACAGGGACATTCTTCAGATACGATGTGCCTGGTGGAGAGCTGCTGTTCCATAGTGTCAGCTTTAGCGACGATTACAGTGGACGGCAGCTCATAACCCATGAAGAACTCTACCCTTTTTTTACCAGCGTGATTGACATCAAATCAGCAAAAAGCGTTAAGGCAATCGACCTGAGTGTCACCGCTGTACATCATCAACGGGCTGTCAGCCTGGACTGCGGCGACCAAGAGGAACCTATAACCTCTATCAACATCGTAAACTCCCGGTTTACAATTCCTGCTAAAAACGCCTACGGTCTCAGCTTTCATTGCACACATAAAGAGCATACATTCAAAGTTCAGTATGCTTTTTCATACATATTCCTGAACACCAGCGAGCTGCTGATTCAGAACCATATGCATCTCGACCCTCTTAACACAAACGGCACTCTGACAAACCCTACCACACCTGAACCGACTGCAGGCACTATGATCCCCGAAATCCCCGAAGCGGACATAGGCATATTTGTCGATGTCACAGGAAACATTGACTTTAATGACAGCGTCTGTAATGACATACAATACACTGACAGCCACGGTATTGTTGGTGTAAGATCTGCCGTTCGCGAGCAGGTTTTGTATGTAGCCAAACCAGAAACATTCAGCGGCAGTCTGTCGACGGTTCTTGCGGGTACAAAGCAGGGCAACAATTACAGTCCTGAACAAAAAAGCTTTGAGATGGAGCACCTATGCCCAATGTATTTTAACGAAGCCATTAAGAACCAACTTCATTATTACCAGCCCGGGCAAGATTCTCCGGTCATGAGTCAGACTATCTATTCAGATTACACTCACAGCCTGCAAGAACAAATTGAATATTATAAAAATGGCTTTATCACAACAACTTCAATCGCTGCTGCGGAATTGGCGGCATTAGTCGGTATTGCCATTAAATTTCGTAAACCAATAATTGCAGCTATCGTCGCTGCCAAAAACCATTTGCTTTATAAAAGAAGTGAAATCCCTCTTGTACAAGAGTCAAAGACTGAGGAATGACGAATCAACAAATGCTACCAACTCAAGCCTGAAACCTCAGGCGAGAGTTGGAGTATTTTCCCTTGCATCCCTTACTGGCTTAAATGAACGACGATGTATAGGCGTCGCTCCCAGTTTTTTCAGTGCTTCCAGATGCACTTTCGTGGGATAACCTTTATGTCCGCCAATACCATAGCCGGGATACTGTTTTTCCATCTCCGCCATCTCACGATCCCTTGCTACTTTGGCAAGGATGGAAGCAGCGCTAATTTCCGGCACTTTCCCGTCACCCTTGATAACCGCTTCAGCACGACAGGAAAGAGACGGACAACGGTTACCATCAATCAATGCAAGATCAGGTTTTACACTTAAGCCAGCAACAGCCCTCTGCATGGCCAGCATGGTGGCATGAAGAATATTTAGCTCATCAATTTCTTCCACATCCGCCCTGGCAATGCACCAGGCTAGGAGCCTGACCGAGAATAGGATTTATCTGATATAATAGCGTTCAAAACGCAGCCCTGATGAAGCCTGATGTCGCCACCACCAAAATTCAAGGATAGCCCTGTTGAGTTCGACCAGCACCTGCTGTTTCCAACCAACATCTTTGATCTTCTTCCCAAAGATCATGACTGCTACATCTATGAGACCATCTTCCAGAACATTGATACCTCGGAAGTTGAAAAGCAGTACCATCACCTTGGACAGCATGCCTACCCACCCAAGCTGATCGTAGGTATCCTGATCTACGCCTACAGTCATGGTGTATTCAGCTCCCGTGAAATAGAAAAACGGTGTCGGCAGGACTTGGCATTCATGTACATCTCTCAGATGAATTGCCCAAACTTTCGGGTCCTGGGGGACTTCCGCAAAAACAACCTGTCGTTTTTTCATGACTGTTTCAAACAGTCCGTCAAGCTGGCGATGGAGCTGAAACTGGCATCGCTTGGGCATATCAGCCTGGATGGTTCGAAATTCAAAGCCAACAGTTCAAAGCATAAGGCCATGAGCTACGGCCGGCTTAAAGCCAAAGAGGCAGAACTCAGCGCTGAGGTTGATGAACTGATCAAAAAAGCCAGCCAGTGCGATCAGGAAGAAGACGACGCCTACAAAGAAACCAATGGCTACAGTATTCCTGAAGACCTCCTGTTTAAAGAAGAACGGCTGAAGAAAATTAAGGCTGCTAAAAAAGCACTGGAAGAGCGTGAGAAAGCCCTCAATCCGGACGAGCCAATAGACGACAAGAAACAGATTAGCTTTGCAGACCATGATGCCCGGATGATGAGCAAGAAGGGGTACTGCGAATACAGCTACAATGCTCAAATTAATGTAGATGCGGATCACCAGATCATTGTCGGCCAACACATCAGTCAACGCGCCAACGACGTACAGGAAGTAGAGCCTGCTCTTCAGGCTTTGTCAGAATCTACCGATGGCGCGGCTGTGGATAAATGGAGTATGGACAACGGCTATTTTTCAGGGCCAAATCTGCACACCTTGGATAAACATGGAATAGACGGTTATATCGCTACTGACAAGGAAGAAAAACCGGCTGTTACGGACCTTGAAAATACTGATCGAAAATTTGTCAAAGCGGATTTTACATACAATATTGAAGCTGACGTCTTCATCTGTCCGGCTGGGGAAAAATTGGTTACCAATCCAGCCAGTAAAGCTAAGAGGAAAGGCTACCGGGCAAACAAGGAAGTATGCCGAGAGTGCGCTTACCGCTCCAGATGCAGTGGCTCCAAGAAAAGTGCAGGCAAGGTAATTCGCACAGACAAGTTTGAAACTGCACGACAAGCCATGAATAAAAAAATGGAAACAAGCGAAGCGAAAGCGGTATACGAACGTCGCAAAGTAATAGCGGAACCGCCGTTTGGTCAGATAAAAAACTCTGGATTCAGGAGTTTCAGTCTGCGCGGGAAAGAGAAAGTGGAAGCAGAGTTTTCACTGGTATGCACAGTGCATAATTTCAAAAAAATTGTGAAGAAAGCTTTAACGGGGTCACTCCGTCTTGAGGATTTAAAAAAGGTTGAAAAAGCGGCATAAAGGTAAAGAAAAGCTGTAAATTGGCAAAAATGAGCAAATCAACCTCAAAAAGTGGTTGTTTTTTGCTCATTTTGAATTTTGCGAAACCTTTAGGAGGACTGCCTAAGCTATTCTCGGTCAGGCTCCTAGAGCCTTTTCCCTGATTTCATCAAACAGGGCATCACGCTTTTTCTCAGACAGCTTCTTGGAATCGTTCAGCCCTTCAATCGGTCTGGCAGGATCAAGGATGACCGCTGCCGTCACAACAGGCCCGCATAACGGTCCCCGTCCCACTTCATCAACGCCGCAAACCAACTGTCCCGCGACTTCAGGCTGCGCAAACAGATCCAGCTCAACCTGACAATTTTCACTAACTGACTCTTTATTACCTGACATCGTATTTCCCAATCACAGACTGAATGGCTTGCCAGGCCAAAACACTGGCATCACGCTTCAGGGTTCGGTGGATATCGGCAAAATTACCGGTCACTTCCTGACGCCAGGGCTCATCCTGCAACGCCTTCAGCATGGCCTTCGTAAGATTTTCCACCGTTGCCTCATCCTGCAACAGTTCGGGCACCATCGGTTTGTCGCTTAACAGGTTGGGCAGTCCGACATGCTTCACTTTCACCAGCCGGCTTAAAATCGCAAAGCTCAGTTTTGCCATACGATAACTGATCACCATGGGGCGTTTGTGCAGAGCGGCTTCCAGTGAAGCGGTACCCGAAGCAATCAGAATCGCGTCTGACGCCGCCATCACCTCTGAGGCACGGCCATCGGTCAGCACAATATCCAGATCGGGGTAACCTTCCAAAACCGGCAACAACTGCTGCTTTCGACGTTCGTTCGCTGCAGGAATCAGAAATCGAATGGATGGAATCTGTTGGCGAACCTGACGGGCAGTCTCCAGAAATAAGTCTGACAGGCGAGCCACTTCCGCCTTACGACTGCCCGGCAAAATGGCCATCACCGGCCCGTCGCCGGCAATGTTCAATGATTGACGGGCCAGGGTCTGATCAGGCTCCATTGCCACCTGATCCGCCAGCGGATGCCCAACAAAAGTGACTGGCACATCATGCCCCTGATAATACTCCGCCTCAAATGGCAGCAGACAGAGCATATGATCCACGGAACGGCGTATCTTTTTCAGCCGCCCTTCACGCCAGGCCCAGACTTGCGGACTGACATAATGCACCGTGGGAATGCCATTACTTTTCAGATGACGCTCAAGCGCCAGGTTGAAATCCGGCGCATCAATGCCAATAAAGACATCCGGACGATCCTGCAGAAAGGTTTCCCGCAAGCGTTTGCGAATACCCAACAGCTCACGCAAACGCCCGAGTACTTCAACCAGCCCCATGACCGAAAGTCGCTCCATGGGAAACAGGCTTTCAAAACCTTCGGCGATCATCCCGGGACCACCAATACCGTAGCAACGTGCGTCCGGATGATGACGTTTAATTTCCCGAACCAGAGCTGCACCCAAAAGGTCGCCCGATGCTTCACCCGCCACCATGGCAAAAGTCAGAGGTTTTGACATTCGCTATCCTTTTCTAACTGCACAGTAGCTATCCACAGTAACTATCCACAGTAACTATCAACAGTAACTATCGGGTGATGCCACGGGTAGAGGCTTTCAGTGAATCAATCAGAAGCTGCACTTCATGACAGCCTGGCATGGATTCCAGCCGGTCAAGGGCTTCAGCGGTTCGCAGCCCCTGACGGTAAATAATCTTGTAGCTATTACGCAATGTGCGGATCAGTTCGGAGCTATAGCCACGGCGACGCATCCCTTCAAAGTTCATCCCGTGAGGTTTAGCCGGATTACCACCGACCATAACAAAGGCAGGCACATCTTTAAAAATTGCTGCCTGCGCAGCACTCATGCTGTAGGCACCAATATGACAGAACTGATGAACCGTCGTAAAACCGCCGAGAATAACACCATCACCGACTTTTACATGACCCGCCAGTGTCGCATTATTAGCCATGATAATGTTATCGCTCAGCATACAGTCATGGGCGATATGAACATAAGCCATCAGCAGATTATTGCTACCAATGCGGGTCAGGCTCTGATCCTGAATCGTGCCACGATGAATGGTACAGCCCTCACGAATAACATTATTGTCACCGATCTCCAGACGCGTCGGCTCACCGGCAAACTTCTTGTCCTGACAGTCCTCACCCACACTGGAAAACTGGAATATCTGGTTATTACGGCCAATCTGTGCAGGCCCCTTGATAACAACATTGGAGTGGACAATGGTTCCTTCACCAATTTCTACACCGGGTCCAATCAGGGTCCAGGGGCCAATTTTTACGCCTGCACCAATTCGGGCAGTCGGATCAACAATAGCCGCAGGATGAATAACGGCGGTAGGGTGTACTGCCAGCTGATCATCGGCAGTAGCACAACTGGAAAGGTCGCTGGAATGGGAATCAGCCAAGACTAAAGTTCCTTTCTTGCACAGGTTACATCAGCAGAGCAGACTATCTTACCATCAACCGAAGCTGCACAGGAAAATTTCCAGATTTCACGCTTCATGGCTATAAATTCAGCTTTCAGCCTGACCTGATCACCGGGGGTCACTGGCTGGCGAAAGCGCACTTTATCGGCACCGGCGAAATAATAAATCTTATGGTCATCGACGTCTTTAGCTCTCATCTGGTGACCGAGTATGCCGGCAGCCTGAGCCATTGACTCGATCAGCAACACCCCGGGCATAATCGGATGTTCCGGAAAGTGACCGTTAAACTGAGGCTCATTGACTGAAATGTTCTTGATACACTCAATCACATTCTTTTCAAGATCTACTTCCAGCACCCGATCGACCAACAGAAATGGGTAGCGATGGGGTAAAATTTTCCTGATTTCCTCGATCGAGATCATGTAATGTCGACTCAACTGTTAAATTGAAAAAGGTCACACAGCAAAGCGCGCGCACAGCAAATAACCAAACAGTCATTTATTTACACAAAAAGGCTGGAAATTCCAGCCTCTCTGTAAAAAATCACGGTTAATCCGAGTAGTTAAACCGTAGCTAGTGTTTTTCAAGCAGCCTGATTCGCCTGGCTATATCGTCCAGCTTGCGAAACCTGACCGCATTGCGTCGCCACTCTCCCGCTTCCATCAGCCCCGTACCCGAAGCATAGGCACCGGGCCTGGTCACCGACTTGGTCACCATGGCCATACCGCCAAGGTGTACATTATCCGCAATAGTTATGTGACCAGCCAGACCGGCAGCACCCGCTATGGTACAGTTTTTACCAATGACAGTACTGCCAGAGATGCCAACATTGGCCGCGATCGCTGTATTTTCGCCAATCACCACATTGTGGGCTATCTGGATAAGGTTATCCAATCTGGCACCGCTTTTGATAACAGTGTCTCCCAGAGCCCCTCTGTCAATGCAGGTGCATGAGCCGATCTCGACATCATCACCAATGACCACTCCGCCTATCTGGGCAATTTTGTGCCATTGACCATTGGCATGAGCATTACCAAAACCGTCCGCCCCGATCACCGCATTGGCATGAATGATGGTTCGCTGTCCAATAAACACACCATGGCAAACTGTAACATTGCGACCAATATGAGCGTCTTTGCTGATAACGGAGTCGTGTCCGATCACTGCCCCAGCGTCTATACGAACACCGGCTTCAATCACCGCACAGGCTTCAATCACCACATTTTCGCCAATAGCCGCCGTTTCATGCACCTGCGCACCTGAACTGACCACTGCGGATTCAGCAATACCGACAGGCTGGCCCTTATCGGTTTCAAACAGGTGCGACGCCTGCGCATAGCCGAGATACGGATTATCCAGAACCAGCGCATTACCGGCGTATGTTTCTGCCGACGCCGGTGACAGGATGACGGCCGCAGCCCTGCAGGTTTCCAGATAGCGGGAATACGCTGGATTAGCCAGAAACGCCAGTTCGGACTCACTGGCTTCCTGCAATGTATTGAGACCTGTAACCACTTTGCCGGCATCACCCTTCAAACTGGCTCCAAGTCTGTCTGCCAGTTCAGCCAGAGTGTAGGAATAAGACTGCTTCATCGAATTACTTCATCTTGTTCAGACGTTCAATGACCTGACGGGTAATGTCGTAATCGGGTTTAACATAACGAACAGCGCCACGCTCAATAACCATGTCGTATTTCTGTTCTTTGGAGACTTCTTCAATAGCCTTTTCCAGCTTCGGACGCAGCTGGCTCAATTCCTGCTGGTCTGCCTGGTTTTTGTCCATACGCAGCTGACGGTCCTGCATCTGCAGATCTTCATACTTACGACGCATTTCAAGCTGTTTAGCCTCAACCTGGGTCTGGGACAGGGTCGGGGCGTTTCTCTCAAGGTCAGCTTCCATTTTCTGCAATTCTTCCTGCAGAGACTGAATCAGCTTGATACGAGGCGCAAACTTCTTTTCAGACTCTTTCGAGTAACGCTTGGAAGCATCAGATTCCAGCACCGCCATCTCTGAATCAATAACCGCAATTTTCATGTCCGCAGCTTGAACTGCGGGTACCAGCATGACCAGAGCCAATAGTGCCAATCCAATCTGTTTCAAACTCATTCTCCTGATAATTCCTGAAACAATATACATGCTTATGCCTGACCAATGCTCAGGTATTCCCTGAGGCGACCAATACCCTGATGCCTGAAAACGGTTTAAGGTAAGCTCCATTAAGGCTCTGAGCATAAGCAGAATTAAGACAAACGGTTATTATAATGAAAAGACGCTAGAACGCATCAATTTATCAACCGTATATTTGCAACTCATTGAAAAATTATAAAAAACTGTCTCAGGACAAAAAACTTCACACCCAGCAGCATGGCAGAATCATAGCCCAGAAACGAACCAGGGGCTATTTTAGCCCCTGAATTTCCGCAATTTATAGCCAATAGAATGAATAGCGATTAGAACGGTGCACCAAGAGAGAACTGGAACACCTGCTTTTCATCTTTACCCTTCGGATTGAGCGCCTTGGCCAGACTGAATGTCAACGGCCCCAACGGGGTTATCCAGGTAAGACCGACACCGGCACTGTAGCGTAGCTGATCGAAAGAGGGCTTGTAGCAGTCCACGATATCCGGATTTGCCTTGCCGTCAGAGGTACCACAACTACTGTTGTAAACATTACCAAAGTCGAGAAACAGGCTGGTTCTAAGTGAACGCTGATCTTTTACGAATGGCAGTGGGAACAGAATCTCTGCAGTACCCTCAAAAATGAAGTCACCACCGATAGAGTTAAAGCTGTTACCCTTGTACTCCTTAGCCTTTGGTCCAAGTGTATTGTCCTTGTAACCCCGGACAGAACCAAACCCTCCGCCGTAATAGTGCTCGAAGAATGGAATAGTATTCGTCTTGCCGTAACCACCAATATAACCGAGACGACCCGCAAAGCGTGCAGTCAGGCTCTTGGTGAGAGGCTGGAAGTACTGCGCACGGTAATTCAGCTTATAAAAAGTGACGGACGAGCCGGGAACCGTTACCTGTAAAGAAGCGCTCTGCGAGTAGCCTCTTGTTGGCAGCAAGCCCCGGTTAAGCTCAGATTCAGACCAGCCCAGTGAGGCTTTCACATTGGTAAACTGCTTACCTTCATTTTTGATGTATTCACGAATATATTTGGGTGTATCTTTACCGGTTGTAATCTTGGTGCCTTCTACGCCCGCACTGAAGTTGATCGACTCTGTCTCAGAAATCGGATAACCGAATCGCACATCACCACCCCAGGTGTCTGCGGCATAGCTGGAAATATCCGAATCCTTATAATCGTATTTGCGGTAGTTCAAACCAAAGCCACGGCTGACACCATCCACAGTGTAATAAGGATCGGTAAAGCTGAAGTTATAAAGCTGACTCACATCACTCTTGTTCAGACCGATCGACACGTTATTACCAGTCCCCAGGAAGTTACTTTGACTGATAGAACCACCCAACAACAGACCATCGGACTGAGAGTAACCCACACTGGCAGTAATACTGCCTGAGGGCTGCTCTTCAACGGTATAGTTCACATCAATCTGGTCGCTGCTTCCCGGCACCGGTGGGGTTTCTACATCTACCTGACGGAAAAAGCCCAGACGCTCCAGTCGTACTTTGGACTGCTCAATATTTTCAGTATTGGCAGACGCACCTTCCATCTGACGCATCTCGCGGCGCAGTACTTCATCTTCAGTTTTGGTATTACCGGAGAAGTTAATTCGACGAACATAAGCACGACGACCGGGGTCAACAAAGAATGTCAGGTCTACCGTTTTGTTTTCATGGTTCGGTGTTGGAATACCCGACACATTGGCAAACGTATAACCTTCGTTACCCAGCCGGCGACTGAGGATTTCTTCCGTAGTGGTAATGATGCGACGGGAGAACGTCTGCTCTGGCTTGGCCAGTACCAGATTACGCGCTTCTTCTTCATCAATGATCAGGTCGCCGGACAGGTTGACTTCATTGATTGTGTACTTTTCACCCTCGTCAATGTTAACGGTAATAAATACACTTTGCTTGTCAGGGCTGATAGAAACCTGTGTAGACCGGATATTGAAGTTGATATAGCCGCGATCCAGATAGTATGAACGCAGGCGTTCCAGGTCACCGGAGAGTTTCTCCCGGGAATACTTGTCACTGGAACCAAAGAAAGAAAACATACCAGTCTCTTTCAGTTCAAACAGATCCTGCACTTCCTCCTGAGGGAACACCGTGTTACCAACGACATTAATATGCCGGATGGTAGCAACCTTTCCTTCCTTGACGTTAATCGTCAACTTCACACGATTGCGGGGCAAAGCCTCAACATCGGCGGAAATTCTGGCCCCGTAGCGCCCCTGCGAAACGTACTGTCGCTCCAGCTCAAGACGAATGGCTTCCAGCGTGGCCTGCTGGAAAATCTCACCCTCAGACAGACCCGAGGAACTCAACCCCTTCATCAGGTCCTCGGTTTTGATCGCCTTATTCCCTTCAATCTTGATTTGACTGATGGAAGGTCGCTCAACCACAGAGACAACCAGAACATCACCATCGCGCCCCATCTGGATATCATTGAAATACCCCGTTCGGAACAGTGACCTGGCCGCTTCGGCAACCTGTGGGGACTCTACATCGTCTCCCACTTCAATAGGCAGTGAATTAAAAACCGTACCTGCTGACACCCTTTGCAGGCCATCGATTCGAATATCAGACACAACAAATGCGTTGGCGCCTGACGCGTAGGCCATCGAGCCAATCAGCAAAGACAACAATGATCGCTTCATGGAATCCGTTCTTTGTCCGTGTTCGTTTTTACCATAAAAGTCACTTTCCAATTCGAGAAGCGATGAAAACATGACTTTCTTCGCTCATGGCTATTAACCAATGATCAGGTGTTATCAAATAGCACCCGATCTGCATCAAAACAGCCGGCTCAGATCGTTATACAGAGCCAGCATCATAATGCCGACTACAAAGGTTACACCAATTTTCAGACCGAGCATCTGTACTCGCTCCGAAACCGGTTTACCCCGAACCAGCTCAACCAGATAAAACAACAGGTGTCCACCATCAAGCACCGGAATAGGCAACAGGTTCAGGACACCCAGGCTGACACTCAACATCGACAGGAAATAGAGAAAGTTTTCCAGTCCGGATTGCAGCGATGCGCCAGCAACTTTAGCAATGGTTATCGGACCACTCAAGTTTTTAACCGAAACCAGCCCCACGACCATTTTCCACAACGACTCGACCGTCATACTGGTCAGCGTCCATGTACTGTCCAAAGCCCTGGGTAGAGCAGCAACAGGATTGTACTGAAGTTTGCGCACCATCTCATCCGGCCAGCCTACCTGCTGAACACCTGCCCCAATATAACCAGACGGCTTACCATCCAGCTCTCTGACACCCGGCGTCAGCGCCAGTTCAAGAGTCTGACCGTCACGTTCCAGCTCAACCTGAAGTTCCTTACCCGGATTGGCCCTGATCATATGAACCCAGCTCAACCAGTCCTGAACCGGTTGCCCATTTGTGGCAACAATACGGTCTCCCGTTTCCAGCCCGGCAGCCTGAGCAGCTCCATCCGGTGTCAGCTCTCCCAGCACGGTAGGAACAAGCGGTGTGTAGGGCTCTATGCCTAACTCCCTGAGCGGATCAGCAATGCCTTCACCACTGTCATCGACAAGCCAGTTGGAGATGGCAACGTTTTTTTCCCGAACAGCGGCGGATGACAGCTGTCCCGGCGTGCCTGCCCGTGTACCAACAGACAGGTCGCGAGTATCACCAATAGACGATAGCAACTCCATATTAATCTGTTGCCAGCCAGGGGTTTCCTCACCATCAATACTAACAATTTCATCCCCCGGAACAACACCAGCAACCGCCGCCGGGCTGTCTGGCAACACATTGCCAACCTGGGGAACAATGGTACGAATACCAGCCATATACATCAGCCAGAGAGCGGCAACAGCCAGAATAAAATTGGCAATCGGCCCGGCCGCCACAATAGCGATGCGTGACAGTACCGGCTTGGCATTAAAAGACTCATGTCGCTCATGCTCTGCAACCGGCCCTTCCCGCTCATCCAGCATTTTGACGTAGCCGCCCAAAGGTATCAGAGCAATCACATATTCAGTACCCAGCTTATCAGTCCAGGTCCAGAGGGGTTTACCAAAACCCACCGAAAAGCGCAGCACCCTGACACCGCACTTACGTGCCACCCAAAAGTGGCCAAACTCATGAACGCTGACCAGTATACCCAGCGTAATGACAAAAGCAGCCAGCGTTTGTAAAGACCCAAAAATCATAGATCGCTTATTGCCTCCCGGCTGCTTCCTGCAAATTCATAGTAATCATCATTATCATTATTCCAGCCTTCAGAAGGCTGGACGCTATTCTCACCGTTTCAAATAATCAGGCACTTTCCTGCCAGTGGACAATATGCTTTTGAGCCAGTTTACGAGCCTGACGGTCAGCATCCAGAACCTGTTCAATATCACCGGCATTATGTACCTGCAATGCCTGCAGTGTTGCATCAATCACTTCCGGAATGCGGTCAAATCGCAGATTCATACCCAGAAACGCATCCACCGCCTCCTCATTGGCAGCATTTAGCATAGCTGCTGCGGTACCACCAGCAGAAGCCGCCTCCTGCGCCAGCTTCAGACAACGAAAACGCTGCATACAGGGATCGTAGAAATCGAGACGCCCAACATCTGCCAGAGAGAGCGGCCTGACCCCGGAAGCAATACGGTCAGGCCAGGCCAGAGCATGGGCAATCGGCGTACGCATATCCGGATTTCCCATCTGCGCCAGCATGGAACCGTCTTTGTAATCCACCAGAGAGTGGATAATACTCTGCGGATGAATCACAACATCCACCTGGTCTGGCGTCGCACCAAACAGCCAACAGGCCTCAATGTACTCCAGCCCCTTGTTCATCATGGTGGCGGAATCTACAGAAATCTTTCGACCCATGCTCCAGTTCGGATGAGCACAGGCCTGCTCAGGCGTAATACCAGCAAAGGTATCCAGCGGGGTATCCCTGAACGGACCACCGGAAGCGGTTAACAGGATACGCTCTACACCGACCTGCTCCAGACCATCCTGATAATTGCGCGGCATGCACTGGAAGATAGCATTATGTTCGCTGTCAATGGGAAGCAGGATTGCTCCTGACTCCCTGACCGAATCCATAAACAGCGCACCCGTCATCACCAGCGCCTCTTTGTTTGCCAGCAACACTTTTTTACCGGCCTTGACAGCGGCAAGAGTAGGCAGCAATCCCGCAGCCCCGACAATAGCCGCCATGACCACATCAACAGCACTGTCTGCCGCCACCTGAGCAACAGACAACGATCCGGACAGCACCTCAGTCGCCAGCTGTTCCTGCTTAACCAGCTTTCGCAGCTCTTCAGCCGCCTGCGGATCAGCCATAACGGCATATTCCGGTAAAAACTGACGAACCTGATCAAGCATGACCCGGTAGTTTCTGCCCGCGGCCAGCGAACGTACCCGATAACGGTCAGCGTTGCGGGCAATTACATCCAGCGTACTTTTACCAATCGACCCCGTCGATCCCAGTACACAGATCTGCTGAATATCTTCACCGAACATCAAGTCCGGCCGCCTGGAATTACCATGTCCCGTAACCATTTCTTAACCTCCACTACTCAGCAGCGCAAGCGTAAAAACAGGCACTGCAGCAGTCAGACTGTCAATACGGTCAAGAATGCCACCATGCCCCGGCAACAGGTTGCTACTGTCTTTTATGCCCCGCTCCCGCTTGAGCAGACTTTCAAACAGATCACCCAGAACCGAAACAATACCGACCACAACGGTCAGAAGCAGCAACCCCATTCCTCTGGCAAAAGTAAACTCAAAGTACAACCCGACACAGGCAGCCACCAGCAACGCCAGCAGCAATCCGCCCACCAGGCCTTCCAGTGTCTTCTTGGGACTGACATTGACTGCCAGCTTGTGCTTTCCCAGCGCACGACCGGCAAAATAAGCACCCACATCAGCAGCCCAGACCAGGAAGAAGACAAACAGTATCGCCATACCATCATGATCATAATGCTTAAGCTGAACCAGGGCATACCAGGCCGGCACAAGGGTCAAAACGCCCATAAACAGACGCAGAACTTTACTTTGACAGCACCGCGCCGTCTCCGGATAACCTTTAACCAGCACCAGGGCAACTACCCACCAGGCTGCACCGGCACCCAGCACCAGCCAATGCGGCAAAGGAGACACCAGCCAGCAGATTAACCCGGTCAGCAGGGAAAACAACACCCGTTGAACCGACTGTTCAAACCCGGCAAGATTAGCCCATTCCCAGGCAGCCAGCATGATAACAAGTGCTGTCAGAACAGAAAAAACTGCAGGGGAAAGAAAGATAACACCGGCAAGGGCCAGAGGAGCCAGTACCAGCGCAGTCAGAATTCTTTGTTTTAACACGTAGCCTCAGCCTCCACCTGCTCACTGGTTTTGCCGAAACGTCGCTGTCGGCCTACATAATCCAGGAGCGCACGATAAAACTCTGCCCGGTCAAAATCCGGCCACAGAGTATCGGTAAAATAAAACTCGCTGTAGGCACACTGCCATAGCATAAAGTTACTGATTCGCTGCTCTCCACTGGTGCGAATCATCAGGTCCGGGGCTGGCAAATCGGCGGTACTCAGGTGTGATTCAATCATCTCCTGAGTCACCTCATCAGCCTGCAGCTCACCCCGCTGAACCCTTAGCGCCACTTTCTGAGTAGCCTGGGTGATATCCCACATACCGCCATAATTCGCAGCGATGACCAGCGTTACTTTATGCTCATCCGCTGTCAGGGCTTCAGCCTCACGAATGTGGCGCTGTATATCAGCACTGAAACCTGAGACATCTCCGATGACTTTGAGACGGATATTATTGCGTTTCAGGCGACGGGTTTCCCGTCTCAGGGCGCGGAGAAACAGCTCCATAAGACCATTGACTTCTTTGCGGGGGCGATTCCAGTTTTCGCTGCTGAACGCGAACAGCGTTAGTACTTCTACCCCATATTCACTACAGGCCTCAACAATATTACGTACTGCTGACACTCCGGCGCGATGTCCCGCCAGACCGGGCAGTCGTCGTCTTTTTGCCCAGCGGTTGTTGCCATCCAGAATAATGGCAATATGTCGTGGCAGCTTATCTTTGGGAATTCCCTCTACACTGCCGGTTTCCATTTGCGGTGTCATTGCCATGAAGTCTTTGCTGATCTGAAAAGTTGAAGAGAAACAACAGGTTTAAGAAAACCTTGCAGGAGCCAGCCCAAAAAAGCAAGCTCCCACAAAGGCAACGGATGTGATCAGACTTCCATCAGATCGCTTTCTTTGGCAGCCAGTGCCTTGTCAACTTCAGCCACAAAGCTGTCGGTGATCTTCTGCACATCATCAGCTGCACGACGCTCCTCGTCTTCACTGATCTCTTTTTCCTTCTCCAGCTCTTTGAAGTCGGACAGAGCATCACGGCGGATGTTACGAATGGCGATCTTGGCATTTTCAGCTTCAGCACGCGCCTGACGCACATAACCCTTGCGGGTCTCCTCAGTCAGTGGTGGCAGAGGAATACGGATCACCTCACCAGCCGTTGAAGGGTTCAGACCCAGGTCAGACTTGATGATGGCTTTTTCAATGTCTGGCACCATGGACTTCTCCCAGACACGTACTGCCAGGGTGCGGGCATCTTCAGCAGAGATGTTCGCCATCTGACCCAGGGGCGTCTCGGAACCGTAATAGGATACCTTGATGCCATCGAGCAGACTTGGGTGCGCACGCCCCGTGCGTATTTTGTTAAACGCAACCGTCAGGGAATCCAGAGATTTCCCCATACGCTCTTTAGCGTCGTCTTTAATTTCATTAATCATTGTTGACCCCCTGAAACAAGTGTTCCTTCATTACTACCTACTACAACACTCAGCAATGCGCCGGGCTTGTTCATGTTGAATACACGCAAGGGCATATTCTGGTCACGGACCAGGCAGATGGCTGTCAGATCCATTACACCAAGCTTGCGGTCCAGCACCTCATCGTAAGACAGGTGGTCAAACTTGACTGCATCGGCATGTTTAACAGGGTCTTTGTCGTATACGCCGTCGACCTTGGTGGCTTTCAGAACAGCGTCAACATCGACTTCAATGCCGCGAAGGCAGGCAGCAGAATCAGTGGTAAAGAAAGGATTGCCGGTACCGGCGGAGAATATAACGACATCACCTTCACTGAG
Source organism: Endozoicomonas gorgoniicola (assembly GCF_025562715.2). Taxonomy (NCBI): domain Bacteria; kingdom Pseudomonadati; phylum Pseudomonadota; class Gammaproteobacteria; order Oceanospirillales; family Endozoicomonadaceae; genus Endozoicomonas; species Endozoicomonas gorgoniicola. The sequence continues at coordinate 2,526,212 of NZ_JAPFCC010000001.1, forward strand.
GTGACGCATTGCACGACGATGATCGTAGTGTTCAACGACACCACTCATCGGGATAGAAGACATAACCCGGGTATTGATATTGGAACGCTCAAGGGCATCACGCATGGCCAGAGCATTCATTACCGTAGCCAGCATACCCATGTGGTCGCCAGTGACGCGATCCAGCCCCGCAGCACTGAGTTCTGCACCCCGGAACAGGTTACCGCCACCGATAACGATACCAACCTGTACACCGATACCAACCAGTTGGCCAATTTCCAGGGCCATGCGATCCAGGACACCCGGATCTATGCCGAAATCATTGGAACCCTGCAGCGCTTCACCGCTGAGCTTGAGAAGAATGCGCTTGTATTTCGGTTGTCGATCATTTACCGGCATGTTCAGCTTCCGTATCAAAGATAGGCGGATAATAACATCCGGCATCCCTGCTGTCAGATAGTCTACTGTCAGAAATACCGGATGCTGGATCAGAAACCCTCTGATCATAGAGATCACAAAGGGCTTCCGGCTGGAAGCTTTCAGCCTTGTCACCTGAAGCCTTCAAGCACCTGGCCACCTACAGTCTGCGCCACAAACAATATGACTCAGCATGTTAGTCACCATCAGCTTCCAGCCTGGCAAGGCCGGAATCAACTGCAACGCAATGCAACAGATTCCGGCTTACTGCAGAAAAATTAAGCGCCTGCAGCCGCTGCAGCCACTTCAGCAGCGAAATCCACTTCTTCTTTCTCGATACCTTCACCCACTTCGAAACGAACGAAGCTGGAGATAGTCGCGCCGGCTTTCTTAGCCAGAGCGCCTACTTTCATGTCAGGATCTTTAACGAAAGGCTGCTCAACCAGGCTGCTCTCGGACAGGAACTTGTTGATACGACCAACAATCATCTTCTCGATGATTTCAGCTGGCTTGCCAGACTGCTCAGCCTGAGCCTTGAAGATTTCCTTCTCTTTCTCTACCAGCTCAGCCGGCATATCTTCCTTGTTAACCACCTGAGGGCTAACAGCAGCAACGTGCATAGCCACGTCACGAGCCAGCTCAGCGTCACCACCTTCCTGGCTAACCAGTACAGCGATACGGCTGTTGCCGTGAACGTAAGAACCCACAATACCGCCTTCTACTACAACGGCACGACGAACGCTGATGTTTTCACCGATTTTCTGAACCAGAGCCAGACGAGCCGCTTCCAGTTCACCTTCCATCAGTGCGGCAACGTCAGTTTCCTTACGTTCAAACGCAACGTCAGTGACCTTCTGAACGAATGCAACAAAGCCTTCATCACGGGCAACGAAGTCAGTTTCACTGTTCACTTCAACGATGATGCCGTAAGAAGCGTCTTCAGCCACTTTGGTCATCACGATGCCTTCAGCAGCGGTACGGCCCGCCTTCTTGGCCGCTTTAGCCTGGCCAGACTTGCGCATCTCTTCGATGGCTTTCTCGATGTCGCCACCAGCCTCTTTCAGAGCGCGCTTGCACTCCATCATACCCAGACCAGTGCGCTCACGCAGTTCCTTAACCAGTGCTGCAGAAATTGCTGCCATGGTGGATTCCTCTCGCAAATGTTCAATGTCACTCCTGAGAATGCTGATGAAGTGTCGTGCTTGCAACGCCTCTTATTTCGGCATTTCAGGATAGATAATGGTTACTTGTAATCTGAAAAAGGGGGCATCTGGCCCCCTTTTTCTAACACCTGGAAGATTAAGCTTCCGCGGCGTCGTCAGCCTTGGTTTCAGCTTCCGCTTCAACTTCAACTTCTACAAATTCGCTTTCAGCGCCAGTGCTGGCAGCAGCGCGAGCATCCATGATGACGTCAGCAGCTGCTTTAACGTACAACTGGATAGCACGGATAGCGTCATCGTTACCCGGGATAACGAAGTCTACGCCTTCCGGGCTGGAGTTGGTATCGACGATACCGATGACAGGAATACCCAGCTTGTTGGCTTCCTGAATAGCGATGCGCTCGTGCTCAACGTCGATAACGAACAGCGCGTCTGGCAGGCCGCCCATTTCCTTGATACCACCCAGGGAGCGATCCAGCTTCTCCAGGTCGCGACGACGCATCAGAGCTTCTTTTTTGGTCAGCTTCTCGAAGGTGCCGTCCTGAGACTGAGCTTCCAGGTCACGCAGACGACGTACAGACTGACGGATAGTCTTGTAGTTAGTCAGCATACCACCCAGCCAGCGGTGAGCAACGAATGGCTGACCAGCGCGGGCAGCTTCTTCGCGGATGATCTTGCCCGCAGCACGCTTGGTGCCTACGAACATAACCTTGTTCTTGCCTGAAGCCAGCTTACGGATGAACTCCATAGCTTCGGTGAACGCAGGCATGGTGTGCTCAAGGTTGATGATATGAATCTTGTTGCGAGCACCGAAGATGAATTTGTTCATCTTTGGGTTCCAGAAACGAGTCTGGTGACCGAAGTGCACGCCCGCCTTGAGCATGTCACGCATGGTAACGTTATGGGCTTGCGCCATTTTATTTCTCCTGATACAGGGTTATGCCTCCACGCACCCCATGAGTTCGACCCCTGGCAGGTTTGATCTTTCAAAGAACCATCAAACCTTTGGGCACCCTGAGTCATGTGACGGTGCATGTGAGTTCTGTAAATAGTTTAAAAAGCTTCGATTCGGGGAAGCCAATAACAGGCCGGAATGGCTTGCAGACAGACCCCATTTAACGAAGACGGCGATTTATACCACAAAAAAAAACGAACGAAAACCTTTCAGCTGGCTTTCACCGCCAGAGTCAGGACATTTCCTGATCTGGAGGTTTTACAACTGAATTTGAAACACTACAGTATCGGAGAGTACCGGAGAGGCTTAACAGGTGCAGTTTGAAAAGTGATGACAACGCCAGTTAGAAAAGTAGCCCAACTCCGCATGAATATCACGCACAACTTCTGTTAGAATCGCTCTATTACCACCCAATCATCCGACCCAACGGCTGACAGCCAGTTTATTTCTATGAACGTAATTATTAAAACCCCTGAAGATATCGAAGGCATGCGTATTGCTGGACGCCTGGCAGCACAAGTGCTGGAAATGATTACCCCCCATGTCAAGGCAGGCATCACAACCGATGAGCTGGACCGCCTGTGCCACGATTATATCGTTAATGAGCAAAATGCCATTCCAGCCCCTCTGAACTATGGTGCAGCGCCCGGCCGTCCGGGCTTTCCGAAGTCTATCTGCACATCCATCAACCATGTGGTCTGCCACGGTATTCCCGGCGAGAAGAAGCTGAAGAAAGGTGATGTCATGAACATCGACGTCACTGTTATCAAAGACGGCTATCACGGCGACACCAGCAAAATGTTCATTATTGGCGAAACCCAGCCTTTCAATGAGCGTCTCGTACAGGTCACCCAGGAGTGTCTCTACAAGGCCATTGACCAGGTACGCCCGGGCATCCGACTGAGCGACATTGGTCGTATTATCGAGGAGCATGCCCACGCCAACCACTTTACTGTGGTAGAAGAGTACTGCGGTCACGGTATTGGCAGAGGCTTCCACGAAGACCCGCAGGTGCTGCATTACAACGGCTACAACGAAAACAACGACTGCATCCTGCGCGAAGGCATGACCTTCACCATCGAGCCAATGATCAATGCTGGCAAGAAAAACACCAAATTACTGGGTGACGGCTGGACAGCGGTCACCAAAGACCGTCGTCCTTCTGCCCAGTGGGAACACACCCTGCTGGTCACCGCCGATGGTGTTGAGGTACTGACCCGGCGTCCAGAAGAAACATTCTGACCGCCAGCCAGGAGCCTGACGGCGAGCAGGCTTCTGGCTGCTCCGACGAAAAGGAATAGAATACAATAACAGCGACCAGCCACCAGGTTTCACCATGATAACGACCAGCCTACAGGTTCCCCAGTCACTCAGAACCGAGCTGTTCAATCGCAGCCAGTTTCGTGCCGACATCACGCTGTCCAACAGCGCCATCCCTGCCTACAAAAAAGCCATCAGAACTGCCCGTGAACGGCTGGACCAGTGGTTCAGGGAAGAGATAAGTATTGAAACACTGGTCGACGCCCAAACCTGGTTTATGGATGAAATTCTAACGGTCGCCTGGGAACATCTGGACTGGAGCAATGGCTGCGACATTGCCTTACTGGCTGTAGGCGGGTATGGGCGGCGAGAGCTGCACCCGGGCTCTGACATCGACATTCTGCTGCTTCTGTCAGATAACACTTACAGCACCCACAAAGAAAATATCGAACGTTTTCTCACCCTGCTGTGGGATATCGGCCTGAAAGTAGGCTCCAGTGTTCGCTCTGTTGATGAGTGCGCCGTGCAGGCGGAGAATGACCTCACGATTATGACCAACCTGCTGGAAGCCCGGCTGTTATCCGGCCCCGAGGCACTGTCAGACAGATTACACGAGCGCATCAGCCCCGAACACATGTGGCCAAGCAAAGATTACCTGCAGGCAAAGTTTGAAGAACAACGGGAACGACACCGCAAATACGATGACTCTGAATACAAGCTGGAGCCCAATATCAAAAGCTCCCCCGGAGGCATCCGCGATATCCATATGCTGGGCTGGGTTACCCGACGTCACTTTGGTACACACGACCTGAAAGAACTGGTGGACATCGGCTTTCTCAGCCACAACGAACACCAGCAGCTGCAGCGCTGCAAAGCCTTCCTGTGGAGAGTCCGCTGGGGACTGCACCTCACCTCTGGCCGCTGCGAAGATCGCCTGTTGTTCGACCATCAGCGCACCCTCGCGAACCTGTTCGGTTACCACGACCATAACGACTCTCTGGCTGTCGAACAGTTTATGCAGAGTTACTTCCGTACCGTACTGATTGTTGGTCAACTGAAAGACCTGCTGCTGCAACATTTTGACGACGCTATCCTGAACGCCGACCTGCCACAGGTCATTACACCCATCAATGAGCGGTTTCAGGTTCGTAACCAGTACATCGAAACCACCAGCGCGACGGTATTCAGCGACTACCCGCCCGCCATGCTGGAAATGTTTGTCCTGATGACCAGGGATGCCAACATACACGGCCCTACCGCTGAAACCATTCGCCTGCTCAGGGAACACCGACACCTGGTTGACAACGAGTTTCGCAAAGACCCACGCTGTGCCAAACAGTTTATCAAGCTGCTACAGGCACCCTACGCCCTGACTGCCAACCTCCGGCGCATGGCAAGGTATGGCATTCTCGGGCGCTATCTGCCAGAGTTCGGCCGCATTATCGGACAGATGCAGTTTGACCTGTTTCATTCCTATACCGTTGATGCACACACACTGCTGCTGATCAAACATCTGCGCAGTTTCACCTACAAGGAAAATGAGCAGCGCTATCCCGTTGCCTCTCAGCTGATCCGAGCCATCAAAAACCCTGAACTGCTCTACATTGCCGCCATTTACCACGATATCGGCAAAGGCCGTGGTGGCAACCATTCGCAGCTGGGTGCTGTCGATGCCGAGCGGTTCTGTCGTCGCCACGGTTTAAAACCTAACGACACCCGCCTTGTTGTCTGGCTGGTCAGAGAACACCTGACACTGTCTACCACCGCACAAAAGCAGGATCTGTCCGACCCTCAGGTAATTCAGGACTTTGCCCGGAAAATGGGTTCTGTTAACTACCTGAACTTTCTTTACCTGTTAACGGTAGCCGATATCAATGCCACCAATTCGGAGCTCTGGAACGGCTGGCGCTCTTCACTCCTGGAACAGCTTTATCGTCGCACACGGCGCATGCTGGAAGGCGATATGAGCAGCCTGACGGATGAACAAGACCGGGTTGCAGCCGTTAAGGAACGCGCCCTGAAGAGACTGGCTGATAAAGCGCTGGATCAGCAAACCATCACCCGGCTCTGGTCAGCACTGGGAATTGAGTACTTTACCCGGCATAACTCCCGGGAAATTGCATGGCACACAGAAAACATCCTGAACCATGACAACAGCAAACCTCTGGTGATTGTTCAGGAGACCGATATTGACCAGCAGGATCTTGGCGGGTCACGGGTATTTATCTATACACCGGATCAGCCTAACCTGTTTGCGGCTGCCGTAGCGGCACTGGATCAGCTCCACCTGAGCATTCAGGACGCCAGAATCATTACCTCGTCGGATAACTACAGCATGGATACCTTTACGGTACTGGAAGACGATGGACGTGCGATTGGACACAACCCGAAACGCATACTGCAAATCAAACGTCACCTGCAGTTAATTCTGGAGAATACCGACGATTTCCCGGATCTGATCAGCCGCCGGACGCCCAGAAAACTGCGCCATTTTGCCCGAAAGCCGGAAGTGCTGATCAGCAACATTCCCGACATCCGCCGTACCCTGCTGGAAATAAAAGCGACCGACCGCCCCGGGCTGCTGGCCAAGATAGGCCGTACCTTCATGTCGCTTAACCTGCAGGTGCACAATGCCAAAATTGCCACCTTCGGTGAAAAGGTTGAAGACCGCTTTTACATTACCGACAACCAGAAACAACCCGTCAATGATCCCGAATTTGCAAAAACCATTTGCAAAACCCTGGAGGAAACACTGCAGAGAGCCAGTCAGCAAGACCTGATCCGGTCTCGCTGACCGCTAACGACTCTTTTTTAACTGAGTTTTCTTTTTAACTGAGAGCGCTGCATCATGAGCCTGAGAGATCTCAGTGAAAGCCTGGCCTGCATCAACCCCTATGGTGGGCTCAACATTCACGGTAACTGTGTACACTGTGCAATTCACACGGCAGATGTGCTGGTCAAAAACACCGTACCACACACCGTGGACGGCAGCCTCTTCTGGCTGCCGGGTCTGGCTGCCGGAGAGAGCGCATGTTTCAAACAGACATGGAACCGTCCCACACTACTGCTTGCCTATCTCATCGGCCAGGGTATCAACCAGGTCTACGCTGCCGAGACAGAAGACCATGCATACAACCTTGTTGTCGACAGTCGCCACTATGTCTATGTCATTGACAGCAATCAACAGTTTTATCGCCATATTCGCACCATCAGGGACTTTATCGCCACAGCGCATAATGAGTCGGTGTTCATCCGCTTTGAGGACGACTATGCCAACCCGCCCGGGGGCAGTAATCTCGATATCTACCTCTGGGGAGAACTTAGTCCGCATTGGCGCAAGATCATAGAGAGCAGCTATCTGGGAATATTTCAAACTGCAGGCGGAGCCTATACCATTTAGGAACAGCCCAAAACTAACTTCCTGCTTTTACCCTGCAAGAAAGCAGGCGCTGGCTGAGCCATCGCCACATACGTCGTAAAAGCTGATTACATTCGCTTGCCAGACTATACTTTCCTGCCAACTGACTCTGATGGAATGAAGGAAGATGACTGCAAGCCATCTTCTGCCTAACCGGCATGGAAGCCCTGACCTGACTGAGGGCGACACCCATGAGTATTGCCGACCGTGTTCACCACCTGCTCGAAGAAGAGCATATCCCTTATGACACCCTGCAACACACCACCAGCCACAGCTCTGTCCAGACCGCCATTGCTGCTCAAATACCACTGAACTCACTGGCCAAGGCAGTGATACTGAAAGATGACCTGAACGACTACCTGATGGCTGTTATTCCGTCATCCAATCGCCTGCAAATGCGCCAGGTTCAAAACTTTCTTGACCGTCCCGTAAAACTGGCCAGCGAAACCGATGCCCAAAAGCCGTTTTCAGATTGTCAGTTCGGTGCCATTCCACCGATTGCACGGGCTTACGAGATGTCCATGATCTGGGACGACAGGCTCAGCCAGGTTCCCGATATCTACCTGGAGTCCGGTGACCATGAAACCCTGCTTCATATTGACCAGGAAGGCTTTCAGCAACTGATAAAGGGCACCCCCCACAGCAACCTGTGCAGCCAGCCGAGGCATGACTCCAGACCCGACCCCTATGAGTCGTAATTCCAGAGTCAAAACCCATGACCGCCCAAAAAGCCAGCATACGCCCCTTAGTGACAGCTGTGACGTAATGGCTTGTAGCAACCTGAAAATGCCTGCCATTCGGGCGTCAGACTCAACTTACCAGGAATTCGGAACATTTTTTCTGTCAGCCTGTCCAATATTTCAGGCAACAGGATTAACGTTGCTACCACTTTCAAAAATTGCGTCCATACTTGAGAGCTACTCCATACTTGAAAGCTACCATGGAAGCTAAGCTATTAAATGGCATCTGAGCGAACCAGAGAGTGAGCCAGCTCCCGATTAGCCTCTAACATGAACGCCTGACGACGGCAGCTGCAATGAAACAAAGATTAAGTCTGCAAAATATTATTGGAATGGGATTCATGGTATTTGCCATGTTTCTCGGTGCTGGCAACCTGATTTTTCCGCCTCTGGCGGGTCAGCTGGCAGGAACCAACGTCTGGCTGGCAGCTGCCGGATTTCTGGTCACCGGAGTCGGACTACCTCTTCTGGGATTGGTCGTCATCGCCAGAGTCGGTGGCGGATTCAACGAAATCACCCGCGAATTGCCAAGGTGGCTGATCATTTCGATGGGCAGCTTTATATTCCTGGTGATCGGCCCTCTCTACGCCGTCCCCCGCACCTCAATGGTCGCCTACGAAGTGGGGATAGCGCCTTTTCTCAATTCACCTGACACCCTGTCCCGCCTGATATTCAGCCTTGTGTTTTTCAGCATCTGCGGTTATCTCTGCCTGAACCCGGGGCGTCTGCTGGAATCTGTCGGCAAGCTGATTACCCCTGCCCTGATTGCCCTGCTCATTATACTCGGTCTGTCTCCGGTCATAATGCCTCAGGGAACCCCGGTCGAGGCAACAGACAATTATGCTGCTAACCCCTTCCTGACCGGTTTCCTTGAAGGCTACCTGACCATGGATGCCCTGGCTGCCCTGATGTTTGGTATCGTCATTATCACCAATCTCCGCTCCCATGGCATAAACTCCACCCAGGCCCTGTTCCGCCACAGCGTAGTGACGGCTTTTATAGCCGCAATCGGGCTGGCACTGGTCTATGTTTCACTGTTTTATCTGGGAGCCACCAGTCGGGATATTGCTCCCAACCCAGATAATGGCGGCCAGATTCTTTCTCTGTATGTCTACGCCCTGTACGGCACCCCGGGCAAAAGCCTGCTGGCAGGTGTGGTGGCGCTGGCCTGTCTGACAACAGCGGTCGGTTGCATCACGGCCGCTGCAGAGTATTTTGATGGGGTATTCAAACCGTTCAGCTACCGGCCACTGGTTGTTGCCATCACAGCCTGCTGCATTGCTTTCGCAAACCTCGGGCTGAACCAGATCATTGAGTTATTTATACCTGTTCTGCTGATTCTCTATCCCGTCTGTATTGTCCTGATATTACTGGGACTGGTGCGGGACCTGTTTGCTAATCCCGTGCTGGTCTATCGCTCTACGCTTTCAGTCGCCCTGATTTTCAGTATTGTTGATACCATAAAAGAGGTTCATCATCCGCTGATTATGATGGTAACGTCTTCTTGCCAGCGACTACCCGGGTATGAGTTCAATCTCGGCTGGGCTCTCCCATGCGCTCTCTGTGTTTTAATGACAGGGATTCTGGGCAAAATAATACCTCAGGAACCTCTGCAGGAAGATCAGGCTTAGTGAGTTTTTCAAGCAGCTAAGCCTGCACTTTACCCACCCATATCAATCACCCTCCAAATTTTTCAGCGGGATTGCGGCTGTTCGCCATTGGCAAGTGTCAGGAGTTGCAGTAAGCTGCGCAGCATTTGATTGTTTGCCAATCATCTTTAGGTTCATCTATCTAAATCAACAAGTGTTCTCCATGATCCGTTTCCCGGCAATTACCGCTTTGATCCTTACCGCAGCGGCACTGACTGGCTGCCAGTCGTTTCCCCCCAAGGAACCACCCGCAGGCACAACAAAAACCAGAGAGGATCGACCTAAGGCTGAAAAACCGGTGTCCAAGCCTCAGGAAAAACCCACTGTCGAACAGCCTGCACCCGTACCGGAAGTCACCATTACACAGACGTATATACAGACGCCGGCTCATATTGACGGCAAACTGGTGCTGGGCTTTTCCGAAGAAGGTAAGCTGCCGGACCTGGACCTGACCATGCCTGCAAAAATTGATACCGGGGCTGCCCGCACATCTCTGGATGCACGTAACATACAACAGTTTGAACGCGACGGTCGCCCCTGGGTTCGCTTTGAGTTGCCACGCACCAGCAAAGGTGTTCGGAAACTTGAACTGCCGGTCCAGGATTTTATCTCCATAAAGCGCCCCGATGAAGAATCCCAGCGTCGTCCTGTTGTCAGCCTCACGATCCAGGTAGGTGACCTGACCCAGACGGTTGCTGTATCCCTGAATGACCGCAGCAACTTTGAATTCCCAATGCTGATCGGTCGTGACTTCCTTCAGGATCTGGCCATCGCCGACGTTGGCAAAACATACATTGCGACTGAAAAACCACTGAAAACAGTACGTCGTACCGTACCCAGGACTTTTGCACACGCCGTCGACCAGACCATCTACCAGAAAGTCAACGTCGCTGGCCTGCCCATTCTTGGAGCAGTGGAACAGGTTCAGCTCAACGGTGTGGATGAACCCTTACAAGCCCGGGTAGACACGGGTGCAGAAACATCCTCCCTGGATGCCCGTGACCTTGAAGAATTCGAGAAAAATGGTCAGCCCTGGGTACGGTTCAAACTGGTTTCCAATGAACAATCCTTCAATCTTGAACTGCCGATAAGCCGTGTTGCCCAGATCAAGCGCCATGGTGGTCTTGAATCCCAGAGGCGCCCTGTCGTCAGCATAAAGGTCAGGGTAGGCAACATTAACAAAATCACCGAATTCACACTGCGTGACCGCAGCAGTTACGAGTTTCCAGTCCTGCTTGCAGAACAATTCGTGGCCAACACCGCCCTGGTAGACGTCAGCGAGGAGTATATTGCAGACAAACTGCCAAGAGGTAATCAATGAAAGGCCGTTTTCAACTCAGTCTGGCTGTAGTGCTGCTTGTCGCACTCGGGCTGGGTCTCACTCTTTACAAGCATTTTGCTTTAGGCTTTCCACTGCTCCGGGGGGAAACCAATACGATATGGAGCATTGAAGCCGATGTTGAATTTATGGCCGACGGTGGCCCTGTCAAGGCAACCCTGACGTTGCCGGCCCATCAGTCTGACGTGCGTATCCTGGATGAATCTTTCGCTTCTCCAGGGTATGGCATCAACCAGTTTGACGATAATGGTCAGCGACGGGCGGAATGGAGCATCCGTGAAGCCAAAGGCCGCCAGACACTGTACTATAAGGTCAACCTGTATCCTGATTCTGTCAGCGACCCGGATCGTGAGCCTCCGGTAGAAAACGACACTCTGACCGTAAAACCAAGATTGCCAGAGCCCTATCAGACTGCAGCTGATAGTCTGCTCGAATCCGTAACCGAGCGCTCTGCTGATGCCCGCAGTTTTGCCGGAACACTAATCACCGAACTCCTGAATCCAAGCCCGAGCCAGAACACCAACATGCTGCTGGGCATGATCGATAATCGTGAAAGCCGTACACGCCTGCTGATTGACCTGTTAACCATGGCTGATATTCCGGTTCGCATGGTCAGGGGTCTGTATCTGGAAGACGGCCGTCGTCGCCAACCGATGCTGGACATGCTGGAAGTCTACACCAGTGATGGCTGGCTGATGTTTGATCCGGTCACCGGTGAATCCGGCAACCCTGCCAACTTCTTCCTGTGGCAACGGGGAGGTAAATCCATGCTGGATGTGATGGGCGGCACCCAATCAAGTGTTAGCTTCTCCATGATCTCCCAGGCGGTTCCAGCCCGTGATCTGGCTATCCGCAACTCTCAGGCGGACCAGGTGGCGCTGGTTGACTTTTCAATCTATGACCTGCCCCTGGAAGTTCAGAACGCTTTCAAAAACATTCTGCTGATCCCTATCGGAGCGCTCGTTGTACTGTTTATGCGGATTATTGTTGGTCTACGTACATCAGGCACCTTCATGCCAGTACTGATCTCGGTGGCCTTTCTGGAAACCCAGCTGCTACCGGGCCTGACCATCTTTATCACCATTGTCTCCATCGGCCTGTGGATTCGCTCGATACTCAGTCAGTTAAACATGCTTCTGGTGGCCAGGCTGGCAGCCGTTATGATCGTGGTCATTGGCATTATGGGTGCCATGAGCATCCTGAGCTGGAAACTGGGTATCACACAGGCACTGACCGTCACCTTCTTCCCAATGATTATTCTGGCATGGACCATCGAAAGAATGTCCATCCTGTGGGAAGAAGAAGGTCCAAAAGATGTGGTTATAGAAGGCTTTGGCAGTCTGTTAGTGGCGTCCATCAGCTACCTGCTGATGTCCAACCCAACCGTTGAACACCTGACGTTCAACTTCCCGGAACTTCTGTTTGCCGTTCTGGGTATTACCCTGATGCTTGGTCAGTACACCGGTTACCGTCTGCTGGAATTGCGACGCTTCAGACCTCTGGCTCAGGGGTAACGGGCTATGGAAGTCATTCGTCGTTTTATTGACAGCTTTGCCAAACCCGGCCAGCTTCGGGAAGCTGGTATTCTGAGCATGAACAGCCGCAACCTCGACTATGTCATCAAGTACAACCCCAGAAGGCTGCTGCCACAGGTGGATAACAAACTCACCACCAAGCAGATGGCACAGCAGGCAGGCGTTGCTGTGCCTGAGTTGCTGGGCGTGGTTTCCTACCAGTCCGAGATTAAAAATCTCAGTCAGTTACTGGCTGCCCACGAACACTTTGTGATCAAACCCGCCCAGGGCAGCGGCGGCAAGGGTATTCTGGTGATCACCGGCAGAGACGGTGACCGCTATGTCAAAGCCAGTGGCGACACCCTTGAGTTCGAGGATATCAATCGACATGTGTCGAATATTCTGGGCGGCCTGTATTCCCTTGGCGGCAAATCCGATGTTGCCATGATCGAAGGTTTAATTCAGGCGGACCCGGTATTTAACGACTACAGCTTCGAGGGTGTACCCGACATCCGCATGATTGTTTTCCGGGGTTTCCCGGTGATGGCCATGCTGCGACTCGCCACCCGGGCCTCCGATGGTAAAGCGAATCTGCATCAGGGTGCAGTAGGTGTTGGACTGGATATAGCCACCGGCAAAAGCCTCCGGGCGGTGCAGTTTGATAGCCCTATCAAGCTTCACCCCGATACCCGGCACAGCTTTGAAAGCCTGCAGGTACCCCACTGGGACCGTCTGCTGGAACTGACGGCTGCCTGCTACGGCATGACCGGACTGGGTTATCTGGGTGTCGACATGGTTCTCGACAAGCATCTTGGGCCACTGATTCTGGAACTGAATGCACGACCAGGGCTGGCTATTCAGATTGCCAACGGCTGCGGCATTCATCCAAGATTGCAAAAGATCGAAGCCATGCCCGACTGGAATATTCCAATACCAGAACGGGTCATTTTTTCCAAACAGCATTTCACCAGCCAGCACTTTTCCAGCTAGCACTTTTCCAGCTAGCACTGCAAGTAGCTATATTCATACAGCCCGCACTTTTGCGGGCTTTCTGTCTGGTGGCACATTAAAAACAGCTATGTAACAATTAATCGATATAGTCTGATAACAAACTCACATCATATAGCCACCACGGAAGGAAGCTGCAATGATTAAAAAGGCATATCTGTATCTTCCCCTTGGCGCACACCTCATCTCCATAAGCCTGCTTCTGGTTGCCCTGAACGGGAGCCTGTTCCGGCTGATTCCCTTCAACGTTGACCCTGGCCACCTGGTCTCCATTGTGACTATATTGACCATGCTGTCTGCCCTCGCCTGCTATCTGAATCTGTTTCGCGTCACCCGGCTGACCCCAAAGAAAATAATGACCCTTTCCGGCGCAACACTGGTTGCCAGCGGCCTCATTTTTGGCTTTGTGTTTGCGGCTGATACTACCGTTCCATCTCTTCCACTGGTGCTATTACTCTGCCTTCAGTCAATATCCCTGACCCTTTTGCACTACCTGCTTCAACCAGGACAGAAGAAACAGCCATTCACAGTTAATCTAATTAAAGGCGCAGAGAGCACACGCAGGGTATTCAGCCAGCACTTCAGGGAAAGCCTGCTTCAGCTAAACCAGCAAGACGACAACAATGAACTGACCGAACAGATTCTTGAGATCATTGATGCCACATTACACAAAACGCCAGCTGTTTTACTTCAGTATGAGAACAACGAATGGCAACTCAACAGCTACTCAGCGAAAGCAAAGCAGCAGGTTGACAGGGAACTGGAACAGTTTGTTTCGCCACTGACACAGCTGATCGATCATGATTCTGATGACCAGGTCCATTTTCAGGATAAACAGGGCAACAGTTTCTGGGGCTTCCACTTAAACGATGACGCTGAGCGTCAGCTTTTTCTGGTACTGTTTCCAGGAAAATATCAGCGGGAAACGATTACCCGACAACAGGCGCTTGATCTGTGCAGCCACATTAAAACCATTTTAAAAGCAAATCAGCAAACCCGCTTCTGGCAATTACAGGCCAGCCTGGACCCACTGACAGGCCTGCTAAACCGCAACCGCTTCTTTCAGGAAGCAGAACAACAGATTGAAGCCTGCAAACAACAGCAGTTGCCCTGCTGCCTTTTATTCGTCGATATTGATGATTTCAAACGAATCAACGACCAGTTCGGCCACCCGACCGGTGACAGGATTCTGGTTGAGATTGCCCATCAAATCAAAGACAGCCTGCGCCAACAGGATCTGATTGCCCGTTACGGCGGAGAGGAGTTTGTCATTCTGCTGCCCGTGACCTCTGCGTGGCAGGGAACCCGGATTGCAGAAAGGGTTCGTAACCGTGTTCAACAATATAATGCCAGCCCGCTCCCTGTGACCCTGAGCCTGGGACTGTCGGCAATGACGGGGGAAACAGGCAGCCTCAATCAGCTGATCAATGAAGCTGACAACGCCATGTACACAGCCAAGAAACACGGCAAGAATCGGCTGGAAGCTGGCCCTTCCTGCTCAGACCTTCGATTAAACTGGCAAGAGAGCTAATTCCGCAGAATATTATTCTTTAAATTACAAAATAAAGATGATAATTCTCTATTAATTCAGTTGATTTGCATCTTTATTGATTTATATCAAATTAAAGACTTTGCCGAAGTTCAGATACGTACTAAAACGCTGTAGAATGCGATCTATCTCAAAGGATGTCCGCAGACGCAGTACATCCCCCTATTCAATATCAACCTGCAGTATCGGTTCTGTTTGATATGTAAACAGTCGATAGGCACATAGAATAACAACCAGGAACAATGGATCGCGGGATTACTGCCAAGGGAAGGTATGCCGGGGACTACAGTACGTATCCCCGGGCTGAATGCATCGTGATGCATTATCCTGATCCAAAGCACACCACCGTCCGTATAATTGCAGGCAACATGCCCTGCTTATGCTGTGTCATGATGCAAAGATCAGTTTAGTGGTTGCCGGCAGGAAGCCGCTTCTTCCCGGGTCTCGTGGAAACCGGAGTAAGTTTCCCAGAAGATGTCACGAGGAACGTTATGATCCCCGCAGAAGTCATTGACCTGTCGCGCTTTCAGTTTGCCACAACAGCGCTCTATCACTTTCTATTCGTCCCACTGACCCTGGGCATGACTTTCATGCTCGCCATTATGGAGTCGGTTTATGTCATGACCGGCAAACAGGTCTACAAGGATATGACCCGTTTCTGGGGCAAACTGTTTGGCATCAACTTTGCTCTGGGTGTTGCCACCGGCCTGACCATGGAGTTTCAGTTTGGTACCAACTGGTCTTTTTATTCCTATTACGTTGGCGATATTTTTGGTGCTCCACTGGCTATTGAAGCCCTGATGGCGTTTTTCCTGGAGTCTACGTTTGTCGGTATGTTTTTCTTTGGCTGGGATCGCCTCAGTAAAGTCAAGCACCTCGCCTGTACCTGGCTGATGGCTATTGGCACTAACTTATCTGCACTCTGGATTCTGGTGGCCAATGCCTGGATGCAAAACCCGGTTGGCGCTGAATTCAATTTCGAAACCATGCGCATGGAAATGACCAGCTTTGCCGACCTGTTCTTTAACCCGGTTGCACAGGTCAAATTCGTGCATACTGTGGCAGCGGGTTATACCACGGGTGCTATTTTCGTACTGGCCATCAGTGCTTACTACCTGCTGAACAAGCGTGACATTGGCTTTGCCCGTCGCTCTTTTGCCATTGCCGCAGGCTTTGGCACCGCCGCCATCCTCTCCACCATACTGCTGGGCGATGAATCCGGCTATGAACTGGGTGACGTGCAACAGGTTAAACTGGCTACCATTGAAGCCGAGTGGCATACCCAGCCAGCCCCGGCCAGCTTTACGGTAATTGGCATTCCTGACCAGGAAAAAATGGAAACCAACTATGCCATAAAAGTACCCTACATGATGGGTCTGATTGCAACCCGTTCTCTAGATGAAGAAGTTCCCGGCATCAAAGACCTGATTGCCGATAAGATGGTTCGGATCGAAAATGGCAAAAAAGCGGTTGCACTTCTCGACCAGTTAAAATCTCCCGGTGGCAACACACCTGAAAATCGCGACGCTTTTTCAGATGTCGTTGATGACCTGGGTTATGGATTACTGCTGACTCGATACACCCACGATATTCCCAATGCAACTCCTGCCATGGTTAAACAGGCTGCACATGACGCTATTCCGACCGTCTGGCCGCTGTTTTTCTCATTCCGAATTATGGTTGGCTGCGGCGTGGTCATGCTGCTGTTGCTGGTGACAGCCTTTTATAAAACAGCCCGTCGCACAGAATACAAGAGCAAGCTGTTCCTGAAACTGTGTCTATGGTCGCTCCCCCTGCCTTTCATTGCCTGTGAAATGGGCTGGTTTGTCGCTGAATATGGACGTCAGCCATGGTCTATTTCCGGTATTCTGCCCACCTACCTGTCGGCCTCCAGTCGTACAGTAACTGACTTATATCTCAGTATTGCCGGTTTCACTCTGTTCTACAGTATTTTTGCGATCATCGAAGTCTGGCTGATGGTGAAATTTTCCAAACAGGGTCCAAGCAGTCTGCACACCGGACGCTATCATTTTGAACGACCACAAGCCATTACCAGCAATGAGCTTTCTGCACAACAGGCATAAGGAACCACGCCATGGATTATGAAGTATTAAAATTTATCTGGTGGGTTCTGATTGGCGTCCTGCTGATCGGTTTTTCCATCACGGACGGCTACAACATGGGAACCGCCAATCTGCTGCCGTTTCTGTCTAAAAACGACACTGAGCGTCGGATCATGATTAACGCCGTTGCTCCTCACTGGGACGGCAACCAGGTATGGCTGGTCACCTCTGGTGGCGCCCTGTTTGCTGCCTGGCCCATTGCCTATGCAACAGCATTTTCCGGTTTTTACTGGGCTATGATACTGGTATTGTTTACCTTGCTAGTGCGTCCCATGGCGTTTGATTACCGCTCCAAGCTTGAAGACCCAAGATGGCGAACCGCCTGGGACTGGGGACTGTTTGCCAGCGGTGCCGTACCCACCCTGGTATTTGGTGTTGCCTTTGGCAACCTGTTTCAGGGCTTTGGCTTTGAACTGGATAGCACCATGCGCTCTACATTTTCTGAGCATTTCTTTCACCTGCTGAATCCATTTGCCATTCTCTGCGGACTGGTCAGTGTCAGCATGCTGACCATGCATGGCTCTGTCTGGCAGAAACTGCGTGCCGGAGATCCTATTAAGCAACGTGCTTCTACTGTCGCTCGTTATGCTGCTGTTACAACACTGGCTCTGTTCACCATTGGTGGGTTCTGGGTTGCAACCATTCCCGGCTACGAAATCACCAGCCAGCTGGATCCTGCAGCGGTTTCAAACCCACTGAACAAAACCGTTGACATTGTCGAGTCAGGCCGCTGGATGGCTAACTACAGCCTTTACCCCATCACCCTGATTGCCCCTGCGCTTGCCTACCTTGGCAGCATTGGCGTTGTGCTTCTGGCAAAAAGTCGTTTTGCCGGTTTAACCTTCGTCTGCTCAAGCCTTACCCAGGCAGGGGTCATCCTGACAGCTGGCTTCTCACTGTTCCCGTTCATCATGCCATCCAGCACGATGCCTGATGCCAGCCTGACGCTATGGGATGCAACATCCAGCCACCTGACACTGAGCATCATGACATTTGTTGCGGCCATTTTTGTTCCTACCGTACTGGGTTACACCATCTGGTGTTTCTACCATCTCTGGGGACGGGTGACCGCTGAACATATTGCTGAAAACAACCACTCACTGTATTAAGGAAGTTAAATTATGTGGTATTTCGCCTGGATTCTTGGAGTACTTCTGGCCTGTGCTTTTGGGATTATTAATGTGATGTGGTATGAATTTCATGAGATGGATTTCGATAGTGATACCAACGGTTTAGAGGATTGAAACAATTTTTTGGGGATCAATTTCATTGGTCCCCAAGCTCAAAAACAGGGTCTTAAAATACCCAATCGTGAGCAAAAATAGCCTTCCTGAAGACCTTCCCTGTCTGACGCTTTTTAGTCCCCAAAACCAGATTATTCTGTCACCTGATAAGCCAGTCTTTAGTCAAAGTGAATAACGATGACTTTAACTGGCTTAACTGATCAATCATCAGGCTCTTCGGAAACAGGTTTTTCACCAAAGGAA
Source organism: Endozoicomonas gorgoniicola (assembly GCF_025562715.2). Lineage (NCBI taxonomy): Bacteria > Pseudomonadati > Pseudomonadota > Gammaproteobacteria > Oceanospirillales > Endozoicomonadaceae > Endozoicomonas > Endozoicomonas gorgoniicola. The sequence continues at coordinate 2,544,810 of NZ_JAPFCC010000001.1, forward strand.
CATTGATTCCCAGCCCGACCACATCAATCCCTGACTGCTGACAACGACTCACCAGATCGACTACCGCATTGTGATGCTCACAGTCAGGCGCTCCATCCGTAATCATCAAAATCAGACGACGTTCCGCCTTTGCCTGACAGATTTGATGAACTGCATGCCACAATCCTGTGGCCATGGGTGTTGAGTCGTGGCTGTCCAAAGCCGCCAGTGTTTGAGCTACCTTTTGAGTAGACTCTTTGCCTGTGACTATAGGAAAGACTCTGTCTTCTCTGGTTCCCGGATAAGCCGATGCTGAAACAGTGACTCCGTTAATCTGCTTCAGGGCATAGACCAGCGCCAGAACCGCTTCCCTTGCCAACGGCATCCTTACGGCCATGGAAGAAGAAATATCCAGCGAGATATGAACGGTGGCATTGATAGTGATGGATTCTGCCCGTCGTTTGAAAAGACGACCATCATCCAATGCTATTCTGTGCAACCGTTTGCCATCTATCCGGGTGCCTCTCTTGCCTGTGCGATCTCGGGTGAGCGTTTTTGCCTGAACCAGTCCGGTTAGCTGTGCGGCTAATCGGGTGGATTCTGACTGCACTTTCCAGAGCAAGTCTTTTGCGGCCTGCTTATCTTCATCTGTCGTCACCACTACATCCAGTCCTGGTGTTGTGGTGATGGCAGACAAGCCTGAAGATTGCTCGCAACTCCATGACTCCAGCTCTCCGGCGACCGTTTCAAACAGGTCATTCGGCCAGTCCTGATCGGTAGATTCCAGAACTTGCTTCAAGCTCTCTTTTTGGAGCAACAGGTCTTCAGCCTTTTCTGAAGCATCGCCATTGTCTGAAACGTCCTGGTTACTACTTCCACACGAATGTTCAGGATTATCACCTTCTCCTTCCTCAGAATCGGATTCCTGCTCACCACCTGACACAGAATCTGTTTTATCCTCTTGATCCTGTGCTTCGGATTCCTGAGAATCCCTCTCCTGTTCTTCTGACGAATTTTCGGGTTTATCAGAACCTTCCTCACCAGAATCTTTGCTGTCAGAATTTTCATTGCTGAGATTCTGAAACAAAGCGATGATCTGGTCAGCCAACGTCAGAGCCTCCCTGGTGCTGTTCAAGTCGGGAACCTGTTTTAACAGTCCATTCAGCGAATCCAGTAACTGTTTGGGAAAACAGACTTTCATCACTTTGCGGGCTTTTATTGCTTCCTGCTTCAGCGCCTTCTGACCCAGAACTTCACTACGCAGAATCACCAGCAAAGCGTCGTTTAGCACCTTCACAGGCGGGTCACTCTTGTCCGGCGCACTTAAACGACCTTCAGTCACCAACTGGTGAACGACACCCGCAAGAGAAAAAGCAGCGCCGGGGTATTCCCGACTGATGGCTTTTTCAATGCGAATATCTTCTAAAAGGTTGGTCAGCCTGCGCCGAAGGGCTGAACCTTCATAGTCTTCTGAGTAACTCCTTCGGGACTAGTTATTTGCATAGAGTCAAGATGGTGCGGCTGTTTCAATTTCGACCAGTTTGTAACCCATGTCTTCAGCGCGCTTTCTCATGTTTTTAATGACTCGGTCACGGTATTGCTCCTCGTAGTAATCCTGACCTCTATCTACGTACTCTGAGCCGTTTTTCAGCATGCTGTAAATCAGCCGGGCAAGTTTATGTGCAGTCGCTGTAATCGCTTTTGGTGCCCCCAGCTTACTTCTCATTCGACGATAATAGGCTCCCAGCGCACTTTTCGAACTCACCAGAGTCAGTGCAGCCATACGCAGAGCAGAAGCGGCCCGGTTAGGGATTCTTTTGGTCTTGCTGCTCAACACTTTGCCTCCTGATATCTTGTTTCCCGGGCTCAGTCCCAGCCAGGAACAAAAGTGCTTCACTGTCGGCCAGCGACTCATGTCTGTACCAATTTCAGAAACTACCTTCAGGGCGGTATTTTCCTCTATTCCCTCAATCGATGTCAGATCTACCCCTGTCACCCGGTAAAGGTGAGTTCTTACATCAAAAGCAGGGGCGCTGGCTGATTTGCGTTTTGCAGGCAGAGAGATACTCTCGGACTTCTGAGTAACTCCTTCGGGACTAGTTATTTGCATAGAGTCAAGATGGTGCGGCTGTTTCAATTTCGACCAGTTTGTAACCCATGTCTTCAGCGCGCTTTCTCATGTTTTTAATGACTCGGTCACGGTATTGCTCCTCGTAGTAATCCTGACCTCTATCTACGTACTCTGAGCCGTTTTTCAGCATGCTGTAAATCAGCCGGGCAAGTTTATGTGCAGTCGCTGTAATCGCTTTTGGTGCCCCCAGCTTACTTCTCATTCGACGATAATAGGCTCCCAGCGCACTTTTCGAACTCACCAGAGTCAGTGCAGCCATACGCAGAGCAGAAGCGGCCCGGTTAGGGATTCTTTTGGTCTTGCTGCTCAACACTTTGCCTCCTGATATCTTGTTTCCCGGGCTCAGTCCCAGCCAGGAACAAAAGTGCTTCACTGTCGGCCAGCGACTCATGTCTGTACCAATTTCAGAAACTACCTTCAGGGCGGTATTTTCCTCTATTCCCTCAATCGATGTCAGATCTACCCCTGTCACCCGGTAAAGGTGAGTTCTTACATCAAAAGCAGGGGCGCTGGCTGATTTGCGTTTTGCAGGCAGAGAGATACTCTCGGACTTATCATCAAACTGGTTCAACTGGTCTTCCAATGCCTTGTCACAAGCTTCAATTTGCTTTTCGTAAAAATCATAAAGCTCAACAGACTGCTTTAAGGCAAATAGGTGTTCCACCCGGTAATGCCCATGCAGTGACTTAGCAATGACTTTCTCTGATTTTTTACAATGAGAGTCCCGGTGTTTGGCCAGTACCTCTGGGTCACGCTCTCCCGCGAGAATGGAGAGAATGATACCCATCCCCGTTTTGCCAGTGATATCCGCAACGACATTGTCCAACAACAGGTTCATTTGCCGTAAAGCTTTCTGCATGTGCTGTATGTGCGACGCCCGGTAACGGATCAGGGTTTCACGCTGACGCATATAGGCACGCAAGGCACACACCTGATCTTCAGGGCGAAAAGCTCCCTCAAGCAGGCCATGAGTATGCAGTTGTTGTAGCCACTGACAGTCCTGCACATCACTTTTACGACCAGGGACGTTTTTAACATGACGAGCATTCACCAGTTTGACGTCAAGGCCGTGCTCTTCAAGCATTTCGAAAGCGGGAATCCAATAGATTCCGGTAGACTCCATGACCACGGTCGTAATTCCGATTTTCACGAGCCATTGAGTCATCATTTCGAGATCAGAGGTAAAGCAGGCAAAAGACCGAACCGACTGTTCATCGAGCTCTTTAGGGACAGCAACAAAGTGGAACTCTGAACCAATATCAATGCCTGCAGCATAGAGGTTCACGGTTTTTAGATGGCCAGATATCCGCTTTTGAACTTTAGCCGGATTTAGGTTGTGTTTCATGACTGCGTTCCTACACTACTGAACGAAGGCATATCCGGGTATGGGGCTGTCGATCATATGCAGTCTTCTGAACGAGATCGCCAGGCGTCATCAGTGATGCGGTCGCCAGCCTCCCGACCACGCTAAACTTCGGGCAAGAGCACCAGTGTGCGTTCGGTCTCTGGCTCGGATATGCCTCCTTCCTTATCGTAGGACGAAGAATTGAGGTTGGCAGCTAAGAGTTACTCTGGGTTGTGTGCCCGCCGGGCGGGCTAAACCCATACGTATGCTCGGTGCTACTTTCACGCCTCCAACAGCAACAGACACCAAAGCAGACAACAAGCCCAGGTTACTGCGCCTGCCCGCTGGCAGTATTCTGTCCGGTCAGCTTATAACCGGGCTGGACGTACCCACCGGCCAGGGCGCACGACGGGAGCCTTATCCCGTTCTTATCCGAATCAAAGCCTCAGCCATTTTACCCAACCGCTACCGAACCAATGTGCGTGAATGCTTTGTGCTGGCTTCCGGTTATGGCGACCTGAGTTCCGAGCGGGCTTACCTTCGCAGTGAAACTTTGTCGTGCATTTTCAGTAGCAAAATCAAAGACAAAGAGCAGGTTATTGAACGACCACTGGAAGGTTATTTAGCCGGAGAAGATGGCAAGGCTGGCTTACGGGGAAGACTGGTTAGCAAGCAGGGACAGGTCATGGCGAAAGCGGCGATGGCGGGATTCCTTGGCGGTGTCAGTCAGGCGTTTGATATCAAACCTGTCCCTGTGTTTTCCGTGGTGCCGAATAAAAACGGTGAAATTCAGTCTCCTTTCCAGTCCGGCTTGAAAGGCAGTGAAGCCCTCCAAAGCTCCCTGATCAAGGGCAGCAACAAGGCCTTGGAAAAGCTGGCGGACTTTTATCTGAAACTGGCGGATCAGATGGTGCCGGTTATTGAAATCAGCGCAGAACGAAAAGTCGATTTGATCCTGACCAGAGGTTTACAGCCATGAGCTAAGAGTTACTCTGGGTTGTGTGCCCGCCGGGCGGGCTAAACCCATACGTATGCTCGGTGCTACTTTCACGCCTCCAACAGCAACAGACACCAAAGCAGACAACAAGCCCAGGTTACTGCGCCTGCCCGCTGGCAGTATTCTGTCCGGTCAGCTTATAACCGGGCTGGACGTACCCACCGGCCAGGGCGCACGACGGGAGCCTTATCCCGTTCTTATCCGAATCAAAGCCTCAGCCATTTTACCCAACCGCTACCGAACCAATGTGCGTGAATGCTTTGTGCTGGCTTCCGGTTATGGCGACCTGAGTTCCGAGCGGGCTTACCTTCGCAGTGAAACTTTGTCGTGCATTTTCAGTAGCAAAATCAAAGACAAAGAGCAGGTTATTGAACGACCACTGGAAGGTTATTTAGCCGGAGAAGATGGCAAGGCTGGCTTACGGGGAAGACTGGTTAGCAAGCAGGGACAGGTCATGGCGAAAGCGGCGATGGCGGGATTCCTTGGCGGTGTCAGTCAGGCGTTTGATATCAAACCTGTCCCTGTGTTTTCCGTGGTGCCGAATAAAAACGGTGAAATTCAGTCTCCTTTCCAGTCCGGCTTGAAAGGCAGTGAAGCCCTCCAAAGCTCCCTGATCAAGGGCAGCAACAAGGCCTTGGAAAAGCTGGCGGACTTTTATCTGAAACTGGCGGATCAGATGGTGCCGGTTATTGAAATCAGCGCAGAACGAAAAGTCGATTTGATCCTGACCAGAGGTTTACAGCCATGAGCTTATTGTTTAAACCACAAAGGCACCAAGACACAAAGAAAAAATATTTAAAAGCCTTCGTGTCTTTGTGCCTTTGTGGTTCAACATTTTTACTTCAGGGCTGCTCCGTTTTGGGAATAGGTGAAAGTGAGTACGCCTGCGATAAACCCGGCAAAGGTGTCTGCAAATCCGCTCGGCAGGTCTACAGAGACACTGACCTCTCAACCATAGAACCCATAACACCACCACAACCAACCACCATGACCAGAGCAGAACCGGATCTATCTGTGGTCACACCCGAATCAACCCCAAACCGGTTACCCGCCCAAATCCTGAGAATCTGGATCGCCCCCTGGGTAGACAAACAGGGCAACTGGCACAGCGGTGGCGTAGTAATGACCGATATCTACCCGAGAGAATGGCAGTCTGCCATTCCCGTCTATTCCCCCTCAGATGATTAAAACCGGAGAACCAGCATGAACTCCCTTCCTCTCACTGACCTGCAAGCCTTCACCATTAAACAACAGCACTGGATGTTGTCACTGGCGACACTGATCATCCTTTCCCTGTTACCGCCAGAACTTCAGGCGGCAGACCCTGTGGTACCGACAGGCTCCACTGATTTCGCTGAAATCTATGCCCGGCTGGTAGGGTGGATTAAAGGCGATCTCGGCAGAACCTTATCCATCGCTTTTGTATTGATCGGGCTGGCTTACGGCATGGCGCGAAACTCCCTGATCGGTTTTGCCACAGGAGTTGGTGCAGCGGTGGGTTTGCAGGTCACTCCCACCATCATCAACTCAATATTCGGGCTTTAACCATGACCGCTTCTCAGGTTTTATCGGTGGTTAACCACTGGCTGCACCCTCAGCAAAAATCGGAACCTCTGCCAACACCCCAACCAGCACCCGATACCAATCCGTCAGAGGGTTGTGCGGGTTATCAGGTAGGGGGTTGGAGCCATTCTCCATAAACAACAACCATTGATTCATCAGGTCAATGAACAACTCTGTCTACCTGATGAGCTGCAAGAGTTGTTTAACCAGACGCTGGATCAGCTGGCTCTCTGGCTACATCTTCTACCCGCTCACCCTCTTCATCATTGTGAACCCGCCGGAGCCTTGCGCCATGCACTGGAAACCGCTTTCTGGGCGGTGTCCTCCACACAACAAATCCATGTGGATCACGATCTCTACCCGGATCGACGACGGGCAAGACAACCCTTCTGGCGATTAATGGCAGGTGTCGCCGGTTTGCTGCATGACAGTGGACGCATGGTCAGCTGCGTAACAATCAGGGGGGAACAGGCCGGGCAATGGGTGGCGACTCAGCAAAGTCTGGGAAGCTGGCTACAACAGCACCGCATTGAGCGTTACTGTCCCCACTGGCAGCACTGTGAATCCCGTCCCGACAAGCCCATTCCACAAGAATATACCTGGACAAACCTGTTGCTGCTGGAGCAGCTGATACCTAACAACTTGCGTTATGCCTTACAGCCAGACCGGGATAAGGGCATCCTCTGGCAATCCTTTATCAGCGCACTGGTAGGGCAGAGCAGTCCTTTAGCGGTTAAACAACTGGTTAGTGCGGTGGAAGTGGCTCGCCTGAAAAGCGTCAAACTGCATTTTGTGCAGGGAGAGGCTCTGACAGGTCTCACTCAACCTCTTGCACCAGAGCAATCGGACTCAAAACAAGCTGCTCCACAGCAGCCTTCTGAATACGGGTTGGAATGGCTAAAACAAGTGGTGTCGCAGCTAAACCCCGATGGCGCGAAATGGGCAAAAGAGTCTCTGCTTTTGAATTGGCCGGAAGATGTCATCGGGCAAGAAGGATTACCCGACCCTGACGCCCTGATGGAGTGCTGGCAAGAACTAGGTTGGCTGCGCCCCATCGCTAACCAGGTCATTATTCGCCGCAATGGTCGTCAGGTGATTGCCTTACAGCCGGAAATATCCAAACGGTGTCGCCAGTGGTTGACGACCAGTGACGCAGAGATTTCGACATGATCAGCGATAAACCTTACCTGCAAAGCTGGCGACCCGTTTATGAACTTAGTTCGGCGGTACTCTGGTTCACGTCCATGAATGTCGCCATTACGCTGATGTTTTTCAGCTCGCTGCCAACGGTTGGTTTTATGGTGACCACCGCCTTGTGCGGCACGATCACTTTGACCCGGTTAACTCAAGCCCTGCCCCGATGGCAGCGCCACCAGAGATTGAAAGGCAAAAAGCTGACTCTGTTAACGCTGAACGCCAAACAGTGCCAAACCCTCCAACAACAGAACCATGACAAAGGTGTCTGGCTAGGCTGGGGTTTTGAGTGGCAACGACAGCATGGGCAGCTGGCGTGGGACCTGCTTCGCAGCGATAACCAGCCCGCCAAATCTGAGAGCATTATGGGCGCAGGCTGGATTCATGGCATGGAAGAGCATGAGCGAACACTGTTTCAACCGTTGGAACAGGTTCAGATGCACACCATGGTGATTGGTGTTCCCGGCAGCGGCAAAACCCGATTGTTTGATCTGCTGGTCACTCAGGCGGTGTTGCGTAACGAGCCGGTGATTATCATTGACCCCAAAGGCGACCATGACCTTGCTTCTCATACGCTCAGAAGTTGTGAGCTGTCAGGCAGTCAACGCCGTTTTATGAAGTTCCACCCCGGCTTTCCGGCAGACTCCATTCGTATCAACCTGTTGCAGAACTTTAACCGTTCCAGCGAACTGGCCAGCCGGATTGCCGGGCTGATGCCGTCTGGTGGTGATAACGCACCGTTTCAGGCGTTTGCCCAGAAAGCGGTAGATGCCGTTGTCCAAGGGTATTTGCTCTGTGGTCAGCGCCCTACTCTGGTACTTATTCGACAGGGGCTGGAAGGCGGTGTTACCGGACTGTTAATACGAGCATTAACCGCTGTTTGCTCTACATACTGTCCGGGGGCGGAGAAAAAAATCACTTCAAAATCACAACAGGGTAAGTCCAATCAGGATACCGTTGCCCACCGCTGGATAGCGCTTTATCGAGAACAGATCATGCCTGACAACCCCTGTACCGACGTGGAAGGCCTGATCTCGCTGTTTGAACACGACCGGGCGCACTACGGAAAAATGATCGCTACCCTGTTGCCTGCTCTTGGCATGTTAACCGGTGGACCTCTTGCGCGACTGCTATCACCCGACCCGACAGATATAGACGACCTTCGCCCCTGTACCCATACAGCCAGCCTGATCGAACAAAACAAGGTGATGTATTTCGGGCTGGATTCGTTAAGCGACCCGATGGTGGGTAAAGCCATCGGACAGCTGTTACTGGCAGACCTTGCTGCTGTGGCGGGTGACCGTTACAACTACTCATCCGCACACTCGCAACAACACAGCCAGCCCATTAACTTATTCGTGGATGAAGCCGCTGAAGTACTCTGCCCTCAACTGTTATCCCTGCTCAATAAAGGTCGAGGTGCAAAATTCCGCTTATACGTTGCCACCCAGACACTGGCGGACTTTGAGGCGCAGTTGGGCTCAGAAGCGGCTGCGGAACAATTTATCGACAACTGTAACCACCTGATCTGTCTGCGTACCCAGAATCCTGAAACCCAGAAATTTATCACCGACAAACTGCCACCGGTTCGTTACCGATACTTTATCCGCAACCAGGGCATCAGCACCGATGCCAACCGCCCTATGGAATTTACCGGCAACCTGAGTGAACAGCAGCTGGAAGAAACCGGTGATCTGTTCCCACCGCAACTACTAGGCGAACTGCCCAACCTTGAATATGTGGCACGATTGGGCGGTGGTCGTTTGCTGAAAGGCAGAATTCCGATTATCTGCTCTCCAGAATCCTGAACCTCTGATATCAGAACAATCCATGACAAATTCTCAAAAACAGACCAGCCCCATCGTTGCCTGGTGCTATGGGCTGGGTCTCATCCTGCCCTGGCTGGCTATTCCTGGGCAAAATATGAATCAATACCTGCAGAAGGAGCAGCAACAGTACGCCAGAAGTTTGGGGGAAGATAACGGTACCTGGATAATCCGCACCGGGCAGCGGTTCTATAACAAAACGGTGTTTGAATCCGGTGTACAGGGCTTTCTATTCAAGCACACCACACCGGATCGCAAGATGGGCGAAGGGCTCGCCACAACCATCGAGTTTTTTCAGGGCGTTGTCCGAAACTTTCTGACGCTTCTGCAACAATTGTTTTATCGTATTGCCCTGCTAATCGCCTGCTTTCCTTACTGGGGAATCGTTCTGCTGGCTGCGGTATTGGATGGATGTCTGATTCGGAGAATACGCTACCACGATTTTCACTACACCAGTCCACTGCGAAACCTATGGAGTCGTAGATTATGCCGATGGATTCCGGGACTGTTCCTGTATCTGGTGATGATTCCGTGGCCTTTCCCGGTCTGGCTCTTTCCTGTTATGGCGTGGCTGACCACGCTTTCACTGGGTTGGTGGACAGCCAACTGGCAGAAACGTGTCTGATGTTTTTCTTGCTTCTTTTATTACTGGTTTTTCCAACGCCTGCCAGCACCGGCGAACGATGGTTTGACCGACACTCTGAAGGCTGGTTCTGGTATGAACGCATTCCGGAACCAGAAACAGTGGAAGGCGATCAGTCCATAACACCTTCTCCCGTATTACCGGCGCCTCTCTCCACCCAATGGATCAGAAAAAACATAGGAGACTACCTGGACAGGGCTATTGATGAACCCACCAAAGAGCATGTAAGCCAGTATCTTTATCTGGACAGGTTCGTCAAAGAAAAAGCTGAACGATTCGCTCGTGTCGGCAAACAGGTGATTGAAAGCGATCCAATGCTGGATGAAAACGTCCGTCGTCCAATATCCCCGGCGGCAGCTAAAATAAAAGACAATATGGCGTATCAGGTCAGAGAGGCAGTGTTGAAAAAAATCGCAAAGAAAACCGGGTTGGTTTTTTACTACCGGGGTAATTGTTCGCTTTGCCATGTGCAGGCAAGAACAATCTTACTCCTGAGCATGGAGTACGGTTTTGAACTGATACCCATTTCAACGGACGGTCATCCTATACCGGAGTTGCCAAACAGTCGTATCGAACACTCACCTCCTCCCACTCTCAATATCCTCACCTATCCAGCACTGTTCCTGATGCAGCCGCCTGACAACATCGTGCTGATCCGCCAGGGCGCTATTTCCTTTGCAGCACTAACTGAGCGGTTGGTTGAAGTGGCTTTTCAGCAGGGCTGGATTGATAAAAACGAGTACCTGAAAACCCGAATTACCACTGAAACCTGGAACATTGAATCCCAACCGGTAAAGCAAAGCCTGAACATCAAACCGATTTCCAGCCACCATCAACCATAAACGTCATAACCTGAATATTATGAACACAGAACTGATGCTCTATGCCAAATACGAAAAGCCCTATGTCCGCCTCGAGGAGGTATGCGATGAATTCTTCGGTCTCTGCGAGAAGAAAGCCAAGGCAGCGGCGGCTTCCCAGCAACTGCCCGTGCCGGTAGTCCGGCTGACAGAAAGCAGGAAGTCGCCCATGATGATTCGGTTGTCTGATCTTGCCAGTTTTCTGGATAGTCGGCATCAGACCTACAGTAGTACCTGGGAAAAGGTCAGAGGCGTACGCTGAACGCTTTGGTTTATCAAGAGTTAAATATTAATACTTAGAGTATGAATATTAGATTTTAAACAAACCAACTTGTTTGACATAAACTATAAATCAACACCTTAGGTATTAATATGTCATCCAAGTTAAACTGGCTAATCAACCATACCTCTCCTGGCTCCCTGGTGCTTCAGCAGTGGCTGACGAAACACGGTATTCGCTATTCTTTGGCACAGAAGTATACCCAGAGCGGATGGCTTAAAAGGCTTAGCTCTGGTGTCTATTACCGCCCCGAACCCAGCGGCAAGCTGAAACCTGACTGGGCAGATGCATTACAGGCTCTCACTCAGCAATTGCAGCTGCCGGTGCACCTTGCCGGACTCAGTAGCTTGACCCATCAAGGGCTTAGCCATTACCTGCAACTGAGTTCAGAACAGGTTTGGGTGGGTGTCAGAAGCAAGCAAACCCTACCGAAATGGTTTCGTGAATTTCCTGAACAACCCTGGTTGTACAGTGGCAACCATAAACTTAGCGAACTGTCTGAAAAAGATTTCACCACAGTGACAGTGAAAGGAAAGGAACTCAGAACAAGCCGCCCGGAGCTGGCTGCCTACGAAGTGGTGGATGCTATCGGCAAGACTATTCGTTTTGAGCATGCTGCTGAACTGTTTCAGGGGTTGGTCAACCTGAGCCCGAGAAAAGTGCAATCACTTCTTAACCGCAGCAGCGCAGTTCAGACTAATCGTATTTTTCTATTCCTGAGTCACTACTGCGACCATCAGTGGGTCAGACGACTTGATGAATCCCAAATACAGCTTGGCTCAGGTAAACGTCAGGTGATTGCTAATGGCCGATTTGACGAGCGCTACCAGATCACTGTACCTGAATCTCTGTCAATGAAAAAAAGAAGATCCCTGTTGAATTGAGCGAACTGATAGACACCCGCTCTCGTATGGTCACTGCTCTAAAGACACAGTTCACGGAGAGAGACCAGGATTTTCTGTTAACTTTCAAGCGAGGCAAACCGGGCTGGTCTCTGTTTGATGAACCTTCAGCGGCGAAACTGCCTGCCATTCGGTGGAAACTGATGAATATTCAGCACCTGTCAAAGAATCAAGATAAGCATCAAGAGAAAATTAAAAAATTAGACGAGGTACTGGAACAATGGCTGCAGGCTGCAACCACCTGAAGCAGCTGGAGAAAACGGTTTACTGAATCATTGCCAGAGAGTCTGCTCACCGAAACAGGCTCTCTGGGTTATTCGGGAAAAGAGGTGCCAGTCTATGACAAAATCAGTAATCACTGTCCTCATACTCAGGATACTGCTCCGGAGCTACACCTTTCCGGTCGGTTACTGTTATCCCTGAAACGGCATCTTCACTGCCATACATGATCACTATTTCAAACTCCCAGTAATCGCCATAATCAAACACAAACGTCACCTTCATTCCGGGAGCCGGATGAAGATGGCGCAGCTGGGTTCCATCGGTAAATCCGTCGCAGTCGTAAGTGGCCGGATGGCCCACTTTTCTAAATGCACCAAAATCGGTTTTATACTGGAAGTGGTAAAGATGGTCATTATCAAAGTCAAAGGCATCAAGGATAGCGTCAGCTAACTCGTCAAGGGTGTGGTCAGCAGACAATTTTAATGTGCGAGAACACTCTTTCCCTAACGTCACGGTCAACAAATAACTGGCAGCGATAATCTGTTCAGGCAATTCAAGAGTACGCTGAACATCGGGTCGAATCGCTTGTATCGCTGGCAGTAAGTTAATTTGTTCAAAATCATCTTCAAATTCACTGCCCTCCAATGAGTCAATAAAGCCTTGTTGACAAGCGGTTAAAAACACCTGTCCCCAGGGAGTCAGTCTCAAAAACCGGATTTTCCTGTTGCTGTCCTCAAGGTGAAGTTCAGCCAGTCCGGTCATTTTGAGTATCGCCAGATTAAATGCCTTGCCCCTTCGCAGCCAGAAGTCAGGTTCTCTTACCTCTTTACCCCGCCAAAGATCATTTTCACCGTACATCATCATAACACCGGGCAGAAAGCGATCATCCGGCCCCCTGATTAGTTCCCCTGCATTTATGGCATAACCACAGTTGACCCACGAGTCCAGCAATGAGAAATAACGTTCAACCTCACTCATGGTTTGCCACTGCTGATATAACGCTTCGTTAATATGAAAATCAAAGTTTTCCTTACTGCCTATCCGGAGCCGCCCAAGGCAGGAACTGCGAGTCAGTAAAAATAAACCCAACACCTGGGCATAATGGCTGGTCATTGGTCGTTTCAGAGTCAGTTTTTCAGGTGTCGATAGAAGATTATTAAGCAGCTGAGCCCACTTAACCGGAGGTTGGTTTTTACCTCGGGACAGAGCTACGGGCTTCCTGACCAGGTAATCCAGAAACACATCGACATCCCGCAGAAAAGTTCGATGGACATCAGACAGAGAAAACGCTGCGACAACTTCAGCTGCTTTATATTCAAATATCATACAGTTCTGATTTACTCACTCAGTTAGTCGGTAAAAACATCATAGAAAATAGCAACCTACAGGAGGCTGATACATTAAGAAAACCATAGATTCGTGCAGGTAATCTGCCATTAGCGAAATCAAGGAACTATTGGCTTCAATCGCTCCAGCTTTTCAAGCCATTTTGCAAAATGCGGGCACCGGGCCTTCATAGCATCAAGCCCCACATTCATGGCTACCAGACTACCATGGAAGGGTTTCTGGTAACTCCTGAAGTGTTTGAGAATACGTTTGGAAGGTGCAGTCTCAGAGCTATCATTGATGGCTTCCGGTTCCAGACCTGCAACTTCAGCTGCCAGGTCTGCCACCAGGCCGGGACTGTCCGCTTCCAGTATTTCGAACCCTCTGACATCAGCAAATAGCAGAGCCTCAAATTCATGCAGAATAATGCCCGGTATAAAGCGCTGCTCATAGCCGATGCAGTCATGGAAATCAGCTTCCAAACGATTAACGGAATGATAAATATCCTTTGGATTTTTCAGCTGTACAGAAGGAAAATCTTTGGGCAAGCCGTAGTAATCCAGCATGGTGGTAACATAGGCTCCGGTATCTTCCTTGCACAGCCTGCTAACCTGATTCTCGATCTTAGCGAATGTTGTGACACCACCACGTCCGGTTTTACTGGTTCGAAGTAAAATAGCTGTTGCATAGATACCTGACCGTTGAAGATGCTCCTGTAAAACTTCATTCACAAAAGCTTCTTCCGTCTGACCCTCTACAACTATGTTCAGACGAATCATTTTGACGGCCTCCCTCCCAGCAAATTCTTCTTCCAGACCTCCCCAAGAGAGTAATCTTCCAGCCAGCTTTTGAGCTTCTCCCCACTTGTCCGTTCAAAAACAGTTTCACCCTGGTGACGATTAACAATCACCAGATCATCAGCCTCAAACTCGTTAACCAGTTCAACCGACTGCGTGGACACAATCACCTGGTGTTTTAGCGAGACCGCTTTCAGTTGAGCAGCCAAAACGGCAATAGCATAAGGGTGTAATCCCAGTTCAGGTTCATCAATCAGCAGTGTACTGGGCATAAACTTTTCAGGCTGATTTAATACCGTCGCCAAACAAATAAAACGCAAAGTACCATCCGAAAGCGCATGGGCTTTAAGTGGTATATCCATGCCTATCTCTGTCCACTCCAGCTCTATTTGATCAACATTATGCGGTGTTGGCCGAAGATGAAAGTCTCCAAAAAAAGGGGCAACCAGCTGAATAGTCCGTACAATTTTTTTGTAGTGTGCCGGATGGTTCTGTTTTAGACGCAACAAATAGGCAGCAAGATTACGTGCATCCTGACGCAGGTATTCATTATCGTTAATCTGGCTGGACTGTTTTACAAGAGCGGTCTCACTTGTGTCGTGGAAGTGGTATACCCGCCAGTTAGTAATAGCATGACATACGGACTGTTCAGTACCATCCGTCACATGTTGACCAACATAACTTTCGAAATGCCCCGCATTGCTGATATGCCCCCCGGCGGCCAGGGACTCATGCTGAAACATCATCCGGTTATCGGCCGTAGGCTCTAGCTCCAGCGTGTATACCTTGTCACCAAAATACAGCTCAGACACAAATGACCGGGTAATTTTACGTCCGTGTCTTAACAGGGCATCGGGACCTCCCTGTTTGCCCACCGTTCTTTGCAGATTACCAGCAAGAATCTGACCAATAAGACGAAAAAAACTGATAAAGTTGGTCTTGCCTGCGCCATTTGCACCTATCAAAACATTCAGGGAGCCTAATTCCAAATCGCACGAACGTATTGATTTGAAGCCCTCGATCCTGAGGTGGGTCAGCTGCTTGTCGTCAGAGACCGGCTGCATGGCATACTCCTGTAAAATTAATTTTTACCATAGTAACCTGATTTATTACAAAATAACTGTGTCACAGTGAAAGTTTTACTGCCTGCACAAGGCAACTCATTGTCGACTATAGTACTCAGCACTGCAACTGCCCTTATACTATTGGGCGTTTCAGGGTCGAGAGAAGATTAGATGGAGGTTCTACAGGGAAAAAGCAGCTATAACTTCGGCAGCTTTGGGTTCAAATCTCATTAAGTTCACTTCCGGTTTTTAAAAGTCAGTTAGCCGTACAGGGGATTATAGAATTCATCCGTACCTAATAGCCTGATGTATTTTTCAGCCAGCTTTTTAAAGGAATCCGATCCATTGATACAAATCCAGTCATCAATTCTGCCCAGAAAGCAAAACCTTTCTACTGTACACTGTTTGCTTTCAGGGTCATCACGATAGAATCGAAGTACTGCCGTGAAGCCCCCAGTACTAACCAGTTGTGCAGCCACATCTTCCGTTTTTTTGAAAATCGAATGAGACATAAGGTCATTGCCACCGTTGCACAAGGCGGAAGCCAGGTTGGTTTCATAGATGGTCAGGTACTTGCCATTCTCCTGATACAGATATCGAAAAGGCATAGGTTTGGTAGCCAGTAGACTTTCGATCAATACAGTTTCTTCTTCCAGAAAATGCTTTGTTTGATGTTTTCTCAAAAAGACCTGTCCATCTTCAACTCGCTCATATATCTCACGACCTTCAGGCAGAAGCTCTACAGGTTCACCTTTGCCTTCTATCTTCTGGGAAAAAAAATACCGTGGTTTCCCTGTTTTGGTCACGGATTTTCTCAGATAATACGTTTTTCCAGCACGATTTGTGTACTCAAGCATCATTCGTCCCTCACTGCACATTGGCGGGGATCATAGCCGATTTTTCTCAAATTCTCCTTTTTATAGCATTGCCTACACATTGTCCCACGAAAGTGACATCGAAGCCTTCAGCAACTGCCTGTTCACCAACTCATTCTCTGCCCAGTACTGATTCTCAACTCTCTTGCACTGCGACCACAAATCCGGTGGTTCATTATGTAACAGGTGAGTATAACGCCGCAGGTGTTCCCAGGTTTTATGGCCGCTGCGAATTGCGACCTCAGGAATGGACATTTTTTGTTCGAAAAGCCGGGAGATGCCTTCATGTCGGAAGGAGTGAAAACGGAGGTCAGGAAACCCCAGCTCTTTCGTGACATCTGAAAACCGGACAGCAACAGACTTGGCCTTGTACGGAAAAATCCTGTCCTCGCCCTCAAAGCGTGGCTGCCGCTCTATGATTTCAAGACATTCAGTGGAGATGGGTACTTTCTGCTCAGATTTAGAGTTCTTAAAACATGAGCGTTCGGTAAAATATTTAGCGTCGGCGCAGCCAACCCCGTCAGGCGCATAATTTAAACCTGCCTGAACCGTTTAAATCATTGGTTCTGAGTTCATTTATGCCGCTTTTTCCAAAAAACTATCCGAACGTTCGTTTTTATCCGGCAATCTCAGCTCTAATTTTTGCTCATATCGGTTCCAGCAGCCACGAATTCGAAACTGCGGAATAATCCAAAACAGCGCGCGCCTAAGCATTCCGGCCGTGACAGTATCGGGATGCCTCCAGGCAGTTTTGGCCAGGGCAATAGCCGCTGGATTTTGACAAATGGTCAGCAATTGCAACAGCGCATACCCTGCCATTTTAATGTGCATCCATCGTAACAGCGTTCTGAGTTTCTGCTGCCATAAATGCTTGCATCCAAACTCGTGTTTCAGTTGCTGGAACATAGGCTCTATAGGCCACCTGAGCGAGTAGGCTAATAGCACTTCATCGGCTTTCAGGTCAGGGTTGGTGGACAGAAATAGTTTGGTTTCTGTTTCTCCCTTGTCGTTTTCAAAACGACTCCAGACGACTCGGACAATACGGCCTTTCAAAAAACGAGCCCGGCAAATACAGGAACGGAAAGAGACAGTCCGGTTCTTTCTGTAAAGCCAGAGAGTCATCTTGGTCTCTGGTAATTTCTCTACTTCCTCAGGTGTCATTTTGACACCATACTTACGCCTGCGGCCTTTCCTTTTGAAAGGAGAGGGAGGAAGTGCATCGACTGGAAGCGCATAAAGTGCCCGGTTTTTGGGTATATGACCAATGACCTCATACCCAAGCTCAAGCGCGGGCTGCATCATGGTGTGATTCATAAACCAGCAGTCAGTGAGTAGCCGCAAAGCTCGCCCCTGAAGAGTCTGCCGTACAGATTTCAGCATCGCCTTTGCAATTTTAAGTTTACTGATATTGCCTGATTTAGGTGATGGAAATGCCATCACTGGAACCGCAGTATGCACCTTGTCTGATGGTCTCTGGAAAGGAATAGCCAGAAAGACCCAGCATTGACCAAGAAGATAAGTACACCGGTTCTTTTTCTTGCTGTGTTGGTGATGTATTCGGCATGCCGGTGCTTTGTCAGAGCAACGTTCGAGTGTCAGGTCGTCAAGAATCAGGGGAATGGTCTGACCGTCAGGCACTTTAGAACTGACCAGCAATATCAGACGATGCGCCAGGTTTCGCCAACGCCACTTACCTTGAGAGACCCAATGATGGTAGCTGTTCCAGAAATTCTCGTAGTGGATCGTCGGAGAGCCTGTGTAACAAAGCCTTCGCCAGAAAGCATGCCACCCAGAAGTAACTCACAGAACGTCGGTGCCGCAAGTGGTGATAGCGCTTTTGCAAGAAATGTCGTATATAAAGAAAGCTCGCGAAGGATTACTTTCTGATCTGAAGTGAGCATGGCAACCGCTTTTTTCTGGTAGATGAAGCGGTTGCTTAACCTATTTCGGCATCAAAAAATACAAAACGTTAGTACTTATAATTCTCTAACCCGAATATTTCATAAATGAGCAACAAGTTCCGGAAAAAACATCCCATTCTGATTTTTTCGGAGGTCTGTTGCTCTACTGTCCATGAAAAAGGTATTACAACCCGAACTCACCATTAATTCGGATGTTTTTTGATCAGCACCTGCTTTTTCAGGACAACAGAATTCCCCAACACTCTTTCTGTTGGTCGCTATTTTATTCTGATTGAGTTTATGAAGCTGACTATCCCGGTCGAGGCAGCGGCATTGAATAAAAGACTTCGGTTATATGCTGCAAAAGCCCTTTTATTGGACAGCTGCGGGGCAAGTGAAGTTTGATTCGGTCTTTATACTCAACCACTTTAACCGCGACCTTACAAAGTTTTGTGATCACGGTTGATGGCTGTGCCTTTTCCAGCTCCGTACCTTTCAGTGCCTTGGTTCTCAGCTCATAGTGAAGAACATAAGCAGCGCAGGCGTAAAACATTCTCAGGTGATTTGCCAGAAAGCCTTGATCTGACAAGCGATCACCGGACAAATCACTTTTCAGATGCTTAATGAAGTTCTCATCCTGCCCTCTGGGACAATAAAGGTCTTCATATATTTCCTCGGGGGAAGCCTCCATCATCGAAGTCACAATAAAGCGGGGATTGTCGCCTTTCTGGTTGACCTCTGCCTTATAGATTATCCGGGTGTCCAGCCCTTTCCAGCTTTTTGCCTGATAGTCCGTTTCTCCGTAGAGCCTGAGTCGCTCAGGCTCTGGCATGTTGTTCAGTTTTGCCAGCCCGGTTTTAACGTCGAGAGCTTTCCGCGCTTCATCCAGCAACTCTTTGGCTTTAGGTCGCAAGGCCGTCTTGTGTCCTGCGCCTTTTCCCAGCACGTAGTCGGAGTGAGGGTCATCCTGAACAACCTGCATTAACTCTGGTTGGGCAAAGTGGCTATCCCCACGAACCAGTAAATGGGTTTTCGGCCATCTTGTACGGATCAGCTTAATGAGGCGCTGGAGAATAGCTGCATTCTCTCGGCCTGTGGGTGTTTTTCCAGGACGCAGGATCGAAGTGATCAGCTTGCCGCTGAGCCCCTCAAAGATCATTAAGGGCAAGTAACAGTAGTCTTGATATTTGGCGTTGAACAGGTTCATCTGCTGGCCGCCATGGGTGATAGCAGGCGTATGATCCAGGTCGATAATGATGGCTAATGGCGGGTATTCATAACTGCTGATGAAGTGATCAGCCAGTGCTTTGGTCATATTATAAATATCCCGTTTGGTCATGGACTGACCAAGCCTTGTATACGTTGGAGCGGAAGCCAGATGGTTATCATCGTCCAGTGGGTTTCTTCCATTGGCAAGCTTAAAGATTGGGTCTTTACGCAGATGGTTGCTGTCGTTTGCATCTTCATAACCACAGGCCATTTGCAGAACTCTTTGGGCAATGAGTTCTTGCAGGGTGTGGTCGATGTAGGATTGATGACGTTTATCGTCAATGCCGTCAGTCAGCCTGGATATGATACCGCTGTGAAGCATTGTTTCACGTAGCATCAGGGCGCCAAAATCAGAGGATAATTCTCCGCCATTGAAGTCTGCCCGGATAGTTTTTCCGTTGGAGGGGTGAAAACGAAGCTGTTCTTGTGTAAATTTGTTCATGGCAAGTTCCGGTTTGCTTCTTCCGAAGCATTTTTTTGGTCGACCCAATTATATCAAGTGATTGGGCGGAACTTGCCTCTTTTTATGAAATATCCGGGCTAAACTCGAGAACGGCAGGTTTGACCTGTTGGTAATTATCCAGCAATTGGTCAATGGTCTTTTTGTTATGCTGCCGGACTTTTTGCTGGGACTGTTCGTTATTTCTGACAAGGCTGTCGCCTATATCCGACAAGGCATCATTAACATCGGAAGCGTCCTGCTTGACCTTCGCTGTGAAGTCATTGCTCATGGCATCCAGCGTGGCGGTAATGGCTGCGGTTTTTGCGGCCATTTCATCGGCATTGACCGCTTTAAACAGGCTGGACAAACCGCTGGTAATGGAAGCAAAGGTCGCAGTCACCACAGCACCAAAACCGTTCACCCCCACCATAAAGCCATTAAAGAACAGTTTGACGGTGGAGCTGGTTATCTCAAACGCTGACCGGGCATCGCTCAGTGCGTTACTGACTGTACGAAAACCGTCTTTTATCCCGGAAACAAACCCTTCAATGGTCACGCCAGACAGTGAAGCCTTAATACTTTCTGCCATGCTGATAAAGCCATCGCTGATGGCTTTTGCTACTTGTTCTAACTTGCCGTTGTCCGTTAATTCCTGAATGCTGATGGCAAAGCTTTTTAACTGACCTTTGACGTAATCCAGCCAGCCGGAATCGGCAATCTGTCCTTTAAACTTCAGCCACTCATCGGACATATTCGCCATCAAGCCTGACAGCAGGCTCATATTAGCGGCAGCAGCTCCTTCACTGGATTTACCGATCTCTTCAATCAGTAGCTTGATGGTTTCCCTGCCAAGTTTCCCGGCACTGGATAGTTTCTGTAGCTCCTGAGTATTATTGCCCGTTACCTTTTCCAGCAGGCTCCAAACCGGAACGCCACGCTCAACCAGCTGTAGAATTTCCTCCCCTTGCAGTTTTTGCTTTGCCCACGCCTGACCTAACGCAAGAGTCATCCCGTTCAGGCGCTCCATCCCTCCGCCGAGTTTGGAGGTCTGATCCACAATGGCCTGAAGCGTGCCATCCTTGGGGTCAAGCCCGAAGTTTTTCAGGGCAGTAAAGGAGTCAGCAACCTGCTGTAACTCCAGTGGGGTTTTAGAGGTGAAGTCCTTGATCCATTCAACCGCCCGGTTGCCTTCCTCGATGCTGCCCATAATGGCGGTAAGCTGAACTTCCAGCCTTTCAAACTGATCCCCGGCTCCCAGAACACCCTGCATGGCACGCTTGATGGCGTACAAACCAGCACCAGCGGATACCAGTGCCGTGAATCGACCTGCCAGACCATTAATGCCTTTTGAGGCAAGGCTGGCATCACTGGCGACCTTCTTAAACGGGTTTCGCCGTAGAGTGCGCTGGGCTTGTTGGCTTTTCGCTGTTAGCTTTTGGTAAGCCGCTGATGTTTGTTTCAGTTCTCTTTGTAGCCGGTTCTGCTGCTGGGCAATCTTACGGTTCGATAATCCGGCTTTCTCCAGAGAACCACGCAGCTCAGCTAATTTCCCCCGCTGTTTTTGATAGGCCTGGTTTGCCGCAATGACCGACTTACGGGCATTGTCCAGTGACCGCTGCATCGCCTTGGTGGGCTTGGCAGTCTTTTGATATTCCCGAGCTAACTGCTCGACCTTCTCTTCAGCCTGTTTATACGCCTGCCCCGATGCCTGAACGGTCTTTTTCTGCTGCTGAAAAGCGGATAACAACTTGTCCTGTTGTTCAAGGGTGCTAAGTTGCTGTTTCAGCTCATGGGTTTTCTTACGTAGCTTTTCCAGCGATTTAGCCGATTGCTGAACCGGGCGAGAGAGGGTGTCTCTCGGCTCAAGTACTAACCGTAAGGCGGATTCTTTAACTGATCCCATAATGTGCCTTAAGCTTTAGCCGTTGAGGTGTGGTAATGCTGACGCCAGAAGAAATTGATTACTTAGTCGGATACCTGACAGCACTTGGTGGAAGGAGCCAGCTATTGTTACAAACCTTATTGATTATGATTTATAACGACTCTAACTTCGGTAAATGGCTTTACGACATCTATTCACATTGCGAGCTGGATCTTGCTACTGATCTTGTTGTATCTGCCATTGAAATGTACTTACAAGAGCATGGTTTTTGCTGCTATCAGGAAATACTTACAGAACATGCCCTTCCTCTGAACCCCTGACTTACGTTGCCAGATCAATCTGCATAAACGGACTCAACCCGTTCCCGCTAATACTCGGGTCTGCCAGCACATCTATCTGTAAACTGAGGCTGGCAAAATCATCCGAGATGAAGCCAAGGTTCTGGGCTGGAGAGAACTTCACCCGATGCACCCGGATATTAAAGGGCAAGCCCTCCTGGGCATCGTTCAGCCCTTCCATAAACAGCACAAACTCACGACCACTTTCCACTAATACCTGCACCATATTAGAGGCAATGGGCGTGTAACTGACTTTTACACCTTTATTATCAATGCCACTATTCACCAGCACCTTGATACCAGATTTTGCTAATTCATAATCCACACCCACCACCAGTTCGGTATCCGTACTGTCTTTGATGGTGACCGATTGCTTCAAGTCCGGCAGATGGTTAAACGGGATCAGTTCATCCTCCACCCCGTGACTGGGTAACAGTTCACCAGTGATTGGAGTTGTGGTGGCTGCGGTGACACTACCCCGCAGGGCAAGGGAAATATTCGATGCGGTAAAGTCATTAGCGACAATGCTTGCCGTAACACTGGACACCCGGCTGAGTACATTGCGGTTACCACCGCCTCCCAGATAGTTCTTCAGCTCTTTGCGGTCTTCTTCAAAGCTGAAGGTAAACTCGCTGACATTGCCAATAGGCAGCAGTGGTGCTGACTGGTCGTAGGGTTGCAGGTGGATGGAACCGGCACCAATGAAACTGCGGTCGATTGTGGACATAGGAAATCTCCTGTTAGATTTATTTTTGGGATGGGTTGTTGGAGTGATTTAGAAGATGGCTTCAAGGTTCACAGACATATCTGCAAACGAGAGCTGCCCGTTGTTGGGAGCGATATCGAACTGAGTCTCTGAGAAGCTGATTTTCCGGACACCTTCAAAGTGGGCGCTATTGAGCAGTGACCGGATCGTTCGGACAATGGTCATCAGCTGATAAGTTGTATCAGGCTGCGTCCGGTAAACGCCGCTGACCGTTAATTCCAGCCGATACTTTGCCCGTTTACCCTGCCGTTCCTGTTCCCGGATACTGTCCAGCTGTACCAGAATGGCTGGGGGCTCTATCTCTGGAAGGTCAGCGATGGAATAGCCAAGCAATACCGGAAAACGACTCTCTTCCAGTTTGGCGACAAGGGCTTTGATGATCTGTTCATCGGGATTCGATGTTGAAGGCATAGTTCAGCTCTTGTTGTAGCAATGTTGAAAACCGTTCAAGCAGCAATGGCTCCATGTTTGCCAGCGCCGTTTCTGCCTGTTGATAGATGGGAAGGGACTGTTTTTCGATGGGCAAGCCGATCCACATCAACCGCCCTGATTTTCTTGACCGCTGTTGTTTATGCTTCCAGTTAACCGCACGCTTGAACACCATGGCTTTCGGAGCGTTGACTGGCTGGAACAGAAACGCTCCCTGCCAGAAATGCTTGCCGGTTCGGACTCCTGCCCTGGTCTGCCGGGGAGTACCCAGTTTATGAGCCGGAATATCAAAGATGCCCAGCCACACCACCAGTTCATACTCCCCTGTATCCCGGTTGGTAGCTTTTTTCAGGGATGCCCGAACCCTGCCCAGCTCTTTTATTAATTTTGCGGTGACCCCAACCTGTCGGGATACCTCCCTTAAAACATTACGCTCGGCAAATTTCGCCAGCTTACCTAATGCCCGTTTGGTGGCTTTGGAGACTTTATCGGGTGAGCCTTTTAACCCGGCGATCAGCGGGTCAATCTCACCATCCAGATCAAGGTAAATATTCATAAAGCGTCCATGTCGTTAACTGACCGTCGTCCTGTATTTTCCGGTCAATAACCCATGCCTGATCGATGATATATCCTCGTTTAACCGGCTGGCTGCTGGTTAACAGCAAAACATTCAGGCTTTGCAGAGTGTTCTCAAATTGTCCGGAGGGAATCAGCTCTTTTTTGAACATGCCCCTGGTTGTGAAGGATTCACCATCCGGATTGCTGACCGTAATGGATTGCCCAAATACCGCTAAGCCTTGATGATGCAAAGCTGCAAACTGATCAGTCATGGTTAGGGTTCCCAATGCGGGATGATGAGATAGCGGGAGGGTGAGATAGCGGGCAAGCCCAAAGACTCGCCCGGCCATTTACGACATTTTCAGTTTAATAACGGCTCTTGGACGCAGGTTGATGGGCAGCGGGTTAGACTGGGTATGAATCTGGATACCCTTGTCAAAGTCCAGCGGCTTTTGCTTGGCATAACGAGGCAAGCCAATGGTATTCACGGTTTCCACAAAGTCAGCGGGAGCAAACCATGTACGGAAAATGCCAGTGCCTTCCGGGTAAAGGTAGGCTTCATCGGCAGCGATAAATTCCTTGTCTTCAACACTGCCCCGGTACTCTTCCCAGTGAATATTGCCAAACTGGAAACCACTGCGAACATCATCACGGAGCATGGCACCGTCCTGATAACGCTCATAGGCTTTTTCGACCTTTTCATGCCCAACCAGTGAATCGAAGAAGTCAGCACCGCACAATGCCCGCAGGCCAGTATACATTTCCGCTCCCAATGCCTTTTCCACCTTGCGACGTACTTTGACGGATTCACCACGAACATCGATGCCACTTTCCTGAAACAGTCCCAACTCGCCCAGGCGCATGGGCTTGTAGTCCATTTCGTTGATGGTGGCGGTCAGGCTGGTAAGACTGAAAGCGTCATTGCTGAAAATATCGAACATGGTGTTATCTCCCTGATAACGGATGGATTGTTATAGTCGTCACTGTTTTAGCTACGCAGGATGATGTCCTGTGCGGCGAGTTGTTTGATCGCTGCTGCCTTTTCCTCATCCGTTGCGCCATCAGGGAAAACCAGCAAGCTTTCAACCACTTCCGCCAAGCGGGTGATAACAACTCCCCTTCCCGGTTCTGAATCGGTGATTTTGTCGGCGTACAAAATGCCAGCGGCGACCTCTGTTCCATCACTGGCAGCCGGGTCAAGCTGGGTATAAACGTCAGAGGCATCCTTACCGAGTACCGTACCGGCTAGCAGTGAAATATTGGCAGCTGCCTGTACCGGGCTGTCGATTCCGTCGACCAGACCCAACTCCAACGCTTCCGCTGCTGAAAACCAGATTTCCTCATCCATCATGGCTTTCATTTCTTCCACAGTTTTGCCGGTTCGGGCAGTGTACGACACCGCAATACTGTCTGTTACCTTGTCCATCACGTCAGCGGTTTTACGCATTTCATCGGCATCACCCATTGCCCAGCCATAAGGGTTATGGATCATCATCATTGAATTTTCAGCCATGCTGACGGTATCGCCTGCCATGGCAATCACACTGGCAATACTGGCCGCCAGACCATCGATGTTGACATGAATGTCCGCTTTATGGGCTCGCAGCACGTTGTAGATAGCAATGCCCTCGAACACCATCCCACCCCGGCTATTGATACGAACATCAATATTGGTAGCGTCCAGCACTTGTGTCAGCAACGGTTGCCCTCGCAACTATCCGGGGCGCAAGGCTTCAAAAACATGCAACACATCATCAGCCGGGATTCGTGCCAGTTTGCTGCTGTCAAAACTGAACTCTGCCGGATGTTCCCGGTGCATCCAGTACGCCACCCGCTGACCCAAACGATTAAATTCAATGCCGCCCTTTATAACGTTGCCGCAGGGAAGGGTCTGGTTGTAATGAATGGGAACAAATTCAGACTCCAGCACCTGCAACTGAAGCGGCACCGATAAACCGTCCTCCAGCCTGCGAGGACGCAGACGAACAAAGCACTCTCCCGCCTCGAACATGGATCGGGTAATCAATGACTGCTGGCCGGTAAAACTTAACAGTCCGTCCGCATCACTTTCCGCTGACCACTCAACAAACAAGTCCTGCACCTGAATCCGTAGCCGGTCATTTTCAATCAATGACTTGGGCGTAATGCCTTTGCCGATCACGTTACTGACCAGTTTGGTAATGCCACTGGCTGCCCAGGGATCATTTCTAATGGCTGCCCTTGAACGGGCTTGCAACTTGCCAAGGTCGGCTTTCAGGGTGTCATTGGGTGACAGGTTGGGCGCATACCAGTTCTTTGCCCGCCTGCCATTGCCCGCAGCGGTATAAGCGGCATTTTTGAAGGGCAGCAGTCGTTTTAGTTGACGGATTAGCTTCATCCATCAGACTCCCTTGTTGGAATACAGACCGTACTGCCTGGGTCGTTTTTTCTGTTTGCTGATTTCCCGTTCAATGGCCTGAAGACGGCGTTCCATTTCACTGAAGCTGGAGTACTCGATTCTGCGTCCTTCAAACTCAATGGTTTTGGTATCACGCAGCAAAACCGCCCGTTTCAGGGCCTGATATTCTTCGTTGGTAATCATGGCTTATACTCTTTTGATTTTTATAGAAGCGAGGAGATATGGATAATGGCAAAGTCTGTTTATATACATTTTTTTATTTTTTTAGTTGTTTCATACTGCCCCTATTCCTACAGTGTTTGTCAAATGTGCAATCAAGATCAATGTAGCTGTGCTGACACTGCTGAGATTAATATCTTAGAATGGCTTGCAGTGAATACTTCTGAAAACATTGAAGAGCGAGTATATTTGGCTTTATTAGAGCCAATTCCTGAAGATCAACTACGTTCATTGTTATTATTAATGAGAAATTACTTATACATTCTTGAAAGAAACAATCCAGCGACAGAGCTAATAGAATTATCCCTTCCTAACCTTAAAAACATTCAAATTAAACTACAAATCGATGCTATGAAAAACGGGTGTGTATTCGAAAACTTTGAAAAAATCGAATAAAAATATAATACCAACCTGCCTAATTGAGTTTGCTGTAACTTTTTCCAGTTTACTCTTAAATAGTGCCGTGATGTTTAAAGGCTATCCGTTCAGGTAAGTGCTTTTGATGGTTCTTCTGGCGGGTCGCTGGACAACAGGTTTTTGCACGATGGCATCTTCAGGGTTGATGACCTGATTGTCCTCTGGCGGTTCACGCAAGGACGCCAGACGGTTTAAATCGATGCCTTTGTGCTGCTGCAATATGCGTATCGCCGTGAGGGAGTAGACCCGGCAATCCAGAGCTTCGTTTCTTCGGCCTTTTGCGTCCCACTGGAAATACGGCACACCGTTTTTATACTTCCTGATCTTTTCTTCAGCGGTGATCTGCCGGAAATAGTCTTCATCAAAACAGTCACTGACAGACCAGTGGCAATAACCATTGCCCGGTTCCAGAATGCGGAATCGCTGGTAGAGCAGTTCCTTGGCGGTATCACTGCCGACAAGGGTCAGGTAGACGCCTTTTTTATTCCTGGTCTTGGGAAAGGTAGCAATGGGTTTACCGGCAATGGAGCTGCCTTTAACCGGAATCGCCCAGTTCGCCCCCTGTCGTCTGCAAAAGGTGTAGACCTCATCAGTGAAGTGACCGCCACTGTCGATGCACACCTGCGCTGCATTGAGTGTGATACCATCTTGCCGGGTATAGGTTTTACGCAGCATGTCGCCTAATGCCGTCCAGATACCCGGCTTGGAAAGATCACCATAAAGGCGAACATAGTCTATTCCCCAGCTTTCCTCACCGGCTCCCCAGCCTGTCACCTCAAACTCAATCCGGTCATCCTGAACATCACAACCAATGGTGATCACCTCGACCCACCATGGGACTTCAGCCGGATAATATTCACGACGCTGATAGAGCAATTCATGCTCGACGGTTTCACCTTTGTCCTGCCAGGTTTCCCCCAGCACCGTGTTGGTCCAGTCTTTCATCTGTAGCGGTTTTTTCTGTGCTGCCAGAAAATCCTCAACCGCATTTTGCCA
Organism: Endozoicomonas gorgoniicola; assembly: GCF_025562715.2. Classification (NCBI taxonomy): domain Bacteria; kingdom Pseudomonadati; phylum Pseudomonadota; class Gammaproteobacteria; order Oceanospirillales; family Endozoicomonadaceae; genus Endozoicomonas; species Endozoicomonas gorgoniicola. The sequence continues at coordinate 2,572,429 of NZ_JAPFCC010000001.1, forward strand.
GCTGTACCAGCCGTTAGGACTGTAGAGCGAACTCAGATGAAAACCCGCCACCTTGTTGCTTTTTTCACCGGTTCCGGCAACCCATTTACCCTCGGTCAGCAAGCGGGGTTTATCTTTCTCGTAATGTTTGTGACCGCACTGCCTGCATTCAAAACGGGCAGGCATGGAACGCAAACCGGCTCCACTGTTAGCCCCCGTAAAAATCAGCACCCCGCCGGGGAACTCTTTAGACAACAGAGTGTTGCCACTGTCCCGACTGCGAGGGTCTTTGACCTTGTCCCGCAGTACCGGCATTTCCTCGATCATGGGGGCGATGCGCTGTTTTGAGGTGCGCTTGGCCAGATCAAGGGTTGGCAGAACATACATCATCGGGGCTGGCACATGGTCGATAACATAACCCAGCCAGTTATTACCGCACTCGGTACCGCCTACCTGAGCCCCTTTCATAAACACCACTTTCTCAATGGGCGATGACGGCGACAGTGCATCCATGATTTCTTTGAGATATGGCGTTCTTGAGGTACGCCAGTGACCAGCTTCCTTGGCGGCTTTGACAGGGAGAATCCGTTTCTGATCCGCCCATTCGGAAACCGTCAGTCGGGTATCGGGTTTCAGACCTGCGAGGAAACCATGAAGGTATGGGCTAGTTTTGCAGGTTTGCACTGTCATAATATGAGTGGTAACAAGCAGGAAGTTTGATTAGCACTATTAACAGGTCTATTATTAGGTCAATTAAACGTACAGATAAGGAGTTATGTAATGGCATCAATACACCCCATCCTTGCCGATGTCAGTGCCGGTATTTCTGAGCTGAAAAAGAACCCCATGGGGGTCATCAAAGAAGCTAATGGTGAAACTGTCGCTATCCTGAATCGTAATGAACCGGTGTTCTACGCCGTTCCCGCTAAAGTCTATGAAGCCATGATGGATGCTCTGGACGACTTGGAGCTGTCTGCCATCGTTGAAGAACGTAAAAATGACGAACGGGTTCGGGTAAATATTGATGAGCTATGAGCTGGACTTTTCCAAAAAAGCTTTAAAAGAATGGAAAAAATTAAATTCCACTATTCAGGAGCAGTTTAAAAACAAGCTTCGGGAACGCCTGACTACTCCCAGAGTCCCAAAAGACAAACTCTCAGGCCAACCGGATTGCTATAAAATCAAGCTGAGAAATTCAGGCTACAGGCTTGTTTATCAAGTTCAGGATGACATTGTTGTGGTTTTTGTCATCAGCGTAGGCAAGCGGGAACGAAGTGAAGCCTACAGGAATGCTCATAAACGACTGAATTAAAGGCTATCCTCCTAACTTATTCAACACTGCTTCCAGCTCATCTAAAAGGGTCTTTCTGACGGTTGCCGGGTCACTCTCTGCCGCCAGCAAGTCAGCTAAACGGTCAGGGAGCGCAAGCAGCCCGTCCCTGACCATTTTTCCTGCTTTAAACGCATCACTTCTGACTTGTGCGGCATCGGTCAACTGACCGTTTTTCTGTTCATACTCCAGCTTCGCCATCTTCGCCCGAAACGCTTCCCGCATGGTTCGGGCAGTGACGAAATCGACTGTCCCATTCTGTTCCGGCGTCAATGGTTGGGATTTGTCAGGCCGAACCAAAGCCACCGGATCAGCATGAGCTTTCATGGACTGAATCGCCTGTTCAGAATCCACCTTACCGTTCTTCAGCTTAACGATCCCTTTCTTGATCAGCTTGGTGACATAGCCACGGGTAAAGCCTTGCTGTCTGGCAAATTCCGCTTGAGAGAGTAATGCCATGGGCTGTCATCCTGAACGCCTGTTCAATGTTTGCTGATTATTTCTCGCAAGTCTGACGCCAGCCCCCTATATAGCTCACTCGAACCCTGATAAACACAAAATGAATGGGATGTACTTATGTACGAAATAGCCACGTTGAATGATGCCGTACGACAATCACTGGTCAGTTTGGAGGTAAAAAAACAGCCTTGCCCTGATCCAGTGCCGGTACGAAATCATGATGACTGCCCACCTGCAGCACACCATTGAGGACAAAGTCGGTTTGCTGAAAGCGGTTGCTGAATTTAACCACTTCAATGAGGAGAACGACCCCTATGGAGAGCATAATTTCTTCCGCTTCAAATTTGAAGAGGAATGGATCATCGCCAGGTTTGATTATTACGCCCCGGATATGGAACACGGCTCGGAGGACGCCACGGATTTAAGCAAAACCGTCCGGGTGCTGACCATTATGCTGGCTATCGATTATTAACAACGGAGACTAAAAAGATGAATAATGAAGCTCAACTGATTACCCACTACTATTTCTGCGCCGGTGTGCTGAAACAATTAAGCGACCAGACCCGTACACCTGCTGAACTGTTTGGTGATGGCGAACTGGAACTGATTCAGAACCTTTGTCGTTACAGCCAAATCATCAGCGAGGTCGAACATTCTAAAAATGATACGGAAGGCTTTCCCGGTGTTTTTGATTATGAATTCTCTGAAAGGCTGGCGGCTCAACTCTGGATTGCATTATGTGAACAGAATCCGAAATTTGAGCCCTGGGATTTTCCCGATGAAGACCAGTTCCGAACGCTGGTTGAACGACTGATTGATGAGTGGCTGCATCAATGCTTTCCCAGAACGTTGACTATTCAGCAATGGCTGGAAAGGCAGTAACAGCGTACTCGCCAGGGATGGCAAAATGTATACCTGTTTCGCCATTTTAAAACCGGTTTTTTCTTCAGAAGATCAACCGCTTAATGCCAAAGTGTATACCGTTGTATACCTCGTTTTCAGGTCTGTCACTAACCCAACTCTGCGCCCATTCGTACCCGCAAAGCACAGAAGGTCTCAGGAACCTTCGTTTTTCTCGCCTACATATTGAAACGAGGCGGTCAAACGCTCGTAAGAGTGTTTGGAGAGAATAGACGTCGCCGGTTTCGAGACCCGCCCGGGCTTGCGGGTCATTTTCCATTTCGGTGATTTATTCATGGCATGGATCAGCGGCGGTGAGGTGGTGACGGTGTTGATTTTGAACCCCTGCTTGCTGTACAGCTCACAAATATAACAGCGCAACTGAAAGCCCAAACCCAGCCCCTGATAATCCGGCAACACGACGGTTCGGTGCAGCCGTTTCAGTTTGGGGTTACTTGGATGAGGAAAATGCAGGATGCTGCACCAGCCAACCGGCTCGCCATTAATCTCGGCAATGTATTTATGAGCTGAACGGTTATGGACACTGCTCAGATAGTGAAACGGCCTGAATATTTCCCATTCGGATTGCTGCGCTTTGCGAACATCGACAATGATTTTGGGTCGTCGAAGACGCCTCCGTTTGAAGGTGTGACTGTTGCAGTCATACACCCAGTCCGGCTGTAACCATTCAATAATATCGTAGTGACAACTAACAGCGATAAACTGCTTATTCTCTTTGCGAATGTATTTCTGGATAGCGGCACTGCCGATCCTGGCAACATTGCGATCAACGACACTGGTAAACTCATCGTAGATAACCGGCTTGTCGGACTCCAGAATCAGCCTCGCCAGTTCCGCCCGCATTTTCTGACCATTGGACAACACCGCAAAGGGCTTCAACCAGTCCGGCGGTGAAGAGAAACCCACTTTGCTCAATGATTCCGTGATGTGCTTTGCGCTCAACCCTTCGCTGAAATCATCTACCACTGCCCGATCTGACCAGTCAAACCCGGTGAACAGTTCATAGTCGCTGAACACCTGTTTGGCGATGGTCGTTTTCCCGGAGCCACTGGCACCGACAATCAGGCCGATATTCCACGGTTTGTCCTCAATGGGAATATCAACATCAAATTCTTTCTTTACCGTATCGAAGTTGATATCAAACATCCCCTTCACCTTCTCGGTTCTGAAAGAAGGCTTTATCCTGGACTCCACTACAAACTTTGCACTCGGCATTTGTATCCCCTCCCGGTCAGTTCGTCGTAGATGGCCTGCTGATGGTCTTCGCTGTCACACTCCACGATAATATTGAAGATTTCAGAGTACTGTTCTTCCGGCTTTTCCTGCTCATCCGGTTGTGGCGGTTCATCGTAAAGGGAGACCAGAAAATCATCCCTGAACCCCAACACCTCCAGATCAAAGTCCTCAGCCTGCAGGGCTTCGACTTCCAGCGACAGCTTATCCATATCCCAGCTGGAATTAAGGGCAATGGCATTATCCGCAATCACATAGGCTTTCTTTTGAGCGTCTGACAAACCCGCCAGAATGATGCAGGGAACGGTTTTCAGCTCAAGTTTTTTCGCCGCCATTAAACGGCCATGACCGGCAATAATGCCGTTATCCTCATCAATCAACACCGGATTGGTGAACCCGAACTCCCTGATGGAAGAACAAATCTGGATCACCTGTTCATCGTCGTGAACCCGGGAATTGTTCACATAGGGGATCAGGTCACCGACTTTCTTGTCCACCAGCTTGTATTTTTTCGCTGTCATCCTGTTTATCTCCTGACCTTATCCACCACCTTTTCAATCCCCCGGCTGGCGATGTAACCGCCAATACCCAGCTGAACAATAGAAAACAGTTTCAGCTCCACCGCTTCAGACAAATCCGGTGCTGACCAGCCCAGCCAGCGGGCAACAATCAACCCGGTAAATACCAGCATGACAATAGGACGCCATGACCGCTGCAACCAGCTATCGCCCTGTGCTTCTGCTTTGATGACTCCGGCACGTTCTGCCAGCTCATTCAGTTCACCGCTGACAATCATGCTGGCCAGCTCCTGTTTCGCCTGATCCTGCCTGGCTTTGTCGGGAAGCACCCGGTCAATCAGGGTGCCTAACAGTGGAATCGCTGTTGCCCAGCTCATGACAGTTCCTCCAGCCAGTCTTCCACACTGAAAACCGGGCAGGATTTATAGGGGTTGAAAAACGAATGCCCCACCACCTTTGCAGACGGATACCGCAGTTGCAGGGACTTCACCAGCATTTCCAGACTGAGCATCTGTTCCTGGGTGAAATTGTCTTCCGGCAGGTTGTCCTGGCTTAACCCACCCACCAGACAAATGCCTATGCTGTCATGATTGTGGCCTCTGACATGTGCGCCGATGACGTCCTGCGAGCGACCCGGCTGCACCAAGCCACTGCGTTCAATCACCCAGTGGTAGCCAATATCGCCCCAGTGTCGTTCGACCACATGCCAGTGCCTTATATCTTCGACAGTACAGTCCTGATCTTCCCGGGTCGCTGAACAGTGAATCACAATAAAATTCGTCGCCGTCCTTGGCTTCATCACTCACTCCTTCAGTAAATAAGCCCCAACGCCCACCAGCGAAGTCACCAGAATCCAGCCGAACCGTTCAATATGGGCAATGATGATGCCCCGGGAGCTGCTTTGCAGTTCCAGGGCACGAATGCGAGTTTCCATATCGTTCAGACGTGAATCCAGCTGATTCATGCCTTCAGTTTGATGAGCAATGCGTTCTTCGATACGGGCAAGTTGGGAGACGGCTTCACTTAACTTGTCGAGCTTTACATCAATCCGATCCAGTCTGTCGGAGATGTCTTGCATAAGCGGCCTATGGTGGGGAATAAGGGCTATTTCGGGCAATAAAAAAGCCCCACATCGGTTAAGAGTGAGGCTTTGGTGATTGTGGGAAATGATGGCTTATTTTGTAATCGTTGGCAAGAGCTTGGTGTTTTTAATGATATAAGTCAGGCTTTCCTTACTTTACTTAAAAATATTTTAAATTTTTGAGTATTATAGTGTCCTGTTCTGTGAAAGGCGGGTTTTGAGCATTATGTGTACTGGTACGTATACTAAAAGTTAGTTGTACAACAAGTCACCTAACCAATAGAAAACACTTGCTCTATGACATCGCTGGAGTTTGGAACCGTATAATCAGAAAACTAACCTTTTTTAATTTGTAAAAGTAAATATGAAGTTATTACCTCTCGCTGTTTGCGCAACTATATTGATTTCCTCACACGCTTCAGCCTTCGAAAGTGATGGCTCACTAGGTCAAATTACGGTCAATCAATGTATAAAAATGACTATTGAGGCTACAAAAGATTTTAGCGGGAAAAGTGAATCTGAAATACTTACAGATCTAACCTTTGAACCGTCTGTTTATCGTGGAGTTGTAAAAGTCAAAACCAGAAGTAGGCGGTTTAATAAGGTTTGGAATACTGATTACTGTGCAGTTCACGGCGGAACAATAACAAGAAGTTCTTCATTTTCGGAAATTGAAAAATTCCGAGATACTGGAAAATCATATTGATTTAACTGTTGTATAGAGGCAATTATGAGTATTGTAAAATGCAAACTTAATGATCTTTTAGAAATTTTATCAAACAACCGGGACTTATCACCATCTCAGGTAGAACCATTGTTAAATGATTTATCTCTCAGAAGTTTAGTAGACAGTAACTGCTCATATTCCATTGGCAAGAACCGTTTCCTGATAGCCTGATGCCTTCAGGATGAGATGCCCCAGCTGCGGAATCAGATTGGTTCCAGTCAGCCTGTCCCTGAGATAGTTGGCAAAGGACACCCCGTGTTGTTTACAGGTCTTTTTCAAACTGGCAAAGGTGTCGCGGCATTTCCTCCCAAGTTTACTCCGGGTACCACCGCTAACCTTTCGCCGTTTCACATACTCTCTGATCTGCCTCTCGCTCAGGTTGTTGTGCAGTGGCAGCCACGGATACTCAAGAACCAATAACAGCTCTTCCCTGACAACCATCAGTTTGCCCAACTCAGCCTGCAAGGCAGGGTAGTCAACCCGCTGTGTTACCCAACGATCAAACTCCTGGTAGAGCTTCTGTTTCTCCTTGTCCGTTGGTTTTTTCTGGTAGGCCTCAATGTCGTCGTAGAGGCACCAGTACTGATCCTGCACGGTGTCACGGGCGGCTCGTTCCAGGTCATTGGCCGGTATCAGCTTGTCCATGTTTCTTCCCGCATGGTACCAACACAGCGAATGCTGAAAGGCTGTATCAAACTGCCGGGCTCCATCGCTATGGATAATCAGGTTCTCAAGGCGATGATTGAGCATCAATGCGGCCTTTAAAACACCCTCTGTCGCCCAGCGCCTTTGTTGCGGGGCAGCACAACCAATGCTGTTAAGGAAGCTCTCCCACTCTTCTTCTGTTGAGAAACGCTTCTCGCCGCATTCGGATAGCGCAGTGATCCACTTCTTCGACACATCAACCTGATTCTCCATGTAGTCAATGGCAACGTCGTTGAGAAGATAAAGCCGCTGCTGCCCTTGCAGACAGCCCAGGAAATTAATCCTGCTCTTACTGTCGCTGCTATGGAAGTAGGAAAAATAAGGGTTGCCGATAAACAGGCAGTAGCCGTTTTTTCCTTGGTGGCGAGCACCTGTGTCGTCGGCCTGGAGATAATCAGAGCAAGTCAGCCCTGCTTCCAGCAATTCTTCTTTTTCCTGGTGGAAAATATCATGGCCTTTCGTCAGGATGTTGCTCAGGGAACCTTCTGATATTGAGCATCCATGGTCGTGCAGCCAAGATAGCAGTAGTGGCTGTGTCGTACTGCATGAATGATAAAAATCCAGCAGATGGGCTTTCAGGTTGTCGCCAAAACGGTCTTTCACATGATCAGGTAGCGGGGCTGACACCCCGCCTTCCGGAGTTGTGTAATACTCACGCCTGTAGCGAGTAGTGACAAAACGCAAGTCCAGCTCAGTATGGAAAAAGTCGATATAGCACTTGAAGCGCCAGTTCTCACCGGGAGCAGCGATTGAACAGATTTCCTCTCGGTCAACAGTCATTGGTGGTGCAGCGGTTTCACCGGCTTCTTGTGATCGTGGTCGTTTACTTTTCGGCGGACGATCAGTGTCACTTTTCCCGGCAGCCTGATCAGTGTCTTCCGCAGAAGAGCTGTCTTCCTGATCATCGCCCTTGTCCGAGACATTAGGCCTGATTTTAGGCTTGCCCTTGTGCTTCTTCAGGTGGCGAATTTCTGCTCGAAGCTGTTCGTTCTCTTCGACCAGCTGTTCGATCTGAACGCGCTGCCTTTCAATTTGCACAGATTGCTTCTCGACCGTGTCGAGAAGGTTTTTGACGAATGAACGCAACTGTTCATTGTCTGTACTGGAGAATAGTGAGTCAGGCAGGTGCATACGGTGAAATATACGAAAGATCAGGATAACTTTCTTTGACCTGTAGAGGTTGATTTGCCAGTCAATTTTGAGCAGTTACAGTAGACATTCCCAAAGAGCAACGACGTGACGTGAGAGATGCTTTATCAGTAATATTAGTATCTAACTCTATAATGCCTGGTGAATACCCAAAAATTGACAGTCTGTTAGATGCGCTTGATATGGAGTAAGTGCACCTCCGCCCAGCGTGCCTTCGGCACGCGGCTTAAGCAGCTTGGATCAACAGCAGTAAAAGGAAACAAGAATGAATAAAAAACTGTATGACATTTATTCCAAATACTGGAATGAATTATTTAAAAACCTTGATCATAAGAATAATTTTGCCAACCCTTTTTTAATCGATATTGATTCACAAAAACTAGATAAAGCCGACCTAAAAATCATGATTTTTGGCCAGGAAACAAAGGGATGGGGAGAAGAACAAGGCATTCATAAATCTATAGAAAAAGGAATGACTCAATATAATAATTTTTTCATTAAAGAAAAATTTGGTTCTTCCCTGTTTTAAGTGGGTAGTTTTCAACGATGTACGCCAGTGGGGTACAAGTCCAAGCCTCCAAGATGAAAGTAGATCGCTGTCTTATATCTTTCACGGTTTCGAAAGCCACAAGCCCGATTCTTCAAACTCTGAATCTTGCTGTTCACTCCCTCTGCTCGACCGTTATTAGCCTCAAGGACAATAGCGTTGATGATACCCCACAAGTGCTCTTTGACCGTTCTGGCAACTTCTTTTATGGGCTCAAGCCGACATCTCTGCGCCCAGCATAGCCACCTCTTCCAGGCCTTGATTGCCCAAGCTCTGGACTTGTAATTCCATAAGCTCATTGCCATTTGCCGGATGGCCCAGGCGCGAGCTGTTTTAAGTGTCGAGTTTCTCAGTGGTTCGAAGTTATCCCACTGCTCTTCAGACATGTTTTCAGGGTTAGTCAGCCAGTCGTAGCGAGTCCCCTTAAGCAGCTCTACACCTTGGTTTACAAGGGCTTTGTTCTCTTCTATCCGAACCTTGTTGACAGCTTTACCCAGAGACTGAGCAACGTGAAACTTATCAAATGCAATCTTCTGATCTGCGTCTGGAACATTCTCACTGACTGACTTGATGTAAGCCTTGGACATGTCCATCGTCACGCATTCGATCCCCTCTTTATGGTCATAGGGCAGTGTGTCAAAGTACTCGTTGAGACTGTCACTTTTACGGTCATCAGAAACGTGAATAACAACGCCTTGGTCGTGGTCAGTGACCACTGTGACGTATTCATGATGCTTTTGAAATGAGGTTTCATCAACAGCGATTCGTTTTGGTGGCTTAGCATCACGACGAGCCAGTCCTCTCTTCACTGCACGCTGCTGAATACCGTCTATGGCATTCCAACCAAGCTTCATTTGTCGTGCAACTGCCTTCGTAGTTGCCTCCTTTAGCCAGTCAATAACAAGGGCTTCAAACAGAGCTGTATATCGAGAGTCAGATTCAGCCCAGGGCACATTGATGGCTAACACCTTATGCTCAGGGCACTGGGTCCGTGGAACCCTGGCAACTAGAATAGTCTGAAACTGACAGGTATCCAGATGACGCCACTTCTGAGTGATGTGGTCGTAGCCAGAGCAGGGCTTATCGCAAACACTGCATTTGCAGGCCTTTTTACCATTGTGTTCAATGAATACCCGAACCTGTTGATCCTGTAATGACAATTCAACTTCAGAAACGAACCAAGGAGACTCAATACCCAGTATTTGAGAATAGAGTTGCTTATCACGCATCGGTGCATCCTTGCATTGAGTGCTTCAGAATATAATAAATCACCCACTCAAATTGAGGAAGAGCCAAAAATTTTATGGTGGTTATAATAAGAGTGCCTTTTGGAAAGCCTTTCGATATGTTCAAAAAGAGTTAAAAAAAATATATCCTGAAAAAGAAATAGCTTATATATGGAACAATATATCTAAAATAGGAAGAGCTGGTACAACAGGAGTATCTCCAGAGCTAAGAAGCATTGAGAGAAATTATTTTCCAGTCATACGTGATGAGGTTGAAATAATCAAGCCTGATATTGTCCTATTTTTCACCGGCCCAAACCGAGATCATGACATAAAATTCCATTTCCCAGATATGCGATTAGCTAATTCTGGTTCTTCCTTCACCACAAGGCAGCTAGCAAAAATATCATCTACTGATTTACCTGAAACCTCTATCAGAACATATCATCCAGCATACTATGGTGGTTTCACAAATGACTTAAAAAGAAATATGGTACAGCTGCTAACAAAAAATCCAGATAACTGCTTTCGGTGATATCTGATTTTAGCGTTAGACGAAGGGTAATTCCGTATACACTACAAAGCTGTAATTTGATATTAAGAAAATTTTTCAGGCATATACAATGATTAACCAGAATCAGATACTAAAAAACACTTACCAAGAATCATTACAGCAAATAATTGCTTTCACAGATAAGTTTAGTGATGAAAACTTACACGGCCCGCTTCTTATGGCTCCAAAGTCATACTATGATCAAAAAATAAAACTTATGATTATTGGTAACTGCTCATATTCCATTGGCAAGAACCGTTTCCTGATAGCCTGATGCCTTCAGGATGAGATGCCCCAGCTGCGGAATCAGATTGGTTCCAGTCAGCCTGTCCCTGAGATAGTTGGCAAAGGACACCCCGTGTTGTTTACAGGTCTTTTTCAAACTGGCAAAGGTGTCGCGGCATTTCCTCCCAAGTTTACTCCGGGTACCACCGCTAACCTTTCGCCGTTTCACATACTCTCTGATCTGCCTCTCGCTCAGGTTGTTGTGCAGTGGCAGCCACGGATACTCAAGAACCAATAACAGCTCTTCCCTGACAACCATCAGTTTGCCCAACTCAGCCTGCAAGGCAGGGTAGTCAACCCGCTGTGTTACCCAACGATCAAACTCCTGGTAGAGCTTCTGTTTCTCCTTGTCCGTTGGTTTTTTCTGGTAGGCCTCAATGTCGTCGTAGAGGCACCAGTACTGATCCTGCACGGTGTCACGGGCGGCTCGTTCCAGGTCATTGGCCGGTATCAGCTTGTCCATGTTTCTTCCCGCATGGTACCAACACAGCGAATGCTGAAAGGCTGTATCAAACTGCCGGGCTCCATCGCTATGGATAATCAGGTTCTCAAGGCGATGATTGAGCATCAATGCGGCCTTTAAAACACCCTCTGTCGCCCAGCGCCTTTGTTGCGGGGCAGCACAACCAATGCTGTTAAGGAAGCTCTCCCACTCTTCTTCTGTTGAGAAACGCTTCTCGCCGCATTCGGATAGCGCAGTGATCCACTTCTTCGACACATCAACCTGATTCTCCATGTAGTCAATGGCAACGTCGTTGAGAAGATAAAGCCGCTGCTGCCCTTGCAGACAGCCCAGGAAATTAATCCTGCTCTTACTGTCGCTGCTATGGAAGTAGGAAAAATAAGGGTTGCCGATAAACAGGCAGTAGCCGTTTTTTCCTTGGTGGCGAGCACCTGTGTCGTCGGCCTGGAGATAATCAGAGCAAGTCAGCCCTGCTTCCAGCAATTCTTCTTTTTCCTGGTGGAAAATATCATGGCCTTTCGTCAGGATGTTGCTCAGGGAACCTTCTGATATTGAGCATCCATGGTCGTGCAGCCAAGATAGCAGTAGTGGCTGTGTCGTACTGCATGAATGATAAAAATCCAGCAGATGGGCTTTCAGGTTGTCGCCAAAACGGTCTTTCACATGATCAGGTAGCGGGGCTGACACCCCGCCTTCCGGAGTTGTGTAATACTCACGCCTGTAGCGAGTAGTGACAAAACGCAAGTCCAGCTCAGTATGGAAAAAGTCGATATAGCACTTGAAGCGCCAGTTCTCACCGGGAGCAGCGATTGAACAGATTTCCTCTCGGTCAACAGTCATTGGTGGTGCAGCGGTTTCACCGGCTTCTTGTGATCGTGGTCGTTTACTTTTCGGCGGACGATCAGTGTCACTTTTCCCGGCAGCCTGATCAGTGTCTTCCGCAGAAGAGCTGTCTTCCTGATCATCGCCCTTGTCCGAGACATTAGGCCTGATTTTAGGCTTGCCCTTGTGCTTCTTCAGGTGGCGAATTTCTGCTCGAAGCTGTTCGTTCTCTTCGACCAGCTGTTCGATCTGAACGCGCTGCCTTTCAATTTGCACAGATTGCTTCTCGACCGTGTCGAGAAGGTTTTTGACGAATGAACGCAACTGTTCATTGTCTGTACTGGAGAATAGTGAGTCAGGCAGGTGCATACGGTGAAATATACGAAAGATCAGGATAACTTTCTTTGACCTGTAGAGGTTGATTTGCCAGTCAATTTTGAGCAGTTACGATTATTGGTCAAGAAACATATGGCTGGGAAGCCAAATACTCTGATCTGGATGCACAAATTGCCTGTTATGAAGACTTTAATGTTGGAGAAAATTATAGAAGTTCTCCTTTCTGGAATGTAACTAAGTAGTTATAAATTAGCTATCGAATATTTTTGACCGTCCGGTTACTAAAAATAGTTATTCCAATTCTACCGGCAGCGCTCAGTGTAGTGATTATACTCCAGCTATCACCAACAACACCTGCGTTACTGCTTCAACGAAAATGAAAACCGTTTTACCTATCACAGATGGGGCCATTAGAGAAACCCTGCAGATCGCCAGGAGTCATGGCCCAACACCCTATGTCAGAGAAAGAGCACACGCTGTACTGCTCAGCTCTCGTGGCTTTCCTATGGCTCAAATTGCCGATATCTTTGAGGTTCAGTACCAGACGGTATCACGCTGGCTTGATGACTGGGAGGATTATGGTATTCGAGGGCTATACAAAACACACGACGGAGGGAAGAAACCTATTTACAATTCTGAAGAAGAACTGCGCATTAAAGAACTGGTGGCTAAGGAACCCCGCCGTATATCATATGTCCAATCCAAAATCGAAGAGGAAACAGGCAAATCCGCATCAAAGACGACAATAGGTAGAATAATAAAAAAGCTGGGGATGGTTTACAAAAGACTCCGTAAATCATGCAAGCATAAAAGAGATGAGGAGCAGTTTCAGCGTAGTAAGGCAGCATTGAAAGATGCTCAAGAAGCTGAAGATAAAGGTTTAATTAATTTGTTCTATTTTGACGAGTCAGGGTTTAGTCAGGAGCCTTGCGTACCTTATGGCTGGCAGGAGAAAGGCAAACAGCTCCGTATACCTTCAGTAAAAAGTAAAAGAATCAATGTTCTGGGGTTTATGAACCGTTCCTGTGAACTGTTTTATTACCCTGTAATTGGATCAGTTGATAGCAAGACAGTCATTGATATTTTCGACTATTTTGCCTATCAGATGACAGCTCCAGAGTACGGAGGAGATGATCGTTACACTGTGGTCATTATTGATAATGCCAGCATTCACACCAGTAAAGCGTTCCGAGCAAGAATTGATGACTGGATTCTTGAGAAAAAAATGATTGTTTTATTTCTCCCCACATACTCTCCCGAGCTCAACCTGATTGAGATTCTATGGGATAAGGCTAAATATGAATGGATCGATATATTATCAATTGTGAATTTCAGAGGCTTTGAGAAAGAGGTAAAGCGAGTTTTTGATGGGGTCGGTCAGGAATATATGATTTCGTATGCATGACTACTTAGAAAGATTGAAAGGGTAATAGGTATTGAACCCCACTCATGTGCCTGGTCAAACATTAATCGCTTTGATCAAAATGGCGGTGCGCCAAAGGGAGATGTATTAAATGAAATTCCAAAATTTGATTCATTACTCCATGCAGAAATACAAACAATCAAGCCAGATATATGTTTGTTCTATACAAATCACAAATATGATAACCGTTTAAAAAATCTATTTGACAATATATCTTTTCAAGATATTGATGGATTGTCAGAAAAGCATTTTTGCAGGTTATCACACAAATATCTCCCTAAACTAACCTATCGAACTCCTCACCCAAAGACAATGCGAATGAAGAAGTGGGAAGAAGAATTCATAAATTTTATTACAAGTGAAACCAGAGAAGTTTTTGCCTAAACCGGATAAGAGCTGGCTTCTCTCCAGCTCTCCCCATCCTTATACATACCATGCAAACACCCCATGCTCACCCAATTACCCACTGCCACCCTCACTACTCAGATCATACCCCCCCCCGAAACCTCCCAATAACTTCAGCCACCGAAGCCAAACAGTTCTGATCAAAATAGGTATCACACAACTGCCAATAGAGCTGGTGCCATGGCTCAAAATCACGCTTCCAGTTTTGCCGGATAATTTTGCATCGATTAATAATCAGGCTGACGGGATACAGGTGTCTTTCGCTGATGATATAGCTCCTGTAGTCCATGACACTGTATGCCACCACGTCTTTGATTTTTTGCCGAGTGGAATTCCGATACTGTCTCTCACTCTCACCCAACCGCCGGTCAACATCCTCATCCAACCACCGAAAAAACCGGTTCTGTTCCGGCAAAAACTCCTGCGTCCTCGGCCCATACGCCCACTTTGCCCATGACCGGAACGGTTCTTCCAGACCTTCCACAGCGGCAATCACAATCCCCGCCTCCACCGTATGACAGATACGGCTGTCGTTACTCTGCTTACGGGTGTTGCCTGAAGAACGAAAACTCACCGGATTAATCTCAAACCCTTTGCTGGTCAGGTTGGTGGCATAAGCGTCGTGTATCGCCTGTCGTGCGGATAGAAATTTCATGCGCTCTGGCTCCCGTAGCGTGCGATGAGCACAGCGTCGGCTCGTCCATTATCTTTTTTCCTCAACACGTCAGCTGACGGATACAGGTCTAACACCCTGCCCCGGCTGGCGTCCTTGTCTGCCCGTAGCAGTCCTGCTGCCCGTTTCCATTTTTGTGGTGATACATACGTCAGTGGCAACCCCATCACACTGACGGCAGCCTCAACCGCCCCTACCGATCTGCCAAAGCTGAACATGCTCACCACGCCTTGCCCCGGCCTGGCGCCTACCTGTTCCAGATAAACCATATCGATTTCGTGCCTGGAGTGAATGCCAAGGATTTGCTTCAGGCCATGACCGCTGACTTTCTTTTTTCTGCCGTCGGGAATCACCGGCATATCTTCCAGGCGGATAATGGATTGGTCACTGCTGTTCAGAATCGCTATGGCTCCGGTCAATCCGGGGTCTATCCCAATAATCACATTCATTATTTTCTTCCCTGAATTTTTCTCTGGACTCTTCTCTAAAACTGCTTTTCTTCAAAGCCCTTTTTGTCTTCGTGCTTCCCTCCCCTCATCCCGCCCTCCCTTTCTTAAGAAAGGAAGGGAGGAGGTGAGGAGTCGGCTAAAGGCACCCAATTTTGCTTTTATCCCAAAAAAACAAGGGGTTATGAGGTCAGTTGAGGAAATCCAAAAATTATCGTCCTCAACCTCTATGGGTTTGAGGCTTTTTTAAGCCCCGGTAACAGCCTGTTGCCCTTTTTCTGAAACCGAAACAAACGGTTCCTGTATATCCAGAAAACCCCGGTCAACCAGCGCATTAAAAGTGCGCCCCCAGTTTTTTTAGGTCATGACTCCGGCATCGATACAGGCTTTTCTCAAGCCCCTGACTTCGATATGGGCTCCCGTCGGATCACGCCCGTCCCTCGCCAGCGTATCTCTCGCTTCCTTGACCAGCCGGTTCAGTGTTTTGATGATGCAGACCTGTTTGTCGCCAAGGTGTATTTCACCCTGTTTTTTACCGGCTTCTATGGATTTCACTAAACCCGCTGCCTGCTTATCGAAATAGGTCAGCACACAGCTGACCTGTTGCTCGCCGTCTTCATCAGCAAACGGCAATTTGACCGATTCAAACAAAAAGCTCATCGGCTCTGGCTCGTCCGCATCTTTCATCTTTTTGGCGGTTATGGTCAGTTCGTCGTCTGATTTCACCACAGCGTACTCGGCATCCAGCGCACCTTTTAACGCACTATTACCCCTTGCCCGGTCTTTGTTGCCCAGCCCGGTATGATGGACAATCAACACGAAGCAGGCGTATTTCTGCCGTAACAGCTGGTCGATATGATTGATAAAGAGGTTCATCTCTTTGGTGGCGTTCTCATCACCGGCACCAAAATTTCTCGCCAGGGTATCAATAACAATCAGGGAAGGAATCACGCCGCCGGTTTCTTCTATGATCTGCTCGATGCTGTCACTCACTATTCGAGCATTAGCCAGGTCAGTAAAAGAGGCCGAGCACTGACTAACATACAGAGGCGCAGTACGAAGGTTGTAACCATTCACTTGCTGCCAGGCCATTAAACGACGGGAAAGCCCGTTAAAACCTTCCCCGGCAATGTAAAAAACTGACCCCGGTCGTTTAACTGCCTGACCATGCCACTCGCTGCCCGTTGCCACGCAGCAGGCCAGGTCAATCGCCGCAAAGGATTTGCCACAGCCCGGCTCCCCGAACATCAGTGATAAACTGTCCATTTCCAGAAAGCCTTTCACCAGCCAGTTAATCGGTTTGGCGGCCTGAATCAACTCCCTGACATGACTGAAGGCAAAAGCTGGCCTGATGTCCGGGTCAGGGACAACAGCAATGCCGGTGTCGGGATGATTGTTCAAATGAGTTCGGACAATGCTGGCAATGGTTGTGTTCAATTCGGTGGGTAGCAGGGGTGGATGGTTGTCAGCGTTCCACTGATCCAGAATCGCCTTGATCTCCTGCAACGAGTAGCCCTGCCTGATCAGTTGCCCCGCCATGCTCGCTGCGGCGTTGTTGCGCCCTTCCCCTTCCGATAAATTGCCGCCGTCGTGCGGTAGTGAGTACTGATTCGCTGAAAAACCGAGGTTACCCAGTGCTTGCTGTTCCTGATGACTGCCATTGAACCCGTTGATGATGGCGATATCATTCGGGGTCAGACAGGGCAGATCATTCACATCATTAATGTTCAGGTAGTCATCGGTTTCCCACTGGTACACGGTGCCGTCAGAATGTGTGCTGCCGGGAGCCACCACATACCCACCCTCACCCCGTACATCGATCTTGTTTTTCTTAACCGCATTACGAATGACAAAGTCCGGGTTTGCCCGGTAATAGAAATGCTTCCCCTGGCTGGTGACCACTCGCAAAGGGGTTCGTGTCATGTCATGGCTGTTTTCAATGAAAGTGACCGCTTCCTGACTGTCGGCATCAACGACAATGATCTTATAACCGGTGACGATGGCCCAGTTAGTGTGTGGCCACTGATTCGTCCATTGCTCAATCTGCTCATCCGTCGGGGCTTGCTGTTGAAAGTCTTTCCAGCGCACTCTGGGGGATTTCGGCCAATCAGTTTTTGCCTTGTCCGGATCGCCACTGCAGCGCCCATCAATAAACCACTGGGGCGGAAGTTCAAAAGGCGATCCAAGAGGAATCAGCGACAGCCCGGCTTCGTTCAGTTGCCAGACATCGACCGTAGTGTCGGGTAGCTCGTCCATATCACTGCTACCTGTTATTCATTGGTTTTCAGAAGGTGGTCGTCGTCTGATTTGTCCGTGATTTTAAGCATGTCCGGCGTCCAGTACGGAACCAGCGTTGACCATAACAGCCGCTTCATTTTGGAAATGCTTTTTCAGCAGCGAACGAAGCCCTCACTGAAATCATTCTCGACTACAACGACCAGTTGTTTAACCGGCTCGACAAGTCCGAGAACCTGAAAGCCTACCCTTCCCTGAAAATTCCGTCGGTGTTTCGAATGGGCAACCTGCTCGTTAATACCTGTAACGGGAAAGCTTCTGTCTCCACCGTTCCGGAACTCAGCGAGTCCCTGAAACCACTCGAACCCTGATACCACAACCACCAACAGCAAAAGGATATTGCCATGACCGAAAGCAAGGGCGCTTGGCCATTTTGATCTTGTTATCGTCGATGAATGCCACCTGATCAATCATGAGCATTCGGAAACCATGTACTCACGGCTCCTGAATGATCTCAGGCAGATCAATCCGGCATTAAAAATCATTGGCTTTACTGCCACCCCATACCGGATGAAACAGGGGCTGTTAACCGAAGGCGACAACCCTTTGTTCCACAGCATTGCTTACGAAACCGATATCCAGCAATTAATTGACCATGGCTACCTGTCGCCCCTACGCTCAAAAGGCGGTAAAGAGAAAATAGAGCTGCAAGGCGTTCGTACCCGTCGAGGTGACTTTTTAGCCAGCGATATGGAACAGGCAGTGCAGAAAAACGATGTCACCGAAAAGGCTGTGGCTGAAATTATCGACTATGGCAGGGATCGAAGAGCCTGGCTGATTTTCTGTGTCTCGGTGGCACATGCGGAACAAACCCGGTCATTGCTTGTGGAAGCCGGTATCACTGCTGAAAGCATTACCGGCCGCACTCCCAAACCGCAACGGGAGAACATACTGGCGGACTATAAAGCGGGAAAAATAACCGCCCTTACCAGCCAGAGCGTTCTGACCACCGGCTTTGATGCTCCACACACCGACCTGATTGCACTGTTGAGAGCGACCAAGTCACCGGGTTTATATGTGCAAATTCTGGGGCGGGGCTTGCGAATCAGCCCGGACACAGAAAAAGCCGACCCTCTGGTATTGGATTATGGTGGCAATGTTGAACGACATGGCCCCATTGACCGGATCAGTACCGACAGCATTAAGTCAGGCAAAAGTTCCGGTGACGCTCCGGTTAAAGAATGCCCCGAGTGCTTTGAGTTGATGCTTGCTGGCCTGCGGACTTGCCCTGCCTGCCAGTACGAATTTCCAGCCAAAGATAAACACGACAGTCACGCCTCGAATGGGGCTCTGCTGAACAGCCAGGTCGAACCGGAATGGCTGGACGTGGATGAGCTGTTTTACGACATCCATGAAAAGTTTGGCAAACCGCCCTCATTGCAGGTCACTTATCGCTGCGGGTTTGAAACCGTACGTGAATGGGTTTGTTTTGAGCATGGTGGCTATGCCCGACAGAAAGCGGTGATGTAGTGGCTCAACCGTTTTACAGAAAAGACAGTCCCGGAAAAAACCGCCGAAGCGTACCACCGCATAGACAGCCAGAAAGATATGCGTGAACCCTGCCGGATCAAGGTCATTCAGGACGGCAAATGGCACCGAATCAAAGGCTATGACTTCACCGCTAAACCCGGCACACCCAGCGAATACAACGACGACACCAGTCAACGACCAAAACAGACACCGATGCTACCTGCGGAGTCTGATGTATTTGACGCCAGCTTCGACTTTTAACAACAAGTATAAGGAGAGAGTAATGAATACTGAACTGATGCTGTTTGCCCGTTATGAGAAGCCTTATGTACGGCTGGAAGATGTTTGTGAAGAGCTGTTTAACCTCTGCGAACGAAAAGCCAAAGAAGCCGCAGCCGCACAAAAGCTGCCAGTGCCGGTACTTCGCATGACTGAAAGCAGGAAATCCCCCATGATGATCAAGCTGTCTGATCTGGCGGATTATCTGGATTCACGGCATGACGAGTACACAAAAGTGTGGGAGAAAATCAAGGGAGCTGGATAAAGTACAACTCACCAGCTATACCTGACCCAAAAGTACTTTTATTAAAACGAACAAACATGAAAAGCATTGCAATCGCTATCATTCTCACGGTTTTCAGCCTCGGAGAAAAAGCAAGTGCGATTCCCCCTGAAGAACTATTGCAGCAACTCTTGCAGTCTACAAAAGAGGAGCGACAACGCATACTTCAGGAGTTGGAATTTACACCTGAAGAACAGGAGAAATTATTACCACTTTTGCAATTACAAGCCGAATCATTACAGGAACTTCAGGAGTTTCAACAACAATTAGACAACGTGCGAGCAGAACAGGCTCAGGTACAGCAGGAACTACAAGAACTTGAAAATGAGCGACTGAACCAATTTCTTGATTGTCAGCCGCAAGCAGATCAGTTTTCAGAATAAATTACTTATTCTCCTTTGAACATTGCCTTCTCCCGGCGACCTTTCGGCTCATTGACAGACCAGAATTCAGCTTCCATTTCCTTGCAGCGACTCCATAGGTCTGGTGGGGTTTTATGGATCAAATGGGTGTAGCGTCGCAGGTTATCCCATGTCTTATGCCCGCTTCTGATTGCTACTTCCGGAATACTCATTTTCTGTTCAAACAGCCGGGAGATGCCATCATGCTGGAACGAGTGAAAGCGCAACTCTGGAAAAGCCCCTTAAACGATTAACCCGAAGAACTATCTGCTTTTCTCGCTCAGAGGAACTGCACGACAAGGTGATTGGCGAGTTCATCTCACGGATGTGGTATCAACCTGTTTGAAACGTGACCTAAAAACGCACAGTCATTTGACTATGCGTTTTTTTCTGGTTCGGAACTGGTCTGAGCGAACTTCGCACGGAACGCTTTAGGCGTAAGCTGCTTGTATTTTAAGAACAGCCGATTGAAGTTCGAAAGGTTGTTGAATCCAGAAAGCTCCGCAATCAGGGATACCAGTTTGTCGGTTTGAACCAACAACGAGCAGCCTTTACCCAACCTTACCTGCGTGATGTAGTGATTCACGCTTTGCCCCATCATCTTCTTAAAAAAACGACCCAGGGTGCTTTCGCTCATCCCGACGAGGGAAGCCAGTTCTGAAATGGACAGGGGCTCGGTGTATTTGTCATGGATCGCTTCGAGTAACTGATTCAGTAATCTTTGCTGCCGCTTGTCAGAGTCTTGCCGATTCAACATCTGATTCACGGAGATGGCTTGAAAGTCAGGCGTGTTACTCAGTTTATCAAGAATACTCAACATCACAGTGAGCCTTTGCATTGATGTTGCCGCATCTAGTTCTTCAAACAGAGGCAATAATTTTTGTGCCAGGCGCTTGGAAAAATGCATGCCTCGATGTGCGTCTTGCAACAGTCGCCTGAAGGCTTGGCATTCAGGAAACAGTCGAGTGACTTCATCTATCCATTCTTTGTCAAACCATAGTACATACACTTTTTGTTCTTTGTCTGGATCTAAACTCGCTCGTGAGTGCCAGGAATGAGGAATATTCGGCCCTAGCAGCACCAAATCGAAATCATCGTATTCAGAGATGGTATCGCCAATATAGCGCTCACCCCTACTGTTTAAGGTTAAGGTCAGCTCATATTCAGGATGGAAGTGCCACTCAAAAGGAATCCCATCTAAATGCCGAATCAGCAGTTGCCAAGAGTTGTCCTGGTTGTATGGAACTTTTTCGTATTGCGCTTTCATGTGTAATACAAATCTGTCTCTATGGGAGATTTTCACTGACTTTAAAGTATCAGTATTTGCTGTTTTTGTATCACTTTATTGGATTAATTATTGTCAGAATGTGAACAATTAGGCGTGCTCAACGTCTGTTAAACCAATGATAATCAGCCCTACAGGAGCCAGTCACTATGAAAAACAAATATGGATTCGGCGACAACGCACCCGGTAATAACACTGTTTCCAACATCAATTCCGCACAACTAAAAGACATCAAGAAAACCCTGCCTTTGAAAAAGTTAACGCAAGAGCAGTTCGACTTTTGGCAGCACAATGGCTACTTGGTGATTCGTCAAATTATCTCTCAGGAAGCGGTAAAACGTTCACAGGACTTCTTGTGGGAGTTTCAGGAAATGGATCCGAATGATTCGAAAACCTGGTATCAAGCTCAGCGTCGTGACCACGCTATGGTCGAATTGAATAACTCAGGCATGGTGGAATGCTACAACAACCAAGTGCTGTGGGATAACCGTCAGAACCCAGATGTATATAACGCTTTTGTTGATATTTGGGATCAGGAAAACTTATGGGTCACTATCGACCGCGCAAACCTGAATCCGCCAAACAAATCAGGACGAAAGTTCAGTGGCTTTGTGCATTGGGATGCGGATTCCTCGCTCGATCCATTACCAGTAAACGTCCAAGGTGTACTGGCACTCTCAGATACTGATGAAGAAACGGGGGGCTTCCAATGTGTGCCAGAGCTATATCGTCAATTAGAAGAGTGGCGTAAAACGCAGCCTGCTGACCGTGACCCGTATGTACCAGACCTAACCGGTTTCGAAGTGGAATTTATTTCTATGAAAGCAGGGGACTTGTTGATCTTTAATAGCTTGCTTCCTCATGGAATTCGACCAAATCAATCTGATAAGGTGCGCATGGCGCAATATATCTCTATGGTACCGGCTGAGGAAGATAACCAATCAATCCGCGACTGGCGCATTAGTTCCTGGCAAGATCGCCTTCCACCGCAGGGATTTGCTTTCCCGGGTGATCCCCGCAATTGGGAGCAAACTAAATACCCACAAGCGAAATTAACGCCGCTTGGGGAAAGACTGCTTGGTTTAGAAAGTTATTAGTCAAAGGGGTGATTTGTGTCTGGCGGGGTCAGATAAGCATTAAAAAGCCGAAGCAGGCGAACCGCTTCGGCTTTCATCGAGTGTGCCGAGCATGTTGCACAGTTTGGGGGTGAAAGTATGGTGGGCTCCATTTTTCGAGCCTCGTCAGTAAAATCTGTGTAAAGAGGTACCGGATTGTGTTTATGATGGGTTGTGGCATGATTCACTCAAAACTAGCCCGAGAGGCAGTGTTGAAAAAAATCGCAAAGAAAGCCGGGTTGATTTTTTACTATCGAGGTAATTGCTCGCTTTGCCATGTGCAGGCAAGAACAATCTCACTCCTGAGCATGGAGTACGGCTTTGAACTGATACCCATTTCAACGGACGGTCATCCTATACCGGAGTTGCCAAACAGCCTCGGCTTCGAGCATGCCACCGAACTGTTACAGTGACCTCCTCCCCCTTCTTTAAAGGTGATACGCTCTTCAATATCAGGATTGGTTTCAATGCCCACAACAGTACCTCAGAATAATCACTGCACGGTTTCCTGAAGCGGAAAAGCTTCATTCAACCATTTGATGAAATTACGCTTGAACCGAAATTCTTCCCGCATCCGATCAAGCTCTTTTGCCATATTTGATTGATGTTCAGAAGACCTGGAGAGTTCTGCCATCTCCTGTAATAAAGCGATAGCCTGCCGGTAACTATTATTATTGGTCTGGTTCACATAATGTCCTGCCATCTGCACATAGAGGGTTGAAGCTCTCTGAACATCCTGTGCGAGCATGGTTGCCAGTTTCTTCAGATAAGAAACATCAAATTCATAATTCCGGGACAGTTGCCAAGCCTCATCCGTATCACTGTCAGCCAGATAAATACTCATCAATGTGCCCGATAAATGCTGCTTACCAAACACACTCTTACCGGGCAGCTGCTGTTTTAACCAGTCAACACTTATCGCCTTCCAGTCTTTTTTGCTCTGAGCCTGCCCGGCAATCGTTATCAGGGACTGATAATTGGCAAAGGAAGGTATGGCCTGAAACTGCTGCCACTGAGCTTCCAGCGCATCACT
The DNA here is from genome assembly GCF_025562715.2 of Endozoicomonas gorgoniicola. Taxonomy (NCBI): domain Bacteria; kingdom Pseudomonadati; phylum Pseudomonadota; class Gammaproteobacteria; order Oceanospirillales; family Endozoicomonadaceae; genus Endozoicomonas; species Endozoicomonas gorgoniicola. The sequence continues at coordinate 2,595,871 of NZ_JAPFCC010000001.1, forward strand.
GACCTTTCCTGTTTTCAGCAATAGCTTTTGCTTCACTTCATGAATATCTGCATCATCGGCGTATTTCTGCTTTGCAGCCTTCTCGATGAAAGACCTGGCTTCATCAAACTGCTCCAGTTCAATGCTCCATTCTGCCAGTTGCAGGAAATCACGAAAATGCCTCGCTACTTTCTGGTTAAGCCAGATCAGGGTAGCGGTGTCGTTATGAGCGCTTGCTTCATGCTCCAATACTCGCTGGAGCGCCTTATACTCTCTGATGACATCCCAGTCCTCTGTTTCCAGTGGCGGGAGCTGATCCCATCGGGACTGGACTTTCTCATGAAACACCTCGATACAACGAGGGCTTACAACCTTGATATAGTCTTCAGGAATATCACCATAAAGGTTGTAATCATCATTGATCATCAGCTTGATAAGGTGATCAGCCTTTTCTCCATCAGACCAGTCCAGAGCTTCAAACGCATCAAGGTATAACTGGCGAATCAGGTTGATGGATTCATAGCGGAAACCGCCGGAATCATCGACAGAGTCCTGAGTGTTCACAATGCGCTCAAGTGCGTATTCCAGTAACTCTATCTGGTCTGTCGGTGGCAGATAGTCGATGGATTCGGCCAACAACTCCAGAGAATGTTCAACATTGGCAAAATAAGCCCGCACCTCGCTGAAGGAATAACAAAACTGGTTGTGGGGGATAGCAGCCGTTATTCGTTTGCGTACTGTTGCCTTATCCATACCTCCCAGCCTATTTTCAGCACGAATCAGCCATTCATGTCGCAACTGTCGGTTACTATCGATCAGATCCAGTAAATCAGAGATTAACTGTTCTTTGTTTTGTTGGCGGAGGAAAGTTTCAATCAGAGCGATGGGCCTGACCGGTTTATCTGGCGTTTCCGGCTCACAAAGCTGATCTCGCAGCACCATGGCCGCTGCCACACAGTGCTTGCAAAAATAAACACCATCAGATGCCGGACAATCGCAGCTCCCCTGCAAACCATCCTGGTTATAAACAAGCTGCACGACATAGGCTTCTCCGCCCTGAACATCCGCAGTGACATGACCGCCCCGAATGCTCAGTTCTTCCACGGCTCCCCGGTGGTAATAATCTTCGCCGCGTTCGAAAGAACGCTCTCCCGCAAGGTCAAGGAGCAGTGCATCGGTAATCTCAGGTTTGTCCATAATAAGTACAACTATTTCTACTCAAGGTATTGTTCATGCCCATAGATATAGTCGAACCAGTGTAGGTTTTCCTTATAAACCCGCTGTCAGCATAAGAATCACTGTAGCCTCTGCCCACCTTGAATACTCAGCCTTGTGGTTATGCCGTTTCATTATCCGCCACAGAGATAAGGTCTGCACCGTCAAAGGTATCGCCCTCAATCACTGGAAACAGGTAACAGTAAGCCACACGCCAGCGTCCTGTTTCCGTCCTGATTGACACAGACTTCTGGTTGATGCGTTCAATAACACCGGATCGCTCCTGATTTTCCTTGTCATAAAAACCAATTTGCTGCCCGATGGAGAGGTCATTAGCGGTAATTGGCTTGTCGTTACCCGGCTGGCTCACGGATACATCAACCTCCCCAAGGTTGACCATATAATAAGGAATACGCCACCTGCGACCATCGTCAATTCGCTCAACATGAAGGAGAGAGCGACCGAACTTAGTCACCCTGGCTTCATATTCGCGGTTTTCTGTACCATCGAAGTACCGAATTACCTGGCCCAGTCTGATCTGCCTTTGAATAGCCACAATATGCTCTGGTCGCTCCATCTCCCGATCAATGGCACAGGACAGTCGATACAGGTCAAAGGCAGACGCATTACTTAATGTCTCAAGAATATCCCGATAATTCATTATCACCCCTAACAGCAGGCAAGTGTCGTTTGATTATAACAGGTTTGTTAGTATCCGGTTTTAGAAGCCCGATTACTATAGCAAACCTTTTTATGCAGCACTCTGAACCCTCAGCTATCCGACAACACCCTCAGACTGATCATCAGCCTATAGTGCATCTGCAGGGTTCTGTAGAACGAGTCACCTTCCATAGCGAAGCATCCGGTTTTTTTGTTATTCGGGTAAAGTGCAAAGGTCAACGGGAACTTGTGACAATGACAGGCAATACGCCATCAGTTACCCCGGGCGAGTTTGTGGATGCATCCGGCATCTGGTTTAACGACCACAAGCACGGCGTGCAGTTCAAGGTCAAACAGATTAAAACCGTCACGCCCAATACGCTGGAAGGAATAGAGAAGTATCTGGGCTCGGGCATGGTTAAGGGTATTGGCCCCCACTTTGCCAAACGGCTGGTGAAAGCCTTTGGCGAACAGGTGTTTGATATTATCGAGGAAAACCCTGAACGCCTGATGGAGTTGGAAGGCATTGGCAAAAAACGACGGGAGAAGATTACCTCCGCCTGGTCCGAACAAAAAGTGATTCGAGAAATCATGGTCTTTCTGCAATCACACGGTGTCGGAACAGCAAGAGCGGTTCGTATCTACAAGACCTATGGCGACCAGTCCGTAGAGAAAGTGCGGGAGAATCCCTACCGGCTGGCACTGGATATACACGGCATTGGTTTTAAAACCGCTGACCAGCTGGCACAACAATTGGGTATCGACAGAGATTCCCTGATCCGGGCGCAGGCTGGTGTACGGCATGTGTTGCAGGAACTCTCCGGCGATGGCCATTGCGCCTGGCCTTATCAGGCTCTGGTCAGTGATGCGATACAACTGCTGGACATTCCTGAGAATACGATCCGTGAAGCCATTCAGTGTGAAATAAACGAAGAGCGTTTAACCCCTGAAACCATCAACGAGCAGCCCTGCCTGTTCCTGGCACCACTGCACCGGGCAGAACAGGGCGTTGCCAACCACATCAATCGTTTGCTGGCCGGTCAATCGTTCTGGGCTGATATTGATCTGGAAAAAGCCATTCCCTGGGTGGAAGCAAAAAACGACATTGGGCTATCCGGTTCACAGAAGACGGCAGTGGAACAGGCGATTCGCAGCAAAGTCTGTATTATTACCGGTGGGCCGGGTGTTGGTAAAACGACGACTGTCAACAGTATCCTGAAAATCATTCAGGCAAAGCGAGCCCATGTGACACTGTGCGCCCCGACCGGAAGGGCAGCGAAACGTCTGTCAGAATCTACCAGCCAGGAAGCCACCACCATTCATCGTCTTCTGGACTTTGACCCGTCTGCCTTTGATTTCAAGCGTAACGCCGATAACCCGCTGGAAACCGATCTGCTGATCGTCGACGAGTGCTCCATGGTGGATGTGGTGCTGATGAACCAGCTGTTGCGTGCGGTGCCTGATAACAGTGCTGTCTTACTGGTGGGCGATGTCGATCAGCTGCCTTCTGTGGGTCCCGGCTCTGTACTGCGTGACCTGATTGAATCCGGCAAAGTGCCTGTGGCAAGACTGACTGAAATCTTCCGTCAGGCCGCTACGTCCAAAATCATTACCGGCGCCCATGCCATCAACAGAGGCCAACCTCCAAAGCCCGCGAAAAAAAATGAAGACACTGACTTCTATTATCTGACTGGAGATGAACCGGAAGAACTGTTCCATAAGCTTATGGCGGTGGTCACCCGTCGTCTGCCACAGAAGTTCGGTTTTGATCCGGTCAACGATATTCAGGTATTAGCGCCAATGAACCGTGGCGGTCTGGGAGCCCGAAGTCTGAACGTTGCCCTGCAGGAAGCCCTTAATCCCGATGCTCACCCGAAAGTCACCCGCTACGGCTGGACTTATGCCCCCGGCGACAAGGTGATTCAAACCGTAAACAACTACGATAAAGAGGTGTTTAATGGCGACATTGGTCGGGTAATCAGCATAGATATAGAAGAAGGCGAACTGATGATCAGTTTTGACGGGCGGGAAGTGCTGTACCAGGTCAACGAGCTGGATGAAGTCTCCCTCGCCTATGCCACCACCATCCATAAAAGCCAGGGGTCGGAATACCCCTGCGTAGTCATTCCCATGGCGATGCAACATTACACGTTACTGGAAAGAAACCTGCTCTATACTGGCGTTACCCGTGGCAAGCAGCTTGTGGTGTTACTGGGGCAAGCCAAAGCAGTGGGTATGGCTGCCCGAACCGTAAAATCTACACGTCGGGTGACCAACCTTCAGGCTCGCCTTCAAAGCTTATAATTTCACTTCCCATTGGAAACTGTTCAGGCATTTTGTATGAGTGAATACCAGTACTACGAATTTGTGACTGTCGACAGACAGCTCTCCCACGATGAAATGGATCAGCTCCGCAGCATTTCTACCCGTGCAGATATTTCCTCCACCCGTTTTTGCAACACCTATAACTATGGAGACCTGAAGGCAGAACCGGAACGGATGCTGCTGGATTATTTTGATGCCTTTGTTTACGTCTCCAACTTCGCCTTTCAGCGTTTTATCATCAAACTGCCTAAAGAGTGTTTCAGTGCCGATTTACTGAACCCTTACTTCCCCGGTGACGGCTACCAATGTGCTGTTAAATCCAAAAAGAATCATTGGCTGCTGGAGTTTACCTATTCCAACGAAAATGGTTATGACGATGATGGTTGGGTAGACGGTGAAGGCTGGATGGGCAGGTTGCTATCCATTCGTAACGAGCTGATTAAAGGCGACTATCGCAGTTTATATTTGGCGTGGCTGGCAGAAGTCGAACATCTGGATCGTATTGATGACCTGCCCGTAAATCTTCTTGAGCCTTCCGTCCCCGCCGGGCTTGGCCAACTGACAGCCAGCCAGAGTGCTTTGTGTGAATTCCTGAAACTACCTGCTCATATCGTTGAAGCGGCTGCCCGTGGCACTGCTGATACGGATACACCAGAGCTTGGAGAGCTGGTCAGTGAGTGGCTGTCTCACCAAGCTGCTGAACAGTGCCAAAATATCCTCAGAGAACTGTTGCTGGACGAAACCGGTGTCGTACGAACAAAACAAATTGCGACGATTGTACAAAGCCACAATGATTCTCTTTCTTCTGAACCGTCTCAATCCCGAACGGTTACCGACCTCAAACAGGATGCCAAAGCCATCCGTCAGAAAATGGTTGAAGCCGAACGTCTGAAAAAGCAAAAGGCACTTGAAAAACAGATCGAGGAAGTCGCCGCCAGAGAGCCTGCTTACTGGAACAGGCTCGAAGAACTGTTTGAAAAACGGGGTAGCTCTTCTGTTTACAGTGAAATCAGGGAAAAAGCCAGAAGCCTGAAACAGGTCGCCCAGTCAAAAAATCGTCTGGCTGATTTTGAGCATCGCGTCTGCCTGATCAGAGAAACATTCTGCAAAAAGAAAAAGCATCTTCAGGAGTTGGAAAAAGTACTCTGACCAGTCAATGTTGTCTGAGTCAAATCAGAGAGCCAGTGGCTGTAAATGTCTACCCTAAGAGCCCGCCTAACCTAATATCGAGTTAACAATAGGCGGGAAGGTCGGATATTTTGAGAAGTTAATATTTTCGATAAAAATCAGATGATTAGAATAATAATCGTTGACTCGTTCCGATGGAATCTCTATAGTTCGCCTCCGTTGACGCAAGGCGCTCGTAGCTCAGCTGGATAGAGTACCTGGCTACGAACCAGGCGGTCGGAGGTTCGAATCCTCCCGAGCGCGCCAAGTCAACACAATGTGAGATGCTTTCATGCGAAAACACTGCGTCCGTAGCTCAGCTGGATAGAGTACCTGGCTACGAACCAGGCGGTCGGAGGTTCGAATCCTCCCGGACGCGCCATTTTATTAATTAAATGGCTAAACAAGTGTTTGAAATTTAACGACAATTGTTGTTAATATTGAATCATCAACTGGTGAGGTGGCCGAGAGGCTGAAGGCGCTCCCCTGCTAAGGGAGTATACGGTTTGTAGCCGTATCGAGGGTTCGAATCCCTCCCTCACCGCCATACTCCCCTTCTAAGTTGCTGATTCTGCAACAATCTATTTTTCCAAAATTCTCAATTTTTCTAATGCTCAATTTGAAAAAATTGCCCATTGCCCTGATTCGTATTGCTATTCGCTCAAGGCAAGAAAGAAAAACAGAGTTTTACAGATTAGCCAACAAAGCCTGATCGCTTTTAAAACCAAAAAAACCTGCGCACTGGCAGGTTTTTTTGGCTTATGGGCACATCAAGTTAGTTACGCCACTTCTTCCTCATTATGAATATCCATAACAGAGTCACTTTGCTCAGAGCTACGGGTCTTCTCGTTTCGACTGGCGGCAAGGCGATTAAGATAGTCTTTATTGATACCACCTGCCACATACTTGCCATCAAAAACAGAACAGTCAAAATCATCAATCTGGGGGCGAAGAGAAGATACCGCCTTCTTCAGGTCCGTAAGATCCTGATAAATCAACCGGTCAGCCCCAATGGCCTTTTCCACTTCCTTCTCTGTACGACCATGAGCAATCAACTCTTCGGAGGTTGGCATATCTATACCGTAGACATTAGGGAAGCGAATGGCTGGCGCAGCCGAGCAAAAATAGACTTTGCGGGCGCCACCCTCACGAGCCATTTCAATAATCTGCTGACAGGTAGTACCCCGCACAATGGAGTCATCAACAAGCAAAACGTTTTTGCCCTCAAACTCCTGGCCGATGGCATTGAGCTTCTGACGAACACTTTTCTCCCTGACTTCCTGCCCGGGCATAATGAAGGTGCGCCCAATGTAGCGGTTTTTCACAAAGCCTTCACGATATGGCAGACCCAGACGGGTAGCGATCTCAAGAGCGGAATTACGGCTGGTATCAGGAATGGGCATAACGACATCAATATCGTGGTCTGACCATTCCCGCAGGATTTTGTTGGCCAGCGTCTGCCCCATGCGCAGGTGTGCCTGATAAACAGAAATACCATCAATAATGGAATCCGGACGAGCCAGGTAGACATATTCGAACATGCAGGGTCGGCTAACCCCTTCTATACAATGAAAGCTATGCAGTTCGTTGTTACCATCAACAAAAATGCATTCTCCCGGCGCTACGTCCCGAACCAGTTCAAAACCTGAAGCGGTAATGGCGACAGATTCAGACGCAAACATATATTCAACGCCCTTCCCGGTCTCTCGCTTGCCGTAAATCAATGGCCTAATGCCATAAGGGTCTCGAAATGCCAGTATTCCATGACCGTTAATCATACTGATAACGGCATAACCACCTTCGCAGCGTTGATACACCTGCCTGACCGCTGTAAAGATATCATCAGGCCTTAATTCCAGCTTGGCGACTTTGGACAGTTCGTGAGCCAGAACATTCAAAAGCACTTCAGAGTCAGAGCGGGTATTGATATGGCGAAGGTCGGTCTTGTACAGCTCTTCCTTGATCGCATCCGCATTGGTCAGGTTGCCATTGTGCGCCAGCGCAATACCGTAGGGCGAGTTCACGTAAAAAGGCTGAGCTTCCGCAGAACTGGAAGTGCCTGCCGTGGGATAGCGAACATGGGCGATACCCACATTGCCACTTAATTTTTTCATATGGCGGGTACGGAATACATCACGTACAAGACCATTATCTTTTCTCAGGAAAAAATGACCATCGCCCTGGGTCACCATTCCCGCTGCATCCTGCCCCCTGTGCTGAAGCACGGTCAGTGCGTCGAACAACAGCTGGTTAACATTAACCGTTGCCGAGATACCGACAATTCCACACATTTAAAACATCCTCAGGCTTGATCAGTCATTCTGAGCCACATTTGGGTTAAATCCTCCATGAGGGCTTAGAACATTCATAGTCTCATTAGTTCCGGGCAGCCCGGAATGAATTTGCCTGTTCTCCGGGGCTGTTGTGTTATCTCTTGAGACAGCGCATTAAAATACCATGACCAGTGAGATTAAAACAGCGCAGGGGGGGTAAATTGCAGAGGGGATAAAAAACTTCTAGAGTAGTCAGACAAGGGATTAGAGGGCTGGAATGATGTCTGATTTATACAACACTGATTTTTACAGCTGGACTCAGGCACAGGCGAAGCTTTTACGGGAGGGTCGCCTGAATGAGCTGGATCTGGACAATATTCTTGAGGAAATCGAAAGCATGGGCAGAAGTGACTACCGCGCCCTTGAGTCTCGTTTTACCGTTTTATTAATGCACCTGCTGAAATGGCAACACCAGCCAGAAAAGCGGGAAACTGGTCACAGCTGGGAACACACCATTAAAGAGCAGCGGAAACAGATTCGACGATTGCTAAGAAAAAACCCCGGACTAAAAAGCAGGATACCCGAAATTCTCACCATCGCTTACATGGACGCCGTTGAAGACGCCCATGACGAAACCGGGCTGGATGTTTCTGTTTTCCCGGATGTGTGTCCCTGGAATTTCGAAACCATCATGGATCAAGGTTTCTGGCCTTAAGCCCTATGAGCGATATGTATCAGGAGCAACTTCATAAAGTCACTGACGGAATTTCCTGCATGCCGGGCTCTACGATATTAATCACGGTCTGTTTCGACCAGTCTGCCAGCATAATAAAATGAGGCAGAAGCACTGAGTTTTTCCAGGCAAGGTCATTTTCCAGTGGTGCAAAGCTCATCAACCCAACCAGAAGAATCACCAGCAAACAGCCTCTCAACGCGCCAAAGACCATACCCAGCAAACGGTCGGTTCCCGTTAACCCTGTCGCCTGAACCAGAGTGGCGAAGATCTTATTCACCAGACCACCCACCAGTAAGGTAGCCATAAACAATAAAACGCTACCAGCGATTAAGCGCAACGACGGTGTTTCTATAAAGTCATTGAGATACAGTGACAGACTTCCGCCAAAAGACCAGGCGATAAACAGAGCAGCAATCCATGTTACTAAAGACAGAACCTCTTTAAAAAAACCTCGTTTCAGGCTGATCAGGGCTGAGACGATGATAATGGCGGTGATGATCCAGTCGATCCAGGTGAAGGTCAAGAGTCGGGCTCCCTTACAGGCTAGTTTTCAGAAGCCTCTTACCGTTGCATCAAATTTTGTCAGTAAAAAGCTCAGTCCATTGAATGAGTCTTGTTCAGTGAACTCATTGGGCGGGTATTTTATACGACTTTATGTGGTTGTCACCAGCCGGTGTTTATTTGCTTGCGCTCGGGGCGAGGTTCGTTTTGACCGGAATACGAAAGCAAGCCTGAATTATTTGTCATCTATGAATTTATTAGCTATTAATCTATTACTTATTAAATCATTGCAGAGAGGCTTTAGTTAAGATGAAAATCACCTCACAAGGCCAAGTCACCATACCAGCCAGCATTCGCAAAAGTCTTGGTCTGTTACCCGGCGACAGGGTACTTTTTATTAAAAATGACAAAGGGGAAATCGTAATCCGTAAGGCTCAGGAAGATGCTCGTGATCCAGTGGAAGAGGCTGCTAGCCAGTTCAAGCTTAACATGAGTGCTGATGAGCTAATGAAGCTGTTGAGGGATGATCACTAATGAAAACCATATTGCTGGATACCTGTGTGATTCTGGATATACTGGATCAGGAAACCAACTGGCACCAGTGGTCGAAAAATACATTACGAGAACTTTCACACACCAGCAACCTGGTTATAAATCCCATTATATTTTCAGAACTGTGCGCAGGTATGGCATCTCCACAGGAGGTACTCGCCATGCTGAAGTCACTGACCATTACAGAACAGCCTTTAACCCACGAAGCTCTGTTTCTGGCAGCAAAAGCGTTTCTTCAATATCGCCGCAGGGGTGGAAGTAAAACCGGGGTATTACCCGACTTTTTCATTGGCGCACAGGCTGCTGTCTGCAGCTGGGAGTTAATGAGCAGAGATAAGGGACGTTACACCAGCTACTTCCCAACCGTCAGGATGATCTTGCCTGAGGTGCATTGACTGATTGAGTGCCAGAAGTTTCATAACTACCAACAAGGTTGGCAAGAAACAAAGGTAAGGTGAAAGCCAGCAGCATACCTCCCGGATATTCATAGATTCGATTGCCGTCGAACATCAGAGCGACCATCATACCCATCACTACGAAATCCCGGGAGTTGGGCTTGGCCTTCATAATGTAGATTTCGTAAGGACGTTTAAAAACACACAGCAGAAACAATAACAACCCAACAAGACCACCAAAAAACAATGTACTGATATAAATAGAGTGCCAGTGAGCAACTTTCATCCCTCTTCATACAATATTACTCGGATCTGCTGCTATGCCATGGCCAAACAGTATTTGTTGAATTGCCGGAAAACGCTGTACATGGCAGATCGGCGAAAATGTCCATAGTAGGACAACCACCCTGTCAGCATGGGCTATTTCCCTGAAATAAAAGCCTGTCTAAATCAAGGTGTGGGAAAAAGACCGCTTACAGGCTTCTTTCAGTCTGACGGATTTGCTGGCTTCGCTGGGCAAACAAAAAAAAGCCCCGCAAAAGCAGGGCAAGAAGTTCAGGTCTTGTTACAGACACTGGTGGTTAAAATTATGTCTGGCCATAAACGACCAGCTCTAAATCAGAAGTCGTAACGAACACTACCTACAATACCGTGAGCGGTGTAGTCACCCTGCCAGTTGTAATCGTAGTTCAGACCCAGAGTCAGGTTGTTGTTCATTTCATATTTCACACCAACACCTGCCAGAACACGGTTCTGTTCACGATCTCTACCACTAACATGATAAGTTCTGCCACCATTCAGGAAAGTACCCTGCACTTCAGGCTTTTTATCTTTAAAATCGTGGTAACCCATCAGAGTAAACTCGGGCTTCAACATGCCATTAGCAACATCATAATCAGCCATTAACTTCAGACCTGCACCGAGCTCCATAACTTCAAAGTCATCCAGTTTCACAGACTGTGGAAGAGGACCTTGATCTTGCTTTTCCTTGAAGTCATCGAATTTAACTTTCACATAGTTAAATTCTATCTGAGGCTGAATCAGCCACTGGTTGAACTGGTAGTTGTATCCACCGACAAGACGAGCCCCGAGAGTATCACTCTTGGTATCAGATTTATAAGTACCCTGGCTCGTCTTCCGCTTCATGTCGATATCGCCGCGTCCATAGCTCCACATGGTATCGAAGAAGTAATTCTCCATGGTCCAGCCAGTGTAAAGAGTACCCATGTAGGTATCGCCACTGGCGTCACGGCCGGATTTATTGGTTTCTGTTTTCACATCACCGTATGTAAAGGCAAAACCAACGGTCAACTGGTCATTAAGCAGTGCATCAAGACCAAGGTTAATACCATTCACCTTGTTCTTGAATCCACGGACGTCACGTTTGTCGTCCATTTCACCGTCACTGTAAAAGTACTCACCCCAGACGCCTTTTGATTCAAACATATCACCCGTAGCAATTCCGGTGCGATGTCTGTTCAGATGACGACTGATGGACTGATTAGCCTTCTGAGTAACCGTTACTGCTGCCATTCCCATACCCACATGTGGGTCCCACTGGTTCTCTGAAGCGATTTTCTGGTAACCAACTTTCTGAATAGCACCAAACATCTCCTTACCGGCGTCACCACCCGCTTCCAGAGAAGACAGTAAGGCTGCGGATGCTACTTCAGCATCATTACTACTCATATTAAACACTGAACGGAAAGCACTCCGAGGATCAGGGTTGAATCTCAACTTGATTTGATAGGAGCCAGGAGAGCCGAGAGGAGTAACCGCAGGAACTGGAGCCACATTGATCAGTGGATACTCGCTGACAGGAGCCTCAAACTTTCCGTCCATGGACTGGTATTCAACAACCTTCAAGTCATAGCTACCTGTCGGATCCTTTTTGTACTCATCGTACAAATCCTTTGATACTTTATAAGTTTGCTCATTATTCAGTTTATCAGGTCGCAGATAAACTCTGTTGCCACCCTTGAGCTTCAGTACACCACTACTACCAGCAATGTTCATGTAGGCAACTGTCGGGTCAGCCTTGCCTGAATTGAAGTCAACGACGGCAGCCAGACCACTTCCCTTCTCGAAGGTTACATCACCTTCTACTTGGACTGGTGATTGGCTTTTGTCCAGATTAGATTTTGCAATGTCAAATACAACACCACTCTTAACATCAACCTTAACCTTAACCTTGCCTTTAATGACAACTGGCTTGACATCCGTTTCCTCAACTTTGCCGGCATCCACTTTACCCAGTTTGCTGCTACCAGGCATCAAGTGAACCGGTCCGGAAATGGTAAATGACTTCACATCTTCGACATTACCACCCTGATAAGTACCGGACTTCATCTCGACAGTAGAGCCATCAAAGGCATTGTCGCCACTAAAAGGTTTGGGAACTGGAGAACCAGTCAGATTACCTTCCAACAGACCACCATCAAGGACAATGCTGTGGAAGCCATCAACATCGTGAATGACGGTCGTACCGTTACCAACAGTCAAATCAAGTTTTTCACTACCATAAATGGTGTTACCAGTTTTGGAATACTTGCGAAGATCAGCCCCCTGCTCCAGAACCAGCTTGTTGATCAGCTTGTCCTGTTTTGGGTCTTTTGGGTCTTTTGAGCCAATACGGTCTGACATCAAAGTACCAGCAACGGTTCCTTCTTCGAAGTCTTCAACGTTAGCCCAGACTTGAGAACCCATACCAACTTTGAAGGTATCTACCGCATCCTCCTCCACCTCCTTGGTTGTCTGCTGTCCATTCTTACCTGTCGTTGTCTCAATAAAGGTTTTTTTCAGGTTTGCGCCACGGATAGTCGTGAGGGTATCTACGCTTCCCCCAGGTATCGCTTCTTTATGGCTAATAACTGACTTACCTTCAACAACTAGATTCTGAGCAACGATCTGTACTGGGCCTGTCGGAATAGAAGCCATATTGATAACAGAGTCTTTAATGGTCATATTTTCTGCAGCAGCATTTACACCAAGACCATCAGACTTAAGGTTAGAGGATGTAATGGTGACATCCTGAAAGCCCTCGACATTCAGATTACTATTCTTGAGTCCCTCAAAATTCGCGATCGTGCGCTTACGAGCAATTACTGGTCCTGCTGCACTTTGTGTTGAATTACCCCTTATAGCGGTATCTTTATAAGCAGCCGCAACAACTTGCAGAGCGGTTTCTTTATTGGCCGTCTTATTATAACCTGCAACTTCAGAATCCTTGATCGAAACCTTAGACGCACGCACTACTCCTTCTGCATGAAACTTAGAGTTCTCGACGACAAAGGTATCAACCGGATTATCTTCACTACCAATTGATTCCTGATAAAGATCAGAGTCTTCAGCGACAATGTAAGTACCATAAGGGTCTTTAGGGTCTTTGGCTTTAGCACCCTTGGGAGTAGCAAAGTGCACACCAGGCAGTGGAGATTCTGGGCTGGTTTTAACACCATCCAGCTCTACCGTTCCTCCGGTAAATACTACGTCCGTTGAATTAGCAGCAGCAGCGGAAGCATCAAACAACTCAGGAACATCGTTCTGAACGCGATCCATAAAAGCATCGTAAAGCTCAGGAACACGCAGATCATAGCCTTTAAGTCTGATCACCTCAGGAGCAACATGCCCGTTCTGAGCTTTGGGGTCTTTTACCAGAAATATCTTCCTGAAATCGTCCCGAGACAGACCGTCCAGCTTTTTCCTGGCTTCTGTAACTCTTGCCTGGAATTTAGCAGGATCTTCCCCTTGAGCTTGCACTGGTGAAGCATCAAGACCCACTTTTGATGCATCAGCTGTGACACCTTCAGACGTCTTACGCAGAGCAGCAAAGTCGACCTTTTCTGCAGGTTCAGCATTTTTTTCCTGAAGAACTACACTCGGACCTGATTTATTAACTGCAGCACCCTGAGTGGCAGCCAGCAGAAAATTATCTTTAAGACCTAACTTGTTTTGATTTGCCTTTGCAAAGGCCACCAGAGATTCTCTGGCTTTTTTCGCATGCTCCTCAGCTTCTTTGACTTTGTCTTTTAAGTCAGCAACTTTTTTAGCCTCATCTTTTTTTACATTAGCTGTTTTAGGCTTCTGATTTGCATCATAATCATTTGCAGCTATGGCTTCAGCGCTTGCTAACTTTTTATTTAAGTCATCAACGTCATCATCTGCTTTTTGCAGATGATCTAATAAACCTTTAGATGAATACTGAATCGACTTGGTGTGATAATCGCTACCCGTTAATCCGTTGAATTTATCTTTTAGCAGTGCAAGATGTTCATTAATTTCCTTATCGTTACCCTGCACAAAGGTAATTGGATTGAACGACTTAGGCTGTTGCTGGCCTGTCGCAGTTGTACCCGAAGTAGACGCGGTCGGCGGCGTGGTGGACGCGGTCGGCGGCGTGGTGGACGCGGTCGGCGGCGTGGTAGACGCGGTCGGCGGCGTGGTAGACGCGGTCGGCGGCGTGGTAGACGCGGTCGGCGGCGTGGTAGACGCGGTCGGCGGCGTGGTGGACGCGGTCGGCGGCGTGGTGGACGCGGTCGGCGGCGTGGTAGACGCGGTCGGCGTCGGGGTGGACGCGGTCGGCGTCGGGGTGGACGCGGTCGGCGTCGGGGTGGACGCGGTCGGCGTCGGGGTGGACGCGGTCGGCGTCGGGGTGGACGCGGTCGGCGTCGGGGTGGACGCGGTCGGCGTCGGGGTGGACTTGGTCTTCTTCGGGGCGGACTTAGTCTTCTTCGGGGTGGACTTAGTCTTCTTCGGGGTGGACTTAGTCTTCGTCGGGGTAGACGTGGACAACGACGGTGTTGCTTTGGTCGTTGACGACGTCGAGGTGGAAGTGGACGGTGACGGATTCAGCGTTGTCCCCCCTCCTTTAACAACTTTAGCTTGTGTAACTGTCCCATAACCACCAAATGCCGAAACTACGGCTAAAGAAAGCAGTGTTTTTTTAAACACCTGAACTTGTTTCATTACTCCAACTCCAACTTCTAGTCTGGATTTTATGCTCGTTGAATTATCTCGATTTTGAGCTCTATCAAATGAAAAAAAGTGTCAGGCACACAGCCTGAAGGCTCGGTATCCTACAGTTGGCAGCTAATAAACTTAAATAATATTTTCGAATTAAAAAAACACTTTTAAATCTGTTAGCACCTTATAAAGAAAGAAACTTTACAAGGGTTGTCAGAAGCACTATTTTTATTTGTTTTTTTAAAAAATATAAAAAAATGCAAACACAACAATTAGTCAGTGGTATTATTGTTTCAATAAAAACATTGATAACTAAAAATAAAATGCGTCATTTTCATTTATTCTTGATACTGGTTTTATTTCTTTTTTCTGGCTGCCAGACAACCGAGTCACTGAAAACCAGCACACAACTTGCTAGACAGAAGCATCTTAGTATCCAGATAATTCAAACCTCAGGCTTTCCTATCATGGCGATGCAGCCAGGTTTCGACAAGTCATCGGACATACTGAGAATTTATATCGAAGGGGATGGTAAAGCATGGATGCGCAGTGGGCGCCCGTCTTCAAACCCAACACCAGTCAACAGACTGGTTCACAAAATCATGACTAAAGATGAAAAAAGAGATATTGCTTATCTAGCCCGACCCTGCCAGTTTATTATGCAGCCAGACTGTTCTTCATATATCTGGACTTTTGGAAGGTACGACCAGAAAGTTATTGATTCAATGAACGAAGCAATTACAAAGCTCAAGCAACAATACGACTTTAAACAACTTGAACTGATTGGTTACTCTGGCGGTGCTACTATCGCACTAATCATTGCAGCCAAACGAAACGACGTCATCAGTGTTCGCACTGTTGCAGGAAACCTTGACCCTGAATTCACCAACAATTTCCACAAAGTCAGCCCCATGCCAACCGCACTTAATCCAGTCAGCTTTGCCAACAACCTGAAGCAGGTGCCACAAATTCATTTCTATGGTGAAAATGACCCGATTATCCCCAAAGACATCAGTGATCATTACTTAAAATATTTTGTCGATTCAACCTGCATACAAACAGTGCTTGTTGAAAAGGCCAGCCATCACGACGGATGGGCAAAAAAATGGGCAGGGTTATTAACAAAAGAAGCACAGTGTAAAACAAAAAAAGCCCACATCTATTGATATGGGCTTAAATTATGGCGCGCTCGGGAGGATTCGAACCTCCGACCGCCTGGTTCGTAGCCAGGTACTCTATCCAGCTGAGCTACGAGCGCGCAAAACTTTGTATTCAATTGTATGGCGGTGAGGGAGGGATTCGAACCCTCGATACGGCTACAAACCGTATACTCCCTTAGCAGGGGAGCGCCTTCAGCCTCTCGGCCACCTCACCGTCAGAACCATCACTGGTTAAATATGGCGCGCTCGGGAGGATTCGAACCTCCGACCGCCTGGTTCGTAGCCAGGTACTCTATCCAGCTGAGCTACGAGCGCGCAAAACTTTGTATTCAATTATATGGCGGTGAGGGAGGGATTCGAACCCTCGATACGGCTACAAACCGTATACTCCCTTAGCAGGGGAGCGCCTTCAGCCTCTCGGCCACCTCACCGGGAACGCCGGCTATGTTACCTTCAACATCCTGAAATGCAAGCTTTTTATTAAGAAAGCTATTAAGCGACAACCGTTATATGTTTATCATCAAGGTCATTCTGCCCATCAATGATTGATGGGCCATATACACATACAAAAACACCTGACTAAAAAGTCAGGTGTTTTATCAAACCGCAAATTCTTAACCATTCGAATTGACTGTCTTTTTTAAGTATCAGTAATTCTCAGGGCTGGAAACAGGAACTCCGTGCTCTTTTTCCTTCTGGATTCGCTGGTATATCTCTTCGCGGTGAACGGCGACTTCTTTGGGGGCATTCACTCCAATACGCACTTGGTTACCTTTTACGCCCAGTACAGTGACCGTGACCTCGTCCCCAACCATCAGGGTCTCTCCTACACGGCGAGTCAGAATCAGCATTACAATCTCCTTATTTACATCTCTGTAAGTCAACGACCGTCAATCCTGAGCACGGCGGTGCAATGGTTGTATCCCCGAGCAACCCGTTTTATGGAAGAGTCGCTTTGACATCAACAAAAAAGAGGCGAAATGACAGGGGCGGTTAGCCCTACCCTGGTTTCTACTCCTATGACTGCCTTGTTATCAGCCCGGGCATAACTTATGCCTACCCGCCGATTTATGCTTAAGAATTATCCAGCACAACAAGTCTAGTCGCCGAACTCAACATTTCCATGCGTATTTTTACTAGCAGAGAAATGTATTCATAAATCATTCAAATTTAAAACAGCATGTTTGAGCACAGACAGTCTAGTTGATATATCTGCGCCCGTTGGGAATGACAGTAGTTTTTTTCCTATCGACCTTCAGGATCGATGATACCCCGACGCCATCACACCCCAGTCAAGGTATGTCCGGAGATTAGACACTGTTTTCGGCTGCTGGTTCCTTATCCAGCTCAAAAACGGAGTGCAGGGCACGCACAGCCAGCTCCAGATACTTCTCAGCAATAATCACAGACACCTTGATTTCAGAGGTGGAAATAATCTGAATATTAATTCCTTCAGAAGCCAGTGCCTGAAACATACGGGTGGCCACGCCAGCGTGAGAACGCATGCCAACTCCCACGATAGAGACTTTAGCAATCTTGCTGTCGCCATCATGCTCCCTGGCACCCAACTCTTCACAAATCTGTGCAACAACATCCATGGTACGTTGATAATCGTTGCGATGTACGGTGAAGGTAAAATCGGTTGTGCGATCGTCTGCCACGTTCTGTACGATCATATCGACTTCAATATTGGCAGCGCTTACAGGCCCCAGTATACGTGATGCCACACCCGGAATGTCCGGCACTCCCTTGATGGTGATTTTGGCTTCATCTCGGTTAAAGGCAATGCCGGATACAACCGGTGATTCCATGGCGACGTCCTCCTCCAGCGTGATCAATGTACCAGGTCCTTCCCGGAACGTGTGCAACACTCTTAAATTAACATTGTATTTCCCGGCAAACTCCACAGCACGAATCTGCAGTACCTTTGAACCGAGACTGGCCATTTCCAGCATCTCTTCAAAAGTAATCTGGTCCAGTCGGCGAGCGCTGTCGACCACTCTCGGGTCGGTGGTATAAACACCATCAACATCGGTGTATATCTGGCATTCGTCGGCTTCCAGTGCTGCCGCCAGAGCAACAGCCGTGGTGTCTGAGCCACCCCGTCCCAGAGTGGTAATATTCCCGTCAATGTCACACCCCTGAAAGCCAGCCACAACCAGCACGCGACCTTCTGACAGGTCGTGCTGCATGCGTTCAGTGTCAATTTTCCGGATACGGGCTTTGGTGTGAGCATCATCGGTGGTGATGCGAACCTGCCATCCGGTATAAGACCGGGCCGGACAGCCTCTCTCTTCCAGGGCCATGGAAAGCAGTGCAATCGTGACCTGCTCTCCGGTGGACAGAAGGACATCCATCTCTCTGGGCGAAGGTTGCTTCTGAATGGTGGTTGCAAGATCGGTCAGGCGGTTGGTTTCACCGCTCATGGCGGAAACGACCACGACAACGTCATGCCCATTATCCCTGAATCCTTTCACCTTGTCGGCTACTCTCTGAATGCGATCCAGATCGCCCACAGAGGTGCCGCCAAACTTTTGTACTAACAGCGCCATTTTTATTTCTTACATCATTGTGCCGAGTCAGGAATTTAACACGAATGGTCATAGGTAAAAAGCTATCCATTACAATAGATCCCGTCAGACAAGCCCCTTACCGGAGTAAGGGGCTTGCTGTTCCTGTTACAGCTTCGCTTCCAGCCACTCTGGTATGGATTCCAGCGCAACTTTCAGGTTTTCAGGCTGAGATCCACCGCCCTGGGCAAAATCAGGTCGGCCACCACCTTTGCCACCAACCTGTTCTGCCACCATTTTCAACAGGTCGCCTGCTTTCACCTTGCCGGTCAGGTCTTTTGTGACACCAGCAGCCAGAGGGAATTTACCCTCTGCCGGTACTGCCAGGAAGACAATACCAGACTCCAGCTTATTCTTGAGCTGGTCAACCATGTCTCGTAGGGATTTCGGGTCAACGCCTTCCAGTGCCGTAGCCAGCACCTTCACGCCATTCACTTCTACCGCCTTGCTCAACAGATCCGCGCTGCCAGCTGACGCCAGCTTCTGCTTGAGTTGCTGCATCTCTTTTTCGAGCCTGCGGTTCTGTTCCAGCACTCCTTTTACCTTTTCCAGAACAGTGTCCTGAGAGCCTTTTACCAGCGCAGCCACCGACTTCAGTGTGTCTTCCAGACTTTCCTGACGAACATCGGCATTCTGACCGGTGACAGCCTCAATACGACGAACACCTGCAGCAATGCCCGATTCAGCCAGGATACGAATAGAGCCGATATCACCCGTGCGAACAACGTGGGTACCGCCACACAGTTCCACAGAGAAGTTGCCGGAGCCCATGGACAATACGCGCACTTCATCGCCGTATTTTTCGCCAAACAGTGCCATGGCACCTTTAGCCTGAGCCGCTTCCATATCCAGCACTTCCGTGGTGACTTCGGTATTGGCGCGGATCTGATCGTTCACCATACGCTCAACAGCGCGCAACTCTTCTGGCTTCACCGCTTCAAAGTGAGAAAAGTCAAAGCGCAGACGCTCCGGGTCAACCAGAGAACCTTTCTGAGTGACATGGTCACCCAGAACTTTACGCAGTGCTGCGTGCAGCAGGTGGGTAGCCGAGTGGTTCAACGCAGTGGCATGACGCTTTTCAGCATTTACTTCCGCTTCTACCTTGTCACCCACTTTCAGTTCGCCAGATAAAATTCGGGCGATATGCAGATGACTGTCACCCTGCTTGAGGGTATCCAGCACCTTGATGGAGCCGCCCGCAAACGTCAGGCTACCGGTATCACCCACCTGACCACCGGACTCTGCGTAAAATGGCGTCGCTTCCAGGACAACCGTTGCTTTCTGGCCTTCAGAAACAGACTCGACTTCCTGACCTTCCACAAACAGGGCTTTCACCGCTGAACCACCCTGCAGAGACTGGTAACCGGTAAATTCGGTCACACCGTCAACGGTCAGCTGTTCGTTATAGTCCATGCCAAACTTGCTGGCTGCACGGGCGCGCTCACGCTGGGCTTCCAGCGCCTGGTTGAAGCCTTCAGTGTCTACTGTCAGTTCACGTTCACGGGCAATATCTTTGGTCAGGTCAACCGGGAAACCGTAAGTATCATAGAGAGTGAAGACCACATCACCCGGAATCACAGCACCTTTGAGGGTAGACAGTTTGTCTTCCAGCAGGCGCATGCCTTTGTCCAGTGTCCTGGTAAACTGCTCTTCTTCCTGCAACAGAATACGTTCGATCTGAGCCTGGTTGGATTTCAGCTCCGGATAAGCATCGCTCATCTCACGCACCAGTGATCCCACCAGCTTGTAAAAGAAAGTCTCGGTTGCCCCCAGTTTGTGACCATGACGGCAGGCTCGACGAATGATTCGACGCAGTGTGTAGCCACGGCTTTCATTGGATGGCATCACACCATCAGAGATCAGGAAAGCACTGGAACGAATATGGTCCGCAATAACACGCAGGGAGCCAGCCGTAGTATCAACGCCACCCAGCACTTTGGAGGCATCTTTCAGCAAGCCCTGGAAGATATCAATATCGTAGTTACTGTGGCCGCCCTGCAAAATGGTGGAGATACGCTCCAGTCCCATGCCGGTATCGACAGACGGTTTTGGCAGAGGTTCCATGGTTCCGTCAGCCTGACGGTTGTACTGCATAAATACGATGTTCCAGATTTCAATGAAACGGTCGCCATCTTCCTCCGGAGTGCCAGGGCGTCCACCCCAGATGTGTTCACCATGATCGTAGAACACTTCGGTACATGGACCACATGGACCCGTATCGCCCATCTGCCAGAAGTTATCCGATGCGTAAGGTGCGCCCTTGTTGTCACCAATGCGAATGATGTTTTCAGCCGGCACACCGACTTCATTCAGCCAGATGTTATAGGCTTCATCGTCGGTTTCATAAACGGTGACGCACAGCTTTTCAGCGGGCAGGCTCAGGGTGACAGTCAGGAAATCCCAGGCGTATCGGATGGCATCCTGCTTGAAGTAGTCACCAAAGCTGAAGTTACCCATCATTTCAAAAAAGGTGTGGTGACGGGCGGTGTAGCCCACGTTTTCCAGGTCGTTATGTTTACCTCCGGCACGAACACATTTCTGGGAAGTGGTCGCCCGGGTGTAAGCCCTGTTTTCACGTCCAAGAAATAAATCCTTGAACTGATTCATCCCGGCATTGGTAAACAGCAGGGTTGGATCATCGTGAGGCACCAGCGAACTGCTTGGCACAATTTCATGCCCTTTTTCCTTAAAGAAGTTAAGGAAGGCAGATCGTATCTCAGAGCTTTTCATACAGGTCTTCCGTCAGGGAGGTTCAAATAGCAATAGTAAACCGGCCATTATATAGAAGCAGACGATAGAATCAGCAGGAAATATCAATCTATGCGTGCATTTTATTTAAAGAGCCTGATAAATACGCACTTACTGGCTTAACTTTCCCGCCAGCTGAAGCTGCCGGTAATGGTTACAAAAGTCAGTCACGGATTGATGAAGGCTGCGGGAAGCCTCGGGCATCCCTGCATTTTTCAGAACTTCAGCCGCCACCTCTGCGGTACAAAGATGACCCGCCTGTTGATTTCTGCGCAAACTGTAACCCGATGCTGGCACATTATTCAGCGACATCAGGGGTAAACGGTGCAGATAAGGGCTTTGCCGGTACATTTTCCGTGCCTGCTGCCAGGTGGCGTCTAACAGAATAAACAGTTTTTTGGAGGGTGCTGCCTTCTCTTCAGTCACGCCTTGCGGATAAACAGCTTGCTGGTAGATAGCGTAAGCTTCAGGCATCAACAGAACCGGCTCCCAATGTGGGTCATCCAGCAATGTCAGTAACTCTTCTGAAGGTTCAACCCGGCTCCAGTTAACCACCAGCGTATCGGGAAGCATCGTCCTGACCAGTTTTCCGGTATTACTGATTTTTGCAAACTCTACCGGATGGGTTAACAGGCAAAACCGATGCTGACAACTGAGTACAGGCAGAGACGGGCAAAAGCAGGAAGACGCTTCAAAACCACAGCGGGAACAACAGGACATGAATCAACTCTCAAACAGCCATGAGCGGAAAAAGGACATGAGCGGAAAAATGAATCTGCACATTTTATCCCAGGCAGGCATTGATATGACTCGATAAAAAGCCTCTTTGTGCAAGGAAGCGGTATACTTTCATACGATCTTTTGGTGAAAGTTTTTTCTGTTCTCCCATTTTTTTATCTTTTAGCCGGCTCGCTTCAGAAAACCATTTGTCATCATCGTCAAACAGATAGTTCGCCAGCAGACTCTGTGAAACGCCTTTCTGTATCAATTCATTACGAATACGTGCAGGGCCATAGCCTTTATTGCTGCGGGAATAAACATAAGCTTCAGTAAAACGCTCATCACTTTGCAAGCCTTCATTAACCAGTCTCTGCAAGGCCTTTTCGATAAGCTCAGGAGCAAAACGTTTTTGAAGCTTATAAGACAGCTCGAAATAGCTGTGTTCACGCCGGGCCAGCAAGTCCATTGCTGCCCGGCGAACATCCTGTTCAGCTTGCCCCTGTTCAACAAGTGTCTGTTCAGATAGTTCCTGCATTATTCTGCTAACAGTTGTTCCTGACCTGCCTTTTCCGAACCTTTTGTCTCGGAATCTGTATTCAGGAGTTCGGCCCGAATCTGCACTTCAATTTCATCTGCAATTTCCGGATTTTCTGTCAGATATTTGCAGGCGTTCGCCTTACCCTGGCCAATCTTGGTGCCTTTATAGGCATACCAGGCACCGGATTTTTCTACCAGCTTCAACTTCACGCCCAGGTCAATCACCTCACCCATGTGGTAAATACCCTGGCCGTAGAGAATCTGAAATTCCGCCTGTTTGAACGGAGGTGAAACCTTGTTTTTAACAACCTTGACCCGGGTTTCATTACCAATAATCTCATCGCCCTGCTTCACTGCGCCGGTACGGCGAATATCCAGTCGCACAGACGAGTAGAATTTCAGGGCATTACCGCCGGTAGTGGTTTCCGGGTTGCCAAACATCACACCAATCTTCATACGAATCTGGTTAATGAAGATTACCATGCAGTTAGTCTGTTTGATGGAACCGGTCAGTTTCCGCAATGCCTGGGACATCAGGCGCGCCTGCAGGCCTACGTGGGAATCACCCATATCGCCTTCGATCTCAGCTTTTGGCACCAGCGCCGCAACAGAGTCTACAACAATGACATCAACCGCTCCGGAACGAACCAGCATGTCGGTAATCTCCAGAGCCTGCTCACCGGTATCAGGCTGGGATACATACAGGTCATCAACATTCACCCCCAGCTTACCGGCATACTGAGGATCAAGGGCATGTTCGGCGTCGACAAATGCACAGGTGGCACCCTGCTTCTGGGCTTCAGCAATAGCACTCAGAGTCAGAGTCGTTTTACCGGAGGACTCTGGTCCGTAAATTTCAACAATTCGGCCTTTGGGCAAACCACCAATACCCAGAGCGATATCCAGCTGCAGGGAGCCTGTAGAAATGGCGGGAATGGCCTCCTGCTTCTGATCACCCATTCGCATGACAGCACCTTTACCAAATTGGCGATCAATCTGGCTCAGAGCCGCTGCCAGTGCTTTCTTTCTATTCTCATCCATTGTCTGATTCCATCCTCAGTGCTTGCCTGCGCAGGGCATGGCGAATATAAATGCTACACATACTGTATATTTAAACACTATATGTATATTTGTCCAGTATATTTGTCGATTATTGCAGAAGCCTGATAAGCTCGGACAGCGCAACCTCCACAGACTGCTCCCGTACCTGCTGCCGTTCACCTGCAAACCGGAAGGCTTCGGAAAAGGTTTTTTCCCGACAATACCATGCGATATGAACAGTGCCTACCGGTTTATCCCGGGTACCCCCGCCAGGACCGGCAATACCGCTGATGGCAATACTGACGGGAACGTTCAGGCTCATGGCAACGCCACGCGCCATTTGTTCAACAACAGGCTGGCTGACCGCACCGTATGTTTCCAGTAGCTCACAGGGAACATCGAGGAGCCGGTGTTTCATGGCATTGGAATAACTGACCACTGCACCTTCAAACCAGTCTGAGCTGCCCGGAATAGCCGTTAATACCTGACTGACCCACCCGCCGGTGCAGGATTCAGCAGTCGCCATTTTCAATGACTGTCTGCCTAGCTCAAGTGACAGTTGCAGAGCCAGATCGGATAATTTGTCAGTCACTACAATCTCCTGAGTCCTGTTGTGAGAGACAGTTATACTATGCCTGTTGTGCAGATAACAGAAGCTGTAAGCATTACTAAGGGAAGCGGCACTCAATAACATACCAGCGCCTCCGTCATTCCCGCGAAGGCGGCTCTTGTAAAGGAGAGAGTACCACGGTAGTGGATCCCCGCCTTCGCGGGGATGGCGATGGGATATTTTTATCTGCTACTTCCCTAAGCCCTCACATTCAACTTGTTCAATAGAGATTCCAGCTGCTCAAGATCCATTGCTTCACACAACTGCACTATATATTGATTCAGTTCGTTAAAATCCCGATTCTCACCAAACGACTTAACCTGCTCCTGCAAGGATTCCAGATCCCCCATCTCAACAGCTTCACACAGGCACCGGGTGAACAGCTCTCGCTTGTCTCTGCCCAGCTTTGCAATCAACTCGTCAAGGTCGGCAGACAACATCTGTTTGCTGCGAGTCAGCTTGAACTCTATGCCCAGCTGCCTTTCAATCAATTCGTACAACCCGGCTGCATCAAAAGGTTTACCGACAAAGCCATCAAACCCTTTCGAGAGAAGCCCTGAGCGTGCCTCCTGGCTGACGCTGGCGGTGACAGCAACCACCTTTATTCGACGCCCATGCGGTCTTTGCCTGATACGACGCAACGCCTCAATACCATCCAGTACTGGCATGCGAATATCCATAAACACCATAACGAAGTCATTCTGATCAAGCGCTTCCAGTGCTTCTGCACCATTACAGGCCTGTTGCACCGAAAATCCGGGAATCTCAAGTAAACGCGCCAGCATGTCCCGGTTACTGTCGATATCGTCCACCACCAGAATTGACTGCCCCTTCCAGCTTTCCGGCAATTCCGGACAATAGGAGTCGCGATGCACCCGGTAACGTCCCTGAAGGTCTTTAACGTTTCCAGCTTCCAGAGGAATAGTAAACTCAAAACAACTGCCTTTGCCCACCTCACTCGATACAGTCAACTCTCCCCCCATGGCTGCTACCAGGTGTCGACTGATCGCCAGCCCCAGCCCGGTTCCTCCTGCCATATATTCAGATTTCAATTGCCTGAAAGGTTCAAATACCCGCTGCAAACCCGATTCATCAATACCAATACCCGTGTCTTCTACGGCAAAATGCAAACATCTGCCGCTTAATTCAACCAGCATTCTGACCCAGCCCGAATTCGTATATTTTACCCCGTTACTCATCAGATTGAGCAAAACCTGTCGTACTTTTATTTCGTCTGCCACGATAACGGACGGCAAATCAGATGCCGATTCAACCTTTAATACCAATCCTTTACTGTTTGCTTTTTCCAGCAGCATGTTCCGCACATCGGCTAACATTTCCCGCAAATCCATAGTCACCGGATGCAACTCAATCTGGCTCGATTCGATCTTAGTCAGGTCAAGGATGTCGTTTATTAAAGACAACAGATGTCTTCCACTAGATTCAATGGTTCGCAGGCTTTTCTCATGCCCTTCCCGGACTTCCCGATCCTGCAGCAACACTTGTGTATACCCCAGCACACCATTGAGCGGTGTCCTGAGTTCATGGCTCATATTGGAAAGAAACAAGCCTTTGGCACGGTTGGCACGCTCTGCCTGCTCCTTGGCTTCCGTCAATTCACGCTCTATGCGCTTACGCTCGGTAATATCCCTGACCACCATAGAAATCAGCAGGCCATCATCGGTTTCCAGTGGATTGCTGGTGATATCGACAGGAAAGATCCTGCCCTCCCGATCAATACCATGAGACTCAAAGCCCGTCAGGCAAAAATGCTCCCAGCTGACGGCACCAAGATCCCCCAGCAAGGGATGTGTAGAGCGGCAATTCAGTGGGGTCAATAATCGCAGAGGCATATTGACCAGTTCCTGTTGCTCAAACCCAAACATGGTTTCAGCCCGGCCATTAATCATGCTGATTATACCTTCCGGAGTGGAAATCACCGTCGCATCGGGTGCGGAATCCAGCAAAGCCTTAAATTTTCGCGTATCGTTAATGCGTTCGGTAATGTCGTTGGCCATGCCTTCTATTATCGAGTAGCTGCCTTTGACATCGAACATATCACTCCAGAAAATTTCCAGACGCCGGTGCCGGCCATCACTGTGCAACACCTCCAGTTCAAAAGTCGAAGCATTGCCCGACAACACGCCCTGAAGCTGTTCCTTAAACAGGGTTCGCTGTGAGGCATCGACAATAAAGCGGTTTACAGGGCCTAAAAATTCAATCGGTTTATACCCCAGAATCGATTGAATCGACGGGCTGACATGGATGATTCGCCCCTGCTCATCCAGATTAAAATAAAAGTACTGTCCCCTGAGTTTCTGTACCAGATGCCCGATGTTATTCGCCCGCATGTCATGCAATGTCTGATCCCGGTCAGCCAGTTTCTCCAGTAGCTCCTGAAAGCTTTCCGCCAGACTTCCCACTTCATCATCAGACATTTTGGCAATTACCGGGTAGCTCTGCCGGTAGGTAAAGTCATCCATCGACTGTTTCAATTGCGTCAACGGTCTGGTAATTCGGTCGGACACCAGACAGGCACAGGTAAAAATCAGCAACAGTGAAACCAGCATCACCAGGGCATCCACCTTGGCCTGCTCCCTGACCATCCCAAGAGCGACATCCCGCCGGATATGAGTGATCAGCCACCAGGGGCCTGCCCTGATCGGGGCTCCAAAAAACCAGTACTCATGGTCGCGCATGGGAATCCAGGATTTGCGCAGAACCGGCTTGCCTTCATCAATAAGCCCGGGCAGATCATCCCACAATCCCGAAGCCCCGTAGAGCTCAAGCGTTTCATATATCTTATGGTGATGGGCTCTTCTCGCGGTTTTGCTGTCTGTATGCAGGTAATCCCCCTGTCGACTGATAATGGAGAACTTCGGCTGCCCCATATCGGTGTCAATGACCCGAATCCGAAGGTCACTGAGACAAACATCCAGCTTTAAAACACCCAGTCGCCTGCCATCTTCATACAATGGCAAGATATGGCTGATGATTTTCCCACCGTTCTGCAGCGAGCCGGACTCGATCCATCTACCTTTCTCGCTGTCATCCACTCTTGGCCAGGCTTTTACCAACAACGGGCCAAAGGTTTCGACACCCTCTACTATTTTTATGGATTGTCCATAACGCAAAGCCTGAGTACCTTTAAGCTGGCTGGAGCTGTGGTCATACCAGACCAGGCCAATACCTCTTAACAACGCGTTGCTTTCCAGTGCTTCCTGCAACAAATCACCGGGAAGCCAGTTCAACCCATCGCTGTTAGACCCGATCATGCCCGCTACGATGTTAGCCTGCTGCATAAGGTTGACGATGTGAGCGTCAACTTCATTGGCATAGTGCCAGACCTGTTCAGTCAGACGTTTAGCCACCGTATCCGTTGCTTGTCGAATGGATAGATAAAGATGGATGCCAAAAATCAGGTTATAAAGCAGCGTGACAGGAACGACCGTAAAAAATATGATTTTTTTGCGAATTGAGAACAGCACAACTCAACTGTCACGTCATTAGATTTGAACGCTAAGAATAGACCATATTTCTATGGTCAAAATGCTTCAAGCCCTTGAGCCCTTGAGCCCTTGAGAACTATTGGTTGCGCAGTATTGATGTTGATTTACCCTGCATGAGCACCAGCACCGCAGCCAGACCATTCTCCCTGATCATTTCCGGAAAAACCATTTCCAGTGTAGAGCTGCCCGCTGGAGCGTTCGGTTCAGCTGCTTCCCAGTGTGGTGCTCCCGTAAAAAACACGACGGGTTCATAAGGTAACATCGATAAAACCCGGGTATCCTGAGCCGGATGCACCTGCACAATGTGCGGTGCAGCATCTTCAGTAGTCTGAACAGGTGTAGTGTACGGTACAACAAAAGTCAGGTGGGTCTGAAAAGCATTGGCTGCAATAATAATCATACTGTAATCGTTCCAGACACCTTCGACATTTATCTCTGCGTCCAGCAAATCAAGCTGAGGACCCAGCATATCCAGCAGGTACAGTTCTTCGCTGGTATAAGGCTCAACAACATGAGGCGCCTGATTATTGCAGGCACCGAGATTAAGCTGAAACTTGTGTTTCAGAGTTGCCAGAAACCGTCGGATTCTCGCTTTTACTTCATCAGCACTCACCGGCCTGCCCAGCTTGCGCGCTAATACTTCAGCAATGGCATGATAGAGGCAGGAGTTGTCACCAGGCGTTCTGATCACACTGAAACTGGCGGCAGTAAATAATGTACTCAGATTTTGAACATAGTCTTCAAGATGAACCGGGTTGTGCGCAACAGGCTGGTTTAACCGGGCCGGGTCAACCGGATACTGTGCATCAGGTACGTCAATGGGGTTCTGGTGTACCTCATCAAGATCCGGGTCGACTTGCGGGGAAGGCTGATGTATTCCAACACTGTACCACTTTTTCTGAGGCTTCTGCCCCGGTACTTTTTGAGGAAGATTGTGAAATAAAATATGCGTCTGCCTTCCTTCCTGAGGAGCGAACAAGGACAGATCGACCTGCTCGGGAGGAATAAAGTGATTGTACTCAACCCACTGCCCGTTTTCGTTATAGCTCATTCCCAGTTCCCTTATGCCGGTAAACCAACCGTGTATAAATTCAAAAACATAAATCTTCCCCTTCAAGAGCAGCCCCGAAAACAAAGCTAACAATCTGTAATCGTTATCATCAGACGCCTGACGTGGATCAAACCACTGTTGCAGGTCGAAAAGCCACTGAGTGGCTGGCTCAGCCCCATCGCCCTGCACTGTGAACAACAAACGGTGTATCAGCGCCCTCATACGGCTATAGTTCAAACCAAACAGCTGCGCTACGGCTGGCTGTGGGCGATGAAAGCTACTAAGTTTTAACGTGCCTCCCCAGGGAATATTCAGAGTAAGGAGTAACTCCTTCATGGTCTTCCCGATGGCCGTCTTCTCTGCTGGTGTTTTTTTGCGCCCTGATGCTGTTCCACACTGCAATCGTACTTGCCTCCAGGCGTCCCACCAGCTATGGAAAAATGCATGCTCGGCTGTATTTAAAAATGGCAGTCGAGCCCATAAGCAGTAAGAGGCATAAGCATCCTGAAAATCCTGCTGCGAGCGTTCTGTTGAATGGAGAGAGCGTTCTGATGAATGGAGAGCACCTTCCACTATAAAATCCTGCCTGAGCAAGCTTTCCGGCGAATGGGAAAACTCATCGACTATCGCATCCAGAGCCGACACGAAAGGCTGGTCTGCATACAGCCGGTTCATGTAATTGGAAAAGCGGGAACCAACCCGCTCATCCAGCATCCGCATACGAGCCAGGAAACTCAACAACCAGGGATCTGAAGTCAACGGTGAATCAGAAGGGCTATCCGTTTCATTATTAACAATCGACTGCAGAAGCTGATCCAGCTTGTCAAACTGATTTTGCAGAATCAGCCCGGCTACAACATGTCTGTATTTATTCTGAATGCTCTCAAGCCAGTCTTTCTGGTCATGATTCACCGGAATAAAGGCGGGGGGGATATTAACGCGCCCGGGCTGCAGTTTAGCCGCCATCTGGCAAGCCCAGACGTAGAGTCGGAACGCCCTGTGAGACTTCTTGCTTTTTTGCATGTATTCTTCAATCTCACTCCAGGTGACAGGTGTTTCACCCACTTCCTGACTCTGAGTTTCATAATTAATCCGGTCAATAAACCACTGCAAATCGACTTTCGCAGTTGCCTGATCTTTGAAATAATCCGCTGAAATGCTGGCCAGAAGTTTTTTCAACAAGCTGCGAAATGCCGTTATTTTTTGCACGCGATCTACAAAATCTTCCTGCAAACGCGATTCTGGAAACAACCTGGAAATCAGGTCGTATAATGGCCCCCCGCGATACAGCGGTTCTCCTTCATCCAGCAGTTTCAGGTTGGGTGGTTCGTTATCAAAATTTTTAAGGTCTGCCTTCATTGAACCATCCAGCCCCAGATAAAAATACACAGCGTAATTGGGCAATTTGGAGTCAACACCAATACTGACGGGGATATTCCTCAACGACCTGAAACTCTCCAGCGTTTCGGTAAACTGAATCAGCTGACTGATCAGTGTCTCAAAAATTTCACCCAGAATGTCTCTCAGGGTTAATTGCATGGATTCAGTTCTTAGTACCGAATAAGTCTCCTCTGCAGACTCACCATTTAAGTTCGGAATAAAGCTCGCAACGTCCTCTCTGTAAACCACAGGTATCTCAACCCTGTGATCCAGCCCATGGGCCAACGCCAGCCTGATATAAGTCTGGGCAAGATGTTCAGGCTTTATCCGGTGCTGTATTTCCACAACGGTCGTTGAACCATCCATTGCCGGTACAAGGCGGTAGACTGAAGGTATTCGGGTCGACGTAACGCTTTTGTGATGCGGTTTCCTGATCTGGTCGGTATCCATCAGTGTCCGGGTTTCCGGGTTCCAGCCCATAGCCAGCTCTTCATAAACGGTCAGACTTGCTCCCTGAAGCCCCTCAAGCAGAAGGGCGCTTTCCATTGAATGCCCACGCTGCCAGGAAAATGCCAACCCGGGAAACAGGTCAGGGAACTCAAAGACTGCTTTACACTGCCCCCGTCCGATACAACGCATCCGAACCATACCGTAAGGAGGTACGTCAATATTCAGCTCATCATGTACATTGAACATTTCAAACTTTGCAGCGGTTTCAAACGCTCGCAGAAAGCTGTCCACCCTTTCATCAAAAGCTTTATCGTCACCTATGGCATGATCAACCGGAATAAACTCATTTCTGGCCAGCGCTGAGAGACTGTACCGGTCATACCGCTGGAACCTGACGCACAACTCAAAGGTCATGGGCATCACCGGATCGTTGGCAGGCCTAACAATACACAATAGGTTGTCATGAATATAAGCTCTTTCTGTCTGGAAACTGATGCCATCCATTACCCTGACAAACACCTCGATAAAATCAGCTTGCCGGTCTGATGGCAGAGGAGAGCCATGATAAAATCGACACTGACGTGCATATTCCTCGTATGAACTGCCAAACTTAGCCGGATTAAACAGATCGACCATATTGCAGTCAAAAACGGTTTGCCTGCCCCCCGGCCGAATAAACCAGCCAGGAGTGGAGGTCGAAGCCGTGTCTACTGAATCCTGACCAGCACTGTGTAAACTTCTGCGACTCTTATTACGGGCGAGACGCTTCTTCGCCTGTTTCTCATCATACAGCCTGCCGGTATTCATACTGGACAGCCGTGCAGGGCTTTGCCTTAAAGGACTGCTGTTTAAGAATTCCATAGAGCCAGAAAACGGAGAAGATGTTACGCTGCCTCCGGGAACCGAATCAGTCTCGTCTTCCCCGACATACCCCTTTTCAATAAAAAAGCGAAGACCTGAACCAGCTTCCTTTTTAACTTTTTTTGTATTTTCATTTTTTACACCTTCCTGTGTGCCTCCCCTTTTTTTAGAGCTGCAATGGCTTAAAGGTTTTACCTCTTCTTTTACTGAAACAGGAGATCTCGAAAATTCCATTGCCTGGCCAAATATATCGCCCTCAAGATAGACTTGACTCACATCAGTATTTGACTCTGTCGATGCAGGTGGAGAAGACCTCAGCCTCAGCGTTTCTAAACGCAGCCTGAGTTCATCCCCAAAGCTTTGAGTTCGTGTATTCTGACCGGGCGAGGATGAGTACGAAGGCGATGAAAATTGACTGACAGGGGTGTTCGTATTCAACGTGCCTTCTGGCATCGCCTTATTTCTGGGCGACATGACGATCATCCGGTGATAACGCGATGAGTCAATCAAAACACCGTCCTGCCTGCGCCTGCACATTAACTCAAATAATGCATTAATGATCTCATTACCACGATTTTCCAGAAACTGCAGGGTGGAGAGAAAATTGAAAGGACTATCCCCCTCTCCAGCCCTGACTGGTGTCACAGCAGCCATCAAGCTGGACGCAAGTAACAACACCAGAACAAGGTGACGCAGGATCCCCCCCGTTCTCTCCCACACAATACTGTCTGGTTTCATCGAGTTGTTTTTAGAATTTAATTTTCAATCAAGATAGCCTAAAAGACGGGGGTCGCATTAAGATAATCACAGATCAGACGTCTGGCCAAACCCGCATCCATATCTTCAACATACAGCCCCAGCAAACCGGCCACAGGCAACTCCCCGATAGCGCCTGCCAGATACTGGCCACCGATAAAACAGGGAATATGCTGCTGTTCAAGAAAGTCTTTCAGACATTGGGCTTCGATGACATTCTCCGGGCTGTATATCTTGATCATAACCAGACGGTGTCAGGGTTGTTTCAGATAGATAGAGTGTAACTGTTCCACCAGCTCTTTTGCTTTTTCCAACTGGACAGATGTCAGCCTGCCCTGCAATGCCTTCTGTTGTTTAGCGGCTTTACTGGTCCAGCTCCCCTGCTGTTCAGCACTCAATGCCGTCCACATATAAGCGGCTATCAGATTTTTATCGGTTCCTTCGCCATTCATGTAGGCTCGTCCCAGCTCCAGCTGAGCTTCAGGGTTCATGCCCTCACGGCCTCCAGCCAGCTCAAAGTACCGGAAGGATTTGTTAATGTCTTTCCCGATTCCGCCAAGGCCATCGCGATAAGCACGCCCCAGCCATAACTGAGCCTGAGTGTTACCGTTATCAGCCAGTGGCTGCAACAAGGCTTTCGCCTGCTCAGAATCCGGTCTCTCCTGTTGTTGCAACAGACTGATCCCGGCTTCGAGCATCGCTGCCTTGTCACCCGATTCAGCCGTTCCCGTCAACGGCTGAAAATCTGCACTCAAGCCTGTCACTGAAAACAGCATCAAACCCGCTAAGACTCTGCACTGGCACTGTATTTTTATAGACATTTTTTTATTGACCTTACTGCTCTGCTGACTACGCTGAATTGTCGCCTGAACCTGTTGGGTATACCACATTCCCGAGAATAATACGTATAATGCTCCAGCAAAGCCACTATCGCCTGATCCGGTTCCATTCTGTCAATGTATTGTGCCAGTTACATGCACAGCTTCAGTTACAAAGTGGCACACGTTGACTACAGACCAGTAAAAAAACAAGCTATATAATTCGAGAGAGCCATTAACCTGACCGTAGAATAACGCCCTGATGGAACGCTTCGACGAAATAAGACCTTATCACGATGATGAAGTGCGCCCGACACTGGATCGCCTGCTTCAGGATGCCGAACTACTGCATATGCTGTCACATCATCAGTTTCCACGCCTCTCTGAATGGCTGGGTGGCATCATGTACTGGCTGACAGGACGAGGTTTACGATCCCGTCTTAAAGGGGTCGACAATATTGATGCACTTCAGAAAATCATCGAGCCGTACCTGTCCAGCGTGATCGAATCCAGCACCAGCCGTATCACCTATTCTGGCATAGAAAACCTGAAACCAGGCAAAGCTTATACCTATCTGTCCAACCACCGTGATATTGTCATGGACCCGGCTTTTGTTAATTACGGCATCTACAAAAACGGTATGACTACCGCCCGAATTGCCATTGGTGATAACCTGCTGCAGCGTCCGTTTGTCAGCGACCTGATGCGCCTGAACAAAAGCTTTATTGTCAAGCGTTCCCTGTCGGGTCGCAGGGAAAAGCTGAAGGCGTTCCAGACCCTGTCAGCCTACATCCATCACTCCATTGATACCGGACATTCCGTCTGGATTGCCCAGAGTGAAGGCCGGGCAAAAGACGGTAACGACCTGACCGACAGTGCGATTATCAAGATGTTTCACATGAGCCGGAAAGCCGCAGATGCGTCGTTTTCCGAGAGCATTCGTTCCATGAATATTGTGCCTGTGTCTATCTCTTACGAGTACGACCCCTGTGACAACATGAAAGCCAGAGAACTGTACGAAACAGAAAAGAATGGCCATTACACAAAGTCTGAAGGCGAGGACATGTACAGTATCGTCAAAGGCATTGAAGGTCAGAAAGGCCATGTCCATATTGCCTTCGGTAAACCTCTGAAGGATCACTATGAGTCGGCTAACGAGGTAGTGAGCGAAGTCGACCGCCAGATTCATAAAAACTACCAGTTGCAGCCCTCTAATCTTTTCGCCTGGGAAGCGCTGAAAGACCTGCACACAGGCACAGCTGTTCCTGACCTTGAAACCCTGTTCCCCAATGAAAACCTGGAAAACAAGCGTGCCATCTTCGAACAGCGACTGGCTACCGCCAGGGAGCGGCACAGGGACTGGCTGTTAAAAATGTACGCGACACCGGTCTTTAACCGCTACCTTTAACCACAATCTGTAACCACAATCTGTAACCACAATCTGTAACCACAACTTTTAACCCCTATGCATAAACTGTGTTTCTTCGTACCCGCTTCTCACCTTGAAGCAGTCAAAGACGCCGTCTTTAACGCTGGCGCAGGACACTTTGGAAACTATGACCGATGCTGCTGGCAGACATTGGGACAGGGGCAGTTCCGGGGGCTGGAAGACAGTACCCCGTTTCTGGGGGTATCAGGCAAACTGGAATACGTTGGAGAGTACAAGGTCGAGGTCATTTGCCCGGATGAACAGGTTGAAGCCGCCGTGTCTGCCCTCAGGCAGGCTCACCCCTATGAGGAACCCGCATTTGAAGTATGGCCTCTCAGGCAGTTCCCACTTTCCGGGGCCGGGTCATAGCAGTGCGGTAGTCAATATCCTGAATGCGCTGGATAAACTCGCCCTGCCCCCGGTCAGAAAAAAAATACTCCAGCGTCAGGCGAATAGTGGTAAAAGCCAGTTCATCCCAGGGGATATCCTGTTCTTCAAACAGTTGTACATCAAGGCTTTCCTCACCGGCGGCAAATACCGGAGAATCCATCTCAGCCAGAAAAAAAAGCGACAACTGACCAACATGCAACACATTAAACAAAGTATAGAGCTGGGTCACTCTGACATCAGCACCGGCTTCTTCAAAGGTTTCCCGAACAGCCCCCTGTTCGATGGTTTCCCCCAGTTCAAGAAACCCTCCGGGCAGAGTCCAAAGCCCCTTACGAGGTTCAATAGCGCGTCTGCACAATAAAACCTTATTGTCGTATACAGGCAGACAACCAGCGACGACCCGGGGATTTTGATAATGAATCATGCCGCATTCGGTACAAACGTCGCGCAGTCGATTATCACCTGCCGGTATTTCCTGTCGAACTTCGGCACCACAGTGGCTGCAATAATTCACATTCACTCCCTTCCTCACCTCTCTTTCATTCCACATTAGAACGAGTCGCTCTTGCTTGTCTATAGAGAGCTGAAGAAAAGCACCAATACAAAAAACAGGACATTTCAAAAGACTGTGTTAGTATCAAAAGGTATTATTGAAAAGCATCTTTCTATCACTCAAAAATAAACGACTGTCCTGAAACGAGAGGTGCTTTTTCTTTGCCGAAAACAACAAACACGGACGAAAATCGCATTTACATCGTATGCTTAGAGAGTTAGAACAAAGGTTCCAGAGTTACCCCTATCGAAGCCTGAATACCAACCTGCCACAAGCAGCCGTTCTTATTCCTCTGGTCAAACAAGAAACCGGCTTCCACCTGATACTGACCCGACGCGCTTCCCATATGAATACACATAGTGGTGAAGTCGCTTTTCCCGGAGGGAAAAAGGACGCGACGGATTCAGACCTGCTATTCACCGCGCTAAGAGAGTCCTGGGAAGAGATCCGACTTGAACCAAAGCTGGTGCGCATTGTTGGAAGAGGCAGCAGTGTTATATCCCGCTACGGTCTGGAAGTGACGCCTTTTGTGGGTATCATTTCGCAAACGCCAGAACTCAGCGCCAATACCGATGAGCTGGACAGAATATTCTCTATCCCTCTGGAGTTTCTGCTGGACCCGGACAACCTGAAAACCGACCTCTGGCAGATGAGTGACCACACTTACCAGATGCCTTTCTTTCTGTATGGGGAATACCGTGTCTGGGGGTTGACGGCCGTGATGCTGGCAGAGTGTCTCAATATTGGTTTTGATGCCAGCATTCCTTTGGACGTTCCTCAATTCAACAGCGATTTTGGTCTGCGCCCCCGGCAACGAGTCAGGCCACCAGCCTCCCAGTTCAGGTCTTAAACAGCCATGAGCGGAAAATGCGGCTCTCTCAGAAACATGAAAATGACTGAGGAGTCTGGGAGAGCTGCATTTTCATAGTAAAAGACATCTGCAAAGCAAGTTCTGGTTACTTTCCAGAGCTTGCTTTGCAGTGAGATGTCACAAACCGTTCGTTTAACACTAAACTTGTAGCCTGTTAACCAGAACTGATGTAAATGTTATGAACTCACTTCAATACTGGGTACTTGTGACATTGCTAAACGTGACCACGGTTTTTGCATTTTCCCCCGGTAGCACCTCCCCCTGCCCTGATTCAACCACCGCTGAAATCTATTTCGATAACGATGACAACACGTCGGACGCTGAACATGACAAGAGACGACACCAGTTGTCTGAAGGGGTAGGCATTGCGCTTTCTGGCGGAGGAACC
This sequence comes from Endozoicomonas gorgoniicola, assembly GCF_025562715.2. Lineage (NCBI taxonomy): Bacteria > Pseudomonadati > Pseudomonadota > Gammaproteobacteria > Oceanospirillales > Endozoicomonadaceae > Endozoicomonas > Endozoicomonas gorgoniicola. The sequence goes on from NZ_JAPFCC010000001.1 coordinate 2,632,478, forward strand.
CGCGCTGTCGCTCTCTCCGAGGGACAGCTCGCCATGTTCATGCAGAAAGAAAAGTACCGGCAGCAGATTACCCGTGTTTCAGCCACCTCAGGGGGAGCCTGGGCCATTGTCCCTTACTACATGCTGGAAGCAGAAAAACAAAAAGTATTTCTGGGGCATACTGCAGCGGAGCTTGAGCAACTGTACTGGGGCAGTCCCGATGATGAAAGCAGATACAATATTGCCTGGATGAACCCTGCACGTCTGGCTTCAGTACCTCAGCGACTGAGCTATTACTCTGCCGGACTGTCATTTTTCCTATCCTGGCATTATCCATTTATATTACCCGGCTTCCAGGGATGGAGAAATTTACTGGCAGACGCCACACTGGAACCCTATCATCTGGAAAGAGATACTCCGTATAACCCTGAGCAATTATCAGGTAAGACGAACAATACCGAACTTATTGTCAATGCCTACCTCAAAGGCAAGCAGGGTGAAAAAATACCTTTCCAGATGACACCGGACAGAGTCGGCGGCACCAGAACACAGTTTCAGGAAGCGGATTACGCAGTAGCACCCTGCGGGTTTAACCGCACGCCCCTGTCTTCAAAGATATCCTGCTATGGACAGCATTGCCGGGTTTCCCTGAAGCTCGGTAAAGGACTCACTGTCTCCGAAGTTATGGCAACAACAGGGGCGAACTATGTTGACAAACTCCCATACTCTTTATTTCCACCTAAGTTCACTTACCTGGAACCAGACCGAAAGAAAAAAACAGTTAAAGCTGACAGCCGGATCTTCGCAGACAGTGGCAATGAGGATTTTGTCAGCATTATGCCGTTACTGCACAGAGGTCAGAAAAAAATTATTGCTTTTATAAACACTGCCGTTCCCTTGAAACAAGGCACTTCAGGCGTGATTGGCATGGAAAAAGTAATACCAAGTTATTTCGGTGTGATCCCGGATGAATCTGCTGAAATGACAGACTATTCCAAATATAAAGAGGACAGCAGCCTGGATAAAAAAGACTGCACAACCCTTAGTTCAAGAAACAAAGTATTCGACAGCAGTCACTTCAGGGAGCTGGCCAATGCCCTGTGGCAGGCAAAAACTAACGGCACTCCCATTGTCTACCGGCAAAACAATTTAACCATTCTCAAGAACAGCTGTTACGGAATCAGCGGTGGCGAAACGGTCGATATGTTCTGGGTATACAACGATCTGCCCAAAAACTGGTTCGACCACCTTCAACCCTCTCTCAAAGAGAAAATAAGCGGGAATAAAGACTTTGACTCATTTCCGATGTATGACTTTACGAAACTTTTCCTCTCACCCCAGGTAGCAAACATGATGTCTGCACTGGCGAAGTGGACAATCGAAAATTCCGGTCATCAGTGGGGTGAGTTTTTTCGGAAAGAGTGATCACACAAATCAACGTACAAGTAGAGTAAAGGTTTGGCTATTGCCAAGCCTTCGCTGACTGCTGTCTGGTGATAAACGTTTAAAGCTCAGAGCTTCCAGATCACACGATAAGGCTTAAAGCCTAACTTGCGCTTGAATCGCTTCAGATTCTCACTGGCACCGTAATATTTGTCGTAAACATAATAGACAGTGTGGGGATAATGCTGGTAGCGGTATTCTGCGATCCCTGAAAAAAGGTAGGGAACCAATCCGTCAGATTTGTATTTATCATGGCCAAAAAAAGTGGCGTTTAACAACATCTCTCCTGCAACGAGGCAGCCTGCGTAAGCCAATAGCTTATCGTCCTTCAGCACTCCAAAATAGGGATAATCATGAACGTTGGTCTTTGAGGGAGGGTTTTTTATAGGCTTTAACTCACCCTTGAGCAACTCATCAGGCATTTTCCCCTGACGTACAGGGGTGGAGCGGTGAATTTCCTGAATATCCGCAAGATAATCGTTGTAGTTTATTTTTTCAAATCGGTAGCCATTTCGAATCGCTTTTTTTATATTGCGCCGGGCAGAGCCATTAATACTTTTCAACCAGTCTTCATGACTGTCCGGAAAAGGATTAACCGCTACGCCATACTCAAGAAAACCGACAAGTGGAAACTTAGGGTGAGGCCGTTTAGCATCCTTGTAAAAGTCTTCAGCGACTCTCAGGAAGAACGGGTCATTATCAGCACCCGCTTGCTCTCCCATCAAATCAATAGTGATCTTCGGAATCTGTCTTGCTTCATTGACCATGTTCCATATTTTTTTCAAATTCATAACAAGACCCTCTTTCATCCTCAGGACTCATAGGCGTCGATAGCTTCACCAAATCCCAGTTTTTCTATCGCTCGCAGCATGGGCTTATTGGTGACTTGAGTATCAATATAAAACGTCTCATAACCTTTTAGGTACATAGCATGAATAGCATGGCGTATTGACCGTGTCGCCAGATTTCTGCCTCGTAGTTTTTCTTCAGTCCACACCGAGCCAATAACAACATCGCCATCCTTCACGGAGTAGAACCGACAGAATCCAATAGCCAACGTGCCACAGGCTGCAACAGAGCCTTCAACAGAAAGGTAATAAAAGACCCTGTTGCCCGCAAAAGACTTAAGGAATGTTTTAATGGATTCTTTAAGCCCGAAGTGCCTGAAAAGAACCATGGCATTCAATAAAAAAGCACCTGGTGAGTCAATCAAAGTAAAATCCTTACTGTCTTCCGTGCATTTATAATCCTGCAACCGCTCATCTGACAGTGACAGCTTAAAGATCAGTTCCCGCATTATTTCACCTGGCAAAGCGCTTTTTCATCTTATGTATCTGCCAGAGAGGAGGGTGCTTTAGGGGTAACATTTTTCGCTTTCCGCTTTTCGCTGTCCGTAGCCCATTGCGAACTGGTGACTGTATGAACAGATAATAGCGGAAAGCGGAAAGCGAAAAAAAACCGGCTATTGCCAGACCTTCACGGACTTCACCCGGTTATCCTTCACCAGCATGATTTCCAGTTTATAGTTCCCGACCTTCAGGCAGACACTGGAGTCTGGAATCGTTTCCATCTCTTCGGTAATCAAACCATTGAGGGTACGGGCTTCTTCCGTCGGCAAAGCCCAGCCCAGTGCCCGGTTGATATCACGCAGCGACGCCGAGCCATCGATAATATAAGTGCCATCATCCTGAGGAGTAATGTCCTGACTGCTGTCAGAAACGTCGGTGGTAAAGTCGCCGACAATCTCTTCCAGAATATCTTCCAGTGTGACGAGTCCGAGAATATCGCCATATTCATCCACCACCAGCGCAACCCGCTCTTTGGTTTGCTGGAAGTTAAACAGCTGAGTATGCAGAGGCGTACTTTCCGGCACATAATAAGGCTCAATGGTTTCCTGCATCAGCGTTGCCTTATTGACCTCTTCCTGACTCAGAAGACGCGCCACTTTGCGCATGTGAAGCATACCGACAATATTGTTGACATCGCCACGGAACACCGGAAGCCGTGTATGCTGAGTGTCGTGCAACTGATCAATGATGTCTTTGATATCGTCATCAAGATCAATACCCACCACTTCATTGCGGGGAACCATAATATCATCGACCCGAACCTTTTCCAGATCCAGAATACCCAGCAGCATGCCACGGCGCTTCTGTGGCAGCAACATGCCAGGGTCATTGACCAGGGTGCGCAGCTCTTCTGCATTCAGCTGGTCCTGACTGCTTTCACCAGTTTTAATCCCAAAAGGCCTCAGCAGCATGCCGCAAATCCAGTTAAGCGCAACCACTACCGGGTACAACACCTTCAGCAACGGAGCCAGAACAATCGACGCAGGAAAAGCAACCCGTTCAGGAAACATGACTGCAAGGGACTTCGGTGTTACCTCACCAAAAATCAGAACCAGCAGCGTCAGGCCAAAGGTGGCAATGGCAATACCGCTATCTCCCCAGATGCGCGTTGCAATCACGGTTGCCAGCGCTGAGGCAAGAATATTAACGAAGTTATTGCCGATCAGAATCACCCCGATCAGACGATCCGGACGTTCAAGCAGGTGGTAAGTTCGCTTGGCTGCGCGATGTCCTTTACGCACCAGGTGCCGCAGCCGATAGCGATTGATCGCCATCATCCCGGTTTCGGAACTGGAAAAAAAAGCGGAAAACAGCAGCAGAACAATAAGAACGCCCACCAGAACACTCAGGGATGCTTCACTCAAGGGGAATAACGCCTCGTTTATGGATGATTTAGTCGATCTGTATTCTAACGTCGGAATGACAAAAAATGCAGCCCCGTCAGAGCTGATTAATGACTCGTCAGTAACAACTCAACAACCAGATGCCAGCCAAAGTAAGCCACCATCAACATCACCAGACCGGCAACCGTCCAGCGCGTGGCGGTCTGACCTCGCCAGCCATAGAGTTTTCTTCCAGTCAGCAGGGTGGCAAACAGTCCCCACGCCAAAATCGACAGAATCGTTTTATGAATAATACGTGCAGCAAACATATCATCCATAAACAGAAATCCGGACACTAATGCCAGCGTCAGCAGAATCAACCCCACCGCCACGTATTCAAACAGTAGCTTTTCCATGGTTTGCAGAGGCGGCAGCGCCTGCATAATTTTACGACGATTGTGGTGTTTAAGCTGTCGCTCCTGATAGGACAGCATTAGTGCCTGAAACGCTGCCACCATCAGAATCCCGTAAGCCAGAACCGACAGCAGTACATGTGCAACCATCATCGAGGGCGGTCGCCAGACAATATGGTCAACCGGCGCCAGCCAGGCCAGCAGAACCGTTAGAATGGTAAAAGGAAGAATCAGCAGAAAAAGGCTTTCAGAGGGCTTGCGCAGGCTGCTGAGCAGCACCACTATGGTCACCATCAGAGAACTCAGTGAGGCAATATTAAATAAGCCCAGGTTTATACCACCAGGCCCGTGCAGTGAGAGATACAGGGCAACCGTTTGAAAAACTGCTCCTGCCGCTGTCGCAGCCAGCACCAGCTGACGAGACCCGGACTGGCTGAACACCCTGCGTCCCTGGGTCACAGCCCCCAGAGAATAAAACACAAACGCTCCGATACTCGCCAGCATAACATTCATTTCGTCAGCAACACTCTCTTTAACTGTTGTTGTGGCTTTGCTATGGGAGTGTGTCACATCTGACGCAAAGACTCAAAACACATCAGGGTTCGCTTATTAGTGTCTATAATCTCTCTCCCATAGAGAAAACTGAATATTCAGAGCTGCCGAAAGGTTAAGGGACAAATGTCGTGGAGATGTTAATTACCCACACACTCTCGCTCTGATGGTCAGGCTCACCCTGAAATAAAATAAGATGACCAAATATGAAACTTTATTACGTCTGTTTAGCCGCTATTTTACAAGTGGTCAGTTTGTCATCTCTGGCAGTACCCACCCCTCTATTGCTGGATCAACAGGACTGGCTCCAGAAACCAACTCTCTTGCCCATACATAAATGGCAACAATTACCAGGGGATCCAACACAGCAGAAAAGCATGAACAAAACTAACAGCTTTTTTGAATGGCAGGATATTTATTCGTGGATGAACACCCCATACTTTATAAAGGGTCAGATTCAGGGTTGGTTTTTTCCATCCATTGGTGAAAAGCAACCTGTCAAGAATTCAGAGCCGGATAATCAACACCGAGGTGCAACGGCTCTGACTGAAAATGAAGAAAATTCAGATTCTGAAGAGCGACCTGACTACGAGGAAACTCAGGATGATAATCCTTTCGGTTTAATGTCCAGAAGCATGATGGAAAGTTTTATGGCGATGCCTGGTTCCGATATGACCAGCAGTGTGAGAGAGCAGATACATACCTTTACCATTACACCCGATAATCAAACGCGTATTGATCCGCAAAGCTATCCCAACTTATCCGGGCTTGTTGAAACAGAAGGTCGCCTTCTTCTCATGTCAGGAACACTGCCACCATCGTTGTTGTCCGATATGGAAGAACACATAACGAGTGTACTTGCAGCGGAATCCACCTCAGTTGCTGAGCTTCCGCCAACACATCGGCTGAGAAGGTGGCTTAGATGGCTACGGTCATCTTCATTTACTTACACATACAAGCGAATTTATGAGCAGGATGAGGGTAACCCTCTGAACTCGGCCATGTTAAAACGATCTTATTACAACCTGGATGAATTAATAGCTCTTTACAATTTGATTATCGATTTTAATTTAACCCAGGAAGCTTTATCTGACATATTTAAAACATTTCTTACCAGCGTTATTACTGAAGAATTTTCTTTGCAAGACGATGAATTAACACTTCATATTATGGAGCAGCCAAGCTTATTGGCTCTGATATTGCTTTGCTATCATTCGTCAGTGCTACGAGTAGCCATAGAGAGTGGAAATATACAATTTGATTTCGCAACCTTCGGATTAAGAAAAATTGCTAATAGAGAACACTTTCAAAATTTAATGCTCGCGATGGATAAGATGCTAACCAGCATCATTACGGAAAAAAGAAGAAGAGACAGAGCAGTCGATGCAACTATTCATATTTTAAATCAGGAACCCGTGGCACTTCACCGGATTCAATCCAGTTACACCGGAGGAGATACCCCTCCAACGGTGACCACTAATGTACTTGAGACGCTGGACCGGTATGCCCGGAATTCTCCATTGAACAGTTCACAGGCGGCTATGGTTGTTTTTTCCCTGTTGCATATGCCCTGTATAATATCTGCACTGAACTGGCTGGAATCAAATTCTTTACCATACAATCAGCTCATTGGCTGGATTTCTTATCATCATAACTCACTGGTGAGACACTCACGTTCCGCATCCGACATACCTGTTCTTTATGCAGCGTTAAATTCTATAGTCCAAAGTGCCAACAGTGGTGAGGTTATTTCAGGAGCCAGCCAGCCAGTACCCGAAGAACTGTCGAATTTTGTGAATCGCTGGGTTCAGGGTGTTGAGGGCTCCCAACCCCAGTCATCCGGGGCTACATCAGCAGCTCCGGTTAATCCGGCGGACATTGAAGCCGATGATTTTGAGGTCCTTGATTCTACTCAGACAACAACAATCTCTCTGAATCCGCCAGTAGTACTCAATACATTAATTCAGATGCACCCTGACTTACTGATGGATCTGAACGCTCAGCTAGCTCTTGAAACTGAACCTGAGAAAAGAAAGAAAATTGTGAAAGCGGCTCTTGAAAAACAGGCAAATACACCATTCCGGTTTGTTGATTAGAGTGCTTATATTCCGTTCCCCTTACAGGTTTGTCTATGCAGCAGAAGTACTTCTGCTGCTTGCCTGTTGATTTGGCAACCGTCCACAGCAAAGGCGTGATTTGAATCCAAATCTCTGCCGGCTGCCCATTTACTGAGATTTTTGGATATAATGCACCACAACCTGCTTCACACCTTCTATGAGTCGCCTTTTTACACAGTGGCTCCGGGAATACAGAATGTTTGAGAATTTAACCGAACGCCTGTCGCAAACGTTAAAAAACGTGACCGGCAAGGCCAAGCTGTCTGAAGACAATATTAAAGAAACCCTGCGCGAAGTGCGCATGGCACTGCTGGAAGCGGACGTTGCCCTGCCAGTGGTCAGAGAATTCATCAATCGCATCAAGGAGCGAGCGATTGGTCAGGAAGTCCAGTCAAGCCTGAGTCCCGGCCAGGCGTTTGTAAAGATCGTTCAGGCTGAACTGATCGAGGTCATGGGCGCAGCCAACGACGAGCTGAACCTGTCTACCCAGCCTCCGGCGGTTATCCTGATGGCGGGTCTTCAGGGTGCGGGTAAAACCACCTCTGTCGCCAAACTGTCCAAATTCCTGAAAGAACGCCACAAGAAAAAGGTCATGGTGGTGTCTGCCGACGTTTACCGTCCGGCAGCGATCAAACAGCTGGAAACTCTGGCTGGCGAAGTCGGTGTTGACTTCTTCCCGTCCGACATCCAGCAAAAGCCCGTCGATATCGCCAACGCCGCCATTCATGAAGCCCGTATTGGTCATTACGACGTACTGATTGTCGATACCGCCGGTCGTTTGCATGTTGATGCCGGGATGATGGAGGAGATCCAGTCTCTGCACTCAGCCATCAACCCGGTGGAAACCCTGTTTGTGGTCGATGCCATGACGGGTCAGGACGCTGCTAACACCGCCAAGGCGTTTGGTGATGCCCTGCCACTGACCGGTGTCATCCTGACCAAGGCAGACGGTGATGCCCGTGGTGGTGCGGCTCTGTCCGTTCGCCATATTACCGGCAAACCCATCAAGTTTATGGGTGTCGGTGAAAAAACTGATGCCCTGGACCCGTTCCACCCGGATCGTATTGCTTCGAGAATTCTCGGCATGGGCGACGTTCTGTCGCTGATCGAAGAAGCCGAACAGAAGCTTGATAAGAAGAAAGCCGACAAACTGGCCACCAAGCTGAAAAAAGGCAAAGGCTTCGATCTCGAAGACTTCCGTGATCAGCTGCAGCAAATGAAGAAAATGGGTGGACTGGCCGGTGTAATGGACAAGCTGCCGGGCATGCCCGGTATGCCTGGCAATATGCCCGGACAGATGGATAATAAAATCTTTGTCCAGATGGAAGCGATCATCAACTCCATGACGCCAGCGGAACGTGCCAATCCGGACATTATGAACGGTTCCCGTAAAAAGCGTATTGCGGCCGGTTCCGGCACACAGATTCAGGACATCAATCGCCTGATCAAGCAGCACAAGCAGATGTCCAAGATGATGAAAAAGGTCTCTAAAAAAGGCGGCATGAGCAAACTGATGCGGGGTCTTGGTGGCATGAAAGGTCAGATGCCCGGCGGCATGGGCGGCATGATGCCACCGGGCGGCGGTAAAAAGTTCCCTTTCTGACCGCAGCTAAAACTCAGTGACTGCTCATCATTTTGTCGATCTGCAAAATGATGAGCAGCTTGCCTCAGGGCTACTCAATGCCTTTTAGTAATTTATAATGCTGTCGTTTCGTCAGTGAATTTTTTACATAATCACAATTTAACCCATTCTCAAGAACACACCGTCCAAAGTGTTCAAAATGGGAAAGCCTGGCATAAACACCGGGTTTCCTCTTCTTGGCACAACGATCACCTTCAGAGACGATACCAATCTGGTACGTTCTCATTCCCCCCATCTCCGTCTCCCGGTTTTGAAACAGAGGCCCTCCGCTATCTCCATAACAGGCATCCTTGTGGTATTTTTCGTCCGCTGCACAGAGATGGGAATCATGTATTCTGATGTTCCCCCTATCTTTGTAAGGGTTATAAAGCTCATTGCAGTTTAAGCCTGTAATCAGGTTTAATGAGACGCACTGCAAACGTTCAGGGTAATTATCCTCCCTGGCAGAATTCCGCCCCCAACCGCACACCTCTGCCCCAAGCCTTTTCAACTCAATATCATTATCCGTAATTTCTTCCCAGTCGAGATTAACCGGGGCGATATCATCAACAGCTTCATCCAGCAGGATAAAGGCAATGTCATTGCCGTGCTCAACACTCCGATAATTCGGATGACGTATATAATAACGACTCGTCCTTACCATCACTTCGTCTTTTACAGGATCAATAAAGGTGAGCTTGACCGCTTTTCTAAGACCCTTCCCTTTATTGTCATCCAGACAGTGCGCAGCCGTCATAGCCCACTGGCGGTGAACCAGGGTAGCAGAACACTCAAAGTCTGATGTTTCCGAGTACTTTTTGAGCGCCGGAACAACAGGCAGAACAACCGCCGGGGCAGTGGTATTTGTAATGGAAGTATTGGTAACAGAAGGGGCATGAGTGGTCGATGGTGAAGCGAACGTTATTCCTTTGGCAACCTTTTCGAAACGCAAATCGTCTCGTTTATCTTTGCTGATCTGTTCAAGCCCTGCCAGCCAGGGATATTGCCTCCAGTTTGCCGGCTCACCCCCTACAACACGACGCACCCTATGGGAAGCACCCTCTTTCGGCCAGTCTTCTGCTGAGTCTGTCAGCTCTTCCATTACCGGGGAAAGAGCAGGACGGTCATCAATACTGACAGGCGCGCCGGTACCTGAGGTTGAAATGAAAAGTAAACCTGCAAACAACATGGGCTGGGCACACTGCAGGCTGGAAAGTATGCTGAGTTTTTTGCTGGACAAAACCACACCTGTTAGAAATGAGTTCGGAATACGAGTCTATGCCAGCACAAAGTAGGTATCATATTCTTTTGTTATAGATGTTCTTTTCTCCTTATATAAGCCCTTTGCGATGGGGCTTACCCCGTCATGGTGTTTTGCAGTTGCAGAAAATGCTTATTTCATAAGCAACGGAAGCAAGCCAGAATACCGATGCAAAAATACAGCCTGTACCACGCCTCAGTTTACAGGCTCCAGAATGATTTCTACCAGCTTGAACGCCCCCCAATCACTCATCTGCTCACTATTTGAATCCACATAGTCTGGAATCATACTGACAGACCTTTTGTATCGGATATCTTTTCTAAAGTTGTTAAATCCGGGTTTGGCAAAACGGATATCATCCGAGTTGAAATTTATATTAATGTGGTTTTTAAAAGGTAGCTTCAACAGTCCGGTCAAACTGGCATTATATGGATTGCTGGGATTTTTTTTCGGCACGACAGTCAAAGTTAGAGAGGATTCCTCAAGCTTCATATCGTCAGGCAATGTATCTTCAAATTTTTTGTCAACCTTGTTTAAAGCACGTCTCAAGACTAACCATTCAGCAACCACCAACTTTATTTTATCATCAGTGAATTTCGAAGGGTCCTTCTGGTCTGAAAGAGTCAGGCTGTAATTCAATGCTCCGGAGTTTAAGGCACCTTGCTTGCTGAGCTTTGAGGTTTTGAAGGGTACATAGTGAACCTTTCCATTCTGGACTTCCTCAAGCTTCAGAACCCCCTGAAAAGCAACCCCCTCAAGCTCACTGCCGGAGTAGCTGGCATTTTTATTGCCGAGTAGTGACTTATCAACACAGAAGCTTTTAACATCAGTGCCAGTAGTAGCGGGGCCATAAAGGATATAGCTTGCAAGATTATAAGTTCCAGTGACAGAAATCACCGCATCCAGACTATCAAAAGCGCTGACAGTTTCAATCCTGTCATCGCAATACTCCTCACCACAGACCACTTTATCCAGGCTCCTGCCATCATCATAATCACAATAATCCGTGTAATATTCTTTTGTCTTCCAGGACTCAAGGTCAGACCTGGTTGCTGAGCTGCCGTCAGAGAGTGCTGCACAAAAGGCATTGCCGGAAAAAAAGGCTGAGGCCGCAATCATGAATGGTAGAGAGATTGACTTCATCAGTACTTCACCACAAGTAATATAAGGGGATATTTACGGGATCAATCGGCTTGTCATCAAGCTGTGAATGATAATAGTTCGCATTCAATTATTTGCAAATAATATTTATCTCCTCCTCAGCTTCGTTTATAAACGCTTCCCAGTTGTCAGCATTGATTTTATTCCTTAGAATATGCGCCCTTTGTGATGGGGTTTATCCCGTCAGGTAGTCTGTGTCTGCAGAAAATGCTTATTTCACAAGCAACGGAAGCAAGCCAGAATACCGATGCAAAAGTTGCCGGACCACGATTACAGGAAACCCATTCCATGGTAACAATTCGTCTCGCTCGCGGCGGTTCCAAGAAGCGCCCATTTTACCACCTGACCGTAGCTGACAGCCGTAAGGCTAACAGCGGCCGTTTTATCGAGCGCGTAGGTTTCTTCAACCCTACCGCCCGTGGTCAGGAAGAGCGTCTGCGTGTAGACAACGAACGTGTTGAGTTCTGGCTGGGCCAGGGCGCAGGCATGTCCGATCGCGTAGCTCAGCTGGTTAAAGAAGCTCAGAAAGCTGCTTAATCCGCTGTTTGAAGGAATTTACCAGTGACAAAAGCTGCAGTTGAAGCATCCAGCAAGGGTCTGGTGACTCTGGGAAAAATCACTGCTGTATACGGGATCAAGGGTTGGGTAAAGGTGTATTCACACACGGACCCCATGACCAACATCCTGGATTACAAGCACTGGATTCTGGATCACAATGGTCGCCAGCAGACCATTGAAGTCGATCAGGGCCGCCGTCAGGCAAAGGGCCTGGTCGCACACATCGCAGGTTGTGATGACCGGGATATCGCCCGCCAGTATTGTGGTGCCGAGATCAAGGTTCACGCCAGCGAACTGCCCGAGGCTGCCGATGATGAAATTTATTGGCACGAACTCGAAGGACTGAATGTCATCACCCGCAGCGATGCAGGCGAAGACCTTCTTCTGGGCAGAGTCAGTCATCTGATGGAAACCGGAGCCAATGATGTTCTGGTGATTCGCCCCTGCAGGGGCAGTATCGACAAGTCCGAACGCCTTGTGCCGTGGCTGGTCGATCAGGTGATTGAAGAAGTGAACCCTGAAGCAGGGTTCATTCGGATTGACTGGGATCCGGAATTTTAATCCGTTATGGAACATCACAACAATGATGCCATAACGGCAGATATGTGGTTCGGTGTGGTCACACTGTTTCCTGAAATGTTTCGCGCGATTACCGAACACGGTATTTCCGGGCGAGCCGTTAAGGAAGGCAGTGTAGCGGTAGAAACCTGGAATCCCCGGGACTTTACCCACGACAAACACCGGACTGTGGATGACCGACCTTATGGCGGTGGTCCCGGCATGTTGATGAAAATTCAACCTCTGCGTGACGCCATCCATGCAGCAAAACAAGCTGCTGGAACCGATGCCACAGTGATATACCTGTCTCCCCAGGGACGCCCGTTAGATCAGGCAGGGGTTCAGGAACTCGCCGCAAAAAAGCGGATCATTCTGGTAGCGGGGCGGTATGAAGGTATTGATGAGCGCGTAATCAACAACGAAATCGACGAGGAATGGTCGATTGGGGATTACGTATTAAGTGGTGGCGAACTCGCCTCCATGACCCTGATTGATGCAGTATCACGCTTTGTACCGGGCACCCTGGGTCATAAGGATTCCGCCCAAGAAGACTCCTTTGCGGACGGCCTTCTTGACTGCCCGCACTACACCCGTCCGGAAGTATTTGAAGGACAGGCAGTGCCGGAAGTACTGATGTCAGGCAACCACCAGCGAATTCGCGAATGGCGCCTGAAACAGTCTCTGGGCAGAACCTGGCTGCGACGCCCTGACCTGCTTGAAGGTCGTGAGCTGACCGGCGAGGAAAAGAAATTACTTGCTGAGTTCCAGCGTGAACACAGCGAAGCCAGCAAAGGGTAAACCCTTAATTTGGCGGAAATCTTGACTATCGGGAGCAAAAGCTAAAATGAGCAAGAACAGAATTATTGAAGCGCTCGAAAACGAGCAAATGAACAAGGAAATCCCTGCCTTCGCACAGGGTGACACCGTTGTTGTACAAGTTAAGGTAAAAGAAGGCAACCGTGAGCGTCTGCAGGCGTTTGAAGGTGTTGTTATCGCTATCCGTAAGCGTGGCCTGAACTCTGCTTTCACCGTTCGTAAAATCTCCAGCGGTGTTGGCGTTGAGCGTGTATTCCAGACTTACAGCCCACTGATCGACTCCATCACTGTTAAGCGCCGTGGTGACGTTCGTCAAGCCAAGCTGTACTACCTGCGTGAGCGTAGCGGTAAGGCTGCTCGCATCAAGGAAAAGCTCAAGTAAGATCGCTTTGATCCCGGCTCAAACCGGGACCGGAAAAATCTTTATTTATTGTTCTGACAATCCGGCAACTTTTGTTAGACATCAAAAAAAGCGACTTCGGTCGCTTTTTTTGTACCTGATCTCTGCCCTCCCCAACCAACGCTATTTTTTGGGGTAGGGAGTCACTCTGGCAATATACCAGTTACAGTTCAGGACAGGTTGATAATTGAGATAAATATGAGCGGAAACCTTATGCATGAATTCAGCTGAGTCGTTAAAACGGTACAAAGCAAGTGTGGAGTCAAAAAAGTCCAGCTCATTCCCCTGAACCCGCGTTCCCATAACATGCCCCATATTTTCCAGATTACCCATCAGGTAAATTAAATGAAACCCCTCCCTTAGCGATATGTCACAAGCATTCATGAAAGGATCGAATTGACTTAGCCCATATCTGCAATATTCAACGGATAATCCGTTACCCAATAGAAAATCACTCATTTCCTGCAAGAAATTTAGCTGCTTTCTAACACGGGGGACGATTAAGTTATTGTACGCTGACGATATAACACCCATCAAAGATACCGAACCCAGCTCATCAAATGAATTAAGGGCACCATTGGCCATACTTTTTTTTATCCAGATTATCGTCATGCCCACGCACAGGCCTACTCTCGTAGTGGGAACGGGGATTGTCGTCCCTTTTTTCCAACGGACATTGAGCGTATAGGGATTAACAGTGGAAAAAACCTCGGTAACCATAACAATCCACCTTACTAGCCAGTATGTCAAACATAGACCATTTGCACTGATTTAAGGCTCCAACCCGGAAATATCAAGGCTTGCTCAAGAGGGAAAAATGACTATTAAAGTCGAGAAGACTTCACCCCCAAGAGCAAGCCATGACCAAGTAACACACCCAGCCGCCCACCTTCCCGTGGCCATTTGCCTGCCGGGGCAGAATTCCTATACCATCCACTCAATACACCAACCAGTCGAACCAATGCCTGAACTCCCTCAAACCAACGAACCCGTTACGCAGTTTCTCCAGCATCTCTGGCTGGAAAAAGGCCTGAGTGAGAATACCCGCTCGTCTTATCAACGTGATCTCAGGCAATTCCAGGAATGGTTACAGGAACACGAACAGAAACCGGTGACCGAAGCAACCCGTGACAGCCTCAGTCACTACCTTGCCTGGCGCTACGAGCAACGCTACAAGCCTGCCTCAACCGCCCGAAGCCTCTCGAGCCTGCGTGGTTTTTACCGGTTCCTGCTCAGGGAAGGTGAACTGGCCAGAGATATCACCGCCAATATCGAACTGCCCAGACAGGGTCGCTCACTGCCTAAAACCCTGACAGAATCCGATGTCGAAACCCTCCTGAATGCACCGGATACCGACACTACACTGGGTCTTCGTGACCGATGCATGCTGGAACTACTTTACGCCTGTGGTTTACGGGTGTCAGAACTGGTGACGCTGACGTTAGACCAGATCAACCTGCGACAGGGCATTGTTCGAATCACAGGCAAAGGTGGCAGGGAACGCTTATGCCCAATGGGAGAAGAAGCCCTGACCCGGATTCTGGACTATATGAAATGTGCCAGACCCGAACTACTCAATAACATTGACAGCCCGGTCATGTTTCCGGGTCGACGAGGCCAGCCCATGACCCGTCAGACCTTCTGGCACCGAATCAAGCACCACCAGCAGACAGCAGGCATAACAGCGGATGTATCTCCCCATGTATTACGCCATGCCTTCGCCACTCACCTGCTTAACCACGGTGCCGACCTGCGGGTGGTTCAGTTACTGCTTGGACACAGCGACCTATCCACCACCCAGATTTACACCCATGTGGCGCGACACCGACTGGAAACACTTCACGCGGAACACCACCCCCGGGGATGACAAAGCCTCAACAGCGACTAAACTTCTGTGCCATACAATCCGATCAAGTCTGTTAGCAGTAACGATTTAACCAACAACAATCAAGCCAGCCAAAAGGCCTGGACCAAAAACAATAGAAACGAGGAACCCTCATGCGGCACAGCGCACTGATCCTTCTGGCTGGACTGATAGCCACACAGCCTCTTCTGGCAGAAGAAAAAGCCAGCCAAAAGCCTGAAACAACGGCTGTTGCCTCTTACGACAAAGAACTGGCAGGAATCCGTGAAGCGATAGAAATCCAGCTTAAGTCCCGTGACCCCAATATTCCTATCGAACGTGTTGAGCGAACCGGGTGGTCAGATGTCTACATGGTGGTTCTGACCGGAGGAGTTGTTATCTATGCCAGCAAAGACGGCCGCATGATCCTCAGAGGCGATATGCTGCGGCTGGAAGACGACGGCGGCATTACCAATTTGACAGAAAGCGTTCGTAATACCGCCGTAGCCCGGCAGCTAAACAAAATAAAGCCTGCCGATGTGATCAGCTTTAAACCCGAAGGCGAAGTTAAAGGTGTCGTTTATGCATTCACCGACGTTGACTGCGGTTATTGCCGGAAACTCCATCAGGAAGTGCAGGCAATGAATGATCTGGGCATCGAACTGCGCTATCTTGCCTTTCCAAGAGGCGGGCCGAACTCCCCGGCCTACAGCAAGATGGTCAACGCATGGTGCGCAGAAGACCGCAAAAAGGCTATTTCTGACCTTAAAACCGGCAAAGATATACCCTCCACGGCTGTTACCAAAAAAGGCGAACCACAACCGGAAGGCTCCTGCGCAGTGCTGGTTGATCAGCAGTATCAACTGGGAAACAAGCTGGGTGTCAATGGCACACCTGCCCTGTTCCTGGAAGATGGTCGGGCCATTCCGGGCTACCGCCCTGCAGCCGAACTGGCAAAAATTATGGGCATTACCCCACCCGCTCTCCCCGCTGCTTCTCAATGATGAATGGCTCTTAATGGGATAGATATCTCTTAATGGGATGGATGTCTCTTAATAGGATGTCTCTTAACAGGATGTCTCTTAACAGATAGTTGCCTGCCCTGCTGGCAAGGCAACTTCACCGCACCTTCCCTGCATTGGTCATTGAACTTTCTCAGGTCAGAGCTGTCTTTAGAGTATCGGGATAACCAAACGGACTTATTACTATGGAAGGACAAAGCGCTACCTCAGCCTCTAAACCAAGCTGGTACAACTACTGGCTCGACTTCCCCGACCTGAAAAAGGAATCGGAGAATTCCGGCGAAACGACGAATTCCGGCAAAACGACGAAAGTATCCATCGTTCCTGCGGAACCTTCCCAGACGGCTGCCGGTTCACCCTCCGACTCAGCCCTTCCGGAAACAAAAGACGTTAGACAAAGAAATGTTATTTCTGCCAATAGCTCCATACAGAGCCCCGACGAGCCTGTTGCCAATTTTGACAAAAACTTCACTGCGTTGATTGAGGATGCCCTATGGAACACATGCCCACCTGAAGAGGAAGACCAGTCCAGGCCCCGGCTCCCATCCCCCACTTTAACGGGCAATATTTCTCTGGGAACAGCACCAACAGAGGAAGGCAAAAATGAGAAAACAGAACAATTATTGTGCAATTATGACTTTGTTGAGCTGCAAGATTCCGACAAACAGGTCTGCAACCTCCTCCAGCATTCCACGAGCAGTGTCAACACAATCTGCCAGAAAGAATGGAGACTTCTAAGTGAAGAAGAGCAGGAAGACGCCCTGAAGGAAATAAGAGCCCTTACCCAGCTGCTTAGCACCTTTTCATCAGACGATCTGGCAACGATACTGGTCAGAGAAAGCTCAGGGCTGGAAGCCGCCTCGAGAATTGAACACCTTCAATCTCAGCTTGAGAAAATCAACGAAAATTACCGGGGACTGGCTGCCCTTTTGCAGCCCACGGAACCCGTCATCCAGGATACCAAAGCGTTATGTAACGCCCTGTACCCCAGAATTAAGCAATTACAGGTAAACCAGCTGGCAGGCTCCCATAAAGCCAGCGAATCCAGCTGGGAATCCTGCAACAATGTTGCCTGCGGCGATCCGCGCAAGGTTAACCCGGATGGTATATCTGCACAGTTTGAAATTGATATTCTGCGACAATCCAATTTCGCCATTTTCAACGGTGAAGGAGAGCTACAGTTCCATTCCGCAGTAAAAAATTATGAGTATCAGCAGGAGAACAATGAAAACAGTAATGAGCGCTTCAAGGAAGACTGCCGCAAGGAACTGATAAAATTATGCGCCGGCTACCCCGGTCATATGCTGGCCGTTGTGTCTGACCTGGCCAGTCAGAGTCCATACAACGCTATGTGCCACGCCATGAAACAGTTATTTACAGAGCAGCTGAAAGGAGATCACGTTATCGCTCCGCAGGAACGCAAAATAGAAACACGCTTGCTACCACAACCGGACGGCACACTGGTCGTTGAATTAACCCTTGCTTTTAACCAGTACAAACTTAATGATCCGGATGGACGACAGTGTCTGGTTGATCAACCCGCACTGATAAAGTCTCGCACCACTCTGGACCCAGGTAGACTGGATGAACGAAAGCTGGACGATATTGAGCTGCACCTGCTTTCTGCAGACAGCTGTATTAACTTTACGGAACGCCCCTTAGCTTCGCGCCAGAGGTCTATAATTTCATAAAGTGTCATCTACAGTACAAGTCGGATGTTGTCTGAACTGATGTTGTCTGAACTATAGTCGCATTAAAAGCTTTTTAGTCAATCTGGCCTTGCATCATGAAGCTCCACTCAAAAGTTAAAGTTATAAATAAATACAAAAGCCCCCGTGAGCTGGAGGACGATTTGTACAACATAATTAATACCGTAAAAGGAATGGGCTATAGGAAAGAGGATGTCGAGATGCTTGAAGTAAATTTGAGAATAAATTTTCCATTGTATATCCGCAGACAACTTCAGGAATTATTTGTTGGCAATTTCGCAAAAAAAATTCCAGTCCGGGCTGCTCACTATATCAGTCGTGACCAGTTCAGTCCTGACCCCAGCCTGTTGAGCAGACTGGCTATACGTATTGCTACATTGAGCCACCCAATCTCTGTTATCGTTGCATCGAATACACTGATTTTTTTATTTAATAAGCAGTTTGTATGGGGACACCAGATCACTAGAACCCCATTTTTGGACAACCATATCATCAATGTTGATTTAATGTAGCCATGCTGCGCTACCAACGACAAAGCTCGCATCAGCCCGGTATTTGTAGCTATAATCAGCCCCTGCGTTTTACAAACCTGAATAATACAACTCTGCCCGGGAAGTCGGCACGGTATCGATCCAGACTCTACAGCAACAACACTCTTTCAGGCTTTCTGCAGAATCACACAACGTCGAATAAACCATTAACAATAAGTTTTAATAAGAGGGTGAAGCATTTTGAAACCGGTTAAGGTAGGAATATGCGGTCTGGGTACCGTCGGTAGCGGTACCTTCAATGTATTAACCCGTAACACTGAAAGCATTACTGCCCGAACTGGCAGACCCATCATTATTGAGCAGGTAGGAACCCGTCGCGGCAACCCGGCTTGCGACACCAGCCGTACATCCGTTACCACCGATATCTTTGATGTTGCGCGCAATCCTGACATTGATATCGTTGTCGAACTGATTGGCGGTTACGACGTTGCCAAAGACCTGATCATGACAGCCATCAGCAACGGCAAACACGTTGTGACCGCAAACAAAGCCCTGATCGCTGAGCACGGTAATGAGATTTTTCACGCTGCCCTGGAAAACAATGTCATTGTCGCTTATGAAGCCGCTGTGGCCGGGGGAATTCCGGTTATCAAAACCCTGCGTGAAGGCCTGGCAGCCAATGATGTCAACTGGCTGGCCGGAATTATCAATGGTACTGGTAACTTTATCCTGACCGAAATGGGCGACAAAAACCGTCCGTTCGAAGAGGTGCTGAAAGAAGCCCAGGAGCTGGGTTATGCCGAAGCCGACCCAACCTTTGACGTGGAAGGCATTGATGCCTGCCACAAACTGACCATTATGGCTTCCATCGCTTTCGGTATGCCACTGCAGTTTAACAAAGCATTTACAGAAGGCATCAGCCAGGTGACGCCAGGCGATATCCAATACGCTGAAGAACTGGGTTACCGAATCAAGCATCTGGGCATTTCCAAAAAAACAACTAAAGGCGTTGAGCTTCGGGTACATCCGGCGCTGATCCCCGCTGATCGGCCGATGGCCAATATCAATGGTGTACTCAATTCCGTTGTGATCAATGCCGATGCCATTGGTGAAACCATGCTGGTAGGCCCCGGAGCAGGCGCAGAGCCTACTGCCTCTTCCGTTGTGGCTGATATTATCGACATCGCCCGCAACCTGGAAACACCTCCGTCAATGCCTTTCCCACTTGGCTACAGTGCGGACGCCATGCAACCATTGGAAGTGCTGCCTGCCGATGAGATCGACTGCGCCTACTACCTGCGTATTCATGTAAACGACCACCCCGGTGTGATCACGGCACTGAGTTCTGTGCTGGGCAAAAACAACATCAACATTTCTGCAATGACCCAGAAAGCCGCCCGTGAACACGACATGCATGCCGATGTGGTGATTCTCACAGAAATCGTCAAGGAGTCGGTTATGAAGCAGGCTCTGACAAAAATTGAAGCCCTGGAAGATGTGCAGGCTCCGGTTGCCCATATTCGTGTCGAAGCGCTTTGCTGAGCCATGACTTAAAGTATGGGCGTGATAAAGGACCATAGGGGAAAACATGAAATATATTACAACCCGATCCAGCACTAGCGAGATGAAGGGTAAGACAAAAGGATTTCAGGACGTACTGCTGGCAGGTCTTGCCAGCGATGGCGGGCTTTATGTACCCGCAGAACTGCCGCAGTTCTCAAAAGAAGACATTCGTCAACTAAGAGGCTTGCCTTATAACGAGCTGGCATACACGATCATCAAGCCTTTTGTTGGTAGCGAAATTGATGACACCACGCTGAAACAGCTGATTGACGACAGTTACAGCACAATAGATACCTTCAGCCATAATGCTGTTGCCCCTCTGCACCAGATTGGCAGCAACGAATGGATTATGGAGCTGTTTCACGGTCCAACACTGGCGTTCAAGGACTTTGCCCTGCAACTGCTTGGGCGGCTGCTGAACCATGTGCTGACAGAGCGTGGCGAAAAAGCCATTGTACTGGGAGCCACCTCTGGCGACACCGGGTCGGCAGCCATTGAAGGCTGCCGCCATAGCGATGCACTGGATATTTTTATCCTGCACCCTTATCAGCGGGTTTCAGAAGTCCAGCGTCGTCAGATGACCAGTGTACTGGCTGACAACGTCAACAACATTGCCATCAAAGGTAATTTTGATGACTGTCAGGCAATGGTGAAACAATCCTTTGCCGACCAGTCCTTCCTGCCGGACAATACACGACTGGTAGCCGTTAACTCTATTAACTGGGCGCGCATCATGGCGCAGGTAGTGTATTACTTCCATGCTGCACTGCTGCTGGGCGCCCCGGATCGTGAAATCGCCTTCTCGGTTCCTACCGGCAACTTTGGCGATATCTTTGCCGGTTACATTGCCCGGGGTATGGGCCTTCCGGTTAGCAAGCTGATCGTCGCCACCAATCAGAACGACATTCTGCACCGCTTCTTCAAAGATAACGACTACCGTAAGCAGCAACTGGAACACACCCTGTCACCCAGTATGGATATCATGGTGTCCAGCAATTTTGAGCGCCTGCTGTTTGACATGCTGGGTCGGGATGGAAACCGGCTGGCACAGCTGATGGAAACCTTCCAGACTACCGGGAAACTGCAGGCTCCTGAAGCAGACTGGCTGGAAATCAAAGCGCTGTTTGAAAGCTGTCGTACTGACGACTCTGACACCTGCTCAACCATTGCACAACTGCACGAGGAAACCAACTACCTTGCCGACCCTCACACCGCCACCGGTGTACGGGCATTGCAGGAGTTGAACCTTGCCCCCCGGACGCCAAAGGTCGTTCTGGCGACAGCCCATCCGGTAAAATTTCCGGACGCTGTGGAAAAAGCAGGTCTGCAATCACCTTCCCTGCCTCCTCACATGAGCGACCTGCTCCAGCGCGAAGAGCGTTATACCGTACTTGAGAACAACCTGTCAGAGCTGCAGGCTTTTATCAGGCAACAAACCCGGCATCGCTAAGCCGGAAATTCAGCAGGAACTGGCAACTGCTGGCTCCTGCCGTTGTTTTCATTGGTGCGGTTAGCTCCATCCCAGCGTAAGCTGTTTAAAGAAGTGGTTGGTGCCTTCATTAAGATTTTTGTAAAGGACAAAGATGGCCTGTTACCAAAATTTGCAGGTGCCATCAATGCGTAAGTCCTCCAACTGTAAACACCGGCAGGCAACAGAACGTTGGTTCCATGTATGGCTGATATGCAGCAACCCAGCCTCAGAAATACACCCTTACAGACCTTAACCATTTGCATGTATAATGCGCTGTTTATCTTATTACCCTACCCACAAGAATCCTGTAGTTATGGAAAAAACGTTCAATCCGCACGCTATCGAGCGCACCTGGTATCAAACCTGGGAGGAAAAAGGTTATTTCGCTCCCTCCGGTGAAGGCAAGCCTTACACCATCATGATTCCCCCGCCGAACGTGACCGGTAGCCTCCACATGGGGCATGCGTTCCAGGACTCCATCATGGATGCCCTGACCCGTTATCAGCGCATGAAAGGCAGTAACACCTTGTGGCAAGTGGGTACTGACCACGCTGGTATTGCCACGCAGATGGTTGTTGAGCGCAAAATCCAGGCTGAAGAAGGCAAAACCCGCCACGACTACGGCCGTGAAGCCTTTATGGACAAAGTCTGGGAGTGGAAAGAAGAGTCCGGCGGCACCATTACCCGCCAGCTGCGCCGTCTGGGCGCGTCCGTAGACTGGGACAACGAACGCTTTACTATGGACCCGGGCTTTTATAAAGCGGTTCAGGAAGTATTTGTACGATTGTACGAAGATGATCTGCTATACCGTGGCAAGCGTCTGGTTAACTGGGACCCAAAACTGCATACCGCCATTTCCGACCTGGAAGTGGAAAACAAAGACGTTAAAGGCCACATGTGGCATCTGCGCTACCCACTGGCCGATGGTGAGAAAACCGCAGAAGGTAAAGACTACATTGTTGTTGCCACCACCCGCCCGGAAACCATGCTGGGCGATACCGGTGTTGCCGTTAACCCGGAAGACGAACGCTACAAGGCACTGATTGGCAAAGATATCCTCCTGCCACTGGTGAACCGCCGCATTCCCATCGTTGCCGACGAACACGCTGACATGGAAAAAGGCACCGGCTGTGTAAAAATCACTCCGGCCCATGATTTCAACGATAACGAAGTCGGCAAGCGCTGCAACCTGCCCATGATCAACATCATGACCCTGAACGGTGACATCCGGGACGCGGCAGAAACCTTCAATACCGACGGCACCACAAACGACAGCATCGATACATTCATTCCTGAAAAGTATCACGGCATGGAGCGTTTCGCTGCCCGTAAAGCCATCGTGGCCGATATGGACGACCTGGGTCTGCTGGAAGAGATCAAGGATCACGACCTGGTCGTACCTTACGGAGACCGTTCCGGCGTGGTCATTGAGCCAATGCTGACCGACCAGTGGTTCGTGCGCGCCGCCCCCCTGGCAGAACCTGCCATTGAAGCGGTAGAAGACGGGCGTATCCAGTTTGTACCAAAACAGTATGAAAATATGTACTTCGCCTGGATGCGTGACATTCAGGACTGGTGTGTTTCCCGCCAGCTGTGGTGGGGTCACCGCATTCCAGCCTGGTACGACAACGAGGGTAACGTATTCGTTGGCCGTAACGAGGACGAAGTTCGCCAAAAGCACAACATTGCCGCTGACATCGAACTGAAGCAGGACAACGACGTTCTCGACACCTGGTTCTCCTCTGCCCTGTGGACCTTTGGCACCCTGGGCTGGCCGGAAATCACTGACCGTCTTAAAACCTTCCACCCGACCGATGTACTGGTCACCGGTTTCGACATTATCTTCTTCTGGGTAGCACGCATGATCATGATGACCATGCACTTTATGAAAGATGAAGATGGCAACCCTCATGTACCTTTCAAGCATGTTTACGTCACCGGCCTGATCCGTGACGAGAACGGCGACAAAATGTCCAAGTCCAAGGGTAATGTTCTGGACCCACTGGATATGATCGACGGTATTGATCTGGAAAGCCTGGTTGAAAAACGCTGCGGCAATATGATGCAGCCACAACTGGCGAAAAAGATTGAAAAGCGCACCCGCAAGACCTTTGCAGACGGCATTTCTGCACACGGCACCGACGCCCTGCGTTACACCCTGTTCTCACTGGCATCCACCGGCCGTGATATCAACTGGGATATGAAGCGTCTGGAAGGTTACCGCAATTTCTGTAATAAGATCTGGAACGCTGCCAGCTACGTGCAGATGAACACCAAAGGCGAAGACTGTGGTCAAACAAGTGGCGAAGTAGAACTGACCCTGGCTGACCGCTGGATCATCTCCAAACTGCAACGGCTGGAAGCCCAGATCGAAAAGAATCTGGCAGACTTCCGTCTGGATCACGCTTCTCAGAATCTGTACGACTTCATCTGGAACGAGTACTGTGCATGGTATCTGGAGCTGTCCAAGCCTGTATTATGGAATGAGGATGCACCAGAAGCCCAGAAGCGTGGCACTCGTCGTACACTGGTTCGTGTTCTGGAAACCCTGATGCGTCTGGCTCATCCGTTTATGCCATTTATCACCGAAGAAATCTGGCAGAACATCAAGGCAGAAGCGGGCGTTGAAGGCGACACCCTGATGCTGAAGTCTTACCCCGAGTGTGACGACAGCCTGATCGACGAAAAAGCCGAGCAGGACATTGAGTGGCTGAAAGACTTTATTGTCGGTATCCGCAACATCCGTGCTGAACTGAACATTGGCCCAAGCAAGCCACTGAACGTCATCCTGCGTAACACGTCTGCTGACGACGAAAGTCGTCTGGAAGAGAACCACACCTTCCTGCAGGCAATGGCCAAATTGGACGACATTCGTCTTCTGGCTAAGGGTGAAGCAGCACCTATGTCCACGACTGCCCTGGTTGGCTCCATGGAAGTGCTGGTTCCCATGGCTGGCCTGATTGACAAGGACGCTGAAATTGCCCGCCTGAGCAAGGCAATTGGCAAGCTGGCTAAAGAAGTTGCCCGCTTTGAAGGCAAGCTGAATAACGAGAAGTTTATCGGCAAGGCACCGGCTGCAGTGGTTGAGAAAGAGAAAGCCAAACTGGCTGACGCTGTTGATGCCAAATCCAAGCTGGAAGAGCAAATGGAAGCGATTAAAGCGCTGTAAATCGGGCTTTTAGCTGTTAGATGTTGGCTATTAGCGGTTCATACAACCATAAACTAATAGCCAACAACCAACAGCCAACAGCTAAAAGAATCAGATAAGCAGCGGAGCCAGCACAAAACCAAACTTTACAGCTAACCTATGCACGGAGACCCGGCAGGAATGCCAATTGCGAATCAACCTACCTGACTACCTTGGAACTAAATATGGGCAGAAGTTTGTTATTTCTGACTCTGGGGTTTTTATTAACTGTCAGCCATAAGACAGCTGCATCCGGCAGTTGCGGATTGTCGGGATTGTCGGTGCTGTGCAACGCTCAATACAGACAACCACCCGTGTTGAAAGTGCTGATTCACGAGTCGACCTTATCTACCCGCATACCGGTAGTGCTTTATCATGATGAAGCTCAAAACGCCATTATTGCTACAGAACTTTCTGCCTACCCGACCGTACTGAAAAACAGTTCCGGAGTGACAACTTATGGCTTATTCAGTTGTTTTGGCTCTTGTGTTCGCCCTGCAAGCGATGAACATCAAAGCGACTCCCGGAAAGAGAGTAATCTTGTTACATCTGTACCAGCAAGAACGTCTGGCAACTCTGGTTCAGGAGAGGGTGGTGAAGACAAACCGCCCTTTTCTGATTATGAAAAGAAAATAACTGACGATGATCCACAGGCTGGCGAGAAAAGAAAATATGTGGCACTGATTAGAAAGTTATTGCATGTAGCCAGTAAATTTCCCGTTATAGTCAGTAAAACCCTAACAGAGTACGACTTTATTCCAAACACTGCATTGATCAGCTGGGCTGACAGCCTTGCATTAGCAACGCCCACAGGTCCCAGGTCTTTTTCATTTATAGAAGCCGAAGAATGTGATTATTATGATTGGATGAAGGTTCTTTCTGCCCTGTCCAACTATCATCAGGAAGACAAGTTTTTTGACCCGTTGTTGTTTATTAACTTTTTCATGCATAACGACAGCGATAACCGGCTAAGTCTGATAATCCAGTCAATCGATACATGTTCTGTCATAACTGAGCAACCCGATAAGACAGTCAACCACTCACAGGGTGATCCCGCTCATGACAATACTCCTGGAAAAATTCATCCAGCACCTGCCGGGCAAACTGACCAATAGCAGCATAATTAGCAATGGTCAGATTGGCGAGCGAAACCCGCACCGCAGGTACACGAACATCAAAACCAGCGGCAGGCAACAGTACAATACCGGTTTCATCAGCCAGCCGGAAAAGAAACTCGGCACAGCTGTGACGTCCCAGAAACCAGTCGGCAAAAGCCTGACCATGCAGGCGACTGGCCAGCAGTTCCAGATCCAGCAGTGTGTAATAACCCACATTGCATTCGGCCGGCTCCTCCGGTAAACCGATATTCTGGTAAAGGGTTTGATAACGGGAACGAATCAGCCGCTTGGCACCGCGTTGATAGTGGCCTTCACTGTCAATCAGGCTGCTCAGGGCAAACAGTGTCATCTGCAATTGCTGTGGTGCCGACAGCCCTGCACTGTGGTGCAAAGCCACCGAACGGCTGTCCGCCACCAGTCGCTCAAGGAACGACAGTTTCTCCGGTTCAGATGATATGGAAGCGTAGCGGGCGTTTACTCCCTCATTGACTCCATTGCCGCCCTGATCCTGCAACAGCTGGTCATAAACATTGTTTTCATACAGGGCAATAACCCCCAGTCGCCAGCCTGTTGCCCCAAAGAACTTGGAAAAAGAGTAAACACAGAGGGTATTGCGGGGACAAGTGGCAAACAACGATACAAAACTGTCTGCAAAAGTTGCATAAACATCATCCGTCACCACCAGCAAGTCCTGCCGCTCAGTCTGGATCAGGTGTGTGAGTGTCTGAAGTGATGACTGACTCAGGGCAACAGAGGGTGGATTGCTGGGATTGACCAGACAGAGCAGCTTAATATCAGGATCCTTCAGTTTACTGAGTTCATCAAGCGACAACTGCCAGCTATTTTCTTCATCTGCTTCCAGCTCAACTATATGCAGCTGGTAATCAGCCAGTTCAGGAATTTCCAGATACGGTGTAAAAATTGGTGTCAGAAGTGCTACTTTATCACCCACTGACAACAGGCCGTTGGCATGCATTGACTGAAAAATATAACTCATGGCGGCAGTACCGCCTTCGGTCGCAAACAAGTGAAAATCATCGACGGTTTTTAACCCGTCGCACAACTCCTGTCGTAGGTAAGCTTTCACTACCGGTTCAAAGCATTGCAGCATCGACATTGGCTGCGGGTAATAACAACCCAGTGACGCATTGACCATCTCAGCCAGCAGTTTCTCAGGCAATATCCCCAGCTGATCTTTAACCAGTGACAGTGCCGCCTGAATAAAGCGCATGCCTGCTGCGTCTTCATGATTGTGCCGAAACACCTCAAAACGCTGCAACATGCCATCCGTTTCCGGCAACCCCCCGAAGCCGCTGTTCAGGTAGGAGTATGACCGCTCCGCTTCCTGCAGAGCAAATTCTCCCAGTTGCAGAAAAGCCCGCCTAGGCGCAATCGCAAGAAAATTGGGGTTGCCCCGCCCGGCATTCAGCATCATGCGGTCGGCATGGGAGGAGGCTATCGCAAGCAGCTGATCCTTGAATTCAAAAGGACTGATTGACTTACTGTCATTGTCGTTTAAAGCAGGCATCCTAAAAAAACCTGTTGGTGAATCCTGACCATCTTCAACCCTGTTATATTACTTTTACAGGGTGAATCAAGTATTCAAAAACTCAGGTTAACTAATGAAAGTGCAAACAGAATAGCCGGCATCAGAATAGCCTTGCTCTGAACACTCGTACTTGCATCAGAACTGTCGTCAGAGAAGTCATCATATTGATACAATGTAACCTGTTCTTTGCTATCCATAGTAGCCAACATGGGCTTAACCGGATTAAATGCGACATTGGTATACCATTTGTCGTCCAGTCTGTTGACCTCGGTAGGTAATTTTGGGTTAGTCACATTCAAAAGAACGACGGATGACGTAATCTCAACTTTTGCTTCAGTTAATTCAGAAGCGACTGCAGCGATAAGTTTTCGATCCGGGCTTATGTCAAAAGTAGAGACTACAACACCTGAATCTGCGTATGAATCAAATAACAATTGTGGCGAAGCAGGCTGCTCAAGATCATAAATCAGCATAACCTTTTCATCCGATGATGAAAAATCATAACCTTGTATCGCCAGCCATTTAAAGCCAGTGTCGAGCAAAAAGCCGTTTATTAACTGTTGAGTAGAGTTTGAATAGACAGTGTGGGCTACTTCAGAAGGAACCTCCAGATCTGTCAGGTTGTAAATCTTGAATTGACCTGTTACTCCAAGCATTACACCCCACTTCTGGTCTTCAGACAGAGCAATGGAGTTTATGGGCATGCTTGTATTCGTTTGAGAGACTCTCTGAGGCCTGTCAACTTGTGTCAGATCATATATATATAGCGCACCCTGTTTACTTCCTACTGCCATATAACGACCGTCTTTGCTGATTGCAAATGAAGACGGTATGACCTGCGGAGCCTGAAGAGTTGCCAGTAAACGCGGGGCTGCCGTATGATTGCCTGGATTTTCAATACGAAGATGACCTTTGAAATCAACACTAGTCAATGTCTGTCCATCTGCGCTGTATTGCTTGTTTTTAGAAAAATACTTAACGGTATAATTGCCCACCAACACAGGATTAGCTGAATCTGAGACATCAAACACCGAGTACTTGTATCCATCAATCAAAATTTCATTCCCATCTGCACCTCCCTTGTGGAATAAGCTGGTCCCAACTGTCAATAGACGACCATCGTTTGAAAATAATAAAGTTTTAGCTACAACATCATGCCCCTCCGTTTGCTCATTACTTGGGAACTTGATTACTCCCTTTTTTAATACTTTAAGTGACTCTCGATCATCAGCGGATACAGAAGTAGGGTTAGCAGATACAGTAGTCGAAGTAGGGTTAGCAGATACAGTAGTCGAAGTAGTGTTAGCAGGTACAGTAGTCGAAGTAGTGTTAGCAGGTACAGTAGTCGAAGTAGGTTGTACGGTAGTCGAAGCAGCTCGGCCAATGGATGCCATAAAAATTAAGAGAATGAAACCGAAAACAGCGTGATACATAAGCGCACTCCAAGGATAAAATCCAAATAGCTTATATCAGGAATAAAAAGCAACGTTTTGTTTCACATACGGAATGGAAAGCAGCATTTGTCATGCTTATGTGAGTATTCAGATGCGCTTAAAAGTTTAGCACCTTCTTCTGGTGAAACTGAGTTTTATGGAGTGTTAAATACAAAAATGCCGAAAGCTTTGCAGCCTCCGGCATTTTATAAACATCTTCTGTCGTTAGACAGGTGGATTAACCACCAAAGTCGTCCAGCATAATGTTTTCAGGCTCAACGCCCTGATCTTCCAGCATCTTGATGACTGCCTGGTTCATCATGGGTGGTCCACACATGTAGAATTCGCAGTCTTCAGGTGCTTCATGCTTGCTCAGGTAGTTGTCCAGCAATACCTGGTGAATGAAGCCGGTGTAGCCAGTCCAGTTGTCCTCTGGCAGAGGATCGGACAGGGCCAGATGCCAGGTGAAGTTTTCGTTTTCTTCCGCCAGCTTGTCGAACTCTTCTACATAGAAGGCTTCACGCAGGGAGCGAGCACCGTACCAGAAGGAGATCTTACGCTTGGAAGACAGACGCTTCAGCTGATCAAAGATGTGAGAACGCATGGGTGCCATACCCGCACCGCCGCCAACAAATACCATTTCGGCGTCGGTGTCCTTGGCAAAGAACTCACCGAATGGTCCGTATACGGTCATCTTGTCGCCAGCTTTCAGGTTAAAGACGTAAGAAGACATCTTACCCGGAGGCAGCTGATCCTGACCCGGAGGTGGAGAAGCGATACGGATGTTGAACTTCAACAGACCCTTCTCTTCCGGATAGTTCGCCATGGAGTATGCACGGATAGTGGTCTCATCCACTTTAGACACATACTTCCACTGGTCAAACTTGTCCCAGTCGCCACGGTACTCTTCCTGAATTTCGAAGTTTTTGTAGTGAACTTCGTGGGGAGGACATTCCAGCTGAACGTAACCACCAGCACGGAAGTTTACGTCTTCGCCTTCTGGCAGTTTCAGAACCAGTTCTTTAATGAAAGTCGCCTGGTTGTCGTTGGAAACAACCTCGCACTCCCACTTCTTAACGCCGAACAGTTCTTCTTCCACCTCGATCTTCATGTCCTGCTTTACAGCCACCTGACAGGCCAGACGATAACCTTCTTTCTCTTCACGCTTGGTGAAGTGAGCGCGTTCGGTGGGCAGCATTTCACCACCACCGTCCAGCACCTTACAGGTACACTGCGCACAGGTACCGCCACCACCACAGGCGGAAGGCAGGAATACGCCGGAACCGGCAAGAGTGGTCAGCAGCTTGCCACCGGCAGGGGTTGTTACCGCCTTTTCCGGGTCTTCGTTGATGTCGATGGTGACATCACCGGTGCTGACCAGTTTGGAGCGAGCCGCCAGAATTATCGCAACGAGCGTCAGCACGATCACGGTAAAAATGGCTACGCCATAAATAATGTTTAAGTCCATAACTTACGCGATCCTCTTACAGCTGGATGCCAGAGAAGGACAGGAAGCCCAGAGACATCAGACCCACAGTAATGAAGGTAATGCCCAGACCACGCAGCCCCGCAGGTACGTCGCTGTACTTCAGCTTTTCGCGGATACCTGCCAGCGCAGCGATAGCCAGCGCCCAGCCCACACCAGAACCCAGACCAAATACCACAGATTCAGCCAGGTCATACTCACGCTGTACCATGAACAGGGAAGCACCCATGATTGCGCAGTTTACGGTGATCAGCGGCAGGAACACGCCCAGGGCGTTGTACAAAGCCGGTACATATTTATCCAGAAACATTTCCAGAATCTGTACCAGGGCCGCGATAACACCGATGTAGGTGATCAGGCCCAGGAAGCTCAGGTCAACACCGGCCACCAGCGCGCCGTCACGCAGAACATGCTGGTAGATCAGGTTGTTGATCGGCACGGTAATAGTCAGTACAGCGATGACCGCCACACCCAGACCCACAGAGGTCTTGACCTGCTTGGACACCGCCAGGAAGGTACACATACCCAGAAAGAAAGCCAGCGCCATGTTTTCCACGAACACTGCTTTCACAAAAAGTGAGATTAAATGTTCCACGGTTTAGTGCGCCTCGCTGAACTTGGAGTTAGGAGCCATCTTGAACTCAGGCTCTTCAACCTGCCTGGCATCAAAAGTACGGATCGCCCAGATCAGCAGACCGATCAGGAAGAACGCACTGGGTGCCAGCAGCATCAGGCCGTTGGGTACGTACCAGCCACCGTTGTTGACGGTCTGCATGATTTCAACACCAAACAGGTTGCCTGCACCGAACAGCTCACGGAAGAATGCCACGATCAGCAGCACCGCACCGTAACCCAGGCCATTACCAATACCATCCAGGGCGGACAGCTGCGGACCGTTCTTCATGGCGAAGGCTTCCGCACGTCCCATAACGATACAGTTGGTGATGATCAGGCCTACAAATACCGACAGCTGCTTGGAGATGTCGTAGGCGTAAGCTTTCAGTATCTGATCGACCACAATAACCAGCGAAGCAATAACGGTCATCTGACAGATGATTCGAATGCTGTTGGGAATGTGGTTACGAATCAGGGATACCACAAAGTTGGAGCCAGTGGTTACAGCGATTACTGCAATCGCCATCACCAGACTCACCTGCATGCTGGTGGTCACCGCCAGCGCAGAACAGATACCCAGGATCTGCAGCGTGATCGGGTTATTTTTTACGACCGGTTCCAGCAGGATGTCTTTAGCTTTCTCAGCCATTATGCCTCTCCCGCTTTCAGGTTAGTCAGGAATGGTTTGAAGCCCTGATCCCCCATCCAGAACTGGAGCAGGTTGGACACACCATTCGAAGTCAGGGTAGCACCTGCCAGACCATCGATCTGCTCAGAAGCACCCGGATTGGAAGGATCAACGGCACCCTTGATCACGTGCAGAGCCACGTCACCTTTGGTGTCGTATACCTTCTTGCCAGGCCAGCGACCTTTCCAGATCGGGTTATCGACTTCGCCACCCAGTCCCGGTGTTTCCTTCTGATCGTAGAAACCAAAACCTACGACAGTGTCCAGGTCGTTGATGTCCAGAGCCAGGAAGCCGTACATGGTAGACCACAGACCATAGCCGTGTACTGGCAGCATGATGCTTTCCGTTTTACCGTCTTTTTCAATCAGGTAAACCTTGGCAACATTAGCCTGACGAATAATTCCGGCAATATCCTGAGCACCTTTCAGGGCACGGGACTCAGCAGGCTCTTTAGCCGCTGTACGCTGATCGTAAGCAGCAATTTCTTCCTCGGAAGCCTGCACATACTTACCGGTTTTCAGGTCAACCAGTGCTGGTTTAACCTGTGCGTACAGTTTTTGCACTTCTGCGGCATCCAGTGCTTTGGCGTTTTGCGCCAGGCCGGAAATACTCAGAATATTACGCTGTACGTCCAGAACCACGTTGTGATCCTGAATCGGCTTCAGCGACACCGCTGCAAATGACACCACGATGGAACATGCCAGAGACAGCAGAACGGTGACCAGCAGGGTCTTTTTAGTAGAATCGTTACCCATCAGGCACGAGCCTCCCTACGCTTGATGTTGGCTTCAACCACAAAGTGGTCAATCAGCGGCGCAAACAGGTTGGCGAACAGGATAGCCAGCATCATACCTTCCGGATAAGCCGGGTTAACAGTACGAATCAGGATCACCATGACACCGATCAGGGCGCCGTAGAACCAGCGGCCCGTGTTAGTCATTGACGCGGAAACCGGGTCAGTGGTCATGAAAATCAGACCAAAGGCAAAGCCACCCAGT
This sequence comes from Endozoicomonas gorgoniicola, assembly GCF_025562715.2. Taxonomy (NCBI): domain Bacteria; kingdom Pseudomonadati; phylum Pseudomonadota; class Gammaproteobacteria; order Oceanospirillales; family Endozoicomonadaceae; genus Endozoicomonas; species Endozoicomonas gorgoniicola. The sequence continues at coordinate 2,665,201 of NZ_JAPFCC010000001.1, forward strand.
ACCAGGTGCCAGTACCATGGCAGAGCAAACATGGCGTTGGTATCGGAACCGACCAGGTTGAACAGGGTCGCAGTGGCGATCATGCCCAGCATGGTGCCAGCCACAATTCTCCAGGAAGCGATGCCGGTGAACAGCAGAACCGCGCCACCCATGAAGATCGCCAGAGTAGAGGTTTCACCCATAGAACCCTGCATGGTACCGATGAATGCCTGAGTCCAGGTCATCGTATGGGACAGGGCATCCACACCACCCTGCTGGGCAATGCTCAGAGCCGTCGCACCGGAGAAACCGTCAACAGCGGTCCATACCAGGTCGCCGGAAATCTGTGCCGGGTAAGCAAAGAACAGGAACGCACGACCTGTCAGGGCCGGGTTCAGGAAGTTCTTGCCAGTACCACCGAATACTTCCTTACCGATGACGACACCGAAGGAGATACCCAGGGCTACCTGCCACAGAGGAATCGTCGGTGGAACGATCAGGGCAAACAGGATAGAAGTAACAAAGAAACCTTCGTTCACTTCGTGCTTACGGGTAATGGCGAACAGGATCTCCCAGAATACACCCGCCGCAAAGGTGACGATGTAAACCGGCAGGAAGTGCGCAGCACCGTAGATCATGTTATCCCACAGGCTTGCCGGGTTGTGACCCGCCAGCAGGTTGATGATCCAGCCATGCCAGTCAGACGGCGCAGCCAGACCACCGGCAATCGCGGTGTTTGCCTGGTAACCGATGTTCCACATACCAAAGAACATGGCCGGGAACGCACAGAACCAGACGATACCCATCATACGCTTCAGGTCAACCGCGTCGCGTACGTGGGAGGTGTTGTGGGTTTTGTTTGGAACGGAATAAAACAGAGAGTCTGCCGCTTCAAACAGTGCGTAAAACTTCTCGTACTGACCACCTTTGGTAAAGTGGGGCTCGAGAGAGTCAAGGATTTTTCTAAGTGCCATGACGATCAGCCCTCCACTTCGATACGAGTCAGGTTATCACGCAGGATCGGACCGTACTCGTACTTGCCCGCGCACACATAAGAGCACAGGGACAAATCTTCTTCGTCCAGTTCCAGCGCGCCCAGTTTCTGAGCCTGTTCAGTGTCGCCTACCACAATGGCACGCAGCAGCTGAGTTGCCAGAACATCCAGAGGCATCACTTTTTCGTACTGACCCACCGGAACCATGGCACGCTCACCACCGTTGGTAGTGGTTGTGAAGTCCAGGTTCTTACGACCGAACAACACTTTCAGTACAGAGTGACGCTTAACCGTTGGGTTAGCCCAGCCGAGGAACAGACGCTCATCGCTGTTTTCCAGAACAGACAGCTGGTTGTGGTAACGACCCAGGAAGGCAAAGGCGCCTTCAGCGGTACGACCACCAAATACAGAACCGGAAATCACACGGTTGGTACCGGCTTTCATTTCGCCAGCAGTCAGCTCGTCGGTGCTGGCGCCCAGACGGGTGCGAACCAGCCGGGGCTTTTCAACCTGTGGGCCAGCCAGAGCAACGACACGATCAGTGAACAATTTACCAGTGGTAAACAGTTTGCCGACAGCGATGACGTCCTGATAGTTAATGGTCCAGACTGTCTTGGTAGCACCCACCGGGTCCAGGAAGTGGATGTGAGTACCAGCCAGACCTGCCGGATGAGGGCCGTCGAACTCTTCAGCGGTAGCAATGCTCGCAGGAATGCGTGCCCCCGGTGCTTTACACAGGAAGATCTTGCCGCCACTCAGTTTGCCCAGAACGGTGATACCGGTCTCAAACGCTTCCTTGTGTTCAGCGATAACCACTTCCGGATTCGCTGCCAGAGGATGCGTGTCGATAGCGGTCACAAAGACAGAGTTTGGACGGGAACCCAGCTCAGGCACCTTGCTGAACGGACGGGTACGCAGTGCAGTCCACAGGCCGGACTCGTTCAGGTTCTCCTGAACCTGTTCGGCAGTCAGGCCGGCCAGCTCTTCTGTTTTATAGGCAGTAAAGGTTTCTTCTTCGTTGCCATCGATATCGATCACAACGGACTGAAGAACACGCTTCTCACCACGGTTCACAGCAGCAATAGTGCCGCTGGCAGGAGCGGTGTAACGCACTCCAGGTGTTTTCTTGTCGGTAAAGAGCAGTTGCCCTTTTTTAACTCGATCTCCAGCAGAGATCGCCATCGTAGGCTTCATGCCTACGTAGTCAGAACCGATCACAGCGACGGAGCGAACAGCTCGGCCCTCTGTAATGGTCTGTTCAGGCGATCCTGAAATCGGGAGATCCAGCCCCTGTTTGATTTTGATCATACCTTTCGCCTAATCAATCAATTTTCAGGTCAGGAATACCCCGCCTCTCCAATGAACGACAAATGACAAACAATCCTCGCTAGAACAGCACGCAAAAGAAACTCTGCCCACAGTCAATCCGGGGAGGAGTCCTTCGTCACATTATCAGGGCTATCGACGTTTTTTTGTTAACACCTAATCCACTTCAGCTTTTGTTGTGCTGAGACTACTGTTGCGCTGATACTAGCGATGGTCAGATGTTCCCGTTGTTCCGGTACTACGACCTGTCGTTAAGCGCCCTGTCTCAATAATCAGTCAATATTTCCTGACTATCGTTCCAAAAGAATGCCAAAAAAGGGGCTTCAAAAAATCTGTCTGTCGTCCCTGTCTGTCTTTTATCAATTCACCATGGAAAAATGGTGGCGCAATTATAAAGAGACTGGCCGTGATATTCCATACTCCCTATGCTTATGATTGACATATTATTTAATTGCCATTTTAATTTTTCAGGGAAAACACCCACTCACACTTCGCCATACACTTAAAATTCATCTGGATAATTATCAATCAAACCGCATCATTGCTTCAAATACCCTATTCCTGTGTATTAAAAAAATCAGGCCGGTCAATGAGAACAGACAAAATTGTAAAAACAATGCTTGATTCCTGTCACTCCCTTTTCACAAAGCCCTCTATATAATGCTCACCCCTCTTACACGACATGACACACCACAACGACTCATGTTACTAAAACTCTTCTTAACTTTTTTTCGACTGGGCGCGGTCACCTTTGGGGGTGGCTACGCCATGATGGCTCTACTGGAGCAGGAGCTGGTTGACAACCATGAATGGATGACTGGCGACGAACTGCTGGAAATCACGGCAATCGCGCAAATAACTCCCGGAACCATTGCCATCAATGCCGCCACGTTTGTTGGACGACGTATGGCGGGTATTCCAGGGGCAGTCACTGCGTCTGTAGCCGTTATTCTCCCTCCCTTGCTCATTGTCGGCTTTCTTGCCAGCCACTTGCCTTCCTGGCTAAGCCTGCCCTGGCTTCAGGGAGCCTTTCTGGGAATGCGCTATGCAGTCGCCGCCCTCATTTTCCATGCAGCGGTCAAGATGCTTTGCTCCAACGTGACCACGACACTGGGCCGCACTCTGTTTGCCACAGCACTTCTGGCACTGCTCTTTACCCCCATACACCCGTTGCTGATGATTTTTGCCGGTGGTGCTGCTGGCATGGGCTTATACGTAGGAAACGCCCTGCCGGGTCAAAACAAAGTTGTAAAAGGAAGTTAATCGTCCATGGTATTCATTGATCTTTTCGTATCTTTCTTTCGTATCGGACTGTTCAGCTTTGGCGGTGGCCTGGCAATGATTCCCATGTACCTGACTGAAGTCGAAAAGCATGGCTGGATGACCCAGAGCGAATTCATGGACATTGTTGCTGTTTCTCAGATGACACCCGGCCCCATTGCCGTGAATATGGCAAGTTATGTCGGTAGCAGCGCAGCTGGCTGGGCCGGGGCAATAGTGGCCACCACTGCACTGGCATTACCCTCGGTGCTGGTCATTCTGGCATTGACGACCGTTTTAACCCGCCTGAAGAACAACCCCTGGAAAAACGCTTTTTTCTTTGGCATCAAGTCCGCCGCCATGGCTCTGATTTTCTATGCAGGCTGGCTGATTGCCAGCGATACCCTGTCTTCCAGCCTGAATGAAGGACAGTGGCTGACAGCAGTAAAAGGATTACTGATCGCTGGCGGCTGCTACCTGACCAGAATTTACTGGTCGAAGCTGGAGCCGGTTTTATTGATACTCGCCTCAGGTGTCATTGGCGCGCTTGTATTTGGAGGCTGACTTCCCGAAACGTCGGTTCTTCTTACCGAAGAGAACACTCAAGAGGGGCATTTTTCTATGCCCCTGCCCCCAGATAACGAACCTTTTTTCACAAAGTTATTACCATCTGGTTTTCTCAAGCTCATCTTTAAATTGCTTTAGTTTTTTTGATTGCTTTAGTTTTTTTGGCGGGGCTTTGCCATCCTTCTTGAATATCCATCGCAGCCTTTTCAGCAGCACCTCATCAGGATTTTCAAATATAGCGGCATTCAGCTCTTCGGTTGTCCACCCGGAGTCTAAACGATTAGTCAATTCTTCTGTTACACGGTTTCTCCGATGGTTCTCCTCCGGATTGACTGCATTAAGACTTGAAGCATCCAAATCCTCCCTTTTCAGTTCTTGAGTTAGCTCATTTGTAAGATCCAAACGTAACTGCAAAATACGCTGCTGCCTGAGTCGCTCCTCCTCCTGTTGCTGCCTGAGCCGCTCCTCTTCCTGCTGCTGTATTGCCTCCTGTTGCCTGAGTCGCTCACTCCGTTTCTGATCAGATTGAGCCTGAGAGCCATCATTTCGACAATATTCTTCACAGCTTGCCCCCTTGTCATCTGATTTCGAATACCCAGCTTTTTTAGCGTTAGATTTGTTAGTGTTAGATTTGTTAGTGTTAGATTTGTTAGCGTTAGTTTTTTTAGCGTTAGGCTTTTTAATGTCAGGCTGCCTACGGTCAGGTGGCGTATCAGAACCAGAAAAAAAGGCGCGTAATTTCTGAATCAAATAAATACTTGCGATTACAAAGGTAGTTACCTTCAAATTGTTTTCTACACATTTGAACACATGATCAGCTGATGGCAAGTAGCCGGATAAAAAATAGAGCCATTGATTCCACGTCATTGATTTTGGAACTAATGTTGCACTTTGCCACGTGTACCAACTCTTAAGTGTTACTTTAATCAGTTCTCTCAAACCAGCAAGATCAAGAAATTTAAAACCATGCTCATGGATTAGCAGATAAACACCCTGGTCAAGGTAGGCCACCAGAAAACCAACACCTCTGGCTTTGTCGAGGCTTGGTTGAACCATTGCCCAGATATTACCGAAACGATGTTTATTATCATACAAACTTACTCGCGACTCCGGCTTAATGAGTACACGATTTATGCGTTTATCAAAAGGATGATAGGTATCCTGAAAAATATAATTCAAAGCGGCTTTTGTATAAATATGCCTCTTACGTTTCCGAACAGGGGCTGAAAACGCATTCGAAATAATACGACCATCACTATTTTCAATAATCTCACCCAGCCGCGTAATGGCCACTTGCAGTGCAAAGTTGAGTGCCTTGTTACTAATGTCTGTCCCCAGCCGAATTTTCAGAGGCAAAATCCCGGACAAGTCAGCCTCCGGACTTAAATCAAACCCATTAAGCCACTCATGATCTGGCGTCACAACATATTTTACCGGGTGTTCAAAGGGTACATTGCCCTCCCCAGTCGTTGTTTCAACGATGACACTCTCATCATCAATAAAACAAGAACGCTGATACTCACTGCCCTCAGAAATAACCACTTTCAACAACAAGGCTGTTAAAAACAGAAAACGTACGGCATGACGCATATTTATTGTCATTCACTGTCCCTCTTCACCCTGGGATAGAATATTTATACAGAGTCGAATACTGAATTGGATGTGTTATTGACGGAAGAAGAGTAGACGATTTTTTACCATCAGGAAGAACAAATTCAGACGGGGAAACAAAGGGAAACAAAGGGCATCATAGACCCTGCCGAAACAGGGCAGGGTCATAAAAGACTCAATATAAATCAGCTCGCCAGAGAAAACAGTTTAAAAAAGTTGTCCGCAGTCTGCTGGATAAGGGTTTCTTCCGAAACACCTTTCAGCGAAGCCACAAACTTTGCGACATCCGGCAGATATTTTGGTTCGTTGGATTTACCCCGGTGAGGGACCGGAGCCAGATAGGGTGAATCGGTTTCAATCAGCAGCCGGTCCATAGGCATTTTTCGAACCACATCGCGCAGATCGTCAGCATTGCGGAAAGTCACAATACCGGAAATAGAGATATAAAAATTCATATCCATGGCAGCTTTCGCCATATCCCAGCTTTCGGTAAAACAGTGCAGAACGCCTGAACGCTCTTTATCAGCATGCTCATCCAGCAACGCCAGAGTATCTTCACGGGCATCACGGGTATGAATAATCACTGGCAGGGAACACTGTCTGGCCGCTTCCAGATGGGTGATAAAACGCTGCTTCTGAGTTGGAATGTTGTCTTTGGAATAATAGTAATCCAGCCCCGTTTCACCAACAGCAACAACCTGCTCATCACTGGCCAGCTGAACCAGCTGTTCCAGCGAAGGTTCGGGCTTGTCTTTTTCCAGAGGATGAACACCAACAGAAGCAAAGACATCGTCGTAACGGCTGGCAATATCAACAACTGCGCCGGCATTGTCCATGTCAATACCGATGCACAGCATTCTTTCCACACCCGCGTCACGAGCCGCCTGAACAGCACGATCAAGATCGCCATCGTATTGATCCAGCTTAAGCCGGTCGAGGTGACAGTGAGAGTCAATTAACATAAATCATCTGAGTCCACATAAATAAGCTGTAGTTTAAGAGATTCATGTTCAAAAAACAGCCATGAGCGGCTCTTTATGACAAGAGTGCGGGTCACATCGTACTGTTAGGCCGATCCGATTGCAGCGCCCCCGCCAGGTAAGTTTCAATTTTAGAGCGAACAGCGTCGGTAGGATCGGTAAACTGGACGCCAATCCCCGCTTCCCGTCCACCCTGAGCGCCGACAGGCGTCACCCAGATCACTTTTCCCGGAACCGGAATTTTCTCAGGCTCATCCATCAGCGACAGCCGGATAAACACCTCATCACCCAGCTGGTACGAACGGGACGTTGGTATAAACAGACCGCCTCCTGAGATATACGACATATAGGACGCATAAAGCGAGGAAGAATCCTTAATAGTCAGAGACAAAATCCCTGACATCCCACCTTTTCCACGGTTCATTATGGCCTTCCCTCTCTTATTGTTCTTTTTTGCTCATGCGGTTTGAGGTCGCCTGAAGCAGCGAGATTCAGACGACTAAATCAAGGTATCGGCAGAACACCCCTTCCATCAACATCTGCGCATTCAGGTTGCCTCCCTCCAACAGGGATTGCCGCTGTTTTATCAGCCAGTCCCGAGCCTCCAGTATCTGTCTTGAAGGCGATTTACCAGCAATATAACCTAGCATCTTAAGCAAATCCTGATTACGCAACCCACTGGCATCACTGCCTGCAAGACTCACTTTAACCGCATCATCCAGCCAGCTTCCCAGCCAGCTGAGGGTCAGCACCAGATCAGTATCCTGCCATTCCTTAGCCAGCTCCACCGGAGAACGTTCGCCTTTTAAGAGCCCTTTAACCCCTTTCACCAACCCCTGTCGTTTATCCAGCACGCCCTGCTCCGCAAACCGCCTTGCTTCCAGCGGCGCACCACCCACCAGATCCAGCAAGGTTCCGGACGATATGCTTTCATCCAGATACTGCCCCAGCCAGTTCAGGGCTGACACCCGGTCAGGACAGGGAAACATCAACTGCTGACAGCGACTGCGAATGGTGGGCAGCATATCACCGGCACGAGCACTGACCAGCAGGAACAGAGTGTCTTCACCCGGCTCTTCCAGGCACTTCAGCAGAGCATTGGCGGCATTCATATTCATCGCTTCAGCCGGGTTCATGATGATAATTCTCCGTCCACCCTGCTGTGCCGTTTTATGAGCAAACTCGGTCAACCTGCGGATTTTATCAATGCGAATCGGCCTGCCCGGCTCATCCGGCTCTACAATCGCGATATCAGGATGAGTGCCTGCTTTCAGCAGCTCACACTCCTTGCAGTGACCACAGTGTTGAAGCTGTGTCGGAGATTTGCACAGTAGATAAGCTGCCAGCGCCCTTGCAAACTGGAACTTGCCCACCCCCGTCATGCCCCGCAGCAGGTAAGCATGCGCCAGCGTGTCACGCTCGCTGCGGGTCACTATCTGCCGCCATAGGTCGTCCTGCCAGGGCAACGGGTTCCAGCTATCTGCCATCAGCGATCTCCCAGCCGACGTTCCAGCGCCTTAATCAACTGTGCTTTAACCTCTGCCAGCGGCTGTCCGGCGTCAATCACCTCAAACTGCTCCGGGAATTGCCGGGCTCGTTCCAGATAGGTGTTACGCACACGATTAAAGAAGTCCATCGCTTCCTGTTCAATACGATCCAGTTTACCGCCCTGCTCCATGGCTCGATGACGAGCACGCGCCAGACCTACTTCCGGTTCAACATCCAGTAATATTGTCATATCCGGACGACGCTCGCCCTGCACCAGGGTTTCAAGGGTTGCAATCTGCTGAACATCCAGCTGCCGGCCTCCGCCCTGATAAGCAAAGGTGGCATCGGTAAAGCGGTCACACAACACCACCTGACCACGTTTTAGTGCCGGTTCAATGTTGTGGAACAGGTTCTGGGAACGGGCTGCAAACATCAGCAGCAGTTCGGTAATATCCGCAACCTGCTCATCACCATGATCCAGCAACAGTCCGCGCAGATTTTCAGCCATTGGCGTACCGCCCGGTTCCCGGGTTTCCTCAAACTCAATGCCGCGACTGCCCAGCCACTGCTTAATCACGTTCACCGCCGTGGTTTTACCTGCGCCTTCGCAACCTTCAATGGTCAGAAAAAATCCTGTGTTGGCTGATGCCATTACTGTGCCTCCAGAGTCGAACGATAGTCCTCTCTGCGTTCGACTATTTGATACTTTCGCACGGCGCGATTATGTTCCGCCAGTGTTTCTGAAAAATGATGCGTTCCGTCACCCCTGGCAACGAAATAGAGTGATTTACCGCCTTTCGGATTGAGCGCGGCATTGATCGCTTCCCGTCCCACCAGAGCAATAGGCGTCGGTGGCAAACCGTGTCGTGTATAAGTGTTGTAGGGCGTATCTTCACGGAGCATGCGACGACTTAAACGTCCCTGATAACGATCTCCCATACCATAAATCACGGTAGGATCAGTCTGCAGGCGCATGCGTTTACCCAGACGACGAACAAAGACACCGGAAATTTCCGGACGCTCCCATCCGGCACCGGTTTCTTTCTCAATCAGCGACGCCATGATTAACGCCTCATAAGGGGTTTCATAAGGCAGATTCTTGCTTCTGGCTTCCCACTCTTCGGCCAGCACACTGCTCATACGAGCATTCGCCCGACGCAGCACCGATTCAACCGTATCCCCGGACTCAAAAAAGTAAGTATCCGGATAAAACTGTCCTTCCGGATTACCTTCAATACCCAGCTCTGTCAGCAACCCCTGAAAAGCATCTTCATCCAGAGGTTGTGACAACTTTTCATGTTCGTTCAATACCTGCAGCGCTTCACCCACCGTAGAGCCTTCAACCAGCACCACGTCGTAATAACGAACATCGCCGCTGACAAACATCTTCAACAACTCATACTTGTTGATACCGCCGGGAATCAGGTAGTCACCGGCGTGAATATCACCAGCCACATTATCGATGCGCGCCAGCAGGCGTATCACCTGCGGGAACTTAATCCAGCCCGCATCGGACAGACGGCTGGCAACGCGAATCAGGGAATCACCAGGGCGAATGGTAAATTCCAGCACCTCATCCGGATTCTCTCTCAGAGGCTGTTCGGCGTACCAGTTCAGGCTCATCCAGGCCAGACCCGCCAGCAAAATCAGTGTGAAAAACCCGCTGAAGACCCCCAGCAGCAACTTCCTAACCATTCAATACTTCCAGAACACGATCCCTGACGGTTGCCGTTACCACACCCACCTGCCAGCTGGTATGCCTGTAGCGGACAACAGGCCAGACACCGTTAACACTGTTACAAACAAACACTTCATCAGCATCCGGCAGAGCCGACTCGTCCAGATCCTGAACAATAACCGATACCCCCCAGCCAGATGCCTGACGCATAATAAATTCACGACAAACGCCGCTTACCCCGCAACGATCCAGCGCAGGGGTGTATAGAGTATCATTTTTAACCAGAAACAGGTTGGACATTGTCCCTTCAACCAGCAAACCATCCAGATCCAGCATTAGTCCTTCCTGAAACTCTGTACCACCCCATTCAGCTCTTGCCAGTACGTTTTCCAGGCGATTCAGATGCTTCATGCCCGACAGGCTATTGTACCCCAGACTATTGTGTCCAAGGCGGGTTGAGCAGGGATACAGCGTGATACCGGCATAACGATTGCTTTCCGGGTGTTCCGGCAGAGCATGAAATGAGAGTATCCGCCTCGCCCCGGAACAGCCCGCCGGATTATAACCACGCCCGCCACTGCCCCGGGTGATCAGTACTTTTAACACCCCATCAGGTGCCGACTGTAACGACAGGAAAGCCGCCACCTCGCTCATCAGCAGCTCAATATCGACTGCGATACCCAATCGGTTCAGGCTGTCTTCCAGTCGCTGCCAGTGCAACTCAGCAAGCGTAAGACGGCGGTTTACAACCCGAACCGTTTCAAACAGCCCATCCCCGTAAGCCAGTCCCCGATCCGTCACCGGTATGCAGCTGACAGGCTCACCATCAATCCAGAAATCTGTTGTCATCAGCAAAAATCAATCCAGTCTGGAGAATGCCAGAGTAATATTGGTGCCACCAAAACCAAATGAGTTGCTCAGCACATGTTCAGTCTGAATCCTGCGGAATGTATCCGGCACATAATCCAGATCGCAGACTTTGTCAGGATTCACCAGGTTAATCGTGGGAGGAGCCAGCTGTTCCTGCAAAGACTTGATAGCAAAAACAGCTTCCAGCGAACCGGCTGCACCGAGCAGATGTCCGGTCATCGACTTGGTAGAGCTCACCGCCAGTTTATGGGCATGAGTACCAAACACTTTATGAATCGCCCGGGTTTCAGCAATATCCCCCACAGGCGTTGAAGTACCGTGCGCATTAATATACGACACCTGATCAGGTTTCAGACCCGCATCATCAAGAGCCGACTGCATGGCCCGGGCAGCACCACGGCCGTCTTCAGGCGGTGAGGTCATATGATGAGCATCGCCACTCATCCCAACGCCACTGAGTTCTGCATAAATAGTCGCACCACGACGAACGGCATGCTCATACTCTTCCAGCACCACAACCGCTGCGCCATCACCCAACACAAAGCCGTCCCGGTCTTTATCCCAGGGGCGACTGGCCAGCTCCGGCTCATCGTTTCGGTTCGACAATGCCCGGGCTGCTGCAAAACCGGTCATTCCCAGTGCAGAAGAGCCTTTTTCGGCACCACCAGCCACCATCACGTCGGCATCGCCGTAAGCAATAGCCCTTGCTGCCAGGCCAATAGAGTGAGCCCCACTGGCACAGGCGGTCGAGGTAGCGAAATTAGGTCCCTGAAGGTTGTAGGTCATGGAGAGCCAGCCCGCTGCCATATTAATAATGGCGGCAGGAATAAAAAACGGGGAAATACGACGCGGTCCGCTTTTCTGCAGGGTGTCGTAGTTGTTCTCAATCGTGGTCAGACCACCAATTCCGGAACCAATAGCCACACCATAGCGATGGGCATTATCCTCCGTAATAAGTCCTTCTGTATCCAGCCCGGCATCTTTGATCGCCTCAATCCCTGCCACCATGCCGTACTGTATAAACACGTCCATTTTGCGGGCATCTTTGGGATTCATATAATCCCCTGCCTGAAAATTTTTCACCGTACCGCAGATTTTGACGCTGTAGTTTTCAGTATCCAGATGCTTAGTGGCATGAATACCGCTTTGACCCGCCAGCACTGATTGCCAGCTCCGGGCCACACCGATCCCCACTGGACACAAAGCACCAAGACCAGTAACAACGACTCTTCTGTGTGACAAGACCAACCTCCCGGAAATACTTTTTTTTAAAAACCTTATTTGCTGTTTAACCACAGGTCAGGAACAGCTTAATTCAAGTTTGTTAAAATCTTATTTCACCTGAATTCGTATCATAAGTGCATAACCTCTGTAACCAGAGGATTGTTTCAGAACCTTTGAAGTGAATCAGAACTCAGGGGTATTCTGTAAAGCAACCAAACCATACAGAGGAAGCCAAGGATGGCCTATACACACCTGAGCTCTGAAGAGAGATATTATATCGAAACTGAACTCAAAAATGGGACTTCACAAAACAAAATTGCTAAAAAGCTTGGCCGTTCACAGCCTACCGTGTCGCGAGAAGTAAACCGCAATAAAGGGCAAAGAGGGTACAGGCACCAACAGGCTAATCGCACAGCTCGGCAGCGGCACAAAGATAAGCCAAAAGCTATTAAGCTGACAGACGACATTAAACAACGTATTTCAAACGATATCCGTTCAGATTGGAGTCCTGAACAAGTGGCTGGAAGGCTTGAAAAGGACGGTGTAATCAAGCTGCATCATGAGACGATTTATCAATTTGTAGCGGATGATAAACGGCGCGGAGGCTCGCTCTATAAGCACTTGAGGCACCAGAAAAAAACTTATCGAAAGCGATACGGTTCAGCTCATAACCGAACCGGTATACCAAATCGGGTTGGCATTGAAGAACGCCCCGAAGTGGTCAACAACAGAGAGCGAGTTGGTGACTGGGAAGCTGATACTGTAATAGGTAAAAATCATAAAGGAGCCATCGCTACATTAGATGAACGAAAAACCAAGCTTCGCCTTGCTGTCCCTCTACCAGGCAAGAAGGCAAAAGCGGTTAAACAGGGAATAATTGACGTACTCAAGCCTCTGAAAAGGTTTGTAAAGACAATAACATACGACAATGGAAAGGAGTTTGTTCAGCATGAATCAATTGCCAAAGCTTTAAAATGTGACAGCTACTTTGCTGCCCCCTACCATTCTTGGGAAAGAGGCCAGAATGAGAATGCTAATGGTTTGCTAAGGCAGTATTTCCCCAAGTCGATGGAGCTTAATGGCGTGACAGAAAAAGATGTCATCATTGCAGTGGATAAGCTGAACAACAGGCCAAGAAAGTGCCTGGGCTACAAGACTCCTTATGAGGCATTTAAAGAGTCAACTGGAATAGATGCAAGAAAAGTCATGGGTTATGCACTTATGACTTGAATTCAGGTCACCAGAAATGAAGAATAATTTATGTTTTTAAAATATTACTGACTGCCGACTTATACATCCTGAAAAAACAAAAACCGCACACAAATCAATGTGTGCGGTTTTTAATTGGCATGCAACCAGGACTTGATCAGGAGTGGGCTACGACGTAGTCGATAGCTTCCTGAACATTGGTGATTTTCTCAGCTTCTTCATCAGGAATCTCAGTTTCAAATTCCTCTTCCAGAGCCATCACCAGCTCAACAGTGTCCAGAGAGTCCGCGCCCAGATCCTCTACGAAAGACGCACTGGTGGTGACTTCCTCTTCTTTTACGCCAAGCTGTTCGCAAACGATCTTTTTGACGCGCTCTTCAATGGTGCTCATAACCTAGTTGTGCTCCTGTCGATATTCGATAGCGATGCCAAAAAGAGCCCGGCATCGCGGTCAGTTACTTTATATGATCGATTACGGTAATTTCAAGCTAAGCCCTGTGGATTTACCGTAAATCGAGACATTTGTTTCAAATTGATGCGCTAATTTTGCACACACTGACGACCGGTTACAAATACTTTTCAGTGCAACTGATGAATTATCAGACCACTGTCTGGTTATGCAACGATTTAGCCATCAGGCAAGCTCTGGGGAAATCAGCTACTCATCAACTATGCCTTAACCCATGTACATGCCGCCATTTACATGCACCGTTTCTCCGGTGATGTAACCGGCTGGCTCACTGGCAAGAAAAGCTACGGCAGCAGCAATTTCTTCCGGCTGCCCGAGGCGCGCCGCCGGAATCTGGTTTTGCAGTGCTTCACGCTGGGCTTCTGGCAACGCTTTGGTCATATCCGTGTCGATAAACCCTGGCGCCACCGAGTTTACAGTAATATTGCGGGAACCTACCTCTTTAGCCAACGACCGGGCAAAGCCTTCAGCCGCTGCCTTGGTGGCGGCGTAGTTGGACTGACCACCATTACCCATGGAGCCAACCACAGAGCTGATATTGATAATGCGACCCCAGCGGGCTTTCGTCATACCACGCAGCACTGCCTTACTCATGCGATAGATAGCGTTCAGGTTGGTGTCGATCACCGCCCCCCACTCATCATCCTTCATACGCATCAGAATATTGTCGCGGGTGATACCGGCATTGTTCACCAGAATCTGCGGCGCACCAAATTCCTCAGTTACCGCTTTTACAACCGCTACGCAATCATCCGCTGAAGTCACATTCAACGCCATGCCACAGCCGCGAATATCAGCGTCATCAAAGGTAGCAGAAATTTTTTCAGCACCACTGTCAGTGGTCGCAGTGCCAACAACAATGGCGCCCTTGCGCCCCAGTTCCAGCGCAATCGCCCGACCAATTCCCCGACTGGCACCCGTAACAAGCGCTACTTTTCCTTCAAAATCAGACATGCTTTCGCGTCCTGAGTCATTCATCATTATTCTGCCAACAGCTCATCAAAAGCTGCCGCCGATTCCAGCACAGACACCGGAGTGCGACGAACAATACGCTTGTTCAGACCTGCCAGTACCTTGCCCGGACCGCACTCAACAAAACGCGCCACACCTGACTCGCTGAAACGACTGATAGTTTCTACCCAGCGAACAGGGCTGTAAAGCTGTGCCACCAGATTGTTGCGAATCTGATCCGGATCAGAGCACGCTTCAGCCGTCACATTGTGAATCACTGGTATTTCGGGTGCCTTCAGCTCAACAGACTGCAATTCAGTCGCCAGCTTTTCGGCAGCCGGTTTCATCAGGGCGCAATGGGAAGGTACGCTGACCGGCAGCAACATGGCACGCTTGGCTCCCGCCTCTTTCGCCAACCCGGCGGCACGCTCAACTGCCTTGACATGACCGGCAATCACGACCTGCCCCGGAGAGTTGAAGTTCACGGCCTCAACCACTTCACCCTGAGCCGCTGCAGCACAAACTTCCAGCACTGCATCATCATTCAGACCCAAAACAGCGGCCATGGCGCCTGTCCCCTGAGGTACAGCTTCCTGCATAAACAAGCCACGCTGACGCACTATGCGTACGGCGTCTGTAAACTGCATGGCACCCGCGCAGACCAGCGCCGAGTACTCGCCCAGACTGTGTCCGGCCATGAAAGCAGGTTTGGCACCATCAGACTTCTGTTCCCATAAGCGCCACAGGGCAACACTGGCCGTCAGCAGTGCAGGCTGGGTATTTTCAGTCTGGTTTAACACGTCGGCAGGTCCTTCTGTTATCAGGCTGAGCAGGTCAAAGCCCAGCACTTCGGAAGCTTCCGCAAAGGTCTGCTGTACGACAGGCGCTTCGATATGTTCAGCCAGCATGCCGACTGACTGTGATCCCTGGCCCGGGAAAACAAATGCAAGTTTATCCATCATTGCTTTGGGTCGTGTCCAGAAAAAAACTCAGGCAATTATAGAAAAAGTCGAAGGAAAGGTGCGTAATTTTATGTTTCCATCTACCTGCAAAACGTACCAGAACGATGGTTTCGATTACACGAGACTTACAACAATGAGACTTGCAAGGAGACAAGCCTGGAAACACGCCAGAAAACAGGTCGGAAAACAAGCACCACCCTGACACTGTTCAGAGCAGCATTTTCTCCACATCAGCCGCCAGTCTGGCAGGCACTTCCTTACCAGCTTCCCGGACTGCCTGACAAATGGCCCGGTAGAAGCCCTTTTCATCGGCACCACCATGACTCTTGATCACAGTTCCCTGCAAACCAAGCAGGCTGGCACCATTATGTAATTCCGGATCAACCTTGCGGTTGAATTCTTTGAGAATGGGGGAGAGTAATACAGCCAGTCCTTGCGTGACAAGGTTTCGACTGAATATCTCGGTCAGCGTATCAGCAATCAGGCTCGCCACACCCTCTCCGGTTTTCAGAGCAATATTGCCAGCAAAACCGTCACACACCACCACATCGACACGGTCTGAAAAAATATCATGCCCTTCAATGTAACCAATGTAATTTAGCTGGTTATGCTCATTCAACAGCTGATGCGCGATACGAACCCGCTCGTTGCCTTTTATTTCTTCGGTTCCAACGTTTAACAGACCAATCCTCGGCCGGTCGATACCATGCGCCGCACCCGCCAGCTGAGACCCCATAATGGCAAACTGAAAAAGCTGCATGGAAGTGCAGTCAACATTAGCCCCAACGTCCAACAGCAAAGTACTGCCGTTTCGGCTGGGTACGCTGGCGGCAATCGCCGGACGATCGACACCGGCAAAGGTTTTCAGAACAAACCGCCCCATCGCCATCAACGCACCGGTGTTACCCGCCGACACGCAGGCATCTGCACGCCCGTCAGACACACACTGCAGCGCCTGCCACATTGAGGAGTGCCGCTTGGTTCGCAAAGCAAGGGTGGGTTTTTCATCCATTGCCACCGTGGCGTCGGCATGAACCAGAGAGAGTCGATCCCGGTCGTAATGCCCGACATCGTTAAGGTAGGATTGCAGTAGGTCGTGATCACCGACCAGCAGGAGTTCGAGATGATCGAACCTGCTCAACGCCCTGAGCGCCGCCCGGATACGCGAACGGGGACTTTCGTCCCCGCTCATGATATCAAGTGCGACCCGCATTCTTTGCGTCGAATTGAGTCGTCCCTGAAGCAATGTTCTGACTCTTACTTGTCAGCAACTACTTTCTTACCACGGTAGAAACCGTCAGCAGAAACGTGGTGACGACGGTGAGTTTCACCGGTAGCGGCTTCCACAGACAGCTGAGCAGAAGTCAGGGCATCGTGGGAACGGCGCATGTCGCGACGGGAACGGGTTTTACGGTTTTGTTGAACAGCCATGTGTCCACTCTCCTAATTCGTAGTATCTTTTTTCAGTTCGGCCAGCACGCTGAAAGGATTACTGCTTGTCCGCTCTTCCTCTACCTGTTCAGCAAAGGCTTTAGCTTCTTCTTCCGACTCAGTGGTAAAGCTTTTCTGAGCCAGGCAGTCTTCAGGTGGATGATAGGCAACGATCGGAAGAGCCAGTAACAACTCTTCTTCCAACAGAGGCACCAGCTCAACCGGTTCTTCGCCCATCATCATTGGGTCAAAGTCTTCCGGCAAAGCCCTGGCTTGCTCATCTGTCAACACACCCATCAGCCGGAGGTCAGCAGTTACCGGAATGTCGGCTACATCCAGACAGCGCTGACAAATCATTTTCAGCGTTGCCGACACTGTGCCTTCCAGGATAACCCTGTGGTCTTCACTCATATAAAAATGAAGAGAGACCTTAACCTCGCCCTTATCATCAGCCAGACTGTCCACCAGCTGGCCAAACTGTTCCAGAGCCAGCGAACCTTCAAACTGCCTGCCTTGACGCGCGAGTTTTCGCGGATCAAAGGCTTTGGGTAATTGCCCGATAATCATAAGGGCGCAATAATAGGGACATGTCACCCCTCTGTCAAAGGGTTTAACTGCGTATAAGGCGAGAATTTCTGCTTAATTTCCTGCCTGTCAAGGCTTCATTTACAACCACAGGTTTGCCGTTATTTCCTCATCCGGGAATAACGACTAAACCAGCGATCAATACAACAGCTCAAGCAACTATTTTCATTAACTTATTAACTGTTTATACGACAATGAAACTACTCCTCGCCTCCGGCTCTCCCTACCGAAAACAGCTACTGGAACGACTTGAGCTTGAGTTCTCATGTCAGGCTCCGGATATTGATGAAACACCTCTGCCGGGTGAAACTGCTGAAGCCCTGTCTCTCAGGCTTTCAGAAGCTAAAGCGCGGGCTCTGGCAGAGAGCTACCCGGATCATCTGATTATTGCTTCCGATCAGGCAGCTCAACTGGGGCAGACTATTCTGGGCAAACCCGGCACCCATCACCGCGCAAGCGAGCAACTACTGGCCTGTAGCAATCAGGCCGTTACCTTTTATACAGGTTTATGCCTGCTGAATACCAGAACCGGCAAAAAGCAACTCGACTGCATACCTTTTACCGTTCATTTCAGACAACTCAACAGAGAACAGGTTGAACGCTATATAAAGAAGGAAGAACCACTGGATTGTGCCGGCAGTTTTAAATGCGAAGGACTGGGCATCACGTTATTCACAAAGATGAGCGGCGATGACCCCAACAGCCTGACCGGACTCCCACTTATACGATTAACCGATATGCTGTTGAATGAAGGTATTAGCATTATTTGAACGAAAGCGCTGTCCGCCATCCGCTTTTCGCTGTTGGCTGTTAAGGCGGGCTACGGACAGCGGAAGGCGGAAGGCGGACAGCGATATATTCTAAATCGATCTCCAGTCAGACTTGCAGGTTGGGAAGAGTGCAACGCTTGCGCCCCGGGGCAACTCCCAACACGGGAGCTTAATGATATTGACCGTGTCGGAAGTAACCCTGAAGGGCATAAGCACTTCGCTCTTCCGAACCTGGGTCACGATCCGGGAACGGCGGTGTTTCAGTCTGTAAATGAGGAGATAAATTCTCAGAAGTGGAGTCCCGAATGAGGGGCGGGATAAGCTGAGAGAAGGGTTGGCGCAGGGTAAAAGGAGGAGGGGGCGGGGTAAAACCCCGAGGGAAGATGTATTGAAGGGAGATGAACGGTGAATATACAGCTGGCTGTTGCTCCTGCCGTTTTAATTTCCGACTTCTTGTAGGTTTCCGGAGAGAGGGGTCATATGACCAGAACCCCCCGTGCCCGGACGTATCTTCCTGGCGTTGAAAACAACGTAAAGAGCTTAAGGTATGCCTGATTGAATTCTTTTTGCTTTTTTTATCATAGTCACTTACCTGGAGTAATTCATGGTAACGCCTGTAGATTTCATTCAGCTTCAGCCTTTGTTCCTCGCTGGCCAGGATAATATCCGCAAGACATTCAGCCATCGTTTTATCGCGCCAGGGATTTCTGTCATCCCCCCCGGCACCACCACCACTACTACTACCGCCCCTCCAAAAACTAGCAGTATGATGTGCGTTTGTGTAACTACTCCAGGCTACGCCTCCCCCTCCGCTGTTGTAACTGTTTTGCCTGGTGGTGGTGCTGGCGCTTGTCTTACCGTAACTGATAATGCCGCTTGAAGGATGGTATGTATGACAAAGATGACCTGATGCGCTTTCAGAAATACCTACAACAAAAGGCTCGGCATTTGCCTGAAAGATAATACGAGTATCCATGCAGCCTCTGTGTGGATCAAAATCAGTGGGTGGCGAGAGCACTGTGATGTTATTCAGTTTGGCTGACGGGTGAATTCTCAGGCGGCTGTCTTTGTTTTCATCCATTACCAGAACAGCTTCCGGGAATTTGGTATAAGATAACGGCTCCCCTGACAGGACGGACGACATGAAACCTGTTTTCTGATCGCTGTCTGTACGGACGCTTTCTATTCTGAAAAAAACAACAGGTTCATCAGGCTCTGGTTCCTGAAGAGAAGACTTGCCAACAAGGTTAACTTTGATGTCAATACTGGCATCAAGAAAGTAAGTGCCTTCTATCTCGACAGTACAACCAGGGGGAGATGTATGTAACACATTAAGTAATTGTTCAGTATCTCCCTTTGAAACTTTAGAAAAGCACCCTCTCTGCTGCCTGTCCGGTAAATGGTTGAAAGGCCGTAATGAATTGTCAGGACTATTTTTAGTGCCTGAGTATTGAGAATTATCAGTGTTTATTGGCCAGAAGTTTGTATTTGTACGAAAGACCAGTGCAGCCATCGCAAAGGCAGCCATCTCCTTACGGACTGGCAAATAACTGGCTGACATTAACTCTTGTGCAATCAGGCCTTGCGCGCAAAATACAAGTGCAGAGAATGGCAGAACAAAATTCACCGTAAAGTATTTATTACGGGAAACAGAAAAAGTAGCAGGAAAAACATTTGATAGTTTGAATAGACAACCAAGCATAAGCAACCGCCCGCGCAAGTAGTAGTGCGAACTAATCGTAGACGATTGATAACCTTGCGTTACACTATTTTTTGATATGCATTCTGGTTAAATGAAGGTGTTAACATTATTTGAGTAAAATCGCTGTTCGCCGCCCGCCTTCCGCTATTCGCCGTTGGCTATTAGCTGTTACTGCCAACAGCGGGCTACGGATAACGGACAGCGAAAAGCGGCGACCGCCAGTCAGCGGAGGGTTACACCCTCAAGCCCCAGCGTTTTGATGACCGCACCACTGAAACTAACGCCCATATCTCTGGCAAATTTTTCCAGTGGCGACAGACGGGCAGTAAAGTCAACAATGGTTTCATTACCCACCACTTCCCGGGCAACATAACCCGCACTCCCCAGACCATCAACCAGACCAAGCCCGACAGCATTTTCACCTGTCCAGACCATGCCGGAGAAAATTACCTTGTCGTCGGTCAGTCGATCACCACGACCGGCTTTAACGGCGTTGATAAACTGATGATGAATACTGTCCAGCGATTCCTGCCAGCGTGTAGTCGCTTCTTCATCCATTGGCAGAAATGGATCGTTAAAGGCTTTGTACTCACCCGCTGTATAAGTACGACGGGTAATGCCCAGCTTGTCTATTGCCTCGACAAAACCAAAGCCTGATGACACCACACCAATAGACCCGACAAGACTGGCTTTATCGGCATAAATTTCATCCGCTGCGGCAGCCACGTAATAGCCTCCAGAGGCACCGATATCCATAATCACGGAGTACAGTGGCGTCTCTGGATACTTGCTACGCAGCCGACGAATTTCATCGTAAATATAACCTGCCTGTACAGGGCTTCCACCCGGACTGTTAATACGAAGAATAACGCCTTTGGTACCGGGATCTTCAAAGGCAGCCCGCAAGCCTCCCACAATAACGTCAGCACTGGCATCGTTACCATCAGCAATCACACCACTAACATCCACCAGCGCTGTGTGCCCACCAGAAGGCTCCATTACCGGAACATCAACACGAAAAGCGGAATAAAAAATGCCAATGGTGGCAAACAGCCAGGTAAAGGTCAGCAGCTTGAAAAAAATACCCCAGCGGCGAGCCCGACGCTGCTCTTTCAATGCACCTTCAGCCAGGTTTTCAATCAGCTTCCAGGCCTTACCATCATCCTTATCGGACAGAACCGACTCAGACTCCTTCCAGTTATCTTCCATCTTTACTCCGGGGCTTAGCGCCCAACAACGATTATTTTTTTAATGCGTAGCTATGTTTAGCTATGTTCAGCCATGTTCAGCTATGCTCACCCATTCGACCAGGTCATCAAAGCTGTCAGCAACAAACACAGGATCGTGATTTAACAATTGCTCTTTTGGCTGGGCGCCATAGGTGACAGCCACCCGATCCATCCCCAGGTTTTCTGCCATCTGCAGATCAAACCCGGCATCGCCCACCATAAGAGCCTGTTCAACAGGAATATCCAGCTCTTCCAGTAACTGTTTCAGCATTAACGGGTCAGGCTTTGAGCGTGTCTCATCAGCACAACGGGACGCCTGAAAATACTCATGGTACTGATTGGCAGTCATGGACCGGTCTAAACCATTTCGACTCTTACCCGTTGCCACCGCCATAGTGATACCCTGGTCACGCAGTATGTTCAGCCCGTCTGTGACACCCGGAAACGGAACAGAAGGCTGCGTCTCAAGCCGGTTGTATTCTTCACGGTACTGTTTAATAAACTGCTGCAACTGTTCATCAGTCAGTGACGGATACAGCTTACGAATGGCATTCGTCAGGCTCAGTCCAATCACACCTTTATAAGCCACATCATCCAGCTGCGGCAACCCCAACTGCTCAGCAGCAATAGCCAGAGAACGGGTAATAGCAGGGACAGAATCAATCAGGGTTCCATCCCAGTCAAAAATAATTAATGAATAACGTTTTTCCAATTTATTTAATTCTCTACTTCTCTATCAAGCTGACGGCTCTATCAGGCTGACGGCTCTATCAAGCTGACGGCTCTATCAGGCTGACGGCTCTATCAGGCTGACGGCTCTATCAGGCTGACGGCTCTATCAGGCTGACGGTCCGTCGCGCTCACTTCCAAGGGTTTCCAGAACAGCCTGCAAATCAGGCGACAGTGGTGCATCAACGGTCAAAGGCGTGCCATCAGGCAGGGTAAGCTTCAATCGTGCCGCATGCAGAAACAGTCGCTTCAGGCCAAAGTTCCGGTAGCGTTTATTGTCCTCGTCTGTACCGTATTTGTCATCACCCAGAATGGCGTAACCGGCATGCAGGCAATGCACACGAATCTGATGCGTACGCCCGGTAATCGGGCTGGCTTCCACTAGAGTTGCGCTTTCACCCTGGTGGTTGTAACGCTCCAGCACCTGATAACGGGTTCTGGATTTTTTACCGTCCAGATCGACCCGAACCATGCGCTCACCCGATTGCAGTGTGTTTTTTAACAACGGCGCATTCACCAGCACTTTGCGACTTGGCCAACGCCCGATCACCAGGGCGTTATAAATTTTACTGACCTTGTCTTCCTGAAACTGGTTATGCAGATAACGCAACATACTGCGACGCTTGGCAATCATCAGACAGCCGGAGGTATCACGATCCAGCCGGTGTACCAGTTCCAGACTGCGGGCGTCCGGGCGAATTTTGCGCATCGCCTCAATCACGCCAAAGTTGATACCACTCCCCCCATGAACCGCAATGCCAGAAGGCTTGTTAATAATGATCAGCTGGTCGTCTTCATAAATAATGGAAGACTCCAGTTTTTCTGTAAGGCCACCACCCACTATGACTTTATCGGTCTTTTCAGCCACACGAATGGGCGGAATACGCAGCACATCGCCATCCTGCAAACGATAGGCAGCAGTTATTCGCTTTTTATTTACCCGTACTTCACCTTTGCGAATAACCCGGTAAACACGGGTTTTCGGAACACCTTTCAGCACCCGAACCAGATAGTTGTCAACACGCTGACCAGCATCATCAGCATCAATGCTGACCAGTCGTACTTTAGGGCGATCCGCTTGAGCAGAAGCTGAATCGCGGGAATCATTGAGTCGTCTGTCCATGGGCGCATCTTACCAGCTTTGGCTCATTTGAAGCACTTACAGATTACTGATATAGTTGAGGCACTGTCCTGCGCATAACCGAAAGGGCAGTTCGATTTACGAAACCCAGGCAAGACCAGAGCTAAAAATAGCGGTCGCCGACTCAGGACATCACGGAATCACCATAAAGCTTCCCCGATGCCGGGTCGATGAAATACTTGGGACAGAAGTTAAGCCATGAGCAGATAATTCGATTTCATCACTCCAGGTAATAAAATCGAATTTTCATGGTATAGAGCACGGCAAGAGCCGTGGATAACATAAACAGAGCTACTCTCTGTCGAGCAACGCCCCCTGATTCCGGGCGTGAGGAAGGTCCCGGGACTGTCAGCAATTATAATCGGCTTTATTTATTTTGAAACGCCGAGTCATTCCCCGGTAAGAATTCCATTCCTGCGCCCAGTACTTGCCTGAACCAAGCACTTCAGGAAGTACTAATGTGTCATATCGTTACCCTCACAGACCACAGAAGTGTTGTATGCTGGTCTGACGGTGTAAGTCTGATGGCAGTTAATAAAACCGGTTTACTCCGCATCGTGTTAAGCCCGAGTGACAAACCGGAAAAGAAAGAGCGGGCCGTTCCGGCACGAGAGGCTAGCCTCTAAACCGTATCGGTACTCTATGAAGAGAATGTTAATCAACGCAACTCAATCGGAAGAGTTGCGTGTTGCACTGGTAGACGGACAACGCCTGTATGATCTGGATATAGAATCAGGCGCCCGTGAGCAGAAAAAAGCCAACATCTACAAAGGCAAGATCACTCGTGTCGAGCCAAGCCTCGAAGCAGCTTTTGTTGACTTCGGCGCTGAACGTCATGGTTTCCTGCCCCTGAAAGAAATTTCACGGGAATATTTCAACTCATCCTATTCCGGTGGGCGTCCCAGCATTAAGGACGTCATCAAGGAAGGTCAGGAAGTCATTATCCAGGTGGATAAGGAAGAGCGCGGCAACAAAGGCGCGGCTCTGACCACACTGGTCAGCCTGGCTGGACGCTACCTGGTTCTGATGCCAAACAACCCCCGTGCCGGTGGCATTTCCCGTCGTATTGAAGGTGATGAACGAGCTGAGTTGCGTGAAACCCTGAGCCAGCTGAATATCCCTGCTGAAATGGGCGTCATTGTTCGCACCGCAGGCCTGGGTCGTAACCAGGAAGAACTGCAGTGGGATCTGGATTACCTGCTTCAGCTCTGGAGTTCCATCAAGGAGGCCGCCGAGCAGCCAGCCCCTCTGCTGATCTATCAGGAAAGCAACGTCATCATCCGTGCCATTCGCGACTACCTGCGTCAGGACATCGGCGAAGTACTGATCGACAAGCAGTCTGTCTATGACGAAGCCGTTACCTTCATCAAGCAGGTGATGCCGCAGTACGAGCATAAGATCAAGCTCTACAAAGACAGCATTCCACTGTTCAACCGCTTCCAGATCGAATCCCAGATTGAAACCGCCTTCCAGCGTGAAGTACGCCTGCCCTCCGGTGGCTCTATTGTTATCGATCCGACCGAAGCCCTGGTATCCATCGACATCAACTCTGCCCGGGCTACCCGTGGTGGCGATATCGAAGAAACGGCGCTGAACACCAACCTAGAAGCCGCTGACGAAATCGCCCGCCAACTGCGTCTGCGCGACATCGGCGGCCTGATCGTGATCGACTTTATCGACATGAGCCACAACCGCAACCAGCGCGAGGTTGAAAACCGTATCCGTCAGGCTCTGTCCATGGACCGCGCCAGAGTTCAGACTGGCCGCATCTCCCGCTTCGGCCTGCTGGAAATGTCCCGTCAGCGTCTGCGTCCATCCCTGGGTGAAACCAGTGGTGTTGTTTGCCCACGCTGCTCCGGACAAGGCACTATCCGGGATATCGAATCCCTGGCTCTGTCCATCCTGCGTCTGATGGAAGAAGAAGCCATGAAGGACAAGACCTCTGAAATCCGTGCCCAGGTGCCGGTATCAGTGGCTGCCTTCCTGCTGAACGAAAAACGTTCAATGATTGCCAAAATCGAGAAGCGTCACCAGGCTCGCGTTATTGTTATTCCAAACGCCAATCTGGACACTCCTCACTACGACGTTCAACGCCTGCGCGATGACCATGTTGCCGAACACGTTGAAAGCAGTTACGAGATTCTGGAAGCTGAAGACACGGTCGAACAGTCGGTCGCTACAGCCAAGCCTGCTCCCCGCCAGGAAGCAGCCGTCAAGACTGTTGCGCCTGCTCAACCAGCCCCTGTAAAGCAGGAAAAGCCCGGTCTGATCCGCTCTTTTGTTAAAGCCCTGGGCGGACTGTTTGGCGCTGAAGAAAGCACCGAAGAGCAGCCTAAGAAGACCCAGAGCCGTCAAAAGCCTCAGCCTTCTTCCCGTCCTCAGCGTGAACGCCAGCAGCCTCAGCAGCGCAGACAGCGCAGCAGTCGCGACCAGCAACGTGAAACCCGTGACAACCGTCGCGAACAGAGCGACGAACAACGCCAGAACCGTAACGAACGTCGTCGTGGCGGCCGTCAGGATCGTAGCGACTCTCGTTACGAGCAACGTGGCGACTCCCGCAGCGAGCAACGTAACGAGCAGGGCGACAACCGTCAGCAGCGCCAGCCTCGCCAGAGACAGGATCGTCAGGAAAGTCGCAGTCAGCGCCAGAAGCAGGAGCGCTTTGACCGCGAAGAACAGGTTTCCCGCAATGAAAGCCGGAGCGACGCCCATAAAGCCGATACTCTGAACCAGGAACCTGAACAACAGGGTGAAGACAACC
Source organism: Endozoicomonas gorgoniicola (assembly GCF_025562715.2). Lineage (NCBI taxonomy): Bacteria > Pseudomonadati > Pseudomonadota > Gammaproteobacteria > Oceanospirillales > Endozoicomonadaceae > Endozoicomonas > Endozoicomonas gorgoniicola. The sequence continues at coordinate 2,691,117 of NZ_JAPFCC010000001.1, forward strand.
GTCGCCGTCGCCGTCCGGGTTCTGCCCAGCGTCGTCGCAGCAACCGTCCGACTCAGCGTGACCGCAATGTACAGGATCAGCCAACGCTGCCATCCCTGTCCAAACCGCAGGAGTCCAAACCGCAGGAGTCCAGGCCACAAGAACCAAAAGCACAGGAAAAGCCAGCTGCAGCGCAGGAAGCCAAACCTGCTCCGGAAGCAAGAGCTGAGACACCAAAAGAGCGTAAGCCTGCGCCTCAGCCAGTAGCGAAAGCTGCTCCTGCAGACGCACAACCAGCTCCGAAAGCGCAACAGCCAAAACCTGAATTACAGATTCCGGCTGAAGCAGAAAAAACAGAGAAACCCATCATTGCCAAGCCTGCAGTCGAGGCAACTGACTCAGCAGAAAAAGCTGAACCTGCTGCAGACGTACGCAATGAAGCACCTGAATATGCTACTCGGGAACCACGTATGACTGAAATGGCCAAAGCGGTAGCGGCGAGCCATCAGCCTACGATCCCTGTTGAGACGGCTCCGGTTACTACTCCAGTAGAACTCACTCAGCCTGAAGCCCGGGCCGATCAGACTTTTGGTGATGCAGTAGAGCAGCTGCAAAATGCCCTGACTCAGCTGGCTGAAAAGCCTGAGGAAACCAGTGCAGACACCGCTCAGGTTGTAAAACCAGCTGCTGAAAAGCCAGCAGAATCTGCTGCCCAACAGCCTGTTGCTCAACAGCCTGCCGCTCAACAACCTGCCGCTCAACAAAAAGCTGCGAAGCCAGTGGTTCAGGAAACAGCTCCCGCTGCTGAAGAACAGGAAGCTGCTACAACAGCTCCTGACGTATCTGAACTTCAGGCACAGGTGGAAAGCACCTCTGAAAATCAGAGACCAGCTCGCCGTCGTCGCCGCAGTCGTGCCATGAACGACCCTCGACTGAAGCGGCAGCAGGCTGGACAAACCAAGGAAAGCAACCAGTCTGACTCCCAGACAGAAGCTTCCCGGTAAGCCTCTGTCAATTTGAAACAAAAAGGGCGTACCATTTTCGGTACGCCCTTTTGCTATAAACAACCATTAATACGCTAAAAGTTCGCCAGAAGCGCATCATTCAGCCGGTAAATATCTTCACGAAAACGCACCCGACCATTTTTTTCTGGCCAAGGGCAGACTTTCAGCACTAACGATTAATAAACCCTCGGTTCCATTTCCAGAGCCACACCAAACACCGCCTTCACCTTTTGCTGAATGACGCCAGCCAGATGAAGCAGTTCATCGGGCTCAGCACCACCATGATTCACCAGCACCAACGCCTGATACTGATAGGTACCGACACACCCTTCGCGGTAACCTCGCAAACCTGCCTTATCGATGAGCCAGCCAGCAGCCAGTTTCCACTGTTCATCAAAGGGGAAGGCAACCAGATCAGGAAACTCTGCTCTCAGCCGTTTAACAACATCAGCGTTCACGACCGGATTTTTAAAAAAACTACCGGCATTACCCAGAACATTTGGATCAGGCAGTTTCTGCATACGCACGTCAGCAACCGCTTCACTGATCTCCATACCCGTTGGCGACCGATGACCGCAGCGCTGCGCCAGCTCCTGCTGCAACTGTCCATAGCCAAGCTTTGGCTGCAAACCGGGAGACAGACGAAAGTTCACGGATGTGATGATAAACTGGTCGCGCAAGGCATGTTTAAACACGGAATCCCGATAGCCAAACTGACACTCTTTCAGAAAAAAACGACGAAGTTCACCCGAGTGAATCTCAACCGCTTCGAGGCTTTCAAAAGAGTCTTTCAGCTCAACACCATAAGCCCCAATATTCTGAATAGGTGCCGCCCCGACATGGCCGGGAATCAGCGACAGATTTTCCAGCCCATAAGCCTGTTCAGCCAGAGTCCAGCGCACCAGCTCATGCCAGTTTTCACCAGCTCCGGCCCGAACCATGACGGCTTCATCTGAACGCTCAAGCACGGAACGTTCCCGCAGGTTAACAGCGATCACCAGGGCTTCAACATCACCACTTAAAACCAGGTTGCTTCCCCCACCCAGCGGGACGATGTCCAGCTTCTGCTTCCGGGCAAAGCCCAATGCCTCCTGCAGTTGTTCAACTGAGGTAACTTCTACAAAATAACGGGCTGAAACCTGAAAACCGAAAGTGTTTCGGCTTTTCAGGGAATAATTTTCAACAATATTCATCAAGACATCATTTCGACAATACGACGAACCACTGCCAGATCCTGCTCAGTATCGACCCCATGTGGCGGTGTTTCCAGAGCATCTGCCACATGAATCCGATGACCATTCCATAACAGTCTCAGCTGTTCAAGAGATTCCAGTTGCTCAAACGGGCTTTGCGGCCACTGAACGTACTGGTTAAGCAGGTTCACGCGATAAGCGTAAATACCAATATGCCGTCGAAAGCCATCAATATCCGGCAACGAGTCAGAGTTTGCCGCGAAACTGTCGCGAGCCCACGGCATTGGTGCGCGACTGAAGTACAGGGCATTACCGTCTTTATCAGACACCACCTTGACCACTGCCGGGTTAAACAAGTCGTCACGCTGGCGGATCGGTTCTGCCAGTGTCGCTGCGCCTGCGTGCGGGTTATCCATCAGATTTTCCGCCACCTGGTCAATGACGGTTGCCGGAATCAGTGGTTCATCCCCCTGCACATTAACAATCACCTCGTTGTCAGACATCTCATACAAACGTGCGACTTCCTGCAAGCGGTCTGTTCCTGAAGGATGACCAGACAACGTCATGCACACTTCAGCACCAAATTTTTTCGCCGCCTTGAAAATACGCTCATCGTCGGTCGCAATAATAATTCTTTGAGCACGACTCTCACTGGCTCGTTCATAAACATGTTGAACCATTGGCTTGCCATCAATATCAGCCAGAGGCTTACCCGGTAAACGGCTGGAGCCAAAACGGGCGGGAATAACCACTGTAAAAGGGCGGACTGTTTCAGTCATGGAACCATCTTTCTTTCAATTTTTTACTACTTACTGTGAAAATCAGCGCACTGATTGACTGCTGCCTTTGCTTTCATCAAGGCGTTCACCGCTGGTCAGGGTACGCGCCTCACCCTCCAGCATAACCGGGATACCATCCCGAATCGGGAATGCCATGCCACAGGGGCGACAAATCAACTCAGCCGAATCTTTTGCATGTTTTAATTCACCCTTGCACTGTGGGCAGGCAAGAATCTCAAACAACTTTTTATCCATAATACTTATCCATAATACTTATCCGTGATATTGATCCATGACTTTGCTACGACCACTGTAGGGCAGCCTATTCCCGGTCAGGCTACCAGGAGCCTGTCGGAATTACCTTCGACACAGAATCCGGCCCTTTGGTTTCAACCAGATGAATGATTTTATTCAGCACCGTTTCCGGAATATGCGCCTGCACCGGCAAATACCAGGCATTTGATCCGGCAAAGCTCCGGCATTTTACTGCATCTTTGGCAGTCATCAGAACCGGCAAATCGTCATGAAAGACAATATCCTCCGGGGCAAACGGGTGATGATCCGGAAAAGCATGAGGAATCACGCTGAAACCCAGGGACTCAAGCGTCTGGAAAAACCGCTCAGGGTTCCCGATTCCCGCTACAGCATGAACCGTCCCGGCTTCAGGCGGAGCGCAATCCGAACAGCCAACTGGTAAAAGGTCATCGGTTTCCAGATAGATGCAGTCAAAATCTACCGGCAGATCACCGGCTGGACGACCGTTAACCAGTACCTGATCCACAGCCTGCAGCCGTTCCGGCGGTTCCCGCAAGGGGCCGGCGGGCAGACACAAACCATTGCCCAGCATGCGCTGACCGTCAATCACCACAATCTCAACATGACGCTGCAAACGGTAGTGTTGCAGACCGTCATCGGTAATGATCAGGTTACAGCCACAGTTTTCAACCAGCGCTTTGGCAGCGGAGACACGATCCGGGTCGACCATCACCGGTATGCGCAACTGTTGTGCCAGCATAACGGGTTCATCTCCGGCGATGGCTGGATTGGTGTCTGGTGTAACCCGCAATGGCAGATCCTGAGTATCGGCTCCAAAACCACGACTGGCGATGCCCGGATGATAGCCTTTTTGCTGCAATGATCTAACCAGAGCTGCAACGACCGGCGTTTTACCCGTACCCCCCACCGACAGATTGCCAACCACCACCACAGGCACCGGTGGTTGCCAGCGATCTGAGCGAATAATTTTCCAGCAACGTCGATGCGCCAGCCACTTGAACAGAGCCGTGAAAGGTAATAACAGCAGAGTCCAGCGTCCGGAACCATACCAGCAGTTCAACACCGAGTCGTTGAAACGGTCACGCCATGATTTTGCAGAAGTTTTCGGAGAAACGGTAGACATCTTGTTACTCGACATCAGGGAGCTTATCACTCCCTGTCAGAATCAGCCGGTTTTCGGGTGGTCATGCTCAGGTTGGCAAAGCCCAGCTGACCGGCTGCGTCCATGGCCGTCACCACAGACTGGTAGGGGGTGTTAGCGTCGGCGGTGATCACCAGTGGCAGAGTACTGTCACCATCGCTCACTTTACCCAGGGCGGTTTTAAGAGTTTCCAGACGACTGTTCACCAGACTATTACCGTTTACGGAAAAATCACCGTCTTTACCGATCACAATCTCGACCTGCTTACGGACCTGTTCCTGCACTTCTCCGCTGGCTTCCGGCAAATCAATCGCCAACCGGGTTTCACGGGTAAAGGTGGTCGACACCATAAAAAAAATCAACAGCAGGAACACCACATCAATCAGCGGTGTCAGGTTGACCGACACCTCTTCCTGGGTCTGGCGACGAAACTTCATCACTTACCCTCGCTGCGGTCTTTCAGCTTGCGTTCACCCTGCAGAACTTCAACCAGCTTGGTAGCCTCCTGCTCCATGGCCACCACCAGTTCATCAACACGGCGCACAAAATAACGATGAAAAATAACCGAGGGAATAGCAACGCTCAACCCCGCTGCCGTGGTAATCAGCGCCTTGGAGATACCGCCCGCCAGAACACCTGCATTGCCCGTGCCTTCCAGCATGATGACTGTAAAGACATCAATCATGCCAATTACTGTACCCAGAAGACCCAGCAGTGGCGCGATAGCAGCAATAGTACCCAGCGTGTTCAGGTAACGTTCCAGCTCGTGAATCACCCGCCCGGCCTGTTCATCAATGCTCTCTTTCATGATGTCACGACCATAACGGGCATTGGTGATACCGGCTGCCAGAATCTCCCCAAGCGGTGAACTTTCACGCAGACTGGCGACCTTCTTGCTATCCAGATCGTTGCTTTTGATCCATTTCCATACCTGGGACAGAGTGTTACGAGGTGCGATACGGGAAGGCCTGAGCGTCCACAGGCGCTCAAATACGATAGCCATGGCAATAATAGAGCAAAGTATGATCGGCAGCATTAACCAACCGCCGGATTTCACCAGTTCGAACACTGTTTATTCCCTTTATCTGTGATCTGAGAACTTTAACACAGCACAAGGTCCGGGGTTAACTACCACAACATTCACTTTGCCGATATTGACACTCCGTATGCCCTGAAGGGCTGGGTGCTTATTGCACACCGGCGCCTGATATTCCCAACGGTACGGCTTCACCTATTGCCCCGGGTGCCCCGGGTAGCAAATTTTCCAGCTGGCCAAATTGAGCAGAAAACGGGGTTCGCTGTTGAAGAACTTCTGCAGGCAACCCGTTTCGATCAACCACCCCCACAACATTTAAAACAAGCGTCTCCTCCCCTCTCTGGCTGACCTGAACATTGAGATTAGAATCGAATCTGCGGTTACTCGAATGCAACTCTAAATCCATAAAGCCGACAGCATCGCTAAATTGTCTTGGCAAAATGATGAAGCGAAGTAGATGAGCATGATTCATATGATTAAAAAAATAATGCAATAAACGATTGTCTGAAGTGGACGTTGAATCAAGAAAACTATCCCAGGGAGCTGACCCAGCTGAATGTAAAGTTGTCTCTGCCTGTATCCGTGAGCCTGATGATGCCCGCATACTCAATTCTGCATTACCATCGCCATGAATGGTTACAGCAAAAGAACGATACCCTAAGTTATGATGGGTAAGAATCAGGGCTTGCAATAAACTGTGAATAGAGTTTTCTCTGATACTGTCAGGAAACGTGGGTGCCCAAAAATGAACCGAAAACCAGTTAAGCAACGACTGGAAGGCCGATGCCGAAACCTGATCTGAAGTGTCAGGCTCCAGGTTATATTGAACGAGCTGCCCATTGGCTGGAGACACTGCCCGAATGTCATAACTCGTCCCCGGAGAATACGGCTCCTGCCGCTTAGTGATTTCCAGTAATGACATGCCGTTCAGCTGAATAATGAATTGCTGAAAATTGACGGCTCGAGCCGAAGGAAAAAAGAAAAGAACCATTGAAAATAAAATAATATGGGCAATGCGTTTTTTCACTGATTATTCCTTTTGCACGAATAAGTAATTACCGCAAATAAAATAGGAGATAATGTCAGGAATGCAAAAATCACAGCAGTGGTCGCTGCCAGTAATGACTGCGCCGCTGTCGCCAGGGTCGTAGATCGACCGGCAAGCCCAGGGTAAATTCAAGTGTCCCACCTGTCGCCGTGTTGAAAACATCGGTTTCCAGAGCCTCCAGACGGTCAAGCACTTCAGCCGAAGGGTGACCAAACCGGTTCAGGTATCCCGCCGAGATTAATGTCACTTCAGGCTGAACGGCATTCAGAAAAGCTGACGACCCTGAATATCGACTACCGTGATGGGGCAGTAGCAGGTAGTCTGACTTCAGAACCTTCGAACCTTTCAGCAACGCTTTTTCAACCCGCCAACTGATATCACCGGTCAGTAGTAATGACTGCCCGTTCGCCGTTACTTTCAGAACACATGAACGATCGTTCGTCATGGTCTGCGAGCCACTGCCTGCAAGAAATTCAAAACGAACCTGATCCCATTCCCAGAACACGCCCGGCTCACAGGGGTGTATATAGCCTGAATAATCTGCTACACCAGAACCCGCCCAGACACTACTGACATGAACGGATGACATCAGACTATCAAGACCACCAGCATGATCCCGGTCTCCGTGGGAAATCACTACCCGTTCCAAACTGCTGATCTTCTGCTGCCTGAGATAAGGCACCACAACACGTTCAGCCATTGAGTAACGAGGCGAGACCGCATCGCCGGTATCGTAAAGCAAACTGTGCGAATGGGTACGAATCAACACCGACAACCCCTGCCCCACATCCAGCACCGCTATCTCCGCCAGCCCGGGCTCTGGCGTTTTCTGTTTGGGTAACAGCCACGGCAGGAGCAGAACCGGCACCAGTCGAATAAAAACAAACGCCCTGGGCGCCAGCAGAATAAAAACCGCCAGCAAGGCAAAGCTAACGCCAACCATTCCCACATCGTGACGTTCAACCACCAGGCTTTTGAACATCGGTTGATCCAGCCAGCCAAGACCCAGCAAAAAATACGACATCAGTCGATCAAGCAGTACCAGCAGCCACTGAAATAACGTCAGGGAGAACAGACTCAATAACAGTGCAAAGAGTGCCACTGGTACCATCAGACCAGCTATAAGAGGAATAGCAATGAGGTTGATGACAGGCGACAACAGGCTCACACCCTGACCATTAAACTGCAACAGCGGAAACAGCAACAGAAAAACAAGCCACTGAGGATGCCCCCAGCGCTGCCAGTGTTCATTCATGCCCAGACGCCCGACAAACCCATAAAGCAAAACAGCAACAGCTGAAAATGAGTACCAGAAACCGGCACTGGTCATCGCCAGCGGATCAATCGTCAGCACCAGAGCCAGTGCCAGAAGATAGAGTGTTGAAGGCTTTGCCCGGATACCGAGCAATGGTCCCGACAAAGCCATTCCGGTCATCACCAGCGCCCGCTGAACCGGAACGGTAAACCCTGCAAGAATGGCGTATGAGAACGCCATTAACAAAGCAATAACAGACGCAATAACCGGCACTGGCACCCGATTGAGTGGCAACAACCCTAACCGCCCCAGCATTAGTGTCAGCCAGAACCCAAGCCCTGCCACAAGCCCGATATGTAACCCTGAAATCACCATCAGGTGCGTTGTACCGGTCTGGTTTAACTGCTGCCACTGGTCAGGCGAAACACCTGATTTGTCCCCGGTCATCAGGGCAATCAGCAAACCGGATGAATCACCCGGCAACAATGATTTAACCTTTATGGCGATACTCTGTCGTAACCGGTCCCGCCAGTCTGCCAGAGAAAACCCTCCCTCTCCCAGCCATATACCTGAAACCACGTAACCGGTCGCCTGTATGCCCTCTCTGGCTGCCCATGCCTGCATGTCGAACGCGCCCGGACTGCTGTTTCCCAATGGAGGTTTTAACTTAACCGTCAGCAGCCACTGATCACCGGGCTGCAGCTCTGGCCCTCCGTACCAGCTCAGCCGAAGCTGTTTAAGCGATTGCCCTTTAAACAATGCCCCCTGACCAGGCAGTACTGAAGCGTTAAAGCGTTGAAAGTCTCCCAGGTCTGACGACAAACCCTGAACCTTCACCTTCATTGTCAGCACCTGCCCAAACAGGTCATCTTCCACCCAGTGACTCTGGGTATTGACGGCATGAAAGAAACCAGCAGAAAGCCCCAGCAGATAAAACACCGCAGGAATTCTCAGCCGGGAACAACCCACACAAAGTGGTATCAATGGCAACAGCAAGACGCCGATAACCTTCAGACAGAGGGAGAATGACTGCCCCAGGCACTGGGTCACAAGAGCAATGGCAGCAATATACGTAAAAACACAGCTGCCCAGATGGATAGAGTGTTTGTTATTTTCAAGGCATAATAGACGGGTTTTGTGTATCACAATTGTTGAGTGCAGCCAGTGTATGCAAAACCATTGACTGGTATTTAAACCGATGGCTGGTCACTAATACCAGAGCCAGTTTAGCAAGCTCTGAGGCCAACCATCAGAAGGATAAAGACATCGCAAGACAGGATAGTCGTTAACCGGCCAGTCAATCAGTCTATTGTTTGAAACCGACAGTATTGCTCGTCCCAAGGAACCTGAACAGGCTTTAATATTGGATGATGTACTTTAGCGGGGAACATCTACACTGTGTTGGCAATGCTTAAAAACACAGAAGACTGCCTGATCATAAACCCATGCGCCCACCATGAAAAAATGTTCCTTTTTCATGGTGGGCAGGCCGCAAGAGAGACCGTTAGGGACATGGTAAAAAAACTGATACAGCGCTATCTTCCAGACCCGAAAACCATTACAGAAAACCGCTACCTGGCTTTTCTGGGTAAAGCCCTGCACAACCCAAACCTGTGGCACCTGAATCGTCGCTCAGTCGCCAGTGCTTTTTTCGTTGGAGTCTTTACTGCTTTTATCCCGATTCCGTTTCAGATGGTCGTGGCAGCCACCCTGGCAGTGATCTTTCGCTGCAACCTGCCACTGTCTGTTGCACTGGTCTGGATTACCAATCCACTGACCATGCCCGCCATTTTCTATTTTACCTATAACGTTGGTTGTTATATCCTCCAAGTTCCTGTCAGCGAGACCTCCTTTGAGCTGACGATTCACGGGATTGGGGTTGAACTGGTACGGGTATGGAAGCCTTTATTTGTGGGTTCCATAGTGACCGGAATAGTGAGTGGCGCACTTTGCTACATCCTGATCCGCCTGTACTGGCGCTGGCATGTCACTCACAACTGGCAGCAGCGCCGAAACCGTAAACGTCCACCCCGTTCATCCGATTAACAGCAATTCGATTACAGTCATGCAAAGAAGCTTCCAAAAGCGCAAGCCCAAGCTGGAAGGCCGCGGCGTTCTTGAAACAATCATCACCGACGGCCCACACAGCGACTGGCTGGGCATGCCAGATTATTACATTCACACTCTGATCGTTGCAGGGGAAGAATACAAATACCTGGCAGCTGAGAAAACACTCGATGTCAGCGAAGGCGACACCGTAGTGTTCCGTTACAAGGAACAGGGCAAGGAAAAGCGTATCGACAAACGTTCCCTGGGAATTTACATTGACCCGGCTCAGTACATGCAGGACGTCTGAAAAAAACACTCTGTGCAAGCGATGGCGTTGGCATCGCGGCACAACTCTTCATCTCATCCATTAGAGAATGAGTCACCGCCTCCTCAATGGCCGTGACTCAAAATCGTCTGGTTAAATATTTAAAATAAGCAACTGGTCTACTTGTATAATTGACAATGCTTGACGCCCAACATCCTACAAACTTTTTATTTATAGTAACAATGAACCCGATTTATAGTAACAATGAACCCGATCAATAAACCCAGGCTGCATGCCCCAATTCACAAGACATTGATAGCCGGCAAGTTTAATCTGTTTACCTCTGACACCCATGGTGACAACGTCCAGAACCTGCTTATTCTGGCCCATAGCATCCCAGTACAATCCTACAGCATAAGCGGCGTTTTCAGACGTATCATCGGGACTCACAGCTTTTCGGTTCCCGGGTGGACAACTCTGATTTTTTACGCACCGCACGGCTACGTCCTCAAAACTCCAAATATTGAGAACTTCATGATGGGTCTCTTTCCACCACTGGAGTCCGCAATGCCGGGAGAAACCGTCATTAACTATGGGCTGCGCTACAAAAATACTCAGTACCCGCTGGCCAACGATGCGATGATGCAAATATACTTCGAGACCAGCAGGTTTAGTCCATTCTGCCCGTACTTCAGTCAACACCCGTTTCGGATTTTTGACGTTATCACAACGCAGCCGTCCGATCCGGAAGGCTCATGTCTCAGTGAACTTATCGAAACACTTTACCGAACAAACCATACCTATCCAAGAATCCACTGCATATTTTGTCGCAATGAATATGGGGGCAAAAAGCGCATTTACGAACCCGGCTACCATAATCCGCCATTCAGTCAGCCATAGAAAAAAAGTGCCTGACAGTGCTGAGAGCAGGCTTATGCTTCACCCTGTGTGACATTCCCAACAGTTCCAGCATCTGCTCTGACTGCTGTCGCACCGTTTTCAAAGGCATACCCCTGCGTAGCCATTGCTCGCGCATCGCAATGAACCCAAAATAGTCCGGTTAAAAATTCTTAACCAATACCCGCATCTGTTTCTACACTTTTCAGACGGTCTCTCAGACAATCAAAGTTTTTTTACGAAAAGTGAACTCTCCAGATTCTCCCCCACCCTCCACGATGCACAAAACAGTGCTAGGTGGAAAATTCACCCTGTTTACCTGCGACAAACACGGCAGCAATGTCCAGAACCTGATTCTTTTAGCACACTCCTCCATATATCATCCCTGGAGTAAGAGCGGCATTTTAAGACGTATAGCTGGAACTCACAGCTTTACGATTCCCATCTGGACAACTCTTTATTTTTACACGCCACACGGCTATGACCTCATGATGCCTAAATACGATGAAAGCGAAATTTACAATATTGATGGCTTCATGCTGGGTGAATTCCCTCCTTTGGAAGCCATACTGCCAGGAGAAACCGTGCCGGATTATTCTCTGGTACATGAGCTCCCATTTCCCAGCGACGAGCATATATATCAATATCTCAATACCTCCAGGTTCAACCCTGGTTGCTCCTATTTCGATCAGCACCCATTTCGGATTTATGACATTATCATCCCGACATCCGATGCGCTGGTATGCACATGTCTGAAAGAATTAATTTATACACTTTATGTAACAGGTCATGTCTATCCGAGAATTCATTGCCTGTTTTGTCGTTATGTGTTGGGGGCGGAGATTAAGCCATACGTACCAGGCTACGACAACCCTCCCTTTAGCCAGTCACAGAACACTGCGAGTTAAGGACTGACCATTCCAGATCTAACTCAACACCAGAGTGCCATCTGTAAGCAGGTAGGTTTTATCCATCTGCTCTGCAAAGGCCATATCATGGGTCACCACAATAAAACTCGTGGTCAGCTCTCTGGATAAATCAGCCATCAGCTCATGAACCCTGGCAGCGGTATTCGGATCCAGATTGCCGGTCGGTTCATCCATAAACACCAGGTCAGGTCGGGTCACCAGCGCCCGGGCAATCGCCACACGCTGTCGTTCACCACCCGATAATTCAGCTGGCTTATGCTTCACCCTGTGTGACATTCCCACCAGTTCCAGCATCTGCTCTGACTGCTGTCGCACCGTTTTCAAAGACATCCCCCTGCGTAATAACAACGGCATGGAAACGTTCTCCAGTGCAGTAAATTCCGGCAACAGATGATGAAACTGATAGACAAAACCCAGATGCTGGTTACGCAGGCGGTTCTGCTCACGGTCTTTCATATGTGCCAGATTATGCTCACAGACCAGCACCTCGCCGGAACTGGGCTTATCCAGCCCTGCCAGCAGCTGCAGTAGAGTCGTTTTGCCGGAACCGGAAGCCCCTACGATGGCGATACGCTCAGAAGGTGCAACAAAAAGATTAACATCCTTCAGAACCTTCAGCTCCTGTGGCCCTTCATCAAAACTCTTTGCCAGAGCCGTACATTTTAAAACGTCGCTTCTCTGTTCACTCACAGCCTGTTCAGTCATAACGTAGCGCCTCCGCCGGTTGAGTTTTGGAAGCACGCCAGGCCGGGTACAGAGTCGCCAGGAAACTCATCAACAAACCCGTCACACTGATCACAGTGACATCCTGCCATTTAAGTTCAGAAGGGAGATAGGAAATGAAATAGACATCCGGGCTCAGGAAGCGAATACTCAGCACCTGCTCAATGGTTGACACAATACCAGCCACATTCAAAGCCGCAATCACACCCAGTACCACACCCAGTACCGTACCAATGATACCGATCAGGGAACCCTGCACCATGAAGATACCCATAATGGTTCTCGGGCTGGCACCCAGTGTCCGCAGGATAGCAATATCAGACTGCTTATCCGTCACCACCATGACCAGGGTAGAAACAATATTAAACGCAGCCACGGCAACAATCAGGGTCAGAAGCAAACCGACCATGGTTTTTTCCATCTGGATGGCTTGGAACAAACGCCCCTGGGTACGGGTCCAGTCCTGCACAAAATAACGCCCGGGCAGTGTCATCGCCAGATCCCAGGCAATAGCCGGAGCCCGGAACAAGTCGTGCATTTTCAGGCGAATACCTTCTACGCCTTCTGGCACCTGCAAAAAACGAGCGGCATCCTGAATATTGATATAGGAAAGACTGCCGTCCAGATCAGCCCCGACAGAGAACAACCCGACCACGGTAAAACGTCGCATCCTGGGGAACACGCCTGCCAGATTCACATTGGCTTCCGGCAGCACCATCGTCACTTTATCGCCCAGTGTCACACCGAGATACTGGGCAGACAGCTCACCCAGAACAATCCCGAACTCCCCCGGTTTCAGATCATCCAGTGACCCCTGAACCATGTGGTCATTGATGATAGACACCTGCTTCTCATACTCAGGCTCAATGCCATAGACCATGGCACCACGAACAATAGACCCGTTCGCCAGCATGCCCTGACCATCAATAAACGGTGCGGCGGCTTCCACTCCGTCGAATTCAACAGCCCGCTCCAGCACCTCCTGCCACTCTGACATGCCCCCGCTGACTGCGGTAATAGAAGCGTGGGGAACCATACCCAGAATTCGGGTGCGCAGTTCCCGGTCAAAGCCGTTCATCACCGACATAACGATAATCAGCACACACACACCGAGCGTCAGCCCGATCATCGACATCAATGAAATAAAGGAAATAAAATGATTTCGCCGCTTGGCTCGCGTATACCGCAAACCAATGAAAAAGGGTAAGGGTCTGAACATTCAATCCGGGTCCAGTGACGACCAGTCTTTTCGCAAACAAAGGCCAGCCAAATTAATTGTAAGGAAGTTCGCCATTATAACCTGAAAATGACAATTGCCGTGACTCCCCGCCCATGAAAAGCCTCTGTAAACTTTTTATCATCGTTCCCGTTTTAGCGGGAACGATGACGTTTGTATAAAAACAAACTTTAACCTTTATGGCGAATCATCCAGCTACGGTGAATGTTGCTGCGACGCTGGAAGTCTTTATCAACGGTCTGACCGGAAATTTCTTTTACCTCGAACTCTGCCGCTACCTTCTCATCCAGCTTGAAACGACGGAAGTTGTTGGAAAAATACAGGGTACCGCCTTCATTCAAACGACGCATTGCCAGTTTGATCAGATGACCATGATCACGCTGCACATCAAACACACCTTCGAACTTCTTGGAGTTTGAGAAGGTGGGTGGGTCGATAAAAATCAGGTCATAGTCGTTTTTATCCTGTTCAATCCACTTCAGGCAGTCTTCCCGCTCAAAGCGGTGGCGTACTTCGCTCAGTCCATTCAAAGCCAGGTTTTTTCGCCCCCAGTCCAGATAGGTGTTCGAGAGATCTACACTGGTGGTCGTACTGGCTCCACCAACAGCCGCATGGACCGTTGCCGTTGCCGTATAACAGAACAGGTTAAGGAATTTTTTACCTTTCGCTTCCTTCTGAATACGCAAGCGCATCTGCCGGTGATCCAGGAACAACCCGGTGTCCAGATAGTCGCGCAGGTTGACCAGCAGACGACAACCGCCTTCTTCAACCTCCATCATCTGACCCACCTCATCCACGCAGTTGTACTGGCTGGTTCCGGACTGACGTTTACGTTGTTTGAAGACCACCTGTTCACGGGGAATTTCCAGAATCTCAGGGATCACGCCCAGCGCTTCCAGCAGACGTTCTTTCGCCTTTTCTTCATTGATAGAAGCCGGTGCGGCGTATTCCTGCACATGCACCCAGTCACCATAGACATCAACAGCCACCGCATATTCCGGCATATCCGCATCATAAAGACGGTAACACTGGATTTTACTTTTACGCGCCCACTTGCCAATGGTCCGAAGATTTTTCTTCAAACGGTTGCCAAACATCGTGGCACCTTCTGAACGGTAAGTAACAGAAGGAATATTGGCTTTTGTTGGTTCAGCACTGGCAGAAACCGGCTGCTCCTGTTTTTCACGAATATCGTACAGGAACAATTTACACGGCAGCGCTCCATTAAAGAGGGAGTAAGTCTTTTTCGGCCCCATACCCAGGCTACGAACAAGCGCTGGCGTACCGGTAAAGATGGCGGCTTCCCAGCCCGGACAGTTCTGTTTCAGCTTCTCACCCAGATGCTGGTACAGGTACACCAGACTGGCCTCGTCGCCCATACGCTCACCATAAGGCGGGTTGCAGATCACCAGACCGTCCGGCAGATCTGCATCCAGCTGCAAATCTTTCAGTTCCTGCTGGCGAACACTGACCAGTCTGGACAGCCCCATGCGTTCGAGGTTTCCTTTTGCCCGGTGAGCAACCGACGACAACCCTTCGAAACCAATGATACTGGACTGAACACTTGCCAGCCCGACTTTACGGCGCTCACGGGCTTCTTCCAGAATATTCATCCAGATTTTCGGCACATGCCCCATCCAGCGGTCAAAGCCAAAACGCGCACGCATCAGGCCGGGTGCAATGTCCGCCATCATCATGGCACCTTCGATCAGCAACGTACCGGAGCCACACATAGGGTCAACCAGCGTGGCACCTGTTTTCATTTTCTCCTGCCAGCCAGCCCGAATCAGCAAAGCAGCGGCCAGATTTTCTTTCAGCGGTGCAGTACCCGCTTCCAGCCGGTAACCACGCTGATGCAGACTCTGCCCGGACAGGTCAATAGAAACAAAGGCTTTTTCACCACGGGCATGCACATTGATACGCAGATCCGGATTGCTGGCATTGACCGAAGGGCGCCAGCCATGCTCATCGCGCAGCTGGTCAACAATAGCGTCTTTCACCACCTGGGCGCCAAAGCGGGTGTGATTGATATCTGGCGTTGAACCCGTGAAATCAATGCGAAAGCTGCTGCTACTGTCCAGATGGTCGTCCCATTCAAAAGACTTTACCCCATCGTAGAGCTGTTCTTTGGTGGCGCTGTTAATCTCACCCAGTCGCAACAGAATCCGGCTCGCCAGCCGGGACCACATGCACCCACGGTAAGCGACTTCCAGACCACCACTGAAACTGACCCCGGCTACCGTTTCCTGCACGGTCTGCGCACCGAGCTGTTTCAGCTCCTGAGCCAGCAGGTATTCCAGCCCTTTCGGGCAACTGGCAAAAAATTCAATTGAACTCATTTCTGAACTCTATTTTTCTGGAGAGGCATGGGAAAGCGCTTTACTTAGCACAGCCAGGGCACCCTCATGGACGGTTTGCTCAGGAAGACTGCGCGATTGCAGGCTTTCCTGAAGAATTAACGATTTATAGCGTCACGATTTATAGCGTCACGATGTATAGCGTCACGATGTATAGCGTTACGATGTATAGCGTTACGATGTATAGCGTTACGATGACAGCGCATAAATTCTAAATAGTTATTAAAAATTTTATTTTTATCAGATTTTATTTCTCGACAGCTCAATTAATATTCGATAGAAATTGACCCGTAGACTTTCCCTGCAAGACATGCCCCCGGAGCCTTCAACAGCTTCCAGGGTTGCTTCGACTCGGGGAGCTGCCGGAATGCTGTGCACCGGGAAGCATCAAGGGATGCCATGGAGGCAATCAACAAACGTACCAGCAAGAGGCAGTACCACATGATGAAAAGACAAAAAAGGGATAAAACAGACAGAGCCTATACCAAGGGATATCAAACAGGCGTGTCTGGCCGCTCCAAGGATATCTGCCCACACGAGGAACCACAACTTCGTCAGGCCTGGTTGACTGGCTGGCGGGAAGGTCGTGTCGACAACTGGGATGGCATGATCGGCGTATCGGGTGTTCATCGGATATCCGACACCAGCCATCTTTGACTTATAACGCTTCTGTAAAAGCCTTTCAGGACAAGAAAGCCCCGGCTTACCGGGGCTTTCTTGTATTTTGCCTTCGCAGCGATCTACAGCAGCTATCTACAGCCGCTACCTGCAAGAACTGTCAATAAAGCGATCAGCGGTCGCAGGAGTATACCGCTTCCGCTGCTTCACGAATCAGGGTCGGGCCTTTGTAGATAAATCCTGAGTACAGCTGTACCAGGCTGGCACCTGCCTTGATCTTGTCTGCTGCGGTTCTGGCATCCATTACACCACCCACACCGATGATCGGCAGTCTGCCGGACAGCTCAGATGAAAGCAGCTGAATCACCTCGGTGGAACGATCGCTCAATGGCGCGCCACTCAAACCGCCCTGTTCCCGGGCATTAGGCAGCCCCAGTACGGCATCACGGGACAAAGTGGTATTGGTGGCAATAACGCCATCCAGCTCATACGCCACCAGCTCCTGAGCAATTCCGGCAATCTCTTCTTCGGTCATATCCGGGGCAATTTTGATGGCAATGGGAACTTTACGACCATAACGTTCAGTCAAGGCAGCCTGTTCCTGCTTCAGCATATCCAGCAGGCTTTTCAAGGCGTCACCGTACTGCAGTTCACGCAGTCCCGGAGTATTCGGGGAAGACAGGTTTACAGCTACATAACCCGCATGGGCGTAAACCTTGCGCAGACAGATCTGATAGTCACTGTTGGCATTTTCAACCGGAGTATCGAAATTTTTACCAATATTGATACCGATCACACCTTTGTAGTTGCATTTCCGTACGTTCTCAACCAGATGGTCCACACCCTTATTGTTGAAGCCCATACGGTTGATCAGGGCATTGCGCTCAGGGATACGAAACGCACGAGGCTTCGGGTTACCCGGCTGAGGGCGAGGGGTAACAGTACCCAGCTCAACGTGGCCAAACCCCAGGGCGCCCATGCCGTCGATGCAGTCTGCGTCCTTATCCATGCCCGCAGCCAGGCCGACCGGGTTGTCAAAGGTCAGCCCCATCACCTGACGTGGACGGGAAGGTACTTTCGGTGCTATCAATCCGGTAACACCCAGACGTTGACCAGCCGCAATCATCTCAAGAGCCATATCGTGAGCATTTTCAGCTGAAAGACAGAACAGTAATTTGCGGCCAAGTTGGTACATGCAGAAATCCGAAGAAGAAGTGTCAAGATAAACCGGCGGAATTATACGTAATTCTGATACAAACACCAGATTTGGAATTTTTTTTATGCAATTTAGTCATAAACTGTATAGCTCCATTTTCCCTCTACTGTCATTGTCAGGGTTACTGACATTGGTGACAGCCAGCCTGACCAGTTAGCGAACTTCCTTAATAAAGCCGGGTCTCAAGTTACACGGAAATCATAAAAGGCAATGCAAGGAGGCCCGCGATGATGAACCTGACATCGACACAGAACCGAACCCCCAGCGGCCGGTCTTATGACGATACGGGTAATGTTCCAGCTGACCAGTCAGCGGCAAAAGGTCAGGTCACTACGCTCAAACACTCTGCCCCCAGCTCTGTAAAACTCACCCACTCAGCCAGCCAGAAAACCCTGAACACCCGTGTTATTTCACAATCCCGGCAGGGACTGGAAGAACAGCTGGATGAGCTGATGGCTATCTATGACAAGAACGGTCTGGAACGTCAGGAAACTGCGATTCTGCATCCTTACGGTATTCTGGGCCAGATGAGCGAAGACTATCCTGAATTTGCCTCAGCCCTGATCAACCAGCGCCTGAAAGAACTCAAAGCCGATGCCGCTACCTGGTGGAACAGTGCCGGTCGTGAGCATGCGAACCAGCAGATCGCCTTGATGAACCAGCTGTTGGCATCCGGTCAGTACGAAGAACTGTTTGCCCTGCTGGTAAAACTGGAAAAAGACAACAAAAAAATCTCTTTCTGCCAGATAATGAACGCGAAGTTTCTGGATCCGGACAATCATAAAGCCACACCCTTGTTCAAGCCTTTCAAAAACGAAGGCTGGTTCTCAAACCTTTGTACTGCCATCTTGTCCGATCTGCAGAAAACAGAAGCCATTGCTGATGTCGCTGCCGCCTTTCATCGCCTGCAGCAGAGCTTTGACGAGCTGCAACATCGTAATGCCGGGAACATACGTTCCCCCAAAGACCTGACGAAGTATATGTTGCTCTCAGAGCCAGACCCTGTCAGAGAATACATGAAAAGCCAGTGTGGATACCGTTTGCAGGAGCTGCGCCTGAAGCTGAAAGACACCAGTCAGTCCCTGACCGACTCAGAACGTGCGGAAGTGAAAGTACTCTCCAGTCAGTTGCAGCAGCTTGGCCGGGCCACCCACCGTAAAGAGCTTCAGGCTTTTCTGGCAGACCCTGCCAATGCTGAGCTGAATAAAGCTCTGGAGAATGCTCTGGTTGACGTCTACCTGCAACAGTTGCAGCACAGGATTGTTCATGCCGACTACGCCACCATGAACAAAGCCCAGCTGCATAAAATGGTTAAAAGCAGCCAGCTGTTTAAAGAGCTGATGGCGACTTACAAAGCTGCACAGGTTCTCAGTGAAGAAGAGCAGGAAGCCCTGGCGGCTATGGATAAAGCGGTTAAGAACTTTGAACGTGCCGAAGAGCTGCACCGAATACTGGACAGCGAACAGCACAAGCCTGTCAACAAACGTCTGTTTGCCCTCAATATTCCCTCCATCCAGCGCCTGATGGAAAAGCTGGCCAACAATGCCAATGACACGGAAACCCAGTTGTACACCACCATGGAAAGCCTGTTCAAAGCAGAAGCAGACTTTCACGCCAATCGCAGCGATGCCAACCTGATAACGCTGCAAAAAGTGCGCTTTGATGCCCGTCGCTTACAGCAGGAGCAGGCTGAATTCGAAATTCGCGCCAGACTGAAGGGCCAGGATGGACTGGTGGTTCTCACCAGCGGTGACTACGACAAAGATGTCGAGAGACTCAAAACCATTCACTCGATCCGTCAGAAATTCACACCGGTACGTCCGGCAGGGAGCCATACCGAAGGAGTCTACCGGCTAGCCAGACGGGTTTTCTGGGACAAAGAACGTCCCTTTCCCCAGATTCTGGCCGACCTGGAGCAGGCAAAGACTCTGCAGAAGCTGGGCTACTCTGCGGAAGAAGAATTCCTGCAGTTACTGAAAGACATCGACGGCCTGGACGGGGCCACGATAAAACAGGCAGCCAGCAACATTGCAGCGCCGGGCAGCCAGCTGTGGCAGGACTGGCAGGCCGGTAAAGCCAGCTTCCTGCAGGTCCTGCGCCTGCCCGGCCAGAGTTACAGAGCGCTGGAACAGGAAGCCCGGAACATTATTACTTCGGCTCTGCAAGTAGCAGAGCGCAATCCTGAGCAATTCCGCCGACTGTTTGGCGATATCTCCCTGATCATGGATCAGCTGCAATCGCTTCTGGGACCTGACAGTGCAGGTCTGTTAACCCAGTTGCAGAACGCGGCAAGAGCCCATTCAATGGCATCTTGCTTTGCCGGCGATGAAGCGGTTCTGGAAGAGGTTGACCCTGACTCAGATCTGGCTAAACACATCAAGCGTTTCCAGCTGTTGTGTGATATGGCTGCCTACACCATGCACACCACCACCGCTCTGAATTTTGTTAAAAATGTTATGACCGGCACTGCGGCTGGCATTTGCGGAACAACTGCAGGCTTTATAGGTGGGCTGCTCACCTTTGGCGCTGCTGCACCCGCCTGCGCTGCCATCGGTACCGCCATTGGTACCGCTCTGACCGTGGGTAAAGCAGCGCTCCGGGCAGGAGGGACTTACGCCATTCGTGAGGGTCTCAACAGTCTGGATGGTGAACAGGTTCGCCTGCTGGACAAAATTGTTAATCACGGCCCTCTTTTCCTGACAGCGACCAGCCCTTACGACACCATTGCGACAGGGCTCCGCCACTTTGGCAAGGGTGACAGCCTGCCAACAGCAATGGCACGTACCGTCCTGGGGCCGGTTCTGACACCCTTCAAAAACATGTATAAGGCGATCAAAGGCATCTACCACGGCGAAGACGGTGCCTGGAAGAAACTGGGTATTGAACTGGCTGTTGCCACCTCTGCCATTGCCCTGACCGCTGCCCTCGGTGCGACGCTCTATGCAACTGGTTTTGCAGTGATTCTGGGTAGTCCGGTATTGGGTGCCACGCTCTCCGCACTGATATTCAGCCACGGTTTCTTCCAGCTGGTAAACAGAGTCCGGACTTTAGGCAGTTCGGTCTACAGCAGCATTCAGCACTATCAGCAGGCCATGTTTAACTCTGGCAACCCCATGGTGAAACAGATTCGGACAGAATGTGAGAAGGAAGCCCGAACCCTGGTTGCCCGGATGATGGATCGCGACCTGTACTACCAGCGCATTCAGGAAGAAAAAATGAAAGAGCTTTACAATACCCACTGGAAGCGGTGGAGTGAAGCGCACAGCGCAGAAGCCCTGACCCATGTTCAGGCGGTTGCCAGACAGTTGCAGGAGACTGAACAGTCTCGCAGGCAACTGGCAGCACAGATTGCTGATTCGGTTAAAGTCCTGAACGTTCTGGAAGAAGGAATTAAAAACGCCGCTGAGATTACCAGGTCTGATGAAAAACTTCGGGCTCTTAAAGCGGAGCTGGCAAAGGTCGGTATCGAACCGGGCCGTACCAACCGTGCGGCGCTGGCACTGACTCTGCAAACACTGAAAGAAGAGCAACTGAGTATCATTGAGAGACAGTGTGGAACCATCACCCCGGGTGAATCGGAAGAAGCCATTCTGGATACACTCAATGAACATTACCGCACCATTATCCTGGGTAGCAAAATCCCGGATCTGCTTGAACTGAGCGCCAGAAACGAGCGGAAAGCCGAAAAGAAAGCCCGGAAGCGGGTAGTGAAAGCGGCAGAAGCAACCGCTGTCAGACACTACGAAGAAAGAGCCCGACTGATGCTGGTCGCTGGTTTGACCAAAGCTGCAGAAACCCAGCTGGAAGCAGATACCGGGTTAACGGAAGAGGCCATGAAAAAGCCAGCAGTGATTAACGCAGCGATAGCAGAACTGACAAACCAGAAGCAGTTACTGAAAGACACGGTAGAAGCTCAGGCTAACCGCTATGAAGGCTTGTTTTCCAAAGCCAGCGAACTGTCCGGGACAGCGGCAAGGGGATTGCTGAATCGTACCAACTGGGCCTTTGCACCACAAATGATGGCATTTTGATCTTCAGCCATCGACCACTACCCGCAACGCCCCGGCAATAGCCAGCGGGGCCAGACATAATCCAAAAACCAGCAACGCCGCCATCCAGAGCAGATGGCCGGTGTAAGGCATTCCGGCAATGGCACTCTGTATAGCTCCGGTACCAAAAATCAGAACAGGAATATAGAGCGGCAGTGACAACAGGGTTAACAGAACACCGCCTCTGTGAACCCTGACCGTAAGGGCTGCACCAATGCCTCCGGCAAGGCTCATCAAAGGTGTCCCCAGCAGCAGACTGAATATCAGTGCCGGAAAGGCACGGGCAGGCAAATGCAGCATCAGCCCCAGCAGGGGAGCCATAAGAATAAGAGCAACACCTGTCGTTAACCAGTGTGCTGTGACTTTGGCCAGTACCAGCAACGGCAGCGGATGAGGGGACAATAATAACTGATCCAGCGAACCGTCTTCCTGATCCCCTTTAAACAGAGAGTCCAGTGACAAAAGCACGGCCAGCAGTGCGCCTATCCAGACCACACCACCAGCCAGTTGAGACAATAACGTCTCTTGCGGGGAAATGCCCATGGGAAACAGGCTGGCAACCATCAGATAGAACGCGACCGGATTCAGGGTTTGACCGGGTGTACGGAAGGCCAGAATCAGGTCTCGTTTGATAAGCCCGACAAAAGCCTGTCGACCCTGCAAAGGAACCTGCCGGGTATCTCTGGAAGCATTCACAGAAACACCTCCCCGGCTTTATCATCCCCGATCTCTTCAGAGGCATCTTCAACAACATAGTCATCCAGCCTGATCGTACGATAGCTGCCCGATAATTTCGATAAACTCTGATGACTGGTAATGATGACCATACCACCACCGGCAACATGGCTGGCCAGTAATGTTTCCAGCCAGGCTACCCCATGAAAATCAATGGCGGTAAAAGGCTCGTCCAGAATCCAGAGCGATGATTGACTGGCAAACAGGTCAGCCAGCGCTACCCGACGATGCTGGCCTGCGGAGAGCTGCCCGCAGGGTGTATCTTCATAGCCATTCAGGCTGACCTGTTGCAGTGCTGCCAACACCTGTTGTTGAGAATACTTTTCGTTTCGCAGGTTGGCACGCCAGATAATATTTTCCACCGGTGTCAGCTCTGCCTTTACAGCAGGTTTATGACCAAAATAAAACGTAGACAGACGAAAGTCTGCGTAGACACTGGACAGTTTTTTACCCTTCCAGACTATTTTCCCCTGATAATCACCGGACAGTCCGGCAAGAACCCTCAGCAGGGTTGTCTTGCCTGAACCATTAGCGCCTTCAATCTGTAGCAGTTCCCCCGGGGACAGTTTAACCGAGAGATTACGGAAGAGCGTTCGGTCGTCTCTTGCACATCCCAATTCAACCAGTTCAAGCAACTAAATACCCTTCTTCTTATTGAACACTGACCAGCACTCGAACAGCCAAGACTAAGACAGGCTAACCTCCCGGAGCCTTGAAAGTACTGAGCAATTTAAAAAAACAAAATTCTGCAAAAACTGCAAGCGGTCAAAAGCAAATCAGGGAAAACCTTGGTGTAAATCAACAGACTTCAAGTAAAAAAATCAATAGAACCAAACATGTGAGGCTTATTTCATATTGGAATGAATTTTTCTTGACAAAAAAGTAAAGCGTACTAATTTTTAGGCTAAATTTTGACTGGAACCTAGGAGCCTGTCGGACTTAAGCGTCCGTAGCGAGGATTGCAAGAAATTGAGGATAAAAGTTTCTGATTTTGAGGCGAATAGCGAGCTATTCAACGAGAAAGCAGGAATTTTTAGACCAATTTATTGCAACCGCACGACGGCATGGATGCCGGAGTTAGAGCAATGCAGGAGCAATTGCCGGTAGGACAGTCTTAAGTCCGACAGGCTCTTAGTACCAGTCTAACCCGTGTGAGAAGTCAGTCCCCTGCCCCGCTATCCTAACTGGTCTATCAATAATGAAGCCCTTACTCCCTGTCTTTTACTTGCTGATTATCCTCCTTCCTCAGGCAGCAACAAGCAAATCTGTCGATCAAATTACTCTTGCCCGGGCGGCAAGTACCACGGCAAAGCCGCCTTTACCCATTTCCTATTTTAATAGTCCTTGTCAGGCATCAGTCACTGGCTACGTTACTTGTGGTGAGGAATTTTGTGAATTAGAACGAGGTCATATCACTTCTTTCAGAAGTCAGGACTCACGATACTCATTCTCATATGAATATAATCTATCAGCCTATCTACAATTTCATAACCCAAAATCTGACTACTGTGTTGATTATGTCATTCTGAACGACTCAAAATCTGGCTATCGCTTTAACGAATTGGATGATGTTCCTTTTGTTGGGATCTTAAAAATTATTGAGTCAATGTCCAGAAATGTACGCTATGTCCCTTTTAAAACAAGACTTAATGCAAAAGAAATTAACAAGGATAAAGCAGTTTATGATATGATCATTACAAATCTATGGAATTTAACACCACTTAAAGATACTCCCTATACTTATGCAGCGTTAAGCTGGCTCACTTTCCGAAAATCTTTAAATCAAGTTATCAAATCTCAGACACAACACACATCAGGCATTGAGAAAGTCAAACTTCCTCAATCCAGTCTGACTCTCACTCTGAACCACTCCTGGAACCTTAGCGGTAAAGTATACGATGCAAGTTTAACCGGCGAGATTAAAACGCCCTATGGTAACATCATTTCTTCCCGTTATGACGCTAAAGACATTCGGTTTGCAAGACCCGGATTCAATAGCTTCAGAAAAGATTATCGGTACAAAAGGTCCGTCAGTATGCTTCCGGATATAAGAGAGTATTACAAAATGGAGAACGAACTTTATCAGATTATTGAAATCGTTCTTATGCCTGAACAATAAACTCTCTCAATCTTAAGCAGGGGTCAGCCATATAGCCGTACTCGCCTAATGAGGCTGAGCTGAATGGATAGTGGCCTGAGCCAGATCCATCAATTCACGGTTTGCTACAGTAAACATCGCCATTTCTGACACAGAGGCATTGCGAATCTCTGCCAGCATACTCTGCCAGCGAACGACAAGGGCATGATGATGCATCATCCAGGCATCCAGCTGCTGAGCCAGATCGTCGCCGGTATCCGAAGCCGCACTCAGTAACGCAACCGTCAGAGCCCGCTGCTGCCAGGTGAGTTCATCGCGAATACTGTCCCGTGCCAGTGACTGCCAATGGTTGGTGACTTCCAGGCTTCCCAGCTCCTGACTGTACCAGTTCAGGTCGAGCCGCTCACCAATGGCAAAAAACGTTCTGGCAACACTTTCAATGGGTTTGCCGGTCTGGTCGGCCGCCTGAATAATGGGCAGAGAACTCAGCAGATATCGCTGACCACACACCAGTTTGGCAACATCCTCAGGAATCTGGTTACCCACCATCTGCTCAACCTTGGCACTGAGGTTTTCATGCTCAGTGTCGCTCAGATAGTCAACGAAGGAGTGAATAAACTCCTGAATCAGTGGCCCATACTGCTCAACGGTTTCTGCGGCTACCAGATCCTGACGTTTCAGGCGGATAAACCAGCGGCTGGCGCGGCGTACCAGTTTGATCATTGAACCCATCAACTGCTGCTGCAGGCTGCTGGACAGCTTATAATCCAGCGATTCAATCAGTTGCCAGTAATCCTGAATACCAAAGACATCGCGGCTGACCAGAAATGCTCTGGCAATTTCCGGTGCATTGGCTCCGGTTGTCTGACGTACACGATGGACATAAGTGATACCCATCATGTCGATCATGTGGTTGGCAATCTGGGTGGCAATAATTTCCCGGCGCAGTCGATGATGGTTGATCTGCTCAGAAAACGGTTCAACCAGAACTTCCGGGAATGTGGTAAACAGCTCTTTGGACAGGTAGTCTTCATTGATGACATCGGATGCCATCAGGGCTTCTTTCAGTTCAGCCTTGCTATAGGAGATCAGTAGCGACAGTTCCGGCCGGGTCAGCCCCTGTCCTGCGCTGCTGCGTTCTGCCAGCGCTTCGTTGTCTGGCAGATATTCAATATTCCGGTCCAGCCTGCCTTCACTTTCGAGGTAATCAATAAAACGCTTGTATTCATCCATCCGGTAACGGGCTTCAGACTCAGCCTGGGTAATCGCCTGCGTCTGACGGTAGTTATTGAGCAACACCAGTCGTGCAACATCGTCTGTCATGGATTCCAGCAGCTGGTTGCGCTGCTTCATGGTCATATCGCCATTGGAAACAATATCATTCAGAAGAATCTTGATATTCACTTCATGGTCGGAACAATCTACACCACCGGAGTTGTCAATAAAGTCCGTGTTCAACGCCCCACCCTGCAGGGCGTACTCAACGCGTCCCAACTGGCTTAACCCGAGGTTTCCACCCTCGCCTACGACTTTCGCCCTCAGTTCGCAACCGTTGATACGCAACGGATCATTAGCCTTGTCCCCCACATGGGCATGACTTTCATTGATGGCTTTCACGTAGGTGCCAATACCACCATTCCAGATCAGGTCAACCGGCGCACGCAGCAGCGAACGAATCAGTTCGTTCGGGGTAAGACGGTTGGCTTTTATACCAAACCGCTCCTTCATAGGTTCAGAGACTACAACGGACTTGGCATTACGGGAGAACAGACCCCCGCCTTCTGAAATCAGCTTACTGTCATAGTCCTGCCAGCTTGACCTTGGCAGATTAAACAGCCTTCTTCTCTCATGGTAACTGCGGACAGGGTCAGGATTGGGATCAATAAAGATATGCATGTGGTTAAACGCAGCCACCATTTGCAGGGTTTCAGACGACAATAGTCCATTACCAAAGACATCACCTGCCATATCCCCGATTCCGATAACGGTGACATTGTCCTGCTGCACATTGATGCCCCGTTCGCGGAAGTGACGCTGTACGGAGACCCATGCCCCTTTTGCAGTAATACCCATTTTCTTATGGTCATAACCGACACTGCCGCCGGAAGCAAAGGCGTCACCCAGCCAGAAGTTATACTCTTGTGCAATGTTGTTGGCGATATCGGAAAAGGTCGCCGTTCCCTTATCCGCTGCTACCACCAGATAAGAGTCTTTGTCGTCGTAATACACGACAGACTTTGGATGAATCACTTCGTTCTCCACCAGGTTGTCCGTCACATCCAGCAAAGCCCGTATAAATATCTGGTAGCAGGCGATGCCCTCTTCCATCATCGCTTCACGGCTCGGATTCACAGGCATCTGCTTCGGCGCAAAACCGCCCTTGGCACCAACAGGTACAATCAGGGCATTTTTCACCTGCTGGGCTTTCACCAATCCCAGCACTTCAGTCCGGTAGTCCTCTACCCGGTCAGACCAGCGCAACCCGCCACGTGCCACCTTGCCACCGCGCAGGTGAACACCTTCTACCCTGGGCGAGTAAACAAAAATTTCGTACAGAGGCATGGGTTTGGGGATGTCGGGAATATCACGGGGAGAGATTTTGAACGAAATATACGACTTAGGGTTATCTTCTTCATCCATTTGATAGAAGTTGGTTCTCAATGTCGCAGAAATAACAGTCTGGAAGCGACGAATAATTCGGTCTTCACTGAGAACCGTTACCTGGTCAAGGGCTTCCAGAATGGACTGCTGAATCTGCTGCTGCCGGGCCAGTCTCTGGGTACGGGACAGTGCCAGCTCTGGGTTAAAGCGTACTTCAAACAGCTCCAGCAGCTGCCGGGTAATCTCGATATTGTTGCACAGGGTTTCGGCAATATAGGTCTGACTGAAGCCCATCCGAATCTGTTTGATATAACGAGCATAGCCCCGCAGCATCGCCACCTGACGCCAGTTCATACCAGCCGCCAGAACTAACAGGTTAAACCGGTCATTCTCTGCTTCACCAAACCAGATTTTTTCAAACGCTTTCTTGAAGATGCCGTCCACTTTCTGGATATTGGTGTTGACGTTATCGTGAAAACTCAGCAGAAAGTCGTGTATCCAGATCATCTCCCCATTGCTTTTGTGAATAAGGAACGGGTATTCACCAATCACCCGCAGGCCAAGGTTCTCAATAATTGGAATCTGGTCAGCCAGTGGCAGGGGTTCGACAAAGTGATACAGCTTGAAGTGAATCCGGTCAGGCGCATCATTCAATGACTGATAGAACCCCATGGACAACGGGTTGTCTTTATCAATGCACTGAAAATGCTCAACATCAACGGCAGCGGCATCGGGCGTAAAAGCCTCCCGGTAAGCCGCAGAAAAACCATTGGCATAGAGAGAGGTCAACTGATTGCCTTTCACCTCGCCATGGGACTCCAGGATAGAAGCCCGGACTTCATCTTCCCAGGAACTGGCGGCCAGAATGAGTTCATCATTGATCGACTCCTGGCTGAACTCAACGCGGTTACGCAGTTTGAAATTGAAATGAACCCGGGCCAGGACAGATTCTGAAAAATACGTCGTAAACTCTGAATCAACCGATTGCAGGTGGTGGCAGAGTATGGTTTCCATACGCCTGCGCAACTCTGTGCTGTAAACCTCTCTGGGTACAAACACCAGGGCTGAACAGAACGGGCCGTAAGGATCCTGTCGGATAAACAGCCTGATCTGCTTGCGCTCCTGGATGCGCAGAATATCCATAACGGTTTGAAACAGCTCATCACTGGGCGTCTGAAACAGTTCATCCCGTGGGAAAACCTCCAGAATCTGCTCAAGGTCTTTGCCATGATGGCTTTTATGACCCAGACCGGACTGTTCAAAAATTTCAGTGACTTTACTCGCAATATAAGGAATCCTGAACGGACTCTGTCGATAAACTGGCGAGGTATACAGACCAACAATCCTCGCCTCACCGACAACAGAACCATCCTCGGCAAACTGCCGCACCGTTATTAAGTCGGGGTAGGCCGGACGGTGAACGGTTGAACGAACGCTGGCCTTGGTGAATGACAGTGGTTCGGTCTGCTCAAAGAAGTCATGCTCAATAAAAGGCTCAAGGTCCAGTTGCCCAATACCGCCCTGATGATTGATTTTCAGCAGCCCCAGTAACGATTCTGAAGGGCGTATGATCTGTTTTTTACCTGACTGCTCAATCACCTTCAGTTCTTCGTAACCAAGAAAGGTGAACTTGTTATCCAGTAGCCAGCCCAGAAAGTCCTGAACTTCCTTTGCCCGGTCACCGGTAAGGGTGGCAGCCAGCTGCCTGATTCGCTCACAGGTCGGAACGTAATCCTCAACAACCCTGGAGACATCCTCCATAATGGCATAAATCTGCTCCCGCAGGGCTTCCAGATCTTCATCCTTTTCCTGCCGGTCGATTTCTACATAGATGATGGCTTCCTTACAGTTAGTCGCTTCGAGGCTATCTCCACCACTATCTCCACCACTATCTCCATCGCTACCTTTAACACGATCGCCAAACACCATCTGATAATGTTCATTACGGCGCGACTGCAGAATCGTATTCCTGAGATGATGAATCACCACACCTCGCTCATTCAGCTTCATTCTCAGGGAGTCAACCAGAAACGGCATATCCCGGTGAATAATTCGGATGACCGTATGGGTCGAATGCCAGCCGTGGTGGGGATAGTCAGGGTTCAGAACTTCAATTTCTGGCTGTTCCGGATCGTGATACTGCAGAAACTTCCAGAATGAAAGGGTTGAACCCAGCAGATCCCGGCGCTTCTGCCCCATCAGGTCCTGACGGGTATCCATGGAATAGTACTGGTAAACAAAAAGTCGAAGGGCGTCGTATTGTTCTGCGGGAACCTGGGGAGCTAGCTCGTCCAGTATTTTATCCAGGGCTTCCTTACGCTCCTGGGCATCTCGCTGACCCATGCTGGCATCTCCGGGGGCAAAAGCGGTATCTTGATTAAGTAAGTAGGGTCAGAGTGTCCGCTTTATGCAAGGGAGTTGTCAGTTTTATGCCATCATCCGCTAAAAACCGGCTGATAAACTAGACCATTGCGGTCACTGAACCTATATTACTGAACTATAGAAAAAGACAGCCTGCTTCGCCTGACATATCAAGCCCCTCAACCGCTTGCTATCAGTTAAAAACGCCCGCTGGTCTGTCTGAATCATTTATTGCAGAATTACCTTGTTTTGAACACTTGTTATAAACAATCAGGTAAACAGCTGTCAGCTGCCTGCAAAATAAATCCCGTGCCGGGCAGGGACGTCCCTGATCATCATTACTATCGGCACAACACCAGTGCTTTTATTGGTTATTGCCAATATTTTGAACAGTGTTGGCACAAAGAGCCATGAGCGAAGGAAATTTTCTTATCACCCCAATGAAGGCTTCTGTGGCAACCCGGGTGATAAAAAGTTTTACGGTAAATAAACTGGGACAGAACAATTTATGTCTGCACAAAACGTTCTGAATGAACTGAAAGAGTACCTCTGTAGTTGCATTATCGGTCAGGAACACCTGGTCAACCGCCTGCTGATTACCCTTCTGGCCGATGGTCACCTGTTGGTTGAAGGCGCGCCCGGACTGGCAAAAACCCGCGCCATAAAAGTTCTGGCAGAAGGGCTTGAAGCCAGCTTCCACCGCATCCAGTTTACACCCGATCTGCTGCCTGCCGACGTTACCGGCACTGATATCTACACCCCCGAAGACGGCAGTTTCCGTTTTCAGCCGGGTCCAATATTCCACAATCTGGTTCTCGCCGATGAAATCAATCGGGCGCCAGCCAAAGTGCAGTCAGCCCTGCTGGAAGCTATGGGCGAACGACAGGTCAGTATTGGTCGTAAAACCTACCCGCTGCCCAGGGTCTTCATGGTGATGGCAACCCAGAACCCCATTGAGCAGGAAGGTACCTACCCATTGCCGGAAGCACAGCTTGACCGCTTTCTGATGCATGTAAAAGTGGAATACCCGGATATTTCAGCAGAACGGCAGATTCTCCGGCTGGCACGTGGCGAAGCCATGCAACAACAACCTGCCAGACCCTCGCAACAGCTGACCCAGGGGAACGTTCTGGAAGCCCGGCAGAATGTGCTGGCCATGCACATGGAACCCGTGGTTGAAGAGTATATCGTGCAACTGGTTAACGCCTCCCGGCACCCTTCATTGTATGGTGAACGTCTTGCCGGCTGGCTGGACTATGGCGCCAGCCCCCGTGGAACCATTGCCCTGGATCGATGCGCCCGCGCCCATGCCTGGCTGGCTGGCAGAGACTTTGTCAGCCCGGACGATGTTCAGGCTGTAGTACACGACGTATTTCGCCACCGGCTGCTGTTAAGTTTTGAAGCAGAAGCCGAGGGTAAAGATGCTGACCAGATTATCGACCAGCTGCTAAATCTGGTGCCGGTCGCATGACTCGGGCAAAAAACAATCGGGCAAAAAATAGTAGAGCGAAGGGCAGGAGTATTAACGCATAATGAGTGGAGCCTACTCGGACCTGAAAGAGCTGGTTGGATTACGCTTCAAGGCCAGAGATCTGGCACTGTTCAAGCATAACCGCTCACGCAGCCTGCTGGCAGGCACAGGCATCTCTCCTTTTAAAGGCCGCGGCGTCGACTTTGAAGAAGTTCGTGCCTATCAGCATGGTGACGATATCCGTTCCATCGACTGGCGGGTAACGGCCAGGCGCAGCAAGCCCCATACCAAAGTGTTTCGGGAAGAGCGCGAACGTCCGGTTCTGATATTGCTGGACCAGAGCCACAGCTTGTTCTTTGGCAGCCGTCTCAACTTCAAGTCGGTCACAGCGGTCGAGGCATGTAGCCTGCTGGCATGGGCAACACTGAATCATGGTGACCGGATTGGCGGTGTTGTTTTCAACGAAGAACAGCTCAGTGAGATTCGTCCAAAGCGTTCGAAACAGACACTCATGCATCTGTTGAAACAGGCCAGTGAACACAATCAGTCCCTGCAGGCAAAATCCATTCCTGCATCAATGGCTTCAGCCAGTGGCGGTTACCTGGCTAAAGCGCTGCGTCATGCCCGCAGAGTCTCACACCCGGGTACCCACATTTTTGTAATCAGTGATTTTGCCCAGCACAATGAAGAAACACAGCGCCATTTCTCCCGGTTGTCCAGACATTGTGAAATGATGGCGGTTCACGTATCAGACCCGATGGAAGCCGAACTGCCCCGACCCGGCCGGTACGATATCACCAACGGTGTTCATCGTCAGACCATCGAAACCCGGGCGGGAAAAATCAGGCACAAATACCGCCAGCAGTATGAGCAGCACACCAGCAGCCTTAAAGAACAGTTCTCCAGCCTGAAAATCCCCTTAATCCGGTTACAAACGGATCTTGATACCTCAGTACAACTGATAGAGCATTTTGGTTCGGTCAGAAGCCGGCAGAGTACGAGAGGTTAACTGGTTATGGAGATGCCAAACCCACTGGATCAACTTCGCCCTAATCAACTGCCAGACCCAGTCAACTGGTGGCCACCTGCCATAGGCTGGTGGCTGGGTGGCCTGCTGGTCGTACTGGTGATCGCCGCTGTCGTTTATTTGACCCTGAAGGCTGTTCGCAAAAGCCGCTACCGCCGGCAGGCGGCAAGGGTCAGCCATCAGCTTTTGGCAGAGTTTCAGCAACACGGCGACGAACGACGGTTTACCAACGCCTGCAACCGCCTGTTGAAACAAACTGCATTGCAGGCTTATCCCGATGAACCGGTTGCCCGGTTACACGGCAAAGAGTGGCAACAGTTTCTTGCCGACAAAAGTGGTAACAAAGGTTTTATCCAGGGCGCCGGAGCTGCCCTGGGTGACAGCCGCTACCAGAAAGAGCAATTTTCAGAAGAGAATGCTGTGGAAGTGAATGCCCTGCATTCCATAACCCTGAGCTGGATTAAAAAACACCATGCTTGAACTGCAATGGCCGTGGGTCTTTCTCGCAATCCCGCTGCCTTATCTGATATATCGTTTTATGAACCCTGCAAGACAGTCAGGCGGGGCTGCTCTGCAGGTACCTTTTTATCGTCATCTGACCAGTATTGCCGGAGACAATCAGTCTCACCCTGCACCAAAACGTCAGTGGTCATCTATACTCCCGGTTCTTATCTGGCTACTGCTACTGCTGACGGCTGCGCGCCCTGTCTGGCTGGGCGAACCCGTCCAGCTTCAGGGTAGCGGTCGTGACGTCATGCTGGCGGTTGACCTGTCAGGCAGCATGGAAATCAATGATATGGAACTCAACGGTGTGGCGGTTGACCGACTGGCGGTTACAAAGCATGTGCTGACCGATTTTATCGAGCGCCGAAAAGGTGACCGGTTAGGGCTGATTCTTTTTGGAACCCAGGCTTATCTTCAGGCACCTCTGACCTTCGACCTGCAAACCGTTGGCACCCTGATGGACGAATCTGCTATTGGTATGGCGGGCAACAAAACCGCCATAGGCAATGCGCTGGGCCTGGCTGTCAAGCATCTGCGTAATCGTCCCCAGGAAAGTCGGGTGCTGATTCTGCTCACCGATGGTGCTAACACGGCTGGTGAAATCACGCCTTTGCAGGCTGCCAGACTGGCGGCAGAGGAAGACATTAAAATCTATTCCATCGGTATGGGCGCTGAAGAGATGGTCCAGCCCGGTATCTTTGGTTCTTCTTTTGGGGCGCGCCGGGTAAACCCCTCTGCCGATCTTGATGAAAAAACCCTGACCGAAATGGCAAACCTCACCGGCGGTCGCTACTTCCGTGCAAAAAACACTCAAGAGCTGCAACAGATTTATAACATACTGAATGAACTCGAACCCGTTCAACAGGAAGAAGAAAGCTTTCGTCCCAGCATAGCCCTGTATTACTGGCCTTTACTGCTGGCTCTGATTCTGAGTTTTACAATCGCTTTATTGCACCTGCAGACACGCCCCCGTGAGTGGTTCTCCAAACACCATTTTTCTAAAAAGCACCAAACGCAGGAAGGAGCCTGAGCATGACAGAGTTTTTTTCTCAGTTTCATTTTCTGCGTCCAATGTGGTTGCTGATGCTGTTGCCCAGCCTGTTGCTGCTGACACAGGTCTGGCGACAACAGCAGACATCGGGTAACTGGAGCAAGGTCATCGCACCCAGGTTGCTGGCTCACCTGATCCATGGCGAAACCCACCAACCGCAGCGTTGGCCATTAGCTCTACTGACCACCGGCTGGATTCTCGCCTGTATCGCCCTTGCCGGCCCAACCTGGCAGAAGGTTACAACACCTGTCAGTAAAAGCCAGCACCCTCTGGTTGTGGTGGCAGACCTGTCTTACCACCAGTACGCTACCGATCTACCACCGGACAGAATGACACGATTACGTTATAAACTGCTGGATCTGTTTCGTCTGCGACAAGATGGGCTTACGGCTATCGTCGTCTTTGCCGGCGGCGCTCACACCGTTTCTCCTTTAACAGACGACACCCATACATTATCAAATATGGTTCCGGCACTCAGTCCGGGCATTATGCCTGAACAGGGGCAAAATCCGCTGAGTGGCATTGAGCAGGCTATCAAACTGTTATCCCAGGGTGCCAGTGAGCAGGGTGACATCC
Organism: Endozoicomonas gorgoniicola; assembly: GCF_025562715.2. Classification (NCBI taxonomy): domain Bacteria; kingdom Pseudomonadati; phylum Pseudomonadota; class Gammaproteobacteria; order Oceanospirillales; family Endozoicomonadaceae; genus Endozoicomonas; species Endozoicomonas gorgoniicola. The sequence goes on from NZ_JAPFCC010000001.1 coordinate 2,725,592, forward strand.
TGTTGATTACCGACAGTATTCCCAGTTATCAAATCTCGGATATCGAAACGTTGATAAAGCAGTCAGGCCACAAACTGTCAATTCTTGGCATTGGCTCTGAACAGGGTGCGCCTATTGCGATTCCCGGAGGGGGCTACCTGAAAGACAATCAGGGAGCCATATTGGTACCGAGACTAAACAGAACAGAACTACAGCAACTTACCCGGGCAGTTTCTGGCCAGTATCGGGATTTGTCACTCGACAACAGTGACCTTGATGCCCTGTTGCCAAAACCCGATGCCTCGGATTCAGTGGTTAAGGTTGACCGTCAGTTCGACCAGTGGCATGACGCCGGTTACTGGCTGGTGTTGCTTCTCCTGCCTCTGGCGCTGATCAGCTTCCGCAAAGGCTGGTTACTGGTGCTTTTTGTACTGTTCACCGCCCTGCCTGAACAGCAGGCAATGGCTTTTGAATGGTCTGTACTCTGGAAAAACACAGACCAGCGTGGTGCCGCAGCACTTGACAACAACGATCCGGAATCCGCCATACAACTGTTTAAAGACCCGGACTGGAAAGCTGAAGCCCTCTACCGTAACCAGCAGTTTGAAGACGCTGCCAGCTTTTTTAGTGAGTCTGAAACTGCGCAGGGCTTTTACAACCAGGGCAACGCCCTGGCGAAAGCTGGCAAGCTGGACGATGCCATTGCCGCCTATAACAAGGCAATAGAACTGCAACCGGACATGGACGATGCAAAGTTCAACAAAGCGTTGCTGGAAAAGCTGAAACAACAGCAGGAACAGCAAAAACAGCAGAACCAGGACGACAAAAACCAGCAGGAACAACAAAACCAGCAGAACCAGAACGACAAAAACCAGCAGGATCAGCAAAACTCTGAAGGTGAACAGCAACAGTCGCAGGACAGTTCCCAACAAGATCAGGAAAACCGTGACTCTCAGAATCAACAGGCTGACGATCAGCAACAATCTGAACAGCAACAATCTGAGCAACAGGAAAGTCAGCAGCAAGAGCAACAAAAACAGGACGCTCAGCAACAGAATGCGCAAACCGAAGAACAGAAACAGGAACAACAGGAACAGCACTCTGCCAGCCAGCAGCAGGCAGACAGAGAACAGGACGAACAGCAACAACAAGCCATGATGGAACAACCGGCAGAAGAACTTGATGCCCAGACCCCCGACCAACAGGCGGTGGAAAACTGGTTGAATACCATCCCTGATGATCCGGGTGGGTTATTAAGAAGAAAATTTCTGCATCAGCAACAACTCAGGCAGGAAAACAGACAACAGGAGCGTGCATGGTGACGTCAGCACTCTATAAATTACCAACGAGATTAACGGCAAAATCGCTGACGGCTACTAAATCGCTGATGGCTACTAAATCGCTGATGGCTACTAAATCGCTGATGGCTCTGCTTCTGTTTATGTTTGCTGGCTCAGCCCTGGCTGCCACATTCACAGCAACGGTTGACCGTACCGTTATTGCCCCCTATGAAACCGTGGAACTGACACTGCGAACGGATAAAAGCACCGATCTGGAACCTGACCTGTCCGCCCTTAATCAGGACTTCGAAGTCGTTACCACACGACAGAGCCGACAGATTCGTATCGTCAACGGACAGACAGAATCCTGGCTGGACTGGGTGGTTACACTGGCACCTAAACGTGAAGGCCGACTGGTCATTCCTGCACTGAAGCTGGGTAGCCTGTCGTCGGAGCCAATCCGGATTCAAGTGCAGAAGGGCTCATCCGTCGCCGGCAACAACGTCAGCCCGGTCTTTATGCGCACGGAAGTGGATAATGAGTTTGTTTATGTGCAGCAGCAGGTTGTTCTGACACTCAGAGTGTTCTACCGGGTTAACCTTTATGACGACAGCCGTTTATCCCCACTGAACATTGACGGCGCAATTGTTCAGCAACTGGGCGACACCCGTAAGTATGAAACCATCATTGATGGTAAGCGCTATGGTGTGCTTGAGTTGAAGTTTACCATTCACCCGCAAAAAACCGGTCCGATGAAAATTCCTGAATTGGTCTTCAACGGTACTATGGCTGAACGCAACGACCCGTTCGGCAGTATGTTCTCCCTGTCCAGCGGCAAGCCTGTTGTCGCCAGGTCTGCCGAAATCATTCTGAACGTGCAACCCCAGCCTGCCAGCTACAGTGGCAGGGCCTGGCTACCGGCTTCTGACCTTTCCCTCAGTGAATCCTGGAGTCAGGACCTGAACGACGAGGTCCATGTGGGGGACGCCATTACCCGAACCATTACCGTTGAAGCCGATGGACTCACCAGTGCGCAACTGCCCACCATTCCCAAACCAAGGCTGCAGAATGCCAATATCTATCCAGACCAGTCTAAAACCGAAGACACACCGACGGATACCGGCATCATTGGCAAGCGTATAGATGCAGTGGCGATCATACCGACCCAGCCCGGCGAAATGACTCTGCCAGCCCTGCGCTACAGCTGGTTTGATGTCACCAGCAATGAAGAAAAAGTGGCGGAGCTGCCAGCCAGAACCATCAGAGTGCTTCCGGCAGCTAATGCAGCAGCCATTCCGGCACTGCCAGCTGCCACCCCGAGTGACAAAGCCAGAGCCGACACACAAACTGCTAACTGCTCACCTCCAGAGGTTATGAAAACTAACCCCACAGCCATTGGTAACCCTTACTTCTGGCCTTTTCTGACCGGGCTGTTTGCACTGCTGTGGCTGATCAGCACCTCTCTCTGGCTTCTTGCCAGACGCCAGCGGATCCCGGTTGTCACAGATACAGTGCAGGAAGATAGACAGCTCCAGTCTGAAGCTGACGCATTCAAATTGTTCAGGGAAGGCTGTGAGCAGAGAAACATCAATGAAGTGAAGCTGGCATTAACCATTTGGTGTCAGAGCCTGTTCAGTGAACAAGACCTGTCTACTGTTGAACGCTGTCTGGCAAAACTTGGTTCCACTGAACTCCTGACCCTGTTCCAGCAGATGGACGCTGCCGTCTACTCGCCCGACAAGGGTGACGTGCCTTTCCCTGATATTTTGCGTGAATGTGAAAAGCTCAGAAACCAGCACCTGAAACAGACGAAAAAGAATGACTCGTTACCGGGTCTGTACCCTACCGATTGATCTATCTTTCCTTTCATAACGAAAAGCCTTGCAATTTCGCAAGGCTTTTCAATATTGATACACAGTCGAGCTAGATAGTAGAACCTGCCAGCTTACTCTCTCTATCACTGGCTTCTGTTTTTTTCACATAACTCTCCGGCTTGAGCAGAAACCGGGCGAGCGCAGGTAGCAGCCAGATCGCCCCAATCATGTTCCAGATAAACATAAAGGTCAGCAAAATGCCCATATCTGCCTGAAACTTTAGCGGTGAGAATATCCAGGTTCCGACACCAATAGCGAGGGTGATACCCGTGAATGTCACCGCCTTCCCCGTAGTCTGCAGGGTCTTATGATAGGCCTCCTGCAAGGGCAGCCCCTGTTTCAGAAAACTCTCCAGGCGACTGTATATATAAATGCCATAATCCACACCAATACCGACTCCCAGCGCGATCACCGGCAACGTGGCCACCTTGACTCCAATCCCCAGAAAAGACATCAGTGCCTGACACAGAACCGACGTCAACCCCAGAGGAATCACAATACAAAAGACTGCGCGAATAGAACGGAAAGTCAGCAGGCACAGGAGACTGACGACCAGGTACACCCACATCAGCATCTGATTCTGGGCCTGAGAAATGACTTCATTGGTAGCAGCTTCAATGCCAGAATTACCACCGGCCAGAACAAACTGCACATGCTCATTATTATTCTCATCAGCAAACGCTTTAGTTTCAGCCACTACCCCGGACAATGTATCGGCTTTATGATCATCCAGATAGAGAATCACCGGCACCATGGAACAGTCGCTGTTATAAAGCCCTCTAAGAGAAGAGACCGAACTGTTAAGAACATAGGGGTTGCGGGACAGTGTCTGCCATTTGAGACTTCCCTCGTTCAACCCTTTAACCACCTGCTTGGAAGCTGTCACCATCGACAATGCCCGTTGTACGCCCGGCACATTCTCCATACGCCACATATAGCGGTCTATTGATTCCATCACCGGATAGGTTGAACACTGCTCAGCCCCGGTTTCCACCATAACCACAAACAAGTCGGCACTGGTCGAATAATTAGACGTCAAAAACAGATTATCCCGGTTATAGCGGGAATCTGGATGAAATTCCGGCGCTCCGGGATCAAGGTCACCTATTTTAAGGTCTGCTGCCTGATATAGCCCCCAGCCAAATCCCAGTAAAGCAATAATGACAGAAACCGGCACAACCCCGGGGTGGGCAAAGTTTGATAACAGGTTCCATACTCCACCTTCATTATGCTGGCGCTCCCGGATACGATGGATGGACTTCTGGCTAGTCCCAGCGTAAGACATAAGCACCGGTAAAAGCACCAGATTGGTCATAATGATGACAGCAACGCCGATACTGGCCGCCAGGGCAAGATCCTGAATAACCTGTATTTCAATAATCAATAAGGTAAGGAAACCAATGGCATCGGATGCCAGCGCCACCATACCCGGAACATAGAGACTCCGGAATGCACGACGGGCGGCAGTCGGCTTGTCGGCCCCCGCTGCGGCTTCCACACTAATGCTGTTGATGATCTGAACACCGTGACTGACACCAATGGCAAACACCAGAAACGGTACCAGCAGAGAGTACAGGTCAAGGCCAAAGTCAAATGTGGCCAGCAGCCCCATCTGCCAGACGACTGCTACCAGAGAAGTGATTAATGGAATAAATGTACTGCGCAAAGAGCGGGAATACAGAAACAGCAACAGTGCCGTAATGACAATGGCGACCATAAAGAACAGTACAATAGACTGAACACCTTCAAACAGATCGCCAAAAATTTTGGCAGTACCAACAATATGGATATTGACGCCCAATTCCATATATTTACTGCGTAACTGCTCCAGTTGTTCTGACAGCGTCTTGTAATCCAGCCGCTCACCGGTTTCCGGATTCGTTTCAAACAACGGCAGGCTGACAATACTCGACCTGAAGTCGTTTGCCACCAGCTGACCTACCTGACCGGAACGCAGAATATTAGTACGCAATTCATCCAGGCTGGCCTGTGAACCATCATAGCTTTGTGGAATAACCGAACCGCCAGCGAAGCCTTCTTCTGTCACCTCGATCCAGCGAACATTCGGGGACCAGAGAGATTTCAACTTGGGACGATCAACACCTTCAAGATAAAATACTTCGTCGTTTATCTGGCGCAGAATATCCATATAGTCTGCTGAGAAAATATCCCCTTCCCTGGCCGCCACAGCAATACGTACCGTGTTGCCACCGCCTGTTCCATCACGGTGCTTAAACATATTTTGAATATAAGGGTGCTGCATAGGCACCATTTTTTCAAAGCTGGCGTCAACCCTCAGCCCGGTGACCATTTTCCAGGTCAGGAATAAAGTGACCAGAACAAAGAATACGCATACCTTGATCCGGTTATGGAAGATCATTCGCTCCGAAATTGACCCAACACTATTGGTTCTTTCCATTAATTCTCTTAACGCCCCCCTGCCCAACGACAACAATGGCACCATCTGAAGCTTCAGCCAATGCCGACAGAGACATTCGGTCTTCACGGTGGGTGATTTGCCAGCGGCCAGTCAGGCCCGAAAGAACCGTGCCGGAAGTACCCACCAGAAAGCTACTACCGTCATCCAGCAACAGAGACCCAAACAGAGAGTTTTCAGTCCCTGAAGCCAGTGCCAGCCATGATTTCCCATTATCCTGGCTGCGGAAGACATTGCCTCTCAACCCATAAATAATCACTTCATCTCTGCTGGCGCTGACACCGAACAGGGAGCCTTCATAGGGACCGGTTAATGTATTCCAGGTTTTACCTGCATCAGCGGAGTGATACAGAATGCCTGCCTCACCGGCAAGGTACAGGTTATTGAGTCCATCGCTGGCAATACCGTTGTAATGAAACTCATCTTCGTTGTTGATACTGTCACGAATATCGGTCCATGTTTGACCACCGTCGTCGGTACTCAATATCGTGCCATAGGCACCTACCGCAAGCCCCTGCTGTTCACTCCGGAACCAGACATCCAACAGGGGCGCCTGCATTTCGATATCCCGGTAAACCCGTTGCCAGTTTTCTCCGGCATCTTCTGATTTCAGGATCAGGTTGTCATGGCCGACGGCATAGCCCACGCCTCCGGAGGGGAAGGTCACTGCGGTAAGCATCTGAATCGTTGGCACCCGGGACTGTTGCCAGGAACGCCCATCATCATCAGAAAACAATATATGTCCCCGGTCGCCTACAACAACCAACCGCTTACTATCCGGCAGGCGGGTAATATCCAGTAGCAGCGAAGCGGTGGCCTTGCTGGATATAACGGCATAGCGTTCTTTAGTGACCGTGTCTGAAGCCTGACTATCGATGGGTAAACCACCACTAAGCAACACGGCAATGACAAACAATAAAGTACCGGGAAATCCTGAGAGGCATCGGGCCTGCCTCCAGGAACAAAACAGTTTTATCACCGGCAGACTGGAGAGTCTGGTCATGCTAGTCCCCTTCTGTCTTATCAACGTCGTCCACGTCGACGCAGAGCAGAAGGTTTGAAGTCTTTCAAATCCGGTATAGGCTTGTTAAAACTGACATACCGAGGTTCTTCATTCGCCAACCCCTGGGCATGGTAACGCCGGGAACGAAGGTCGTGAAAAACATCCAGTCCGGTCCATACCGTTGGCCGATCATAAAAATTTATCAGGTAAGCCATGCTGACACGCCATAACTCCCCTCGCCCGTCATACTGATCCACCACTGCCGCGCCCCAGCTGTCTTCATCGAGGTATAACACCCGTTTGGAATAGATGTGCCGTTTACCAGGTTTCAAGGTACCTTCTACCACCCAGACCCGGTGCAGTTCATAGCGGGTGTACTCTGGATTGACATGCCCGACCATTAACAGGTCATCATACTTTACATCAGGGCTGATCAGCCGGTAATTGTGATAGGGAATATAGATTTCCTTCTTGCCCAGCAGCTTCCATTCATAGCGGTCTGGTGCGCCGTTATACATATCGGTGTCGTCTGCGGTGCGCAAACCCTCTGATGCCGCAATAGGGGTATCGTAAGAGAGGTTGGGCGCCCTGCGTACCCGTCGCTGTCCGGCATTGTAGCTCCACGCCTGCCGTGGTTGTTTAACCTGGTCAAGGGTTTCATGAACCAGCACAGCCCCACCGGCCAATCGGGCAGGTGAGCGTGCAAATGAAAGATAATAGAAAATAACATTGTCCAGACTCTCTTCAGACCCTCCGGGCAGATTATAATTTACCAGAGCCTCCTGCTGGGAAGTCGACAAAGAATAAGAGCCATTACGAAGGACAGGTGCCTCGGACGAACGTCGTACGACATATTCGCCACGATAGCGCACTATATGATTCCACAGAACCTCCAGCCCATTCTGGGGAACAGGGAATGGATAGGCATCATAAGCACCGGAAAAACCATTGCCCTCTGGTAGCAACTGCGCTTTAGTTGCCGCTTTGCGGGTATTATTGTAAATCCGGCCAGGCTGCCTGGCGGTACGGCGGGTCTTATACACCGGTATTTTGAACGTTTCCGGATAAGCCTCCATCAGAGCCAGCTGCCCTGCGGTCAGTTTCTTCCTGTACTGATCGACATTTTTTGCAGTTATGGTAAAAAGTGGCTTGTCATCTGGAAACGGGTTCAGGTAATGACTGCCCGGTTTAAAGCCTTTGGGTATTTGCGTGTCTTTAATGCCGCCGTTCCAGGCAGGAATCGTACCTTCTTTGTTTCCTGCCTTCTCGGCACCAATGGGAGTAAGATCCTTCCCAAGGCGCTGTGCTTCAAACTCTGGTACTGCTGCCCTGAGCTGGCAGCTGGCAGTGATCACCAGGGCGCTGACCAGAAAGGTAATGTTCTTATTATTCATTATTGAATACCTGTAATCCGTCGCTTAAAAATAATATTTCACATTAAAAGCAACATTGTCCCTGTCGTGTAGAGAGTTGGTTCGTTCAGAGCCGAAGAAAGTGGTATAGGCAAGACCTGCTTCGACGGTATTCATGTACAAACCATTTAAAGCCATGGTTACTGCCTTGCGACCTTCCAGAAAGTTACCGGTCAGTCTGGAATTACCGTGGACATCGTGCCTGAAGGTTATTACCGGATTCAGGTTGATGCCGGCCATTACATCATTTAACTCGCCGGAAAGCACCGCAGTATAACCCCAGCTGAATTTATCCAGACGGTCGCTGGCAGGGTGATAATCCTCTTCAAACCCTTTCCCCCAGGGACCGGATGCGGTCGATACATAGTTGTCATAATCATCGAGCCCCTGAATCAACTCAAAGGATGGCTCAAAAATGCCATATAAACCGTCAAGCCCGATACGCGGTCCAAAATTGCGAATAAATACCAGGGTTCCCGTCCACAGCCTGACCTCCTTATAGTTTTTATAGGGTCCACTGCTCATGCAGTACTGTTTAGCCGGCTCAGCCTGGGACAGGTTATCAAAGCAACCCAGCTGAGGTTTGGCGACGGAGCCAAGAATCTTCGCCATATTGTCATTGACACCCGCCACAAGATCATTGGGGTGATCAATCCACATGGGTGCGTTAGGCCGATAAGCCAGCTCACCAGCGATGGAAGTACCTTTGACAGCCGTATTGAAGCTGATGCCATACATCTGTATGTCTTCGGGATAAACCCTGGTGGCAGACACGCCATTGGAAATCACATGAGCGCCCGCAGCTGCTCCCTGTATATAGGTATTACAGCTGGTAGCGTCAGTGCAAGCTCCCTGTTTAACCAATAAGTCCTGTAATGTTGCCCCACCATAACCGGGAACCGCCTGTCCAAGTGCCGCATTCAAATTCGCAGCATTGGCACCGGCCAGTCCAAGCGCATTCCGGGCAACTGACTGATCGAGCTGTGCCTGAATATAGGGGACATGAGAGTTATAATTGACAAAGTAAAAACCAAACTCCGTATCATTCAGTTCTTCTGCAAAATACTTGAAATTAATGCCCCACTGTCCATTATCGCTGGCATCTTTTTCAGTGGATGTATCCGTAACAACGATATAATCACCCTGTGTATTAATCGCCATATCGCTGTAAAGGCTTCTCGTATTAGCCAGCCCATAAACACCGGACATAAGATTCAGACTGTCCGGAATCTGGTTATACCCCTTCGTCCCACCATCGGTGAACAGATCATTGGTGCTGAAGAAAGTCCCCCGTCCCGGAGTCACCGAGCTCTCCCACTCAAACTGGTAATAGGCGGCCATGGACAGGTTATCAGTCACTCCCAGCCGGAAAGACAGGGCATGTTGCGGAATCAGCAGGTCTTTCACTTCCGACCCCGGTAAGGCAAAGGAAGCGCCATCCATTGCATTAACGGTATTAATGCCATCACGATAAAATATCCCTTCTCCCCAGTTGATCACCTGTTTACCAAAACGCACATCCAGAGGCATTTCCCCAATATCCCAGGCACCGTAAATATAGGCATCCTGAATTTTGGCATCATGTCCCTGCCCGTCCAGCACATCGTTTGACCAGTCATCAGCGTAGGGATAGGTATTGGTCTGATCGGGCGAACGCCCCCGGTTGGCATCTGGCCAGTGGTTGTGACGGTCCATCATGTGGGTGTCGTAAAATGCGGTGCCACGGATAAACAATCCATACTGATCTTCCCAGTCCACTTCCAGATCAGCGGAGATTCTGAACACCTGCGACACTACCCCGGTATCATAGGCCCGGTTGCCATCGTTAGTGTTGACATCATCATGGTTGGGGGTTGAGCTGCCTTTGTAATGTTTCATATCCTGTCCCTGTACCCGCCACAGGGTTCCATAGGACAAAGTGGTATCAAGAGCGCCGGTCATGGAGCCAGAATCATCGGAAAATTCAAGGGAATAAGAAGGAAAGGCGAGTAACAATCCAGCTAGCGAAAAGCCTGCTAGCGAAAAGCCAGCCTTAACCGGGGCTATGCGCAAAGCGGGTGTGCGTTCGGGCATCATAATATGCTGACTCCCTGTCGTGCGTATTTGTTTTTATTATCAGGTGTTGGACAGCTATCTCTTTTGTTTACAGCTACATCACATCCCGAGTCAGGCGGTACGGAGAACAATCCTTTAACTCCGTACCAATCACAGAGTCCAATATTTACTCAGCAAATGCAAGTAGCTGACAAACAGCCACTTACAGGCTCTTGTTCACCACCTCATACACATCGGTAGAAAGGTCATGCACCGCCTTGATTCGCTGCAAGGCTTTTTTCATTAAGCCGCTCGCAACCGGCTCAAATTTCTTCCAGCGCGTCAAAGGCATCATGACACGGGAAGCCACCTGGGGATTCTGTTTATCCAGCTCTATCACCCGGTCGGCAAGAAATTCATAACCAGCGCCACCTGTCGTATGGAAGTGGGTCATATTGCGGGTGAAGCCACCAATCAGCGCACGTAGCTTGTTCGGACTGGTTGAGTCAAAACTGTCATGCTGCATCAATGCCTTTACCTTCTCCACAGTACCCAGTTCCGCACTGGAGGACTGCACCGCAAACCAGTCGTCCATAACATTGGCGTCGTCTTTATAACGGTCATAAAAATCGGTCAACATCTGTTCAACCAGATGTTCATCACGATGACGTGCATTCACAATACAGCCCAGAGCAGCCCGTCGATCCGTCATACTGGAGGCAGCGTTATACTGTTCAGCCGACCGCTGCAAATACCCCGCATCATCCACCGCTGCCAGATAACCCAGACAGACATTCTTAAGGGTTCTCTTGGCAATATCAGAGGCTTCAGGTCGATAATCACCGTGGTTTAGCTCGTTATGCAGCTCGTTATACAAAGCCAGCAATGCCGCTGAGTGCGTTTCAGCAATGGCCTGTTTCACCTTTTTGCGGGCAGCGACAATCGCCAGAGGCTTAATCTCCTCAGCCTGTTCCGCCAGACTGGCTTCAGTAGGCAGGCAGAGCATTTCTGCCTTAACAGCATGTTCCAGTTTCGGGTCCGCAATCAAGGCACCAAAGGCATCCACCAGCTGCGAGTCAACGGCCTGCTCCGCTTGTTCATCAAACTGCTCAACCAGCTGTTCAATCGCCATAACCCCCAGACGCTGACAGGCATCCCAGCGATTAAAACTATCAGTGTCGTGTTTCATCAGGAACACCAGGTCGTCTTTGCTGTAGTCATAGCGAACACGTACCGGTGCCGAGAAGTTACGCAGCAGCGACGGCAGAGGCTTACTCTTGCAGCCTTTGAAAACAAAGGTTTCTTCTGACTGTTTAATGGACAGAACCTGCTCCCTGTTTCCTTCTGAGTTGCCGCCCTCTGCATTCAGTGGCAACAGCTGACCCTGCTCATCCAGCAGTGCCAGACCCAGGGGAATATGGAACGGTTTCTTGTGTTCCTGTCCCGGTGTCGCAGGACAGCTCTGGGCGATGGTCAGATGATAATCTCCCGTCTCCGCCTCATAGCGGTCTGTCACGGTAATCACCGGCGTACCGGACTGGCTGTACCAGTTCCTGAACTGTGTCAGATCAACACCGGAAGCGTCTTCCATGGCTTTAACAAAGTCTTCACAGGTAGCCGCTTCGCCATCGTGACGATCAAAGTACAGGTCGGTGCCTTTGCGGAACTGATCCGCTCCAAGCAGGGTATGAATCATCCGCACCACTTCACAGCCTTTTTCATAGACCGTCAGGGTGTAGAAGTTGGAAATCTCAATAAACGACTCTGGACGAATCGGGTGCGCCATAGGTCCGGCATCTTCGGCAAACTGCGCAGTACGCAACACAGCAGCATCCTGAATCCGCTTTACGCCACGGGAGTTCATGTCAGCAGAAAACTCAGCGTCACGGAACACCGTAAAGCCTTCCTTCAAACTCAGCTGGAACCAGTCCCGACAGGTCACCCGGTTGCCGGACCAGTTATGGAAATATTCATGGGCAACAATGGCTTCAATCTTCTGGTAGGTGGCATCAGTGGCGGTTTCCGGACTGGCCAGTACGCACGACGAATTGAAGATATTCAGCCCCTTATTTTCCATGGCACCCATATTAAAGTGATCCACGGCCACGATCATAAAGATATCCAGGTCGTATTCACGACCATAGACCTCTTCATCCCATTTCATGGATTTTTTCAGGGAGACCATGGCGTGATCGCACTTATGAATATTGTGGGATTCGGTGAAGAGTCGCAGTGTCACTTCCCGACCATTCATAGTGGTGAAATGATCTTCAACGTACTCCAGATCACCCGCCACCAGCGCAAACAGATAGCTCGGCTTTTTAAACGGGTCTTCCCAGGTGACATAATGACGGTCGTTATCCAGCTCACCCCGGTCAATCGCATTACCGTTTGCCAGCAGTACCGGATAGCGCGCCTGACTGGCAATAACTTTAGTGGTAAACACCGACATGACATCGGGGCGATCCAGATAATAAGTAATCTTGCGGAAACCTTCGGCCTCACACTGGGTACAGAACATACCGTTGGATTTGTACAAACCTTCCAGCGACGTATTTTCCTGAGGACGAATACGGGTCACAATCTGCAACTGGAAACGTGGCTGTTCAACGGGCAGAGTCAGACTGCCTTTTACCAGCTGGTACTGATCTTTTTCCAGCTCCTCTCCATCCCGATGCAGGCTGACCAGATCCAGCTCCTCACCATGAAGCGTCAGAGCAGGCAAAGCTTCGCCACGGTTGGCATCTTCATTCAGGCGCATCTGTAAAACCGCAGTGACCAGAGTGTGATCCTCATGCAGGTCAAAGGTCAGATGGGTGGTATCAATCCAGTAATCAGGTGCCTGATAATCTTTCAAATAAATAGTGCTGGGTTGTGCGTCTTTCATCATTTACTCCTGATTGATGGTGTTTTATGCGCAATGCGTAAAACTGACCTGATACGAAGTGTGTTTGCGGATATTCAGCACACCGGTATCCAGTATCAGGTACTGCCCTTTAATGCCCTGTAGCACACCTTCTATTGTGGGTGTTTTATCAAACGACAGTGAGCTGATTTTTGAGGGATACTGCTCAACCGGGTAGAGAATATCAATCATCGTCGGGGTGGCAACCGGCTGAATCGCCTGAATGCCAAACTGTTCCTGCAAAGCGGTGATGCGGGAACGGTTCATATCCATCAGTTCCCGGGCAGAGGTCGCCAGATCCAGAGGTTCGGCAGTGCCTTTCAACATGGCTCGCCAGTTAGTACGGTCGGCAACAAACTCTTTAAACAGGCTTTCCAGCAGACCAGACTGTTGACGGGTAGCCACCCGCATAAACGCCATGGCCTGGGTGGCTCCCTGGTCAATCCAGCGGGTTGGCATCTGCGATGCCCGGGTAATGCCCACTTTCAGGCCGGAAGAGTTTGCCAGATAGACCACATGGTCAGTCATACAGAACTGCTCCCCCCACCGGGCATCCCGACAGGTTCCCTGATGATAGTGGCACTTTTCCGGACTCATAATGCAGATATCGCACTGGGGCAGTTTTTTAAAACAGGGATAACAGTAACCCTGACTAAAACTCTTTTTCGTTTTGCGACCACAGTGACAACAGTTGATCTCACCCTGATAGTCCAGAACAATTTTGCAGCCAATCAGATTGTTCATCGTGATCAGGTCATCACCAACCGGCAACTGATAAACGACAGTTCCCTGCAATTCAGACACCATTTTACGCAGGTTTCCGGTCACTGTACCATCCGCTTCTGTAACGTCAATTGACACTATAATTTTCTCTCTTTATCCCTTGCTGACAGTTCATCACCAGGGGATAGTGCTGCCATCAAAGGCCCAAAAGCTGCCGGATTGCTCATCAGTCAGCTGACTGATAATACTCATCATTCCCGCAACACTTTCCCGGGGGGTGAAAGTCGCTTTTTCTCCTCCCATATCGGTCTGTACCCAGCCAGGGTGCAAAGCAACCGTTTTGACCCCCTGCTCCCGCAAGTTGTTAGCCGCACTCACAAGAATCTGGTTCAGAGCCGCCTTCGAAGCCCGATAGCTGTACATTCCTCCCGATCCATTATCTTCAATGCTGGCAACACGAGTGGACAGAGCCGCGATGGTTTTATAAGTGCTGGCAGCAAGGTTATCCTTCAACGCCTGAATTAACAGGGCCGGAGCAACCGTGTTGACAGACAGCACATTCAGCCAGTCAGCCTGATTCATATGGCCCAGCTCAGCGCAGTTTTCACCTAAAACCCCAGCGTTAAGGACGAGATGGTCAATAGCACGTTCTCCAAGACGTTCTGCCAGTGCCTGAATATCAGACTCGATGGCAACATCCAGTGCCTGCAGCTCAATCTTTCCGTATTCCTGCGCCACTGCCGCCAGTGATTTTGCACTTTGTGGATTGCGGCAGCAGGCAATAATATTCCACCCCTTGTCTGCATACTGGTGGACAAACTCCAACCCAAGACCACGATTGGCTCCGGTAATTAAAACGGTATACATAAAATAACTCCTTACAAAAGCTAAGTCGTTCAGTGCAGGTCAGGTATCCCTGAATCGCAGGATACTGGCAGGCTCGTCCTCTGCTTGCGCCGGTGTCTGACGGCTTTTACAACTGACCGGCATATAACCAGTACGCTGCTCTTCGGGCAGATGCTCAAACTCCCAGGCAATCAATGCCTGAAGGCTGGCCTCGCGTTCCTGTTCGGACAGCCTTCTGCCATCGGGCCAGCATCCTAACTCAACCGACTGTTTCAATACCTGATAAAGATCAGGATTCATCATTTCAAGAAAGTCCTTTAACTGCATGTTGACCTCTTATTATTACACTTGCCTTGTCAGCCAGACCGATTGATGCAAAGCTGATTCTGGATTCTGTAATCATGGCAACCTTCAAGAGGCTCCAATGACAACAAACCCTTCTGTTTCACTTTTGAAAACATTATCACCGATTCGAAATTCAACCGAGTGCCAGGAGGCACCCGAACTGGCGAAAGAACAGTTACTGCACTTTGGCATAAAGCCCGGCTCAGAGTACGGTCAGGCACTGCTGAAGGCCACCACTCATCTGTATCAAACCTTTGGTGAACTAAACCAGGTTGAAGCCCTGAACAACACCCTCGACAGTTTGCCACAAACTGACCGCATCAGTTACTTCAATGCTAAAAAATTCCTGTGCTTCCAGCTGGCCAAGCTGATTGATACCCTGCAACCCAGCCTCAGAGCCAGTTATCAGGCTTTGAATATGGATATCAGTAGCCGGGCCGTCAAAGGTGACTACCCGCTATTTGCCAATGTCGGCGCACTGTTTTCCGCCACCCCGGCCATTGTTCGCACCGCTACTTATTTATACGCTTGTACCGAGTGGGTGGAAGACGCTTTTAAAGGCATGGAAAGCTCACACCCGATATACTCCCGCCTGCTGAACCCAACCTCTATTTCGCTGGCCAATACCATTGTCACGCTGGAAGCAGGGAAGTATGCCGCAGACTACATGGCGTGGAATTTCAACAGCGGTATGGCTGCCATTGATGGCCTGCTCGGCAACCAGTTGCGCCATGGCGATATTCTGCTGGCGTCCCGCAATGTCTATGGTGGCACTTTTCAGCTCATCAAGGATTTTTACGCACGAACTGACCGCCTGGATATTCAGCTGGAATGGTTTGACGGTTACACCGGTGATGAATTTGCAGAGCGCATGGAAGCCGTTCGCCGTCAGCACCAGCAGGCGCTTAACGAAGGCAAGCGCCTGTTTGTTTATCTGGAATCTCCCTGCAACCCTCACGGTTATGTGCTGGATGTTCCGGAAATATGCCGTATCAGCCACCAGCATAATCATCTGGTTATGCTTGATTCAACACTGGCAACACCGTTCCTTAGCCGCCCCCTGCGCCACCCAGACAAAACCTGTCGTCCGGACTGGGTCATTCACAGCTATACCAAGGACATCTCCGGCGGGGGCTCCACCACGGCTGGCGGGGTGATTGGCGAGTCTTTCCGGATGTTCCTTCCCAAAGGCCAACAGCATAATGGCATTAACTGGGATCAGACCCTGTTCTGGGATGTGTACTACATCAAAGGCGCTTTCCTGGACGCAGACAAAGCCGTTGAGGTGATCAGTGGCATTAAAACCCTGGAAAACCGGATGCTGAGCAAGTGCATCAACACGCTGGTGTTTTCCGAGTTCCTGAACAGTCATCCGATGATCAATGTCAACAGCCACGGCCTGAAAGATCATCCAAACCGGGATCTGTGTGAAAAGACCCTGTATCTTGGCCTGCCCAGTGCCCTGTTCAGCATTGATATGGAACAGGCCAGCTTGCCAAGAGAAGCTTTTGTTCGCTTCTTCGATGCTCTGGAGCCCGTATTTGGGCACATGGTCAGTCTTGGGCAGAGCAATACGCTGGTACTCTGCCCGGCTCTGACCTCCCACTCCGAGCTGGATGAACAGGCCCAGATTGAGGCAAAAATTCACCTGACCACCATCCGTATTGCCATGGGCGATGAAAACCCCAGAGACCTGATCAACCATTTCAGGGATTGTGCAAAGCTGCATATTGATCCGGTGTCAGCGGGTTTTTCCGATGCGTTTATGGCCGGTGAAAAGGTGGAGGAGCTGATCAGAAATGTTCACCTGTCGGTGCATGAACAACATTTGAAGCATCAGTAATCCACCAGTATATACTTCCAGAAGTTTCAGGGGGCGACGCCTTCGGCGCAGCCCCCTGAAAAAATTATGGTAGAGATGAAAGTCTCATATTGACTGTTGAATAAATTCGTATCGCTGACGCAGGTTTGACAATTGCTGGTCAGGCTGCTGAATTTATTGCAAGAAGATGACAGTCAGTATGGAACTTTAATGCAATAAAGCTTAAATGTTACAAGCATATCCAAATGAGAAGAGTTATGAAGTTTATATATAACAGTTTTCTTATTTTTATCCTCTTGTTTTTTGTGCAATCTTCTTTCGGCGCAGGTGATGACTCATCAGAAGACAAAGGATCAATCTTTGTTGTTAACGACAACTCAATTGGTTTGACTGCAACCTACAAAGAATTTTTTAATGCTGAAAACACGAACACCCTCATTTTTTTAAGGAAGCACTATAACCAGATTCCCTGGCAGCTTTGGGATATTATTTCGACTTCTTCCAAAGCCCTCTTTGTTCTCAATCTCCCTTACCTGTATGGTTACACTGCCGGATTTATAGCTGGCAAGGTTCATTCCCACCACCCTGATTCTCATATACCTGCCAGGTTAAAGTCATCAGTCACTGTAATAAACACAATTGGTAATATAATAGCGCTCTCTGCTTTATCAATGATCGCAATTGAAGCATATAAAGACATATTTGGAGATAATCAGGCTACCATAGAAAAAAAAATGGCCTGTGATACGCATCATGAGCGAAGCGGGGTTATGCCAGTTTACCCTCAGAACCCCTGGCTGGGTCGCCACTTTTATCAAAAGATTCTGTTTTCCAGAGGTCAAGGGCCGAAGCTGGAAATAAATCGCTTGATAAGCCATGGCGGTCTATCTGACAACGAAGCATTGAACGACATTTCAGAATGGAGCGATCTGTACGACACTCTTTCGTGGCATCAAATAGATAAACTTGTGATAGAGCCTGATGAAAACAGCTTGAAACTGAGTTTTGAATATAACGCCATCCCTCGAAATGCTCTGCTCGTTATTGACAGTCCGGATATGAATGTTACTGCATGGGACATAGATATAAGAAAATACTGTTCTACTTTCTCAACTGACGGTGTTTACAGTGTTTTTCATAAAAATACTCTTAAAGCGATAACCAGTGCAATTAGACAGGCTGTCAGCTTTAACAATAGTGTGGCCTATTTATCTCTCAAAAAAAGCAATGTAACAAGGAGTGGTGCGGGTGCTGCAGTTGTCCGTCTGGATGATGACGCCCGTTCATCATGGGTTGTTTATTCTGATCGTGATTTTCATATAAAAACTTCAGGCTATTTTCTCATTGCTGAACCAGAGCAGAAAGCGCAAAAATTATTTGACATGGCGCTTTATATGAAGCCGAATTCTATTTCAAAGCTAAAAACTTCTCAGACAGTCTGGGAACCGGAAGAGATCGACAAATGGATTGCATTAACAACAGTAACAATAATACTTTGCTTAAGGGATCTAGCAATTGAGAAACTCACAACTTACATACCAACTGAGTACAAGATAATCAAACGGTTTTAATTCTACCCATGAACCCCGGGGTTATAGAGGCACAGAAAATTGATGTATCTGCCATTAAACAATAAACAAAAACCTATCTTGAAACAGATTTTAACTACCCTCACAAAATGGAAGACCCTTAAAAAAATTGTACTGTCATGGAGCATACTGCCTGTTATTTACACAGGTTTGGTTAATTCCTCGGACGGTAGTTACGGGTCTGGAGTCAGTCTGCCAGCGCCCATATGGCTATTGCCGATGGCAAGATTTTTCAGTGAATACCCAGCCATAGAACCCAGGGGGCAGGTCACAACCCGTTCTCTCTCAAGAACTTGTTACTCTGCTGACAATACTTCCTGCCAACTGCGGATTGACACCAAATCCGATGCGCTATTGGCGTTCAGTATTGAAGGTCCTGTGATACCCCCCGCCCCGCTGAATGGTGACCTTGTACTGAATAAGGAAGAGTTAGAAGATTTTTACACTTCGAGGGAGGTTAAAGAGATTATTAAAAAACTGTCTGAACAAAAACAGCGGGCAGATAATATCAAAAGGGAAGCAGGACAACGCTGTCAGCAGCAGCGGTCGACACTCACGCCCTTGCACATCCGGTGGCAATGTAACGATAAGGATGAATCACCGGATTATTGCAGTGTCTATTTTGGAACCCACAAGGAGGCTAAAGAAGACTACGATGAAGGTGAGCTGCTACAGCCTTTTGAGGAAGATACCGCAGAAGAAGATCAAAGTCAGGTTGATGACCTGCACGATACGCCGGAATTGAAAGTCGCGGAGGTGATATCCAACAACACTATTGTCTGTAAATTCCCCGATATGGGCTGTCATCCGATACCGGCAAATCCAAATACTCCCTGGTATAGCTCCCCATCGGAAAACTCTGATGACGATGAATCTGAGGATGATGAACCTGAGGCTGGCAAGGGTAGTCCAGACGAAGGTTCTGGCAATACACAGCAAGGTGTTAATCAGTGCCATAAACACCTACTCTGCTCTGGACAGCCCTGCAGGTTTAAGGTAGTTGTTGCCCCTGCTGAAAGCACCGAGCCAAATATGGAACCTCCTGCCAAAAGTGTAAAAATCAAACTCTCTAATGAGTCCCAAAATGAATGGTGTGATTCTACCACTTCTCAAAGTACAAACAGGCAGACAGTAAACACTGAGTTTCTCTGTAGTGAATGTAGTCCACCTCGTAACTTTCGTAACCAAAATTCCCTGTCTTCTCACACAAGTCAATGTCACACCGGAGAGAAAACCTGCCCTTATTGCCAGAAGACCCTGCCAAACGCGCAAACCCTGTACAGTCACAAAAGAAAAGATCACACCGGAGAGCAAAACTGCCCTCATTGCCAGAAGACCCTGCCAAACAAGAAAGCCCTGTCGGATCACAAAATAAAAGAGCACACCGGAGAGAAAACCTGCCCTTATTGCCAGAAGACCCTGCCAAACAAGAAAGCCCTGTCGGATCACAAAAGAATACATCGAAAGCGAAAGCCTAATGATGTAGGCCAGAGTGACTGATCTCTGTTATCACAAGTTCGCAAAAGGTAAAGAGCGATTAGCACAGCTTGCAGTGGTGGGAAAAATCAAATGAAAACTTGTCAGGTGGCGTGTTACTTGCCGGCGAGGTTGTTGACGATCTGGATCAGGAGTTCTTCAAATGTGTTAAAGCGTTTGTTGTTCTCCTTTTTTTGATCCTGAAGTTTTTGATCCTGAAGTTTTTGATCCTGAAGTTCTTTTTCCAGTTTGCGAAACTTCTCGCATTGTTCATTCAGGATAAGGCAAACAACTCCATGAGTGGCTTCGAGAATTTTGTTATTTTCATGCAACGCATGATCTGGCTGGTCAACTTTATGTTCCAGCGCAGTTACTCTGGCCTCAAGGTTCATACTACATACTTTTCTTGTTTGTTGTAGGGAACTTGAGCACAGCAGAGAATAGGGAAAAGACACCTAACAAGGCATTATGCGGAAAACCATGCAACTTAATGAGAATCAGCATTCATTAAAGCCGCATGCAGTACTTTCCAGAAAGCCACAATCGCAGAAATCATATTAAATACAGTTGCACTTGCTATAAATTCGTCTTTTAACAGTGTGTAACTGTGGTCAATGCCTTCATTGACGTCTTTTTTTGCTACACAGATACAATCCACCTCTTTCAGAGGTTCTTCTATGCCATCGCTTTCTTTGCAATAGGGTGGCATTAATTTTTTCATTAATCCTTCTGGATCCCTGTCTGCGTGCAGTTCAATACAATTACCTGTTATATAACCCTTGCAGTCGCTACCACGCGAAAAACACAACGCCTGACAAATTTCAACCATCTGCTGAAAATTCTGATGATATAGAACTCGCTCCTGGTAGTTGGTCAAAAAAAGAGGTTCTTTTAAATTAGGTGCTGTACCATCAAAGTGTGCCTGAGGATTGTTTTCAGGAGCTCTGACCTGATACATTGCGTAGCAGTGGCTATTGGCATATAAAACGCCAGCCTTTATAAACAAAAGAATAAATACAATTAATCTTGCCATGTCTTTGCATAATGAAAGTAATCAGTAGATATTCTGGCTGCTTTATGAAAATTTTCCACATAAAAAATCAGCTTTCAGGCTTGCGTAAAAACACCCCCGCCAACGCACCAGTCAACAAGCCCGACACTAGCCCGCCGGAATGCGCAGCATTGGCCATGTTACCAAAACCAATAGCGCCCAGAATGCCGGTGTAGCCAATCGCCAGCCACACCAGCATAAAGCCATAAATGGCTGGAGGCACACCAAAACGACAACGCGGGTCAATCTTCTCACGAGCCAGGCAATAGCCAAGAAAGCCATAAATCACGCCAGAAAAACCACCGAATATCGCTGTGTCTCCACCAAACACAAACTGGGCAAAGTTAGACAGAAGCCCGGTAAAGATGACAAGACCAAACAGATGCACCCCACCCTGACGAAACTCAATACGTCGTCCCAGATCAAACAGCCAGAGCATATTAAACGCCAGATGAATAATGCCAAAATGCAGGAATATCGGGCTGAGCAGCCGCCAGTACTCGCCGGAATCCAGTGTCTGGGCAAGGCTGGCAAAATAGGCGTATGGCCCGCTCACTTTGATTTTGACAAAGGTAAAATGGCTGACCATGCCAATGTTTTCACCCAGCTGGGTCAAAACCGCCACAACCAGACAGGCTGCCAGAAACAGCATTGTCACCGGAAAGCGTCGCCAGGGAATGCTTTTAATAATGCCTTCCACATTAACGCCCTGACGGGCAGGTGCCTGCTCCAGTTTCAGCAAACCGGCTTCCCAGTCACTATAAACCTGTTTGACGACATCGCCCTGCTCTTCACTGGCCGTCCAGATAACCAGCTGTCCGGCTTCTTCAGTGATCTTATGGGGCAGACCCTGCCGGTATAAAAAATAAGACAGTGGACTTAAATCTTTATGTCCTGGTATCACCAGAGCCCTGTACATAATTTACTCTTGCTCATCTATGAAAAAACCCACTGAAAGCAGTGGGCTGTCACTTTAGTCTTCATCAACGGTTATTTCATGGGGATGCCATCTCAGTTTGGAACGGCAGCCTTCATAAAAATTATGATTGACCGGATGCAACAGTTTCAGAGGCTCCGGCTTTTTACTGATGGAAATAATATCGCCCGGCTGCAGATTAATCTCGACCTGCCCGTCGCAGCTGACCACAGGATGAATCGTGTTGTCAGGGTGAACCACCAGTTGCATCTCACTGTTGCCATCGACCACCAGTGGGCGGTTGGTCAGCATGTGTGGATACATGGGTACCAGAACAATCGCATCCAGCTTGGGGTGCATGATGGGACCACCACCGGATAACGCATAAGCCGTCGATCCGGTCGGAGTAGCAATAATCAGTCCGTCTGAACGCTGACGGTAGACAAACTGGTTATCAATATACAGCTCAAACTCAATAATCCGGGTTGACTGCCCCGGATGCAGCACCACATCGTTAAGGGCATCAGCTTTTCCGATGGTTTTGCCATCGCGGATAACACTGGCGTCCAGAAGAAAACGGTGTACAAGACGGTGTTTTCCCTGCAATACCTCTTCGAGCTGAGATTCCAGTTCGTCAGGCAGAATGTCTGTCAGAAAGCCCAGCCGCCCAAGGTTTACCCCAAGCAGTGGTACGCCGTGGGGCACCATGTCTCTGGCAGCGCCTAACAGGCTGCCATCCCCCCCGACCACAATGACCAGATCACAGCACTGCCCCATATCAGCCCGGGCGCACATTTTGTAAGGATGCCCGGGTAACAGATAGGCAATAGACTCGTCCAGCAGGACCTCAATGCCCCGCTGCTGCAGAAAGTCGGTCAGGCGTTGCAGGGTCTTTTCTATATGAGATCGTCCCTGACGGCCGGTTACCCCGATACGCTTGAATGGTTCCATAGGTGTCACTTACCGTTCAGAGCCTTGCGGCTGATAGTCGTTCCAGACGGGAATAATAACCAATTTTTACCGCTTATGCCTTAACGCCACCACATTGACAAATGCTACTGTTTACTCATGCTGCCATTTACCTACAACACTATTTACCCATGAAGCTATTTACCCATGAAGCTATCAACTGACTTATCAGGTACACAACTGTCGAGAGATTTGCGCTGGATTCAAAGCAGCCCTGTGCTTTTTAACGACACCTGTCATGAATGTTTTGCCTCCAGTGTACTGCCTGAATGCAGTTCCCCCCTATTCGAGCCCGGTTATGCATTAGCCCCGGAAGCGGTTGCCTTTATTCGCAACGCCCTTGGGTATAAACGCTGGCACCTGCTGGGTATTTACTATGAAACCCTCTGGCACTATCTGCTGGATCAACACCCGGCCATTCACACTCTGGCCAGAAATCTGCAGGTGCAAAAAGCCGATCATTCGACGCTGGGCGAATTCGATCTTATTTATGACAATCTGGACACAGGCATCACTACTCATCTGGAGCTAGCCGTAAAGCTCTATCTTGGCATTCCCTGCTTCTCACAACACTCCCATTCAAGTCACTGGCACCAGTGGGTTGGCCCGGGTCTGAAAGACCGGATGGACCGAAAGCTCCACCGGCTGCTGAGTCACCAGATCAGACTTGCCCGGACCCCGGAAGGTGCTGCAGCAATTGCGTCACTGGGGGTTGCCCGGCTTTCCCGATCCATCTGCCTTCAGGGGTACCTCTTTTATCCCGTTCACGGCTACTGCCCGCCCCCACAAAACTGCAACCCTGATCATTTAAAAGGTTACTGGATTGCCGAATCGATGCTGAGCCAGTGGCTGGAGCAACAGCCTTCCGAACTCTACTATTTCAGGCCAGCAAAACTAAGGTGGCTGGCCTCACTGCACGAAAGTGAGCGTCAGAAGAAAAACGACAAAAGTAGTCTTTTACAGAGTCTGTCAGGAATCAGGCAGCCTCAGCTGATCATTGCCTGCGCAGAAGAATCAAACGGCTATAACGAACAATATCGTTTTTTTGTGGTTCCCGATGACTGGCAGAAACAGGCAGAGCTTGCCTCAGAAAAACAACAGTGAGCAGCTATTATTAATCCAGTCCTGATGTTTCAGAATGGTTAAAGACAATGTTCCGTACCTTTCCCAGCCTGCCGCTTTTTAGCTCTTTCTTTTTTAAGTCAGCATTGCCAACTGATTTGACCGGCGATACCGCAAAGTCCCTGCTTAATACCTGGTAAATGGCCCGGACTGTATCGGTGGCCTGAAATAGTGGTGGCCTGAAATAGTGGTGGGGAGCAATCAATCTCCGCCTGAATCATTTATGTCACGGATTGTGAGGCCAGGCCATTCACCAGAGCCTGTTAATAACATTAATAATTTGCGACAACCCGTGTTCATCCGTGTTTTTAACTGTCAGGTTATATCGGTTTAATTGACCCAAGTCCATACAATACAAATCAACTACTGATAGCGAAAATAAATAAGCACTCACACCTAGCCAAAACGTTAAATAAACTTGGAAAAATTACAAAGAATACTGATCTGACACCTTCTATCTCATTATTTGCATGCTACAATGCCAACTCGTTTAACCTGTAACGCCTCGACTGATGCCCCAAAACACAAAGTCCCAGATGACGATTGATGCTTTGAAGGTAGACAGAGAAGCATACAAACGTCCTAGGAGATGCATTAACAATGCAACAGAAAAACAAACTGTTCATCGGTAACCTGGCTTTTTCAGCAACCGAGCAGGAGCTGGAAGAAGCCTTTGGGGCATTCGGTGAAATTCAGGAAGCGAAAATCATCCTGGATCGTGAAACCGGTCGTTCACGTGGTTTTGCTTTTGTCACCTTCGCTTCTGATGCCGACGCTAACGAAGCTCTTGCTCTGGACGGTCAAAACCTGTCTGGCCGTGACATGCGTGTAAGCGTTGCTACTGAGCGCCCACGTCGTCAGGGTGGTGGCAACCGCGAAGGTGGTCGTCGTTTCTAAGCCTGGCGTTTGATTCGATGATTCTCTGAAAAAGCCGTTACATGACTGTTCCGGCTTTTTCTTTATGTATTTCCTGCTAAGCGGATACGATCAATTCAGCGTTTCCTCCAGAGCCCGCAGACATAGGGCAACATTCTCTGCCCGCGCACCGTAGCCCATCAGGCCAATCCGCCAGACTTTGCCAGTAAATGCCCCCAGGCCTGAACCAATTTCCAGATTATAATGGTTCAGCAAACGGGCTCGCACGGTTTCATCATCCGCACCATCCGGTATAGCCACCGTATTCAGTTGCGGCAGTCGACAAGCTTTATCAACGATGAAAGAAATCCCCAGTTTTTCCAGACCAGGCAGCAAGGCCTGATGCTGTTCTGCATGACGCTGCCAGGCGTTGTTCAGCCCTTCCTCCTGCAGGTTAAGCAGCGATTCATGCAACGCATAAAGCGCATTGACCGGTGCAGTATGGTGATAGCTGCGTTTCTGCTTCCCTCCCCAGTAACTCATGACCAGACTTTGATCAAGAAACCAGCTTTGTACGGGGGTCTTCCGACCCTTGATCTTAGCAACTGCGGCATCACTGAAGCTGACAGGGGAAATACCCGGAACACTGGACAGACATTTCTGCGTGCCTGAATAAACAGCATCAATCCCCCAGTCGTCCACGAACAGCGGCACGCCCCCCAGAGACGTTACCGCATCAACAATACTCAGACAGTTATGTTGTTTTGCCAGTGAGCAGAGTTTTTTAGCGTCAGACAACACCCCGGTCGAAGTTTCCGCATGCACAAACGCAACAATTTTTGCATCCGGGTGCGTTCTGAGCGCTTCCTCAAGCTTGTCCGGGCTGACCGGCTTGCCCCAGTCATCTTCAACCCTGACCAGTTCTCCGCCTGAACGTACAACGTTTTCGGCCATCCGATTGCCAAACACCCCGTTAATGCAGACGACCACCTTATCACCCGGCTCTATGAGGTTAACAAAGCAGGCTTCCATACCTGCCGAACCCGGTGCGGACACCGCCATGGTGCAGTCGTTTTCGGTTTGAAACGCATATTGTAATAACGTCCTGACTTCATCCATCATACCAATGAATGCGGGGTCCAGATGCCCGATAGTCGGGCGACTCAACGCCTGCAAAACTTTCGGATGTACGTCTGTTGGGCCAGGACCCATCAATATTCGCTGCGGCGGATAAAAGGATGAAATGCTCACTTGCCTTCCTTCTCTAATTGCTGATACCACTGCCCAAGAAACTGTCTCTCCTCAACGGTCATGCCTGAGCGGTTAGCCAGTGGCATGATCTGTGTCTGCACAGACTGAGCGTAAATCTGGTCTGCTTTTTTGACAATGGATGGATAATCCAGAAATACCAGGCCACCCGGAGGCGACTGAAACAAGACGTCACTGGGCTCATTACTATGGCAGGTAGCACAACGTGCGTTAACCACTTCAACGACCTTACCTTCATCAAAAGCAGGTTGTTCCGCAACGGGCACCTTAGCCACAGCCTGAGGCTTGATGACGAAAGCCAGAGTCAGCATCATGACGGCGGCTGACGGCCAGAGCCAGGGTAACACCGCACCCTGATTCCTGCGGTTAAAGAAGTGACGCACCAGTACAGAAGCACCTGCCAGAGTCGCCAGAATAAGCCAGTTCCACTCATTGCCATAAGTCATGGCATAGTGACCACTGATCATAATAAACAGCAATGGCAGAGTCAGGTAATTATTATGCCTTGAACGCAACAGGGCATGACGGGCAATGGCAGGATCAAAGGACTCGTCACCGTTTTCAGCCGCAGTAACCAGTTTACGCTGGGACGGAATGATAACCCGGAAGACATTACCCACCATCATCGTTCCCATCAGCGCCCCTACATGGATATACGCCGCCCGTCCACTGAATAGCTGACTGTAGCCCCAGGCTGCAAACGTGATCAGGCCAAAGAGAATCAGACTAAACGCTACTTCCTGCTCAAACAACGCAGAGCGACAGAGCAGGTCGTAGACCAGCCAGCCAGCCAGCAGGCTGACAACACTGATAATCACTGCCTGCAAGGGAGTGAGGGATGATTCCGGTGCCAGCAGATAGCTCTCTGCCCCCCAGTAATAAATAATGGAGAGCAGCCCCATGCCGCTGAACCAGGTGATATAGGCTTCCCACTTAAACCAGTGCAGGGTTTTGGGCAGGGTTTTCGGGGCCAGGTGATACTTGTTTATTTCGTAAAATCCCCCCCCATGAACCGCCCAGAGTTCACCTTTGATGCCTTCTTTCTTTTTATTGGGTGAAGCTGCCTCAAGCCGCCCTTCCAGCCAGTTAAAGTAAAAGGAAGCACCGATCCAGGCGACGCCCGTCGTTATATGCAACCAGCGAACCAGCAGATTCAGCCACTCCTGAATATAAAACTCCATAATCAATCTCTCCTGAAAGCTTCCTGACCCATAATGACTGTGGACTCAATAACACGGTCATCACCCATCACCATCAGTACGCCCAGTAGCTCCTCTAATGTTTTTGTCTTTCCGGAGCGGAAACGCAACATTGGGGTTGCCTCAGGATTAAGCACAACAAAGTCGGCTTCATTACCCGGGCGAAAACTGCCAATCCGATCCGATAAATGCAGGGCTCTTGCCCCACCCAGAGTTGCCAGGTAGAAGGCTTGAAGCGGAGAGATTGTTTCCTCGCGCAACTGAGATACCTGGTAAGCACTTTTCATTGAATGAAGCAGGCACAAGTCGGTGCCACCACCGACATCGCTACCCAGACCCGTGGGAATGCCACAGCTTTTTGCCTTCCCAAGATTAAACAGACCACTGCCCAGAAACAGATTGGAACCCGGACAGAAGGCGATGGACGAACCCGACGCTCCCATCCGTTCCCAGCTTTGATCGCACAGATGAATAGAATGGGCAAAAATCGATCTTGGTCCCAGCAACCCATGCTGGTCATAAACATCGAGATAGTTTTTGCTGGATGGAAACAGTTCCTGCACCCACTCAATCTCTTTCGGGTTTTCCGACAGGTGCGTATGCAGGTAAAGACCTTCATGTTCCTCAAGCAGCCGGCCTGCCACCTGTAATTGTTCCGGGGTCGAAGTCGGAGCAAAGCGTGGCGTTACCGCATAGGCAAGCCGGTCTTTGCCATGCCAGCGCTGGATAAGGGCTTTGCAGTCTTCATAACTACCTTCTGCAGTGTCCAGAAGGTAGTCTGGTGCATGTCGGTCCATCAATACCTTACCGGCAATCATGCGCAGATTGCGTTGTTGGGCGGCAGCAAAAAAAGCATCAACCGATGTTGGGTCAACTGTGCCAAACACCAGCGATGTAGTGGTTCCATGACTGAGGCTCTGGTCAAGAAAGAAACCGGCGATTTCATCAGCGTATTCGCGGTCGGAAAAACGCCTTTCAGCCGGAAACGTATACTGGTTCAGCCAGTCAAGCAATTGCACACCACAACCTGCGAGCACTTCCAGCTGCGGATAATGAACATGGGTATCAATAAAACCCGGAACAATCAGCCTTCCCGGCAGCTCCCGCACCTCACAGCCTGGCGGCAGGTCTTTCATGATATCCTGCGCTGCCCCACACAGCAGAACATGCCCGTCGACCACCAGCAGCGCACCGTCTTCAAAGTACTCATAGGCATCACTGGCCGGTGCTGAATCCGGGTCTTCAAGAAAGTGAAGGACAGAAGCCTTCCATACGACAGCGTTATTCATAACCCCACGGCCTCCACGGTATAGCGAACCCCTTCCGGCATGGGAACTTCATCGCAATTGCGACCCGGCCCCCCACGATCCAGCACCAGAAAATCTGACGGGGTATCCAGCGACAACAGAGGGTGGTGCCAGACCCCGGCCCGATAAGTTACACCCTGGGAACCATTGGTTAAAAAACAGCGAAGGGTACTCAGATCAGGTTTATCACTGTCCTCTTCAGGTTGAGTACTTTCAGCCACGACCACCAGAAAACGCTGTTTTTCCAGCGGCATAAACGTCTGACTACCCAACGGGTGACGTTCAAAAAGATCGAGCTTGCAGGGTTGACGGATAGCAGAGGTTTTAAAAATATGAACTGAGGAGTGACCGTCCCTGTCAGTGCTGACCGATGTCAGGTCACAATACTTGTAACAACGTCCCTGGTTAATGACCAGAGGTATCCCCCTGGCTTCAACAACATCCCCGAAAGGTTCAAAAGCGGCTTGCGTTAAAGGTTCAACCGTAAGCACCTCAACAGGTAAAACTGTATCCATTTGCCTTCTTCTCTTTTTTATTTTCAGGCGTTGATAACATTTGCGACAGGTTGTTGCCTGTTCAGTTCTTTATTCTGCTATCGATTCAGCTACCCCGATAAGTCGAGTAACCATAAGTCGACAGCAACAGGGGAATGTGGTGGTGCCGGTCATCACTGACTTCAAAAACAACCGTGACTTCCGGGTAAAAACATTTCACCTGCTGCTGCCGAAAATACCTTTTAACCGCAAATTGCAGACGGTAAACGCCCGGTTCCAGGTTCTGTTCTACAGGGGTCAGGCTCGTAATTCGTCCATCGTCGTTTGTTATTCCCTCACCAACCAGACACCATCCATCCGTGTTTTGTCGTTCAAGGGAGACAGGAACACCTGCGGCCGGATAGCCTGTTCCTGTATCTAAAATATGGGTGCTGATACCTGTCATATGTCCAACGTTCTATTATTATTGTGATTAACAAATGTTATTGCGATTAACAAGCCAGCCTTATGAGGTTAGAACAGCTTCGTTAATCAGTTTATTCAGTCGAATCCGGGTTATTTTCTGTTGCTCCGCAGCGGCAATGATAAGTTCGTCCTCTGGTTGGTTATCCAGCCGCTCCTGCAACAGTGCCAGCATTTCAGTGGCAGACTTCCCGGTAGCGCAGACAATAAAAATGTAACCAAAGCGTTCTTCATACACCCGATTACCATCAGCCAGAGCGTTCAGGGTCTTGTCATCAGCACCTTCGGTGCCAGATTGCTCGTGACCTGCCATCTGAGAAGTGTTGGCATACTTTGCCTTCAGACTATTTATGTCGCCTATTTTCGGGTGTCCCTCAAATGCCCGAAGTATGTCGTTTCTGTCGCACTGCTGCCAACACTCGTCAGCTTTAGCCAGCAGGTTTTCCTGACTGGAAAAAGGACGGGCTGACACCATATCCCGAACCCAGCGCTCACTGGTGCAGCAGCGGAAAAAGAAATCCTGTGCAGCAGAGTCAGCCGTTGCATTTAACAGCTCAAGGGTCATAGCTGGTTTGCCTCATAACCAATGACACGCAGCCTTGACACCCCGCCGTCAGGGAAAATATTGAGCCGGACATGGGTATACAACTGCCTGGCATTTTCCAACTGTTGTAAAAAGGTATGGTTACGGTGCGCATGAAGCTTCTGTTCCGGAAGCACAGTGACCCATTGTGCATTCTCATCCGGATGCTCATCGGCTGACTGACAGGCTTCAATACTGCAGCGATCAGGGTAGTTGCCCTTGAAATGCAGGGTATCCACTTCAATCCGCTTGATCTGTGTGGGGACTGCCAGCCTGACAATCATCCAGTCATGCCCGCCCTGGCGGCGACGCCTGGTTTCCCAGCCATCGTGCATATCGGCACCACGACCTGGCAACAGCAGATTCTGCATGGAGCTGAAAAATGAGTCACTGCAGGCAACAGAGCGACCACCATTCATAATGGCAGCGGTGTCTACTGGTTCTCCCGGCAGGCGGTTTTGGTTCTCCAGCAGGATGCTGCCATAAACCCTTAAACGAGCAATACCACCATCCGGAATCATGGTGAGTCGAATATGGCTGGCTCGAGCCGGCCGGGCGAGAGTAATCAGGTTTCTGGAGTCGGGATTGACCTCCGTTCTTTCTGCCAGAAGCTGCCACAGGGTCATCTCATCAGGGTCGGTGTCACTGGCAATATATTCCAGTTGTACGGCTCCCGGCGCATTGCCTTTAAAGTGTCGTGTATCAACTTCTATAGTTTCGACATTCCCTGTGACTGCCAGGCGAATGATAACCCAGTCATTCTTGCCATCACGACGGCGGCGGGACTCCCAACCATCCATCCACTTGCCGTAAGCGGTAAATTTTTCTGGAAGAAAAACCGGATCGCTTGCCAGCAGCAAGTTGTCTTTCTCAGCGAAAAAGTCATCGCTGCAAGAGAGTACATCACCTCCCAGGGCCCGGGCTGCCAGATTAATCCGGGTTTGAGCAAGGTGTTCTGCCTGACTCTCAGGCGTTTGTTCAAGATCCACTTTCATTAAGAAGCCATTGTTATTTTTATTATTAAAATATTGCTAAGATGTAATCGATATTCTGACCATATGGTCAATAATTAACTGTCAATTTATGCCACAAACAGCAGGGGATATGCAACATTCATCCAAGAGGATTTTTTCATCCCCGGTGATAAAAACCACTAACAACAATAAAAAACAGGAACTCGTTATGGAATTCAGTCACACCAGCTATCCCAGAAATTTAGTCGGCTACGGAGCCACCCCCCCGCACCCGGAATGGCCAGACAACAGTAAGATTGCCGTACAGTTTGTCATCAATTACGAAGAAGGTGGAGAGAATAATATTCTTCACGGAGACCCGGCTTCAGAAGCCTTCCTGTCTGAAATCATCGGTGCGCCTGCCCATCAGGGCATGCGCCATATCAGTATGGAGTCCATTTATGAATATGGCTCAAGGGCAGGCTTCTGGCGGCTACACCGGATGTTTACGCAGCGGGATATTCCGGTCACCGTTTATGCGGTGGCAATGGCGATTGCCCGTCATCCAGAGGCGGTTAAAGCTATGCAGGACGCTGGCTGGGAAATGGCGTGTCATGGCTATCGATGGATTGATTATCAGTTTCATGATATGGAACAAGAACGTGAACACATGCTCGAAGCCATTCGGCTTCATACGCAGATAACCGGCCAGCGTCCTACCGGCTGGTATACGGGTCGATGCAGCCCGAATACCGAGCAACTGGTGGTGGAAGAAGGTGGTTTTTTATACCACGCCGACAGCTATTCGGATGACCTGCCTTACTGGGATCCCCGCTTTGGCAGACCTCAGTTGGTCATACCCTATACACTGGATTGTAATGACATGCGCTTTGCCACCGCCCAGGGATTCAACAGTGGTGAGCAGTTCTTCCAGTATCTTAAAGATGCTTTCGATACATTGTACGAAGAGGGTGAAACCACGCCCAAAATGATGTCAGTAGGGCTTCATTGTCGTCTGGTAGGACGTCCGGGGCGGGCAGCTGCTCTGGCACGCTTTCTGGACTATGTGCAGTCAAAGGAGCGGGTGTGGCTCTGTACCAGAGAGCAGATTGCCCGTCACTGGTACGAGAAACACCCTTACAGACCCCCACAGATCTGAACCTGTGGCGCTGTATGATTGAGCCTGGTCATTCAGGCTCTCTCAACTTCAGCTTCAGTCTCGGCAATCGTCAGCAGACTTTTCAGGTTCTGCCATGGGATGCCTTCCCGCTTGCGCTTCTGTGTACTTCTGGAACCATTACGCACCGACAAAATTTCCCCGGCAATGGCAATGGCTATTTCTGCTGGCTTGCGACCACCCACAGCATCAATCCCCACCGGGCAGCTCATGTGCTGAATCTGCTCATCGGTGAACAGTCCGCGATAACCCAGACGCTGCTGAAAGCGCCGGGCTTTGGTCTCCGAGCCAATAACACCCAGCCAGTGACTTTTATTGTGTTTCAGGGTCGCTTCAACAATCGAGTAATCCAGCTGATGGTTATGGGTGACCACCAGGCTATAAACGTCATCAGGCAGATCTTCCACTTCCTGTTCTGGCTGTTCACTGACGCACAGGGTAACATTGTCGGGTACTTTTTCCGGAAACAGCTCTGGCCGGTTATCAATCCAGGTAATCTGGCAGTCCAGTGGTGCCAGCACATCAATCAGGGACTTGCCGATATGGCCTGCACCGAAGAGCGCAATATGGAAATCGCACCCGGACAGAGGTTCCAGCAGTACACTGACACTGCCACCACAACACTGACCCAGTTTTGGCCCCAGGGGAAAGTGTTCCAGCAGAGGTTCCCGACTGCCATTAGCCAACAGCTCACGGGCTTTCTGGATGACCAGATATTCCAGATGCCCGCCACCAATAGTGTCGAAGCTCTGCTCCGTAGTCACCAGCATCTTGCTGCCGGTTTTTCTCGGGGCAGAACCCGCTGTCCCGAGAATGGTCACCAGTATGCTGGCTTCCCCCTTGCGCTGCTGTTCTGAAACCGCATCAATCCACATTCTCTAATGCCCCCAGCCCTTCATGCTCACGATTTGTAACGTCATAATATTTCAACTCGTTAATGGCTTTTAATACACGCTCGGCGGTAGCTGGTACATTAATATTGGGATTGACCTGATAGTTCGACAGGCTGGAGACGGCGTCCCGGATGGCTGCCCAGACCGACATTCCCAGCATAAACGGCGGTTCACCGACCGCTTTTGAGTGGTAAATGGTGTGTTCCGGGTTAGCCTGTTCAAACAACTCAACATTAAACACCGGCGGCATATCTTCAATGCTTGGAATTTTATAGGTCGCCGGATTGTTACTGAGCAAACGACCGTTGTCGTCCCACACCAGCTCTTCCGTGGTCATCCATCCCATCCCCTGAATAAAGCCCCCCTCGATCTGACCCCGGTCGATGGATGGGTTCAATGAACGACCGACATCATGAAGAATATCTACCCGCTCGACTTTGTATTCTCCCGTCAGGGTATCGACCGTCACTTCGGACACCGAGGCACCACAGGCGAAGTAGTAAAATGGCCGACCACTGGCCGTTTTACGGTCATAGTGGATTTCAGGCGTGCTGTAAAAACCATTGCTGGACATTGAAATACGATTCAGATAGGCGACCTGGACAAACTCTGAAAACGGCATGGGTTTGCCGTCAATGAATACGGCATTGTTATCAAAAACCACCTTGTCCTCTGACACCTGGTAATGTTCAGCCGCAAAACGTGTCAACCGGTCCCTGATTTTCTGACAGGCGTCCTGCGCCGCTTTACCGTTGAGGTCTGTACCACTGGACGCAGCAGTCGGTGAAGTATTGGGAACCTTATCGGTACGGGTAGAGGTCACCTGTACCTGATCCAGTGACACACCGAATTCGTTGGCAACAATCTGTGCCACCTTGGTGTAAAGTCCCTGCCCCATTTCAGTACCACCATGGTTGATCTGAATACTGCCATCGGTATAGACATGCACCAGGGCGCCCGCCTGATTCAGATGTTTGGCAGTAAATGAAATGCCAAATTTTACCGGAGTCAGCGCCAGCCCTTTTTTCAATACCGGACTATTGTCGTTGAAAGCTGTAATGGCCTGCCGCCGCTGCCGATAATCGGAACTCTGTTCCAATCTGGCAATCAGTTCATGGAGAACATTATGCTCTACTTTCTGATGGTAGTGGGTGATATTTCTTTCACCAATGCCATAAAGGTTTTTCAGTCGTACATCCAGTGGATCCTGTCCTGTGGCCCGGGCAACATCATCCATAATGCGCTCAATGACCAGCATACCCTGTGGGCCACCGAAACCACGGAAAGCGGTATTGGAGGCTGTATTGGTACGACACCGATAGCCTTTTACCCTGGCGTTGTTGAGGTAATAAGCGTTATCACTGTGGAACATGGCCCGGTCAACAATTGCATCTGTCAAATCCGGTGAATGACCTGCGTCACCCGCCACTTCGATATCAACCCCGGCCAGCAGTCCGTCCTGCTCAAAACCCACCTGATAACGATGGCGGAACGGATGACGTTTACCAGTGGAGATCATGTCCTGCTGACGCTCGACACGGAACTTGACTGACTTGCCGGTTTTTACTGCCAGTACAGCAGCAATACAGGCAGGCGCTGCTGCCTGGGTTTCCTTGCCGCCAAACCCGCCTCCCATACGGCGAACATCTGCTACCACCTTGTTCAGTGGCACACCAATCACTTCCGCAACCAGCTTCTGAACTTCAGAGGGGTGCTGGCTTGAGGTGTAGACATGGAGCTGACCATCCTCCAGCGGAATTACACTGGCAATCTGGCCTTCGAGATAGAAATGCTCCTGACCGCCATTAGCCATCTCACCACTGAGCTGTTTTGGCGCCCGGGCAATCGCCGTATCAGCGTCGCCTTTCGTCATGGTGTGGTCAGGACGCACAAAAGAGTTCTGTTCCATGGCTGTATCAATGCCCAGAACCTTGTTAAGCGGGCGATACTCGATACGGGCTTTGGTGGCGGCTTCCCTGGCCTGTCTGTGAGAAGTGGCAGCCACCGCAAAAACCGGCTGCCCTATGTAGTCTACTTTCCCATCAGCGAGTAACATATCGCCGGGAAAAACCGGGCCAATATCTTTATGGCCGGGAATATCATCAGCCGTGATGACGGCAACGACACCGGGGCTGTCTCTAACGTCATTAAGGTCGATACTGACAATTTCAGCAGAGGCTTGGGTGGATAATCCAAAACCGGCATGAAGCTGGTCTGCCTGTTCCGGACGGTCATCAATATAGGTCGCCCTGCCCGTCACATGAAGGTGGGCGCTGTCATGTTTGGCAGAACGTCCGCCCTTTAAATGATCAATGCCACTCTCTGCTCCGGCATTGGGATTACTGGCCGGGGATCTACCGGCTACGTCGGGTAATTTACGCATGGTAGATAATCCTCATGTTCTGGCCAGCTGACTCTCTGAAGTAACGTTCAAGCAGATTGCGGGCCGACTGAATCCGGTATTCGCTGCTGGCCCTGACATCGGTCATTGGTTGAAATTCTTCCTGCAGGGCTGCCTGCGCTCTGGCGAGCGTCGCATCGTCGAGAGGCTGTCCCAGTAGTATCTGCTCGCAACGCAGAGCCCTTCTGGGTATCGCTGCCATACCACCAAAGGCAACCCTTGCCTTAATCACAACACCATTGTCGTCAGTTACCAGATTGATGGCTGCCAGTACGGTTGAAATATCGTCACCATATCGCTTGCTGAGTTTGTAAACTTTCAGGTCGTGGGGTTTTAACGGAATACGTATACGGCTGATGTACTCGCCTTCCTGCAGGTCGGTTTTTTTATAATCCAGAAAGAATTTATCCAGAGGCAGGTTACGAACCCGTTTGCCCTTGCGGCAGTCAATGGACGCATCCAGAGCCAGTAACACCGGCGGCGTGTCGCCAATCGGGGAGGCGTTACCGATATTCCCGCCAAGTGTTCCCTGGTTACGCACCTGCTGGGAACCCAGACGCTTCAGCATTTGAGCAAATTCCGGGAAATGTCCCTTAAGAACGGGTTCGATATTCCGGTAGGTAGCGCCCGCGCCAAGCACCAGTTCATTGTCGTGCTGTTCAATAGTTTGCAGGTCATTCACCTGACTAACCACCACCAGTTTTTTGAGGCGCTTCAGTTTTTGCGTGATCTCAAGACCGAGGTCGGTCCCTCCTGCCAGCAGCCGGGCATCAGGATTAGCCTCCAGATAATCAGCCAGCTCCTCTTCGTTATCAGGAATAAAGCTGCCATTGGCTGAGAAGCCTTCCCCGCCTTTCATGGCATTCAACTGGTCAACAATCATCGTGCGGTTCTGATGATAAACGTCGCTGGGTTTCTTTTCAGCCAGCTCCTTTGCTGCATCCACCAATGGGCGGTAGCCCGTACACCGGCACAGGTTGCCTCCCAGTGCTTCAAGGACATCGGGTTTACTCTCAGGATTTTCATGGTGCAGGGCAAACAGTGACATGACGATGCCGGGGGTACAAAAGCCGCACTGTGAAGCATGGTGATCAACCAGTGCCTGCTGCACCGGGTGCAGCTGATCTCCCTCGGCAAGGTCTTCAACGGTCAGCAACTGTTTGCCCTGAAGTGATGGCATCAGCGCAATACAGGCGTTCATGGTTCGATAACGAACCTGGTCGCCTTCAGGCTCCCCGACGACAACTGTGCAGGCTCCGCAATCACCAGAGCAGCAACCCTCTTTGGTGCCAGTGCGTCGCTGCTGACTGCCGTTAGCGTTGCCCCTGAGATAATCCAGAACCGTAGTGTCTGAAGCTGTTTCATTGACTTCGACAAGCTTGTCATTAAGAAGAAAATTGATCACGACGGCATGATTCCTTATTGTTATATTCTTCTGCTGCTGTTCTTCTTTTCGAATTTGACTATTTGGTCAGGAAATAGCAAGCTTTGATTATCCCGAATTTTTCATCGAACGCAATCCACCCACTAAAGTCCGCACCCTCTCAATATGACCTTGCATAGCGTATCGGCGGCAAGGTCATAGTCTTTTTTCCTCAAACGTTTTCTTTTCATAATCGAACACACTTGCGATTCATAATCTGCGTAGTGCTGGGTGGCACCCCAGATAAGGAACAGCAGGTGAGTGGGATCAATGTCGCTGGCCATTTTTTTGTTGTGAATCCAGTACTGAAAGACAGCTGTCTTCTCTTCAACCCAGTCCATGGTCGCCTGTTTCATACTTGTCGACAGCATGGAGCCGCCATGAATGATTTCGCTGGAAAACAACCGGCAGGCTATCGGGTATTTACGCGACACTTCCACCTTTGACCGGATATAACGCTCAAGGGATTCTGCCGGATCATCGTCGGGGTGAATATCGTCCAGCTCAAGGTTCCATAGATCGATGATATCGGACAGGACAGCATTATAAATAGCTTCCTTACTGGCGAAATAGTAGAGGATATTGGGCTTTGGAAGCTTAGCCTGGTCTGCTATATCCTGCACTGTAGTACCACGAAAGCCATTTAATGCAAACTGTATTTCAGCCGCTTCCAGAATAATGCGAACTTTTTTCTGTCCTTTACCGGTTGCCTTTGTCGTACACTCTGAACGAGCCATAGGATTACCTGCCTGAATGTGCTTTTTCCACATAACCTGACATGGCTGACAGCTGTTTCCCCGTGGCAACCAGATCGTCAACCCACTCATCTTTTCTGCGCATGATCGGCGCTGATACCGACAGACCGGCAATAACTTCACCGTACTGACCATAGATCAGAACACCAATACAACCCACGCCGGTTTCAGCTTCTTCATTGTCATAAGCAAAACCCTGCTCAATACAGCCGAGACATTCCTGCTCGAGAGTTTCCGGTGTTGAAAAGGTTTTGCGGGTATAGCTGGGCAGGTTGGTCCGTTGCGCATAGCCGGCAATGCCTTTTTGTCCTTCCCGGCTGGTGAGATTGATGGTCTCCCCGAAACGGTCTCGCAGTTTTTCCATATAGGGAACCGCTATGGTGCGAATGTCATCAAGACTGGAACGGTCATGGCAAGAGACTATAAACCGGCCACTTAACCGGTATTTGCCTGACCCGTCCTGCTCGACAAAGCGATTATCAATCAATGAACGCAATATACGACAAGCGGTAGAAGGTGCCAGACTGGTATCCGCACTCAGTGCTTTCAATGTGACCGGCATGGAGTAGCGTGATATTGTCTCAAGCAATGCCGCAGCCCGGTCTATTACCTGAATCCGGGTGTCAGGTTTTGAGTTTTTCATTATTTTTATCGGTATCCGTCACTGCTTTAGCCATGAAGGCTTTGATCGGGAAACACCATTCTGCTTCCTGAGGCTAAGAGTGGTATTTTCATAGCAGAATATACATTAAAACCAAAACAGACCCAATGAGCGGTTAAACATAACCATCTGGTAATGGTCTACACTTCCGGCTCTTTACTATTTAAATAAACAACAATTTGAATAAGTCATAGTTGAGAGTGAGTGATGATTTATGAAACTTAGAGTACTGACCGGACTATCGCTCTTCCTGATAAACACGCTTGCCACAGCTGACAGCATTAATTTCATTCAGGCAAATGCGTCGCCCAACCTGGCATTAATGGTCATTGATATGCAGGAGGATAAACAAACAAAATTACCCGGTACTCCTCTGCTTCATAAGCGCCAAAGACAAGCGGTTGAAGCCGCTTATGCCTCCGGAATTACGGTCGTTTGCGTCAATATGGGGGTCGTTTATAAAGGTCAAAAGGCCGCTATTCCCTGCCCGGAGAGCATCATTCCTGCGAAAGTTAAAAAGTCTGCGCAGTATCATGAACACATCAAAGCTATTCCTGTAGAGTCCATTAACCAAGACACCTATCCTAAAAGTGCATTTGAAGACGGAGAGCTGCACAAAAAACTACAGGCATCAGGTATTACGCGTTTGATACTTGCCGGAGCGTATGTGGAAGTTTGTGTTGATGCCTCGTTGAGAAGCGCTCTGGGGCTTGGGTATAAGGTGTTAATGGAACCGGGCCTTGTCACAGGGATAAGACGCAAATCGCAGTTATTAAAGGATAATAATGAAACCCAACAAAACGAATATGAAAGCTTACTGTTCGAGACTGTCAGGAAAAGGACATTAAGTCACTATATGTCTCATAATTTAAGTATTATATGTACGCCTTCGAGAACAACTTCCTATTCAAAAGACTTTGATCCCGATGATGGCTCACCAAGCATCACAAACAGAGGGTTTACAGAGTGCCTTATCCTCTGAGATTCATTAAACCCAGCGCATGACAGCTTCCTCGGTATCCTGAGGAATTTGTTTTGAAATATATTTTTTCCTGGGGGAGCGGTCTCATGGACAGCATTTACAGGCTGCGAATAGCAGGCTGTAAGCCAGGATGGCAAGAAGAAATCAGTTAATATATGAAGGGCTGTTATGAAATATCCCAGGATATTTCATTTTCAATTTGTCATAAATTTCTTTTTTTATATACCAGACAAACTCCTCTTGTTTTGGTTTGGATTCAAGTGGTTTTACTTCGCCTGAAGCCTGTAAAAATTGAACTTTCTTTGGTAAATCACTATCAAGGTGCTCAGTTCTTCGAAAGTAAAACTCTCCATTATTTGCCCTGTTCCATGTCAGAAAGACATTGTCACCAAGATAGATTACCCCTTCTTTATCAAGACGATTTTCCAAATTAGATATTATAACAACAGTGCCAGGTTGAAGCCCAGCACGACTAATAGCATCATGAAGAGTTCGGACTTTTAAATCCTTTAATAAAATCTGATTACTTTTACTGGTGAAGTCTCTCATGCCAAAAGCAAGGTAAAGCATGATAAACGAGCATGATGGAACAGCTCCGAGAAAACTATTTTCATAACTTACAGTAATGTTACTAATTATGGGCTTCCACCCAAACGACAGCAGGTTAAGTAACCTTCGGCTTGTTTTCCAGGGTAGCTCCATCTTTCTTCCTTCCAGTTCAATAATGACATCATCAAGTGTTTGAGGTCCGGCACCTGAGCTCAGCTTTTTTAAATTATGCCCATCAACAACTATAGGAAGGTACTGGAAAAGAGTTAATTGTTGCACAGACACGGAAGGCTTAAGTATCGAAAGGCTTTCTTCTTTTGGTACGATTTTTATCGTTAGGGATGTTGCATCAATGGAAAATAGAGAAAAAAATAACAAAAATAAAAAGGACTGATTAACCCTGCTTATCTGCATCATAACATTCTAGTACCTTAGTTTATTGTTGGTAGTTCAGATATTTTTGAATCAGGAGTTTAGATTAAAAAAGTCCTTTACGGTGTTTTTCAAGATAGTCATTCCTGGTATCTGGCAGATGAAAGCACTCGAACCACTAGTGCATCCTGCGGTAAAATAATGAACTAAAGTACTGATTTTAAAACGGAAGCCAAAGTGCAGGAGTCAAAGCATGCTGTGATCTTGCATGTTTGCCAGAAAAAAATCAGAAAACACCTAAAAAAGAATTAGAGCTCGGATACCAGCGATTAAAGGAGGTTCAAAATGGCAAACTTAAGCTATAAAGCGTTTCGCAAAAAAGCACTTGAGCGTGAAGATGTTCAGGCAGCTATGGCCGAAAAAAGCAGAGTTTTTTGCTCTCCGCCGTGAAAGCGCTAACAGCAAAACGTTACCCAGCCCGGGCATGTTAAAAAAATACGCCGAGGCCACCGGCCACAAGCTGAACATCACCTTTTCGCCTGCCTGAAACGGTTACCGGTAACCAGAATTACCAGTAGTAATAATCCAGCTTCCTTTCATCTCCTACAGAAAGTGTCTCGCTACAACTACAAATAGATAGCAATAAAAGACTACAAACAGCTAAAATTCACCTTTTCAAATTCCCAACCTATATTCCATGTCTGAACTCAATATCGACTTCAATCAAATTTTTGGCGCCAAAGCCTATGGCAGAGGAAAAAAATACTTCCAGTCCTGCCATGTACTGGGTATGGAGCTTGACAAAGACAAATATTATTTAAAAGGTGAGGTTCTTGGCTCAGGTGCTCACCGCTACACAGTAAGTATCACCATCTGGCCAGATACTCCTGAAGAGGAGCTGATCGAAGGGTACTGCTCCTGCCCTATGGAATACAACTGCAAGCACGTTTGTGCAGTGCTACTCGGTGCCGAGAAAAAGTACGGTGCAGACACTATCAACGCCCTGATTGACGGATATTCCGGTGATGTCATTGAAGGCACCGTTGAAAGTTTTTCAGATTTTGAAGATAACCTGCACAATGAGTTGAGTGCCATTAAAGCGGCTTTAAACCACGAAGATTCACCAAGAGCAGAAGCACTCAAAGAAATTATCAGTTCAATGGAGCGCCTGGGAGTTTCTCTTGAAGACATAGGCTGGCCAGTGCCTTCATCAGAAATCAAACCGGCATCAGGCATTTCCGACCCGGAAAAAGCCAGGCTAAAAAAACAAAGAGCCCAGTGGCTCAAAAACCTTAACAAGGTCACCAGCACAAGCACTAAAGCCGAAACAGCCACCAAAAAACAGCCGGGCTGTCTTGTCTACATTCTGAACTTTGACAGGGATGGCAACACATCCGTCAGTATGCACCTCTCCCGGTACCTTAAAAAAGGTGGTCTGGGCAAGTTCACATCGTTCTACGGTGCGCAGACAGGCATTCAGAACTACAGCTGGCCCGCCAGTGTAAACGATCAGGACAAACACATTATCAAAATGGCGTATGTCCACAACGAGCTGACGCCTTACGGCAACAGAATGCAGATTCGCGAATCCCAGGGTGCCGAGTTATTGCGGAAGATTATTGCTACCGGTCGCTGTACATTCGATGAGCATTCAAAACAACTGATCAGCAAAGGCGACCCGATCAAAGGTGAACTACGCTGGCTGGTTGACGAGCAGGGATTGCAACAGCCTGCGCTATTCAGTCAGAGTAATGACCGGCTGAACCTGATACCCACAACACCGCCCCATTACCTGAGAGTCAGTGAAAGCATTGCCGAGTGCGGGGAACTGACTCAACTACCGGATGGTGAAGTGCTGCAAACCCTGTTACAGGCACCACCACTGGACAGTGACGGCATCAACGAAACCCAGAATGCTCTCTCCAGCCTGTTTAACGACGACGCTAGTCTATCGTTCAATAAATCCGTACAGCTCCCCAGAAAAATCAAAACACAGTTTATTGCACCTAAGCCTGTTCTTAACCTGAGCAGCCACCCCCTCAAGCCCGACGGTGAAATCGCCCGTGCCAACCTGTTATTCGCTTACGATGAACATCGTATCGAATTCGAAAGCCCGGCCGACTCCGTCACCCTGCCCGATAACGACGAAGTGATTGTTCCACGACAAACTCAACAGGAAATGCAATACGCCCAAGAGCTGATGCCCTACCTCGTTCCAGCTGGCCCTGAACATTCTGCCGGGCTCAGGGAGTATGATTTAATCATCGAGCCTCCTGTCGATCACTACCAGCAAGGCTGGTTGCAGTTTATCTCTCACGTTGTCCCCGAACTGGAAGACAATGGCTGGACGGTGGAAACGGACGACAGCTTCCCATTCCAGTTTGAACCCATTTCTGATGATGACTGGTACGCAGAACTCGACGAGTCCCAGATGGACTGGTTTACCCTGAAGCTGGGTATAAATATTGACGGTAAATCCATAGACCTGCTGCCTCTGCTGGCTCGACAACTTCACCGGTTACCTTCTCCGGATGAACTCCGAAAAATGCCTGAAGATGCCACGGTACCAGTGACTCTCCCCGGAGGGCGGTTTATTAACCTGCCCGCTGAACGCCTGCAGCTGATTGTCGGAACCCTGCTGGAGCTTTATGGTGACCGTCCGCTCGAAGAGTATCGTCTGCAAAATCATCATGCCGATATCTGGGAGGAACTGCACGACAAACTGGGTCTACCCTGGGCTGGCGGTAATAAACTGCTGGAACTGGCCCGTAAGTTAAAACGCTTCAAACGAATGAAGAAAGTGGCAGCCCCCAAAGCTCTTCAGGCCGAACTGCGACCTTACCAGCAGGATGGTCTCTCCTGGCTGCAATTCCTCCGTGAATACGGTTTGAACGGGATACTGGCCGACGACATGGGACTGGGCAAAACCATTCAGACCCTGTCCCACCTGCAACTGGAAAAACAACGACTGGGCAACAAACTGCCCCCAAGCCTCGTGGTTTGCCCCACCAGCCTGCTGCATAACTGGAAGAACGAAGCACATCGCTTCACCCCGGAATTAAAGGTTCACATTCACCACGGTGCACAGCGGGACAGCAACATCATTAACGACGCCGACCTGATTCTGACCAGCTATGGTGTGATTCAACGAGACTTTGAACAACTCAGTCAAACTAACTTTCACCTGCTCGCACTGGATGAAGCCCAGGCAGTGAAAAACCCCAACGCAAAAAGCGCCAGGGCCGTTCGCTGCCTGAACGCGGCACATAAACTGTGCATCACCGGCACACCCATGGAAAACCATCTTGGTGAACTATGGTCTTTATACGACTTTCTTATGCCCGGTTTCCTGGGTGCCAGGGACCAGTTCACCCGTTTCTACCGCACACCGATTGAAAAGCACAACAACAAAAAACAATCCAAAAAGCTACAAAAACGGGTAGCACCGTTTATGCTGCGTCGAAACAAAGACCTGGTGGCGAAAGAACTGCCACCCAAAACAGAAATCATCCGCACCACGGAGCTGGATGGTAAACAACGGGATTTATACGAAACCATTCGTGCCAGCATGGAATCCAGAGTCAAAGATGAAATTGAAAAAAAAGGTCTGGCCCGTTCCCAGATTGTCATTCTTGACGCCCTGCTGAAAATGCGACAGGCCTGTTGCGACCCGTCACTGGTCAAACTGGAACAAGCCAAAAAAGTACCGGAATCTGCCAAGCTCGACCTGTTAATGAGCCTGGTCACTCCCATTGTTGAAGAAGGCAGGAAAATCCTGATCTTTTCCCAGTTCACCACGATGCTCAAACTCATAGAAGCACGACTGAAAGCTGCGAATATCGAGTGGGTGAAATTAACCGGTCAAACCAGAGATCGAAACCGCCCCATTAAGGCCTTTCAGGAAGGTGATATTCCTGTCTTCCTTATCAGCCTGAAAGCCGGTGGCACAGGCTTAAACCTGACTGCCGCCGACACCGTTATCCACTACGACCCCTGGTGGAATCCAGCCGTAGAAGATCAGGCCAGTGACCGGTCACACCGGATCGGTCAGGACAAACCCGTTTTTGTCTACAAACTCGTCACAGAAGGCACCGTGGAAGAAAAAATTCAGGAACTCAAGGAGAAAAAGAAAAGCATTGCCGCGTCACTCTATGGAGAAACCAGTAGCAAGAAAAAGCAGTCCATTACCGCCGAGGATCTGAATGTTCTGTTTGAACCCTTAAAATCAGCGGAAGATTAAGGGGATCTGAACTCGTCATCCCCGCGAAGCTATGGCGGGGATGACGGTGTAAGGTGCATTAAAGAACTGCTGTCTATTTCGTATAAGCCAGCTTGTTAGCAAAGATCACTTTCCAACCGCCAGATAAACATTAGGTAAGGCGGGGCTATTGCCCCGTCCTTCCCACAGAACCGTGCGTACGGACCTCGTACACGGCTCCTGCACTCTCTATCCCTTAACAATAAGGGGCAAGAACGCCCGTTTTAACGCCTTCCAAATTGAACAACTTTATCTCATTGAACCAGTTGTTCGGCATGGCTAAATGCGACAGGGGACTGCACGCATTTCTCCATGAACGCATTTTGATGTACTTAAATGGT
This sequence comes from Endozoicomonas gorgoniicola, assembly GCF_025562715.2. Lineage (NCBI taxonomy): Bacteria > Pseudomonadati > Pseudomonadota > Gammaproteobacteria > Oceanospirillales > Endozoicomonadaceae > Endozoicomonas > Endozoicomonas gorgoniicola. The sequence goes on from NZ_JAPFCC010000001.1 coordinate 2,770,309, forward strand.
GGCTTGTAACCCAGTTGCTTCAGCCGACGATGCAGCTTCGCTGGTTTCTTCCACTGTTTCAGTTGTAAACATCTCAGCCTGCGCCTCATCCATCCTGTCAGCCGTTTTAATTCACGACTACAGTTCGCTATCCTGAAGTAATTAGCAAATCCTCGTATCACAGGGTTCAGTTCTCGGATTACTCCTTCAAGGTTCGTTCCCCGATTCCTTTTCGTGATTCGCTTTACCTTTGCTTTCAGTGCGTTGAGCTTCTTTTCCTGTATGCGCGTATAGCTGCTCAGGATTTCAACTCCCAGAAATTTCACACCCTCGCCGCTATGGGCTATGTGTGTTTTATTCTGGTTGACCGTCAGTTTCAGGTCTTGCTCCAGTACTTTGGTCGCCACTTTCAGAGCGTTTTCTGCCGCTGCTTTGGAGCCACACAGAATCAGGATATCGTCCGCATAGCGGACAATCCTGTGCTTGCGTCGCATCATTTCCTGATCAAACGCATCAAGATAGACGTTTGAGATTAAGGGACTGATCACTCCGCCCTGTGGACTGCCTGTTTCCGTGGCTTCCAGTTGATAGCCAACCATCACCCCGCTTTTCAGGAACATTCTGATCAGGTTCAGGATGCTTCCATCTGCCACTTTGTGCCTGAACGCCTTGAGAATTAACTCGTGGTCGAGTCGGTCAAAGCATTTGGACAAGTCCATGTCCACCACCCAGCGTCTGTCGTACTTTCGTATGAACAGGGTCGCCTTGGTAATGGCTTGATGGCAGCTTCGATTCGGTCTGTACCCATAGCTGGACGGGTGGAAGTCCGGATCAAAGATCGGGGTCAGGATATTTAGAAGTGCTTGTTGGACGATTCGGTCTTTTACTGCGGGGATTCCCAGCAGACGCTTTCCACCGTCTTCTTTGTCGATTTCTACACGCTTTACCGGTAGCGGTTTGTAGCGCTTTTCCCGCAATTCAAGCAGTAACTGTTCAAGATTACCACGCAGATTCGAGGCGTAGTCGCTCAGGCTCTGCCCATCTATTCCGGCCGCACCTTTCGCTTTCCATACCTTTTTGAATCCGTTGTAAAGCGCTTCCATCGTCAGCAAGCGCCCATACAGGCTATAATATACTCTCATCAGTTACTGTCTCACGACAGACAGATTGCGCCATCCTTCTACTGTGGCCGGATTCTTCATGGACATTCACAGGCGTTCTGGCTCAAGGCAATCTACCTGCTACCTGTCCTTTACTCCCGAGCGCGGCTCTTTCTTTTAGCAGGATTGTTCCCAACCTCACCAGCCGAAGATGTCCTGCCTCGTCAGGCAGCTTGTGCGCTCACAGTGTCATTCCTGCGGTCTGACTGTTCTTTAAGAATGCTTCACCCCTTCGCAACATCTGCCGCTTTTGACGACACATGCCCTACAGTCACTCTGGCTGTAGTCATTCCGGTTTTGCCCTCCGAACGGTTACCCGCCTTCACAGGCCGGAATTTCATCACTACTACAGGATCATCTGCCACCTCACACCACTGTTACCCTTGAGTTTCCTCTTGCGATAACAGCCCCTGAGATTCAGAGATTGATGCCAGGCTTCCCCAGTTACTAAACGGTTCCCTGTCAGAAATGCCACCCTCAAGCACAGAGTTGGGACTGACTGAGTATCGGGCTTTGCGCTATTTCGCACGCTTGCCGCTCCCAACCTGCCGAATCAGGTTCGCTTGCGCTGTGTACCTCTGACTTCCTATGGCTTCCTTCAGACCCAACCGTTGGCCAGTTACGCCCTTGCCATTCAGATTGCCTTCCCCTCAGTCGGGGCGGCTCAGGCTTCTTTCAGCCTGACGGGTTTGCCCGCTTCGCTGGGCAAACAAAAAAAACCCGAAGCCTTGAGACTTCGGGTTTCAGGAATAATGGCGGACCGGACGGGACTCGAACCCGCGACCTCCGGCGTGACAGGCCGGCATTCTAACCAACTGAACTACCGGTCCGCATAATCTTTTCTTTGTGAAGCTAACACTTCAGCATCATGTTTGGTGGGTGATGACGGGATCGAACCGCCGACCCTCTGCTTGTAAGGCAGATGCTCTCCCAGCTGAGCTAATCACCCATTCTTTACTACAAAGGTCGATGCAACGCCTGTCGTGCTGCAACTTACTCTCTATTAAAGAGAACTCTCTGTAAAGATAACTCTCTACATGAAGAGATGGCGGACCGGACGGGACTCGAACCCGCGACCTCCGGCGTGACAGGCCGGCATTCTAACCAACTGAACTACCGGTCCGCATAATCTTTTCTTTGTGAAGCTAACGCTTCAGCATAATATTTGGTGGGTGATGACGGGATCGAACCGCCGACCCTCTGCTTGTAAGGCAGATGCTCTCCCAGCTGAGCTAATCACCCATTCTTTACTACAAAAGTCGCTGCGCCTGTCGTGCAACAATCTACTCTCTGTAAAGAAAACTCTCTACCTGAAGAGATGGCGGACCGGACGGGACTCGAACCCGCGACCTCCGGCGTGACAGGCCGGCATTCTAACCAACTGAACTACCGGTCCGCATATTCTTTTCTTTGTGGAGCTAACGCTCCAGCATAATATTTGGTGGGTGATGACGGGATCGAACCGCCGACCCTCTGCTTGTAAGGCAGATGCTCTCCCAGCTGAGCTAATCACCCATTCTTTACTACAAAAGTCGCTGCTGCGCCTGTCGTGCAACAATCTACTCTCTGTAAAGAAAACTCTCTGTAAAGAAAACTCTCTACCTGAAGAGATGGCGGACCGGACGGGACTCGAACCCGCGACCTCCGGCGTGACAGGCCGGCATTCTAACCAACTGAACTACCGGTCCGCATATTCTTTTCTTTGTGGAGCTAACGCTCCAGCATAATATTTGGTGGGTGATGACGGGATCGAACCGCCGACCCTCTGCTTGTAAGGCAGATGCTCTCCCAGCTGAGCTAATCACCCATTCTTTACTACAAAAGTCGTTACAACGCCTGTCGTGCTGCAACTTACTCTCTATTAAAGAGAACTCTCTACCTGAAGAGATGGCGGACCGGACGGGACTCGAACCCGCGACCTCCGGCGTGACAGGCCGGCATTCTAACCAACTGAACTACCGGTCCGCATAATCTTTTCTTTCTGAAGCTAACGCTTCAGCATAATATTTGGTGGGTGATGACGGGATCGAACCGCCGACCCTCTGCTTGTAAGGCAGATGCTCTCCCAGCTGAGCTAATCACCCATTCTTTACTACAAAAGTCGCTGCAACGCCTGTCGTGCTGCAACTTACTCTCTATTAAAGAGAACTCTCTACCTGAAGAGATGGCGGACCGGACGGGACTCGAACCCGCGACCTCCGGCGTGACAGGCCGGCATTCTAACCAACTGAACTACCGGTCCGCATAATCTTTTCTTTCTGAAGCTAACGCTTCAGCATAATGTTTGGTGGGTGATGACGGGATCGAACCGCCGACCCTCTGCTTGTAAGGCAGATGCTCTCCCAGCTGAGCTAATCACCCTATAAGGAATTGCGATCCTATCGCAAGACACTCGTCGTTCAAGTGCGCAGTTAACGCAGCAGCATGTTACTGCTAAATATTCGTTTTGCAACTCATTTATTTGCAAGCGAACTAATGAGAGAAGAGTAAATGGCGGACCGGACGGGACTCGAACCCGCGACCTCCGGCGTGACAGGCCGGCATTCTAACCAACTGAACTACCGGTCCGCTGAACTCTGCGACACACTGCTTAGCGCACACTATACAGACGCTTACTCAAAATAAAAGTCCGTATATCTCTTTAATACTTTAAAGAGTGGTGGGTGATGACGGGATCGAACCGCCGACCCTCTGCTTGTAAGGCAGATGCTCTCCCAGCTGAGCTAATCACCCTGCGCGCTGAACTGTCTCTCAACAACGCGGCGCATTATAAGCAGCCAAACGTTCGTTACGCAACCATCTATAGATATTTTTTTTATAAGTATCAGAAACATGCGCTTATTTCCGCTGCCGTCAGTACAACAAAGAGCGGGCGGAAAAGCCCCACTCTGTTAATATGTTGCCCCAGTATTAAAGGATGGAATGCATCATGTGGTTTAAAAACCTGATTATTTATCGCTTCAGTAAGCCGTTCGAACTGAGTGCCGAAGACCTGGAAGAAAAACTGAATGAAAAACGCTTTCGCAGCTGCGGTAGTCAGGACATGAGTACTTATGGATGGGTTCCGCCTCTGGGCCGCCATGGCGACATGCTGACCCACGCGGCTAATGGATTTGTCCTGGTGTGCGCACGCAAAGAAGAAAAGATCCTTCCTGCCAGTGTGATTAATGACGTTCTAAATGAACGTATTGAAATGATTGAGCATGAACAGGACCGGCAGGTATTCAGCAAAGAAAAGAAGACTTTGAAAGACGATGTCATCATGGAGCTGCTGCCAAAGGCTTTTACTAAAAGTCAGAACACATTTGCCTATATAGACGCAGAAGCAGGCTGGATGGTTATTGACTCGTCTTCCTTTAAAAAGGCAGAAGAGCTGACCAGCTGCCTCAGAGAGTGTGTTGGCAGCCTGCCCATTATTAACCCTGCCCTGAAAAATGCCCCTTCCTCTATCATGACCCAGTGGCTGCAACAGAATCCATCGGTACCCGCCCCCCTTTCACTCGGCTTCGATTGTGAACTGCGGGAGCCCGGCGACGAAGGTGGACAGATCAGTATAAAGAAGCAGGAACTGATCACCGACGAAATTCTGGCTCATCTCGACGCGGGCATGCAGGTCAGCAAACTGGCCTTAAACTGGGACGATGCACAAACCTTTGTTCTGGGTGACGATATGATTATCCGGAAGCTGAAGTTCACAGAAGTCATTGAAGAAAAACTGGATGAAATTAATGCAGAAACTGCTGCAGAACAGTTTGATGCAGACTTTTCCGTAATGACACTGTCGGTACGACAGCTAATTAAGGATCTTATTGAAGCTTTAGGCGGCGAATCTGAGCAATAACCATTGAGAAGCCGGACAGCAACCTGACCGGCTATCTGCCTTTAATGCATCAGACCAAACAACTTGCCACGGTAGCGTTTAGCAACCGGGTTACCTGCTCCGAGTTGTTCAAACACTTTCAGCATTAAAAGTCGTGCGCCGTCTTCACGGAAAGCACGGTCACGACGAACAATCACCAGCAGATTGTCCAGCGCCGATTCAATGTCATCAGCAATGACAAGCCGTATGGCTAGCTGATAGCGCGCTTCATGGTCGTTCTCATCTTCATAAAGCTGCGCTTCCAGCACATCACGCTGGGGCGCCTCTGCCACCATCTCATAGAAAGCCAGCTTGGCTTTTGGCTGGGCAATGCCAGGGGCATCTGCAGGCAGTACGGCTAATAACTGGCGAGCGTCGTCCATTCGTCCCAGCTCCAGCAGCAGGTTCACCTGGAGTACCTGTAGTCCATGATTATCAGGCTCTTCCTGCAGGATTTTCTGCAACAGTTCCAGTGCCTGCTCAATCATGCCTGCTTCAATCAGGGCATCCACCTGTAATTTAATCTGCTCTGCCGGGCTCATGGTCAACGGGTCAATCACTTCGCGTAGCTGCTGCTCGGTCTGTGGACCACACAGAACCTGTACCGGACGCCCTTCATGCAGAAAGGCATGAACCGGAATGGCATTGGCACGCAACTGGGTAATCAACTGCTGTGCAACCATCTGCTGCTCTTCAGCATCCAGTTTTGCCAACACCATTTTGCCATCATAGGTATTAGCCAGTTGCTCCACCATTCGTAACTGCTGATTACTGGCCTCATCACTGCCCATACCGATGAACAGCATCACCAGCTTTTCAGTTGAAAGCTGTAACACTTCCTGCAGGTTGCTTTCGGTGACATCCATGATGTTCCCTACTGCAGTGGACTCATTCATAAAAGCTCCTTATCAGCGTCTCGAGTCGTCAGATGTACGGAAAACTTTAATACAAAGTTAGAATAAACGGCATCCGAATAAAGGGCTATTCCGCACACAATTCAAGCAAAACAAACGTTACCCACAATTTCTGTGGATAACTTTGTGGATGAAGTCATCATAATGACCAGAAAGACCCATGAATACTGAGCACTGATCAAATTGATCACTTTTTGATCAATTATTTTTTTATATTTTTCAATGACTTAAATTACACACTCACAAAATCAAGCACTTATAAATAATGCCTGAATTAAACGTCAAGGGGTTGACAATTGTGCATAAGACTTCAGGGATCATTGCGGTTTCAGGCATTTCCGGTGAAAAATGACGGGAACAGGCCGCCATTTTTCACCATCCTGCTAATAACTATTTGTTATTAACATTCAGCAGACTTTCTACGGTCCTTAATCAATCAGGCCGTACTCACTTTTGAGTACCTCAATAATCTCTGCTTTTGGATTTTCAGACAGAGACAACCGTTCGCCTGTGATTTTTTCGGCGATGTCGATATAGGTGCCGGACACTTCCATCATTACCGATTCAGGCAGCTCATTATCACGTGCCAGAGCAAGACGCTCATCCATGCGATCCTTGTTCAGCAAAATATCGGAATCCGCAAAGTGCTTCAGCAATGTCTGACGGAAGCCTTCCTTGGAATTCTCAACCACTTTCCCCTTACGATACATTGCCCCATCCCAGATACGTGAAGAGTCAGGAGTCCCTACTTCATCCATGTAGATCAGCTTTTCCTGCCCGGACGCATCGGTGACATAACCAAATTCAAACTTGGTATCCACAAACACCTGATCCAGTTTAGACAATGCCTCGCTGATGACATCAAAGCCCTCTTTCAGCAGCACTTCATAGCGGCCAATATCTTCGCTGCTGCGGAAGCTGAACGCCTCGAAATTATCCTCAATGTTTTTACGGGTGATATTGACGTCATCAACCGCAGGAACACCGGGAATGCCTTCCAGAATACCTTTGGTAGAAGGAGTGATCAGCAACTCAGGCAGCTTCTGGTCCTTTTCCAGACCTTCGGGCAGTTCAATGCCACAAAAATCACGCTCACCTTTGCTGTAAGCCCGCCACATTGAGCCTGTAATGTACTGACGACAGATAGCCTCTATCATGACAGGCTGCGCTTTTTGCACAATCCACACCAGAGGGTGAGGAACATCCAGAATATGACTGTCTGCTAACCCCTGTTCACGGAACAACCTGAACCAGTGATTGGAAATAGCGTTCAGCGCCGCGCCTTTGCCCGGCACTCCCTTCATGCCACCTTCACCAGACCAGACGCAGTCAAAGGCGCTCATACGATCGGAAATCACCATGATGGCGAGCGGTGCATTTTCCGCAACATCGTAGCCTCTCTCTTTGATAAGGCGACGACTGTCCTTTTCTGTCAGCCAGTAGACAGAGCGGACTTTACCTGAATGCACAGGCAGATCGGTGCGAATAGGTAAATCGTTGTTAACGGCCAATACTTTATCAGCAAGATTCATTGCCAATATCCTGTTTAATTAAATGTTGTGGATGATCAATTATCTGAATTCTGCTTGTCTGTCATCACAACCACGAGAACCTGTTTGCCTGTCAGGTGCAGTGGGTAAAACAAATGGATGACAATACAACTTACAAACATAAACACAGACAGAGCAGAAACAGTAAGGGTCGTTTCTGGTAGTTAAAACAAATAAAGGCTGGTCAAGCCAGCCTTTATTTATCCGTTAGTTCATATTTTCTTTAATCAGGTTCAGCACCTTCTGACTGAATTCAGCCGGAGCAAACGCATTGATATTTTCTTCTACGGTTACCTGAATAACGCCTGTTAATTCGCTAACCCGGATCAGGTAAGTAGACTGAGTAGACTCTTCTTCGTCTTTCTTGCCTTTGCCAAACAATCTGGCAAAAAAGCCCGGTTCCTTCTCTGGCTCTCCCTTGACGACATCGCCCTGTTCATCAGCAAGAATATAGAACAGACCACCAGAGCGGTTTTTATCTGTCACTTCCAGGCCAGCCTTGACCAGAGCCTGGTCGATAGCAGCCCAGGCGCGGGCAAACGACAGTCGCTCAATCGTCATGGTCGGGTTGCCGTTGATATCAACAATTTCAACCTGATCGCCTAAGTCCAGGTTCTGTGCCAACAGAGAAACACTGCTATCTTCATCGTCCCGAATCAGGAACAACATCAACTCGCTCAACGTGCCATTGTCCAAACGCTGGCTGCGCTGCTCCATGTTATCCCAGTCTGCCGGTTCAGGTGCTGGCTCGTCACCTTCATCAGCTTTCGGGCGTCCCTTGTGCTGCAGATGAACTTCTGTGGTTCCTGCCGTTACACCCTGCCTGACCTCAATACGGAAACGGTCTTCCACTGGTTCAGCGTCTTCAACACCGACCCAGCGCCCTACTGTGCGATAAATAAAACCACGTTCTTTATCCAGCCCCAGATCAACCCAGTCGGTTTCCAGATAGCCTTGTTTCGCATTTTTGGATAACACGGGAACGTCATTCTCTTCCAGGAAACTCAGGATACGCGGCCATATTTCGCTGGGACTTTTGGCAGCCAGCAACCACTGATCGCCACCATCGCGCTGAATGCTGTAGGTATCGCCTTCACTGTGTTGCAGACGCTGATCCGGACGGGGTGCCTGAAACTGCTGCTCCAGGTTAGTATGTTCAGCCGTAATCGGGGGAATCACCAGAGAGTCACCCATTGGACGGGGATCGGTTATATCCTCTGGCAATTTCAGCGGCTCAGCGACCCGAGCCTGAGTATAGTCACCGGACTTATCCCGGAAATACCCTTCCTTGCCAAATGGATTTGCGCATCCTGCCAGCGTCAAAGCTACAGCCATCACCGGCAAGGTTTTCATTGAGCACGACCTCATTGTGCGCAACATAATGTCTCCATTAATCGTCTGTCCATGGACTCAGCCTGCCTCGCAAGGCAGACTGAGTCGTTTGTTCTGTCCGGTTTATGCCGGTTCAACCTGCTCCGTCGCCTGTTTCAGGGCTAAACGAAGATCTGAATGAAACGTCTCACTCAGTGGCGTCAGTGGCAGGCGAATGCCATCCTGAATCAGCCCCTGCTCTTTCAACAGCCATTTAACCGGTATCGGGTTGGATTCAACAAACAGCTTGCTATGCAACGCGTCTAACCGGTCATTAATAGCGCTGGCAGTCTCTCGGTCACCAGCCATAGCCGCCATACACAGTTCATGCATCTGCCGTGGCACAATGTTGTTCGTCACAGAAATCACACCGTTGGCTCCCTGCAGCATCAGCTCCATACCTGTTGCGTCATCGCCAGAATATATTGCAAACGACTCACCACACAGCTCACGGATCTGACGACCACGCTCAACAATGCCTGTGGCTTCCTTGATACCGGCTATATTTTTGTGTCCAGCCAGACGGGCAACCGTCTCAGGCAACATGTCCACAGAAGAACGCCCCGGAACATTGTAGAGGATCTGGGGAATATCGACAGCATCTGCAATGGCTTTGAAGTGTCGGTACAGACCTTCCTGGGTCGGCTTATTGTAATAAGGCGTCACCAGCAGGCAGGCATCAGCACCCAGGCTTTTCGCCTCTGCCGTCAGCAGGATAGCTTCCTGGGTGGAATTACCGCCGGTTCCGGCAATAACAGGAATGCGGCCGTTAACCTGCCCCACTACCCGTTTAATCACTTCACAGTGTTCAGGCACAGTAAGGGTGGCAGACTCACCGGTGGTGCCGACTGCGACAATGCCATCAGTCCCTTCCTGGATGTGGTACTCAACGAGATCATGCAAACGCTTCCAGTCAAGATCCCCATCTCCGGTCATGGGGGTAACTAGCGCCACGAGACTACCGATAATCATTGATGCACTCCACTTCGGAACGGTCTTGATCATTAAAAAAACTAGCGTAATGTTACTGATGCATACAGGTCTTAACAAGTGCGAGTTGACATTCTGGCCGACAGAGTCCAACTTTTACTATCGTTGGCGTCATTAGATAATAAGTAAAGGACAAGAAATGAGTTTCACCCTAGGTCAACCTGTTCCAGATTTCACTGCGCTGGCTACGAATAGTACTACTGTCTCACTTGAAGAACTGAAAGGCAAAAAGTTCGTTCTGTACTTCTACCCTAAGGACAATACGCCTGGCTGCATCAGTGAAGGCGAAGCCTTCCGGGATCTTCATGCTGAGTTTCAGGCCGCAGACACCCTGGTCTTTGGCGTATCCAGAGAAAGCCTTGAATCTCATGAGAAATTCAAAGGTAAATATGATTTCCCCTTTGAACTAATCTCTGACCCTGAAGAGGCACTGTGCCAGCTGTTTGATGTCATCAAGCTCAAGAAAATGTACGGGAAGGAATTTATGGGCATCGAGCGCAGCACTTTCCTGGTCGACAGTGCCGGCATTTTACAACATGAATGGCGCAAGGTGCGCATTAAAGGGCATGTAGAAGACGTACTGCAGGCGGCACAGGCTCTGACTTAATACCTGTCTGACACACTCTGGCTTTGTATGTTGGGACGAGCGAAGCGACTCCCAACACCTTCATCATCCGATGGGGCAGGAGTCACATGTCGGACTCAATTGTGTAACGAAAATGTACGGTATTTTCCTGTTGCTGACCGTAGAGTATTTCTTCGTCTTTAATCCAGTGAAACAAAGCAGAACCGGATGCATATTCCTTTCCGAAAGGGTTAATTTCTATGAAATAAATCTCATCGTCTGCATCGTCAGTTTCGGTAATGGCTAAGTCAATGGAATAGGAGGAAATATGGGTTATAGAAGGAACTACTGTGTTATCAACGTATTCTATAATCTGTCGAGCCCACGTTTCGACCTGTGCCTGCCTTTCTTCCAGTGGCAAGTTCATTAACAGTTCATTTCGCTGGTAAAGATATTGTTGTGATATAGCTGTAACCCGGTCATGGTGTACAAACACCCGAAACTCCTTATCCGGATTCAGCTTCTTCCATGGAAACAAATAAAGATATATATCTTTATCCAGCTTGCCTTTTAATCCATCGTAACCAATAGGTACAATCGGGGTATGTTTTTTGATATCAGCCGTTGGCATAGAGAGATAAATCTCCCTGGCACTTTTGTAAATTCTGTTGCCATTTGCTAATTCTTCGTCACCGATGGTTATTGGGCGGGTTTCCTTCAGAGAGTTCAGACTCGTACGTACAAACCATTCTCCCTCTTTCAAGTCCTCATCCAGCTGAACATCTCCATACTGCTTAACATTGCCATCCTGTTTCTTGCTTTTCCAAATCTCCCTCATCTCTTCTTTCTCATTTATGAACTCTAAATACGATCCAGGTAACCTTTTTAGCAACTGAAAATTATTCGCTGCAGCTGTCATTTGTTCCATTAATTGTGAACCTAGTCGATACTGCTTGTAATCTCTGCCTTTAACCCCTTTAAGATGAACCCAATATTCGGTGTTACAGGCTTCAATAATCCTATCGTAGTCTTCCGGTTTTCCCTCTGCCCAGTGGTTTCTTGAATTGTAATTTTCACGATCAGGGTCTTCCTCATTAACTTTATGAAGGGATTGGGGCTCCTGAGTAATTAATGCTGTTTTATGAAGCTCCTCTGTGGTCAATACCGACACGCTCGTTGGATAAACACGATAGTTTGATGCCGCTGAAGCATTGATCCCGGTAGCTAACCGGATGCCAGTGGCTGTAGCATCGCTGGTTTCGGAAGATGATAAGGGAGACGTTGTAACGCTTATTATTTCTGCCAGCTTGTTTTCAATTGCGGTTTGCTCTCCTGCCAGTTTATTCAACGGCAATGAGCTGCTGTAGACATGACTCACTGAAGGTGCAGGATAAAGCTCCAATGATGTTTGCAATTGCATCAAGAACTCTTGATCACGAGAACTCTTTCCACTTTTAACGTAATAAGATTGCATTGGTGGTGAAAAAGATTTGCTGTCTGAAGTTTCACCGATATAGATATAACCGGTAGAAGTAATAATTTTTTCTGAAGGTGTGGACTCAATCTCTGAGCTTTTTGTTTCAGTGAATTTTTCTTTACTGCTAAAGGGGTGCAACCAGTCAATAGTGATAACCTTTGTGGTGCCGGGTATCAGGTAAGTCTGGTTTTTACCGATTGACGGAGTCGTTTCAATGAAAGACGGCAGATAACTGTTATGTTTTTTTTGAGTTAATGGGGCAGTATTAAAATCTGGCAGATTATATAGTTTTTCGTTGTTTAAAGCAGGATCATGATAGGCATTCTGACCAGGCACTATTTGCTGGGCTGATAAAGTTGAACACCAAAGCATAATCATTGCATTAATGAAATATGCAGTTTTTTGTAAATACAATCCACTCTTTAGCATAATATGTATCTTTATCAGATGTTCCCTAATTAGTGAAAGTCACACTTCCTCAATTCCCGATTATTTATAGTTGCTTTTAACGTCTGGTCAAATGTGAACCTGCCCGTGCCTTTAAAGCGAATACACTACTCCTGTCGCAGAGCGTTGCGCCTGAACAGTTAATGTCTACATTTTACTTCTGTTCATTTAAAGCAGACTTGCTTTTATCCATTGACTACTGGGGGGGTGAATAACAACCCTGTAGCTATTAAATGAGAAGTTTTTATGATTCTTAGGTTTATACAAATAAACAGGTTCTTCTGGGCATGTCTGATCCTATGCTGCATTACTTCTGGTGAGGCTTATGCCATTTTCTACAAAGTGACTTACACAAACTCCACAGGCAAAAGGATAAGCTTTTTCATTGAAACTCAGGAGTTTGTCCGGATACTTGCAATGAGAAAAGCAGTTTTTCCTGATATTGAAAGATTGCATTCTCTTTCTGCTTTCTCATCCTTTTCTTCACAGATTATTTTGCCGCACCCAAGGTACATATTGGAAAGGGTGTACAAAAAAGATATACAGGGACACTACGTATTCACTATTTCCGGTGGACCGGAATTGTTCCCGTGGGATGATGTGACTGAATATCTTTATGACAATTATTGTCGAAGCCAGTCTTACCCGGAAAGAGAGTTGAGCAGAACCATACTTCTTGCACTGCACCGCATTGAATGCCTGCTGGCTCACAACAGCATCGAAGAGATAGTCCATAACGGTTCGGGCCCTACCCATATAGAGTGCCAAAACCCGACTGGGAGCCAGCATGAACTGTATATCCATATCACCCCCGATGACTCAGCATCAACCCCTTCAATAAGAAGAAACCTGGAAAACCTGGTCAGCGAACTCCAGAGTGAAGGCCTGATCACTAACTGGCGACACCGTTCCCTGAACATGCGACACCCTGACGAGCGAACAGTTTCTTTAATAATAAGTCTGCCCAACTCAAGGACTACAAACCCCGGGCCTCATTCTGTAAGAAGGCCCGAACTTTCTAATATATTGCTACGATTAGGTGAAGCCGAATGGGGAGGCACCGGTGTCATCCATTTTCAGTTTGCCCACTCTGCCCCGGTTAGCCTGAGACTGGAGCAAACAGCGCTGATCAACTTTGCGCACAACAGATCCTTTTACCAGAAACCTCTGGTACCCATTTACAACCAGAACCCTGTCTTCTCAATCGACAACCTTGCTGAGCAGTTTGAAGGATCAGGGCGCCGCAGCCCGGACATGGAACTGAGGAGGCTCTGGGATGTTCAGATGAATTTGATATCTCATTATTTAATGGATCTGCACTCCAATATCCCGGTCAGTGTAAGGCAGGACTCGACCCCGCACTACTTTATGGTCAGCTCCGTGGCGTACTTCCTTCCGAATAATCAACACAACACTGTACCGATACATAGACATTTTAACCGAATCATTAGCCACTTACGCAATAATAGAAATACAGAGTCCCCTCCCCTTAATTTTGATTTCAGCTATTTCAATACGGAAGATGACGGCCATAATATCGTTATTAACTTCCTCCTGACGGTATACACAACCAATAACCAGCAGGAAGAACAACTGGCACAGCTCCCGCAGGTCCTGAATAGAGTCAATAGATTTCACACTGACCATTACACCTGGGTCAGAGCGTGGACTCCCATCTCCCTCTCCCTCAGTTTCAGAACTCCAACGTCATCCACCTCCCGAAGAAACAGACAGGAACCAGCCCGCGAACAAGCAGAACAGCCACCAGCTTCCCTTGTAGAAATATATATACCCATGGATGTCTTTCAACGGATAACCAATGAATCTGCTGGCGAATGTGACAACACCCAATACAGCTCCTGTCTTTAACCAAAACGTTTCCATCTTTTCAAACGAAAAAAAAGCCACAGCCTATTTCGGGGCTGTGGCTTTTAGAGCTTCCTGGATCACGCATCAACATCCTGAACCCTTGGCCAGGCATTCATCACCGCTTTCAGCAATGTTGCCAGAGGGATGGCAAAAAACACGCCCCAGAAACCCCAGAAGCCACCAAACACCAGAACTGCAATGATAATGGCAACCGGGTGAAGATTAACGGCTTCCGAAAACAGCAGTGGAACCAGAACATTGCCGTCCAGGGCCTGTATAAATAAGTAAGCGATCATCAAAATGGTAAACTGCTGACCAAAGCCCCACTGAAACAGCCCAATCAACGCTACAGGAATGGTCACAACCGTCGCACCGATGTAGGGAATAACAACAGAAAAGCCAACCAGAGTAGCCAGCAGTACAGCATAGTTCAGTCCCATCAGGGCAAACAGCACAAAGCTGACACCACCAACAATCACTATCTCAGTCGCTTTGCCGCGAATGTAGTTAGCAATCTGACTGTTCATTTCGTTCGCCACCTGATTAATCACACGACGACGCTTGGGTAATTGACTGCCAATCCAGTCCAGTAGAAGGTCTTTGTCTTTCAAAAAAAACAGCACCAGAATGGGTACCAGAATCAGGTAGACCAGCAACGCCATCACGTTGGTCAGGTTGGCCAGTGAGAATGACAAGGCCCACTGCCCAAGCCCGGCAATCAATCCATTAATGCTTTCGGTGACGGCTGCCGTTTCAGACTCAGAAATAAACGCAGGAAAATGCTCAGGCAGCTCTCTGAGCCAGGCCTGACCATGGGTCACCATTTGGGGAAGCTCATTCAGCAGTGAGCTGACCTGTTGCCAGACCAGAGGAACCAGCAGAAACAGGGCAACAACCAGAACAGTAACAAACAGCACAAATACCAGTGTAACCGACCAGTTGTGACCCAGCCCCCGGTTCTGTAAACAGTTCACCATGCCCTGCATCAGAAACGCCAGCACCAGCGCTGCAAACACAGGGGCGAGCATATTGCCCATAGTGAGAATAATGGCGAAACCTGCTACCAGCAGAAGCAGAAGCACCAGAGCCTCAGAATCTGACAAATAGCGGTGCAACCACCCCTTTATAGTATCCAGCATTCGTACTATCCCTTAACTATCCCTTATTTATGTCGCAGTGTGTGAATAAATACGCCCGACACCTGTTCCGATGAAATCAACTCATGGCCGCTGATTCGGGCAAAGCTTTCGAAATCCCGGACCGAACCCGGGTCCGTCGCCTGAACCCTGAGTACCTGACCGCTACGCAACTGTTTTAAACCCTGTTTTGCTTTGAGCAATGGCAAAGGACAGTTCATTCCCTTGAGATCCAGTTCCAGATCAACTTCAACCATGGCTGGTTATTCTCTCCCGTGGTACAACAGAGGTTCCATCAGAAACAGACCTTGTTGCAAACTCTTGATAACACGCCGTATTGTACGCAATTTGTCGGCATCATGCCCCGCTGTCTGGAGATAACAGAGTGTAAAGAATTCATTACATTTTCTGTTTATTGCCCCTAATAGATTACCTTCCTCCGTCGATGATGTGTAAAATCGTAAAAATCTATTTTGTATTGCCGCAACGTTAACGATACATTGCACCCGACATCACTCGAGTATGGACATTCTATGAAGCGACCGGGTTACCTCACGGCAGCCCTGCTTAGCACCTGGCTTGGACTTTCCTCAGCAGTTGTGAGCGCGGCCCCTATCGAACTCCCAAGCCTGGGCGACACCACGTCAGGCATTGTTTCTCCACAACAGGAGTACGAGCTGGGTCAGACCTACCTTAAATACCTGCGCAGTCGCACACCGACCATCAGCGATGCAGAAACCAAGGACTATCTGGAGCGCCTGACCTATCGACTGGCTGAACACAGTGGCCTTCAGGATCACAGACTGTCGACCATGATTATCGACAGCCCGGCCCTCAATGCTTTTGCTGCACCCGGTGGTATCATTGGTGTCAACACCGGCCTGTTTTTCAATGCCAATAACGAAGCTCAGTTTGCCGCAGTGATGGCGCACGAACTTGCCCACCTGAGCCAGCGCCACTACGCCCGGAATGTTGAAGAAGCCCAACGCAAAAGCATCCCAACTGCAGCAGCTATTATTGCTTCGGTGGTGCTGATGGCGACAGCGGGAAGCGACGCCGGCGTTGCGGCACTGTCATCCACCATTGCCGGTATCCAGAGCAGCAGCCTGCGCTTCAGCCGTCAGTTCGAACGGGAAGCGGATAACATCGGCATCATCACCTTATCCAGGGCAGGCTTTGACCCCAATGCCATGCCGGAAATCTTTGAAGAAATGAACCGGTCCAGTCGTTACCAGAGTCGGCCACCGGAATTTCTGCTGACTCACCCGGTCACTGACAACCGGATCGCTGACTCCCGGGCCAGGGCCGCACAAATGCCCGCCAAGGGAACCAACGGCAGTGTGGACTATCAACTGGTGCGCATGCGACTGTTTGCCCTCAGTGCAGAAAACCCGACAGCCTTTGCCAAACAATTGCAAAACGAACTGCAGGATGGCTATACCAGTGCTCCGGATATCACCCGCTATGGCCTGGCACTGGCAAGCTATCTCAGCAGAGATTACGCCACAGCAGAGAAAGCGCTGAACACGCTACTGGAAAAGCACTCGAACAACCTTTATATGATCATGGCCAAAGCCCGACTCGAGTCAGCCCAAGGCAAACACAAAGAGGCTCTTGACCGTATCGACCGGGCATTAAAGGTCTATCTGGATAACTATCCCCTGATGTTCACAAAGGCTGAACTGCAAACAGAAAGCAAAGACTTTACCGGTGCCAGGGATACGCTGCAGACCCTGAGCCGCAGTCGACCGGACGACCCCGATATCTGGTATTACCTGGCAGAAGCCCAGGGTCAGGCAGACGATATTCTCGGCTTGCATCAGTCCAGAGCAGAGTTTTTCTTTCTAAGTGGCAACCTTGATGATGCCATCAAGCACCTTCAGTACGCCAAAAAGCTGGCTGGCAATAATTATGCGCTGACGGCCCGAATTGAGAAAAAACTCAGTGACATATATGCCTATCGAAATAAGCTGAAGAACAGCTGAGCCTCTCTGCGCATTGGAAGTGGGCAGCACAGCGAAGCGGCAGAACAGGCGGCAGAACAGGCGGCAGAACAGGCTTTATGATTGCTGCAGGTACTCTTCAAAGCTTTCAAGTGGTTTCTCATCCTGCCGCCCGTGCCGGGGCTGATTATCGTCACTGTTCCAGTAGCACCGATTATCATCCGCAAGCAGCAAGACCTGCTGGTAAGAAAAAGGATTTTTTTGCTGAGGGGCATGTTCTGGTGGCACCGCATAACTGTCTGGCATCGACTTTTTCATCAGATTCTGAGCAACTCTGTCAGTCAGCTCCCTCATATGCCCACTCAACTGACCGGCAAGCTTTATCTCAGGCTGCACCTCCTTAAGCTTGTCCGGATCTTTGGTATTGCCTTTCAGTGCTGTCGCAAGCCTGCTGGACTCGTACGAATTGCGTAAGTACTGCAAAAGAAAAAGGCTCTGGTGTAACTTGTCACTGGCATCAAAGGCAACTGTCTTTTGACCTGGAATATAAGCAATACCATGATCTTCGCAGAATTTTTTTACCGTCTCTGCAGCCGTTGGCTTAGCCTTATCCATTGAGCTTATCGTTTTATTCAGATTTTCAATGTAACTGGCATTCATTTTTTCAATCCCTAAATCCGGGATACAGTCTGACAATTTTTTCTGGCTCATGTCATAGCCCACAGAACCCAGCACCTCATCACTCACTTCATCAAGGTAAGCACGAGAAAACAGATACCAGTTTCGGGCATCAAGTGCATTTTTTACCGGCTGATTGCGCAGATTATTCACCAGAAATGACCCAACATCATCTGAATTCCCTGCCAGACCAGACTGACCAGAAACGACACTTCGGTAAAACTCTGTCGGTTTCATCCCCAGATAATCACCCAGTTTCTGAATTTGCTCCATCTTGATGGAAGGCTGTAATCCTCGCCCTTTATCACTCGACAGCCCCTCATCCGGAAGCAGAGAACCAAGCCCACTCATTACCATTGCTTTTTTTAACCGGCACTGGAACAGCTCATCCGGTTCGCTCTGGTAGCGCCCCGCCCCAACCTGACTTAAATCACTTAATAGTGAATGCAGGTTCTTATTATTTGCACGAAAACCAACGTATTTATTACACAACTTATCCAGCCACGCCCCTCTATCGCTGAAAGAAAGAGGGCTAACCTTACGATCAGCCAACCCTTTTCCTTCATATTGAGGGCTGGATTCACGAGACATTAATGAAGGAGCATTGGGGGGATAAGGCTTTACTGAACGCAGCCCCATAAAACGAATAATACGTCTGGCTTTATCCAGCAGCTTGTAAACAACGCCAGAAAAACCTGAATACTGTCGGCGAATGGAAGGTTCCGTTTTCATTGCCTGAGTCCTTGCGTCAGTTGCCAAACCATGAAAGAAACATCGGCTGCTCACTTATAACATCAAGAAAAAGCGGAAAGCGAAAAGCGAATTTTATAGGTCAGTCATAACAAACAAGCCGGAAAGCCTGTGACCTTCCGGCTTGTTTGTTGATTAAAGCTTCCGACTTCACTTTGCCATTGAAGCAGTAAAGTCGAGCATCTTCTGCAGCGGCTCCAGAGAACGGACACGAAGGCTATCGTCCACTTCAACCGTATTTATCTCGCCCGGATTTTCCAGACACTGAACCAGAGCTTCCAGCGTATTCATCGCCATCCACGGGCAGTGCGCACAACTTTTACAGGTTGCACTCTCACCTGCCGTCGGCGCTTCGATAAACGACTTGTCCGGAGAGGCCTGCTGCATTTTGTAGAAAATCCCCCGGTCAGTCGCCACGATAAAGGTATCGTTTGGCAGCTCCTGAGAAGCCTTGAGCAGCTGACTGGTTGAGCCAACAACGTCTGCGACTTCAACCACTGCATCAGGTGACTCAGGATGAACCAAAACAGCCGCATTGGGATAAACCCTTTTCAGGTCAACGATGCCCTTTGCCTTGAACTCTTCATGGACAATGCAACTGCCGTTCCACAACAGCATATCGGCACCCGTCTGCTTCTGAATGTAGCTGCCCAGGTATTTATCTGGCCCCCAGATTATCCTCTTGTCCTGATCCATCAGATGCTCAACAATATCCAGCGCACAGCTGGAAGTCACTACCCAGTCCGCTCTCGCTTTCACGGCTGCAGAGGTATTGGCATAGACGACAACGACTCGATCCGGATGCTGGTCACAGAATGCAGAAAACTCATCCACCGGACAACCCAGGTCGAGGGAACATTCGGCTTCAAGCGTAGGCATTAACACTCTCTTTTCCGGACTCAGAATCTTGGAGGTTTCACCCATAAAACGAACACCGGCCACCACCAATGTAGACGCCGGGTGACGACTACCAAAACGCGCCATCTCAAGAGAATCGGCAATAAAACCACCGGTTTCCTCAGCTAATGCCTGTACGACCGGATCGGTGTAATAGTGAGCCACCAGAACCGCATTTTCGCGATCAAGAAGTTGCCGAACCCGCTCTTTCAGGGCCTCTTCCCGCTCAGCATCCAGAGTGTCAATGGACTGCCCCTGAAGGTGACTCTTAACAAAGTCTCTGCTACTCACTGCGCTCATAAATCCTGTACTAACGACCTGTCTCGTCAAATTGCGGGGCATTCTACCACACGATGTCGACAGAGGCAGCCTGCGCCGGAATTCATTGAGAATCCAGCAAAAAACCACTCACCCAGCCCGCCGTAAGATAATACAGCACGCCATGGTGAAGTTATCCCGTAAGAATCACTGACAAATCGGTTATCAGACGAATAAAAAACCATTCAACACTGTCCAAAAATTTGTTAGCTCTCTATAACGAACGTCAGGAGAACAAAGGGATGATTTCAACAAGCACAGTGCCTCCTCAGGTATCATTCGTGCCAGGTAGCCAGAATGATGAAAACAAAAGTCAGTCCGTAAAAAATGGCTGGAAAAGCTGGACCATCTCTACTTCTAACAAAATATCAAATTTCGTAGCACATTCTGCTCCTGCAGTCTGGGCTGGTCTCAAGCAAGGTAGCTTCCTTTTCTTGCGTTCAGTCACGGCCTTTATAGTCATTTCATCCATATTTAGCGAGCAAGAAGATTCTGGCACCAGAAGCGGGACTCCCATTCCTTTATTTTAGGCTCTTCCTCAATTTGAGTGGGTGATTTATTATATTCTGAAGCACTCAATGCAAGGATGCACCGATGCGTGATAAGCAACTCTATTCTCAAATACTGGGTATTGAGTCTCCTTGGTTCGTTTCTGAAGTTGAATTGTCATTACAGGATCAACAGGTTCGGGTATTCATTGAACACAATGGTAAAAAGGCCTGCAAATGCAGTGTTTGCGATAAGCCCTGCTCTGGCTACGACCACATCACTCAGAAGTGGCGTCATCTGGATACCTGTCAGTTTCAGACTATTCTAGTTGCCAGGGTTCCACGGACCCAGTGCCCTGAGCATAAGGTGTTAGCCATCAATGTGCCCTGGGCTGAATCTGACTCTCGATATACAGCTCTGTTTGAAGCCCTTGTTATTGACTGGCTAAAGGAGGCAACTACGAAGGCAGTTGCACGACAAATGAAGCTTGGTTGGAATGCCATAGACGGTATTCAGCAGCGTGCAGTGAAGAGAGGACTGGCTCGTCGTGATGCTAAGCCACCAAAACGAATCGCTGTTGATGAAACCTCATTTCAAAAGCATCATGAATACGTCACAGTGGTCACTGACCACGACCAAGGCGTTGTTATTCACGTTTCTGATGACCGTAAAAGTGACAGTCTCAACGAGTACTTTGACACACTGCCCTATGACCATAAAGAGGGGATCGAATGCGTGACGATGGACATGTCCAAGGCTTACATCAAGTCAGTCAGTGAGAATGTTCCAGACGCAGATCAGAAGATTGCATTTGATAAGTTTCACGTTGCTCAGTCTCTGGGTAAAGCTGTCAACAAGGTTCGGATAGAAGAGAACAAAGCCCTTGTAAACCAAGGTGTAGAGCTGCTTAAGGGGACTCGCTACGACTGGCTGACTAACCCTGAAAACATGTCTGAAGAGCAGTGGGATAACTTCGAACCACTGAGAAACTCGACACTTAAAACAGCTCGCGCCTGGGCCATCCGGCAAATGGCAATGAGCTTATGGAATTACAAGTCCAGAGCTTGGGCAATCAAGGCCTGGAAGAGGTGGCTATGCTGGGCGCAGAGATGTCGGCTTGAGCCCATAAAAGAAGTTGCCAGAACGGTCAAAGAGCACTTGTGGGGTATCATCAACGCTATTGTCCTTGAGGCTAATAACGGTCGAGCAGAGGGAGTGAACAGCAAGATTCAGAGTTTGAAGAATCGGGCTTGTGGCTTTCGAAACCGTGAAAGATATAAGACAGCGATCTACTTTCATCTTGGAGGCTTGGACTTGTACCCCACTGGCGTACATCGTTGAAAACTACCCACTTAAAACAGGGAAGAACCTTATTTTATCCAGTTATTGCATGCACAATATTTGAAGAGCTTTTGTGTCGCAGCATTGTTCACAACCTGGCCAACAAAATGACAAATTACATATTTCAACAGAAGGACAATGCAAAGTTTACAGCCAGCTGCTTAAGCTCCGGTTTCTTCGGCCTGATTCATTTGACCGAACCTGATGCGTTTGTCAAAGCTAGTTTCGCAACAGTAAATGGCTTTGCTTTTGCACGCACCTATAACGACTATGGCCTTCTGGGTTCTATCTCCAGTCATATGACTTATAATTTAGTATTAAACACTGTCGTGTATACATTCGGTGATTAATGACTGTCAGGAGCGGTCCTCCCAGACAGCCCCTTAAAAAAGCAGCCCCGCTACAGCTGATAACGGGTAGGGTCAGACAGCCCGGCTTCTTCAAAACCTTTCTTGCGATAACGACAGCTGTCACATACCCCGCAGGCACGACCGTCCTCATCAGCCTGATAGCAGGATACGGTCAAACCATAGTCTACTCCCAGACGATCCCCTTCCTGAACAATCTGAGCCTTGGTCAGTTTTAACAGGGGCGCCCGAATATGGAAATGGTCACCCTCGACCCCCGCTTTAGTGGCAAGATTTGCCATTTTTTCAAAGGCATCCAGATATTCTGGCCGGCAATCCGGATAGCCAGAATAATCAACATCATTGGCACCGATAAAGATATCCCTGGCCCCCAGCACTTCTGCCCAGCCCAGGGCCAGAGACAGAAATACCGTATTGCGTGCCGGAACATAGGTCACAGGAATACCCTCATCCAGATCCTCTGGCACATCAATCTCATCATCGGTCAGGGCAGAACCACCAATATCCCGAAAATCCATCTTCAGGGTTTTATGGTCCTTTGCACCCAGCACCTCAGACACCGTCTTTGATGCGTTCAGCTCGGCACGATGACGCTGACCATAATCAAAGCTCATGGTGTAGCATTCATATCCCTGATCCTTTGCCATCGCCAGAACTGTCGTGGAATCCAGACCTCCGGACAGAAGCACAACTGCTTTTTTAGACATTTCAATCTCCTTAGACACCTGTTTTGTCGCCCCAGATTACCCGGTGCAACTGAATTTGAAACCGTACCGGTAAACGATCAGCCAGAATCCACTCTGCCAGCTCCGCTGGCTCCACTCCGGTACTGACCGGGGAGAACAACACATCCGATACTTTTCCGGCCAGATCATACTCAATCAGCTTGCTGGCAGACCAGTCATAATCAGCACGGTCAGCAATCACAAACTTCACCTGATCCTTGTGATCCAGATGTTGAATATTCTGATAAAGATTCTTTCCAGACTCACCGGAACCGGGAGCCTTCAAGTCCATCACCTTGACAATTCGCGCATCCACCTCAGCCAGATCCAGCGCACCACTGGTTTCCAGAGAAACTTCATAACCTGCATCTGCCAGACACTTAAGCAACAGCAGGCAATCGGGCTGCGCCAGCGGTTCACCACCGGTGACACAGACATATTTAGCGCCATAGCCAGCAACCTGCTGCAGAATACTGTCAATCGTCCTGCGCTCTCCCCCGGAGAAGGAATATTCGGTATCGCACCAGTTACAACGCAGAGGGCAGCCTGTCAACCGCACAAACACCGTTGGCAGCCCGGAGGTTCTGGACTCCCCCTGAAGAGAGTAAAAAATTTCAGAAATTCGAAGGGATTCAGAAAACATGAGAGATACTATTTATTAATCAGCAAAGCAGGGTATTAATCAGCAACGAAGGGTAGCTAACTGGCAGTGAGAGTGCAAAATTATGCTACACCAACAAAAACACCATGCAAGCATGGTGTTAAAGGTTAGCCTGGCAAGTTCCTGTCTCAGCTATCCGACATACTCTGCAGATAAGTATCAGACAGCCTTGCAGCCGAACTTTCGGGGTACTGGCTGACTACCGATTCAAGGTACTTTCGGGCTTCAGCCTTGTCACCCAGCAAGTCGTATAACCGACCCAGCTTATAGGCTGCGTCAGGCACCTTGTCACTGTCCGGGTATTGCTCCATGACAACTCTGAATTCATCACGGGCAGGCTCAAGCTTTCCCTGGGCCATCAGCACTTCGCCCAGCCAGTACTGTACGTTATCGGAAAGTTTTCCATCAGGGTATTCTTCCAGCAACCTGCGCAGAGCGACCAGCGCCTGATCAAATTTGCGATCACGGATCAACCCGAAAGCCGCCTGATACTCAGTCTGCTCACGCCCAGCCATCAACTCTTCAGGTGATTGACGGGCAGGCAGCTGAACCGGCGAATTGCCCGGTTCGGCTGCCTGACTGATATTGGCAGAGCGATCGCCGGTCAAATCAGATGCAGGCTGATCACCCATCGCCCTGCTGATACGGGCATCCAGATCCAGGTAACGATCACGAAACTCCGCTTCGTTCTGCCTGAGTTGAAACTCCAGCTCTTCAACACGCCCCTCAAGAGTCATGTTTCTTTTGCGCAGTTCTTCTATCTGATTGAGAAAATAAGCCGTGCTGTTTGCCGATTGCGACCGGGGCTGGCTATTCTCTTCAGAAACCTGCTGAGTCTGCGCACTCTGAATGACACGTTCAACACTCTCTGGCGCTGACACTGGAGTGGCATCCTGAGCGGTTTCTCTGACAACCTCTGCCGTTGGCAAAGACTCAACAACAGGTACTGCGGCAAGTACCGGAACGGCCAGCAAACTGGCCAGAATCAGGAAAGAGCTGGATAAAGGTTTCAAACTCATTAGCTATCTCAGTTATTAGTTAATGACAATCTGTGCGCGACGGTTCTTAGCCCAGGCTGTTTCGTTATGGGCTGGATCAACCGGCTTCTCGAAGCCAAAGCTGATCACATCAATACGGCTGCTGGCTACGCCTTTCGCTTCGAGATAGTCTTTCACCGCATTGGCTCGACGCTCACCCAGAGCCAGGTTATAAGTACGGGTACCACGCTCGTCAGTGTGTCCCTGCACAATAATGTTCTTACCCATACCCTGATCAGAGTTCAGGTAAGCCGCCTGTACGTCCAGAGCCTTATAATCACTGTCGCTCAGCTTGGAACTGTCAAAAGCAAAGTTAAACGTGTCGCGCTCCAGCAGCATCTCAACCTCTTCCGCACTCGCCTGAACGTCACCACTGTCCATAACAGCCTGTACCGCCGGGTCCAGTACTGGCATGGTTTCAATCACCACATTTTCAGTCACAACCGTTTCTTCAGGTGTTACCGTGGTTTCCGCACCGGATGTGCTTTCACCACCGGTAGAAGCACAACCTGCCAGCCACAGGGCAGAAGCCACCAAGGTGGCTGCCTTAACATAATTGGCAATTCGCATTACAGACTCCAATTGTTTAATGTTGGTTAGTTGGATATTAGTTAGTTGGATGTTAGTTAGATTGTTGCAGTACAGTATCAGAACCCTTTACACGGGACTAGCCCACACCGCAACAAACGCGATACACACAACTACTTTTTTTACGGCGTTTACCTAACCGCAGGCCCCCAGACTGGTTCCCGGACATCACCAGTCGCCGACGGCAGGCGGTATTTTACCCTACCATCCGCAGTGACAATACCCAGTTCACCATGCTTCCCCCCCTGAACAGCATAGATCAGCCTTCGGCCTCCCGGAGAAACGCTGGGCGAATCTTCAAGCTGTGCTGATGTCAGCAACCTCAGGCGATTGGAGTCCAGATCAAGAATTGCGATGTTAAATTCGGCTGCGCCCTGCCCCTTGTGTACCAGGGCCAGCGATTTACCATCCGGGAAGACTTTTGCCCGTGCATTGAAACGTCCCTTGAACGTCAGGCGACGGGGATTGCCAACTGCCTCCACAGAACCATCAGACAAGTGTTTAACATCCAGTTGATAAATCTGCGCACTACCACCCCGGTTCGAGGTAAAAACAATACTGTTGCCGTCTGGCATCCAGTCCGGTTCAGTATCAATGGAATAATGTCGGGTCAGCTGACTCAGTTTGCCGGAAGCCAGATCCTTGACATAGATATCCGGATTACCGCCTTTAGACAACACCAGGGCTACTTGCTTACCGTCCGGAGAGAATACCGGCGAACTGTTCAGACCCTTGTAGTCAGTCAGTTTCTGTCGTTTGCCTGTTGCCAGTTCCTGCAGGAAGATAGCAGGCTTACCCGCTTCAAAAGACACATAAGCAATACGACGGCCGTCTGGCGACCAGGCAGGCGACAGAATAGGCTCTTTGGAACGGACGATAACACGCGCCCGCTTTCCATCGGCATCGGCATAGTTTAACTGATAATCGGTGTTATCAATGCTATGTCTCTGGGCAGTCACATACATTAAGCGGGTTGAAAAATCGGCCGGGATGCCGGTGATTTTTGCGTAGACAGCATCACTGATGGTATGCGCCATGGTTCGCAGCTGGCTTTCAACGCCCCGAACCTGCCCTTTCAGAATAGAGCGCTGGCGCAGTACATCGAACAGCTGATAGTCAACCGTATACTGACCACTGCTCTGGCTAACCCGGCCGATCACCAGATAAGAAGCCCCAAGCACCTTCCAGTCACGATAGAAGACATTGGACTCTTTGCTGGGAAAACTGAGCATATCTTCCCGTTTCAGCGGATCAAACAGACCACTGAGTCGCAAATCATCACTGATGGTTCCTGCCATATCTTCTGGCAGAATTGTCTTGCCGTCAAAACTGAACGGTGCCACAGCCATGCGTACCGCACGATCATTACCATGGGTAATTTCAATAGTCAGCTCAGCCCTTGCCGGCATCGCCAGAGCCAGCTGAACCAGAAGCAGCAGGGCAAAGGATGCAAACCATCTGACTGTTGTCATAGTGCCCCCTCTCCCCGGGTCAAAGTGGCTCGTTGTCGTATTTATCGAGCGAGTCATCAAACGAGTCATCGAACTAGATCCTCTGGCCTGAACCTGAAATTAAAGCGTCGGAAGCTGGCATCAAATATTCTGCGATCCAGCTTTTTTAACTCTGGAAATGGCGCTGCAAGCTGTACGGCCTGTACCGCAGAACGGTCAAAAGAGTCACTGCCACTGCCTTCCAGCAGCTTAACTTCCAGCAGGTCACCAAATGGCGACAGGGTAACCTGCAGCAATGCTGTCATATTATTGCGGGCGCTGGGCGGACGATTCCAGTTATTAACAATGAGGTTATTCAGCAACTCGCTGTAATAGCGAACCTCTGCCGCATCTTTCTCGGCCTGTTCAGCAGCCTGCCGGGCTGCCGCTTCCTGTTGCTCTCTCTGGATTCGTTCCTGTTCCAGCTGGCGCAGTGTTTCTTCCCGCTGTTTGCGTTGACGTTCAGCTTCCTGTTGGCGCTTCCTTTCTGCTTCCAGTTTGCGCTGACGCTCCCGTTCCTTACGCGCTTCCTCTTCTTTTTTCGCTTTTTCCCGGGCTTCCTGCTCTTTTCGCAGGGCAATTTCCCGCTGGCGTTTTTCCTCTGCCAGACGACGCTGCTTTTCTTCCCGAATAGCTTCCTGACGCTTGCGCTCAGCAGCCTCCCGAGCTTTGCGAGCAGAGTCGTCTACCTGCGGCTGGGGGCGGGGCTGCGGAGCAGACTGCACTGTTTCAACCAGACTCGCCTTGATATTGCGGGGAGGAACAATATTCAACTGACGCTCAACCGACCAGCTGGTGCTTAGCAGCAGTAATAATGAGGCGTGCAAAAGAAGCGAGACGACAACTGGAAAACTGTAGCCACGAAAGGCTGCTTTACGAAAAACCTTGTTCAGTATCCGGTTCAATACTTTCTTCATCAGCAGCAGCCGTTAGTTTTCCTGCCGATCCAGTTCCGCCGGATCAGTAATCAGTCCGACATTTTCGACACCGGCTGACTGCAGCCCTGCCATTAACTCAATCACAGAGCCATAAGCCACCTTTCGATCTCCCTTGATCAACACCTGGGTACGGGGGCTGGCAGACAACACCTTGCCCACCTTTTCAGCAATCACATCCAGTCCTTTTGCAGCTTCCCGTTCTGCCCCCAGATCAATGAAGTATTCACCATCCGCCTTGACTGAAATAATCAACGCTTCAATATCTTCTTCCAGGGGTATTAACTGACTGGTTGTTTTTGGCAGGTCGACCTGCAGCCCCTGGGTCAGCATTGGAGCACTGACCATAAAGGCAACCAGCAATACCATCATGATGTCGATAAACGGAACCATATTGATTTCCGACATCACTTTGCGACCTGTTCTGGAGCGCGCCATAGACAGTAGTCTCCTCAGCCCGCTTCTGGTCGGTTGGAACGGCTGTGAACCTTACGATGCAGAATGCTGTGGAACTCATCGGCAAAGGTTTCATAGCTGGCGAGCAGGGCATCAACCCGCGACGCATAACGGTTATAAGCTACAACGGCCGGAATGGCTGCAACCAGGCCAACCGCTGTAGTCATCAGAGCTTCAGCAATACCCGGGGCAACAGAAGCCAGCGTCGCCTGTTGCACCTGGGCCAGTCCACGGAACGAGTTCATAATCCCGACAACGGTTCCGAACAGGCCGACGTAAGGACAGGTTGAACCGACACTGGCAAGGAATGGCAGATGGGTTTCCAGTTTCTCCTGTTCTCTGGAAATGGCAACCCGCATAGCTCGCTGGGTGCCTTCCATAACGGCATCCGCTTCCGAGGTCCCCAGGCTGCGCAGGCGGCTGAACTCACGGAAGCCTGCCTTGAAAATATTCTCCAGACCTTCGTCCGGACTGGCGTTATCCTGCAATTCCCGGAACAGTTGGGAAAGGTCCATACCCGACCAGAACCGATCCTCAAATTCGAGCATGCTTTGCTGAGCGTTACGAATCAACAAACCACGCTGAACAATCATCACCCAGGAAGCGACAGAAGCCGCAATCAGCATCAGCAATACTAACAGCACAACCCAGCTGGAATTACTGATCAGCGACCATATGGACATGCTATCAGCCACTGATTACCTCGCTTGCAGTTAATTTAAAAACAGGGTGTATCATACCATCAAACCTGTGACGTGTTGCTGACATTCAGGCATAGACTCCGTAAGGCTTTTGTAATACTGACAGGCTTCATTGAAGCGCTGTCGAGACAGGCGACAACAAACTCTCCTGTACACAGTACCCGCTCATTATTCAGCCCCTGATTGAGCAGGACGGACTGACGAAAAACAAGGCTGGCACGCTTTACTTCAGAAATTTCTACAGTTACAGATATTTCGTCATCCAGTCTGCCCGGGTGACGAAAACGAACATCAGCACTGGTCACCGCAAACACTCTGCCCAATTCACTCATGACCTGATGCCCCATACCAATATGCCGCAACAAATCAGTACGAGCGCGTTCCATAAATTTGAGGTAATTGGCATGGTAAACAATACCAGCAGCATCAGTGTCTTCGTAATAAACCCGCTGAAGGCTGGAAAAAGGGGCGTCAGAACTCACGACAGTGTACTCATATATTCAGTAAGGTCATTAAACCAGATCGCTGAAAACCTTGAAAGACTTTGATGGCATACTCACATAGCGCGTAGAAGGCATTGAAGCCATCTACCAGAATACGGTTTGAATGAAACGATGTACTAGTAGCACCAGTGACACCGCCGGTGGTGATAGCGCCGGTGGTGATAGTGATAAGGTGCATGGTAACCGCGCCATCGAATGGCATCAATGTGTTCTCGTTCAAGTTTCTGCAGGTTTTCATTGCGCCGGTCCTGCTGCAATTTCTGTTCCATACCCTGCTGGCGCTGCAGCATATCAGCCTGCGGCACCGGCTGGCCAAATCGTCTCAGGGCTTCCTGCGCCTCAGGAATACCCCAGCGGGCAGCCATGGTGTAGTACTTGAAGGCCTGCTCCATAGAGGCTGGCACTCCGACACCCTGCTCATAGCACCGTCCGGCATGGTACTGGTCAATCGGCAGCTCAGCCGTCCCACCCGTGACTCTGTGGCAGGATGTTTCAGACAGTGAAAAACCGTCCCCAAAGACACCGGGAGCCGATGGCTGGGCATCAACCCGGACATTATTACTGCAACCAGCGACCAACATGGTCAGTATCAATAATACGCCGTACAGCCTATATCTGTGTTCAGGTCTCTCTATATCCTTCATCATTATTGACCTCTCTTGAGCGATCAGCAGCTCGTAATCGACCCAGTAATTCTTCCCTGATGCTTTCCAATCCGGTCAGATCCAGCGCTCCACAGCTTTGTTTGATCTGCCCCGGATAATGTCCCAGGCCCTTATTATTTGTTGACCACTGTTCTGCCAGATCGTTCAGAGAACTGACATCACCGATATCAAGACAGGCAGAAATACTCGACAGCATCATTTCAACATCTTCCAGCGACACGTCAGTATAATCGGTGTCGCAGGTTTTGCTGTGCTGAGTATCAGCGCCTTCCCCTATCCAGCGATAGATTTTGCTGAACAGTTCACTGAAGCGGACGGGTTTGCTGATAAAGTCGCACACTCCAGCACTGCCAACGCTCTCACGGGTCGCGTCCGATACACTGGCTGAAACCGCTATCACACTGAGCGCTTCGTTATCTGACTGCTCATGAATCAGCCGGGTTGCCGTCACGCCGTCCATGACCGGCATTTTCAGGTCCATTAACACCAGATCATAATGGTACTGCTTGCACTGCTCGACAGCTTCAGTCCCATCCGCAGCCTCTTCTACTATAAAATTCGCACTGCGCAGGGCATTACTGAGCATATCCCGATTGGTTTCGCTGTCATCGACCACCAGAATACGTCGATTATGATAATCCTCTGGTACTCCGGGCTGCTCCAGCTTATGCTCCACAGCCGATCCGGCATCCACCGTTACCGGCAAATAAGGAAGACTGAAGTAGAATTTACTGCCGCGATGCAACTGGCTGGACACTTTCAACTCCCCGCCCATCGCCTTAACCAGACGGTAGCTGATCGCCAGCCCCAGACCGGTTCCTCCCTGCTTACGCCCGGATTTGAGCTGACCAAAGGGCTTAAACAGCCGGGCCTGATCCGTTGCACTGATACCCGTTCCAGTATCTATCACGGCAAAACTGAGCCGTCGACGCTCTCTGTTCACCCGCAGCATAACACTGCCATTGTCGGTAAACTTAACGGCATTACCCATGAGATTGATCAATACCTGTCGCAGCTTCACACTGTCACCGACAACTTCCGGGCTGATGTTCGGGTCAACATCCACGTCCAGAAACAGATTTTTTGAACGGGCAACTTCCTTAACGTTTGCTCGTACAGTACTCAACATTCTCTCAAGCACGAAAGGTTGAGAGTCCAGCTCAACACCACTGCTCTCAATTTTGGTCATATCGAGAATATCGTTAATCAAGGTCATCAGGTGTAGCCCACACTCTTCCAGTGAAGACAGGGTATCCCGATAACGTTCCGGCACCCGGGCGTCCGCCAACAGCAGCTGCGCATAACCCAACACACCATTGAGCGGGGTACGTAATTCGTGACTGATATTGGACAAAAACATTGATTTGGCCTGACTCGCCTGTTCCGCGCTGGTCTTGGCCTGAACCAGCTCTCCTTCAATGCGCTTGCGTTCCGTGACATCTCTCAGAACAATGGAAATTTGCTTTCCCTCTGCCGTTTCCAGTACATTGCTGGACACCTCCATGGGAAAACGACGCCCTGACTCAGTAATCCCTTCTGTAAGATACTCATCAACACAATGGTATTCAGGTCTGGCAGGATCAACCGGAGCCAGCAAGGGTTCGCCATAGCGTCGTTCGGGAGCCACCAGCAGAGCCAAAGGCATGTTTACCAGTTGTGACTCGATAAAGCCACACAGCTCCGTGACCTTCCGGTTGACCAGTGAAATAATACCGTCCTGATTACAAATCACGGTTGCATCCGGAGCTGATGCAATCAACTGTCTGAACTTCTCGGTATCGTTAGTACGTTCTGTAATATCGTTCGCCATGCCCTCAATAACAACCGGCACCTGCCCGTGCTTTACAGAGTCTTCACCGGCTACCGTTACCGGCTTTTCATGAGTCGTGCAGAACAGTTCCACCCGGCGGACACTGCCATCCTTATGCACCATTTCCACTTCAAAGGCTTCTTCCCACTGACCGGATACCAGCGCGGAAAGCTTATCAGAAAACCCCCGGTTCAATCCGGAAGGCGACAGGTACAGGTGCATCCTGCCGGCGAACTCCTGCTCACCATAACCAAGGATGGCCTTGATAGAAGGGCTGACGTAAGTCACGACTCCGCCCGAATCAAGATTAAAATAAAAATACTGACCTTTAAGCTGTTGAACCAGATGACCGATATTGTTCACCCTGGCTTTTTGCAACGACCGCTCACGATCCTGTAGCCTCTGCAGTAGCATATTGAAGCTGTAATCCAGACTGGCCGCCTCATCACAATGACGGTCATCCGAATTCAGACCATAAGGCGTGGCAAATTCGTTCATCTGCGACTTCAGCCTGTTCAGTGGGCGCGTAATCAGGCCAGATACCGCCCACAGGCTAAACATGGTCAGAATCAACACCAGCGCAATCAGGCTTACACTGATTACCGCCTGACGAACAATGGGCTGCAGAATGCTCTCTTCCAGAATGCTGATACTGAAATACCAGCCAGTAGAAGGAATTGGGGTAGCAGTGACCCACTTCTTTACGCCGCGCACCTCCACCCTGAAATTAATAGATTGCCTGTTATCCGTCACCCGCCGGAATGCCTCATCAAAAACAGCACAGGGCGGCTTACCCAAATGGGTTTTAATGGGGCGGGTAATAAAATCAACCAGTTCACCGGTATCTTCACGGGTCGCGTTGATCTGACTGTAACCGTCACAAGGTCCGCTGTTAATTAAAGTACGCAGTTCCCTGTTCTTCTCCAGAAAAATACTGTTTGCGTAAACCGTTATACCCTGCCGGTCGAGTATGACCAGCCGGGTTCTTGTGTCTGCCCAAATCAACGGAGCCGTTAAAAGAGAGCCATCAATATCAATCCGCAATACTGCGAAGGCACCATCACGAAACGATACCGGCACCATATAAGTAGAGCGAAACACCGCAGACTGGCTGGAAACACGGTTAACATGCCAGTCCGGTTTAACTCGCTGCCCATTAAGATATTCCTGTAAAAGCGCTTCAGGCAGATCAGGTACGGAATAATGGTCAGGCATTTTGGAAAACAGATCTGCACGTTTATTCCAGTAACGATTTTTTTCCGGCTGAGAAGGAAAGGTCAGCCCAACTCCCAGCACCAGTCGTGCATTCCCCAGCAATTTTGATGCATTTACAGGCACTGCACTCAGGTTCTCCGATGAAGGTTGCTGATCCAGCAGCAGCCCCAGACTCTTGCCCGCCAGATGTATTCCCTGCAAATGTCCGTCGATGACACTGGCATAACGAAGGCTCTGCTCCAGGTGACTGTGACTGATTTCCACAGAAGCGGCATGAAAGGTGAAATAAAGGTATACAGCCGTCACAAGGCTGTAGAAAACGACAGCAGGTGCAAGGGTAAATAACGTAATCTTTTGCCTGATTGAGGTAGACATAAATCGTTTGATACGTTTTGCGCCCCGGATTCTGCTCCAGCCTCAATACATGATTCCCCCAACGGAGAAAGTGCCTGCAATGAGCAGAGGAGATTGTTGCAGCTAAAAAAACAGTTGCCTGCCCGTACGCTGCGTCCTTTGGCTAGTAAATTGAGGTCAAGTCACAACATAGACAGTTAACGGGACTCCAGCCAACTGAATTTAATCTGACCGACAAAAAACGGGTATCAACAGAAGTGCAGGAAAGGCTATGGAAAGGCTATGGAAAGTGAAGAGGCTTCTCGCTCTCAGAAATGCTCGCAGGGGGATAGAAGTCCCCCCCTGACAGATCAGCAACGGTTATTCTTTGGCGCCCAGGCCAAAATGCGTATAGGCATGCCTGGTGACCATCCTGCCACGTGGTGTGCGCATGATGAAGCCCTGTTGGATAAGATAGGGTTCGAGTACATCTTCAATGGTATCGCGCTCTTCGCTGATGGCGGCTGCCAGGCTGTCTACCCCGACAGGGCCACCATCAAACTTCTCAATCATAGCCAGCAGCAGACGCCGGTCCATATGGTCAAAACCACTGGCATCGACATCCAGCATATTCAATGCGGCATCTGCCGTAGACTGGTCAATCAGGCCACTGCCTTTCACTTCCGCAAAGTCACGCACCCGGCGCAGCAACCGGTTAGCAATACGGGGAGTACCACGGGAACGTCTGGCAATTTCTCTGGCTCCCACCTCTTCAATTTCTACCCCCAGTATTCCGGCAGAACGCTCCACAATATGAGTCAGGTCGTCAATACTGTAGAACTCAAGCCGCTGAACGATACCAAACCGATCCCTCAGTGGCGATGTCAGCAAGCCTGCCCGGGTGGTAGCCCCCACCAGAGTAAACGGCGGCAAATCCAGTTTAATAGAGCGGGCAGCAGGTCCTTCACCGATCATAATATCCAGCTGATAGTCTTCCATGGCTGGATACAACACTTCTTCTACCACGGGACTCAACCGGTGAATCTCGTCAATAAAGAGAATATCATTAGGTTCCAGGTTGGTCAGAAGCGCTGCCAGATCCCCTGCTTTTTCCAGTACCGGCCCTGACGTGGAACGAATATTACTGCCCATCTCATTGGCAAGAATATGAGACAACGTGGTTTTACCCAGTCCGGGCGGGCCAAAAATCAGGGTATGGTCCAGGGCATCCTGACGCAGACGGGCAGCCTGAATAAAGATTTCCATCTGTTCGCGAACTTTTGGCTGACCTACATAGTCGACCAGTTTAACCGGACGGATCGCCCGATCCTGCGCTTCCTCAACAGGGCGTGGTGCCGCTGATATCAATCGATCTGCTTCAATCATTTCAAAGCCTGCTATAGAATCCCCTCAGCGTATCATTTCGTTGTCAGAAAACGAATCGCAGCTGAAAATTTTCGCTATCCTTTGTATCCCGTTGGCTTTTCAAAGTGCCTTTCAGGTTTTAATCAGTACGTATGAACCAGATATCCAGTCCATCTCACTATCAATACGGTCGTGGGCTCACCTGTTCAGTGATGGCCTCCATCCTGTTCGGCTTGACACCATGGCTGGTACAACAGCTTTATATCAGTGGCAACCAGCTGTTCTGGGTACGCATGCTGACCGGAAGCCTGTGCCTGATGATCACCATTACGCTAAGCGATCAATGGCATGATGTGAAAAAAATGCTCAGCCATCGCCGTAACCTGTTGTTTCTGATACCCGGCACGGCACTGGTCGGCATCCAGTGGTGGCTGTTTGTTTGGGCGCCGGTCAACCAGCAAACCAAAGAGCTGGCACTGGGCTATTTCCTGTTACCTCTGACACTGGCATTGACCGGCTGGTTGTTTTATGGCGAAAAGCTGAGCCTGTCCCAGAAGCTGGCCAGTGCCCTGGCAGTGACCGGAGTGGCTGTTGAACTGTGGCAACAGGGGCAGCTGCCCTGGGTGTCTCTGGTGGTTGCCGGGCTTTACCCGGTTTACTTCATGGTACGCCGGAAAGTAAAAGCCAGCGTGATCACCATCATGCTCTTCGAGCAGTCAATCTTTCTGCCATTTGCCCTCTACTTTCTGTTGCAAAGCAGCGAGTTCACCTTGTTGGTAAAGAACACACCTTCCCTGTGGTTCCTGCTGCCTCTGTTTGGCATTATCTCGGTCTGCTCAATGCTGATGTATGTCAACGCCTCCAGCAAACTGCCTTTCAGCCTGTTTGGACTCTTGTCTTATCTGGAGCCTGCTCTTATCTTTGTGGTCGCAATAGCCCTGTTGCAGGAATCGTTTGAAGCGGCACAATGGGTCACTTATGGTTTAATCTGGGCTGCAACCCTGATCGTGGTGATTGATCTGATCAGGCTGCTGCCGCACCAGATGAATCACCACAAAAAAGCATCAAAACTTCATACAGAGCAGATTTGACAGACTCCTGCGTCAACAAACTCTTCACCAGAGAGATAGTTGACGCAGGTTTTAGATCATACTTTTCAGCGACTGACGAATGATTTCTTCCGCTTCCATACCTTCCACAAACACTTTACCAACCACTTTACTGGCATCCTGCGGCTTGTAGCCCAGAGCCACCAGAGCGCTGACAGCCTCCTGTTCGGTATCACGGGCAGCTTCTGCCATAGCGCTACCCACAATCATGGGCTTACCATCCAGAAGTGGTGAAGATTGCCAGCGGTCGAGCTTGTCCTTCATTTCAACAATAAGGCGCTCCGCTGTTTTCTTGCCAACACCCGGCAGCTTCACCAGAGTGGCACTGTCATTTTCATGAACGCAGCGTACAAAAGTCTGTGCATCAATCCCTGACAACAGGGTCAGCCCCAGTTTCGGCCCCACTCCATTCACTTTAATCAGGGTTCGAAACAGCTCCCGCTCTTCACGACTGCCGAAACCATAAAGCAGCTGGGCATCTTCACGCACCACAAAATGCGTGAACAAAACCACTTCCGCACCCGCCTCCGGAAGCTGAAAAAACACCGACATCGGCGCTTCGACTTCATAACCCACCCCACCGGCATCCACCAGCAAATAAGGGGGCTGTTTCTCTACCAGAGTTCCACGGATTCTTCCTATCATTTTCAACCTCTTAGCGTCCCGCAGACTGACCAGAGCGTAAGAATGTCTAACAATGACCTGCCTGCTACGAACTTTGTATTTTCCGCCAGCTCTAAAACAACTAACGCATTAAAATCACGCATTCCGGAATACGCTTATGGAAAGACTCAAGACCTTCTTCAACGCATTGTGGCAACTGCTTCCCAGCGCAGGTCTTGCCAGTGAATACCACCCGGCTATTGACGGCGGAGCCATACCGATTCCTTTTATCGTGTCACAACGTATCCTGCTGAACGATATGGCTCATAAACAGGAAGGCGCCCCCACCCTTCAGCCACCTGCCCGCAGTTTCACTGGTTATATGCAGGGCTATACCAGCCTGCCTGTAAGAGACAGAGCTTTGAGCGCCCTGCGCAGTGCGCATCTCGCTGGTGCCCGTCATCTGATACCCGATATTGCCCGTTGCGCCCTGGATGCCGGACTGCAGGCCAGCGATCTTGAACGGGTTGCGAAAGGCCAGATATCCAGCGGCTGGGAGAGCCGGGAAGCACTGGTTTTGCGTGTTACAGAAGCGCTTTATCGAGAACAGACCATCAGCGAGCAACACTGGAAGCAACTGAAGCAGATCTATAAACCCCAGCAGATTCTGGATCTGCTGTTGTGTTGTGCCGCCTTCCACTTATGCGCTCACCCAAATTAGACCGAGCTATTCAGACTAAGCCATTCAGACTGAACTATCTTCCGGTCAGGCGACGATTTCTTGTTCCGCTCACTCCTGCCATTCTCACCAGACTGGCACGGGTATGGGCATGGCAAAGGGCTATCGCCAGCGCATCGGCAGCATCTGCCTGTGGTGTTGAACTGAGTTTCAGAATCGAAGTCACCATGTGCTGAACCTGATGCTTATCCGCCGAACCCTTACCTACCACGGCCTGCTTGACCTGACGGGCAGAATACTCCGCCACTTCCAGCTTATGATTGACAGCCGCCACAATCGCCGCCGCCCGCGCCTGCCCAAGCTTTAATGCCGAGTCGGCATTACGTGACATAAACACCTGCTCTATTCCCACACTTTGCGGGCAGTACTGCTCCACCAGGGCCGAAACACTGTCGTAAATCTGTTGCAGTTTTTCCGGCAGTGAAGCATCCCGAACACGGATACAACCTGAAGCCACATAATGACACTGGTTACCGACCTCCTCGATAACGCCATAGCCGGTGATACGGGAACCAGGATCAATACCCAGAAGTATGGCCATGTAGAACTCTTCTCAGACACGCTATTAAAAAAACAGCTTACTGTACATTTATACAAGTTTCTATACGGTACAGTCGTGCAAATCACACTTACAATTCAAAACACGGGAATTACCAAACTCTCCTACGACAATCAGCCTGCCTTGAATAAGCTAGTGACCATTGACTGTTCGGTGGTAATTATGAGAGACACTCTAAAAACTCTAATGACCCTGACCGGCGTGGTGGTGATACTGTTTATTATTGTGGTGGGAATTAATCTGTGGCTTTAGTCAATGATGATGGCGGAGCATGGTCAGGAGTGCTGACTCCTGATCATGTCAACGATCCATGTTTTGATCAGCGCCTGCCGACTGATACTTTATGGTTGAGTGCGCAGAATCAGGCAATCTTCAGGATTACAGACCTTCCTAGCCTTTGTAGCATTACCACTAATGCATCAATAGTAAATTTGCTGGCTTTTCCTGTCATCACATCAGAGACTCTGGGTCTGTTTACATTCATCAGCAGGGCCGCCTCCTCCTGTTTAAGGTGACGCTCCTGAATGGTCTTCGTAATTTCTGTCATCAGCTGAATTTTTAGATCTGCTTTGATTTTAAGATCTGAGTCTGCTTTTAATTTCTCAGCTTCCTCAGGGGAGAATCCCAAGTCAGAAAATACATTGCCACCTGTAGGGGTCGTATGACCAATAATCCGTTTACTCATCCACCTTTCCTCTTTTTACTACGCTCAGCAACAACTTGTTTATAACGTCGGCTGGCGATCTGTTTATCCTGCTTGTTGGTCTGCTGGGTTTTTTTCTGAAAACTGTGCAGTACGTATACCGCTTCTTCAAATTTGGCGACATACATTACACGGAAAGCATCACCATCCTCAGAAATGATGATTTCCTTCACCCCTGCGCCAACCATTTTAAAGTCTTTCCAGTGCTCCGGCTCCAGGTCATTCTGTATACGGCTTAACTGGTAACCCGCTTCTCGTTTAGCCGGATCAGGAAACTGGAGCAGGTCATCCAGAGCACTTCCCATCCACTTTATCGGCTTTTCGTTACTCAATAGTCTAGGAGCCTGTCGGACTTAGAGCAAAAATCTGGCATAATTGCCAATAATCACTTTTCAAGCAAGCAACCTCTGACAAATGAAGAGATGGACTTTCAGACCCGTTGACCGCAGTATTCCAGACATGTTTCCCGCCAGTGTCGATGATTATTTGCCGGAACGTCATCTCGCCCGTTTTGTTGTAGAGGTCGTCGAGCAGCTCGATCTTGATCCGTTCATCAAGTCCTACAGCGGTAGAGGTTCCAAAGCCTGGCATCCATCGCTCATGCTCTCGCTGTTATTTTATGGCTATGCGACAGGTGTCTTTTCCAGCCGAAAGCTGGAGAAGGCTACTCACGACTCTATTGCTTTCCGCTATATCTGTGCCAATGAACACCCAGATCATGACAGTATTAATGCTTTCCGGAAGCGGTTTCGCAAGGAAATCAGCAACCTGTTTACCCAGATTCTAATGATCGCTAAAGAAGCCCAGTGGTTAAAAATGGGAACCATCAGTCTGGATGGCACCAAAATGAAAGCGAATGCCAGCAAACACAAAGCCCTCAGCTACGAGTATGCCTGCAAGCTGGAAAAACAGCTCAAGTCTGAGGTGGATGAGCTCCTGAAAATGGCAGAGAAAGCCGATGCAGAAGAGCAGCCTGAAGAGCTTTCTATTCCAGAGGAGCTCAAGCGTAGGGAAGATCGCCTTGCTGTTATTGCCGAAGCAAAAGCAGAAATAGAGCGTCGCGCTGAGGAGCGATACCAATACGAGCTGGAAGAATATGAGGAAAAAGTGGCTCGCAGGGAAGCGATCAGGGAGTCTGGAAAAAAGCCGAGGGGTAGAGAACCCAAAGCCCCAGAGGCAGACCCAAGAGACAAAGACCAGGTCAATCTGACAGATCGTGATTCCCGCATCATGCCAACATCAGGCGGCAGTTATGAACAAGCTTATAATGCGCAGGCTGCAGTTGATGTTGAAAGCGGACTGATCGTAGAAAAACACATTACTCAGGCAACAAACGACAAACAGCAGGTAGAGCCAGCCCTTGAAGAACTGGCAACTCGTGAAGACGAACTTGGCAAGCCCGAAGCGATCCTGGCAGACACAGGCTACTTCAGTGAGAGTAATGTGTCAGCTGTGGATAACTATGGCGCAACTGCGTATATCGCAGAGAAGCGTGATGCCCACAATAAACCTTTGATGGAGCGCTTTAAACCTGATGATCCTATGCCGGAAGGCGACGATGTAACAGCATTAGACCTGATGCGTTGGCGGCTGCAGACAAAAGAAGGTCGGGCTGTTTATGCCTTGCGGAAAAGTACGATTGAACCAACCTTTGGAATACAGAAAGAAGTGATGGGGTATCGCCAATTTCTGGTTCGAGGCTTTGCAGAGGTGTCTGCTGAATGGGATCTGCTCTGCACAGGCTTCAATCTGAAGAAAATGTTTGCCATGGCGATGGCGGACATTGAAAATTGGTTATTTATGATTCAACTTCTGGCTGCATACAGAGCTTTTTGGGCGATGTTTTACTATTTACGGGTAAGAGTGGCGGTTGTGAGAACAGCTTGCACAGTAGCTTAAACAGGCAGCAGGGTTATGATGCCGCCTTCTTTTCTGGACTTGTTACAAGTCCGACAGGCTCCTAGCACTGCGTATAAAATTTTGTACATTCTAGCTCAGAATAGTTCCCTGCGAATAAGAAAAGTCTTCTCAATATGAAATGAGGATTAGGCAAGGTTGGGGAAGTGGCTCCCCGCCTGCGCAGGGATAATGGTGCAAAGTTTGTTTCACACTTGTACAGCTTTTTGCGACTGCTGCACAAGCGTGAATGGTGGCAGGGTGATCAGATATCCCACTTGACGCTGACGGAGAAGTTCCGACCCGGCTGGGTGTAACGATCCAGTCCTTTGTCGTCGGTGTTACGGCCACGGACATTCTGCCACTGGTGATACTTTTTATCAGTGATGTTGAACAGACCGGCTCTCAGGGTCAGGTTATCCATTGGATGGTAGTAAGCGGTCAGATCAACGATGCCGTAACCGGCAGGGTTGAACTGCTTTTTAGAGCCCTGCTTGACATCAGAATGATCAATGTCAGAAGCCGACTTGCCTTTCACCAAAGTCCAAGCCAGTTCACCACCCCAGTTACCGGAAACGTCATCATAGCCCAAGCCAAGGACAGCGGTCAGAGGGGCTACAGAGTTCAATGCCTTGTCATTTTCCTTATTTTTACCCCGAGCGTAGGCAATAGAGGTTCTCAGGCTGGTACCTGC
This sequence comes from Endozoicomonas gorgoniicola, assembly GCF_025562715.2. Lineage (NCBI taxonomy): Bacteria > Pseudomonadati > Pseudomonadota > Gammaproteobacteria > Oceanospirillales > Endozoicomonadaceae > Endozoicomonas > Endozoicomonas gorgoniicola. The sequence goes on from NZ_JAPFCC010000001.1 coordinate 2,811,197, forward strand.
TGGAGCATTGAAGGCTTCATCGAGCCAGAGCTCACCACGGAACTCGACACCTTTGATCTCAGCTTTACTAATGTTCTGGTGTTGATTAGTAGTAGATAAAAATTTTTCTTCTACGGTTCTCAAATCAATGAAGTTTTTGTAGCGGTTGAAGAAACCGGTAAGCTCAAAACTGCCAACCCTATGATCTCCACGAAAACCCAATTCAATGCTATTGCTTTCCTCTGGCTTTAGATTCGGGTTAGCCAAAATCTTATTTGACCACCCTTTGGGGGTGGTGTAGTACATTTCGTAGATGCCAGGCGCTTTGAATCCTTGGCTCAACTGCCCAAATACTGACAGATTGTCGTTCAGATCATAGATAGCACCCAGCCTTCCTGTCAGCTTATCACCCTTACTACGCTTGGCTTCTTTGCCATCGTCAGTCTTACCTTTGGGTTTGTAGTCAAAACTGTCATAACGTAATCCCGGACTCAGTTTGAACCTTTTAGTGATTTGCATATCATTCTGGGCAAACAGACCATAAGACAGGTTATCTACTTCAGGAGCATAGAATTCGGCTGCATCTGGATCGATCTTATTCTCATCCACTAAAAATGTTTTCCGAGTACTGGTTAACTTAACTTTCCTAATATCCGCACCGTAAACAAGATTATGGCTAATATCCCCAGTTGCAAAAGTCTTCTCAAACTGTGTACTCAGTTTCAGAGATTTTTCCCTGTATCGATAGTCCAGTTTGCGATGTGGTTTCGGAATGATAATATTCGTATAAGCTGGAATATCAGTAATTTGTTTTGTTTGGGAGTCCTGCCAGTCTAATTGCCATCTCATTCGATCAAAAGCCACTACTGATGCTTCCCACTCATGAAAAACACCAATCCGCTTGCGTTCCTTCTTATCATTGCCCGTCGTATTAACCGGTATCGTTCCCCCAAGCCCAGATTTCAGGGCAATGTCGCTTTTACTTTTTTGATACTCAGCATCCAGACCAATACGATGATTGTCGTTTAGCTGATAGCGGAGCTTACCGAGCAGGTTCCCACCAACAAAATCCATCGGGTCAGCCTTACCCCGGCTTTCACCATTCACATCCAGACCGCTGTGAGTTTTGGTCTCATTGTATTTCCGGTGGGTATAAATCAGCAGGCTTTCCAGATCACCGGTACGGTTAGCAAGAGTAAAAGTCGTCGCTAGTCCCTTATCGGCACTGGTGTAAGCCCCTTTGACAGACGCTGCGGTATCATCACCTTCTAGCTTCAGGTAATCTTCAGGGTCTTTGGTCTGGAAAGCCACAATGCCACCAATAGCATCACCGCCATAGAGACTAGACGATGGCCCTTTAACAATTTCCACCGCTTTCAGGGAGTCTACGTCAACAAAGTTTCTCTGAGAGCGAAGGGCGTTGGCCCCCGTGGCTTTAAACTGCTGAGGCTGATCAACCCCATCCACCATGATCTTAACCCGGTTGCCGTCCATGCCCCGGATATTGAAGCCTTCGGAACCACTCCGACCATCAGAGCCAACCGTCACCCCCGGCTCATAACGCACCAGATGCTTGATATCGGTAGCCATGTTCTTTTCAATTTGCTCTTCATCCACCACAACGACGGAGCCAGCAATATCTTTTAACTGCTTTTCTGTCCGCGTAGCCGATACCGTCACCTGATTCAGCAGAGTTGGCTGATAGTGTTTACCGGAGTGATCGTCAGAAGAGGTTTCTGCCTGTGCGTGGGCAACAGAAACCGAGGCCGCCATAATAGCCAGCGCCAGGGAATGCTTGGAAAATTTCATGTGTGCGTTATCAGTATTGGCGTCCGTGCGGGAGCCGGTTGTCGACTTCTGTGGTACTGACTAACCTCCGTCAGCCCACAATGACAACAGGTACCTGATCAGGCGAATCCTTTTTTACGATTCACTGTTCAGACACCTGAACGTGGCTAAAATAGCCAACAAATAGCAATGTAACAGGAGATAGCTTTGAACATCCCTGCTCCACAGCGCGGAATATACTAGCCAATCAGTCAGACTAATGCAAATCATTATCATTATGCTTGCAATTAGCTACCGCCTGATATCACTCCACTCTTACCTTGTACTGAATCTTCCCTGTTCGACCCGGTAAGAGGCTGCCAGAAAAACGCCAGATCAGTTTACCGGTGTACCCAACACTGTTTTCAGACTTTCCGGGCAACACTTCTTCGCAACTGGTGAGACCATCCGGTAATACCTGTGGACAATGAATACGCTCGGCCAGCGTCGTAAAAGCCGGTGTGCTGTCAATGATATCGAGCTGTTTCAGTGGCATTGCACCCGCATTGGTAAATTCAACAGTGTATTGCAGAGTATCTCCGGAACCGGCCTTGTTCGATGTGGTTTTACCCTCTTTAAGACTTATATTCTCGACCCATTTTTTTAATGCCAGCTGATCACTTTTCTGATCGGAAACCGTCAGGTGATTCTGCACTCTGGCGATCAATGGTGGCTCATCCGACACCTGACCACTTTTCCGGAATTCAGCGGTAATATTCATTAATGCCTGTAAACCGTAGGGCGCATTAGGCGGTACAAAACTATTGGCCTGAATACAAACAGGCAGCCCTTTTTTCAGGTCAAGAGGGGCTGATATCGAAGAACCGCCGTCAGACTCCCCATTACAGTTCACTTGCTTTAACCCAATGGGCCAGTCAACGCTTTGCTGGCCAGACTCACTGATCCATTCAGGCTTCAGCACCACGTTGCCGTCAAAGGAACTGACCAGCCGGTGCTGAAAACTGACAGCGGTGCCGGGAATAACAACACGACGATGGTTTAGTGTGAATTCAAATTCAGGAGTACCTTCAATATAACCAAAGCCAACTCTGGATAACTGACCCGCCTGAACCTTAACCGGAGCCGGGTTTTTACTTCCGGGAGCCAGCTGGTAACCAGCCAGCATCGGCTGTCCGGGAATTACATTAAGCTGGTATTCCCCCGCCGGAACACCATCAAGGTTAAACGTTCCATCCTTGTCGGTTTCGAGCACCTCTACCACAGATAACGTTGACGATTTTTTGTCGAAATAAGACAGCTCCACTTTAATCCCGGCAATTCCCGGCTCCCCCGGTTCCCGCTTACCATTGCTGTTCAGATCATGCCATAACGAAGTACGAATCTTTCCCGCCCTGACAACGGTTGTTACAGTGCCAAATTCAGAGGTATTCCTCTGGCTGTCAATCAGGATAGCGGTTATCTGATCACCGTCTTTTACCTTTGCTTCAGGCAATGGAAGTTCTATATGAAACCGTTTTTTCTCCAGCATTTTCCCATCGTTGCGACGATAGCGAGCTCCGTAACTGGACTGGTTTTTAGCATCATTTCCGGTGCGCATGTCGTTTTCTGAACGTATAAACAGTGGCCGATATTCACCCCCTGTCTTCTTATAAAACTCAACGCTTGCTGGGGAAATCGCCTCATTCATCAGGCTCCCCTCAAGTACCAGCTTGTCATCAGAAATGTAAGCATGATGAATCACCGGCGAATCAATACCCCGGTTGGGCCAGCCGTCTTCGTATTGGCCAGTGTTTTCAGTAGGGCCGTCGCCAGCTGCGGTTTTCACCGAAAGGTCAATGGGCATATCCACGCCATTGACGCGATTGCTCCTGAACAGGTTACCAGTAATCCAGTTGCCCCTTGCTGTGCGACTCAATACATTATCCATGTTCGAAATCACCACGCCCGGTCCGCTATTGTTCTCAATCAGGTTGCCGGATACCTTGACCCTGTCGCCACCATCAGACCGTGCCTGCAGGCGCAAACCAGCACCTTCACCATGGGTAGACTTCTGAGCCCGCCCACTGCCAGACAGCGTATTGTCAGTAATATACAACCGCTCAGGTTTAATAAAGCGCCAGCCTTCAAGGGCAACGCCGCTAGCACCATTAATATGGTTTTTAGTGATAATGACATTCCTGCCCGTTTCAGAGGGAGACGTACTTTGCAGTGAAATGCCATCACTGGTAATACCGATGGTGCCATTATCCAGAATCAGGTTGTACTCAATATGTCCGGAGCCTCTGAAATTCATGCCAGTAAGGAGGGTTCCAATAATCAGGTTATGGCTGATGTTCACGTCGCTGCGATCACCGGTTTCAACACCTGCATAGAGTGTTTGTTTTTTTTCGAACTGCCCGCTGTAATTTACGCCAATAAAATTGTTGTTGATCTGAATACCTGAGATACCTTCCTTTACCTTAACGCCGATGATCTGGTTTGCTGACACAGGACTGGTTATGGCGGTATTTCGCAATGTCTGACCATTCGCTTCCAATAGAATGGTATACCTCCCTCTGGATCCCGTAATTTCAAGATCCGGACTACGGAAATCACTCAGCGGATAATGGTTTATTCCGGCACTGTATCCGGTTCTTACGTTTTTTGGCGTTAATGCTTCCTCCTGGTCCGGTTGTGCAAAACTCCAGGCTTTGCCATCAATAACCGTATTGGGGGTAAGTAATGGCGTTAACGGCCTTGCAAGCGTTATTTTCCAGCCCCGTTCATTATTTTGAGGAACCACTGGCACAAACAGCATGTTTCGGGCTTTTCTAAAGTTTGCATTGGTGATGAACTGCCTCAGGCTACCCTGACCAGTGTCTTTTGCATGAGTCACTAACTCGTAGCTGAATCCAAAATCAAGATGATTGCCTTCAGCGTTTCCAGCCGGTATATGGATAATATGCTGAGCTTTATCCCGATTAGGCCTGGTTCCTATCTGGTCAGTTTCTCCCGCGTTTCTTCCACCATAACAATAACCAGCCTGCTTCAATGTTCGGGTGCCACCACGACCATCTGCGCAAACAGCCCCAACGCCTGCCCAGGTTTGTTCCGGCAATATATCAGCACGGGACCCAAGCCTGGCAGCGTCTACCGCCACCGTGTAAGCACCTGCGTCATTAACAAAAAAGGTATATTCGCCAGCTTTTGTGGTGTTTGTCGTTTGAACCACCTGACCCTTGTCGTTAAACAGGTGTACCCTGGCGTTGGCAAAGGGTGTTATTTTGTTTCTGTCGACGGCTCCGGTTCTGTGTTCATACACTGCACCGCTGAACTTGCGCTGGCTTCTGAAGGCTTCGATAAAGACGCTGCTGTCATACTTTCGGTCTGAACCGTTAGCGATAGCAATTTTAAATTTGTAGGTTTTACCGGCTTTAACAGGTAGACGACTGCGGACTTTTTTTGTCCAGCCAAACAGCTTCATCCTGTCAGTTTTTCTTGGCGTTACACTTTTTCCAACTTTTTGAACATTGCTGTGATAGTAATGGGTATTGAAAAAATCATGTTTAATCTTTTTGCACCTCTCGATATTGCTCCTGTATTTACAAAACGTCCCCCAATCCCCATGGTTAACGAAGTTGGTTGACACCATTTCACCGTTGGGGAGTGTCGCAATATTAACCGCACCATCGGTAAACTCCCCGTTGATACCCTCACCGCTTATAAAAAAACCATAGGCATCGACATATTGTGACCCCACAAACTCTTCATACTCATCGGAGCCAAACTGAAAATCGACGGTAATATTGTCCCGCTGTGGTTTCAGATCAAAGGTCACCACCAGCAGGTCATACTGCCCGATGTCAGACCCCATTATTTTTCTCAGGTCTGCATCTTGGTACTTAGACGAAAAAGTGTCAGTGTCGGGTTCACCGCCAAGCTCTTCATCAATCTGACCTTCATTAAACTGGTTTTTGGCAGTGCCCTCCAGCTTTTTGACGCTGTCGGTTGACAACACCAGTCCTTTTTCAATATCAAAGTCAGGAACACTGCCACCATTAGAGAACAGCCCTACCCGGCTTTTACTGTATCTGACCAGCTTAACATTGCTGATTTCTACCCCCGGCCCTAAAAGACTCTGCCTGATGGTGGCTGCAATCTTTTCTTTACTGCTCCCGGCAGAATCAATCCTGATATTCGCCCACCCCTGAAGAGCAAACACCATCAGCAGCGTTAACACCATCAGCTGCCACAGGAAGCGCCACAGAGAACGACGCAATAATTGACTGGAACAAAAACTGACTGCCATGAAATTTACTTTCTGTACACCAATGAACCTATTCAATGCGAACCCCAAAAAACAGGACAACGGATTCACCCGGCATCAACCCATCTGACCAGCTGGCATTGATCCCCTGACCGCTGACATGAATCTGCCCCGGAACCCGGCCCTGAGTTTTTGGCAGCCCTGACTGCTCACAAAAAGCTGTAAAGTTCGGGGCTGCATCATGAATCACTACTTGCTGAATGCGTTCAGAACCAAGGTTGCTGGCAGTCAGTCGATAAACGACACAGGTTCCCGGCCTGGCTGGAAAGCGATCCTTTGAAAAGTGGGTCGGCAGTGCGCTCATACAATCCCAGGGCGCCTGCTCTTTAACGATGGTCACATGGGTATTGTCCACCGTGGCGATATCAAGCACAGCCAGAGTTTGATCCTGCCCCTCCCTGTTACGCCAGAGAGCCTTCAGGGTAATGGTTTCCCGGCTACCCTGAGAGGCATTTGCGGGAGCAAACACTTTGACAACCAGATGCATAACCTGGCCAGCTGCAACTCCTACAGGGTCAGTAATGACTGACTCCCCATCAGCTATCTGACCATCGCCGTTTTTATCGTGATAAACCAGTGGTTGCCAGCTCTGGTCATCGCTGACGACCAGCCTGATCCCCTTAATATCGCCATGGCCGGTGTTAGCCAAACGGTGGGAAAAGGTTACAAAGCTGCCGGGAGCCACCGTGCTTTCACCGTTGGGTTCCAGCACCAGTCCCTCGGACGCTACGATATTGATGCCCAGATGCAGCTTATCCTGCTCGCCGGTAGCGGGAGATTTGGCTTCAATATACATTGAGTAATGCCCCGGCTTTGCCTGTTCGGGCAGATCAATCGCTATTTTTAGCGGTGTCTCACCATTCCCTTTGATCACACCAGTATTCGAGATGGGTCGGTTGTGACGATTAAGGAACTGTATTTTCAGCCCCTCAGGTAATGAGGTTCCCGGCGCAGCTATCAGGCGGAGGTTATAACTGTCGGGCTTTTTGCCGGTATTGTTGACAAAAACTGTTTCGAACAGGGCGCGGCTACCCGGTTTTGCTGTAATGGTTTTAAGAGGGCTGGATTCCGGTCCGGGTCCCTTGCCGGGAGCACTGGTATTATCCTTTAACGACTGCCCAAAGGTCAGATCCACCGCCAGAGTGCCATCGTTGATATGCCCAAGAAGGTTCAGTGCATCATCATGGACTGCTTTATTGTTAGCATCTTCTGCTTTTAGCCGGATGTTATAACCATCCTTACGAATATATTCAGGTTTAATATCAACCGGTAACTTTACCCGCAGTCTGACAGTCTGATGTTTTCCGGGTGTCAGTTTACGGACAGAAATCTCTGGATAGTCTTTGAAAGTCGTACAACTACTGTCGTCATTGCTTTTACACAAAGAATAGAGGCTGCCCGGTGGAAAAGTGTTACTTCCTCCGTCTATGTCGGGATACACCCGATAGTCAGCTGACTGATTACCGGTATTCCAGACATAGTTAATAAACTCAACAACACCCCCTGATTCTGCTGAAGGTACGATAACAACCCCACCCGGATCCTTTAGCGAACGGTAACGGTTGCCATTTACAGTCACTCCTGCCCCTTTTATATGTATAGGCACCCGGTTAGAAACCTGCTTTTCGTCTTCATTAAGGGAGTAGTACTCCGCCCTGTTAAAAAACGTCTGTCCAGCAAAGCCGTAGTTAATGGTGGTTGAAAATTTGATGATGCCCTTTTTATTCGATTGATGCCCGGTCAACTGGATTTTCACTTCCTGCCGGTTAACACCGTCAACCGTCACCGGCTTCACTTCAAAGCCATCGTCGCCTGTCGCTATGGGGGATTTTAACGCGGTGCAGTTTAAACCCTGGTTATCACAGCTCCACACCTTTTTTGTGGGATCAAGTGTCATCACTTCAGGCAGTACATCAATGGCTACCAGCCGACTGCTATCAACCTTCTTGTCCAGGCGCTCATAGCTGAGTTCGACCTGAACGGTCTCTTCCGGTGACGCTGTGGTCTGGCTCATTTGTTTATTCAGGTTGTAAACAGCCTGCTGTCCGACCACCAGAGTATCTTTGTTTTCATCAAAGCAGCGGTATTGTTCATGGCTGCCGGACTGGCAACGGTCATTTTCTTTGACCACAGCCCGCAGGGTCAGGGATGTATTGGCAGAAGCCGCTGTACCACTGACCAGAATATTCATGGATTCGTCCGGTGCCAATGACACCAGCCCCCTGATTTCCGGATGGTTGCCGATCTGCCCTGTATTGCTCTGATCATGAAACAACCGAATATCATTGATACCGCCGGTATCGGGAACCTCAAGCTGATAGCGGGTGCTTACATTACCGGTATTGGTCAGAACGTGGGGAAATACAAAAGCCTTGCCAATGACCACCAGACGACTCTGGTTCTGTTCCAGTCTGACACCAGGTGCTTCCTGAACCAGAGTAGCCACTTCGTTGGATGTGGCTGAACGCTGCACGCCAAATTCATCAACAAAGCTGGCTTCAGCATGACTTCTGATAATAAAACCTGCCGGTGCCGCCGCTTTTGCTCCAACAGAGAAGAGCAGAAGCAGGCACAGGCAATATCTAATCGTCATCAGATTCAGGCTCCCCGCTAAACAAAGGCTGTTCCAGCGTGACAACTCTGCCTTCTGAGTCGAGTAACAGCATCTCTACCCGTCGGTTTGCATCTTCATTCTGGCCTTCAGCCGGAGCAATCAACAGCAGGTCTTTACCCAGGCCCACATGATCAATTCTTGCTGCTGCCAGACCATTATCTATTAACCAGTCTGCAACAAACTTCGAGCGTCGTTCAGACAGAGGCAGGTTATAACGCTGGGTAGCCACACTGTCCGCAAAGCCCCGTAGTACCACCCGGTAATCGGGATTCATGGTTAACAGCTCAAGGTTATCCTGAAGCTTCCTGTTTTCATCTTCCGCCAGTGCGCTCTTGTTATAAGAGAAATAGACGGCACTGTGCCATCTCAGGCCAGGAGCTGGGGACTGCAAAAATGGTTCCACCACCGGGCACATATGAAAGTCGTACTCAGCATACAGTTCTTCTGTGCTGACGCAGCCGGTCAGCAGTAGCGATAAAAACAGTAATACCGTCAGTTGCAGTCGATGGCATCGAGTAAGGGAAGCGGCACCGAATAACATACCAGTCCGCCCGTCATTCCCGCGCAGGCGGGAATCTACCACGGTAGTGGATCCCCGCCTGCGCGGGGATGACGATGGGATTTTTATAAAGAAAGACGTCATGAGTTAAACCAGCCAAACAGGGATTCATCAAACTTGAACAGCATACTAAAGTGAATGCCTTCGGCATTGTATTTCTCGCTATCAAGGTCTTTATCAGAAAAACCAACCACGTTGTAGTAAGCACCTACACGGAGGTTACGCACCACCAGGTAGTAAATACCTGCGCCAGCGGACCAGCGCAGACTGTCTGTCCCATCAACACCCAGTACACCGGCACGCAGATCCAGATCCCAGCGGCGATTAAGGCTCCAGGTTAACCGGGCGTCACTGACCCATGACTGACTGTTGTACTGGTAATCTTCCAGAGTCGTACATACCCATTTACTGCCGATACGGCCGGACAGGGTCAGGTCTTTATCGATCTTCCGGTTCTGGTGAGTAGACACTAAATGGACGGTACGGTTATCCCCCGCATTCTTACCCCGTTCCTTTTTCCATTCGTACAGGTACAGACCATGCTGGACGTTGTCCTGTTTAGGGCGACGGGCCAGCCCCAGAGTCAGAGCGTGTTTTTCCAGACGACTACTGTCTTTTGTCTTGGGTTGTTCCAGCCGGAATTGAGTTCTGACCAGCCCGCTCCAGTCGAGATTTATGCGTCGAGCTACGGCAGCATCCAGACCATAATAGTTCTGGGACTTACCATTGCGGTATTCAATTCGTCCCGTGGCTCGCTGGTTGGCATGGCGCTTATCCTGAATGCCCATAGACACAGCAACACCGTCGTTATTACCCTTGCCGCTGACGGTATTGATCACCTCAAGGCTTGGGGTGATGGTCAAGCCTTTGGTCAGGGTGACAGAAGTATCGGCACCGTTCACCCACTCCATGGCTTTGCCATCCGTCGCCCCGCGCATACGGTACTCAGAATAGGTTTTGGTTTTCGGCAGCCATTCGCTTTTAACACCTACGGAGAACAGGTTACGGTCACTGCCTGAAGCCACCGGACTCAGGTTTTCATCGCGCTCAACACGACCGTAGGCGCTCACTTTCTCATGGACTTTCCAATTAGTTTCCAGGGCGAAACGCTTGCGAGAATTGGTCAGAGCCTGCTCATATTCAGCCTTGACCGATGCGTCTTTCTCCAGCAGTTTAAAGCTTTTTTCCGCCCCCACCTGTCCAGTGGCGTAACGGTCATTATCCTTTTCATTACGCTGACGGATATAACGACTACCCGCTGACAGCTTCCAGCCATCGCCCACCTTATGATCCAGATAAGCCCCCAGGCTATCCCCCTGGGAAGAACCACTGTCGTTCAGTGTCTGGCTGACTTCCGCCTCAGCCCGCAGGCTGGTGTTATCAGTCAGTTGCTGCCTGTGCTTCAGGCGAGTCTCTTCCCGGCCTGATGAAATCCCGCTGGCGCTGTTCTTATAACCTTCGTCCGCTCTGGCCCAGGTCAGCTCTGTCTCGGATGCGTTGTTCCATTTATGCTTCAGTTTGACCCGGGCTGCATCTCCGCTAAAGTTTTCTACTACACTTTTGTCATTGCCGCCCTTAACCGGTGATTTGCCGGTCATATGAGCCGCTGAAACGGCAATGGTTGTTTTCTCTGACGGTTTATATTCCACCCAGGCACCACTTAGGTCACTGCCTTCCGTCGTATGTTCATTGCGGGTATAGCTGCCTCCCACTTTTACCTGTTCATTAATGGTCTGTTCTGCCCGTACACCGGCTACGGTATAGGCTTCGCCGCCGTCCCTGAGATCATAGGAGACCCGGATTCGCTGAACATTGCCTTTATCATCCCGGCTGTGAATCGGTTTGCTGAATTTCAGATAACCGCTGAACTCATCAAGGGTATAGTCGCGCCCCCGAGTCATGGTTTCGCTGTTTATAACCAGACCCGGATTGTCAGGGTGGAAGGCTTCAAGAACAACAGTTTCACTGTGTCGTTCAATAGGAGTCTTTTCCAGCTTGTAATTCATTGCGGTGCCGTCGGGATAAAGGGTTTCGGTAAAATGGCTATTTTCCGGACGAGCGGCAAAGCCATGAATACGGGTGTCGCCGTTATCGTAAATGGCATTAACACCGTTCAGGTTGCGCTGAATTTTAGCGAGATTGTGCTCAGAGCCGTGGGCATCTGTCTGGTAATCGCCCCACATGATGCTGCTGCGGTCTTTTTCAACTTTGGCATAGAGCTTACTGCGGCTCTGCGCCTCATAACCTTTCTGACTGGCGTCCCCGGTGATGGGGTAGTAGTCGTCCGGGTTCACGTCCCTAAACAGCTCGGTATCCTCATCCTTGTCACTGTCGTAAGACAGAGTCAGCTGAACGTCTTTGGCGATTTCACCCTTAGCAAAGACCGCTGCCCGACCATCAGTGTGAGTCCCCTTACGGATAGTATCCAGTTCAGATACCGCACCGCTGATACGGCCATGCCCCGCATTGAATTCCACCAAACCAGCAGCCACCATTGGTCGGGGAGCCGCCACCTGGGTAATCTTCACATCGGTTTTCATTTCGCCGGTGGATGCCCGCAACGTCACTGGCCCAGAGGCATTACCCGAACGCAAATGAACGGTCAGCTCACCCTGGTCAATCCGCACCTGATGACCGGGTTCCTGATCCTGAATATCCGGCTCATGCCAGCGTCCGGCTGAAGCCTCAAGGGTAACAAAATAAACACCACGGGCAGGCAGGCCGTTTTTATCCAACAGCTTTATGGTGACCGGTAGTAAGCTTCTTCCGTCGTCTGCTGCCAGAGTGTCGGATTCCGGCAGAATAGCAATGGTTTCAGCCGCTGCCGACTGGGTAAAGCGCCCGCTGGCGAGAACACGCTCATTACCGAACATGTCCGTTGCCTTCACCTCTACCTGATTTTCCCCGTCATTAAGAGCAACGCCGTACCAGGCCATTAACTGAGCCTGTTCCCGGCTGTTCACCATCTGCTCACCCAGCCGGTCATGGGCTACTGCTTCACCATTGACGTACAACGTGGGTTCAACACCAGCACGAACCACCGCCATAAAGCGACCATCGGCACGATCATTTTCAGGCCACAGCCAATGGCCTTCCATAGCTTGCTCGCGGGTTATATGTTTAACGGCCTCATCAGGCACCGGAATGGTGGCTGCCTTTGGCTCGTCATTTTTGCTCACACCGTCATTCCGGCTCACTCCGTCATTCCCGCGCAGGCGGGAATCCACTGCCGTGGTAGATTCCCGCCTGCGCGGGAATGACGAAGAGGTCTTCTTATCGTTGTTGTCAGTGGGAGCCCGAACCACACCGTGAGACAGGTCGCCAGTGTTATCCGCTTTATCGGAACGCTGTGAGCGATTGTATTTTGCCGCATCATCCAGCAACCATTCACCGCTGATGCTTTCGTTACGGGCTTTGATCTGGTCGAACACCTTCTGGTAATCACCTGTAGGGCACTGTGCCGCAAAATCCGCCCGGTGCATTTCACCAGGGGCAATATCCACAAACCGGCTGTCTCCCACGGCAGCGTTACGGTTATCGATGGGTTTAAGAGTCAGCCCGTCCGGCATGGTCACTGGGTCCACCTTGAGTACATGCTGACCGGGGCGAATCCCCATCAAACTGTACTGCCCGTTTTCATCGGTAATTACCCAGGTGCCGTCTTCCATATACAGACGAACGCCACCAATGGGCCACTCCCCCTGTGTTTGCAGGCTATTGCAGTCTTTGTCTACATAGAGCTTGCCAAAGATAATGCCTTTGTCCGACAACACGCCGGTCATGGCCACGTTGACCTGGGCTTTAGCTTCGTTGGAGCTAACTGCCTGACCAGTAACGTCTCGTCTGGCCGTGGCCGTTGCCCGGTTGATGCCATCACCGTCGATGCCTCCGGCACCTGCCTTCAGGGCATAACTGATTTTCACTTCACCGTTGGCATCAAGGGCAGGGTTAGTTCTGACCCTGAAGGTCAGTTCCGGGCCAGCGCCCCCTTCCGGGTCGCCTGCCTGTTTTTCGTTTATACGAGTACTGCCTTTCATGTATTTAAAACCCAGCGGCAGCTTGTCGATTATTTGCAGGTTATAGAGTTTGATATCCAGATTGTTTTTAACTTTCAGCTCGTAAACCACCAGCTCACCGGGCGCTACTTCTTTCTGTTTCGCTTCTTTCTCCAGGGTCAGGCCACTGATGATCGTATTGACCTGGGCTTTAGCTTCGTTGGAGCTAAATGTCGGCCCAGTAACATCTTGTCTGGCTGTAGCCGTTGCCCGGTTGATGCCATCACCGTCAATGCCTCCGGCACCTGCCTTCAGGGCATAAGTGATGGTGACTTCACCTTTGGCATCAAGTACAGGGTTAGTTTTGACCCTGAAGGTCAGTTCCGGGCCAGCGCCCCCTTCCGGGTCGTCTGCCTGTTTTTCGTTTATACGAGTACTGCCTTTCATGTATTTAAAACCCAGTGGCAGCTTGTCGATTATTTGCAGGTTATAGAGTTTGATATCCAGATTGTTTTTAACTTTTAGCTTATAAGTCACCAGCTCACCGGGCGCTACTTCTTTTTGTTTTGCTTCTTTCTTCAGGGTCAGGCCACTGATGATCGTATTGACCTGAGCTTTAGCTTCATTAGAAGTGACCGACTGACCAGTAACATCTTTTCGGGCGGTTGCGGTAGCCCGATTGATGCCATCACCGTCAATGCCTCCGGCACCTGCCTTCAGGGCATAAGTGATGGTAACTTCACCGTTGGCATCAAGGGCAGGGTTAGTTCTGACCCTGAAAGTCAGTTCAGGGCCAGCGCCTCCTTCCGGGTCATCTACCTGCTTGCCATTTATACGAGTACTGCCTTTCATATATTTAAAACCCAGTGGCAGCTTGTCGTTTATTTGCAGGTTATAGAGTTTGATATCCAGATTGTTTTTAACTTTCAGCTCGTAAGTCACCAGCTCACCGGGCGCTACTTCTTTTTGTTTTGCTTCTTTTTCCAAGGTCAGGCCACTGGCCTCAGCTACCGGATCAATTGGCACGTCGAAATGAGCCAGTCTTCTGTGTTCGTCCACAACAAAAGAGCCTTCAATGCCCGTGATGGGTTTCTTTTCGTCACCATTCATCCCTCCCCGACCGTAGGAGGCATCATTGATCACCATGCCGGGCATTTTCTCAGGTGCGACTTTTGAGGGGAACTTGTAGGGCGGTTCTGCGGTAAACGTCTCTGGTGCAGAAACCGTAATAAAATAGCGACCCGGCTCCAGGCGGGGATAATCAAAGTGACCATCTTTACCAGTCTCCACCCCTTGCCAGGGCTTTCCCGTTTCCAGGTCAATGGCCGGAGCGCCTTCCAGATCGGTCAGGTTGATATAAACGCCATTAACCATTGACAGGTTGCTGGAGTCGAATACCCGCCCTTGGGGGCTGACATCAGCCACGCTCTGATAGCGAGTATTCGTCAGTGGATCAACGACGCTTGCCGTCAGAATATCGTTGACTTCAGTTTGTAAAATACACTGGCTGCCGAGCTGGCTATAATCCGGCTGTTGACTGTCAGACTGGCAGAGCAGGCCGCCACCCTGTTTATTCTTGAAAAGGCGCAGTGGCGACTGGCTGCGAAACAGACCTGTATCCTGACCGGTTTCCTGTAGCAGTACACGAATATTGTCGTTTTTACCGGAGTGTACATCCACAATCACGGTGTCTGCTGTTTCTTTTGAAAAACTGAAATTCCCCCCTTCCAGCTCAAGATACACATCGTACTGAGGGTGGCTGTTATCTTCCTTCAGATAGTAGTACCCGGCATGATGAAAGCCGTCGGTAAAGTCCGGCTGCTTATGGAAGTTATTCGGTTCAACAAAACGAATCACCACATCATCAACTGGTGGTTCATCGCTAACGACTCTGGTCAACACCGGGTTACTGTGGGCTTTACCCACATCAGTACCATCCAGAGAAATAAAGGCGCGATTATTAATCAGAGTGTCAGCGTTGATATGTTGATCAATTCTGGCAGTAAATGACAAACGGCGACGGTCACCGGGCATGACCAGCTCGGAGGGAATCAGCAGGCCGATCCGGGTTACTGGTGTCGTTTTGTCCCAGTTATCAAAGCTCAACCAGTCCCGGCTTTCAGTGCGAACCATGGCAACAGCCTGAACCGGGGCAAACACCGGCTTAATGTCCGGGTTCAGCTGGGTATGAGTGGGCAGCGGGTCTTCCAGCACCACCCCATGACGTGGCTGACCATCCACCACCAGGTCACGACCCGGTATGGCGATGCTGCCGTTATTTTGCAGGCTAATAGTGTAAGTGAGGAGTTCACCGGCTTTGGCTTCGCGCTTATCAACGGTTTTCTGCAACCGGATTACCGACTCACCGATGGTGACGGTATCCCGGTTCTCACTGCGGATGTTGCTATCAGACTGTGACTGTGCCGAGAGGGTCAGCACATGCTTGTCATCTGTCGTTGATTCTGAGGGTACGGTGCCCATCACCACCAACTCGATCACCTCATCGGGTTTCAGGATGCGGGTCTCTTTCAGGGTGGGGGTATCCGGTGAAGGCAGCGAGCCCTGGTATTCATATACTCCGAGTTTTTCCAGAGGTCGCCCATCAGCCATGACGACAGCGACTTTAAAACGATCGGGAATATTGCCACGATGCGCCAGCCGATGAATAAAAAACACCTGCTGACCCGGCGTAGCCATCTGGTCCTGATCCTGTACCAGTGCCAGTGCTGCCACCGGGGCTACGGTCAGGGCTGACTGGTTAGACAGCAAGGTCACTGGCTGACCACTTCCGGTATCGAAAAAAACCACCTCAGCCTGGGCCATAATCACGGTGCCAGCAGGAGTGAGGGCTTGCGCCAGGGTAGCCAACAGCATCAGCCACAGGGCAAGCATTATTTTCATACTGTGGTTGAAGGCTGGCGTCATACTGCGGGTACTGCTTTGGGTTGTGTATTCTGTATGGGCTTCCTTTGCCTTCTTAACTAAACGTCCTTAGTCGTTTTAAAAAGGCAAAGGAAGCCCTCCACTGCCTTCTGTTTCTTAGTCACAGAGGCAGCGGAAGGAATCCTGCGGTCAGGGTTTAATCAAGTTTGACAGTAAAGCGAACCTCGACGGATTTGCCGGGCTTCAAGGTTCCCACATTGAACTGAATACTGTTCTCTGGGCCACTGAACGGCTGGACGTTTTCGCCAACCACATATCCCGATTTATCAACATAAGTGGTGAAGTTCGGAGCCGCGTCTTTGATAACCACGTTTTCAGCATCATTTGAACCTTTATTGGTCACGACTATCTGCCAGACGGCGTAGTCTTTACCGGGTTTGGCTTTTTCTGTGCCATTGATCTGAAAGTCATCAGTCGCCAGCTTTTTGCTTTCATCAATGATGTTGTCTTTATTCATGCCTTTCAGCACCTTCACCTTCTTAACCGCATCCAGCTGGCTGCTGATAACGGTGGTGGAGTCGACCAGAGTTGCTTTAACTCCTATCGCTTTATCCTCAGCTGTCAGCTCAAGGTTGAAAGTCAGACCAGCGGCAGCGTTGGCCGGGGCGCTGATTTCAACGGTGATTTTCTTTGTATGCTTTGTACTCTTATCATCATTATCATCTTTTTGCTCCAGCTTAATAGGTAAAGAAATCACTTCACCCTTTTCATCCAGAAGTCTGTAGTTCCAGCTATCCATACCCTGACCTTTCTTACCATTGATGGTGATATTCAGGTCAACGTTACCCTTGTTCTCCAGAATGTGTTGATGGTAAGCAACACCGCCCGCTTCAATGGTTTGAACGCCGCGAGGGGAAAAGATGAGTACTGGGCTTTTTTTCACCGTTATCTGGTTGGTAGTGAAGTTCCCCATCACGCTACGAGTATTAGAATTGGCGTCAAACTCAATTTCATAATCACCGGCTTTGGCAGACTCAGGCACTTCGACCCTTGCCAGCACTCTCATCACCGTATTTTTCGGTAACAGCGGCGTAGTGCTGATCTGCTGGCCTGTGGCTAGCTCCAGCGGGTTATTTTCTTTATCGAAAATACCCTGGTGGTGGAAAGTCACCTTCCAGCCATTGGCTTTAGCAATGACTGAATTCAGGGCAAAGCTGTCAGAGACATTGGATTTATTCGCAACAAACAGACCAAACTCCGCTATCTGCCCTGGTTTGCGGCTAATGATGGAGGTAATTTGACCACCGGGGTGGTAATCGTCTTTCGCATCAGACTTAAAGAAGTCTTTTACATCGATTTCTTTAAGCTTATAAACAACGTCCTTATCCTTCTTGTCGAACCTGTAGTTCGCCACATCAATTTTCTTTTCTAATTCGGCAATCTCCAGCAACTCTTCGGTAACTGTGCCTTGAGCAGTAACATCCACCACAGAAGTTGCCGTCAGCTCTGCCCTAAAGTCTTTGTCACGTTTATTCTTTCCAGGCAGTTTGGCTTTTACCATTATCCGAATAACATTGCTGCCTTCGCCGTTTTTGGCTGCCAATACACTTTTCAGCTCGCCGGTATCAACTATGCCGTCGTTATTGGTATCGGTAAGCAATACGGTACCCTTTTCATTCCACAAGGAGAAAACGGTGCCTTCAGGGAAAGCTCTGTCTGGGACATTTTTAACCGTCAGGTTAAAGGTATCAGTACCATTACCCAAGTTGGTGATGGTGTTAACAAATTTAACTTCTTCACCTTGAGCGGCACTTGGCACGGTTTGAGTGTCGCCGGTACCAGCTTTGTTTTTGGCAGCAACATTCGCAACCTGAGGCAGTTTTGTTGTAACGGTATTAGTTTCTACATGCTGACGTTTGCCATCTTTACCGTCAAAACCAACAAATGCCTTGTTTTTCAGCACAGTTCCTGCTTCAAAGCTATAGCCTGCCTGGCCGTTCTCATCTTTATCTTTTTCATACTTCACTGTGAACTCAAAAGCTACGGTATGGCCTTTTTTCAGTTCTTTAATGCGAACCCTCATACCTTCATCATGGTTATTATCCTTGATGTACTTTGCGCCAGTGGGCAGTTCAGCTATCAAGTCATTACTTTTAGTAATTTCGATTTTTTCAAGACGGCTGTCGCTTGTTTCTGTTTGATTAAGCCCATCAAATTTCAGGTACTTCGGGAAGAAGTCATAGATTGCACCGCCGTTCTTCAGGTCAGCACCATTGTTGATGACCTGGATTCGGTACTTGACCTCACCGGTTTTCTGGTTGTGGGAAATCACCTCTTTGGAGGAAACCAGAATCGTACCGTTGGATATTTTGATGGTATCTGTGTTCGCCGCCGTTTTCTGACCACCAAATGAGTTACGATCACCTTCAGCTGTTGCCTGTAAGGTCAATTCGTAACCGGGCTTGGTTGCATTCGCAGGCGCTCTGGCTGCCACAACAAGGTTGACGGTTTCGCCACGAGCCACTTTGACCTTGTCACTTCCAATCTCAGGCTCGCCAGAATCAGGCTGACCATTGCCATTGGCATCGTGGTAGATCTTCAGGCTGTCCTTATCCAGTGCTGGATCCGGGTTAGTAATCTCCAGGGTAAACTCATCCCCAGTGTTACCGTTATTGGTCAGCTGATGAGCAAAATACACCAGTTGCCCCGGCGCACCTTCTTTGGTCTGGTCGTCTTTCAGTTCCGCAGAATAAACCTCAGCAACCGTCACCACCGACTCATTAGAGTGGACGGTCTTTTCATTACCCAGCGCATCCTGATATGTCACCGTTGCCAGGTTTTTAATCTGTGTCCCTGCTGGAGTGGTGGCAGCCTGAACGACGGCTGCCCCTAATATTCCCATCAACAGCAGGGCCCATGCCCATACCGGGAATAATTGTTTTTGTAGCCCTTTAAACATTGATGTTTTAATCCTCAATCAGTGTGAGCGTGTGTTGAAAAAATGAACGGTTTATTAATCACAAAGAATTTGCCGAGGCGTGAATAAGCGAAAGGATTCCCGTCAAAATCGCTCAACTCCCATTTCCGTCCAGACAAAATCAGGCAAGCACTCGCCCCTCCGAGAGCTTGCAGGTCTAATAAAAGAAGTAGTTAAACTATTAACCTATGACTGAGTTACAGAACTTTCACCCGGTAGTGATACTGTTTAACCGCACCGGGGGCAATATCACTTTTTTCATGCCAGCGCAGGTTTGTGTATTCTGATTCAGGCACTACTACTTCCTGAAGCTTGCCCTCTTTATCTTTTATTTGTTGTTTAACAGGTTCACTGCTCCAGGTTTTGCCACCATCGAGGCTGACCTGAAATTCACTGGTCGCGGAAACGCTGGCAGAGCCCTTGAGATAGACGGTATTTGGGGAAACGGGAACAGAGATATACTGCATGGCCAGAGGCTTTGTCGCTCTGCTGGTGTAGGTAAGCTGGTATTCCAGTATGTTGCCGGGCTCAGCCACCGAGGCTGCGTGAAGAGATTCCCTGCCCTCGTGATTTTCGACCAGAAAGGCTTCCATTCTGGAATCCAGCAACTCTTCTGCCTGAACATTACCAATGCTTAATAAAGCGACAACAGTTAAAACAGCGCTATTAAAAAGACTTGACTGCATAGTCATTTTTACGCTCCAGAAGACTTATAGAATTAATTAAGAGTCAGAGTTATGCAAAATGTATGAATAAATAAACAACCTGTTTCTTATGCTGGCTAATTTTCATTCAAACATACGACAATGTTTAACTAATTAATTAAAAACAACTGTATGATTTAAGGTTATATTTTATGTTAGGAGGGGATAGTAAAAATATTGTAATAATCTTTATATAAGCAAATACCGCAAACACATATATAAAAGGACTAAGACTTTACAGGTTGAATGACTGCTATTGCTGGAATCGAGTGATGAGTTGTCTAAATTATCATCCGAAAATACGACAAGTGAATTTTAATAAAGAAATCCCAAACATCAGGCCGGCTCACA
Organism: Endozoicomonas gorgoniicola; assembly: GCF_025562715.2. Classification (NCBI taxonomy): domain Bacteria; kingdom Pseudomonadati; phylum Pseudomonadota; class Gammaproteobacteria; order Oceanospirillales; family Endozoicomonadaceae; genus Endozoicomonas; species Endozoicomonas gorgoniicola. Next base: position 2,831,353 of record NZ_JAPFCC010000001.1, read on the forward strand.
AAACGCTCACCAGCACTGACACTTTACTCAATCAGACAATCAGCCCAGCTGCTCCATGATTTCAGCAGGGATATCAGCATTGGTGTAAACGTTTTGCACGTCGTCCAGATCTTCCAGACGATCCACCAGCTTCATGATTTTCTCTGCGCCGTCCTTGTCCAGCTCGGTCTGAACATCGGCCACCATGGCAACTTCCGCTGCAGCCGCAGTAAAACCTGCTGCTTCCAGCGCATCTTTGACCGCCATGAACTCGGTCCAGTCGGTCACGACTTCGAAGGAACCATCGTCGTTAGTCACGATGTCTTCAGCACCTGCTTCCAGGGCCGCGTCCATCAGAGCTTCTTCTTCAATGCTGTCGTCAAAGAAAATCTGACCCCGACGTTCGAACATATAAGCAACAGAGCCGTCAGTGCCCAGGTTGCCACCGTGCTTATTGAAAGCATGACGTACTTCTGCAACGGTACGATTACGGTTATCGGTCAGGGTTTCAACCAGCACCGCGATACCACCCGCACCGTAACCTTCGTAGGTCACTTCTTCCATGTTGGAATCGTCATCACCACCGGCACCACGGGCAATGGCGCGGTTGATGGTGTCACGGGTCATGTTCGCACCCAGTGCTTTATCAACCACCTGACGCAGCTTCGGGTTATCTTCGATGTTGCCACCGCCCTGCTTCGCTGCGACCACCAGCTCACGGATGATCTTGGTGAAAATCTTGCCACGCTTGGCGTCCTGAGCCGCCTTACGGTGCTTGATATTGGCCCATTTACTATGACCTGCCATAGGAAATACCCTTTATCTCAATTTTTTCGTACCGGACTTCATCCACATTGTTGACAAAGTCAGCGCATGAATAAAGTCCGATCGTTCATTTAGTGACTGGTCGCAGACGCCGGATCGCGACGGATACGGATGTTCAGATCGCGCAGCTGGGTACTGTCCACTTCGCTCGGAGCCTGAGTCATTACACAAGCTGCAGACTGAGTTTTCGGGAAAGCAATCACTTCACGAATGTTATCAGTACCACAGATCAGCATCACCAGACGATCCAGTCCGAACGCCAGACCAGCGTGTGGAGGCGCACCGTACTTCAGAGCGTCCAGCAGGAAGCCAAACTTCTCGCGCTGTTCTTCTTCCTGGATATCCAGAACGTTGAACACAGCCTGCTGCATCTCTTCACGGTGGATACGAACGGAACCGCCACCCACTTCGTAACCGTTGATAACCATATCGTAAGCACGGGACAGAGCCGTAGCCGGATTAGCAGCCAGTTCTTCTGCGGAGCAGGTGGGTGCAGTGAACGGATGGTGCAGGGCGGTCAGTTTGCCCTCGTCGGTTTCCTCGAACATCGGGAAGTCAACAACCCACAGAGGTGCCCACTCTTTAGTGTACAGTTTCAGGTCTTCGCCCAGCTTGCAACGCAGTGCGCCCAGGGCTTCATTGACCACCTTCTCTTTGTCCGCACCGAAGAAGACGATGTCGCCGTTCTTTGCTTCCAGACGCTCCATGATATTCATGGTCACGTCGTCGCCCAGGAACTTGATGATCGGAGACTGCAGGCCATTGGCACCGTTTTCAATCTCGTTCACCTTGATCCATGCCAGACCTTTGGCACCATAGATGCTGACGAACTTGGTGTAGTCATCGATCTGCTTACGGGACAGCTCAGCACCACCGGGTACTTTCAGCGCTGCAACACGACCTTTTGGATCTTCAGCAGGCCCTTTGAAGACCTTGAATTCAACGCCAGCCATCAGATCAGCGACGTCAACCAGTTCCAGCGGGATACGCAGGTCAGGCTTATCGGAACCATAACGGCTCATGGCTTCAGCGTATGGCATGTGTGGGAATTCACCCAGGTCGATATCACGAACCTGCTTGAATACCTTTTTCACCATGCTTTCAGTGATACCCATGACACCCGCTTCATCCATAAAGGATGTTTCGATATCAATCTGGGTAAATTCTGGCTGACGATCAGCACGCAGGTCTTCGTCACGGAAGCACTTAACAATCTGGTAGTAACGGTCAAAACCGGACACCATCAGCAATTGTTTGAACAGCTGTGGTGACTGTGGCAGCGCAAAGAATTTGCCTTCATGGGTACGGCTTGGTACCAGGTAGTCACGGGCGCCTTCCGGGGTCGCACGGGTCAGAACCGGTGTTTCAACATCCAGAAAGCCTTCACCGTCCATAAAGTTACGAACCGCGCTGGTGACCTTGCTGCGCAGGATCAGTTTTTCCTGCATTTCCGGACGACGAAGGTCGATGAAGCGGTGCTTCAGACGAACGTCTTCACCGACGTCGGTGTAACCTTCAATCTGGAATGGCGGTGTCTGAGCTTCATTCAGGACTTCAACCTGCTTGCCCAGCACCTCGATCTCACCAGTACTCATATTTGGGTTGACAGTACCTTCCGGACGCGGACGTACCAGACCAGTGATTTTCAGAACGTATTCGCTGCGGGCTTTGTCAGCCAGCGCGAACGCTTCTTCAGTGTCAGGGTCGATAACGACCTGGGTGGTGCCTTCACGGTCACGCATATCCAGGAAGATAACACCACCATGGTCGCGGCGGCGGTGTACCCATCCACACAGGGTCACTTCCTGCCCGTTATGGGAGAGATTCAGTTCGCCGCAATAATGGCTGCGCATAACATACCTCGAAACAGGGGGGTTCATTCGGATTCAACAGGGCTTGAGGGAGACACAATCCCTGAGACTATCAAAACCGACGCATTATACCTGAAACGCGGGTTTTCACCAGACTGACGGCGGTGACCAGAACAACCTTTCAGCGCTCCAGCAACATGAAAGTGGCAGGATACACTTTATGAGGTCCCAGAGTTTGATTATGCAGAACCTTCCAGCCAGAAGACCGGGTGATATCCAGCCAGGTCTCTGCGGTTTCCGGATAATCGTATTGACGGATATGAGCCATGATAGGGGAAAGCCAGTCAGAACGGATGCCCTGCTTTATAAAATACTGTTCCAGCCCCTGCGTGTACTCATCAAACTTCAGATCCGGAGGGATCATAATATCTGTCAGGATAAAGGCGCACTGGTCAGGAGCCTGTTGATAGAGTTTTGAAAAAAACTGACGCTTTTTCTGTTCATTACCATGATGAACGGCAAAGGCACTGTAGATAAGATTGGGCGTTGAAGGAATCTCAGGTATCCCAAGAAACAAATCCCGACAGAATTGCTGACTCCTGATATGGCTGCGTTCCAGCAACTCAGAGGCCATCGCCAGTGCATTATCAGCCAGATCAATACCAAAATAGTATTCCAGTTGCACCGATCGGGTCATCTCAGGAATGAGCAGACTATTACCACAGCCAAAGTCGACCATGGTCACTGATGAATTTTTGTAACGATCCTGAATAAATAACTGTGCAGCGGCAAGCAACTCATGATGGCCCATGAGGTTGTTATCGACCGCCCACTGGTAGGCATTCCACTGATCTTTAAAAACCGAAGTGACCTCATCTCTTGACATCACAGACACCTGTTAACCCAGATAGAGCATTTAATGTAGCAAAACTCAGGGTTAACAGGTCAACGCTCAGGGCAGAGGCTTGCAGGAGTCGACTCAGACCGGACTTCTACGACTTATGTCCGCTTCGGCCTGCTGACCTTCATCCAGAGACCTGGCCGTTTCTTCAGGGATAGTGGCAAAGTCCTGCAGGGCGTCAGCAAAGGTCTGCTTCTGAAGCTGTTCGGTCTGAACGACCGCTTCCTTCCCGTCTTCAAGATGACCCTCTTTGGCAGCCTGAGTCGCTTCGCCCTGCTCCATCTGCGCCTGCAGCCAGAGTCCGGCGAAAATCAGAGGGTTTTTGGCTCCCTCAAATGACAGATTGTCTCCTCCGAAGGTCGACGCCGCCGGATTTATCTGTTCCTCTTCGGACAGTTCTTCTGGTGAGGAGACGGACGGCTTATCCAGAACACTTTGCAGGACAATGGCTAAACCTTCATCAAAGGCGGGACGCTCAGGTGGCTGAGCAGTGGCTTTGGTTTTATCAATCTCTTTCTTCGGCGGCTCGCTACTGGCAACCGGAGTTTCACTTAGCTCGGCTGGCGTTTTGTTCAGGGCCGCCTGAAGTTTATCGGAGTCGATACTCCCGAATACCGCCTTCAAAATAGCGGCCTCTCTGGGTGGCAGGAAAGAAAGTTGTGACTTATACAATTCGCCTTCCAGCAGATTGTCAGCTCTCTGTGTTTCCTGCCTGCGGGCTGATTTATCAAGATCTCTGGAAAGGTCTTTTTGTGCTTTCAGACGTGTTTCTTCACGACGGACATCCAGGGTGGCCTCTTTTGTTGCTTCCTTAGCTTTCTCAGCTTTCTCTTCACCGGTATCCAGTGCTTCATTATCAAACCGTTGCCTTACCTGGCCTACCAGACTGCCTACATTCACCAGCTCTTCCTGAACAACGCTGAGAGCCCTGTGGTAGGAAACGATAGTGGCCTTATCGGTTGTGTTCAAACCCAGCAGCTGCTTTACATCCTGTTGTAACCCTGAAATGCCCTCTTCAGCACTGGCAATTTTGTGTTCCAGCAATGATAACTCCACGTTGAGCCTGGCAATATCAGCACTGCGGTTGACACCGGATGCCTGCTCGTCTTTAGCGTTGGCAAGCTGATGCTCTTTCAGGCTTTTGGTCAGACGCTTTTTAGCCAGACTGCTCGTATAATCACTCAGCTGATCATTTTTTTCCTGAATGTTCTCCTGACGTTCCTGTATACGAGCCTGAACAGTCAGTATTTTTTTTGCTTTACTCGCCTTGTCTGATTGTGCCTGCTGATTACTACTAAATGCCTGACTGATCGACTGCATGGAGGCGACGGCCACCAACTCATCAACAAAACCCTTAATCATTAAAAACAGGGTATCGGTATCGTTCAGATAGACATCAGATGCATCAATTTTCAGGTTATTGCGAATATTGCTCAACCGTGCGTCAATTTGAGCATCCAGTGACTGACTGACAAATTCTTCAACAGTCACTTTAACAGCTTCTGGTTTCGGTAGATTGGCGGATACATTGGCTGGGCCAGTGGAGCCACTGGTACTGGAAACTGAATTCGTACCGCTATAGCCCTGAGAAACCTGGTTGGATGAAGGAGTCCCACTCGTTTGACCGCTTGCTGGCGTTTGACCGTTGTTGCCAACCCCACTCCCTGTGTTTACTGGATTCATGATGTCTGACTCCTTCCTGACTGATTCACCAGATAATGTTTTAGTTGTTTTGCCTGTTTCTTTTCTTCGTCCCAGTCTTTGCTGACTTTCAACCTTTTAATGGCTTCTGCAAGGGCTTTTTTCGCCAGCTTTCGATTTTTGAGGCTTATGAAGCACTCTGTCATGCAGAGTGATGGCCTTGGATCCTGTTTATCGAGCCGCTCTGCATAGGACAGAGCCGGAATTGCATCGGCATAATGCTTCAACTGATAAAGGCAGTAACCAATGGCAAGAAAATAGCGGGCATTCCAGTGGTCAAGCATTGCAAGGTATCGAAATACCCTGAGCGCCTCGGCATAATGCCCTATATCAAAATGGCCATAGCCCAGCGTATACATGGCTTCCATCTGCTCGGAATTTACCTGCCTGAGCTTTCCCAGGGTCCCCCCCTGCTTTAAATAGGAAAGCCACTCCCCCGGGCTGGCTTCAGATTCTGTTGGCTTATCACCAGAGACCGGCCTGTCCATGCCTTATCACCACTATTTATATTTTCCAGCCATTATTGAACTCATTATAAACATTCGTAATTTATAGAGGTTTAGCCATTAGTCCGACGCATAAAAATAAAAAGAAACAAAAAATTATTTTTTTATTATTTATCGTAATTTGCAAAAAAACAGATCACTGTTTTACTGAACTACTCAGATGCCAAAATCACTAACACACGGGCGGCGATAAGCTTAATCAAAAATAATGAAGCGCCCGCTCTATCTCAGGAGCACTTCTCAATGAAACTTGCCGTTTCATGTGCGACAAGTACCGTAGTTCTTTTGACTGCCTTGAGCTCATTATGCGCACGCCCTTTACAGGCTGCAGATGATCTCTACGAGCCTGAAAACAACGACCATCATTTATCCCTGAAACTGCGTAATTATTACCAGGATCGTCAGCTTAGAGACTTCAGCAAATACTACTACGAAGAATCACCTGACCACTCGCTTCGCAAAGTTAAAACCCATAACAAACAACGGGGCTGGGGTCAGGGGCTGGAAATCAATTTCGAATCAGCCTGGCTGGGAAGCAATAGCGCTGCAATAGGCTTCGATGCGTCGCTTTATGGCGGTTTAAAGCTGATTGGTAATAAAAACGAATATGGGACAACAATATTAAAAGAGGAGCCACTCGTTTTTAATGAATACAAAGGGCTCTTCACCTCCAGGCAGGACAGCTACACCAGGCTGGGGCAGATTTACCTTAAAGGTATGGCTGGTCAGAAGAGAATGAACATTAAAGGGAAAGCCGGCTGGATTCCCATTGAAAAACCTCTGCTAAATACCTACTACCGTTTGACCCCGACACGCTTTCAGGGAGCAATGGCAGAGGCAGAAGTAGGCGATTTTGAGTTTTACGGCGCGTGGACCGACAGAGTTTCCATTTACAACCATGACAAAATGGAAAAATTCACCGGTTTAAAACCAGGCAGGGAAGGACGTGACAAAAAATTCGAAGCCATTGACCACATCTACACCATGGGCGGGTCGTATAACCATGAGTCAGGACTGGGATCTGATCTGGCCTATGCCGAAAGTGAGTCCTACCTGAAGCTGTATCACGCCAACTTAAATTACACCTTTCTGTTGGATGACCAGACCTCCCTCCTTCTGGAAGGGCAGTATTACAAGGGTGAAGAAAACGGCAACAAATGGAAATCCGACGATAAAACGTTTGGAGGTTTTGACAAAGACGCCAACCTTTATAACTTAAACGCCAGACTGACCTTCGACATGCTGTCATTTATGGCCTCTTACAGTCAGGTAGAAGCGAAAAAGAATGGCGCTCTCGGCGAGTTTGATTTTCATCTGGCCTACGACTCTGGTCGTGATTACGATGAAATAGGCTTTCGAACCAAACGTCAGATTTCCGCCTTTAATCACAATGGCGAATCCGTCTGGCAGGCGGGTGTCTCCTATGCTTTCGACAATCTGGGCTTGCCCGGCTTATCCATGGGTTACACCTACACAGCAGGTAACGATATAGAAGCTACCAACAAGCCTGACTACACCGATAAATACAAAGAAAAAGAACACAACCTACAGCTGGGCTATGCCTTCCAGCAAAAAGCTTTGAAGGGCCTGAGCGTCACTGTGCTCTACGCACAGTATGAAGGAGATAAAGAGCTGAGCGAGATGAAAAATGAAGATAAAAAAGACTATCGATATGAAGGTAAAACGGATTTAAGAGTATTCGTAGACTACACTCTCAGTGTTTTCTAATACTGCTCCCGGGCATAAACGCCTGACAACCTTATAGATTTAATCCGGGTCACGACCCTGTTATTAAACGTCTCTGATATTTTTTACATCTGCCGGTTGCAATTTGAACTGCGGTTGTAGAAAATCTTCGATGACCCTATGGGGAGATTCGATGTACTTCGTCCAAGAGCTGTATAAAAGGATGAAGGAGTCAGGGTCACAAATAAAATAAACACAGCAAGGAAAAACTTAATGAAACTCACACAACTGAGCGCACTCAGTGCCGCCATCATGCTGGCTACAACTGCCCAGGCCAACTCTTTTGTTGACGATTCCAGTCTGAATATCGAATTACGCACTCATTTCCATGATCGTGCTAAAGAAGGCCACAAAAACAGTAAAGATTATGACGAAAGAAGCTCGCAATGGGCTCAGGCTATCAGGGCTGACTTTTCATCCGGCTACTTCGAAAATATTGTTGGCATCGACATCAATGCTTACTACGCCCTTAAGCTCGGCGCATCCAACGTAGATGGCTACACAAACCCCGGCGTTCTTCCAGTTGATGCTAAAGGCGACTCCAGCAGTTACGGCAAAACCGGCTATGCCATCAAGTTCAACCTGATGGATATGGGTGTACTAAAGTACGGTCGCATGCAACTGGACACTCCTCTGATTAACGATTCAGACAGCCGCGCATTGCCGAGCATGAGCGAAGCTTTCTATGGTGACTTTGCCTATGAAGGACTCAAGACTCATGTAGTATGGGCAACCAAAGCTAACGCAAAAACAAAATCTGGCTTTGTTGACTACATGGCCGAGGATAAAAAGAAAGCGGACAATAAAGAGCCTGTGAAAGCGATCGGAGCCTCTTATGACTTTGGCAATGGTCTTGGCTTGAGTGCCGACTACGCAACCCAGGATGATTTTGCCAAAAAATACCTGACTGAAGTAACCTATGCCACGGACATTAGCGGTATGGGATTAGGGTTCGCTGCTCAGTATGCCAAATACTCAAACATTGGATACGCCAAGGATAAGCATGTAAGTAATGGCTACAGTGACGACAGCATTAACGCCTGGGGCATTAAAGTAGATGCCAGTATCCAACAAGCAACATTTGGTTTAGCTTATACCAAAGTTGAAGATTCCGACCTTGGAAAATTCAACAATAACTGGGGAGGTGAGGCCATGGATGGTAATGATGATACCGGATATTTTGGCTATAACTCCATTCAGTACAGCGACTTTAACGCAAGAGCTCAAAAAGCAATCGGCTTAAGCGCAGGTTATGATTTTGCAGGTATTGTCGACGGTCTAAGTGCAGATGCCATCTACGTCACCTCCGACTTCAAAAACAGCGCAGGTAATAAGCAGGACGAAAAAGAATATAACTTCAGACTGAAATATGCTTTCCCGCAAGTTGAAGGTCTCAGCGCCCAACTCCGCTACGCCAAAAACACCAAAGAAAATGATGGTCATAAAGACACCGTCACAAGTGACACCCGTGTCATCCTGAAGTACAACGTTGCCGTTTTCTAAATCCCTTGTCGTCATTGCTAAAATGACAACCGGCACCTTCGGGTGCCACCTTATGAAGTAAAAATGATCATGAAGTAAAACGAACCAAAAAAGAAGGGAGGCCAAATGCCTCCCTTTTGTTTTTTGTTTACCTGAGCAGACAAACTAAGCCAGGGCGTACTCCTTGAGCTTCTTTAATGGCCGAACCTTAACCTGCGTGGTGGCTGGTTTAGCTGGCACATCCATAAGCTCACCCGGCCGGAAAGGATTAGGAACACCCTTACGGGCTTTCTGGGCGGGTTTTTTCTTGGTAACAATTTTCAACAGTCCGGGAAGAGTAAACTCTCCACACCCCCGTTTTTTAACATGACGCTCAACGAGGTCACTGAGTTCCTCAAAAACGGCTCCGACTTCTTTCCTGGTCAGCCCCGTATTGTCAGCAATTTCAGCGATAATCTGGGTTTTGCTGTATCGATCCTTGATAGCTGAGGCTTTTTTACCTGTCATGCTGTTAGTCTCCTGATGGTTATCCCTGTACAAACACTGCGGCATTTCGCTGCAGTTTATTATCTGCCACTACACCAGGCTGATGTGCTTCCTGAGGAGAACCAAAAACACCTGTAAATGCACTTCGGATCACTCCTCTTTTCTCTGAAAGCCTTAAATACCAGTGTTTTGATGCTTTCAGGACATCTAAATCCACTATACCAACAGTATTTTTTATCTGCGAGCATTTTTTCAACAATTATTTATGACATAAAAGTCAAGCCTGCCAAGGCGTACAAAGCCATTGAGGTCAAAAACGTATCAGGTTACATTAACGAAAAAAGGTGTAATAATCAGTCTTTGAGTCTGAGCTTTCCATGTACTTTCTTTTGCTCTGTTTGTGCAGATAGAAAGGTACAAAAAAATGAGAAGCAGCCTGGTTGCTTTTCAGGCTGATTAAAAAATAAAGTCGTTGTTTAGCTGCATGGATTACCTGTTATCTGGAATCAGTCACTTAATCCTGATGTTACCAGAGAGGTTCAATCCAATATTTTCAGTTTTTAACTATAACAACTTGCAGGCGGATTCATGGTTTATGTCACCCGCCTGATATAAAAAGGGAACTGCCTTGAAACATCTCAAATTTATCCATGCCCTGGCCGGACTTCTGGGACTGATTGTTCTGGTGATTGACGGTCGACTCATTGCTGCTGCCATCCACCAGATGCTGCCCGCTTCCACGCCGGTTTTCCTGTTATTGATAGCGACTCTGATTCACTTTTGTCTGGGAAGCTATCTGACCGTTTATCGCTGCAAACTGAAAGTGGTCCAGCTGCTGTCAGCGCTGGTGCTGATTGCAGCATCCGTTCTGCCTGCTCTGGCGATTTTTGGGCAAACACTGGTCACTATGCCTTTGATCGTCATGCTGATCTGTGTCGGGGTCGCACTGCATGTACTGATTAACCTGAAGTCTTTTAATCCGGTCAGCCCAATGGAACACCAGGATACTGACCGGGAAACCGGTACCGTAAAATGGTTTAATGTCACCAAAGGGTTTGGTTTCATTACCCGTGACCAGGGCGACGACGTGTTTGTTCACTATCGCGCTATTCGGGGAGAAGGCCATCGTACACTGTCCGAAGGCCAGCGAGTCGAATTTGTAGTGGTAGATAAAGACAAGGGCTTGCAGGCTGAAGATGTGATTGCTGCCCGCAAAGGCCGTTAACCCACCAGCGCCAATCACACGGGTAAAAAAACACCGGAGACTAATCCGGTGTTTTTTTACCCGTACTGTAAAGGGCTATTAAGAAATTAATAATGCGGAGGCGGCGCTTCGTCCGAGTCACCCTCCACATCACCCGCAACCACTTCCTGCATCTGCTTCTTCAACTGCTCAACCTGCAGCTTCAGCTGATCAATTTCCTGTTGCTGGCGAGTCACTACATCATTCAGTTGAGCGACCGTATCTTCCTGAAAGCTCATCTGCGTCTGCAGTTCAATTAACTCATCTTTCATGACTAGCTCCCGGTTCAGGCGAACACTTAACCAAATCGGGCGAACAGAGGCTGAAACTTTTCACGCATCTCAGCCAGCTCATTGTCGGAATACGGTTGGGCTGGCGCCTTGCCCCATACAGGCTCAGGCCAGGCCGCATCATTCTGTTTGCGAACAACATGGTGCATGTGCAGCTGTCGCACCTTGTTACCCAGTGCCGCAACATTCATCTTGTCCGCTTCGAACAGATCGTTCATATAGCGGGACAGGATACCAGACTCAAGAGCCATCTGAATCTGCAATTCATCCACCAGTTGAAACAGTTCCTCAATTTCCGTTACACGAGGTACCAGAATACACCACGGATAGGTGGCGTCATTCATCAACAGAACACGGCACAACGGCAGGTCACCCAGTACTACGCAGTCTTTTTCCAATTGAGGGTCCAACGGAAATTCTTCCATTACAGGCTCCGAAGTCAGTACAAACCGGCACACTATATCTGACCTGTTGCAGGCTGAAAACCGTATTCATGCAGGTAAAGATGAAAAAAACGCCGGCAGACCGTAAAATACCGCTTTTTGAATGTCGACAGCTCTGCCAGTGACCGTGAAAGTTTGCTGGCAGGGAGCCTTCCGAACATGAAAAGTCCGACAGGCTCACAGCGTCGTTAAAGAGGATATTCGCACACATGCGCACAAGTCAGTCCTTGATGGCCACCCTCAAGGAAACCCCGTCTGATGCCGTCGTTATCAGCCATCAGCTGATGCTGCGAGCAGGCATGATCCGCAAACTGGCATCCGGCCTGTACACCTGGATGCCCATGGGTCTGAAAGTACTTCGTAAGGTCGAGCGAATCGTTCGCGAAGAAATGGATCGCTCCGGCGCCCAGGAAGTACTGATGCCAGCGGTTCAGCCCGCCGAACTGTGGCAGGAAACCGGTCGCTGGGAACAGTACGGCCAGGAACTGCTGCGTTTAAAGGATCGTCATCAGCGTGACTTCGTTATCGGACCGACTCACGAAGAAGTCATCACCGATATGGTTCGTGACGAAATCAGCAGCTACAAGCAGTTGCCTGCCAACCTGTACCAGATTCAAACCAAGTTCCGTGACGAAATCCGTCCGCGCTTTGGTCTGATGCGTGGTCGTGAGTTCATTATGAAAGACGCGTACTCCTTCCATAAGGATCAGGAGTGCCTGAACGCCGAATACCAGAACATGCACGACACCTATTTCCGCATTTTCGAGCGTCTGGGTCTTAACTTCCGTGCCGTAGAGGCAGACACCGGTTCCATTGGCGGTAACGCTTCCCACGAAATCCATGTACTGGCTGAATCCGGTGAAGACGCCATCGTTTTCTGCGAAGAAAGCAATTACGCCGCCAACATTGAAAAGGCTGAAGCCGTAGCCCCTGCCCACGACCGCGCTGCCCCTGCGGCAGACATGGAACTGGTTGATACGCCAGATGCAAAAACCATCGCAGCCCTGGTTGAACAGTTCAACCTGCCCGTTGAAAAAACCGTTAAAACGCTGATCGTTGCCGCCAGTGAAGAAGCAGAGTCTGACTTTGTTGCCCTGCTGGTTCGTGGCGACCACGAGCTGAATGAAATCAAGGCAGAGCATCTGCCAGACATTGCCGAACCACTGCGTTTTGCCACTGACGAAGAAATCAGGGACATCATGGGAGCTGGTCCAGGCTCTCTGGGGCCGGTTGGTATCAATATTCCATGCATTGTTGACCGCAGTGTTGCCGTTATGTCCGATTTTGGCGCAGGTGCCAACATCGAAGGCAAGCACTACTTCAACATCAACTGGGAGCGTGACGCCCGGTTTGACCGTGTTGAAGACCTGCGCAACGTGGTAGAAGGCGATCGAAGCCCATGTGGCAAAGGCAAGCTGATCATGAAGCGCGGTATCGAAGTAGGACACATTTTCCAGCTTGGCACCAAATACTCCGAAGCGATGGGCGCCAAGGTTCTGGATGAAAATGGTAAGGCTGTTACCATGCTCATGGGCTGTTACGGTCTGGGTGTCTCCCGCGTGGTAGCCGCAGCAATCGAGCAGAACCACGACGACCGTGGCATTATCTGGCCGGAAAGCATTGCACCTTTCCAGATTGCTATCGTCGGTCTGAAGATGGAGAAATCTGAAGCCGTTCGCGAAGCCGCCGAAAAGCTCTACAAGGAACTGACGGAAGCAGGTTATGACGTTCTGCTGGATGACCGCAAAGCCAGTCCGGGTGTTAAGTTTGCTGATATGGAACTAATTGGCATTCCACACCGTGTCGTACTGAGTGATCGCGGGCTGTCCAATGGTCAGGTAGAATATAAATACCGCAGTGCTTCTGACCGGGAAGACGTGGCTCTCAGTGACATCACTCAAATGCTTAAAGACAGACTGGGTTAAGATAACCCTTACCAGAAGTCTGCTCATCGTTGCCCTGCTGCTTCCGGCTCTAGCCGGGTTGCAGCGGCGGCACGCCCCTCTGCTGAAAGAACCCTTAAACAAAATAATTACTTAATCATTTATGGAGTCTCAGACAACGACAAGGCCATTCACAACCTGAAAAATCCAATCGACTGGACGCCAAAAATTAAAGCGACAGACTTTTACCACATCAACAATTAACAGAAGACAAATCTGAAGCCGCTCACAAAATCGCCGAAAACTTTACAGACAGGTAACTGACGAAGCGACGCGCTACGACGCTCTGCCTGTTGATGTAACACCAAACCAGGAATACGAGACCCTTAGTGACATTACTTAGCCATCTCACCAGATACCTGCTTATTACTGCCCTGTTACTCCCTGCCTTTGCCGGGGCGCAACAGCGGAATGACCCTTCGCTTATCCAGTCGTTGCAGGACAACCTGCATCACGCCGACGGTTTTTCCGACCATTTCGAAACGGAAGTCTGGTTGCTGGATATGTCCCAGCGTATGCGCCCCTTTATTGAAGACCCCGAACAACGAATCCAGCTTTTACAGATAGTTCATAGGGAAGCATTACGCACCAATCTGCCACCAGAACTGGTTCTGGCACTTATCCATACCGAATCGTCCTTTGACCGTTTTGCCGTTTCTTCCGCTGGTGCCCAGGGTTTAATGCAGGTTATGCCTTTCTGGAAAAGTGTGATTGGTCGTCCGGATGATAACTTGACGGATATCGAAACCAACCTCCGCTATGGCAGTGCTATTTTAAGTCACTATCTGGAGCGGGAGTCTGGCAACCTTACCCGGGCTCTGGCACGTTACAATGGCAGCCCTGGTCAAACCTGGTACCCGGAAAGAGTTTACAAAAACTGGACGAAGCATTGGAAAAATGACTAACGCGTGGCCTATCCGGTCGTAAAGGTTTCAAACGCCTGCCAGGGCTCATCCGATACGTTCACTGACTCGACCTGAGCCATCGGAGGTCCTTCGTGAAGCCAGTCTGCCAGTTCTGACAGCGCGGATTCCTCACCACACATCAGAACTTCTACCCGCCCATCAGCCAGATTTTTTGCCCAACCAGAAATTCCCAGTTCCTGAGCCTTTCGCTGGGTTGAACCACGGTACCAGACTCCCTGAACCCTGCCTTTAACCAGCGCACGTTTACAAACTTTAGCCATCCGCTGTCACCTTTTTCTGTTGTTTGCGAATTGCCTGCTCAATAGTATTTTGTGTCTGGGGACCATACAAGGTTTCAACCAGCTCACCCTGAGGACTAACAATAAAGGTGGCGGGTAAAACCTGTGGTGTCTGAGTTTTCAGGCGCTCGAGCGGACTACTGGTCAACACGGGAAAACCAATGTCGAGTTTGGCGATTTTGTTATCCAGCTCAGCCCCCTGACTGTTGTCAAAGTCGTAACCCAGAACCCGGATGGCGTCTGACAAATAAACGGCGTTCAGCTCCGGTATTTCTTCCCGACAGGGGTCACACCACTCTGCCCAGACATTCAGTGCCAACCAGCGTCCCTGCCCATCACTGAGACTGATCCTTTTACCGACACTGTCTGTAAATTCAGGCTGACTACAGGAGGACAGCAGTGCCACCAGAACCACCAGCAGAGGCATAGTCACCGGAGAAATAAATCTGAGCATTTGCAGTCACCTGAGCATTAGACCGGATTCCAGTGTAGCAGGAGAACCTTACCAGCTGGAACACGGTTTTTTGCTCAACTGAAACAGGCTCTACCCGATGCTTACTTTAACATGGGCAGCGATGTTACGGGCTTTTCTACAGGCATCTTCAGTATTCTCCCCCAACGCCAGGGCAACCCCCATACGACGAGCGCCATTTATTTCCGGTTTGCCAAACAGACGTAAATCGGTTTCCGGCTCCGACAGTGCTGCCTCTAAATTGCTGAACATAATCCG
Source organism: Endozoicomonas gorgoniicola (assembly GCF_025562715.2). Lineage (NCBI taxonomy): Bacteria > Pseudomonadati > Pseudomonadota > Gammaproteobacteria > Oceanospirillales > Endozoicomonadaceae > Endozoicomonas > Endozoicomonas gorgoniicola. Next base: position 2,846,643 of record NZ_JAPFCC010000001.1, read on the forward strand.
GGAGGAGTTGCCAGATGGCTTAATGACTGCCGACGCAGCTGCTTTGGATTGATGTATATGATTCACAGGCAACCCGAGAATAGCACGGGCATGGAGTGCAAATTCACTGAAGTTCTGCGAAATCAGGGTCACCATGCCCGTATCGTGAGGGCGTGGAGACACTTCGTTAAACAGGACTTCATCCCCTTTAACAAAGAGTTCAACACCAAACACACCATACCCGCCAAGCGCACCGGTAATCGCACCAGCCACCAACTCAGCCTGCTGCAATGCCAGATCAGACATTCTCTGCGGTTGCCAGGATTCCACATAATCTCCCCCTTCCTGGCGATGACCTATCGGTGCACAAAAGTAAGTCCCCTGGCGGGAGCGAACCGTCAGCAAGGTGATTTCATAATCAAAATCCACAAAGCCTTCAACAATGACCCGTGTCTTACCTGCACGACCGCCTTCCACGGCGTAATCCCAGGCAGAGGTAATATCGCCATTCGACTTCAGTACACTCTGGCCTTTCCCGGAAGAACTCATTACCGGTTTAACCACACAAGGAAAACCAATTTGTTCAACCGCATCACGCAGTGCCTGTTCCGATTCAGCAAAGGAAAATGGTGAAGTTGGCAGTCGCAACTCTTCCGCAGCCAATCTGCGAATCCCTTCCCGATCCATAGTAAGCTGGGTTGCGCGCGCACAGGGTACGACAGTAGCCATACCTTCACGTTCAATATCCACCAGTACATCGGTAGCAATGGCTTCGATTTCCGGCACAATATAGTCCGGGTGCTCCACAGCAATCAGCGTCCTGAGCGCATCAGCATCCAGCATATCGATAACATAGCGACGATGAGCCACCTGCATGGCGGGCGCATTGTCATAGCGATCAACAGCAATCACTTCCACCCCAAGTCGTTGCAACTCGATAACAAGCTCTTTTCCGAGTTCACCAGAACCCAGCAGTAACACCTTCGTTGCAGAAACAGACCCCGGGGTACCAATGGCTACCATAAAAAAGCTCTCCGTAAAGGGCGATAGTGAGAAACGACAATAGTGAGACAGGACGATCATGAGAACGAAAGCCGTGCTGTGATCATACCGGCGAATGGTTGCACTTACAGCAGTCAAAACTACTGATTGCATGTTCGTCTTTTTTGAGCATCAATTACAAAACCCAATGATCTGTCTTTATGACTGCAGGACCCACTGCAGGATCCGGAAAAACAGAAACAGACAGTCGCCTAATAGAGCGCAGGCGAATAACCTTGCCCGAACGATCAGGTTTCTATTAGAGCCACAAGATACACGACACTTATCACTGGGATTCATAACGAACACAGCCAGCACCGCTGTTCGGTCCTGTCTGGTTATGGTTAATATCACAGAAGTCGTAATCATTGGCCTCCGTAGGAGCCTCACGGACTACGCCGTAATAATAATGCCCAGCACCAGCGGACTCTCCATAGGCACCATTTTGTATCAGTGTAATGGTATGGGTGACCTCGGGCGGAGGGGGTACAAACGTCTGACTCTGCGGAAGTTGCAGATAGTAGCTCAGCAACGGAGTCTGTTGCCACAACGTCTGGTCGTATACCTGCATGGCTTCGTCAAGCCCGTTCACATGATGGGGAGCATAAACGTTAACATCAATACCCAGCAGCGGTAACAGAGCCAGGAGCCCCGGCTCGAGCCAGCCATTGGGATCTGTACTGCCATTATCAGGCAGGCTATCCATCTGCCCGGTGCCAATACCTGTCAGGCTGGCAAACTCCATCCTCAGCAATGAGTAAAGCTGGATGGCCTCGTGCCGGGGTAAATCAAACTGCTCAGGGTGATTACGAATCTCATCAAACAGTCGAACCATGCCCCTGAACCGTCGAACCAGTTCCTCACGGATACCCTGGTGCGTTCTCTCACTCCCAGTGACAGCATTAATGGCGCCAGCAATGGCAGCAGGGAGGCAGTTGCCATCCGGCTCAACATACTCAACATCCATTCTGTGCCGGAGTCGTTCACGTATCTGCTGATAGGTATTATCGGTTTTTTTCTTATAGTGTCTGATCAAAACCTGGGCTTCACGACTGGCTTTGAGAAATGGCTGAAAGTAGTCGTGTTCCTGCATCATATTAAGCAGAGTAAAGAACTCTTTAGGTTTTGTCGGATCCATTGCCAGCAGTTCTGCAATGAAATTAAGAACCGGCTCAGGAATGGTTTTCACCTGGTATTTTGACTTCGAGTATTTCCTGGCCCACAGCTTTTTCAGGTTTTTGCTGATAATGCCAGGCTGATGCCCCGCCCCGCGGCTGATTGCGCCGTAAATAACATCCCTGTATTTCATATGTTGTTGAAACTTTTCGTAATTACGGGCCGCCTCCTCTGGTGAATGGTCTTCTTCGATGGGGGCAAAATTACGAACTTCATCAGCCAGGAGGTACTCTCCTGTGGCGATTACAAATAAACTCATGGCCAGTAACTCCCAGTCCATTCCCATTGGGCTGTAGTTTTGGCGGTTATAGAATGCGCTGCTCGTATGCTGGCCGAGCATAATTGCTGTGCCGACAATGGATGTAGTCATATCATTCGGCGTCTGCATTTCGCGCATACAGCCCAGGTCAGTCAGGTGTGCACGAAAAGTTTTTTTTTCTTTATCATAAGACACCAGGTAATTAGAGGGCTTAATGTCCCTGTGTGTTACCTGCTGAGCGTGAGCCAGGGCGACAGAAAAAACCACTTCACTGATAATAGTTTGCAGGTTCTCCTGGACTTCGGGGAAACGGGTATCGATCAAATCTTGCAGATCCCCTTCAGGGTAGAGTTTCATGACCTGATATATAGTGCGTCCGTCTGACCACTGGGACTCAGGCTTAACAATGTATTCGCTGTTCAGTTTGTTGTGATCCAGAATCGACTGTAACCGGGCAATGGACTTCAGGCTGCCTCCCGCGAAAAGGTTGATCTCCTTCATCGCCCATTCGTTACCCTGGTCGTCTATTACCTTAACAACCGCTCCCTCTCCTCCTTTACCCAGAAACCCCCGGTCAATTCGCTGATAACGCCTGCCAGTGCGTGGATTCTTATAATCCCACCTGCGGTCCACGCTGGCTGCTAACTCGCTGACCAGGTCTTCATCCTCTACGATTCTTTCAACGCCTTCCTGAACTTGATCGAGAGAGCCGGATAAAAGCGCCAGAATCTGATTCCCCTGCTGCTGGGAGACGTTCCCAAGATAAGGCAGTAAGTGTCCCCAGGCAGCTACTCGCCTGTCACCCGAGCCAGAAACAGAACTGACTCTCTGTAACAAAACAGCCAGGCTCACTGCAGGATTTTCAGACAGTACAATCTGTTTCAGTTCTTTGTGACACTTAATAAGAGCCATCAATACCGTCAGGGCACTTTGTCGGAAACCGTCTTCATACAACAGGTGTTGAAATAAATATTCACCAACACCGGCAAAATCCGTGCGTGCCATGTAACGCGTGTGCAGTTCCAGCAATAGCATCTGCTGCGGTGGCGCAACGCCATTTAAATAGTTCTGCAAACGGCTGTCGGGAGTCTGCGATGACGCCAGACGCCGAACCGTCAACCTGTTCTCATTAAGGCCTGCCATATAGAGTTCGGAAGCAGAAACACTTCCGGTATTATTCACGTGAAGAATCGCGATGCCCTGACTCCCCGACGAACCAGAGTGGGAGGACCCTTCCCCTCCTAACCAGGCCAGCTGTACGTTCAGCCTCCGTATATAGCTGTTTTCCAGTAAGAACTGTAAAGGCTCTCTGTCGCTATTTATTCTGGAGACGGCGAGGCAGACAGGTACAGGTCTGTTGGTAAAACCGATACGTACGTTGGCACTGTTTTCGCTCACCCTGGGAAGAACAGTGTAACCATCCCCGGATAGCCCGGTATCAAGGTTCAATTCAGAAAGGATACGAAATGGAGCATTAAAAAACAGAGTAATGCTGACCTGGTCCAGAGCCGTTAAGCCGGCGTTACTTCGGGTGGGTAAAAAGCAAATCAGCTGCTGGGGATCATCCTGCTGATTTTTCCCCAGGTAGCCACCGAACACCAGGTCATTTAACGTCAGCAGGGATAAAATAATGAATACAAGCCGGTATTGAGTCTTGCTCCAGCCTAAACATCTCATCGTCATTTGTTAGTATCACAGCCATGTCTGGGCTTCTAACTATAGTTTATCTCCAGCGAATGGCTTTATTTGACAGGTGGCTGGCTGTTGACAGCCCAGCCTGACCTTACGTTTGTTCAGGTTTATTATCGTAAGAACTGCACTGGTAAAGCTCATCAAGATTAATAGCAAGCGCAGCTGCCCTGATTTCATTCACATGCAGGAGCCGGTCAATCAATCCTGAAAACCACTGCGGACGCCCCTCCCGGGTGATGCTCGCCAGAGCGCGAGCATCAGGCATGGGCCAGGGCTGTTGCTGACAGAACGAAGCAAGCTGCATCTGTCGTAAATCCTGCACCAGCACCAGTTCCCCCTGATGACTTTTACAGATTACCCCCTGCTCCTGCAACAGAACGATATAGCGTTCCCAGTCTTCCAGGGAGAGAGGCCACTCATTCTGGAACAGTTTATAGCTGACCGTTTTACCCTGACAAAACTGTTTCCGGAACATGGACAACATTACCAGAAGCCCCAGCAGGGGCGGCCAGTGTTCATCCTTTTGCTGGCCTACCGACATCGTCAGGTTACGCACCATGACTGCACCGAACAGAACAAGGTTCCAGCTCAGGTAAATCCAGACCAGAAAAACAGGAACCGCAGCAAAGGCGCCATACACCAGTTCATACGTCGGCGTCTGAGCAATAAATTGTGCAAATACACCTTTGGCAACTTCAAGCACCGTAGCGATGACCACCGCTCCTGTTAAAGCATACCGAAAAGGTACCTTGCGGTTAGGCACCGCCGCATAGAGCAGAGTTAACACCATGGTACTGAGCAACACCGGCATCAATCGCAACAACGCAGATTCTGCACCGAAAAAAGCCGTCGTATCAGAAATAAATTTCAGCGAAGCCAGATAAGACGTCAGAACAAAACCCAGACCAATCAAAAAAGGGCCAAGGCTCAAAATAGCCCAATACAGCAAAAAGCCGGAAACACCACGACGTACCTTGTCCACCTGCCAGACTTTATTAATGGCTTTGTCTACCGTTTTCAGCATCATAAAGGCAGTCACAATCAAAAACACTACACCGACCGCAGTCAGTTTGCGCGCCTGCTGGGAAAAACTGACCAGATACGTTTTTACGGTTTCACCCGCCGTTGGTACAAAATTATGGAAGATAAAAGACTGTACCGTTTCGCCAATACCCTGAAAGCTGGGAATAGCAGACAGCAGGCTGTAAGTCACGGTCATCAAAGGCACCACGGCAAAAAGCGTGGTATAGGTAAGGGCAGCCGCACTGTCCATGCAGCCGTTCTGAACAAATCGTTCAACCGTGGACTTAATAAACAACAACAGTTGTTTGATGGAACGCAGGGAAATATCGGGCCTGACCATGAGCTGCTCCTCAGCACATAAGGAGAAAAGGTAATTGTCTACCTCTACTCCTTTATTCAGTCAGGATATCAGCTACCGGAGGCTGGCGGAAAGCCTTTAAGGATCGCATCGACTGCATTATTAATCTGCTGAGTGCGTTTTTCCGGTGTCGAAAGGTCAGGAATTCGAGCCTGGGAGCGTCCACGCCAGACCAGCTCTTTACTGGCAGGGTCAATAAAATCGACCATCAGCGAACCTTCCTCGTAATCTCTCACACGAGTTTCTGACTGCAACCCCACCCCCCAGCTGTTAATGCCGTATCCCAGCGAGGTAGAAACATGGTTCTCTTCCCGGCGGGTTTTGGTTTTAGTGAGATAATTGACCAGAAAATCCGCGTCAGACTCATCCACCAGCCTGAAACCTTTGGCTTGCAGATCACGGTTCACGGCAGCACGCACCCTGCGATCCTGCAGGCCATCCAGATGATAAGCCGACGACTGATCTTTATCGACCGTCAGCCAGGCATAGTTTTTCCAGCTACTCATCTGCTGCTGAACCCTGGCCGATGTATCATAATCCCAGTCAACTCTCTGGCTGGCACAGCCCGCCAGTAATAAGACAAAACACCCTAATAACCAATGCCTGCTGCTTAACATAGTGATTTCCTATTCTGTTTGTGACCGAAGCAGAAGCATATTCCGTCTTATAAGTACTCTCCAGTTCAAGGGTGACAAATTACATAACATTTGCTCAGTAAAGAGCGTCTTAAGGGGAGTAGCAACGTAGAACATCCCAACGTCATCCCCGCGCAGGCGGGGATCCACTGGTCGTGGTGGATTCCCACCTTCGTGGGAATGACGGAATTACGGAAGTTATTTTGGGACTATGCCTTAAACGGTTGTGCAGAACCACAATCGGGTTTAGCATCTTTGCCTGAACAAGAAAAAGAGCACAAACGAGGAAACCTGTATGGCTGTCACCCTCTATCACAACCCACGCTGTTCAAAATCCCGGCAAACACTGGCACTGCTGGAAGAACAGGGCATCAATCCGGACATCATTCTGTATCTGGAAACGCCTCCTGACGAAGCTACCCTGAAAATACTGTTAAAACAGCTGGGTCTGACAGCCAGAGAACTGCTGCGAAAAGGGGAACAGGAGTACAAAGATAATAATCTGAAGAACCCGCAGCTGAATGACAAAGAGCTGATTCAGGCAATGCTGAAGCACCCCAGGCTCATTGAGCGCCCGATTGTTGTCAATAAAGGGCAGGCGCGAATTGGCAGACCACCGGAGTCTGTTCTGGAAATCCTTTGAATAAACCCTGTGAATAACCAGACAATGATAAAAAAAGCAGCCTTCATTTACTCCTTAACCATGGGCTTATACGTCAGTCTGGCGCTGGCACTGCTGGCAGAAACCTGGTGGCTGAATCCACCACCGGGTTCCAGGCTGGTCATCACCGCTATTCAGCTGATTCCTCTGACTCTGCCCCTGTACGGGCTGTTAAAACGCAATCCAAGATCGGCTGCATGGCTGTGCTTTATTCTGTGTTTTTACTTTATCAGTGGAGTTTTATCGGTTTCAGCCCAGCCCGGGTCGTTTCATGGCTGGCTGACAGCAGGCATCAGCTGTCTTCTTTTTAGCGTGTCTCTGTTGTTTATCCGCTGGCAGAGCCAATTAATAAAAAGTCAGCTAATGAAAGTCAACCAGGAGACAGGTTAATAACGAAGTTTGAAGTACATCCGGGCCTGCTCATCCACCACCTCAGCAGGCTCAATATGCAGGCGTTTGCTGTCTACCCCAGCGTCAAGCAGGCAATTCTTAATCGTTTCCGCACGCCCCTCAGCCAGATTCTGTAAACTTTCAGGCTTGAGCGGCCAGTGATTCACCAGCCAGCTTTCCGCTCTGGCAACTCGATGTTGTTGTGTCTCCTCACTTATTTCCGGAAGGCGGCGATTATGAATACGCAAATACATCTGTTCAATCAACTGCTCCCGGGTTTGCAAAGGAATTCCGGCAACATTTTCTGACTCTTTTTTAAGCAGGCCAGAATACAGTTCCAGCAGGTCTGCATCCAGCTCAGCCCTGGCCAGACCTGCCTTATCGGCCTTTCTGGAAGCAAGCCCCTGAAACGATAAATCAAGGGCAGGTCTGCGACTCAATACATTGGTCCATTGACGAACCGTTTGTTCAGATTCACTACACAACAGGGCTCGCCCCGGTATGTAATCAATCGCTTCAACCAGAGGCTGCTGACTGCCTGAAAGTCGACCCAGGTACTGTAAAGGTTCATCCGTCACACGTTTGAGACTGACCTTTATACTGTCCTGTAACAGGTTCACCAATGCAGAAGACAAGGGCTCTTCAGATAACTTACGCTCCGCAACGGGTACAATAATTCGTCCTTTATCGTCTGTCATAGCAGCCCGAATAAACGACAGGTTCCAGTCTGTTGCTGAATCATTGTCGGGTCGTGCTTCAAACCGGGTAAACGTCAGTCGCCCCTTCGCATGTCGTTCATCTGCTCCCCAGGATAACTGCATAACGGCATTCATCGTACTGTCTGCCAGATCATAGCCAGCCACAACCCGTTTCTGTTTTGAAACACTGCCAAGGTCGACGTCTCTCAGATCAATCCGGGCTTTACCATGTCCATCAGCTTGAAGCTCTGCGTCAACAGCAACAGGCAGCGTCTGCAAAGCGTAAGCCGTTCCTTTTAAAGTCAGTGCCGACTCACCATTGCTGACAAGCTGCCCGTCCAGGTTACCCAGCTCCGGTTTTCCCTGACCGCTTTGCCATTGGTCCGGACGGGTAAATAGATTCAGCCGCCTGAGTTCCAGCTCGGAAAACGCCTTCAGCTGCTCTGGCAACAATGCCAGCGCCTGCTCACTCAGAAGTACATCTGCACCATTCAGAGAGCCTTTAACCACCGATACCTGACCATCGGACAGGGAAAAACCCAGCAGTTCAAGCTCGTCCCAGCGAAATTTCTGGTCTTCTGCAAAGCTCACAACTCCCTGCTGAAGCATCAGGCTCCCTTCCAGACTGACACTGTGCCGGGGCGACCAGAAAAAACCCTGGTTAGCACTGACTGTCACCTGTTCCCAGCGATCAAACGGGCTGTCAGGGAACGCTGTCTGAATCGTAGCCAGCGGCACACTCCGGACATCAAACTCACCATTAAGCTCACCACGGTTCAGGTCGAACTGCCCCTGGAATGTCCAGTCACCCTTCTCTGGTAAACCATCAACCGTCAGTCTCAATTCACCACTGTCGCCGGCCTGAATCTGCATGGACTGATAGGCCAGAGAAGCCGCCAGAGGTTGCTCTCCGCTGCGAGACAGAAACAAACCGCCCTTGCCCAGTTCAAAATACTTTACGACGTTTGTCATATATTCCTGAAGCGGTGAAGATTCAGCAGCGTCGGGGCTGCCCAGAAGATCCAGGTCAACATTAACAAAAGGGCTTTGAAAATAGAGGCGGGATAGTTGCAGGGCATCAGACGAAGCGAGTTTTGACAGGGGAATACGCATGCGTACTTCATCGGCACTGACCGTTAGTCCCGGCAGCAGATACAGGTCGGAATCTTTAAAAATCAGTTCTCCGCTGAACAGGGAGTAATCTACCCGCACCGGCAGAATTTCAATACCGGATTCCTGCGACAGTCTTTCCAGAAAGTGCCGGGCCAGTCGTTCGGGTAAAAGGAAGTAACCTGACAAAAGAGTCAGGAAAATAAGCAGTCCAGCTATGACACTGACAAACCAACGTGACTGCGACCGGCTTTGCATAAATACTCTCTGGTTACGCAGGATTAAGTTGTTAACTACCAGCTCATAACCTGTTTCACAAAAGGGATGGTCAGCTTTCTTTTAGCTCTTAATGACGCACTGTCGAGCTTCTGAAGAATCCTGAATAAGTGTCCCATATCGCGGTTGCTGCGATAGATAATGAAACGGGCAACGTCTTCATTCATGTCCAGCCCCCGCAGATGAGCGCGCAGCTGCAAGGCGGCCACCTTTTCTTTATCGGTCAGTGGCTGAACCTGAAACACCACCCCCCAGCTGAGCCGGGAAACCAGGTCTGGCAACTCAATTTTCAGGGCTTTGGGAGGACAGTCAGCCGCCACCAGCAAACGGGTGTTGGCATCACGCAGACGGTTGAAAAGGTCGAACAGGGCTTCTTCCCATTCAGGAATGCCTGCTGCCGCATTGATATCATCAATACAGACCAGCTGCAGACTCTCCATCCCTTCCAGAAGCTTTGAAGGATAGTGCACCAGTTCATTCATTGGCAGATAAATACTGCGTCCCTGGCGACTATCGACTTGATGGCAGGCAGCCTGCAGCAAATGACTGCAACCCACACCACTGGAACCATACAGATAGATAAACTGCTCATTTTCTATGCCGGGGACCTGTCGATCATTATCCAGCATATTAACCAATGCAGCATTCTGTCCGCTGAAAAAGTTAGCGAATGTGGCATCGTCCCTTAACTGGACGCTGAGCGGCAATTGAACAGGCAGACTCATATACGACATCAGGCAATGGATTGATAATATTTCACAGGCACTGCCCTACGCGTAAACAACGCTACAGCCCCTGACTTTTCTGGCACCGGTGTTAGGTATTCTGTTACACCTTTCATGGCTCACTCCTCAGGTTTATCACCAGGCTCGCCCGCATGATAAAGGTCACTTGCCTTGTAGTTCCGATGCAGATGACGCAAGAGTACCATAATAATTGCAGCAAGTGGCAGTGCAATCAGCATGCCAATGAAACCAAACAACTGCCCACCTGCCATTAAGGCAAAAATAACAGCCACCGGGTGCAAACCAATTTTATCCCCAACAAGCCATGGTGTAAGGACATAACCTTCCAGCATCTGTCCCACTGTAAAGACAGCCGTCACAGCCAGCAAAGCCCAGTATTGGTCAAACTGGAACAGTGCAACAATGATCGCCGTGGCAAAACCGACAAAAAAACCCATATAGGGAATAATGCTCGCCAGCCCTGCCAACAGACCAATCAGCATAGCGAACTGCAGCCCGATCAGCCACAAGCCAGCGCCATAAATTACACCGAGCGCCAACATAACCATTAATTGCCCTTTAAGAAAGGCTCCCAGCACTTCATCGCACTCTTTTGACAGGGTAACGATCTCTGCTTCCATATTCAGGGGCATGATCAGGCGCAGGTGCAGCATCATTTCGTTCCAGTCCCTGAGCAGATAAAACGTCACCACCGGAACCAGAAACAGATTAACGACAAAACCAGCTATCGCCAGCCCTGAAGACGTTACCTTACGGCTCAGGTCTGCAATAATGCCACCGGTTTGCTGCCACTCGGTCGCCAACTGCTTAACCACCACGCTCAGGTCAAACCATTCAGGGTCCACCTCAATATACGTCAACAGCTCTGGCACGACATTGTTGCGTACCCAGGCTTCCCAGACCGGCAGCAGTTGTATCACGGTTTTAATCTGGTGGAACAGTGCCGGAACCAGCACCAGCAACAACACCAGACCGGCTATAAACAGGGCAAGAAACACCACCGTCACCGACAGCGAGCGACTCATGCCCATTTTTTCCAGCCTGTCAGCCACAGGGTCACCCAGATAGGCCAGCACCAGGCTGACCACAAAAGGCGCAAGAATAGGGCTTAAAAAATGAATAACTACCCCAGTGGCCAGAGCCACGCCTGCCAGCATCCAGCGTTGTCTTATGGTCATACCCGTTCCTGCATTATTGTTCTTATTTACCATGACAATGCAGCTCTCTCTGGCTGTTTATCGACCACGCCAGCGATAGTGCAGATAGCCTTCACCATTACCAGCAACCGACTGCCCGTCTGGCTCAACCTTTTGCAACCGGCGTTCCAGGGCAATAGAGTCTGACAGTTGTTCAACAGTACCATCAATGGTCAGTTCCAGCTCCAGCTGATCTCCGGACACCCGCTTTACCATGACATTTCGTACTGCCGTCAAACCTTCTACATACGCGATGGCACCCGCATAGGCTCTGGTGGTACCAGTGCCATCAATACGCAGAATGGGGTTCTCACTGTGACCTGCCGTCACTGCATAATGCCTGGACAATGTGTTACCCACCAGATCTGCCATAGCGAGCGCAACACCTTTGGCGCTCAGGTCTTCAATGCTGGCATCAAACCGCTGGTTTCGAAACAGAAGAATCAGTCGACCGTTGTACCGTTCACCCTTGTCCGTTTCACTGACCGAGAGGCGACCACCAAGAATTGATTCGGAGCCGTAACGCGTTGACGCTTCTGTTAACTTGCTGGAAAACAGCCCCCAGACATCGACAGCACTGATGGCCAGATTGTCTTCAAAATCCATGACCGGAAAGATCAGCGGTAAAGCTCTCTGATCGAACACCTGATTAATGTTTTCGGATAGACTGGTTGGCCTGCCGCTGCTTTGAATCTGTCGGTGCCCGGCCTCATCAACTGCCAGCCACATCAGGGTGGTCGACCGGTTCTCTCCCCAGATACCCAGACCATTGTCGCGGAGCAGGCGGGTTATCGCCTTGTCATCAAACCGGGTCACCAGCATCAGCTGCCGCTGCCCGTCCACTTCTTCCCGGCGATAGCTGTATCCCTGCAGGTAGCTGGTCGCCTTCTGCAAAGCACTTTTAATTGCGGGATCAGACAGTGTCTGCCGCTGCCCTGTGACCTTGACCAGTACTTCCGACATCGCCCTGGACGTTGCCCGGCTGCGGTCATTACTGCCCTGACCGGACACAGGCACTTCTATCTGATAAAGGTCATTGATCTGGGATGCCTGAGATGGCTGAGACAACAGTAACAGCAACGAGCAGGCCAATAACAGCAACACCTGCAGCGGCAGCCATAACACCGGGGTTCCCGAAAATTTCAAACTTTTTGCTTTTGCCACGCTACTTTCTGCTTTCGTCACGCTACTTTCTGCTTTCGTCACGCTACTTTCTGCTTTCGCCACAATACAAGCCATGACAGCTAACGACATGCCTGAAACCTTGAAAATTAATCAAAAAATAGATTTTGCCATAAGTACCCAGCACACAACAGGTAAAAACTCGCATCATCGCCAAGCTTTACGCTAGAATGCGCGCTCTGATCATTGACCCTCGACATAGTTCGACACAAATAACTAGGTGCGGAACCACCTCTTATGAGTAAAATCGACAGCGATTCTTCCAAAGACTCTCTTAGCTCTTCTCTTAGCTCCTCTCTTAGCTCTTCTCTTAGCTACAAAGATGCTGGGGTAGACATCAGTGCAGGCAACACACTGGTTGAACGTATCAAGCATGTAGCAAAAGCCACCAGGCGCCCTGAAGTCATGGGCGGACTGGGCGGTTTCGGAGCCCTGTGCCAGATCCCGGCAGGTTATAAGGAGCCCATCCTGGTCTCCGGAACCGATGGTGTAGGCACTAAACTGAAACTGGCCATGGACCTGAACAGGCATGACACTATCGGAATCGATCTGGTGGCCATGTGCGTCAATGACCTGCTGGTATGTGGTGCTGAACCTCTGTTTTTCCTCGACTATTACGCAACAGGCAAGCTGAACGTCGATGTAGCAGAACAGGTCGTCACCGGTATCGGCAAAGGCTGTGAACAGTCTGCCTGCGCCCTGATTGGCGGTGAAACCGCAGAAATGCCCGGCATGTACCAGGGTGAAGATTACGACCTGGCCGGTTTCTGTGTCGGCATTGTGGAAAAAGAAGACATCATCGATGGAACCAGGGTATCTGCCGATGATGCTCTCATCGGACTGAAATCCAGCGGCCCACACTCCAATGGTTACTCCCTGATCCGTAAAGTTCTGGAAGTGACTGACGCTGACCTGACTCAGGAGGTTGACGGCAAACCTCTGGCTGATGCACTGCTGGCTCCTACCCGTATTTACGTCAAATCACTGTTACAACTGTGCCGGGAAATGCCGGTGCATGCCATGGCACACATTACCGGTGGCGGATTAACTGAAAACCTGCCACGGGTGATTCCAGAAGGTTGCCGCGCGGTTATTGACACCAGCAGCTGGGACATTCCACAGGTATTTCGCTTCCTGCAGGAAGGAGGCAACATCGCCCAGTCTGAAATGTACCTGACCTTCAACTGCGGTGTTGGCATGGTGATCTGTGTGCCTGCTGAGCAGGCGGAACAGGCTGTGAATCGATTAAACGAACTGGGCGAAGACGCCTTTGTCATCGGTCATATGGAAGCCGGTGAAGGCGACCAGGTTGTTTACCGATAAGCGTCATTACAGAAAGAGCCACACTCATGAGTCGCAAACGTGTAGTTGTCCTGTTATCCGGTAATGGCAGCACCCTTCAGGCGTTGATCGATCAGCAGCCTGACTCTCATTACGACATTGTTGGAGTGTTCAGCAATCGCCCCGGCGTTTTCGGACTGCAACGGGCAGCCAGGGCCAACATTCCGCACTGCACCATCAACCATCAGGACTTTTCTGATCGAGGCACATTTGATCAGCACATGCTTCAGTCTATTGATCAACTCAATCCTGATTATGTCGTTCTTGCAGGTTATATGCGCATTCTGTCCAGTGACTTTATCCGGCACTTTTCAGGCAGGCTGATCAACATTCATCCATCATTACTGCCAAAACATAAAGGGCTGAACACTTACCAAAACGCTCTGGCACTGGGCGACAGGGAACACGGAACCACTGTACATTTTGTAACGGATGAACTCGACAGTGGTGCCATAATCCTTCAGGCATCACTGCCTGTTCATCCTGTGGATACCGTCCAAACCCTTGAACAACGGGTGAAAGCCATGGAGCAGAAAATCTACCCGCTGGCTGTAGACTGCCTTTGCTCTGGCCGACTCATCGGCAAGGACAGTGTGGTATGGCTTGACAACCACCCCCTACCCAAACAAGGATATTTATTGCAGGAAAAAAATCTGGACCAACAATGCCAAAGATTATCAATCAAACCTTCAAGAGCCTGACCCTTATTGGCTCTTTACTGATGACGGCAGTACCTTTTACCTTTGCTGCCTCCGAACCTCAGGCTGGCTTTTCCGCTGGCAAAGCGACAGTTACAGCAACAAAGCCGTCAACTCAAACCCGACAACCGAAGCCGTTTACTGCCCATTACAGTACCCGTTATAGTGGTTTCAGCGCCAGGGGGGCTCGTTCTCTGAGCAAAAATGGCGAAGAGTGGACACTGGAATTCAGCGCTGATGCCAGCGTCGTCAGCCTGACAGAAATAACCCGCTTTACCATAAACAAGGATCGGGTAAAGCCGGTGTTTTATCGCTATAAACGTGGCGGACTGTTTGGCAGCAAACCTGAAGAGGCACACTTTGACTGGCAGAAGATGCAGGCAAAATGGAACCACGAAGACCAGCCTGTGACGTTTCCTGTCAATGCTCAGGACAGGCTTTCCTATCAATATCAGTTAGGGCTTGACCTTGCAGCCGGAAAAACCGATTTACATTACCCCATTGTTGATGATGACGAAGTCTACGAACGGGAGTTCATCATTGAAGGTGAAGAAGTACTGGAAACAGAAGCTGGTAAACTGAACACCGTGCGAGTCAAAATCAAACGGGATAACAATAAACGTCAGACATGGATCTGGTTTGCCAAAGACTGGGATTACGTTCTGGTCAAATTCCTGCAAAAAGATGATTCAGAATACCTGATAGAGTTTGCTGAAGGCGAAGTAGACGGTCAAAAGATTACTGGCCTGAAAGCCTCTTAAACTCTTAAACTCTTAAACTTTTCCTCTTTTCTCACAAACAGAACTGGAGTACCTTGTGCGAGTTCTACACACAATGCTGCGTGTTGGTGACCTGGATCGTGCCATTACTTTTTACACCGATGTACTGGGTATGAAGCTGCTGCGAAAGCATGACAACGAAAAGTACCAATATACCCTGGCTTTTGTTGGCTATGCCGATGAATCTGAACAGGCCGTTATTGAGCTGACTTACAACTGGGGAACCGACAGCTACGATCAGGGCACAGCCTTTGGTCATATCGCCATTGGTGTTGATGATATCTACGCCACCTGCGACACCATTCGGGCCAACAACGGTAATATTACCCGTGAGCCCGGTCCGGTTCTGGGTGGCAGCACTGAAATAGCTTTTGTCACAGACCCGGATGGTTATAAAATCGAACTGATCCAGATGAAAGGTGCAACCAAAGGCTTGAAAGGCTGAGTACTTTTCACAAAATAACCTATCACGAAGGAAGCGACGGCAGTGTTTGTTAACATAGTTGCCGCTTCCTTCTTTTTGTTTATTTATCTATTAATTTAACTATTAATTTAACTATTAATTTAACTACTAATAAGCCAGATGCCTCACTGTCGTTTACTTGTCGTTCTGCTCTTAATTCTTAGTTTTTTGTCTGGCTGCTCCAGTGATGTGGATAAAGTCATTGTCAGGGAAATAGCCGCCAAAGACCCCTGGGCCAGTACGCTCATAAATATTGAAAAAGACGTCATCGCCTTTGAGGCACTGGTCAGAATACTGTCCCGTGAAGCTCGGGTGAACTGGGGTGATGAAAAACAGGCGAGTAATAACGAGTATGTGAAGTACACCAATAACTACCGAACCCGGGTTATTGTTAACTTTGAAACCGGGAAGATACACGTAGAAACCCTTGACCACAAAGATTTGCGCCAGGCCATTATTGTTACCCTTCTCACGCCTTACGACCCGGATAAGGTCGACCTGTTCAGCGATAAAGCCATTGAGCTGGGTGAAGAACCCATGCTCTACGGGCAGGTGCTGGATCATGAAAAGAAGCCCATTCGCTGGGAGTGGCGTGCTGGCAAGTTTGCTGACTACCTGACTGCCAACCGGCAAACCACCCGCCGCAGTAAAAAGGGGACGGTTTACTCAGTTGATATTGACCTGATTAAAAATCATATTGAAAAACGACAGTATCAATACGCCAGCATCGTACGACAGCATTCCCGTAAATATAACGTTAAGGAAAGCCTGATCTATGCAGTGATGCGAACAGAAAGCTCCTTTAACCCTTATGCGGTCAGCCCATCCAACGCTTACGGACTGATGCAGATCATTCCTGCCACCGCCGGGCGAGACGTATTCCAACGCTTGAAAAAACGAAATGACCAGCCGACCAAGGCTTACCTGTTTCAGCCTTTTAACAATGTCGATACAGGCACGGCTTACTTACACCTGCTCCAGAACCATTACCTGAAGAAGGTACAGAACCCTCTGTCAAAACATTATGCTGTGATTTCCGCATACAATGGCGGTACAGGCAATGTATTAAAAACCTTCCATTCGGATCGTGGCAAAGCCATGGATATTCTGAACAGTATGCGGCCAGAACAGGTGTACTGGGCGTTAACCCAGCGCCACCCTCGTGAAGAGTCAAGGAATTACCTGAAGAAGGTGACGACGGCTCAAAAAGATTTTTACAAAGGCGACGTTTGACTTATAAATTGCGCCCTTTGTCTGCCGCAATCCGCAGCCTCAGGGCGTTTAACTTGATAAACCCTTCCGCGTCCCCCTGGTTGTAAGCACCTGCATCCTCTTCAAAAGTCGCTACAGCCTCATCAAACAGGGTGTCGTCGGACTGACGACCAACAACAATGATATTGCCTTTATAGAGTTTTACCCGAACAATGCCGTTTACATGCTGCTGGCTCTCATCAATCATTTTCTGCAACATTTCACGTTCTGGTGACCACCAGTAACCGTTGTAGATCAACTTGGCGTAACGGGGCATCAGCTCGTCTTTCAGGTGCGCCACTTCACGATCCAGTGTGATGGATTCAATCGCCCGGTGTGCCTTGAGCATAATGGAACCACCCGGTGTTTCATAACAACCCCGGGACTTCATGCCCACATAACGGTTCTCAACAATATCCAGACGTCCAACACCATTCTCACCCCCGACCTTATTCAGATATTCCAGAACCGTCGCAGGTGTCATGGTTTCACCGTTAATGGCTACGATATCGCCTTTCTCATAAGTGAGATCAAGGTAAGTCGCTTTATCCGGAGCCTGTTCAGGCGACACCGTCCAGCGCCACATGTCGTCTTCCGCCTCGGTCCAGGGATTTTCCAGAATGCCGCCTTCATAGGAAATATGCAGCAGGTTGGCATCCATTGAATAAGGCGACTTACCCTTTTTCCGCTCAACCTCAATGCCGTGCTGATCACAATAGTTCAGCAGTTTTTCCCGGGAATTGAGATCCCACTCACGCCAGGGGGCAATAACCTGCACACCGGGCTTCAGGGCGTAGGCACCCAACTCAAAACGCACCTGATCATTACCTTTGCCGGTCGCACCATGAGAGATCGCATCCGCACCGGTTTCATTGGCAATTTCAATCAGGCGTTTGGAAATCAGCGGACGGGCAATGGAGGTTCCCAGCAGGTACTCGCTTTCATAAACCGTATTCGCCCGAAACATGGGGAACACAAAGTCACGAACAAACTCTTCCCGCAGGTCCTCAATATAAATTTCTTTAATACCAAGAGCTTGAGCCTTGACGCGGGCAGGCTCCACTTCCTCGCCCTGCCCAAGGTCGGCGGTAAAGGTAACCACCTCGCATTCGTAAGTATCTTCAAGCCATTTCGCAATGACCGACGTATCCAGCCCTCCTGAATAGGCCAATACCACTTTTTTTATCGCTTTCATTGAGCACTCCCGATTCCCGATTGGATAGCCATTTACTGCCAGCCAAGAGAATTCACTATAAAATCCGTGACCTACAAACATTTATGCATGTTTATGCTTTTTTTGAGCATGTTAATTCACATAAGTTCCACTAGCAAGCTCTATTAACACCAAATAATGACTTGCTCACCAAATAAACAGCCAACAGCAAATATCGACAATGACAAAACCGAAAACTCAGAAACTCAAGCACTTCAGGCAAAATATCACTACCCCTTTTTATTGAAGCGCTCTGCCACTACTCTCGCTGCCCGTATGCCTTTTTTTTCCTTGTTCCCATATGCGAAGTTTGCTGAATAGTGAGGGTTTACAGCCAGCAAGAGCCGTGATGGTCTGGGAGGCCAGTGTGTATTATGGCTATGCCCAATTTTTGCGGGAAACACTATGCCTACAATTTTAAAACCGGGAATTATGTTAGGAAAATTAACTTCACAAATTTCCCGTAGATAGGGAAACTGCGTGACTATTGGATCCTGGGGACAGGTGCAGGGAATGGCAAAGCCTTTAAATTCTGTTGCATCGATCAGATAAGTATGAACCGTGAGATTTCTGTCATGACCGTACACTAAGGTAGCAGGGACTTTACTCATGAGAGAATTACTGGAGAAAGAGGCGCAAATGCTTGTTAGGATGCCGCTGTTAAATGTATTCCCGCCATGTAGTCCGCATAATCGCTTAAACAATTCTTCTCTTTCGCATCTGGAAGCTGTGAGGTGAAAGCCACTTTCCAGAATCTCTCCCGGAATACCATATTGGGTTCGATAAACATAACCAGAAAAGTAGGATGGGCTCGCTTTCACAAGAACCGCATCATTATCCAGATTACGGCACCAGCTGCCACAAAGATAACTGGCACCCTCTACATTCATTGTATTTTGGAATTTAGCTGGATTGTGCAAACGCAACAAATTACTTCCAGCAAAAATCCGTTCTTCATCCAGCATCGTAAAGCTCTCGTTTAACCGTCCAAAAACCAGCCGGACGTAACGCTATTCCAGCAGCAACTTTTCCTGTCAGAGCGTAGTCATCGTACAGGTGCTGGTCGACTGTACATGTCAGGATAGTTTGTTTGACTCAAGCTTCAAGTGGATTAAACAGGCGCACATCAATAAGACAAATGTCTTTCAATAAGTGCTTCCGGAGTCCGGCTAATTAACGAAACTATCCTGTTGAAACTACCCTGTTGAAACTACCCTGTTGACCGGGTTTCTATAACAGCGCATTCAGAAAGGATATGCTATATGTAGCGGAACCGAAAAATTTACTCTAATAAACATCCAGTGGAATATAGATTCCCGATTGACTTCAGCAACTCTGCTCAGGTCACTATGTACTCAGAAGAGGAAATTATGAGGAAGTACAACTTATTAAAAATGTTATCGCAATTTTTACTGGTACTTTCATTTTTTTTCTTTATTGGCAAAGGTTATGGCTTTTCAGCCACTTTACAGATCGCACCATGGCATGAACCGATTTCTCTACTTGCAGGAGTTAAGCTGAAAGCCTGGCTGTCATCAGAAAATATCCGGGATAGTAATAAATCAGCCAGTGAATTAGTCAGACACCACATGGTGACAGCACCTAATGATGGGGGTACCCTTTCACAAGGAAAAGAGATCACAATTTCTGGAAAAAACACAGGGCAGGGTCATTTTTCCACAGAGCAGAATAAAAGGGAAAACTCACAACCTGTAACGAACAATGTAGATTTACTTAATAGTCTTACTAAAATTGGCACTATTCTAAAAAAAACTCCTGATGTAATGCTGATTCTTGTCTGGGATATTGATGATACTATTGTTTACAGCCAACCGGATTATCAAGCTAAATCGGCTGAATTACAGTTAAACATGCTGAGTGCTAACAGTTTTGATGCGTGGAGAAGGAATGGACAATTAATGTTGATTCTGAATACAGCACGCCCCTATGACGAATTTAATTTTTTTGATCCGAAACTTTACGTTCCACAAGCGGACTTCATTATTACCAACGGTGGCTCCCGTTATTTTATTAATAACTCTATTCATGACGGGTATTCTCTTCAAAAATCCCAATATACCGAATTCTTTCCGGGTGCCACATTTCCACAAGCTCCCTGGCAAGTAATTATTCAACACCCTTGTGCTTCCATCAGCAGTACCGCAACTTTAGAGATAAGGTGCCCTCAAGGCGTTATTACCAATAATATATACAGTTGGTTTTCAGATCATCTGAGAGGTCTTTCTGTATTTGGGGTATGGGGGCAACAGATTAAAGAGCTTGGGCAATATGACCTGATTTTTGCGTACCATAAAGTTTTTAATAAAGGAGCTGCATTTGCCCGCTTGATCAACATAATTTCAGGTAAAGTTCCTGACATTCGGAAAAAAGTAAAATGGGTAGCGACTGCGGGTGACAGTCTTATGGACACCTCCATGATGAACACACGGATGGATTACCCGTTCAACGCGATGGCACCAACCCCCTATAGCCCGGGCCTGCCTGCTAACACGATATACATTGGAACTGTCTTATCAAAAGGAGGTTACTTGCAGGAGAAACGATTCAAGCCACTTTTTGATGAGAGGACAACCTTTTATTCCAGAGTCAAAAGTATTGCCGGCATTATCGAAGGAACAGCAGAGCTATTGCTAAAACATATAAGTCGTTTATGACGACTTTTGCCGACTGCCCCCGGAGTACAGGGCAAAACAGCAAAATCCATGCGTTTCAGGCAAAATATCACTACCATGTACAAGCGATATTCGCTAGGATGCCCTTCCGGATACAAACTGCCTTTTTATCAGGCTTTCCCGGAACAGGTACACTCCCTCTTATGACCCAACAGCTTACCCTGACACGCCCTGACGACTGGCACCTGCACCTGCGCGATGGTGACGCCCTGACAGAAACGGTCGCCACAGCAGCCAGGACCTTTGCCCGCGCCATTGTGATGCCAAACCTGCGCCCCCCTGTGCTGAATGCAGAAGACGCAGCTGCCTACCAGCAGCGCATTTCTGCGGCTATCCCTCAGGACGCTGATTTTGAACCCCTGATGACGCTGTACCTGACAGACCAGACCACACCGGAAATGATTTATGCTGCCAAAGCCAAGGGCAATATCAAGGCTTTGAAGCTGTACCCTGCTGGTGCTACTACCAATTCCGACTCTGGTGTCACCGATCTGGCCAATATTCACGACACACTTCGTGACACACTGGCCGCTATGGCAGAATGTGGCATTCCATTGCTGGTACACGGAGAAGTCATCGACCCGGACATCGACATCTTTGATCGTGAAAAGGTGTTTATTGATCGTTATCTGCGTGATCTGGTCGAGCGCTTCCCGACCCTGAAAATTGTCATGGAACACATTACCACTGCCGACGCCGTGGAATTTGTGACCAGTGCGCCTGCCAATGTTGGTGCTACGATTACCGCGCACCATCTGCTGTTTAACCGGAACGACATGCTGGTCGGCGGTATTCGCCCACACTATTTCTGCCTGCCGATTCTGAAACGCAATATTCACCAGCAGGCACTGTTGGCGGCGGCCACCAGCGGCAACCCAAAATTTTTCCTCGGTACAGACTCTGCCCCCCATGTACAGGGCGCAAAAGAGGCGGCCTGCGGTTGCGCGGGTTGTTACACCGCACCGGCAGCACTGGAGATGTATGCTGAAGCGTTTGAAATGATGAACGCACTGGACAAACTGGAAGCCTTTGCCAGCCATTACGGCCCGGACTTCTACGGTTTGCCCCGAAATACCGAGACTGTCACTCTGGCTAAAGAAGACTGGCAGCTACCTGAAAGCATTGCCTACGGCGATGATCAGGTAATTCCCCTGAGAGCTGGCGAAACCCTGACCTGGCGTCTGGTTCGCTGACAGCTTGTTAATAATGAATTAAGGAGATTCCGTGGTTGATGAAAGCCATCTGATGGCCAACCGCTTTCGCGGCTTTTTGCCGGTTGTGGTTGATGTGGAAACCGGCGGCTTTAACCCCGCCACCGATGCCCTGCTGGAAATTGCAGCGGTGGTCATCGAAATGGATGAAATGGGCTACGTACATCCCTGTAAGCCCCAGTCCTTCCATATCAAACCGTTTGAAGGTGCCAATATCGAGCAGGCTGCCATCGAGTTTATCGGTGTAGACCCTTTCCATCCGTTGCGCATTGCCACTGAAGAAGAACAGGCGGTTTCAGCCATCTTCAAAAATGTTCGCAAAGAAGTGAAACGTCAGGGTTGCAGTCGGGCCGTACTGGTTGGACACAATGCTTCTTTTGATCTGAGCTTTCTGATGGCTGCTGCAGAGAGAAACGATATCAAGCGCAATCCGTTTCATCCTTTCTCCTGCTTCGACACCGCCACCCTGGGTGGACTCGCTTATGGTCAGACAGTTCTTGCTAAAGCCTGTGAAGAAGCACATGTCAGCTTTGACAAAGGCGAAGCCCATTCAGCCCGTTACGATACGGAAAAAACCGCTGAGCTGTTCTGCGCCATCGTCAACCAGTGGAAAGACCTGGGCGGCTGGCTCTGATCGCTCTGATCAGACCGTTCCCCCTCTGCCCTTCAGGTGCTCATCTGAAGGGCAAAATGCCCCCTGTCGTCTGTTGCTGCGTTTATAAAGTTTGATTGAAAACAATGAAACAGTTTCTGTAGCCGCGAGTACAAGGCGAACCCCCGATGCGGTGTTGAAGGTTTATTTAAGTAGCTCTATAGTACTTCCTGAACCTGACCAAGTAGTGAAAAAATTTTCAGAAATAACAGAAATGAAAAATCTTCTCATCGCATGCATTCCTCTGCTCTTGTCTTTTAATGTCAGTGGAGATATGACTATTCCCAAAGGGCGGGTGGTTTGTCAGAGCGAACAGGCCATCAAGCTATTTATGGCTAAAAAAAAGTCCAGTCATAAAAAGGCGGCATTGCCGGATGATTGCCGTCAGCTGAAAAATAAGCGTAGGGGTGAAGTGAAGGGTCATGGTAAAGGGTATTTGAAAATAGAAACCAGAATAGGAGATACCGTTTATGTGGATAAAACTGCAGTGACCAGAAATTGACCAGCAATTTCTCACTGAGACTTTCCACTGTGACAATGCAGTTCTAACCGCCTTTCTGGCTATTTACCCAAAGCCGGAATCTGGTAGACACTGACCAACGGCTTAGACGAAATGTTTAAGCCGGTTACTCCACAATGGGTCGCTCAGTCAAAAACCCCCTCACCCATCTGATCGATAAACATCCTGGCTTTGCGCAGCATCACCTCATTGGCATCTTCCGGCATCATAAACAGGTCAGAGCGGATAAAGTCATGGGTTTTCAGCTCACCATCGATCTCTTTGCAGATCCGACCATTCACCTGAAACTGCGAACTGACGGCTTTAGCTTCGGCATAAATCTGAAAGCCCTGGTAATCAACCGGCTCAACCACTGCCTCAGGTTGCTCCGATGCCTTATCCATACCAAACAACTTTGAGAAAAATCCCACTCTGAGTCTCCTTTCCTATTACCTGTTTACAGAGGCATATTGACCAGTATTGTGCCTGCCAGCGTCATAAATACATTGGCAAAAGCATAGGTACCTGCATAACTGAGCGCAGGCACATTACTTTTTGCCTCTTCTGTCAGAATGTTCAGGGCAGCGGTACTGGTGCGGGCTCCGGTCAATGCGCCCAGCAACAGCGCCACGTTGAGCTTCAGCACATAATGACCGAACAGATAGCCTGTCATGACGGGCACAATCATAATAATCATCCCGCTCAACAGAATCATCGGGCCAATATTCATCAGCGCATTAACAATACCGTCACCGGCACTCAGGCCAATGTTCGCCATAAACAACATCAGACCAAGCTCCATCAGCACGTATGTTGCTGCCGGAGGTACACGACCAAAGGTTGGATAGTTGCTGCGCATATGACCAATGGCAATACCCGATAACAGCAGACCACCCGCATTGCCCAGGGTAATATCAATACTGCCGATTTTAATAATCAGATGACCAATCAGCAGACCGGCGACAATACCAAAGGTGAAAGTAACAACGTCAGTGATATGGGACTGTTCATCGGCATAACCCAGGCGTTCGGTCAGACGCTCAAGACGGCCTTTCTCGCCACTGATTTCCAGCACATCACCCCGGGACAGTTGCAGATCGTCGTTAATAGGCATTTCAATCTGGGAACGGCTGACTTTGCTGACAAAACAGCCGTACAGCGCATCAATACCCACATCCTGCAAACGCATTCCGGCAATCTGGGGGTTAATCACCACCACTTCCTGAGAGCCAAATTCATAGTCAAGCAGTTCGCTGTCAAAGGTTTCCTGACCCAGCTCGTAGGGAAACTTGTAAATTTCCCGAGGACGACCCACCAAGGCGATAGAATCCCCCTCCACCAGCGCCGTATCACCGTCAGGTTCAAAGATGCTGCCATTACGGCGAATCTTATCAATCAGGCAACCGGTACGATCCTGCAAGGCCATTTGACGCAGGGTTTTGCCCTCAAACTGCCCGATGCGTTCTTCATCCAGCCGGAATACCCGGACAATAGGCAGCTCGGTATGTTTTTTAATGTTTTTCTCAAGCCCTTTGGCAACAGCGACTTTTTTGGCTTCTTTCTTCAGGTCAACACCCAGCAAAGCAGGAGTGTAATTGATCATTAACAGCAGCCCAACGGTGCCAAGAATATACGTCAATGCATAACCCACACCAATATCCGACAGTGCCATCTGCATCCCTTCAGACGACCCTGACATCATATTTCGAATAGCATCCTGAGCGCCTATCAGCGCGGGCGTACTGGTCAGGGAACCCGCCATAATACCGGCGGACATAGGGGCTGAAATGCCCTGAAAATGAGAAAGAATCAGGGTAATGGCAATAGCGGCAAGCGCAACGATGGCGGCCATGGCGATGTATTTGGCACCATCTTCAAGGAAGACACTGAAAAAGCGGGGGCCGGTCTGCAGGCCGACACAGAAAATAAACAGAATAAAGCCAATGGTATCCAGCCCTGCCATGGCTGAAAAACCAAAGTGACCAAACACCAGCCCAACGAGCAACACACCGGTCGTTGATCCGATCTGAAACGATCCTATGGTAATTTTACCTACCACATAGCCCAAAAACAGGTTTAAAAAAATCAACAGCGGGGCGCTTTTATCTAAAAGCGCAATAAGGTCGAGTTCCACTTTCTGCCGCGCTCCGACGCGATTTAGTAGTTATGATAAATAAGAGCGAAATTGATCAGCATATAACCATCTATTGGCAGTTAAAGGTATACGTATTTGGTGCTAATCAGGGGTTCCCTCTCAATCATCGTTTTTAGTGGGAATAGTGCCGCTCAAGAAATCCAGCGACAGCATCATCATCGCAGCGACCAATGACCTGATGATCTGGCAGCAAAGCCCTGAGTTTTTGATCAGAGTTACCCATCAGCAGACCTTTGCCCACCCCCTGCAACATTTCATAGTCATTCATACCGTCGCCAAAAGCGATGGTATCTTCAAACGTATGCCCTTTGAGTTTCAATACCTCTGCCAGAGCGACACCTTTACAGACGCCGGGCGCCATCACTTCCAGGCAGTGCGGCAGAGAAAACGCCATGCTCACGCTGTCACCCAGTTCATCATTGATGCGCTGCTCCAGTGGCAGCAGGTCTTCGTGCTTTTCCGCCAGATAAAAAAACTTACTAACACCTGTGGTATCCACGGTATCCAGATTCTGTAACTGGTAAGCAAACTTATTTTCATCACTGAAGTGGTCAACCGCCTCGTGCCGCTCTTCGATAAACCAGGAGTCTTCCTGATAAATATTGGTCAGCACTTTGCCGGAAAATTCACGTCCAAAATCAATCAGCTCCGGCACCCTCTCAGGAAAAATGTCATGCCGGATAATGATCTGCCCGGACGGATTATGCACCCTGGCGCCATTGGCAGTAATCAAATACATGCTGATGTCCAGTTCGTCGGCCAGCCTGCCCACATCAATATGGTGACGCCCGGTTGCAAACACAAACTTGATACCTGCGTCATGTAAACGACGAATCACCTGTCTGGTGTGTGGGGTGATTTCGTGCTGACTGTTAAGAAGCGTTCCGTCCAGATCTGAAACAACAACTGAATGCATGCCTACCTCGGGTTCAACAGGAGTTTTCAACCTCACATTGAACCCGAGAGAAGGCAATTTAGCAATTAAGTACTAATTAAATGGCACAAGAAAGGAAAGGGGAGCAGGAAAACTGCTCCCTGAAGGGCGAATGATCAATCTCTACTCAAAATTAATTTTATCCTCACTGACTATTGCTCTGATCGTATCTCCCGGCACATATTGACCAGAGAGAATCGCTTCAGCCAGCGGATTTTCAATACTGCGCTGAATAGCACGTTTCAATGGGCGGGCTCCGTAAACCGGGTCAAACCCGACCTGAGCCAGTTTTTTCATAGCGTCATCCGACAGGGTCAGTGACAGGTCGTTTTCAGCCAGCCGTTTGTTAAGACGCTGAATCTGGATGCTGGCAATGCCTTCAATCTGATCCTGAGTCAATGAGTGGAACACCACCAGCTCATCAATGCGGTTAACAAATTCCGGACGGAAATGCTGCCCCACCACATCCATCATGGTGGACTTCAGCGCTTCAAAATCTTCACCCTGCATGGTCTGGATAACATCCGAGCCAAGATTTGACGTCATCACGATAACGGTGTTCCTGAAATCAACGGTTCGCCCCTGACCATCAGTAAGACGACCATCTTCCAACACCTGTAGCAGGATGTTAAACACGTCAGGGTGTGCCTTTTCAACTTCATCCATCAGCACCACAGAGTACGGCTTACGACGTACAGCTTCGGTCAGATAACCACCCTCTTCGTACCCCACATAGCCCGGAGGCGCTCCCAGCAGGCGGGAAACAGAATGTTTCTCCATAAACTCGGACATATCAATCCGTACAATGGCATCTTCAGTGTCAAACAGAAACTGCGCCAACGCTTTACACAGTTCAGTCTTGCCTACACCGGTAGGGCCAAGGAACATAAATGAACCATTTGGACGGTTCGGGTCTGACAGCCCCGCCCTGGACCGACGCACCGCATTGGAAACTGCGACAATCGCCTCATCCTGACCAATCACCCGGTGATGCAGAGCGTCTTCCATTCGCAACAGTTTATCCCGTTCCCCTTCCAGCATTTTGGCAACAGGTATGCCCGTCCATTTGGATACGACTTCGGCAATTTCCTCATCGGTTACCCGGTTTCTAAGCAGTTGCAGATCGCACGCATCCGCTGCATCCGCCTGTTCCAGCTCTTTCTCAAGCTGCGGCAGGCGACCGTACTGAATCTCGGACATTTTTGTCAGGTCACCCTGACGGCGAGCCGCTTCCAGCTCTATTAACAGCTGTTCTTTTTCTTCCCTCAGCTTTTGAGAACCATGCAGAACCGTTTTCTCGGTTTTCCAGACACCTTCCAGGTCAGAGTATTCCCGTTCCAGCTCTGAAACCTGTTCATTTAAACGACTAAGGCGTTCTTTCGAGGCGCTGTCGTCTTCTTTCTTCAGCGCTTCCTGTTCAATTTTCAGCTGGATCAGGCGGCGCTCAAGACGATCCATGGCTTCCGGTTTGGAATCCATCTCCATGCGAATCCGGCTGGCTGCCTCGTCAATCAGGTCAATGGCCTTATCCGGCAACTGCCGGTCAGTGATATAGCGTTGCGACAACCGTGCAGCAGCAACAATCGCCGGGTCGGTGATATCCACTCCATGATGCACCTCGTAGCGTTCTTTCAGACCACGCAGAATGGCAATAGCATCTTCCTCAGTGGGCTCATCCACCAGTACTTTCTGAAAACGACGTTCAAGAGCGGCATCCTTTTCAATGTACTGACGATACTCATCCAGTGTCGTCGCCCCAACACAGTGCAGCTCACCACGAGCCAGTGCAGGCTTTAGCATATTACCGGCATCCATAGCACCGTCAGCCTTACCCGCACCCACCATGGTATGCAGTTCATCAATAAACAATATGATCTGACCTTCCTGTTTGGAGAGGTCATTCAGTACGGCTTTCAGGCGCTCTTCAAATTCGCCCCGGAACTTGGCACCGGCAATCAGGGAACCCATATCCAGCGATAAGAGTCGTTTACCTTTAATGCCTTCCGGTACTTCACTGTTGACAATCCGCTGAGCGAGGCCTTCAACAATGGCCGTTTTACCCACACCGGGCTCACCAATGATCACCGGGTTATTCTTGGTACGACGCTGCAGGACCTGGATCGTACGACGAATTTCATCGTCACGACCAATCACCGGGTCCAGCTTGCCCTGTTCAGCCAGAGCCGTTAAATCAACGGTGTATTTACTCAGGGAGTTGCGATTATCTTCAGCATTCGGGTCATCAACGGTTTCACCACCACGAATGTTTTTAATGGCGTTGTCCAGCGCCTGCCTGCTGACTCCCTGGCTGTTGAGCAGTTTCGCCAGTGGCGTATTCCCTTCCATCATCGCCAGCAATAGGGTTTCACTGGAAATAAACTGGTCACCATCCTGCTGGGCTTTTTTATCCGAAAGGTTCAGTATCCTGAGAGTATTCTGCGATGGCTGTATGTCACCTGTCGGGTTTTTAATAACAGGTACCTGACTCAATAACTGATTCAACTCCTCCGACAGTTGCTGAATATTAAAACCGGTCTGCATTAACAGCGGCTTGATCGAGCCCCCCTGCTGGTCAATCAGGGCCATCAGCAGGTGTACCGGTTCAATCTGGTTATGGTCTTTGCCGATCGCCAGCGACTGCGCATCAGACAGTGCGGACTGTAATTTACTGGTTAGCCTGTCAGCTCGCATTGGTTTTCTCCTGCGTCTGCCACCTTGTTGTTTGCTTCTGTTGTTTTATATGGCGACCGGATTAATCTTTTTCAAGCCAGATGACACTTGCCAGCCTGCCTGATTTCTTGCCATCCCGACGATAAGAAAAAAACGCCTGGTGTTGTTCAAAGGTACAAAAGCCACCACCATAAATGGCAGACACGCCGGCAGCCCCAAGCCTTTGTCGTGCCAGCTGGTACAGATCGCCATACCAGCGATCACCGGTTCCGGGAATAAAGGCGGCGGCAGCTTGAGGATCAATATCAATAAAAGCGGAGCGAACCTCCGGCCCTACTTCAAAATGCTTCTGGCTGATCGCAGGCCCCAGCCAGACCATGACCTCTGATGCAGGGCATGGCATAGCCTTCAACGTATTTTCCAGCACGCCAGCCTGCAACCCTTTCCAGCCCGCATGAGCGGCTGCGACGGTTGAACCGCTACGGTCACAGAACAGCACCGGAAGACAATCTGCGGTCAGAATCGCACAGGGCAAACCAGAAGAGTCCGTCCAGACAGCATCGCCTTCGAGTTCCTCTGTGCTGTCTGAAGCTTTCACAACCTGTGTGCCGTGAACCTGCCTTAACCATTGCGGTTCACAGTCCCAGCCATAATCCTCACGCAGTAGATGGCGATTGGCCAGAACATGCTCAGAGGCATCCCCGGAATGTATACCAAGATTGAAGCTGCTGAAGTTTCCCTGGCTGACACCGCCTTCCCGCCGGGTAACACAAGCTTTAACACAGGCCGGAGCTGGCCAGTCGGGAATCAGGTAGCGGTGTTCAAAGGTCATAGGAACTGTCTCAGATTATTTAGTCTCTTTGGCATCTTCTGCCAGAAGTGCCAGCAGGCTCACCATATCATCAGGCAGGGGCGCTTCCCACTCCATAAACTCACCGGTTGCCGGGTGAATCAGGCCCAGGCGGCGGGCATGCAGCGCCTGACGTCGGAACCGGCGCAGCTGTTCGATCATGTTCTCACCACAACCCTTTGGCAGGCGCAGACGGCCAGCATAAGTCTCATCACCAAACAATGGGTAACGGATATGACTCATGTGTACCCGAATCTGGTGGGTACGACCGGTTTCCAGCTTACAGCGTATATGCGTATGGTTTCTGTATTTTTGCAGGATCCGGTAATGGGTGACAGAAGGTTTGCCACCGGCAGTGACCGCCATTTTCAAACGGTTAGTCGCGTGACGGCCAATAGGCTGATCGACGGTTCCTCCCGCCGTCATAACACCATAGGTGATCGCTTCATATTCACGACTGACCGAACGCTCCTGCAGCTGTGCCACCAGATCAGTATGTGCCGCAAGGTTTTTGGCAACCACCATCAGGCCGGTGGTGTCTTTATCCAGACGGTGAACAATACCAGCACGGGGTACCGATGCCAGATCAGGGTAATGGAACAAGAGTCCGTTCAGCAGAGTACCGCTGCGATTGCCCGCTGCAGGATGTACCACCAGGCCAGCAGGCTTGTTGATCACCAGAATATCGTCATCTTCATACACAATATCCAGCGGAATCTCCTCGGCCTGCCAGTGTTCAGCGTCTTCAACGACCACGGACAACGACAGGATCTCACCACCCACCAGTTTTTCCCTGGGCTTACGCTGTTTACCATCGACCAGCAGGTCGCCATTTTTGATCCATTCCTGCAGGCGCGCCCGGGAAAAGTCGGGGAAGCAGGCGGCGGCGATCTGATCGAAGCGTTTTGCACCTAATTTATCAGGCACAACGACCTGCTGATCGAATTGTTCACTCATTCAATTAATACTCAAGAAAAAAAGATAAATCCGCTGGTCACTCTGGTCACAATAACGACTAAACTGCACCCGTGGAGCAATTCTCCCGCGTGCTTTCTTTCCGTTTCTGGCGGACTGTGTTTAAATTAGACGGATTAACAAACCCGGTAGTTTATCATATCCACCGATGCAGATTAGGGTGAATCGCCGCTGATCCCTATCCGTAAAAATGCATGCCGGAGTACGGAAACCGATAAAAGTCATGAGAATATTCAAGTTCAATATTACCCGCATCCTGTCCGCTCTGTTTATTAGTGCGGCACTGGTCGGCTGTGCGTCCACTTCGGATGAAGAAGTACCGGAGACGCTGTCAGAAGCCGAAATGTACAAGATGGCCAGCCAGTCTATCGACAATAGTCGGTACAATGATGCCATTAAAACGCTTCGTACTCTGGAGTCCCGCTACCCCTTTGGCAGCTTTGCTGAACAGTCCCAGCTGGATATTATTTACGCCTACTTCATGAACTCCGAGCCGGAAGCCGTACGCGCCGCTGCTGACCGTTTCCTGCGCCTGCACCCCAATCATCCAAACGCTGACTACGCCCAGTATATGAAAGGGCTGGCGTCCAACACTTCAGCCATGGGGCTACTGGAACGTTATCTGCCACTGGATTACTCCAAGCGTGACCCCGGTCAGGCCCGGCAGTCTTTTAGTGAATTTTCCGAACTGCTGAACCGTTACCCGGACAGCCGCTATGCCCCGGATGCCCGTCAGCGCATGATCGCCCTGCGCAACCGGCTGGCGGAATACGAGATTCACGCTGCCAATTATTATATGAAGCGTAAAGCCTATGTCGCAGCTACCAACCGTGGTCGTTATGTGGTTGAAAACCTGCAGAAAACCCCCGCCGTTCCGGAGGCTCTGGCGATAATGGTTGAAGGTTATCAGCGAATGGGACTGATCGAACCGGCGAACGAAGCGCTGGAGGTTCTGCGACTGAACTTCCCGGAATCTGATGCCCTGAACGAAAAAGGCGAATTTATTGGTTATCAGTCTTTTGCCGACGTTAATCCATCGCTGCTCTATATCGTGACCTTCGGTCTGCTGGGGGATTCTGGCGTTAACAAGCAGCTAGAGGGGATTCCGGACCTTTCTCAGGAAAAAACACCCAAACCACCCGCTCAGGATCAGTGATCAGCTCCCGGAACTGAATAATAAAAGCCTCTGCCTGCAGAGGCTTTTATTATGAAAGAGGATTTAGTTTTAGTCATGCCAACTACCGTGAAATGCCCCAACTGTAACAAGTCGGTTGAATGGAAAAAGGAAAACCAATACCGCCCATTCTGTTCTGAACGCTGCAAACTGATTGACTTCGGTGCCTGGGCAAACGAGGAACATTCAATTCCTTGTCAACCTGATTTTGACGACGCTATGTCCGACGAACTCGACCAACCAGGGCGCTGAGTGTCATGCGACCAGGTTCTTCAGGCCAGTCATGGCTTTCTGGCCCAATAATGGCCGCCGCCTGGTCGCGCTTGAATTTCAGTATGCGCAATAGCGCTGAACGGGCTTGAGGATGATGCACATGCCCCACCAGCCCGTTCAACTTTTCGTCACTCATTCTTGCTATCATGCCCAATGCATCCGTCATCAATGCATCAATATCCTCACCACTGCGTTCCATCGCCTTAATCACGGTATGCATGGTGTGACGACCACGATACTGGCTTCGGTGTTTAATGGAAGGTGACATCATTTTCTGGCGAAACTGGGCAAGAGTGCATTTAGAGGGCAGTTGGCAACGATTGTAGAAAGACATGCCAAAATCAATATTCACCAAACGCTGCCTTGCCTCTTCTTCGGCCGACTGCTTTTGCCTGTCCGAATCCTGAATAAACATATAGTTATCCAGTTTCAAATAATCCTCATCACCCAGCAGAAACCTTCGCACAATCAAGTCCACCACTGGGTTATGAGTTTTATGAAAGCGGGTGAAGTGAACCGGTGAAGATCGGTCTGAAGGATTCTGAACCAGACGATAGCCACTTTCATAGTCCTGCAGATGTCTGCTGGCAATACAATGTTCATCCTCGCCAGAAGACGTTTCAGCCTCTTTCATGGAATAGGCAACTTGATAATCACTGTTAAAGTGATCATCACTTTCCGTACCCACCACCTCCCTGTAAACATTGGCTGCCAGCACTTCTTTCTGGGCAAGCAACTGCTTGTTGTCGTAATAATCGGCTTTATAGCGTTGCCCGGTGATCCAGTACATCATTTTCTGCAGGTAACGTTTAAGCTTTACGCCGGTTGATTCGTGTCCGGGTGTCTTCACATGCCATTCGCCGGAATACCTTTCAGCTTCCGGCAACCCGGGGCTGACAAGCATCCGTTTATGGTCAACGGTATCCGTATCTTTTTTCTGACCTGGTACGTGTTTCCAGAAATCATTGTGCGGACAGGCATTCATGGAAGGGATAATGTCTGAATCCATCTGACCAGTCTGGGAATAATAGTGATTAATCGTTGCAAGGCCATGCCGAGCTACCTGACGGGGTCTGGAAACCGTATACGGACTTGGATCACGGGGGATTTTTGCCGGCAAAGAGGCTGAGGACACCTTTCGAAACTTATGTTTCCCACGGTTCAATGGTTTTGGACCCGACCTGCCAAGCCCTGTAAAGCCATAGTCTCCTGCCAGTTTTCGAAGCTTTGCCAGCATGGCGTCCCTGCCTGTTGATAAGCTAAAACGAATTAATAAAATTTATTTTTATAGTCTAGCTGACAGACCAGAAGGCACCTATCGCAGCAATACCCTGAGCGCCGCAATCAATAGCCAGCGACTCATCGGAACGCCCTAACCCTCCAAGCCAGTAGACCGGCACCGTACTGCACAGGGTTAATTCTGTTGCCCTCTCCTGCCCAATAGACAAGCGTCCCGGATGCGATTTGGTTGGCCGTACAGGCGACAGCGTCACAAAATCCATACCTGCCGCTTCTGCGGCCTGAAGCTGCTCTTCATTATGACAGGACGCTGCCAGCCACTGTCCTTCACGACGGTATTTTTTCCATTCGGAAGCCGGGATACTCAATTGATCAGAGCGCAGGTGAATACCGTCACACCATGCCTCCTGCAATAATTCAGGATCACCCTTTAACAACAACTTTGCATTAAACGGCTGACACAGATGGTGCAGTTCACGAGCCAGGTGCAAATAAGGCTTTTCCTGCAACCAGGGAGCCCGGAACTGGATCAGCCGCAATCCGTTCTCAAGCTGACGACTAACCTTTTCAATCAGCTCGGCCGCAGAAGAAAACAGCCCGGTCACCATATACTGACTCGGCAGTAAAACAGCGTTAACAATGGGTTCATTGGCCGGAGGAAAGTCCAGACCAGTCAAACTGCCAGGCTCAACCCATTGCACCTCCTGCCCTTCATTGCCCTTTGGCGTTCCGTTAACACCCGACACCAGCCAGGTATCAAGAAGCACCGTCTTTTCAGGATACTGATGCCGAATCGTGATCAGGGGCTGAAACGTACTGACAGTGATAGCCAGCTCTTCCATCAACTCCCGGTTCAGAGCTTCTTTCAAATCCTCATCCGGCTCGACCTTACCACCGGGAAATTCCCACAAACCACCCATGTGTTTGTTATCCGGCCTTTTGGCCACCAGTATCCGGCCATCGTCGCCACGAATCACTGCCACTGCAACATGCACGACATCGTCAGACTGTTCTTGGTCCGGTTGTTGTTTTTGCGCCATGGTAAAGCTCATTTCATGGAATCAGATAGAGAAACATAGAGTAGCCATAATTTAAGCATTATGACTACTGTTTGAGTCAACGACAGATTAGAATTTTAAAGAATAATTAACTGCGATATTCCGCATTAATGCGGACATATTCGTGGGAAAGGTCGGTCGTCCAGATTTGCTCGGTTATATCACCTGAACCCAGAGAAATTCTGATGGTAATCTCCTCTTGATCCATCACTGCCTGACCTGCCGCTTCTGTGTACGAAGCAGCCGGTTCACCATTTTCGACGATACAGACATCATCCAGCCAGATGGCAATCCGCTCAATCACCAGTGAATCCACTTCAGCACGACCAGCCGCCGCCAGTATACGCCCCCAGTTTGGGTCAGAGGCAAACAGTGCAGTCTTCACCAGTGGCGAGTGAGCAATGGTGTAGGCAACTTCCAGTGCATCTGCCACGGTATCAGCCTGCTCGACACTCACAGTAATAAACTTGGACGCGCCTTCTCCATCACGGACAATCGCCTGAGCCAGTTCAATCGCTACTTCATTCACTGCCTGACGTAAACCGACGTATAAATCCGACGCCTCAGAGTTCAATGGTTCTGAACCTGTTTTGCCAGTAGCCACCAGCATGCAGCAGTCGTTTGTCGATGTATCTCCATCCACAGAAATACGATTAAACGACAGGTTTACAGCATCATTCAGAAGCTTCTGCAACAGAGGTTGTTCAACAGCGGCATCGGTCGCAATAAAAGCCAGCATGGTCGCCATATTCGGGCGAATCATTCCTGATCCTTTACTGATGCCCGATACGGTATACACCACACCATCAACCTCAAACTGACGACAGGCACCTTTAGGGCGGGTATCGGTGGTCAGAATACCTTCTCCGGCTTTAAGCCAGCCCTCTTCGGACAAATCTGCTATTACTGCTGGCAAACCCGCCAACAAGCGATCAACGGGGAGCTGCTCCCCGATAACGCCTGTAGAAAAGGGCAAAACCGATTCTGGAGGAATATTCAGCAGCTCTGCAACACCTGCGGCTGATTGTTTTGCAGCCTGCATTCCCTGTTGCCCGGTGCCGGCATTGGCATTTCCGGTATTGATCACAAAACAGCGGGGATTCTGGTTAAGACGAGCTTTAGCAAGCAGTACCGGAGCCGCACAAAATTTATTCTGAGTAAAAACACCGGCGACGCTCGCCCCTTCATCCCATTCCATCACCACCAGATCCCGGCGGTTTATTTTGCGAATCCCTGCTTCCGCCGTCCCCAGACGAAATCCCTTGACGGCTTTAACCTCAGGCCAGTTACCGGAACCAACAGCCATAACGACTCCCATTTAATCTTTGTTCTGAAGTCGATAAAACTACCCCAGTTTTTCAAAAAAGGAAAACTAAACAAAAAACACAAGAAAACGGGTCGCCTGGAGTACAACCAGTGCGACCCGTTTCTGCGACTCAGTGCTGTTCGGCAGGCGTTAAGCTATTTTTGTTAAGCTATTCTACCGTGACACTGTTTGAACTTTTTGCCAGAACCACAGGGGCAGGGTTCATTACGACCCACCTTGCGTCCTTCACGAACGAAAGGCTCTGGATGCGGCACACTGCCCTCAGCTTCCTGAGCCTCTTCAGACTCTTCTCCGGCAGCCATACCGCCAGCCTGAGCGTGCTGGAACTGCATGCGTCGGGCCATTTCCTGACGACGGCGTTCTTCTTCCTCTGCCGTGTGGTCGTCCTGCTGGACCTGCACATGAGACAAAATACGAATGGTGTCGCCTTTAATGTCTTCCAGCATGTGCTGGAACAGCTCAAAGGCTTCACGCTTGTATTCCTGCTTCGGATTCTTCTGGGCATAGCCACGCAGATGAATACCCTGACGCAGGTGATCCATAGTTGCCAGGTGCTCTTTCCACTTGTCATCCAGAATACGCAGCAGAATATGCTTCTCGAAGTTGCGCAGGGATTCTTCGCCCGCCAGCTCTTCTTTGTTCTTGTAGCTTTCTACAACGGATTCAAGAATACGCTGACGCAGCCCTTCTTCATCCAGACGGTCGTCTTCATCCAGCCACTTCTGTACCGGCAGATTTTCAGCCAGTTCAGTTTCCAGCTTCTTCTCCAGACCTTTAATATCCCACTGCTCTTCCAGACTCTGTGGTGGAATAAATTCGGAGATCAGTTCGTTGACAACATCTTCACGCATCACCGCGATGTTTTCTACCACATCATCGGCATTCAGCAGCTCGTCACGCTGGGTGTAAACCACTTTACGCTGGTCATTGGCCACATCATCGTATTCCAGCAGCTGCTTACGAATATCGAAGTTACGGCCTTCCACCTTGCGCTGGGCTTTTTCGATGGCGTTAGACACCATGCGGTGTTCAATCGCTTCACCTTTTTCCATACCCAGGGCTTTCATAAAGTTCTTCACCCGGTCAGAGGCAAAGATACGCATCAGGTTGTCTTCCAGAGACAGGTAGAAGCGGGATGAGCCCGGGTCACCCTGACGACCGGCACGACCACGCAGCTGGTTATCAATACGGCGGGACTCGTGGCGCTCGGTACCGATGATATGCAGGCCACCGGCATCCAGCACACCATTGTGGCGCTGCTGCCATTCAGCCTTAACCTGGTCTTCCTGTTCTTTGGTTGGGTTTTCAATCAGAGCCAGCTCTGCTTCCCAGTTACCACCCAGAATAATATCGGTACCACGACCTGCCATGTTGGTGGCGATCGTTACAGCACCCGGCTTACCAGCCTGAGCGATAATCTCAGCTTCTTTTTCGTGGAATTTGGCATTGAGAACGCTGTGTTTGATACCCGCTTTGTCCAGGGCAACAGACAGGTGCTCGGAAGCATCAATCGAAGCCGTCCCCACCAGAGTCGGACGATTTTCAGCAACAGTTGCCTTGATGTCTTCAATGATGGCGTCGTATTTTTCATTGATGGTCAGATAGACCAGATCGTTATGATCCTTACGCACCATTTCTTTGTGGGTAGGAATAACCACCACATCCAGACCATAAATCTGACGCAGTTCGAACGCTTCAGTGTCGGCAGTACCGGTCATACCGGACAGTGTTTCATAGATACGGAAGTAGTTCTGGAAAGTGGTGGAAGCCATGGTCTGGCTTTCCGCCTGAATCTTCAGGTTCTCTTTCGCTTCCAGTGCCTGATGCAAACCTTCAGACAGACGACGCCCCGGCATGGTTCGACCCGTGTGTTCATCAACCAGCAGGATTTCACCGTTCTGAACAATGTACTCAACATTGCGGGTAAACAGCACATGAGCTTTCAGCGCAGCATTGACATGGTGCAGCATGGTCAGGTTGTGCGAAGAGTAAAGGCTTTCATCTTCAGGCAGCAAGCCACCCTGTTGCAACATTTCCTCAACAAACTGGTGACCCACTTCAGTCAGTTCAACCTGACGGGTTTTCTCGTCAACAGTGTAGTGCTTGGTAGGCTCTTCATCTTCGGCCACTTCTTCAATCTGACGTTCCAGCTTTGGAGCCAGTTCGTTCATCTGACGGTACAGCTCAGAAGAGTCTTCCGCCGGACCCGAGATAATCAGAGGCGTACGGGCTTCGTCGATCAGGATAGAGTCGACTTCATCGACAACCGCAAAGTGCAGAGGACGCTGAAATTTGTCTTCCTTGCGGAAGGCCATATTGTCACGCAGGTAATCAAAGCCAAACTCGTTATTGGTACCGTAAGTGATGTCCGACAGGTAAGCCGCCCGTTTTTCTTCCGGATCCTGCTGTGGCACCACGACACCCACTGTCAGACCAAGGAATTCGTAAAGGGTGCGCATCCAGTTGGCATCTCGACGGGCAAGGTAGTCGTTAACGGTAACAACATGAACGCCTTTGCCGGTAATTGCATTCAGGTAAGCTGGCAGGGTCGCCATCAGGGTCTTACCTTCACCAGTGCGCATCTCCGCTACACGACCTTCGTGCAGGGTAATACCACCGATCAGCTGAACGTCGAAATGGCGCATACCCATGCTGCGCTTACCACCTTCACGAACCACCGCAAAGGCTTCAGGCAGAATGGCGTCAAGGGTTTCCCCCTGCTGGTAGCGGTCTTTGAATTCCTGAGTTTTGGCACGTAACGCTTCGTCAGACAGGCTTGAAATACTGTCTTCCTGTGCATTTACGGCCTTAACCAGCTTACGCATTCGTTTCAGCTGCCGGTCGTTACGGCTACCAATAATTTTTTTGACTAAAGAAGCAAACATACTTGTGTGATTGACTATCTCTCAACCGGTTTACTGGGCTAAATCCGGTAAACTTAAACCGCATAAAATCTGCTAGTACAGTCTGTGTGATTCAGCGAACTATAAACTGCTAAATCACGGCAGTAGACCAGATTCTATCCCCATCTTTATATATGAACGCGTCGCCCGGTTTTCAATCCTCCCAGCGAACAACCGGAAAGAATGTAGTTCAGCTGGAAATGCAGCGCCACACTTCCTTTACCGAACCGCCTGTAATCGTCAGATCATTTCGCAGCCCGATACATATATCGCTGAGGGTCGACAGCCTTACCGTTCTCCAATACTTCAAGATGCACATGAGATCCGGTAGAACGGCCTGAACTTCCCATCTTGGCGATCACCTGTCCTCTGGTCACAATATCACCCACTTTGACAACATTTGAGTCATTGTGGGCATAGCGAGTGACGTAACCGTTGCCATGGTTAATCTCAACCATTGTGCCGAAGCCCCACCGATCACCGGACCAGACCACCACCCCTGCACCCAGAGAGAGAATGTCGGTTCCGCGCGGTGCGGCATAATCAATACCGTTATGCCAGCCGTCCTTGCCGGTAAACGGATCGGTTCGGGCTCCAAAGCGGGATGATAACCAGCCTTTTGCGGCGGGCAACCCGCTAAGGAACGCTTCATCATCAAGCGCCTTGTTTATCAGCAGGTTGTCCAGCAACTGCAACTGCTGCTCGCGGTTATCAATCTGTTCCGCCAGTTTGTCCAGCGCATCCGTCAGCGATGGTTTGGCGTAAACCTGAAAGCTGTCAGGCTGTTGCTCAGGACCACCCAGCGCTGGTACCTGACTGAAATCAAATTCACCATCGTCCAGGTTGGACAGCAACGTCAGCCGCTCGCCCAGAGCATCCAGTCGTGTAATACGTCCCTGCAGTTCCGCAAGACGCAATGTCAGGGCATCCAGCTGGCGTCCGGCATCTTCACGAACGGAGGCAAGATCCTGCTTCTGACCCAGTAGTGTCTGCTTCCAGTTCTCCAGACCCTCTTCGGTCAGAATCATATCCGAATCATATTTAAGGAAGCCATACATTAAGCCACCACCCAGAGATACAGACAGCGTAACGACCAGTGCCGCTGCAACGGCCAGACGTTGTCCACTGACTCTGAATGACCGGGTGCGTGAATGATCCTGCTTGACAACTATGACTTTCATTAAAAAGCCCTGGGCTCCCGCCTTTTAAATACAGTCCCTCACTTATCCCGACCAGATATTGGGACAAGGAACACTGAACCAAGAGTTATAACAAGTGAAGGACTTTAGCACCGACAAACAAATTCCCGCAAGAATACAGATCAACAAACTACTACAGAATGACCTGAAAACAGGGAAATTAATCGATTTTTTGCTTACAACTCAATGAGTTACAAAATGCTTTACTGCAACCACAAAAAAAGCCGCTTTAAAAGCGGCCTTTTTTCTTCAGCAGTCCATACCCTGAAGTCCGGATACCGTTTAAGCGGTAACCGCTACAGGTTTGAGGTAAGAAATTGGTGATACTTCCGCATCTTCGAAAGTCACCACTTCCCACGCTTCCTGGTTTTCCAGCAGGTGACGAACCAGCTTGTTGTTCAGTTCATGGCCGGACTTAACGCCAACAAACTGACCAATCAGGCTATTGCCCAGCAGATACAGGTCACCAATGGCATCCAGCATCTTGTGCTTTACAAACTCGTCGTGATAACGCAGGCCATCCTCATTCAGGATACGGTAGTCATCAACCACCACTACATTATCAACACTGCCGCCCAGAGCCAGGTTCTGGGAGCGAAGGTACTCTACATCCCGCATAAAGCCGAATGTACGAGCCCGGCTGACTTCCTTGACAAAGGAAGTGCTGGAGAAGTCAATCGCAGCAGTCTGCGAACGACTCTTGAATACCGGATGATCAAAATCGATGGTAAAACTTACCTTAAAGCCTGCATAAGGTTTGAAGGTAGCCGTTTTATCGCCATCAGAAACGGCGACTTCCTTTTTGATCCGGATAAACTTTTTCGGTGCTTCCTGTTCCCGGATTCCCGCAGACTGAACCAGGAAAACGAAAGGACCGGCACTGCCATCCATAATAGGCACTTCGTGGGCGCTGACTTCAACATAGGCATTATCAATGCCCAGTCCTGCCAGAGCGGACAGAAGATGCTCGACGGTATCTACGCGAATACCATCTTTCTGCAGAGATGTGCACAGCGTAGTCTGCCCCACATTCCCGGCACGTGCGGGTATCTCTACAACTGGGTCGAGATCCGTACGACAAAAGATGATACCTGTATCAACGGGAGCTGGCTTCAGGGTCAAATAGACCTTTTCGCCAGAATGTAACCCTACTCCCGTGGCACGAATAATGTTTTTCAGGGTACGCTGTCTGATCATGATTACGCAATTCCGCGACCTGTAAGGTCCCTGTTATTTGAATGTAACGACTTATTGTAACAAAAGTTACATTTGACACAAGTCGTAACTTACACTCAATTAATCAGCCTGCCGACGCAAAAACGCCGGAATATCCAGATAATCTACATTGTCAGTCGATGTTGTCTGACGTTTTGGTGGCTCTGGCTCTGCATCGGCGGTTACCGTTGCAGGCCTGCCAGCCTCTTCCGCATCTTTGGTACGATTGCGGATGCTCGGTGGAATATCCAGGGTTTTAAGATCCAGTGATCCATCGTTGCGGGTTGTGCGCGGACGAGAACCGTCAACCACCTTCAGGGCAGGGTCTGTTTCAGACTCTTCACTACCCAGGCCGGTTGCCACCACAGTCACTCGCAACTCATCGCTCATTTCAGTATCGATAACGGCTCCGACAACAATCGTGGCGTTCTCAGAAGCGAACTCGGCCACCGTTTCGTTCACTTCGGTGTACTCGTTAAGCCCCATGTCCATACCACCGGTGATATTAACCAGTACGCCACGAGCGCCACGAAGGTTAACATTTTCCAGCAGCGGGCTGCGAATGGCACGTTCAGCGGCTTCAACTGCACGATTGCTACCCGTAGCAGAACCCGTACCCATCATTGCCATACCCATTTCCGACATCACAGTACGTACGTCTGCAAAGTCGACATTGATCAGACCGTCACGGGTAATCAGTTCCGAAATACCTTGCACTGCACCCAGAAGCACATCATTTGCAGCACCAAAGGCGTTGAGCAGGCTGACATCCTTACCCAGTACAGGCAGAAGGTTCTGATTAGGAATACAGATGAGAGAGTCTACATTTTCCTGCAGTTCTTTCAGACCTTCTTCAGCCACTGACATACGACGACGACCTTCAAAGGAGAAAGGTTTGGTCACCACCGCAACTGTCAATGCACCCATTTCACGAGCAATCTGTGCCACAATTGGCGCAGCACCCGTGCCTGTACCACCGCCCATACCAGCAGTGATGAACACCATATCGGCACCCTGCAACAGATCGCTGATACGATCACGATCTTCCATGGCCGCTTCACGACCAATCTGTGGGTTGGCACCGGCACCCAGACCACGAGTAATGCCAGCACCCAGCTGCAGGTGTGTATGCGCCTGCATATGTTGTTTCTTAAGAGCCTGCGCGTCAGTGTTGGCGCAGACAAACTCTACACCTTCCAGCTGACTGTTCAGCATATGGCAGACAGCATTGCCGCCACCGCCGCCGACACCGATAACTTTAATGACCGCTTCCTGCGGCACGTTATCTTCCAACATTTCAAACATGTGGCCCTCTCCTTATTCTCTCACCTTAAACAGGATATTTTCTAAAAATTGGCAGTGGCGTTCAATCAGAAGTTACCCTGAAACCACTGTTTTAACCGATTGAACACACCGTCCTCCTGCTTGCTGTATACTGCTTCCTTACGTCCATCCTGCTGGACTTTAAGACCGTAATGCAAAAGCCCGACACCTGTCGAATATATTGGATTACATACGACATCGGCCAAACCCCGCACCGCTTGCGGCATTCCCAGTCTTACCGGCATATGGAATATTTCTTCTGCCAGCTCGACAACGCCTTCCATCTTCGACGTTCCACCCGTCAGGACAATACCTGCGGGGATCAGTTCTTCAAAACCACTGCGACGAAGCTCCTGCTGGATTAACGTAAACAACTCCTCATAACGAGGCTCTACGACTTCTGCCAGTGATTGTCTGGAAAGCTCCCGAGCCGGGCGGTCGCCCACGCTGGGAACCTTGATCATGTCGTCTGCACCAGCCAGCTGAGTCAGTGCACAGGCGTATTTAATCTTCAATTCTTCCGCATGCTGGGTCGGTGTGCGCAATGCCATGGCAATGTCATTGGTCACCTGATCCCCGGCAATAGGAATAACAGCAGTATGGCGAATAGCACCATCTGTAAAAATGGCGATATCGGTAGTACCACCACCAATATCCACCATGCAGACACCCAGCTCTTTCTCATCCTCAGACAGGACAGAATAACTCGATGCCAGCTGTTCCAGAATGACGTCGTCGACTTCCAGCCCACAACGTCGTATACAGTTTTCAATGTTCTGGGCGGCATTCACCGCACAGGT
The DNA here is from genome assembly GCF_025562715.2 of Endozoicomonas gorgoniicola. Taxonomy (NCBI): domain Bacteria; kingdom Pseudomonadati; phylum Pseudomonadota; class Gammaproteobacteria; order Oceanospirillales; family Endozoicomonadaceae; genus Endozoicomonas; species Endozoicomonas gorgoniicola. The sequence continues at coordinate 2,889,960 of NZ_JAPFCC010000001.1, forward strand.
GACCAGATGCACCCTTGATTCCAGGCGAACGCCAGACATCCCAAGCGGCTCTTTGACGCCATCCTGAGAATCAATGACATATTCCTGTGGCAGGATATGAAGAATACGCTGGTCGGCAGGAATTGCTACTGCTTTTGCAGCATCAATAACCCGTTCAATATCAGCTCTGGTTACTTCGCGTTCCCTGATAGCCACGATACCGTGGGAGTTCAGACTACGGATATGATTACCGGCAATTCCCGCATAAACAGAATGAATCTGACAACCGGCCATTAATTCAGCTTCTTCAATGGCTCGTTTCATGGCGTGAACAGTAGAGTCAATATTCACGACAACACCACGCTTCAAACCTCTGGAAGCGTGGGAACCAATACCAATCACCTCCAGCTCGCCATCTTCCAGAATCTCGCCGACGATGGCCACTACCTTGGAGGTGCCAATGTCTAACCCAACGATCAAATTTCCGTTCTCTGCCGATGTCATGGCATTTATCTTCCTAAACCGCAATAGCTTTCATAGTCAGCATAACTTTCATAGTCAGCACAGATGGTCAGCACAGATGGTCAGCACAGACAGTCAGCACGCTGATACCACCGCCTCTTTCTGCTTTTCCTTTACATTAATTCTGTCGCCAGGCGACAGACGCACCATTGAGGTAACGCATATCCACACGCTCTACCTCGTTCCAGCGACTGTCCAGCCTTGCATGGTACAGACGGACAAACCTCTGTAACCGTTCCATGCGCCGATCACGACCGAGATAAACCGTCACATGATCAACCCTGAATCGCCATGAACCAGCCGAACCCAGTTGCAATCCGCCCACCAACAACCCCAATGGTCGCAATAACTGACTGATAGACAGATATTGCTGCATAACCTCAAGTGCCTCATCATCCGCCCCGGATAACAGCGGAAACGACTTAAATTCACTCACCGACCCAGGGGTAAACACAACGCCTTCACCAGTAATTAATTTATCCTGCTTCCATCGGGCTACCGCCTGACGCTCTTGCAGGGAAACCTCCAGTCGATCCGGCCAGCGTCGTCTGAGACTGGCTTCCCGAACCCAGGGCATTTGCAACAGTGCCTGACGCATCGCTTCCAGATCGAGATGAAAGAAACGATTGACCAGAAACGGTTCCAGCTCTGCTTCCACCTTCACCCGGTTAAGAGACTCAAAGCCGGCATGAATTTCCACACGTGCTATCGGCCGGTTCAACCAGTTCATCAGTGAAGGCCATACCCACAACACTGCGCCCAGAAAGACAACAACGGTCGTCACCCGGGCAATCTGCCATCCGGTACGCGAATGAGTAGACAGATAAGTCCGGACACGACCAGAAGAAGGCGGCTGCCGCCTTCTTCTGATCTGAACGCTATCCACCTGACTGCCTGAACGCTTAGACCGGGTCTGCTTCCGCTTCAGTAACAATCTGGCTTTCCCTTTCGTGATCATCCATTGTTACCAGACTGCTGTCTGCTAGTACGTTGTCTGATAGAACATTACCTGGCAATGATGACTTCAGCACCTCCAGAACCAACGCATCAAAATCCAGCCCTACCGCCTTTGCGGCCATAGGCACCAGACTGTGTTCAGTCATCCCGGGAATAGTATTCACTTCCAGCAACCAGAAACGTCCACGCTGGTCTTCCATAAAGTCCACACGCCCCCAGCCTGAGCAACCAATGGTCTCAAACGCCGTCAGGGCGATCGCCTGCATTTCCTGTTCCCGGGTTTTACTGAGGCCGGAAGGCAGACGATAACCGGTATCATCAGACAAATACTTTGCCTCATAGTCATAAAACTCATTCCGGGCTTCAATACGAATCACCGGCAAGGCTTCACCATTAAGAATCGCTACGGTGTATTCAGGCCCATCAATAAACTGCTCAACCAGAACCGAACTGTTATGTCCGGATGCTTTCTCAAAAGCAGGCAGAAGATCCTGCTCACGATCCACTCTGGCCACACCAACACTGGAACCTTCCAGGCTGGGTTTAACAAATACTGGCAGCATGTCAGCACAGTACTCAAGCATGTCCGGGGTTTCTACCAGACGAAAATCCGGAGTAGGTAGCCCAACCGCCTGCCACAGCAGCTTGGTGCGGTATTTATCCATCGCCAGGGCCGATGCCAGAACACCACTGCCCTGATAGGGAATACCCATGGACTCCAGCAACCCCTGAACAGTACCGTCTTCCCCACCACGTCCGTGCAGAGCAATAAAGGCACGATCCGGCTGATAGCTTTCCAGCTGTCCCATCAGGTCATCAGCCGGGTCAATCATTCTGCAATCCACACCACTGCGAACCAGTGCCGCATAAATCCGGTCGCCAGTCACCAGACTGACTTCTCTTTCAGCTGAAGTACCACCCAGAAGGACAGCCACTTTACCAAATGCCCGGGGATCAAACTGATCTCGATTCTGGCCAGCCTTTTGGCTGGTGTTGGATTCACTCATTCCTGTAAGACCTGCTTGTGGCATGGACTTCATTTTCACTTATCGCCGGCGAATTTACACCGGCTCTCCTAATTTCTCACTAAGCTTCAGAGACAGCGCGCCAATATCACCCGCTCCCTGGGTTAACAGTAGATCGCCGTCGTGCAATACGCCGGATAGAATATCGTCAAGCGCGTCGGGATCAGAAACAAAAATCGGATCCAGCTGCCCCCGCTGACGAATACTGCGGCACAAACTGCGACTGTCTGCCCCGGGGACAGGCTCTTCACCCGCTGCATAGACTTCCATCAGTAACAGAACATCAACCCTGGACAGCACGTCAACAAAGTCTTCATACAAGTCACGCGTGCGTGAATAACGATGAGGTTGATACAACATGACCAGTCGTTTATCAGCCCAGCCGTTGCGAATCGCGCCAACGGTTGCCGCTACTTCTGTCGGGTGATGGCCGTAGTCGTCTACCAGCATGATGTCGCCGGCAACACCTTCATTATTAATGTGACGATAATGCCCCTGTACCTGAAAGCGTCGACCCACACCCTGAAACTGCCTTAATCCTTCACGAATAGCTGTGTCATCAATGCCTTCATCGGATGCCACTGCGAACGTTGCCAAGGCATTGAGAACATTGTGATGCCCGGGAATGTTCAGTTCCATATCAACCGTTTCACCCGACTGACGACGCACCAGATCAAACCGGGTTTTCATGCCTTCCTGACGTATATTAACAGCGCGAACATCAGCTTCTTCACTCACACCATAAGTGATAATCTGTCGTTTAATCGACGGTAACAGTTCACGCACCACAGGACAATCGATACATACGACAGCCAACCCGTAAAAAGGCAGATTATGCAGAAAGTCCACAAAGGTTTTCTTTAATTTACCAAAGTCACCTTCATAGGTTTCCATATGATCCGCATCAATATTGGTCACAATGGATACCATGGGCTGCAGATGCAAGAACGAAGCGTCCGACTCATCAGCTTCAGCAATCAGATACCGGCTGCCTCCCAGCTTGGCGTTGGTACCCGCAGAATTCAGACGACCACCAATCACAAAGGTCGGATCAAGGTCTGCATAACCAAATACCGATGCCAGCAAACTGGTGGTTGTTGTTTTACCGTGAGTACCGGCCACGGCAATACCGTGACGGTAACGCATCAGCTCAGCCAGCATCTCCGCCCTGGGTACCACCGGCAGGCGCAATGCCCTGGCTTCAATCACCTCAGGGTTTTCACCGGCTACTGCTGTCGACGTTACCACTACATCCGCACCATGGACATGACCTGCGTCATGCCCAATGAACACCTTGATACCCTGCCCTTCCAGACGACGGGTTACTGGTGACTGCCGAATGTCCGATCCGGATATTTCGTAACCCTGATTGCACAGAACTTCAGCAATGCCGCACATTCCGGTACCACCAATACCGACAAAATGAATGCGGCGTATACGACGCATTTCCGGCACCGGGGTTACCGGAAACATTCGATTATCAGACATCAGCCACCTCCAGACAGTGCTCTGCCACCTGCCGGGTGGACTCAGGCAGGGCAATAGAGCGGGCGGCTGCCCCCATCTGCTCAAGCCGTGAACGATTTGCAATTAATTCCTGTAACATCCTGGCCAAACTGCCCTGGTTAAATTCGTTTTGCTGGATCATCAGAGCTGCACTCTGTTCAACCAGATAATGCCCATTGGCGGTCTGATGATCATCAACCGCCCAGGGATAGGGGACGAGTATCGAAGCGCGTCCGGCGACAGCCAGCTCAGACACTGTTAACGCACCTGACCGGCAGAGAATCAGATCAGCCCAGTCGTAGGCTTCTGCCATATCATCGATAAATTCTTCAACCCGGCCATCAACACCGTGGTCACAATATAACTGTCTGGTTGTATCAAGTTTGCCCTTGCCTGTCTGGTGCCAGACCTGAAGCGACTCTTCTGCGACCGTTTGTGGCTTTTCATTCAGCGATTCGTTCTGCTGCTCTTTCAGCGATTCTTTCAATAAGGACAGAGCGACTGGCACCGTCTGGTTGAACACCTGCGCACCACGACTGCCGCCCACCACCAGTAACCGAACAGGCGTTTCACCACGTTGCTCCAGCTTTTGCACAGCACTGTGGATATCGTTTCTGACAGGGTTGCCAGTGTGAAATACTTTTTTGGTACTCATACCTGTCTTCTGGAAGGTACCCGGAAACGCTTCCAGCACCCGGCTGGAAATACGAGCCAGTACTTTATTGGTCAATCCGGCAATAGCATTCTGCTCATGGATCACCAACGGCACGCCCAGCAGGCGGGCAGCAAGACCACCAGGCCCTGTCACATACCCGCCCATACCCAGCACGCAGACTGGATTATGCTGCCGCAATACCCTGACCGCGCGCAGCAGGGAGACAGAAATTCGCCAGGGGGCTTTCAGCAGGAAGCTGAGCCCTTTTCCCCGCAGCCCGGTAACCGGCAGAAAGCTGATATCAAAGCCATACTTTGGTACCAGCTCTGCTTCCATACTGCCTGGCGTTCCCAGCCAGTGGATAGCAAACCCCCTTGCTTTCAGCTCCTGTGCTGTTGCAAGAGCCGGGAAAATATGCCCCCCCGTACCACCTGCCATCACGACAATGACTGGTTTTTTTACCGCAGAGGAATGCTCAGACATGGCGACCTCCCCGGCTGGCTGACCGCCTGCGTTGCTCCGCAGGTTTGTCTTTAACATTGAACAAGCGTCGCTCATAATCAATTCGTAACAAAAATCCAAACGCCAGACAGTTAATCAACAGACTACTGCCTCCATAACTGATTAACGGTAACGCCAACCCCTTGGTAGGGAGCAGCCCAGTGTTGACACCAATATTGATCAGCGCCTGGCCACCGAACAACAGGGCAAACCCATAAGCGACATAGCCATGGAACAGCAAACCTTTCTGTTCACAACGAAAACCAATCTGTAAAATCCGCCAGGAAATAAACAGAAAAAGCAGTACAACGACTGTACAGCCAAAAACGCCAAACTCTTCAGCAAGAACAGCAAACACAAAATCAGTGTGCGCTTCCGGCAGGTAAAACAACTTCTGAATACTGTTACCCAGGCCAACACCAAACCACTCACCGCGACCAAAAGCAATCAGCGCCTGTGTTAACTGATACCCGCTGCCAAAAGCATTACCCCAGGGGTCAAGGTAAGAGGCCAGGCGAGCCATCCGGTAAGGCTCTATCCAGATCAGCAGGCCAACGGCAAGCCCCAGCAGTATGATTAAAACGGTAAACTGAGCCTTTCTGGCACCTGCCATGAAAATCATGCCCATTGATGCAGTCATCAATACAACAACAGCACCGAGATCCGGTTCCACCAGCAACAACATGGCGGAAGCGATTAGTACCGCCAGCGGTTTTAAAAAGCCTATCCACTGGGTCCGGACTTCAGGCAAGCGTCGTACCAGGTAGTCCGCCAGATATACGACAATGCACAATTTAGCCGCTTCCGATGCCTGAAGGTTGAATACTCCCAGTGGTATCCAGCGCACACTGCCGTTTATTTCACGTCCGAAAAACAGCACCAGAACCAGCAGACCAATCCCCATAGCCAGTGAATGCCAGCTGTGCTGCTGTATTTTTCTGACAGGCACCAGCAACATGAACAGCATGCAACACAGGCCACCTCCGACAAACAGGCACTGCTTGAACAGGATGTACATAGAATTATTGTAAATACTGTCAGATTCACTCATGGAGGCCGAACTGACCATCACCAGACCAACGACCAGAAGCGCTAATATGGCACCCAGCAAAGGCAGGTCAATCAGGCTGGCCCTGGTGCCATTATTGTTGAATTCCTGTAGCAGCTTCTGATGGATTGTCATACTGGCTTCCCGCTTTCCGACAGAGAGCCAAGAAACCCGACCACCTGCTGACGAAACAGGTCACCACGCTGTTCAAAACTGGCAAACATATCAAAGCTGGCGCAAGCGGGTGCCAGCAGCACGATATCGCCGGGCTGGCTGACTCTGGCAGCTACCTCAATCGCTTCATCAAGGCCCTGTGCGTACTCAGACGACACTGTATCACCCACCGCCTGTTCAATAGCAGGCGCATCACGCCCCATTAACACCAGCTTTCTGACAAACTGGCTGACAGGCTGTTTCAGTTCAGAAAAGTCTGCGCCTTTACCGTCACCGCCAGCAATCAGAACCAGTTTTCCCTTGATGGTACTACCAAGCCCTTCAATGGCTGCAACCGTTGCCCCCACATTGGTCGCCTTGGAGTCATTAATCCAGACCACATCATCCTGCTCTGCTACCCATTCACAGCGATGCTCTAAACCGGTAAAACGCTTTAATACTGACAACATGGCACTCAGGGGAATCCCGACCTGCTCACCCAGCGCCAGCGCCGCCAGGGCATTTGTCTGATTATGCTGTCCGCAAAGCTTCATCTGTGAACTGTCAAGTAGCTTCTCTACGCCCTTACACAGCCAGGTGGTATCACCATTCTGTAACAGGCCGTAGTCGTGTAAATCAGGCTTTCCGGCGGTAAACGCCACACCACTTACCGCAGCAGGGAGCAGAGGTGTCGTCAACGCGTCCTGCTTGTTGTATACCGCACTTTTACAGCCTTTATAGATACGCTGCTTGGCCTGATGGTATTCGACCATGGACGGGTAGCGATCCATATGATCAGGACTCAGGTTAAGCACCGTTGCCACCGCAGCTTTCAAAGACCAGGTGGTTTCAAGCTGGAAACTGGACAACTCAAGGATATAGAGTTCACAGTTACCTTTTTCAAGCAACTCAAGGGCAGGCGTTCCGATATTGCCGCCAATGCCCACTTGAATACCGGCTGCCTCAGCCATCTCTCCGAGCAACGTCGTGACAGTGCTTTTACCATTTGAACCGGTAATGGCAACAATCGGGGCTTCAGCATCACGACAGAACAGTTCGATATCACCGACAACCCTTGCGCCACAGGCCACCGCCTCCGCGATAGCCGGTTCAGCCACAGCAATACCGGGACTAACCACCAGCTCATCAGCGTTGTTCAGCCACTCCTGGTTAAAGCCACCGGTATACACCTCAACATCTGGATACTCAGCCTTCAGCTGATCAATGCCCGGTGGTTGCGCCCGGGTGTCCATCACCCTGAAAGGCAGCTGCTTTCCAGACAGATAACGAGCACAGGACAGGCCGGTCTTGCCCAGACCGACGATAACCCGTGAACAACTTGAAGCGATCAGTTCCGACCCCATAAATCTGCCTTAATCCCTAGCGAAGCTTCAGCGTTGCCAGACCGATCAGCACCAGAATCAGCGTGATGATCCAGAAGCGAACAATGACCCGTGGCTCCGGCCAGCCCTTCAGCTCAAAGTGGTGATGAATGGGAGCCATACGGAAAATACGACGCCCGGTCAGTTTGAAAGAAGCCACCTGCAAAATAACCGACACGGTTTCCATAACGAATACACCGCCCATAATGATCAGCACAATTTCCTGCCGGACAATGACTGCAACCGTACCCAGTGCCGCCCCCAGAGCCAGTGCACCGACATCGCCCATAAAGACCTGGGCGGGATAGGTGTTAAACCAGAGAAAGCCCAGGCCGGCTCCGGCAATGGCACCACAGAATACAATCAGCTCACCACTACCGGAGATAAACGGAATATGGAGATACTGGGCAAAATTCGCATGACCGCTCAGATAAGCAAAAATAGCCAGGGCTGAGGCCACCATAACGGTTGGCATAATCGCCAGTCCATCAAGGCCATCCGTCAGGTTCACCGCATTACTGGTACCGACAATCGTCAGGTAAGTGATCACGACAAAAAACGGGCCAAGGGCGATGGTGACACTCTTAAAGAACGGAACAATCAGCGAGGTTTCGGCAATACCGGGCGCAGTCATAAACAAAAACATTGCCGCACCGAAACCGGCTACCGACTGCCAGAAAAATTTCCAGCGGGCAGGCAGCCCCCGGGAGTTTTTCTCAACCACCTTACGGTAATCATCGACCCAGCCGACGATGCCAAAAACACCGGTTGTCAGCAGCACAACCCAGATATAACGATTTTCCAGATTCGCCCACAACAGGGTACTGATAGCAATACACACCAGTATCAGGGCGCCACCCATGGTTGGGGTTCCCGCTTTGCTGAGGTGCGATTTCGGCCCGTCATCACGGACAGACTGGCCAATCTGGTGATAGCTCAGACGACGAATCATGTGCGGCCCAAGCCAGAGGCTTAAGGCCAGGGCAGTCAATACGCCAAGAATGCCCCTGAGCGTTAAATATTTAAACACGGCAAAACCGTGGTAGTACTGGGATAAAAAATCCGCCAGCCAGAGCAGCATTGTCAGCGCTCTCCCTTATAGTCAGATCCCACCAGGGATCTTACGATATCCAACATTCCCATCCCCCGTGAACCTTTTACCAGCACAGTCACCGGCAAAGCATCCAGCTCCGTCAGCAAAGACTGTAACCAGCCCACAAGAGACTCTTTCGTTTCAAAATGACGTCCGGCACTACCGTAGGCAGACACCGCCTGCCGGGAAGCATCACCCAGTGCAACAAACGTTTCAATGCCCTTGTCCCGGGCATAGGCGCCCACATCCAGATGCCTCTGCTGTGAAACCGCCCCAAGGTCAAACATATCCCCCAGCACCATAACCCTGTGGCCTTTGCACTCTGCCAGCTGATCAATCGCCGCCAGAGTCGCCTTAGGATTGGCATTGTAGGTTTCGTCAATCACCAGCGTCTGATCGTCTAACTGAAACCGTTGTCCACGACGCTGGTAAGGGCGGGCATTTTCCAGCCCCTGAACGATCTTGTCCAGTCCGATCCCCACAGCAAAAGCTGCAACAGCCGCACAACAGGCATTCTGAACCTGATGCTGCCCCCAGAACGCAATAGTCAGCGCCTTGTATTCACCGTTTAAATTCAGGGTAAAACGCATACCTTCAGCGGTGGTTTCAATATGACTGGCGTAACCATCAGCGTCCGGATTGCTCAGACTGAATGACAACACCTGCCGCTGCTTACTCCCGGATAACGCCCGCTGCTGCCAGTCAGAGAAAAAAGTGTCATCCAGATTTAAAACCGCCGTCCCTTCAGGCGACAGGGAATCCAGTATAAAACCCTTCTCTTGGGCAACCCCCTCAACACTGACCAACTCATCAAGGTGCGCTTCGGCGGCATTGGTAATCACCGACACATCGGGGCGGGTAAGTTCCGAGATATAACCAATCTCACCAGGAGAGCTGGTTCCCAGTTCAATAACAGCAAACTGGTTGTCAGCCTTCACAGAAAACAGCGTCAGAGGAACGCCAAAGGCATTATTCAGGTTGCCACAGGTCGCCAGCGTTGAACCTTCCTGATCAAGAATGGCCGCCAGCATCTCTTTAACCGATGTTTTACCGCAGGAACCCGTAATCGCCAGAAACGGAATATCCACCTGATTGCGGTTAAAGGCTCCCAGTTGCCCCAGCGCTTTCAACGTATCGTCTACAAGGATGTAACTGCCACCCTCTGCATCAACAGGCGGCTCTTGTACCAGTACGGCAGCTGCTCCGGACTCCAGAGCCTTGCCCGCATAAGCATGCCCGTCGAAGTTGGGACCCTTGATAGCAATAAACAGTTCACCGGGCATGACAGAGCGGGAGTCAATACTGATACCCGAAATGCCCATATCATTACCGTGTAAACGTCCGTTAAGCTCTGCAGCCAGTTCCGAGAGTTGATAAGTCCGGATCATAATTCTCTCCATCGTGAAAGCGCACGAGAAACATGATCTCTGTCGTCAAACGGAAGACGTTTACCTTTCACTTCCTGATAGTCTTCATGCCCTTTACCCGCCACCACTACAATTTCACGCTTCTGCGCTTCAGCGATAGTACTGGCAATGGCTTTGGCGCGGTCAATCTCAGTCACAACACTAACCTCACCAAAATCAACACCATGGACGGCATCGGCAATGATTTGACCGGGATCTTCACTGCGGGGATTATCACTGGTCACCACCACCTTATCAGCGCCGCTGACCGCCGCACGGGTCATCAACGGACGCTTGCCCCGATCCCGGTCGCCACCGCAGCCAAACACGCAAGTCAAACGACTGGCACCGTGTTCACGCAGCGCTTCCAGTACGCTCCCAAGGGCATCAGGAGTGTGGGCATAATCCACCACAACAATTGGCTTGCGACTGCCGCCAAAGCGCTGCATACGCCCCGGAACAGTGGTCAAACGGGAGATAAGCGGCAAAACCTGATCAAAGGCATAACCCTGAATACAGACACAGCTCAGGACAGCCAGCAGGTTCTCCAGATTAAAACGTCCCAGCAACGACGTGTGCATCTGACCACTACCCCAGGGGGTGTGTATCTGACTCAACACGCCATCAGCCGTCAAAGCAAAACTTTCAGCATAAACATCGGCTTCAGGATTAGACGTGGAGTAAGTCAGCACCTGCGTCTGACTGCCGCAGGCTTTCAGCATCATGCCGCTGTAGTCATCATCCAGATTGATAACGGCCTGCTTCACACGACCACCGGCAAACAACAGCGACTTGGCTCTTGCATAAGCGTCCAGCGTGCAGTGGTAATCCAGATGATCCCTGCTGATATTGGTGAACACGCCAATATCGAACTGAACACTGTCCACTCTTCCCTGGTCAAGACCGTGGGAAGACACCTCCATGGCCATGGCTTTCACACCACTGGCACCCAGTTCAGCCATATACTGGTGCAGAGACACAGGGTCAGCTGTGGTATTAAGGCAGGGCTCCAGTGACGGTGGCACCCCTTTGCCGATGGTGCCCATGACCGCACAGGGTTGCTGCAACATAGAGAGCAACTGGGCAATAAACCAGCAGCAGGAAGTTTTACCGTTAGTCCCGGTAATACCCACCACATTCAAATTTGCAGAAGGCTGCCGATAGAAACGATCAGCAAGAAAACCGATACGCTCCTTCAGGCCCGATACAAAAATAACCGGCACATTATTTGCCTCGGCATGAACCCATTTAATGGTTGTTTCCTGTTCACCTTCGGATTCAGCAATCACAGCTGCCGCCCCCGCAGCAACCGCCGCATCGATGTACTTGCGTCCATCGACAGCCAGTCCGGGAACCGCCAGAAACAACTCACCCCCGATCAGCTTGCGGCTGTCGAGGGCTAATCCGGATATCGGTTTATCGAGTTCAAGAGGCGGACAGTCAAGAACCGCCAATACTTCGTTGAGTGTACTTAATGGGCTATCAGCCATTACCTTCCTGCTTGTCTTTGGAGTACCCTGGCTCTAAACAGCCGTGAGCCGTTTAAATAGCCATGAGCGGCTCTTCATAGAAAATTACTAACCTGCGTCGTTAAGGACATACCTGAACCAGCCACCCACTTTCGCTGTCAACACATCTTTATGTCTGGGCTTAACCCCAAGCATTCGCAATGCCTGGGCATTCACCTTGGAAAACACCGGAGCGGCTGTCAGACTACCGTAATATTTCTCACCCGCCGGATCATCAATGATGACAACGGTTGCCAGTTTAGGGTTATCTGCCGGCACAACACCCGCAAATAAACCAACATGACGGTCCTCAGAGTAGCCGCTGCCACCGACCTTGCGTACCGTACCGGTTTTACCAGCGACCGGGTAAGAGGGGATAGAAGCCCTGCGCCCGGAACCCTGACTAACCACAGAACTGAGCATACCCAGCACTTCTTTAGCCACTTGCTCGTCAATCACCCGTTTCCCCTGTGGCGGTACGTCGCGCTTGATCAAAGAAATGGGACGCAACACACCACCCGCACCCAGCACCATATAGGCCTGAGCCAGCTGCAATGGCGTAACCGTCAGACCATAACCAAAGGACAGCGTCGATAATTCAAAATCGCTCCAGCGATCCCTATAAGGCAGAAAGCCCGTCCGTTCACCGGGAAAGCCGGTTCCCACACTCTGCCCAAGTCCAATACGCCGCATCACACTGATCACACTGTCTGCACCGACATCCATGGCAATTTTACTGACACCGATATTGCTGGAACGAACCAATACGGTTTCCACATCAATGGTGCCATAGCCATTCAGATCACGAACGGCATTGCGCCCGACCCGCATATAACCGTTACCGGTTTTAATCTCGGTATCCCGGTTGTAGCGTCCGGACTCCATACCGGCAACAACGGTGAAAGGCTTCAGGGTTGAACCAGGCTCAAAGAGATCGGTCATTACGCGGTTGCGCATGCGATAAGCCTGCATACCAGAACGGTTATTGGGGTTATAAGAGGGCTGATTGACCATCGCCAGCACCTCGCCGGTTTCGATATCCAGCATAACCAGTGAACCGGAACTGGCTTTCAGCTCGGTAACAGCCTTTTTCAGCTCACGATAAGCCATATACTGAAGCCGCAGATCAATACTGAGCATGATCTCCTTACCGGGTTCAGCACTTTTCGTGATTTCCGCCTCTTTGGCCAGCCGTCCACGACGATCCTTTAACGTTCGCCGGGTTCCGGGTTTACCCGTCAGCCAGCTGTCGTAACCCAGCTCCAGACCTTCCTGACCTTTGCCATCAATTCCGGTGATACCCACCAGATGAGCTGCCACTTCCCCCATTGGGTAGTAACGTTTATGCTCGTCGTAGCTGTTCACACCGGGAATATTAAGATTCAGAATCGCCATCCCCTCTTCCGGCGTCACCTGCCGCTTGAGGTAGATAAATTCCTTACTGGCATTATTTCGTATGCGGGTCGCCAGCTCCGATGCTGGCATGTCCAAAGCTCTGGCAAGCTCTGGCCAGTGTTCATGCTGATCAATCAGTTGCCGGGGGTCGCCCCACAGAGTCATGACCGGAGCGCTGACCGCCAGCATTTTACCGTTTCGGTCAAAAATGACCCCCCGGTGTGCAGGAATGGATTCATAACGCACTGCACGCTTATTGCCTTCCTGCTGAAGAAAACGGCTGTCGTATACCTGCAAAAACATAACCCTCGACAGAATAACCACTCCGGCGAGAGCAAACAGACCTTTCAGGATTCGATACCGGGCAGGGTAACCGTGCAGGCTTTTTCCGGCTCTGGCATTTTTTCTGGTATTTTTATTACTTTTGCGAGTGCTGGCCTTCATGGAGCCACCACTTCGATACGCCCGGAATCCGGAACATTCATTCCCAATTCTCCCCTGGCTAATGATTCAATACGCCCCGGCGAGGTCAGCATGCCATGTTGAAGCAACAGCTTGCCCCACTCTACCTGGGCAGTATTCAGGTTCTCCTGCTCCTGCTGGAGAACATTATGGAGCCGTCTGTTTTCATGGCCGACATAACTGACAGCCACACCCGACACCAACACCAGCAGCAGCAAAGCTCCTGCCAGGACATTGGCACGATTAAACAACGCTAATAACGGCTCTTTATCCATAGGATCAAACCAGTTTCTCGGCCACCCTCATTACGGCGCTACGCGCTCGTGGGTTAGCGTCTACCTCTGTTTTACCGGGCTTAATCGCCTTACCCAGAGGCTTCATTCTCTTGTTCAGCTGATCTTCCCGCACTGGCAACCAGCTTGGCAGCTCATCACCTTTTGCATGCTTGCGAATAAAACGCTTGGCAATGCGGTCTTCCAGTGAGTGGAAACTGATGACCACCAGCCGGCCACCGGGTTTCAGCACTTCGAGTGCTTTATCCAGGCATTCCACCAGGTCATCCAGCTCACGGTTAATGTGAATACGTATTGCCTGAAATGCTCTGGTGGCCGGATGCTTGCCCTTTTCACGGGTCGGACAGGCTGCAGCAATAATTTCAGCAAGGCGCCTTGTGGTCGTAATCGGTTCTTCAACCCTGGCTGCCACGATGGCGCGCGCCATTCGTCTGGAAAAGCGATCTTCACCGTACTCCCAGATCACCTTACTGATTTCCTGTTCCTCTGCCCGGTTAATCCAGTCAGCGGCGCTCTCACCTTCAGAGGTGTTCATACGCATATCCAGCGGACCGTCCTGCATGAAGCTAAATCCACGTTCAGGTGTATCGAGCTGCGGAGACGACACCCCCAGATCCAGCAGCACCCCGTCTACCAGGGTTCCGTTCAGCATCTCATCCAGCTCGATAAAAGAGCCGTGATGAATGGTAAAACGTTCATCACGCTCAGCCAGTTCAGTCCCGACAGCAATCGCCCCTGGATCTTTGTCAATACCATACAGCCGGCCTTCATCGGCCAGCCCGTCAAGGATAGCCCTGCTGTGACCTCCCCTGCCAAAGGTGCCATCGACATAGACACCCCGGGGGTCAGTTAACACAGCCTCTACGGCTTCATCCAACAGCACGGTAATGTGCTTATCTGTATTACTCATCACTTACTACGATGACTCTTTAAGTCAGAGTTAAATCAATCAGAGGGATAAAGACTGTAGTTCAACAGGAACCTCTTCGGCGTCGCTGGCTTCCCGCAGGTAGTCATCGCGACGCTGGTTCCAGCAGTCTTCATCCCAGAGTTCAAACTTTTTACCCTGCCCAAGCAAGATGCATTTTTTACCCAGTCCGGCATAATCCCTTAGCAGTGGAGGGACTAAAACCCGACCATTGCCATCCATATCCAGATCAGTGGCATGACCGATAAGAAGTCTTTGTATACGGCGGGTCATGGGATGAAAGCTGGGCAATGCTTCAATTTTTTTCTGGATAGCATCCCATTCATCAACCGGATAAATAAGGAGGCACGGCTCGTCGGTATCAATCGTTGCGACCAGGCAACCGGCACAACGATCCTTCAACCCCTGCCGATAACGGGTAGGAATTGCCAGTCGTCCCTTGGCGTCGAGATTGATAGCGTTTACACCGCGAAACAAATCTCTCTCCTTAATTCCAGGATTTTTCTACATAACAGCCCTGAGTTTGCAAACGACCTGAAGCTGGCAAATTAACAGCTGCAAGCCGGAAATACTGCTTTCATACAAAAAATATCGTCTTCATGGCTGCTGTGTATCACCGGGCAAAAACACCACCACACCGGAGTATAAACCAATTAAACCCACTTTTATCCACAATACGCCACTCAAGGACACTATAGAAATCTGAAAAACCCACGTCAAGCAGGGCAACTACCAACAACGTCAGGAAAATGTCAATCTGTGAATAACATTACAGAATGAACAACAGTGAAAAATCTTTGAAAATGAAGGAGCTAGAGCAACTCCATCAGACAATAAATGAAGTGGATAATAAAAAAGGCGTGTTGAACGGATGTGGAAAAGTTATTGTGGATAATTTTTTTCCACAACTTGCTCCACAGTTTCTGATCCACAGTTTCTGATCCACAACAGGCAGCCACAATTTAAAAGCACGGTTTTGCTGCTCAGAAAGACTGATGAAAATAACATTTCATCAAAAAAGAGAGGAATAAAAAGCGAGTTGGCCTGTAAGCCGGGTTCTGTCCAGCCAGTCAGAATAAATCCTGACCAGCCTGGGCAATCATTCATCTGGGATGCCTGTCACCAGACACCTCAAGCAACCTACCCGGACCCGGTGCGGGTACACACCTGTAGGGTCCCTATTTGGTCTTGCTCCAGGCGGGGTTTACCATGCCATGAACTGTTACCAGTCATGCGGTGCGCTCTTACCGCACCCTTTCACCCTTACCGGTCTTCGGCTGAAGACTTAGGCGGTCTGCTCTCTGCTGCACTTTCCGTAGGCTTTCGCCCCCCAGACGTTATCTGGCGCCCTACCCTTCGGAGCCCGGACTTTCCTCCACATGGATACACCAGCCAATGCTGATAATCTCCACGCAGCGACTGCCCAGCCAACTCGCGGCGGCGAATATTATAGAGCTAACGACAACGAATCAAGCTTTCATTTCCAAAGCCAGGTTATATAACTCTTTTTTACGGTAATCCGTTACATCCGCGATAACAGCCGCTGCTTTTTTCGGCGGCAACTCCTCAATCAGGCGCTCGAGCAAACGAGCCGTATGCGGGTCTACAGCCGTTTCTCTCTCTTCCTTATTACCTTCAACCAGTACGACAAACTCTCCACGGCACTGATTCGAATCTTCCTGAAGAATTTTTTCAACGTCGGCAACCGTACCTGCCAGTACCGTCTCAAACGTCTTGGTTAACTCTCTGGCCAGCACCACGTAACGGGCTGCCCCCAGCACTTCTTTAAAGTCAGCAAGACTATCCAGAATCCGGTGCGTTGACTCATAAACCGCCCAGGTAGAAGTCAGGCCAGACAACTCCTGAAGTTTTTTACGCCGCCCCGAAGGTTTGGCTGGCAGAAAACCTTCAAAATAAAACCGGTCCGTCGCCAGACCACTCACCGACAGTGCCGCGATCAGGGCGCAGGCACCCAGCACCGGCACGACACGATAGCCAGCCTCACGCACCTCCCGAACCAGAAAATAGCCCGGATCGGAAATCAGCGGAGTACCGGCATCACTCACCAGCGCCACCGACTCCCCTTTTGCCAGACGGGCAATAAGATTCGTCGTTTGCTGACGCTCGTTATGGTCATGGCAGGGAACCATTGGCGTACTGATGCCAAAATGACTCATCAGTTTTTTACTGTGCCGGGTATCTTCAGCCGCAATCACATCGACCTGCCGGAGTACTTCAACGGCCCTGGGTGTCATATCCCCGAGATTACCAATTGGGGTTGCAACGACATACAGCGTACTTTCAGACATGCTATTGATCATCAAGCCAGTTAACTAAATGGCGAAGTCTACAGCGAGACAACAGCACAAGCCACAACCGCCAAAAGCTTTACAGCACAGACACAGGAAATATTTCTCACGACAATAACTGTTGGGGTACAATGTCTAATCCACTGAAAAGGCCACGTGCTTGTCAGCTCTCATTAATAATGAGGATTTTATGAGGGACAACCCTTCCAGATTCAGACCGATCACAGCCCTGATCATTACTGCCATCCTGGCAGGCTGTTCTTCCCAGCCAACGCAGCAGGTCATTCAACAACCCCTGCCCGGGGTGGAAACGACTCCCCGGACAGCCGATCAGCTTCTGGTTCAGGCAGAGCGTGCCACTTTTCCGGAAAATGCAAAGCTGAAAATTCAGGCAGCGAAGAAGCTGATGAGCGACCAGCCCTACCGGGCTCAAACCGTTCTGGAAAGCCTGCAATACGACAACCTGCCCTCTGAACTTCAGGCGAATCTCTCCCTGATACGGGCTGAAATTGCCGAGCATAATGGACAGAACTGGGAAGTATTTCACTGGCTGGACCGCAAGCCTGTTATCAACAGCAGTGACCCTAACCTGGTTAATCGCTCTCACATACTGCGTGCCAAAGCCTTTAACCGCTATGGCGAATATCTGGCAGCGCTGGATGAGTGGCTTTCGGCCATTCCCAACCTTCATACCGATCAGCAGGAAGCGCTTTATCAGGGTTTCTGGACAACATTACTGCACGTGCCTCACGACCGCCTGATGGCACTTAATTCTCAGACCAGGGATACCAGCCTCAAGGGCTGGCTGGAACTGGCTATGATTTACAGTCCGGGCAAAGCGCTTGACCAGCAACTGGAAAACCTTAACCAGTGGAGAAGTCAGTGGAGTGACCATCCCGCCAGTCAATTCCTCCCTGCAAACCTGGACACACTGAGCCCTGAAGCGGTCAGTCGTCCGCAGAAAATTGCATTGCTGCTACCAACCAGCGGACCACTGGCTACGGCAGGCAAGTCGGTAAGGGATGGTTTTATGGCTGCTTATTACTTTGCCATTGCTGACCATTCTGGTTCGGACAGCCAACATACCCCTGAGGTCCTGTTTTTCGACACCTACAAGGCTGACATCCCTGAGCTGGCAGAAAAGGCCCGAGATGAAGGAGCAGAACTGATCATCGGCCCTCTGGACAAAGGCAATGTCATCAGGCTGAAACAGTCACCGCCAGAAGGCCTGACTATTCTGGCGCTCAACTATGTTGATTCAAACTATGCCGATATCAGCCAGCCAAATGGTACCGGTGGGCTCGGCTTTTACCAGTTCGGCCTGTCAACGGAAGACGAAGCAAAACTGGCTGCACAGCGAGGCATTCTGGATGGACACCGTCGTGCATTAATCTTCACATCCAATGCCTCCTGGAGCCAGAGAGCCGTTGAAAGCTTTACGGCAGAATGGAAAAAGCTCAACGGTGAAGTGGCAGGAATCAGTCAGTTCGATAAACAGAGTGAGTACAGCACACTGGCAGGCGAAGCCCTGCTGGTCGATAAAAGCCAGCAACGCGCCCGTCAGATCAGCCGATTACTGAGAGAACAGATAGGCTTCGAACCAAGGCGCCGACAGGATGTCGACATGATCTTCATGGCTACCTCCCCCGAGGAAGCCAGACAGATCAAACCGGCAATCGCCTACCAGTACGCAGGCGACATCCCCACTTATGCGACCTCGAACGCCTATTCCGGGCAAACGAGCCGAAGTCGAGACCAGGACCTGAACTTCCTCAGGATACCTGTAATGCCGTGGTATATACCCGGACAGAGTTCACCACTCAAACTATCTATCACCGACACCTGGTCCACAGCACGCGGTCAATACGGCAGTCTTTTTGCCCTGGGTGCTGACAGCTATAACCTGCACCCACGACTGCAACAGCTGCGCAGTCTGAGTGGCAGTCGCATTGATGCCCTGACTGGCTGGCTCAGCATTAATGAACAGGGGCGTGTCAGCCGGGAACTGCCGTGGCAGATCTTTCGCAATGGTCAACTGACACCACTCCCCATTCCGGTACAAAATACTGATGTACTGGCGGCTCAAACTTCAGAGTAATACTGGCGCCAGGGCCGAACACCTGGCGCTGCAGCACCTCAAGGCAAACAGGCTGAAGCTGGTCGCCCGGAACTACGCCTGTCGCTTTGGCGAACTCGATCTGGTTATGCTGGATGGCGAAACTCTGGTGTTTGTAGAAGTTCGCAGTCGCAACAGCCAGCAGTTTGGCGGAGCAGCAGCCAGCATTACACCTGCCAAACAGCGAAAAATCCGCCGCACCGCTGAACATTTTCTTCAAAACCACAGAAAGCATCAGCATCGTCACTGCCGTTTCGATGCCGTTCTGATTATTAATCAAACTGACACCGTTACTCGTCACGTTATAAGTAGCAATGACGAACGAGCGCCAAAACCGATAGAATGGTTACAAGGTATTTTTTAACGGTTTTTATGAGGCGTTTCTAAACGTTCAGGACTCGAGACATGCATGACTTGATAATACGTCATTTCTCGGACAGCATTGACGCAAAAATTCGTGCTGCCGACGCCCTGCCTCCTTACATCGCAGACTCTGCAGACGTCATGGTTCAATGTCTGTTGAATGATGGCAAAATTCTCGCCTGCGGCAATGGCGGCTCTGCGGGCGATGCTCAACATTTCGTCTCCGAACTGCTGAACCGGTTTGAACGGGAGCGCCCCTCGCTGCCCGCCGTTTCCCTGTGCGCAGACAGCCTGACCATCAGCTCAATTGCCAACGACAGCAGTTTTAATGAGATTTTCTCCAAACAGATTCGCGCGCTTGGCCAGCAGGGGGACGTTCTGCTGGCTTTTTCCACCACAGGCAACTGCCCTAACGTCGTGCAGGCTATTCAGGCAGCCCACGACCGGGATCTGACGATCATTGCCCTGACTGGCAAGGACGGGGGAGACATGTCCAGACTGCTGCACCCGGAAGACATTGAAATCAGGGTACCAGCAAACGACGCACCACGTATTCAGGAAGTACACACCCTGATTATTCACTGCCTGTGCGACCTGATAGACGAATCCCTGTTCTCAACCGGATAAACTGCAGAAGTCTTTTATCTGAACAACTGGTGAAAGAAACCAGACTGCCTTGAGCGACGGAAACATTTTTCGTCACCCTGAACAATAAAAAGGTGATGAAATAATTTCATAGAAAAAACAGTAAAGGAGTATTGAGTGAAACGCACCCAACGATTGTTTTTTGCCAGCCTGCTATCCGGACTTTTAATCTTTTTGACCGGCTGCGCCACTGTAGTGGATGGCGTTAATGAAGACCCGATTCGCATGGACCCCACCGAACGCTCCTGGGGCAACTGGCTGGATGACCAGACCATAGAAACCGTTGCCGAAGTCAATATCAACAAATCCAGCGATGAATTCAGACTAAACAGTCGCATTAAAGTGATCAGCTTTAACGGTATAGTGCTGATCATTGGCCAGGTTCCCAACCAGTCACTGAAAGATGAAGCTGCCCGGGTTGTTACCCCCATCCAGAACGTGCGCAAAGTGTATAACGAGCTAACCATCGGCCAGCCTGCCGGTGTTATGGAACACAGCAGCGACGCCTGGCTGACCACAAAAATCAAGACCAAGCTCATTCAGGACGAAATTGTTTCCGCCGACAAAGTGAAGGTCAATACCGAAAAAGGTACGGTCTACCTGATGGGACTGGCGACTCCAAAAGAAGCCAGTAGCGCCGTTGAGGCAGCCCGTAATACGAGAGGTGTTCAGAAGGTTGTAAAAGTCTTCGAATACGTTCGCTGAGTGACTATTTATAATTAGCAGACGATACTGACAACGATCTGAAATCGACTCCAGATCGTTGTCTGAAAAGAGAAAACGTCATGAGCAGCAAAGACATTGTCACTATCAATTGCGGCAGCGATAAATTTCCCAAAATTGTTCACGCTGTAAGACATCACGGCTATAAAACGATCGGCATTGATCTGCAGGATGCCAATCAATGGGATTTCACTGGATCAACGGCCGTTATCATCTCAGGTGGCCCTCACCTGTTTACCGAAAGCCCGCAAAAGCATGATCAACTCATGCAGTCATTCCAGTTTCTGAAACACCTTGAATTACCAACCCTTGGTATCTGCCTGGGGCATCAGGCCATCGCCCTGACATTCGGCGGTCAGGTTTACCGTGGAGAGGAACGCAGAAAAAGTGACAACATCACAGTCATTGCGCCGCATCCGCTTTTCGCCAACCTGACTTCAAATCAATTTTCCGAGGATCACTGCGAAGGTATTCACGCATCCGATACGATGCACGTACTGGCACAATCTGACCACTACAGCGTGGAAGCGTTTCAGATTACAGACCGACCGTTTCTGGGAGTGCAGTTTCACCCTGAAACCTCCGGTGAGCAAGGCGTTCAGTTAATCGGTAATTTTTTATGCTGGGCGGAGCAGCAACATA
This sequence comes from Endozoicomonas gorgoniicola, assembly GCF_025562715.2. Classification (NCBI taxonomy): domain Bacteria; kingdom Pseudomonadati; phylum Pseudomonadota; class Gammaproteobacteria; order Oceanospirillales; family Endozoicomonadaceae; genus Endozoicomonas; species Endozoicomonas gorgoniicola. Next base: position 2,911,571 of record NZ_JAPFCC010000001.1, read on the forward strand.
CAATCGCCTGATCGGCTTAACTCCACCCGGCAACCCTTCCATGAACTACATACCATTCCTGAAAGCTTTATGGTCAATCACGCCACTGCCGCGTACCTGCTGCAATGCCTTGCCGTATTCTGATAACAGGCTCAAGGCATAATCAGTCCGATCCTGCAGCTGCCTGTCTGCCTCTTGATCTCCTCCGGTAAACACCGAAGCCACATCCCTGATAATCAGGTGTTCCGGAATAAAACAGAGCCGGGCATTTTTATAACTGCTCATCCTTAATTCAGCGATCGGATAAGACCCACCCTGCCCGGTGGACACCGCAGTAATCAGCGCCGGCTTATGCCCCAGCTCTGCAGCACCAAATAAAAGAAAGAAATTTTTCAGGGCTGACGGCACCATCCCGTTCCATTCCGGCGTTACCACGATCAGCGCATCGCTTTCCCTGAGTCTCTGCCGCCAGGGAGACAGCAGGGCTTTCCACTGCTCATCACCGCTGAAAATCACCTCATCCCAGAGTGGCAGAGGATTGCCTGACAGACTCAGCACCTCGCAGCCATCAAACAGCCCAAGCGCCTCGACCCTTTCACGCAAAACATGACCGATCCGCTCACTCTGGGATTCCTGCCGATGACTACCCGTTATTATTGTTAAGTAGTCATGCATACGAAATCATATATTCCTGACCGACCCCATCAAAAACTCGCTTTACCTCTTTCTCAAAGCCTCTGAAATTCACAATTGATAATATATCGATCCATTCATATTTAGCCTTATCCCATAGAATCTCAATCAGGTTGAGCTCGGGAGAGTATGTGGGGAGAAATAAAACAATCATTTTTTTCTCAAGAATCCAGTCATCAATTCTTGCTCGGAACGCTTTACTGGTGTGAATGCTGGCATTATCAATAATGACCACAGTGTAACGATCATCTCCTCCGTACTCTGGAGCTGTCATCTGATAGGCAAAATAGTCGAAAATATCAATGACTGTCTTGCTATCAACTGATCCAATTACAGGGTAATAAAACAGTTCACAGGAACGGTTCATAAACCCCAGAACATTGATTCTTTTACTTTTTACTGAAGGTATACGGAGCTGTTTGCCTTTCTCCTGCCAGCCATAAGGTACGCAAGGCTCCTGACTAAACCCTGACTCGTCAAAATAGAACAAATTAATTAAACCTTTATCTTCAGCTTCTTGAGCATCTTTCAATGCTGCCTTACTACGCTGAAACTGCTCCTCATCTCTTTTATGCTTGCATGATTTACGGAGTCTTTTGTAAACCATCCCCAGCTTTTTTATTATTCTACCTATTGTCGTCTTTGATGCGGATTTGCCTGTTTCCTCTTCGATTTTGGATTGGACATATGATATACGGCGGGGTTCCTTAGCCACCAGTTCTTTAATGCGCAGTTCTTCTTCAGAATTGTAAATAGGTTTCTTCCCTCCGTCGTGTGTTTTGTATAGCCCTCGAATACCATAATCCTCCCAGTCATCAAGCCAGCGTGATACCGTCTGGTACTGAACCTCAAAGATATCGGCAATTTGAGCCATAGGAAAGCCACGAGAGCTGAGCAGTACAGCGTGTGCTCTTTCTCTGACATAGGGTGTTGGGCCATGACTCCTGGCGATCTGCAGGGTTTCTCTAATGGCCCCATCTGTGATAGGTAAAACGGTTTTCATTTTCGTTGAAGCAGTAACGCAGGTGTTGTTGGTGATAGCTGGAGTATAATCACTACACTGAGCGCTGCCGGTAGAATTGGAATAACTATTTTTAGTAACCGGACGGTCAAAAATATTCGATAGCTAATTTATAACTACTTAATTTCATGACACCCTCATTACAGCGATAAGTAATAGTATTTCCGACTTTCAATCGCTACTATCGTGCAGCCTTTTCAGGCAAAAAAAAGGCCGCCCACTGGCAGCCTTTCAGTTTACTTAACCACTTTCAGATTTGGCCGACCCGGTTTTTTAGGTTTATCACCTGAATCATCAGGCTTCTCAACCTCTGCCAGTTTCTGCTCAGCAGGTTTCGGCTCAGAAGATACCTCTACCAGACCGATACCCGCTTCCGGCTCTTCAGCTTCTTCCATCTGAGGCTCAACCTCAAACACCATACCCTGGCCATTCTCACGGGCATAAATAGCCATCAGAGCATCAATAGGAATCGTGATAGTCAGAGCTTCACCGCCAAAGCGCCCACTGAACGTGATCATCTCATTTTCCATCTGCAGAGCCCGCACCGCCGATGGAGAAATATTCAACACAATCTGACCGTCCTTGACGAACTCACGAGGCACTTCAACACCACGGCGAGCAGCGTCCACCAGAATATAAGGCGTACAGTCGTTATCTAGAATCCATTCATACAGCGCACGGGCAATATATGGACGACTACTGGTCATTGTCATATCTGTCTCCGGATTGAAGGACCCTACTGTCCCGGGTAACAACTGCCATCAGCGCCAGTGCGCCATCTGGCAGCAACCCACAAAAAAGCGCGATTATTCGCGCATTTCTTTTTCGATTTCAGACAGACTTTCCTGGAAAGACTCTCGTGCAAACAGGCGTTCAGCGTATTGCAGAATTGGCTTGCCCTGCTTAGGCAGCTCAATACCCATTGCAGGCAGACGCCACAGAATCGGCGCTACACAGCAATCCACCAGGGTAAACTCATCGCTCATGAAATAAGGCTTTTCAGCAAAAATCGGAGCAATGGCCAGCAGGCTTTCACGCAGCTCTTTGCGCGCGCGGTTAGCAGGCGTTTCCTTGGTGTTCGGATTCATAATGATATCAACCAGCGCACACCAGTCTTTCTGGATGCGATGCATCATCAGACGGTTCTGCGCACGGCTCACCGGGTAAACAGGCAGCAGTGGCGGATGAGGAAAACGCTCATCGAGGTATTCCATCATCACGTTTGGCTCATACAGCACCAGCTCACGGTCAACCAGAGTTGGCAGTGTATTGTATGGATTCATATCCGATAATTCCTGCGGCAGGTTTTCAGGATTGACATTCTGGATGTCAACCGCAACGCCCTTTTCCGCCAGAACAATACGAACCCGGTGACAGTAATGGTCAGCCGGATCCGAGAAAAAAATCATGGATGACTTTTTGGCAACTACAGCCATGAAGTACCCCCGCCCTCATGCAAGGTTGAGTGATGTCGACCATCCTGAAAAGCCTGACTGGAGTATCTGGCAAACCAGTCACCTGCCAGTTCAGAAAATCAGGAAACCCAGTCGATTCGCGAAATAACGGATTATCTTAGCAAATTTTATGGCCTTCAGGACAGAGGCAAGCGTCACTTTGTGCCAGAGTGACGAAAAGCAACGAAGCCAGGGATAACAGTGACTACCAACTGTCTTCGTCATGTTTGCGATTCCTGACACTTTTCACTACCAAATCCCTGGCCATCCCAGCCCGCAATGCCTTTAACGATACTAATGATAATCTGAAAATTATTTATTTGTGTTGTTGCTAATGAAACAAGCTAAATTTATGACCTGATAAAAATTAAAAATTATCTTTCAAATCTAGAAAAGGTGGACTTTTCCCATTCATTAGAATTGCTGAGTACCATTAATGTTAAAGTTAAATTCGTGTGTAAGAGGCCTTTATCACTGGTGTATTGTTATTGGTTTTTTGCTGATTAGCAGTTATGGCTGGGCTGGGTTAGAGGACTTTTTTCCCTGGGCAGGCAGGGGTAATGAGAGAGAAAATATTCTCAGGGCTGAGCTGGATGCCAGGGATCCACCGACTAGTGAAACTGACAGTTCTGTGCCGTACTTCTGGCTTACCTTCGATAATGTAAATGGTAAGCCAGTCACAGTATTAATCAGTGTGCCAGCTGACCATGAGGAAAGGGAGTGTAATGAACATCCGAATGAGCCCTGCAATTGCCTATCGCTCCAGAGAAGGAGTACAGGTGAATATGAGGATAAAAATGAAGGCTATGAAAATGAAGGCTATGAAAATGAAAGCTGTAACAGCTATGACCCGCGCTATAACCGGGTTGATCTCCGCCAATACATGAGCATGGATACGCTACCTTTGCCCAGTCAGTCCTCGGATAGCGGTAGCGTGAGGGTACAACCCCAATCTATAGGCAGACAACCCGCACATTATTCTATTCATGAAGAGGAAAGTTCAGGCTTTGTGTCTGATGTTATCCCGGGTACCTACAGGAATTACAGTCTGAAACCTGCCTACGACATTGATGAGGATAGCGCTGCTAACGCTCCGCAAATGAGGACTCAAAATGATATTCGCACCTTTGTGGCGGTCATGCGATTATCTGGAGAAGCATTTCAAAGGCCCGGGTCTCACCTCGGGTTTGCACGTTACGTTATCTCATCTGTCGCAGGAGCTATGGTTGCCCCATTAGGTTTTACCTGTTGGTTTTTATGTTGCCATAAGCTGGCGACCACACAGTGTTTTGTGGCTTTTCTGGGGAGGATTGCGGAAGATGGCCTGTGTAGCTGCTGTTGCAACTATGGCGGTATCTGCATGCATTGCTGTTCTATCTTGGGTGGTGCTAGCGCGGGTCTGGGAACGTACGATTGTTGTCTGAAATCGCTCCAAGTTAAAAGATTCACGCTTTCTTTCACCCACCAGCAGATAGTTGATGAGATGACGCCAGAGAAAGTTCTCGATAAAGACGTTACGAGCTTTCTTATGGATATATTTAAGAAAATAAATAACTATTCTTCCGGTCTGTCGGTAGTATCTGTACGGACATCACAGACTGAGGGGAGAGTTCTCTCTGAGCTGACGTTAGATGTAGACGGGCTGGACTCTCCGAAGGAGTTTTTTAAAATGCTGAAATCTTCAGATGTTGTGAAAAGCGGAAAGGTTCAGCTCCGCATACATGAAAAAAACAGTTAGTAATTGTAGCTCTTCCGGGCTTTGCCGTTTTTGGGTGTTATGGTTAAAGTTATGCTTGCCTCTGACCTGAAAGCGGCCAAAAAAACACACACTTAAACAATCAACCTGTAATCAGTATACCCACCACCCATACTGCGGTTCGCATTTACTGATGAAATATTGACCACAATCAACGATTGAAAACTTAATATAGTAAACAATTGGGGACTGAGCTTTTCATATTCCTCTTGTTAACTCGATTAAGTAGTTCCTACATGTTAATTCTGCAGTTTGTTTTTCTTCTTTTAATGCTCTATCTGGGCAGCCGTTTTGGTGGCATTGGTCTGGGTGTCGTCTCCGGTATTGGCCTTCTGGTTGAGGTCTTCATCTTCAAAATGGCCCCCGGTTCCCCACCCGTTAATGTCATGCTGATTATCATGGCGGTCGTCACCTGTGCATCGATTCTGGAAGCCGCTGGCGGTTTGAAATACATGCTGCAAGTAGCAGAGCGTATTCTGCGCAAGCACCCGGAACGGGTCACTATTATCGCTCCCATCGTGACCTACACCATGACGCTGATGCTGGGAACCGGTCATGCCGTGTACTCAATCATGCCAATCATCGGCGACGTGGCAATGAAGAACAAAATTCGTCCCGAACGCCCAATGGCTGCCGCCTCTGTTGCCTCCCAGATGGGTATTACCGGCAGCCCTCTGTCTGCTGCCGTGGTATTCTACCTGACTTCCATGAGCGAAATGACCAGCAGCATTACCCTGTTCCACATTCTGGGTGTCACCATTCCTGCCACCTTGCTGGGTACCTTGCTGATGTCCCTGTACAGCATGCGCCGGGGCGTTGAGCTGGAAGACGACAAAGAATACCAGCGTCGTATGCAGGATCCGGACATGCGTGAGAAGATTCTGTCCACCACGGCAACCTCTCTGGATGTGCAACTGCCGCCCTCAGCCAGAAACTCTGTTGTACTGTTTCTACTGGCACTGGTCTCTATTGTTGCCGTGGCAATGTTCCCGGCGGTTCGTACCGTTCAGGGTTCAACAATTGGCATGTCCACCATCATCCAGATGATGATGCTGGCCTTCGGCGGTATCATTCTGCTGGTGACGAAAACCCCCACCTCCAAGGTACCTGAAGGTGTGGTATTCAAGTCCGGCATGGTCGCAGCCCTGGCTATTTTTGGTATTGCCTGGATGAGTGACACCTACTTCCGTCACGCAATGCCAACCTTCGAAACCAGTATCGTCGGCATGGTGCAGAACTACCCATGGACCTTCGCCCTGGCAATGTTTGTGGTGTCTGTGGTGGTGAATTCTCAGGCTGCCGTGTGTCGTATGATGCTGCCTGTGGGTATGGCAATGGGTCTGCCGCCTGCGGTACTGATCGGCCTGATGCCGTCCTGCTACGGTTACTTCTTTATTCCAAACTACCCATCCGATATCGCAACCTGCAACTTCGATGCTTCAGGTACTACGCGAATTGGTAAATTCTACTTTAACCACAGTTTCATGGTGCCAGGCCTTATTTCTGTCAGCATCGCCTGTGTCACTGGCTACTTGCTTGCCAACGCTATCTTCTGAAAAGCCCCTCCACAGCACGCCTGAGCAGTCAGTCTCAGGCGCTCTCTAAATTAACAACAGAAGAGGTACCAGATAACTATAATGCCAGTGTAACGAAGTCAGAAAGAATCAGTCATGGGTCGCATTGATGTAGAAAAACTGTACGGCTACCTGAGTCAAATAACACCAATCAGGATGCAGCCACATATTTACCCACAGCGACCAGGTCACAAAAACAGTATTTTTTTATTAGAAAAATCAGGAGAAAATTATTATTTAATGCCCAGCCCTTTATTTAACAACGCTAATACCACTATTCCAAGCCTGTGTGAGGGTGTATTTATGTATGCCATTTTAGCGGACTACCCTCAGCTGGTCATGGTCGGAGCACAGCCTTCAAACCCCTTTATTAATAAAGACCAAACCATTGAAGGGCATTCTTCCATTACCTTTAGGAGAGACGTGTTATACGCGGGTGAGTTAGAGTTCTTTGACAGTAAATTAGTCGGATGGAACAACGAGTCAGGACACTATCGCCCCTCCTCGAAAATACGTCATATTCAGCTCACTCCTAATGTAAAAAGACTGTTACCTGAAGAATTGTTTGTTAAAACTTTCCTGAGTCTCTTTTGATACACTATTCCAGATACTTCTAAACTAATCAGCCACTCCCCGCTGAGCAACATGAGCAAACCCTTCCCGATTCGGCACATGGCACTACCTGAATAGCCAGATAGCAAAAGCCCCTGTCTGAGTTAAACAGGCAGGGGCTTTAAAGTGCATCGTTAACCGTTAGCAGTTACTTCCAGCCAGCCACTGCACCACCTTTGAACAACTCTTCAGCTTTAGCTTCCACCGATTCAGTCTGGTAAGCCTTCACCAGCCTGGTAATACGCTCATCGTCCTTATTGTCCTCACGGCTGACAATGATATTCACATAAGGAGAATCCTTGTCTTCCACCAGTAACGCATCACGGGTTGGCAGCAGACCAGCCGCAACAGAATAAGTGGAGTTAATAAATGCCAGATCAACGTCATCCATAGAACGCGGCAACTGGGCAGCGTCCAGTTCAATAAAGTCAAGATGCTTAGGATTCTCGATAATATCCTTTGGCGTCGCTTCCAGGTTGCTAATATCTTTCAGCGTAATCAGCCCCTTCTTGTGCATCAGGATCAGGGTGCGGCCTTCGTTGCTCGGGTCATTGGGAATAGCCACCTTAGCTCCGTCCTGCAACTCGCTTATATCGCTGATTTTATTGGAGTAGGCACCAATTGGATACACAAAGGTATTGCCCACCACAGCAAACTTAAAACCACGATCTTCAACCATGCTATCCAGATAAGGACGGTGCTGAAAAGCATTGGCATCAATGGAACCGTCTGCCAGCGCCATGTTTGGAGAGATGTAGTCAGAAAACTCAACCAGCTCAACCTTTACACCATAGTCCGCTTCAGCATTCGCGGCAGCCACTTTCATAACGTCCGCCTCAGGACCGGCCATGACACCGACTTTCAGGGTGTCATCTGCAGAGTCGCTGCCACCACAACCGGTCAGCATGGCGCTGGCGGCAATGACAACTGTACCGGCCAGTGCTTTTAATTTATTGATAGCCTTCATTTTTTACTTCTCCAAGTGGGTGCTTTTATAGTTAATGATTTATTTTTAATGACTTCTATCTGGTCAATGACTTCTATCTGGTCAATGACTTCTATCTGGTCAATGACTTCTGTCAAAATACGCCTGCAACCTGTCGCCTGCGGATTGTACCAATTGCACCAGTACGATCAACACGACAACCGTCGCCAGCATAATCACGCCGTCGAAACGCTGATAACCATAACGGATACCCAGATCGCCCAGGCCTCCACCGCCAATGGCTCCCGCCATGGCGGAATATCCAACCAGCGTCACCAGGGTAATGGTCATGCCGTTAATCAGCCCCGGACGAGCCTCTGGCAGCAGCACACGACTAATAATCTGCAAAGGGGTTGCCCCCATAGCCTGAGCGGCTTCAATCAGGCCACCCGGTACTTCATTGATGGCACCTTCAGCAATTCTTGCGACAAAAGGAATGGCAGACAGCGTCAGCGGCACAATAGCAGCCGTGGTGCCAATGGATGTCCCCACCAGCATTCTGGTCAGCGGGATAATAGCCACCATCAGAATAATAAACGGCACAGAACGTGTAGCATTAACCACCGCTCCCAGCACCCTGTTAATCGCCGGGCTCGCCATAAAGCGCCCGGGCCTGGTGATGTATAACAGCACACCCAGCGGTATACCAAAAACAAAACTCATCAAACCGGACAGGCCGGTCATGTAGAGTGTTTCCCACAGCGAACGGGCCAGCAATGCCCAGGAATCAGCCGACATAACCTACCACCTCTACTTGTACGTTTTCGTTCAGAAAGTCCAGCGAAGCATCAACAGACGCCTCATCACCGATCACTTCCACCATCAGAAAACCCATTACCTTGTCATGCACGGTTTCAATGTCCGCCTGCAAAATGACAAAGTCGGTATCATATTTTCTTGCCGCCTGAGTAATCAACGGCTCAACCACCCGCTGCCCAACAAAGGTGATTCGAATAACCGGGTTGGCACCTGGCGTTTTCTCCTGCTGAAAACGACTTTCCACTTCCGCTACCGGCTTTTCATGAATGGCACTACGAACAAAATCACGAGCCAGCTCGGTTTGTGGATTCAGGAAAAACTGCTCGACGTCGTTTTCTTCAACCAAACGACCATGGCTTAAAATCGCCACACGATCACAGACACTCTTCACCACATCCATTTCGTGGGTAATGATCAGTACGGTAATCTTCAGCTGACGGTTAATATCTTTCAGCAGCGCCAGAATAGAGGCTGTTGTCTGTGGATCGAGTGCCGACGTTGCCTCATCACACAACAACACTTTCGGTTTGCTGGCCAGGGCACGGGCAATAGCAACCCGCTGTTTCTGCCCACCTGATAACTGAGACGGATAACTATCGCGCTTATCGGACAACCCGGTCAATTCGAGTAAAGGCAGTACAGCTTCTTCAATCGTCTGACGACTGGCACCTGCCAACTCAAGAGGCAGTGCAATATTGTCAAAGACGGTGCGACTGGACAGCAGATTAAAGTGCTGAAAGATCATACCAATATTGCGACGGGCATCGCGCAACTGCTTATGATTCAGCTGCATCAAATCCTGCCCATCAACCACTACCTGACCCGATGTAGGCCGCTCCAGGAGGTTAACGCAGCGTATCAGCGTACTTTTACCGGCACCACTGGAGCCGATCACGCCATAAATGGAACCTTCAGGCACTGACAGGTTAATGCCATCCACGGCTTTAACCTCTTTATTGCCAGCCTTGAAGACTTTGTTAAGGTTTTTCAGTTCTATCATTGTTGCTCCTGCCTTTACCAGGGTCAGGCTTTTGTTCAGAACTGCTTCGGCAGATCATTCATAGTAAGGCTTGGCTGGAGCTACCCGTAAACGGCAGCCCCCCGACTGGGGGCAGGATATCGGGACAAAAAAAAACCACTCTGTGCTAAACAGAGTGGTTTTTCATAAAATCTTTCGATAAACCCTTCTTTTAGCGGTATTTTTATTGCGCCCGCAAGCCAAGACAAATCAGCGCATGTGCGCAAATTACACAATTTCGGAGGAAGATGTCAACTGCAATTCACTTACATTCAAATAGCGGCAACCATTGCGCCAATACCCGCAATAGAACACAACACCAGCAACGCCTTACGAATCATAGCCTGATCTACGTGAGGCACCAGCTTTCTGGCCACCAGATTACCTGCCAGCACACAGGGAACAAACAGTAAACCGTATTTCAGCTGCAACCAGCCAAACTGACCACTGTAGGTCAGGATCGATAGAGAAATGACCGCACTGACAACAAAGTAAACCGACAGATTGGCCCGAATGCGCTCACCACTCTGGTTCTGCATCAACAGGGCTATGGGAGGGCCACCAATCGAAGAGGTCGTTCCCATAATGCCCGACAGAAGCCCGGCAGAAAACAGGGTTTTGTTATTTGCATGAATCTTGTACGGGCTGAGACTCGCCAGTACCGCAAACAGCACAGAACCACCCATCAACAGCCCCATACTGCGCTGGGAAATCATTGTCAGTAACACGCCCCCCAACAGTGATCCGGGAATACGTCCCATTAAGGCAGACTTAAGATCATTCAGCTTCACGGCATGGAGACTGCGCTTCGCCGTCAAGCTGCCAATCAACATGCCCATCAGGATAACGGAACCCGGTACCAGCTCAGGCGTTACCAGATAAAGAATGGGAGCCGCAACAATGGCCAGACCAAAGCCAATGGTTCCCTGAACCAGGGCACCAAAGAAAATCGCAACAAAAGCCGTTATTAATTCAAGTACCGTAAAATCCATTTAACCAGATTCTATCAATAGAAAAATGGGTATTTTATACCGTTATAAATCAGGAATCTGCTGCGGATTATGCGATAAATAAAATCAATTTATTTACTGTTCTAAGGGAAGTGGCACTCAATAACATACCAGCGCCTCCGTCATTCCCGCGAAGGCGGGAATCTACCACGGTAGTGGATCCCCGCCTTCGCGGGGATGACGATGGGATATTTTTATCTGCTACTTCCCTAAAATCTCTTTGTAGTGTTTTCTACACACCGACAGATAAGTATCGTTCCCCCCAATCTGCACCTGTGAGCCTGAACTCACCGGACGACCATCGACGTCCAGACGAAGCTGCATAGTGGCCTTTTTTTCACATTTCTTACAGATGCTCTTGATCTCACACAGTTCATCGGCAATGGCCAGCAGCACTTTGCTGCCCGGAAAGGCTTCACCAAACGCATCGGTGCGCAAGCCAAAACACAACACCGGTATACCCAGCTGGTCAACCACATCAGACAGTTCCCAGACCTGATGTTCACTGAGAAACTGTGCCTCGTCAATCATCACACAGGTTAAACGAGATTCGTCGTGTTCGGTGCGAATCTGCTGCATCAGGTTTTCATTGCCGGAGATGCTCACTGCCTCTTTCTGCAAACCGATGCGAGAGGTTATTTTGCCTACCCCGAAACGGTCGTCAATCATAGGCGTCAGCAGAAGTACGCGCTTACCCGCCGATTCATAATTATGAGCCGCCTGCAAGAGATAAGTGCTTTTGCCGGAGTCCATGGAGGAATAGTAGAAATACAGTGAAGCCATTTCGATCACCATCAGAAAGATGGCGTGATCATAACCTGAGCGGTAGCCGGAATCAGTCCGTGGATATGCGAATGCCGTAGCTCATATTCACTGGCGCCCACGGTCACAACACCATCAGCAATTTTGTACTCATTAACGTTTTCACGCTGCAATGGCTTATCGAACGAACTGATCAACAGTGCAACACTATACGATCCGGAACGTCGGCCTTTTGCCAGCCATATTGCTAAGACTGAGGAATTCGTTCTATTACAGCTTCAGTAGCAATATCCATTTGCTCTCCCTGTGTTCAGGTTTATACTCTGCGCCATTTTTACTCAGGACTGCACTTATGACTGAACAGTTTGTTAAAATTGGACGCCGGAACCGCCTGAAAGTGGTTGATAAGGTCGGGTTCGGGGTATTTCTGGACGGTAAGCAGTTCGACGAAATTCTGCTACCCAAACGATTTGTGCCGGAAGGCTGCTCGGTGGGTGATGAAGTCGATGTCTTTATCTATCTGGATTCTGATGACTGCCTGATCGCTACGACTGAAACCCCATTCGCACAGATCGGCGAATTTGCCAGCCTGACCGTCAAACAGGTTAACCCCGTGGGTGCATTTCTCGACTGGAACCTGGGCAAAGACCTGTTATGCCCTTATCCGGAGCAGAAAAGCCGGATGGAAGCCGGTAAATCCTATGTGGTGTACCTGTACCAGGATGACCAGACCCGTCGCATTGTCGCTTCCAGCAAGATCAACCGTTTTCTGAACCAGCAAAAACCTGCCTACAAGAACGGTCAGCCTGTCTCTTTGCTGATCAGTGATCGTACCGATCTGGGATTTATGGCTATTATCAACAATCGCCACCAGGGATTGATTTTTGATAATGAAGTGCAGGAGTCCGGTAAAACCCTCCAGATTGGCAACCGTCTGGATGGCTTCATTAAACGGGTCAGAGATGACGGTAAAATTGATTTAAGCCTGAAAAAACCAGGTTTTGACAAAGGTGTAATGTCTGACCTGGGTCAGGCTATTCTCGACAAACTAAACGCCAACAACGGTTTTCTGCCAGTCAATGACAAAACCGACCCGGCAATCATTCGTAAACAATTTGGAGCCAGTAAGCGTACCTTTAAGATGGCTCTGGGTGGTTTATACAAACAGCGCCTGATCATTATTGAAGACAAAGGCATCCGTAAAACGGAAGCTTAACCCCGGATCAAGCCCTGAGAATGCGCCTGTCAGCCAGGCGCTTCAAGGCATCCTGATCTTCGATGTGAGGCCACCAGCCCGGCAACAGTTGTTCAGCAATAACTCTGAACCAAGGGGCAATCAGAACCTCTTTATCCTTCAGCAGGTCTGACAGCTCACCACTGGACACCCACTGAACAGACGCCACCTCATTCGGATTCAGAGCCAGTGTGACATTGGCTCTGGCAATAAGGATATAGTCCATTTCCTCTTCCACCCAGCCAACGCCCGATTCTGCCCGGTAATGCAGGCGGGTCATGGCGGTAAAATCATCTTCTGCCAGTTCGCCTGCAATACCCATCTCCTGAGCCAGTTTGCGAATCGCTGCGCGCTTAACCCCGGCACTGTCAGTCGTCTCCAGTTCATCTTCAGTATAAAGAGGGTGAGAACAACAGGTATTGGCCCAATAGCCGGGAAAGGTGATCTTTTCTGCCGAACGCTTCTGAATCAGCAGCTCTCCCACCGTATTGAACAACAACACACTGAACGCCCTGTGCAATACGCCAGCCCCCGTATGAGCGTGATATTTAGACACTCTGCCTGTCACTTCATCATCCGCAGTCACGCCGATCAGGGTTTCTCCCATCAGGTCAGCCTGTTGCTGATTATCACAGTGGCTGTCAAGGTAGGTCTTCAGAGCATTTTCCTGATCAGGAAAAGATACAGGCATATAGAGGCGGCTCCTTTGGTTCAAAGAGAATGAGTACCCAATAAGCCATAAATATTCGATTCCATTTGATCGGGTACTTAAACACATAAAAAGTAGTCAATTTTTGGCGATAACAGCACAGCTTTTGCCATAGGGGCAAACAACTGCCACAGCGGTTTAGTCAGCCCGGAAGGTTGCAGAGAATATCTGAATGTCTGACTGTTTTCCAAACTCCTCAATCTGCTTCACGTCCGAACATTAACAAAAAATAGTCAATATGTCGTAAAAAAAAGCTCATTTTTTAACCAGGAACTTGATTATACTCTCTAACATGAACACAATCGTCTCCCTCCAAATAAAGCAGTATTACCCATGCGTAAATACGAGACCTCTTTACCCCTGAAATTACTGAAAGCTCGTGAAGCTGCGATGAGTTTTTTCCGCCCGATACTTCAGGAACACTCCATTACTGAACAACAGTGGCGGGTTTTGCGGGTACTGAATGACCATGAGGAAATGGAAACCAAGCAGCTGGCTGAAACCTGCTGCATTCTCAGCCCCAGCCTGACGGGTATTATCCAGCGTCTGGAGCAGCAGGAATACGTTCATCGTCGTAAGTCTCCCGACGATCATCGCCGCACCCTGATCAGTGCCAGCGAAAAAGCCCGCAGCCTGCTGAAAGAAATGGCACCTGAAGTAGATGCCAGCTACCACAAACTGACCAGTAGCCTGTCAAAAGAAAAAATGGACATTCTGAACGAACTGCTCACAGACTTCAGCCAGATTAAGCCCTGATCAGGGGCTTAATCTGTCGACATTAAAGCTTTTCCAGGTTCAGTGCTTCCTGCTCTCCCAACCAGAACACATACTCAGTATGATCTTTCAGATCATCTCCGGTCGATTCCATAACGCTTCCTTCCCCCATTAAAGTTTGCTGTATTGTCACAGGTCAATTTTTTTTCTGGCCAACGCCATTATTTTAAAAGAACTGTGCACTCTTATCACTGAGTATAAAAGTACTGTCGTATAAAAATAATGATCAGGCAGGCTCAGGAAAATGTCGGATTCCTTTTTAATAACGCAATAATGAGAATGATATGATTACCGGTAATCTGAAAGACATCGACGACATCCACCAGTTTAACCCCATCATCAAAATGGCAATGAAAGACATCATAGCCAGAATGGATGACGCACTGACCGCCTGCAAGCGTTACGAAGTCATGGGTGAAGACCTGTACTGGTACTCAGACACCCACGAAGGCTGTGACTGCGAAGTAACGACGCCTGAATTCCATGACCAGTACGTTGATATTGAAGTCGTCCTGAAAGGCCGTGAAGTGATTGGCTATTCCGAAAGCAATCAATACGACAGTGTGGCTGATGACCATATTCTGGATCAGGATGTCGCCTATGTTGAAGGCATTAAAGATGAAAGGTACCTGTCTCTGGGCGAAGGTGACTTTGCCATTTTCTATCCGGGCGATATTCACCGCCCCTGCTACCGTAAGGACGATAAAAAGATTCAGAAAGCGGTAATCAAAATCAATAAGGCGCTACTGTAGCCGTACCAAAAAAACCAATCGAAAGCGAGTCGCAGATACTGATGTCGGCAAATCCCTGCCGGAGATCCACTAAGCGGGATCTCCGGAGACTGTCCCTACCAGACTCCAGTACTTGTTGATTGTCAGATATCTTGCGAGATCCCGGGGGACAGATTGCCTGGCGTTTATTGCCATGTAGATTAAGGATTTAGAAAGCCCCATAACTGCCTGATAAAGCGCTATTGGAAGATAAGTACAAATTGCTCCTGAAAACAGACTGCCGGGTCTGCTCAGTTCGGCAGGCGGCTCGGTTCTGTTATTTTTCCACAAACTATGGGCGTATGCCTGGGCATAGGCTGTAAATTCTGATGAGCCCAGAAATGATGGAGCGATAGAAAGTACGCTGTAGGAGCCGGGATTTACCACTTTATGGTGACTTTTAAAATGATAATCTTTATGAAATATCCATACATAACCCAATGAGGCTGCCTGAGCGGGAAGTAATTTTGACATTTTAGTATCTTCCTTATCTTCTATTGAGCTTTTGATTATCAGGCGGTAGACACTCCAGATTTTGTTATTCTCAGAATAGATAAGGTTTAAGCAGTGTCCTGTGGGTACTGTCATCTCAAAAATATAAGGACGATTATAGGTACCGCTGGCATCATCTTGCATGCTGGTTTCAGCGACCATGGCTACATGGGTTATTAGCTCTTCTGTTGGCTCTTTATCCTGTCTGTGCTGGATAAGAATATCTCCCTTCCTCAAATCGGTTATATGTAAGCTGGGATTCATTGCTATATCCTTAGGCGGGAACCTGACGTATAAAAAATAATTAGTTTCTGTCTTTATCTGCAACCGGAGGTTTAGCTATTAAGGGCAATGTGAATGCAAACAATTTATGCGAAAACCAGTAAGAAGTCAGTTAACCGCTTTTTCAGGATACTGTCCCTACCAGGCTCCAGTACTTATTGACTGTCAGGTATCTTGCCAGGTCCGGTGGGAGTGACTGTTGGGCGTTTAGCGCCATATAGATAAAGGATTTAGAAAGCCCCATCGCAGCCTGATAAAGGGCTATTGGCAGATAAGAGCAAATTTCTCCCGAAAATGAAAATAAAGATGAACACTGAAAAGCCATAGCCCATATACAGGAAAGGCTTCAAAACTGAAGCCTTTCCTGTATATGGCGCTCCCGACAGGATTCGAACCTGTGACCTGCCGCTTAGGAGGCGGCTGCGCTATCCAACTGTGCCACGGGAGCATAGAAAAGCCAGCGGGCTACTGTGTTGTTCCGGCTGGCTTGCTGCGTATTGTAACCAAATCTGTGCTGGTTTCAAATATTGTCTGCGCTATAAACTACGACTATCGGAATTATTTGCTGTCATTGTGATACAGGCGATCAAGTTCGCGTTCAAAACTCAGCATTTTCTGTGCAAGTTTCGCACTATCTACTACGAGCGTGCCATTGAGGTACGCTTCTCTGAGAGCCCTGACTCTCTCTTCTGAACTTCCGACTTCTACTACCTGAGTCGCTTTATACTCTGGCTGGACTTTATCTTCCATGATTCCTCCCGTGCCTGACGAATCATAAATAATGTCATAACCTGATCAAGGCTTCCAGTGAACTCTATCTCATTATTCGGCAAACGGTGTCGTAAATTGAAAATGAGTTCAGCAGTAGAATTCTCAGCTCACTTTTAGTAAATAACAACCGATAAAACCTGTAATCCAGCCTGGAAGACCATCTCTTGGGCAATATTTGTATTTTCCAGATACTTAGTGGGATACTGGTAGAGTTATAGCCTGCGCCCAAAGGACTAAGAGTCGGTACAAGCCAGGCAACCTAGACTACTTTAAGAAAAATAAAAGGACATGAGGACAGGACTGTGACTTTTATTTCTTGTTCTGATAAACGTTGTGTGATGTCGCGAATACTGCAATTGCTAACCGCAGTACTCCTGACTGGATTTATCTCAAGCTCCCATGCTGCTAAAGGCGTATCTTTCGATGATCCATGGGAAAATGTGAACCGTTCGGTTTTTGGGTTCAACGAATGGATTGATACCTATGCCCTGAAACCTGTGGCAAAAGGTTACGACACCATAACACCGAAGCCTGTTCAACAGCTGGTCAGCAACTTCTTTTCCAACCTTGGAGAAATCCGTAATGCCGCCAACTCCTTACTGCAACTGAAAGCAGGCGACACCCTGGCTGCTATTGGTCGCTTTGGCATTAACTCCACCATTGGCATGCTGGGAATACTTGACGTCGCCGGTCCCCTTGGGATTGAAAAGCGCTATCAGGATTTCGGCCTGACGCTGGCGCGCTGGGATGTTCCATCGGGTCCTTTTGTTGTAGTGCCACTGCTGGGGCCTAGAACGGTTCGTTCAGGGGTTGGCATTATCCCGGACAGCATGGTCAGCCCGAAACAAATGGTTGAGCCTCAGGGTGACCGTCTGTTTGTAAACGGTCTGGATCTCGTCAACACCCGGGCGGCCCTGCTCAGTTCTGAAGAACTGATTGTCGGCGACCGCTATTCTTTTATTCGTGATGCTTACCTGCAACGCCGTAACTATATTATCACGGGCGAATTACCTGATGATGACTTTTAAATTCCGGCCACCATGCCCTGTGGATCTTTAGAATGAGGTCCATGGTCTTTCTGATACCCAATACATATTCCAGACCTGAATAGACCAAACAGTGGTACTGCCACAATCCTGAGATTAATAGATCACATCCCTACACATTCGCTTGCAGCCACCACAGGTTGAGAGTATGTTTCAGATGTATCTGACAGCCGTGTTCCAAAGGTGGTTTAACAATCTATGCACAGGACTTTGCAAGACCGGTCTTCTTTTCCTCAACTGCTGTGGCAATTTTCATGAGCAAAGCTGGTAATACCATCCTTGTTATTGATGATGACACGATCGTCAGAGAAAGCATTGTTGCTTATCTTGAAGACAGTGGCTTCAATATTCTGCAGGCTGAAAATGGTGAGCAGGGACTTGCCGTCTACAATGAGTCCCAGCCCGACCTGATCCTCTGTGACCTCCGTATGCCCCGGATGGATGGGCTTGGGGTGTTACGCAATGTCAGGGAAATTTCACCTGAACTCCCCTTTATCGTTGTATCCGGCGCCGGGGTCATGGCCGACGTGGTGGAAGCCTTGCGCCTGGGAGCCAGTGATTACATCATCAAGCCGATAGTCGATCTGGAAGTGCTGGAATACGCCATCAACCGCGCTCTGGAAAATGCCCAGCTGGCGGTTGAAAACCGCCGTTATCGTGAAAGCCTTGAAGAAGCCATAAGAACACTTGAAGGCAATCTGCAACTCCTGAAGGAAGACCAGAAAGCTGGCCGTGAAGTTCAAATGCGCATGCTTCCCCAGAAGCCTCTTGAGTTTGCAGGCTACCGGGTCGACCACCACATTATCCCTTCACTCTACCTGAGTGGTGATTTCGTTGACTACTTTGCCCTGAACGACCACTGTTTTGCCTTTTACCTGGCGGATGTTTCCGGGCATGGCGCATCATCAGCCTTCGTCACAGTGCTGCTAAAGCACATGTCCATTAACCTGCTACAGGAATATCAGTCACACGGTGGAAAAGTCAGGGTCAAGCCATCCCACGTACTTAGTTATATCAACAAAAATCTGTTGAAAAGCGGACTGGGCAAACATGTTGCTGTATTTGGCGGCGTTGTCGATATCAGAAACCACAGCCTGACTTACGCCTTCGGCGGACATTACCCTCTGCCGATCATGCATGAACCGGATAAAACGTATTCGATTGAAGGGCGTGGACTGCCGGTAGGCCTGTTTGAAGACGCACGCTTTGAGGATGTGACGATCAGCTTGCCTGAGCAATTCACCTTAACTATCCTGTCAGACGGTATTCTTGAGGTACTCCCTCAGTCTTCTCTTGAAGAAAAAGAGCAATATTTGTTGTCTGTGATCAGGGATGGTGCCAATTCCGTACCTGCGCTCACGAAAAAGCTCGGGCTTGACGCCATGCGTGAAGCACCGGATGATATCGCTTTGCTAGTACTGGCTCGAAACTGAATGACTGCTGGAAAAATACAATTCGCAGAAAATGAAGGCACTTATGTGCTGAAATTCCTGGGTGAAATTCGCTTAACCCTGTGTTCCTCTCTGGAAAGCTTTCTGGACAACATGTTTAACGATCCGGATTTCAGTTCGGTCATCATAAATCTGTCTGAAACGTCAACGATTGACAGCACATCCCTTGGCATACTGGCAAAACTGTCCATTCAGGCCAAAAAACGTTTTAACCTTGTCCCCATCCTTATTTCCACCAAAGACGATATTACCCGGATTCTGCTCAGCATGGGGTTTGATTCCGTCTTTGTCCTTGTCCGGGAGTTCGATGAGCTGATTGAGCTACCGATGAACGACCTGCCCTGTGAAAGCAGTACAGAACCCGCCACTCAGGAACGGGTTCTGAATGCCCACAAAGTACTGATGTCGTTGAATGAAGATAACCGCAAAGCGTTCAGTAAACTGGTCGAGCAACTGGAAAAAGGTCAGACATCCCGCGACGAGGACGACGAGGGCGAGGACGACGACAAGGACGACGACAAGGACGATAATTCAGATAGCTGATCCTGCTGCCAGTGCAATCTGGCGCTCTTTCGCCTGCTCACGAATGGCTTCCACTTCGTCAACCGCAGCCAGAAGCACCTCAACCCCAGCCCCTTTCCGGTGCGCGTTCTCACTGATATAACGTCTGAACTTTCTGGCTCCGGGTTCGCCCTGGTACAACCCGAGCATGTGGCGGGTAATGTGGCTCAGATAAACGCCTTTACTCATCTGCTCTTCAATATAAGGCACCATCTGCTCAATCAGAACACGGCGCTCGGGCAATGGTTTACTGCTGCCATAGAGGCGATTGTCCACTTCTGCCATCAGGTAAGGATTGTGATATGCCTCCCGCCCCAGCATCACACCATCAACATGCAGCATGTGCTGTTCAATCTGATCGAAGCTGGCAATACCACCGTTAATGGTAATTTCCAGTTCAGGAAAGTCGCGCTTCAGCTGATAGACCACTTCCGGCTTCAGCGGTGGGATATCACGATTTTCTTTAGGAGACAGCCCTTCAAGAATGGCAATTCGGGCATGGGCAATAAATGTCTCACAACCAGCGTCTTTGACCGTACCGACAAAGTCCACCAGCTCTTCATAAGACTCCCTGCCATTAATCCCGATCCGGTGCTTAACCGTGACAGGAATATCCACTGCGTCCTTCATTGCTTTTACCGCGTCAGCCACCGTCTCAGGCTCTGCCATCAGGCAGGCACCAATTCGGCCATTCTGAACCCGGTCGCTGGGGCAACCAACGTTCAAATTGACTTCCTGATAACCGGCTGACTCAGCCATTTTGGCACACTGCGCCAGATGATCAGGGTCATGCCCACCCAGCTGCAGGGCCAGGGGGTATTCAGCAACTGAATGCTTCAGAAACCTCTCCCGGTCACCATAAACCAGCGCGCCGGATGTCACCATTTCAGTGTACAGAACCGCATGTTCTGAGAGCAGGCGATGGAAATAACGACAATGGCGGTCAGTCCAGTCCATCATAGGCGCAACGGAAAACCGGCGACACAGGGCTTTAGGGCTTTTTCCTTTTATATCAGTGGTTAAAGCTTGATCAGTATTTACTTTTTGCACCATCGTACGACCCTAATTTACCCTTAAAACTTGCTTCATTTGCTACATGTAGTAAATTTCCAATCTATTGCTACATGCCGTGAGAAGTATAGATGAGCATCCTAAAGAGAAAAACCAAAAGTGGGAAGTTGCGTTATACCGTACAAGTCAAAAAAATGATTAAGGGTGAAACGTACTCAGACAGTAAAACCTTCGGTTCATTAACCGCTGCTAAAGCATGGGAGCGCAAACGGGCTTCGGAGTTGGACGGGGCTGAAAATGTTTCATCTCTGGCAGAAGATGAAACCCTGAATATGACCGTTGGCGAGCTGGTCTCTGCCTATCTTAAAAAAGCCACTAAAATCGGACGCAGTAAGAATGCAGTTCTTAATTCCATGAAAGGCCACCCTTTTCTCAGCCGTATTAAGCTGAAGGATTTCAACCCCCAACACCTATACCAATATTGCCAGGGACGGCTTGCCGAATGCCAACCACAGACGATCTGGCAAGATATCTCATTCCTTCGTAGTGTATTCAAGCAAGCTCAGGTGGTGCTGTCGCTGAATATTGATGACCAAGTGTTTGTAAAGGCCATGCCGACCCTGAAAGAACACAACCTGATCAGCAAATCAAAGCAGCGTAGCCGTAAAGCCAGTGGGAATGAGCTTGAAAGAGTACTTGAGTACCTACGGAAACCAAATCCACAACGCAAAATACCCACTGCAGATATCATCGAGTTTGCCTATGAATCAGGTATGCGCCGCAGTGAAGTCTGCAATCTGAAATGGTCGGATCTTGTTGAAGAACGATCCATCATCAGAATCATGGAAAGAAAGGACCCCAGTAACAAACACACAAATGATCAGGATGTCCCCCTGACTCCGAGAGCATTAAAGATTATTTTGTCACAACCCAGAATCAATAATCGAATATTTCCTTATAAACCTGATTCAATCCGCGCAGCCTGGGACCGCACCTGCCAAAAGCTCGGAATTGAGGACCTTCGTTTTCATGACCTCCGTCGAACAGGGCTGACACGATTAATTGATGCAGGTCTGTCTGAATTTGAAGTCCGTCAGATTTCAGGGCACAAGGATGTAAAAATGCTTCAGCGGTATGTAAACATTAATCCAGATAAGGTAGCTGAAAAGCTAAAGGGGCTTTAAAAGCCCCAGTTTAATTAAGTTTCTCGTAATCATCTCTGGCGCTGGCAAACGTATCATCCAGATACTTTGCCAAATCCCTGATATGAACCAGGTAAGGCGCTCTGGTACTGGCATAGGCTCGTGATACCGGAAATGGCCAGTCCCCCTTATTGATGCTTTCACAGGCTTTTTTATAGGACAGGCCTGTTACCTCTTTACAGCAGTCCTCCAGCTTGATGACTGGAGATTTATATTTACCATACAGCATTAATTCTGTTGTTAGCATAATTACGTGACCGAACTTTTTACCTGCTGCCACAGGATTATTAGAAGGTGCTGACACACCACAAAGAGTTAAACTACAACTACCACCTCAACCGGATAAACCACCCCATCCCAGCACCGTTCCTTAACCACTCTGGCCAGATCCCGCCGGATCAACCCCTGGATAGTCCGGGTACCAAAGAACCAGGCGGGAATCGGGTAGCCGGTCACAAGGCTGGTACGGGTCTCAACCTCTGTCGCTGACCAGAAGCCGCCTTTGTACTTGATTAAACGCCCATGCTCTTTCAGACGGTTATAGGCTTTTTGCATTTCCGGGGAAAGTTTCTTGCTGGTCATTACAAGTCATCCCCTTTTACAGAAACACGATAAGCATTCGGTGCTTTAACTTTGGGGGCAGGCAGAACGGTAATTTTCCCACCCCTGGCGAGAAACGCCTTAACCTTTCTGTCGATTTGCTGCCGTTTATCTTCCTGGCAGGAAGGGCTTTTGCTGTGTTCAGTTTCATGCTGCCACATGACTGAATCTCCTTTTGTTATTGTGCCTGAGCTATTTGAGTATTAGGTGGATTTATCCGGATAACTCTGTATTTAACTGCAAATCCGGATGAGTACGTCTAATACGGGTTATATTCACTAGTCCTCATTAAATAACTCGAATGCGGCTTGCGGATCGTTTGAACTCAGTTCAGCAATATCTGGAGCTATAGCATTCATTGCATCCCATGCCCAAGCCCGATGCTTATTAGAGCATTCCGGGAAACGCTGTATGGATGTAAGTTCAGCCAAACATTTCTTTAGTCGATCATCGGTTAATTCAGGGACTTCGTTTTTAGGTACGTAAGCCACACCATCAATTAAAACTTCCATCAATATCTCCCGTGAATATACCAAGTCGTTCGTAAGGACGTGCCTTCGGCACGCCTCACAACTTCAGGGTTATCTGTAAATATCAGCTAATGAGAACACCATACCTTTACAGTACTTCTCTCCATCGGATACGATCTCAAAAGTTTCGTGCGGGATGTCGGTTTTGTATAGCCAAGTGTAATCATCTTCATCAAAAACAGCTTCAATGCTTTTAGCTTTAGGCTGGCGTGAAAAGAACTCTTTCAGCTCTTCATCGTCCTCAATGTTTTTACGTTCAGGCAACAAGCCTTTCTCATCAACGAAAGCAATACCACCCTCATAACAACCAAGCTCATCATAAATAGCACCGTCAAAATCCATCAGGTCATCTGAAGCACCATAAACAATCACAAGGCCAGCAACCTTGGCCTGTTCTTTTAATTCGGCACTTGGGCGAAGCGGGTATTCAGTACCGTTTAATTGTTGAGCCAGTTCTTTTGTATTCATTGTTTTCGCTCTTTAGTTTAGAGTTAATTTACAGATAACAAATCAATGCAACGGATTGTCTTTGGCAACCGATGATTGAAGGGTTATGTCGCTGAATCAGCATTGTATTTATCAATAACCTCTGATGCGTAAATATGCATTGCATTGACACCAGCTTCCTTCACATTCACTTCATACTGTTCGTTCTGCTCAACCCAAATATCAAGAATATTTGAGCAGTGATAAACTTCACCATCATCCCAGACAAGATCGCCAGGCTTTGAGTATCCCAGATAATCTTCGCCATAGCCTTCATTCTGTTCGTCGATATCTTCTTGAGTAACTACGTGAAAGCTGTCCAGTTTTGAGAAAAGTGCTTCAGCCATTTCAGCCGCTTCTTTTTCAAGCTTTTTATCAGTGTAAAAGAGTTCTTTTACTTCCTTTGAAACACACTCTTTGATCAGCTCTTTGAATCGTTCCTTGTTTACAAATGACATTCTGTTTCTCCAGTATTGTGCAATCGTGAACCTAAAAACAACGCTCATTTAACCACCAAATGAACCCCGCTTTCATGGCAATAACTAACAATCAGCGTTCGTTTACGAAAGCTCCCTTTTTTAGTAAACAATTCATGAGCCCAAACCCTGTTCGTATCTTCAGCCTGGCTACCTTCAGCACTGATTTCCAAATGACTTAAATAGCCTTTTGAACCGCACCAGCTAACAAAGAACTTATTGCCGGTTCTTCTATAAGCTTTGGTTACAAGCGCTGAAATCATGTGTACTGAATCAAGACAATTCAGCTGAAACTTCATTATTTCAATCATCGCTAATCTCAACCCCCAACTTCCCAGCCAACACATCCAGCCCTTCCAAATACTGGGTAGCGTCTTTCCTACTATCAACAAATGCATTCTGGATAGCTTCTTCAGGTGTTTTTCCACCCCCCTGAGCCAGCCCAGCCTTAAGAAGGCCACGGTGTATATTCAACACAGCCCGGAAGGGATAATGCTTGCATTCACTTTTCACTAACTCCCCAACCCGCTCACCATCAACAAAGATCCCATCTCTCACAATGGTTTTTTTCTCATATGGTCCAATCTCAAATTTCATCACTGATCACCTCTCCCGGTTTCTTCAATCAACTCAATCATCAACCCGATAAACACCAGCTTCTCCCGTTTCTCTCTGAACTGTTCCGGTGTCCGGGTTCTTGTTTTCTGCAACGCTTCCAGTTCCAGCTTCAGCTCCAGAAGCGTCGATTCATTGCTGACAACATCAGCCTGGTTAAATCCTCCTTTCATCATCAATACCCATTCTCCTGCACCTCCGGCACGCTCACGCTCAACCCGAACCGCTCCAGCTCCGTCAACGACAGGCCGAACAGATGGGTAGCCCGTTTGCTGCCAATGGTGCGCTCCTTGTCCCGGAACGGCTCCGGACAGACCCCCGCATCCTTCACCTGTCGTGCAAACACCGTGGCACTCTTCACCGGCATGGCGTCGAACTTTGCCCGCAGGCTGCTACTGGTGGAAAGGTGCTGCATGATATGGGTGAAACGAATGAACAACAGCGACTCGTCCGGATCATTGGGGTTACGCTCAAACTTGTAGGGAAACTTGAAATTGTTGGCGTCGATCTCGCCCAGAATGATCTCCATAATCCAGACCCAGGGCTCACGATCCGCACTACTTTCAGTAACGTGGGCATTCATGGTACCCAGCAGGTCAAGGGGAAAATCACCCTGGTTACTGGGCAATTCCAGAAACTCACACAACAACCGCCAGGCACAGTACAAAGCGGCATAATTGCCCACCATCCGGTTTGCGCCGTCGTCATCGCCACTGGCGGCACTCTTCTCCATCAGGAACAGACGGCACTTTTCGTACAGCCCCCGAACGTTTTTGCGCTCCAGGTTCGACAGCCATTTAACCCACTCCCGCACCGGGAAACGGGGCAGGTCTTCCGGCAACATATCGCCCTTGCGCCCGCTCAGGTCCGAACGGATCACCTTACCCAGCAAACTCTGAACCGGCACATCCTCGCCCGCCAGCAGCACCGGGGCGCATTGCACATACTCGGTCATATCCGTCCCCCGACGGGTAACGGTGAACTGGTAGCACTCCTGCAACATACCCACCGCCTTATCAATAATGTCCTGACGACGGGCTGACAGCTCCTCCCAGCCCACCGGGTGGCCGGTATGGGAAATAGATGTCAGAATCCGAAACTCTGTCTGCAAACTCTGACCACCAAACATGGTCATGCCTACAGTACGCTCCAGCCGTTTAACCAGGGTCGATTTACCGGCACCTTTATTACTCTGCAAAATGGAGTGAGGCCAGAAACCCAGAAACGCTTTCAGGTGCGCACCCAGCCCCCACACCAGTTGAATCAGCGCAGCGTTGTAATGAAAGGTTTTCTGGTACGCCTCCACCACCTGCCGACCATGAAACACTGGCCCCGAAGGAAAGCGCAGATTGTGGTAAGGGCATTGCTTGTCCGGCTCGGTGAAATAACAGTCCGGCCCTTCATTCATCACCGGGCGACCATTGCGCCAGGCCAGTCCGACAAAATTAATGGCATCCCTGGCACCAATATCCGTAGCCCGTTCCATAATGTTCAGCATTCGGGAAAATCGTGCCGGGGAATAAATAGGACCAAACTTTTTCCATTGTTCCGGGTTATGAAGCTGTTCATCCTGAAACACACGACGCTGTAATCGGTTGCCATGGCGCGGGGTCTGTACGGTTGCGGCAAAAATCGTATTGGGTTGGGCGTCTTTCTCACCACTCATGGTGGCGGTGGCACTTTGAATGGATACACGGCTCAGGCCAGCAATCCGAAAACCACACAGATCCTGATGGGTAATCTGGTCGTTGCCGTCTTCGTCCTTGCCGATTTTCAAGTGCTGGGTAAAGTCTTCCTTCACCCGAAATTTCCAGTACTCACTGTAATCATGGGCAGGCAGAAACAAGCGGGTTTTACCCAGGGAGCTGACCATATCCTTTTCAACCTTGCCGGGCAGACCAGGCACCAGCCAGGGCTCATGTTCTTCCAGGGCCGACCGAAGGTTATTTCTTCCCAGCTCCAGCCCGTAGTTCACCAGAAAATCATTCAGGTCATTCACGCCTTCCCACTTATTCCCCGTGATCTGATCCACAAACAGACAGGGCATATTCAGGGCAGTCAGCTTTTCATGCACTGCCCAGGCGGCTTTCGCCCCTGCACGGTAGCCAGTCTTTTTATCCGGCTCGTCATTATCAAAGGCGCAAATAATCCGCTTGCCTTCCAGCAGGCTCCAGTCCTTTTCATGGAGGTTACTGGCACCCATGGTGGCTAAACCCGCCCAGCCCTTTTCACCCAGAGCCGTACAGTGAACCGACAGGGCATTAATAGGCGACTCAACCAGCACAATCGTGTGGGCAGCTTTAATATGATGGTGGCTCAAACACCAGAAAGCGGGGCCTTTCTCGCCATGACAGTGGGTTTTCAAACCCCCGTTCAGCTCCTTGTCAAAATAACGGTATTCAACCGTCGTCACCCGCTTGCTGGAAAACTCCCGGCAGATAAACGCCACGGCGGGCCCACCATGAAACTTTTCACCGGGCTGTTTGCCGGTACTGGTGTAATCGGAATAACCAAGGGTTCGGGCAGATATCGCCTGTTTCACCACCTCCTCAGACAAACGACGCTCATCAACCAGGTAAGATATCGCCTCTTCCGGGCTGCCCAGCACCTGATCCGCCAGCCACTCAACACGGGTACGCTCTCTGGCCGGAGCATCGGGCTTGTCAAAAGGAATGTTGTACTCCTTGTGCAGCCAGCGGATCGCCTCGCCGGTATCCGTGGCATGATCGGTATAAATCACCAGGTCAATAATGCTGCCACCTTCATCCGTGGCATGATCCTTCCAGCGCAACTCACCCTTTTTGCGATAAACAGAAAAACTGGCGTTCTTGTCATCCCGAACCGGCGAATGATAAAGGGCTTCACGATTCCCGTTCATCTTGCCGTCACGCTTCATGCCCAGGTGTTCACACAGGTCATGCAGGTCAATGTGTTCCTTGAGCTGCTCAATACTGGCCATTGTCAGCGGCCTCCGGGGTAGAGACTTCCACGACTACCTCTGCACCGAACTGGTCTTTCAACGACTGAAAGCCAATATCCGTCAGCAGGTTCGCCAGTGGCGGGTTGGTTTCCTGAATCCTGCGCCAGACACGCTGTTTCTGTTCACGATTCAGACGGGACAGGTTGATTTTTTTCTTGTTAGCCATGGTCGTCGATCCTGACTGGTTCAATAGATGACCCCTGTCCATGGGGTAAACGGTTAGTGCCTGCGGTGCCGGTTCGCCAGCATTGCCCGACAGGCTTCGGGCTTGCTACAGCGACCCGTGCCAGGGCAGGCATCAAGGTTACGGTTGTCACAGGGGCGACAGCGTGGCACCGTCTGCGCCCTTGGGGTGATCATTCCGGTGACAAACTCGCACCGGAAACCGAGCAGGTCAGTGTTTAGCTCAGTCATGGTTCACCTCATCAGGCTTTTCATCCAGACCAGGCTGACCTACGTGATAAATGCTGTTGTTAATCTCGTTCAACAGCTTCAGCATCATCCGGGCTTCGTCGTCCGTCAGGGTGCCGCACAGGTTCAGGTGTTGCTGGCGGATATTCGTCACCAGCTTCCCGAACACACCGGCTTCTGCAGCGCTGATATCCAGCCGCTCGATCTCGAAATCAAAGGAAGGGGTCGCTTCAGTCATTGAACGTACCTGCTATTTTTATTTTTCTTATTGATGAAGGCACATGCACCTGCTCATGCATCTTCAGCCAGATTTCCTCACGCCAGATCGACACACTGCGGGGCGCATCAATCGAAAACCGTACATTGCCATGGACATTGATTACCCGGATGTTGATGTCACTTTCATTCAGCAATGTTGAACCTGAAGGTCGGTTGAGAACCGCTTTGCCCCTGGGGGTTTCCAGAGACACCCGAATCTGCTTTTCCGAAGAACTGAGCAGCGTAATACGCATAGTGTCGTTAATGCGGATGCTCTCGCCCTGTCGTCTTGTCAGTACCAGCATCGTTAAACCTCCTGAATATTGATGCCATACACCTGCGCAACTTCTCTTGCGGCACTCTCCCAGTAGACACCGAAACAGGCGTCTTCAATCAGACCGTGAAACAGACGATTATTTGTCCGGTCAAGACAACCAGGGCCGTGAATCGCCACCGGGATTTCCAGTGCAAGACCCACAAAGGCATTTGCCAGAAAACTGGCTGCGGAACAGAACGGATGCCTGACCATTACAAACTCAAAGACTTCTTTAGCGGAGCCTTCCATCTGTTCCAGCATGGGCTGATAGTGCGCCTGACGTGCAGGGTGACTATCCATAATGTGTGCAACATGGCTCATACCGCATACCTCCCGAATTCCATCATTTCCTCCTTATCCGGGAGGGTATAGATGGTGGTGGTTTTAAGGTCCTCATGCCCCAGAAACGCCTGCACCCGCATCAGGGTTCGGGCAACGTCATCACTGGCCTGAACCTGACGCTTTGCCCAGGTGTGCCGGAACCAGTGGGGCGAGCCCACCGGAACCCCTGCCGCCTTGCACCAGTTCTGCATCCGGGACTGAAACGAACGGATACTCATGCCCCGGTGATTGCGGGACAAAATCAGCGGGCGGTCATGGAATGGGGTGTCGGGCCAGTCGCTTTCACAGGACATTTCCTTATGAATCTTCACCAGCGTCCGCAACGTCTGGCAGATGCTCTTGCTGGCAAACAGATCCTGCTGCTTCCTGCCCTTGTTGATCTCCGGACGAATCCGCAAACGCTCATGGCGTAGTGCTTCCAGCGCATCACCCACGGTCAGCCCCGACAGCACACAGACCCTGACCGCAGAAAAGCGCGCCAGCTGCATCCAGGCCAGATCCCGACGGGCTTCAACCCCGCCATGCCGTTTGATAAAAGCAAACAGCTGCTTCTCTTCCGGCTGGGTGAAATAGGTGTCGAACACCTGGCTGTTACTTTTCTTTTTCACGGCTTACCTCCTCTTGTTGTAATAGCTTCGCCGTCTGGTAGGTCAGGGCCAGATGTGCCGCCTGCGCCCTGCCGTTGTTGTCGTATTCCACCGCCACAATCGACACCAGCCACGGTGCCAGCGGCAACAGGTCAAGGGTATGGATACTGCGAACCGGCAACCCCTTAACCCCTCTGCCCACCACCTGAATCCGTGGCAGTGGCAATGCCCGGAAAACCAACCGGCAGTGGTCGCCCAGTAACAGGGCTTCCCCGTCAGCCAGCTTTTTGCGGGTGTCTGGCTGCACACCCAGTAACTCAGGTTGTAACCGAATCAGAGTCATCATCCTTCTCCCTGGAATCCTTAATGTCCCTGACAACGCCGTACCGTGCGTGCATCTCCATCACCCGGCGCAGGGTGTCGTCTTTCATGGCCTCTTCAAAAGTCATGGAACAGGCCAGCGGGTAACTGTCGAAACAGGCACGCAGGCGTTCTTCGGTGACTTCGGTTTGCAGTTTTATTGTCAGCTGACGTTTTTTGACTGGTTGCCAGCGATGCTCTCTTCTGATACCTGGCATGGGATTCCCTCCTGCTGCCGTTGCTGGTACCGCTCAAGAAACTGCTGTAATTCTTGTTGGAAAAAAATCCGGGTACAGGTCGCTGCCTTTTTGGGGTCAATGACCTGATCCGGCCCCAGGTTGTCGCTCACATGGGTAATACCCAGCTTGCGAAGAGAGGCCGGAATCTCAGTCATCCACCAGAGCCTCCAGCCGGGCGAGGAATTCGAAGAAAGCCTGAACCTGCTCGATGCCTTCCTGAAGAATCCGGTGATAGTCGCTGCGCTGGATGCTTCCATCGCTAAGGGTGAGAGAGACTTCCCTGGCAACCTTCCCGATCTCCCGGTGCCAACCCGCATAGGCAGACAACAACTCCATATCACCGGTAGAAGAGAATTCACCCAGGTGGGTAATGGTATGATTCAGGGTGGCGGCTATAGCCTGAAGGGGGCTGTAATTTTTGGTCAGATGCATCAGTGCGATGGCATCCGCCAGCCCGAGCTTATGGCCAGGCATGGAACTGTTGAGTTCATTACTGAGAGTATTGGCCGACTTGCCAAGCTTCAGCGAAAGTGCCTTACGACTGCCTTTGTAATCTTTTGTCAGACTTTCAAAAGTGCGGTAAACCAGTGCCATATCAGGCAAACCGGTATTGGGGTCTATTGGATTCATGTGATTTCTCCGATTCCTTTCACATTCACAAACCGGAGACACTGACCAATACTCTACTCAGGCGGATATGTTACTATCCGCACTGAGACGAAAGTGACTGAGCTATTGGTTGCCATCCTGCCAGATGGTGGTCAGCGTCTCTGGCATTCGGGGCTGACACCTCGAATGCCATTTTTTTATGTATTGATTAAACCTTCCCAGTGCGGATCTTCAGTAATGGGTGGAAGACCACGGGACGCTTCTTCCGCCGTAACAATATCTTCCATCAACACCTTGGCCATATTGCCTTTCTTGCGACGATCCAGTGTTGCCAGGCGCAGTATACGTGCGGCTAATTCCTGTGACCGAATGCTGACAACAGGGGAAACACCTTCTTCTACCGGTTGTCCTGACTCTTTTTTCATGGGCATAATTCCCTTTTAGCGTCTACTTTGTAGAAATTAATTCTTTTTTTTATGAATGTATACGTTTAACTGAGACATTAGTACTTTTAAAAAAGACTGTCAATAGCTTTTAATCATAATTTTATGAATGACTTCAAGGCGCGACTGGATCGAGTCCTGGCTGGACGCAAACTACACCCCTGGGCTAGGGGGCTTGGTTTTTCTCGTGGGGCTGCGGAAAACATGGGCAAAGGCGTAGTTCCTGGTTCTGAGATTCTGACGGTAATCATGCGACAGGAAAATGTGAGTCTTACCTGGTTAGCTACTGGCCGGGGTGTACCGTTTATGGTGCATCAGTGTAAGTATGCTGACGACCTGACCGATGCCCTGAACCGGCATTTTTCTGATGCCTGGTGGGACATTAATTTATACACGGATGGTACTAAGCTGTTTTTTGAGCTGGAGTTACCTGCAACCTATGACTTTAAAGGCAAAACCATAGAATATACCCAGCGGGAGTGGCTAACCGGCTCCTTAGGCGAACAGGTGCTGGCGTGCCTGGAGGGTTACATGCAAAGACGGTTTGATGAGTTCATTGAAAACAGGAGGAGCTGGCAACTGGTCACTCTGCCAACTGAGCTTATGGATAAACTGTCGTCCGGTTACATAAGTCCATACACTCTGCACTCTGAAACATCACTGGCCGAACCATTGAACAGAAAAGTTCTCGATAATATTCGGTGGCACGAGCCACTGCGGAATCTATTTATTAGCTATCAGAGTACGGATGCCGAAAATCTTTCTATTCCACTGTTAAGGGCTGTCCTGAAAATGGTCAGACAGCTTGCAGACGATGAAACTGAATACCTGTCCCCGGAGGAAGAGGCAAAAATAGCCGCCGCTACTTACAAATACGCTGTTAAAAAGAACCTGAAACCCGATGACCTTGACCCTGAACTTATGCAGGGCATGATGGATATGCTGTAAGTCATGAACAGCAATGGGTGAGTACAATAACAATAAAAGAAGTAAAAGGAGTTAACGCAATGATTGCCGAATGCAGAGAGTGTCATAACGATGTATCAGATGCTGCGCCGAAATGCCCACACTGCGGTGTCAGGACGCCGGTCATTACCCGTAAGAAAAGGATAATGACCTGGCTGGTATTCCTTATTGCTCTGCCTTTAAGTCTTATTGGCCTGTTTATACTGTTCCTGATTCTCGTTACCTGACAGAGCCTGCACCAGAAGGGCGATTGCGGTACTGTTCGAAATAGCGTTTCCGATAGGCGGCCAGTTCAACCCGACACTCAGCAAGCGCCGCCATCCGCTTCACCCGATCCCCTGACTGCTCTGCCCATAGCCGTTTATTCACCAGTTGTTCTGCCTCTTTCAATCGCTGAAGGTCAGTTGAACGGATACTGATCATTGCTTCCTCAACCGGCATAATGCCCCCTATATAAGCTTTGTCGTTATTTTTAATAAGCCCCGGGTCTTCATCCTGTCAACGTGACCTGAATCCTTTGGGTCACGTGGCATTTAACGCCACGCTAACTATTTTTAACCCCTCTGACCAGAAACAGCCAGCCGAAACCTACTGGGAGCCCATGAATGGCCGGGTCAACTGACCATTTTCCAGAAACACCTCATCAACGTTTGCGCTTTGCCCGGCTCAAGGCTGGCATGACACAGAAGCAACTGGCAGAAGCCATGCACCGCAGTTTAAGCACTGTAAAAGAATGGGAGCGGGAAGACGGCAGCTACCCCAAAACCCTGGCCTGCGTTGAAAAACTGTGCGACCTGCTGAATATCAGTCTGGACTGGTACGTCCGGGGAAAAGGAACCATGCGACCGAAAAAGGAGAGCCATTTCCAGAGAGAAATGGCCATCGTCTTTGAAAGACTGACCGAGGAAGAAAAAAACCTGCTGCTGTCTGTGGCTAAACGCATGAAAGGAAAATAGCAGGCTTCAAGGAACTACCCCTGAGGATCGGGCAGCCCCTTAACACGACCTTTCGGATAACTTGCCGTAAACCCCTGCCACAAGCCCTGATTATCCAGAGTTTCCGTCAGGCGCTTAATCACCCACTCCCCATTGGCCTGCCGTCTTGGATGCCCGGAAATCGTCACCATCGCTTCAGCCCTTAGTGCCGGGTTGGCGGGCATACGGTTCATAATGAATTCAAACTGCTGCCGTTGAATGTCGTGCAACTCGGCAAACGCCGCCTGCCGTGCATCGGCTTCAAAATCAAACACCTGATCGAGTACTTTCTGGGGCTGTTCATCGGAGGTTTCCACAAACAGTTGTTTGGCTGCATCCAGGTTGCGATAGTTTGCCCGCACCGACTTCTGCCGTACACGACCACTCAACCGGACGTTACCCCTGGTTTCTTCAGTAATCGGCACCGCTACCGGCTTCACCGGTTTGCCTGACACACTCTTACCATCACCCCGTTCAAACAGTACCAGCTTGTCACCCACCGGCTTTAGTGTGGCGTTGTAACGAGTCGCCAGACGGGTCAACAGGTCAGCGTCACTCTGGGCTTTCTGGTCTTCAAAGAACACCTCTACCCCTTTCAGCGATTCGGAAATCGCCAGCTCAAACCCGTGACGTTTGGCAATAGTTTCGGCAATATCCCCCAGACTGCTTTCAATCCAGACATCATCACGGGGGGAGGTAAACGACCCGCGCAGTCTGGCACCCGACGCGGAAATAATCATTTTGGAGTCAGGAAAAGGAAACTCGACGCCATCCAGTTGATAGTTACCCCGGAAGACCAGATCACTCTGCCCCGTCAGCGGGTCTTTATAGCCGGTCCAGACCAGTATGTTTTGCTCTTTGGCGGGGAAGTCCAGCCTGCCATCGTCGTTCAGTTCCAGTACCAGACTGTCGGATTTATGCCCGGCTTCATCGGTAATGGACAACCGGATTAACCGTTCACGAATCGCGGCGGTTTTGTCTTTGCCGCCAATGGTGATTTTAAAGTCAGGTTCCATAACTCGTCTTATTCAAACAGGTCAATCAGGGTAATGGCCTCCGCAGACTCCAGCACCGGCAGCTCGATCACCAACCCGGCAGGCAACACCGCAGGCTGTTCACACAAACCAGGGTTAGCATTTAAAACACGCTCCACCGTGCCATTCAGATTGCCATAATGACGAAAGCAGATAGCGTCCAGCATATCCCCGTCTACGGTCGTGTACTTTGCCATGGTGCTTCTTTCCCTATGGGTTTCCTATGAGCCTCTGTACTCTTTCAGAGAAAGGCGGAATTCCACCTTTAACGGAATTCCCCGGTCATAAATCCGGGTCTGGTTTTCACTGATCCGGCGAATGGTCCACAAGCCCATATCCTGACCGGTTCCCAGCACCATGCGTAACGGTGTGCCTTTGTCCGCTTCGGCTCGCATGGCGTCCACCTGTCCCAGACCACCCCGAAAATGCGGGTAAATCACCCCGTTCAGTTCAATGGTATCCAGGCCGGGGCCAATGTAATCCGATTGCGGCTTGCCATGAATCACGTCTTTATCTGCCCAGCGCCATTCTGACACCCGTTCAAGTTCCTGCACGGCTGCGGTGGTGGTACCCAAACGATAGTCACCGAGGGCGACCTGAGGCTCAACCATAAGATGCTCCGGTGTTGTCCGTTAATGCCCGCTCCTGTTCCCGGCGCAGCGTTTCGGCGGCCAGTTCCATTTCTTCTCTTATCATCTGCCTGGCACGTTCTAAAAAGTCTTCGTCCCGTTCGCCTTCTTTCTGAACAAAATTGATTTCACCCATGCTGATTGAAATGGGGGCAGAGCTGGCTGTGGCTTTTTCTTTGATCAGGGCTTCCTGACGCTGGAACTGCTGAATCAATGTTTGCGCCTGCTGATCCGCACTGGTTGAGGTGTTTATGGTCTGACTGATAGAACGGCTATTCTGGTTTGTCTGCTGGTTCTCAGTCGCCGCAAACCGTGTCGAGCTGTCGGTAATGGTTCGGTTGTCGTCTTCGGAGTCGCCGGACAGGAAGTAGCCGGAAATAGCCCCACCCAGACCACCAACAATAGCACCCACGCCTGCACCGACAGCGGTACCCAGTACGGGAACAATCGACCCGATGGCAGCCCCCACGGAAGCACCGCCTGCGGCACCCATGGCACCCAGCCCGGTAGAACCTACTACCTTTTTTGCGGTGTCATTATCGGTATCGTCAAACAGGTCAGCGGTGCTGGTAATCAGCGAACTACCAGCGTCGTCCAGAAAGCTTTTCCAGAGGGCTGACAGGTACGTAAGCCCGGAAGAGGCAGTGCTTTTGTTTTCTTCTGCAGCTGCGGATAGCTTTACACCATCGCCTTGAGTCCCGAGATAATTGTTGTAATCTTTCCAGCCCTGCTTATAGTCTGCTGCCATTGCATTAACTAAGCGGATTGACTCATCACCAAAAATCTCGGTGAGTCCCGTGGTGCGTCCTTCAGTAGCCGTAAATATTTCTTTTATGATTTCGGAAGGCAGGCGCATCTGTTCGCCTTCTTTGTCAGGGTCAAAAACATCAATGCCCATCTCTGTCAGTGCGTCCCGGTTATTAACAATATCTCTGGTGACTGCTTCAGATGCAGAGACCGCCATGTCTTTCGAGTCTGTACCCTGCTGACCAAACTGTAATAACGCCATGGCTTCAATATTGCCCTGGGTTCCGGTAATCCCTCTTGCGCCCAGGTTGGAAATCACCCGACCACCCCGGTTGGAATAATCCTTCAGGGTGAACGCCCCTTTATCACCCAGCTGTTTTGCAATATCCAGATTTGCCAGCATCTCATCAGCACTGCGCAGCCCCAGCTTTTTATTCATATTGGCAATCAACCCGCCAATATCCACACCCGCAGATCCGGAACCCTGAATCGCAATCGCCATGTTCTCCAGATTCTCACGAGCAAGGTCAAGATCCCCTGTCTGCTGCTGAATCTCGGCAATGGCGGCTTTTAACTGGTCCGGGTCAATCCGCATCTGAACCGACATATCAAAGGTGCGTTTCTTCAGGTCTTCGATAGTCTCTTCTGCGGCACTGGAATCGGTTTTTAAACGGGTCCAGAAGGCTTCATCGTTCACCAGCTCCCTGGCCGACAGTCCCACCGCTGCACCGCCACCAATGGCGGTCAGCTTGGTGTTGATGGCACTGCCTGTGGCGGCAGCTGCTTTCTTTAAATCAAAATGATTTTTGGTAGCTTTCGCTAATTTACGGGAATAGTCACCAATGGAACGGGAAGCCCGTTTGAAGGCGGTATCCTCACGCCCAATACTGCGACTGGTGTCACTGGCCGCAAGACTGAGGTTATTTTGGGAACGGGTTACGTTGCCAATGGCCCTGGCATCCTTGCCGGTCTGCCCGATCATCCGCTTGCGTGCCATCTCGGACTCTTTGGCCGTAGAGCGCAACGCCCGGACTGAACGCTTGTCCACCTCCGCCGTAATGCGGATGCCTATGTCATTGTTGTTTTGCATCCTGTACCAGTTCCTTCATCTCCTGCAGGTGCTCAAAGACTTCGTGTACCGGTGTCGCCATCAGTTCTCTGAGGCTGTGTCCGCCAAGGGCTTTGGCAAGAATAAGGCACGCCTGTCGACATGTTTTGACACCGGGCACATAAAAGCATCAAAGGCTTTCTCTACCTGTTTGAAGTCGTAGAACGCCAGCGACTGGATAAAGTTTTCCGATGTATCGGTCAGGTTGGCATACAACAGTACGTCCTTTTGAATCGGGTTATCTGCCTTGCTTTGCGCCACCACTACATCACTGGTTGTCGGTGGTCGCATTGTCAGTTCTGACACCGGCTTGCCATCCAGATCACGGGGGGACTCCAACGGGATCGGGATGGGCTGGTATTTTGGGGTGTTGTCTGTCATTTTTGTTCCTCAAATTTTTTCGTATCCCGTATCCCACTGCCCGTCAATAAATCGGGTTACGGGTTACGGAAAATCAATTACCAATCAGGTCATTAATCCCCGCCCGCAGGTCAACGCCATCAATCACCAGCTGACCCCCTTCGGCATCCACATCCATAATGACTTCACCATTACGCTCCAGCTTGTAAGTCACCAGCGACAGCTCAAAGTCACAGTTCGACAGCTTCTTGCGCTCGATGTCTTCCATGCTGAACTTCTTCAGCTGCGCCTGACAACGAATCACAAACCCTTCTGACGCTCCCCGGCCTGCCAGGGCAGAACGGAAGGTAAACATTTTTTCCTCGCCGTTGGTGAACCTGAACAGCTTCAATACCTGTGGATCAGGTTCTGCCAGTGTCACGGTCATGGTTTGCAGCTCGATCATGCCCATGAAAATCTCAATGGCCGCTGCCATGCCGCCAGCCTGGTACTCTTCCATTACCTTGGAAAAGTCCGGCAGCTTGATCTTCGGGCAAAGGCCGATCTTGCCAACGCCGTCGGCGCTCCAGTTGTAATCCACCACTACTTTTGGGATAGCCATGTTTCTGTTCTCCTTTCTTCCTGTTTAGCTACGGCGTTTATCTGAAAATGGCTTTGGCGTAGTCATTGACAAAGTGACTGGTGATGGTGATGGCCTGGGCAATACCGGGTGGGGTGAATTCATAATCCATATAGAATTCACCGGCCAGAATCACGTCAGGGCTGTTCAGTTCCGGGTCAGCCCAGGCTTTACCACCGAGCAGGTTTTTAGCGCGGGTTTCCCTGGCAATGAAGTTGTTCTGGGTTTCCAGCACATCTTCCACAAAGGTCTTGTTGATCTTGCGATCCCTGGCCCACTTCAGCGCCGCCGTGGAACTGTCCAGGATGATGTCGTTAATACGAACATGGGTGGCGAACTGCCACTTGGGATCATCGGAACAGTTCAGGTTGCCCCAGTAGCGCAGCCCGCCATCGTTGATGATGGTGCTGATCTGGTTGCTGTTGAGGATATAGGCCAGACAGCTGTCATCACCGTCCTGGAAGTCCACGGGGAACTCGGTGCCGATGATGGGTAATACCTTCCAGTTGGAGATACTGGCGGAATACTCTTCCCAGGGCGTGTTATCCACTTTGGCACGCAGGCCAGCGGCAACGGCAGACATGGGGACGAGTTCCGCCTTGGTGTTGATGGTTCTTGGCCAAGTCACTTCCAGACGACGGGAGCCGAATTTTTGTCGGTAGGCGTTGGCAGACGTTTCGGTACTGCCAGGAGCGTCCGCGTAGCAATAAGCCCGCAGACGGTCGGCAACGGTCTGCAACTTGGTGGCCACTGCTTCATCATTGGAAAAACCGGGAGCGATCAGAACCCGTGGCTTATACCCCAGCATGGCCTGAACATTAAACACCGCATCCAGTCCGGTGCGCTTACCATCAGCCGTGGTTTCACCAATCACCTTGGTTCTTGTGTCAGCGTCGTCGCTACCTTCTGCCACACGAATAACGACAACAATCGCACCGGTAATGGCCAGAATCATTTCCACCGCAGGCAACAGAGTGCCAACCCGCTGACCTTTGGTGTCGAGTTTTGCCGCCTTGAGTGGGGAACCGGGAATCAGAACCGGCGTGTTTAACGGGAATACGTTTTCATCGGCATCATCAGCCGTGCCAACGATACAAATAGTGCCTGTGGGTGCAATGGGAACCGGGCGGGGACCCGCTTCACTGGTTGCGCCATAAATGCCGTGTCGGAACTGAGGCATCGTGATTCTCCTTCTCGTGTGAGAGTGAATCGCAATACCTTCGGCGGCTTCTGCGGGGTTTGGTTATAGGGTACTGCTTTTTTTGTTCGCTGTCCGTCTCCTGTTCAATCCTCCGGCCACAACCCTTCCAGCCGCTCAACAACCGGCTGGGCAATGGCCATAAAGTCGGCGTCGTCCGGTGCATCTTTTACAGCTTCCTTGCCGTTTAGCCGAAGCTTGCGGATGACCATCAGAATATCAATCCATGCTTTGCCTTGAGCCTTGATGCTTTCGGCTGCTGCCTGTGGTGACTCTTTTTCTGACAGAGGGTCGGCCAGCACACTGTCAGGGGCTGTTCCCTGAAAACCAGAGTCAATCCAGGCGCAGGCGTCGGCATACGTCAGGTTATATTCTTCGTCTACGAAAGGAAAATCGGTAGCAAAGTGGGTTCTGGCGTTTCCGGCGGCGTGGTCGATGGCGGCGCAGGCTGACAGGCGACGGGTGGCGGCTGGGGCTGGCTCTATTGGAACCTCTTCCGGCCATTTTCCGTTGCGGCATTTCCACTCATAGCCATCACGGGCTGGGCGGGTGAACCATTCCTGAGCCTCTGCTGGCATGTCTGATTTTTTGGTAGCACCAGCTATGTCGTGTATGTTTTCGACAGCTTCTGTTTGGGTTGCTGGATTGTAATATTTCATAATCAATACCCTGTCACCTTCCATGTAAATGATGCTCTTAAAGGCTGACCCGCTCGCAAAAACAAAAACTGCACACTGGAACCGGTGGAGCTGGGTACAATGTAAGCTGCGTACGTTTTAGACAGAGCGTCGCGCTGGCCAGACGATGGGATAGCAAATTCATTTACGATAGCGCTGACATAACGAGGTTTATTATTCATCTCAATGGGCAGCGTTATAGTAGCGACCCCATTGGAACCAGCTGATGCCTGGCCCTCTTGTACAGTAAAACCGTCTGAATAGACCCGGTAATGACCGTTGGCATTACTGCCCGATGAAACAATCACCGCCGTATTCCCATTCGTTGCCGGATCACCAATCAACGCCACCTGCCCACTATTCTGTCCCGCATCCTTATAAGCCGCAGACTTAAACAACCCCGCAGCCCAGGACGCCAACCGACTTTTAAATGTCTTCGGCGTCACGATCCGTTGATGATCAGTCCCCGCATTCACCTCCGCCTGCGTCGCAATCTCAGCCTGCCCCCGGGTGGATTCGGTGGTCTGGCGGGTGCCTGCGTCATGAGCCTTTTTTACGCCTCCAACCGTGGCACCTATGGTGTTGCTGGTGCTGGTTATGGAATCGCTGTAGCCGGTTATCTTGCTGCCGGAATTTAACTGTATGCCTCGCAGTTTGAAGTTGGCATTACCCGTTGCGCCTTCTGATGCGTCAGCAACTGCGTGGTAGGTGTTATCGGTGTCGTTGTACCAGATGTGATCTGTGTTCGTGCCGGAACCGCTATAAACAATGGGCTTGCCACCGGTATTAATACCCTGAGCGAATATAGGCCGCACATCCTTCCGGGCAAACTTCGCCGTTAGCAACGCCCAGAGTTTTTTAGGTGTAACAATGCGGAGATCCGAACTGCCAGAATCCGTTTCTGATTGCGTTGCTATTTCCAGAACTCCACGGCGGGATTCCGTAGCCGTCCGGTTATGCAGTTTCTTGGGCGTAATCGCCCGGCTGTCATCACTGGAACCGTTGGCCTCTGTCTGGGTGGCGATTTCCAGAAAGCCTTTCATTGATTCCGTGGCGTTGCGGGTAAACGACGCTAACCGGCTTTTTAAGGTTTTCGGGGTGACGATACGGGTATGATCGGTGCCGGTATCGACCTCGCCCTGTGTAGCAATCTCTGCCGTTCCTAACAGGCTCTCTGTCGCTTGAGGTGCATAGATCGACACATCACCAGACGGGGCAACGGTGCCGGGGTTGGCACTCAGGTTTAACTGGTGTGCCAGCAACAGCGTAGCGTTAGCCGCCTTGCTCTGGATGGTTGAACCGTCGTCGTTTTGTGCCGTGGCGAACAGTGCGCCGCCATCGGTGTAAAACTCCATTTTGGTCACGTCATACACGTCGGTGGTGCTGTCCTGCGCTACCACGTAGATGCGGGACGGCTCAATGACCTGCACCCCTTTCAGGGTCAGCGGCTTTATTTTGCTGCTGCCGTTGTACAAGTCCACACGGTTCAGCGTGACACCAGCAAAGCCGCTGGCCTGTGCATTAATGGCGGCATCGATGCCGCTCTGGTGAATGGTCAGACTCATTCCCATGTCTCCCTGGATAATACGACCTGATGAACGTGGGCGCTAAGCTCCAGCGGTGCGGCGTGAACCGTTCCCACGTTAAAATTAAAATCGCTGCGTAACGGCTTGGCCTGTTTGATGGCGTTGATGATGTCGTCCTGTAGGTCAGCATCGGGGCGAAAGGCGGCGGTTTTGATGGTGCCGGGGGCGTTGTCGGGGACGGTTTTGCCGGTGTAGCGTGTTGACCAGCCCTGCTTGCCGTTTTCAAACCGGGGGTTAGGCACCAGTTGTCTGTTTTCGAACAGGTCCCAGCATTCCAGTTCAGCGACCTGTGCGGTGCCGGTTCCACCGTTGTAATTAACAATAAACATCGGCCGAATGTAAGCAGTGTCGGGGCGGAACTGGTTATGATTAGCGTTGCCCTCGCCGGTAATTTCACCCTCGAATACCTGCCAGCCATCGGCGGTGGTGATGGAACGACCAACTACACAGCAGTAGCGATTGAAGCCAGGGCCACCGGTCAAGGCGTTAAAGTCTTTATCCAGCGTGGCTACACCTGCATACACTCTGTCAGAACCTGAGTTGTCAACGGTTTGCCGAACCTTGAACCGCACCCGATAGACACGGCTGGTCTGAACCGGAATAGCCTGACCGCAAAATAGCCAGACATCATCCCCCGTTCCAATCTCAAACACCGGCAACTGCCGTTCATTATCCTGCGCTGAAATATCCACGCTGAAGGTATGAGGCAAACCCTTGGGCGACTGCTGCCACCACTCGGTAATATTTGCAGTGGTGCCGAACCGGGCGATGGCGTTTTCAACCGCCTGTAAACTACCTTTAATACGGTGCTGGTAGAGGGCGTCTTTTAACGACTGGCGTTTGATATGTTCCGGCCAGTTGTCGTTCCACTGGTCCACGGAATAATGAAAAGCCAGGTAAGGCAGTAGATGCAAAGGGCAGGTGTCCGGGTTCCAGAGATCCCGGTGTGGTACGGGCAATTTATCCAGCCGTTCATCCAGCTTTGCCAATGCACGCTCTTGCGGTGTTGCCGAAGGAGGTAGTAAATCAACCATCAACCACCTCCATCGTTAATTCAATCGCCGAGCAATAGGTGGCACCGGTCACCCCCGGATTGATATTGGCGGCAGGTGATTTCAGGTCAACACTGACCACTCCCGGTTGCTGCAAGGCACCATAAATGCCGGAAATCGGTACGATAACTTTCATTCTGTGCAAGCTGCTGACGTATTCCTGCGCTGCCTTTCTTGCCGCTTCTACCGCCAGCGAAGCTGTTGGCCCCGCTGAAACCTTCAGTACCGCTTCTATGCGATAGGTCGTGACGGTGGCACTTTGAATGATGACCTCATCGGTTATCTGTCGGATATGGGGCTGCATCATATAAGTGGTGACACGGTTCAGCAGTTCAGTACTGGCGGTGCCATCGCCTTCCCTGGACAGAAAACTGATTTCCACCCGTCCGGGGCTGGGGCTTCTGGGGTTTGCATCGAGTACTTGAGAGTCAGACGACAGGGCATGGAAACGATAAGACGCTTCGGTTCCGGCATTGGTTTGGCCTTCCATTGCCAGCAGTATTCGTTCCAGAAAACTGTCGTCGTCTTCCATGACCGGATCAGCTGGCGGTGTGGCATTAGGGTTGCCGGGGTGGACTTCCTGCCGGAGTACCTTGTAACGAGCGCCCAACTGGTCAAGGTCAGCCCCTTTGGCGTAGGCGGGCAACACGGCCTTACCGGACTCATTAATTCGCTGGCGTAACAGAGCCTCCCGCATGGCGGCTTGCAAAATGTTGTTATAGGTGGGGTCGCCTACCCGCAAACTGTCTGCCAGCTCTGGGTCAACACCCCGCAGGGTGTCCAGACGGTGCTGAAAAATAGCCTCTACGGAAATGTCTTCCACAAACTCCGGTGGCGGTAGCTGGGAAAGGGTGGCAACGGTATAACTCATAAGGTAATCCCCTCCAGCCTCACAATCTCACCATCCACCAGGTATTCACCCACCAGAACCATGTCGATTGCGCCGGTCTCATTATTAATGTCCAACTGTGTCCGGTGCAGTTTAAATTCGTCGTGTATCTCGTTGGCGGGATTTGCAAGGGTTTCTGCCGCTTCGGCGCAAACGTCCAGACGAAAGCCCGGTACGGTCTTTTTATCCACCAGTTTCGGCAGGTTGGAGCCGTAGGCACGACGAATCACCAGGTTGTTTTTACGGGTGCGGAACAGGCGCTGTATCCGCTGTTGCAGCTCAGGCAAACCGTCTATTTTTTTTCCTGTCTCTTCATGGGTGCCGATGGCCATCAGTTCATCTCCGGTGCTGGGGGTGAATGATTGCTGTTGGCATGCTGGTTATAAGTGCCACGCAGGGCGTCCATGCTGGATTTTGAATCCGTGATATCTCCGGACGCCTGAATATTTCCGGTAACATTCACGTCGCCGGTCAGGTCAATGCTGCCATTACTGGCCAGTGCTGTTGTGGCACCGGCGGGTAAGACTATGTTGAGCTGATGGGTCTGGCTGTTGTACTCAAATACTGCCCCGTCCGGCATATCACGGCGGTAAACATCAGGATCAGTGCTTCGCTGGCGGTACTGGTCAGAGTCCA
This sequence comes from Endozoicomonas gorgoniicola, assembly GCF_025562715.2. Taxonomy (NCBI): domain Bacteria; kingdom Pseudomonadati; phylum Pseudomonadota; class Gammaproteobacteria; order Oceanospirillales; family Endozoicomonadaceae; genus Endozoicomonas; species Endozoicomonas gorgoniicola. Next base: position 2,955,224 of record NZ_JAPFCC010000001.1, read on the forward strand.
CCGCACACACCACCACCCCAAGACGACCACCACCGGGAAAGGCGCATAACACCTGCTCCCCTTTTCTGTATGGGTCCCAGCTGGCAGAGTCCGCCATTCGGGCAAAGCCATGACGCAGCCAGTAACTGGTGCGGGAACCGGAAAGCATCACTCGATAGCGCAGCGGCGAAAACTGAATCTCTGCAATGGTGCCGAACTGGAGCAGCTTTTCTATGCGCTGGTTCAGGCTGGCAGGATCATTCATCATCATCCTCCAGCAAGTGCAGGTAGTCGTCCTTGTGAGCCGCGCCGATATCCGGTGCGCAACCCACATACATGTCACCGGTAAACTGTCGTCCGTCGTCCCAGGGATTCGGTGTAATGCTCAGGTCAACCGGCCCATACTCACATTCCGCCATATACCAGCCTTCCGGGCATTCCACCTGCAGGCTGGAAACGATGTTATTGATATGCAGCAAGGCACCTGAATCGCTCTGGCTGAAGCCTTTCAGTTGCTCGATCAGCTCCAGTTCTTTCTGTTCCAGCTCCAGCCCGTTGCCGTCTCGGGTATGAACCCGGATCAGGCCGTAGGCCAGCACCCGAATCATCCCCACGCCGGGATTATTTGAAGGGATTTCACCCCGGTACAGCAGGGCATGAACACCCTTGTTTCTTTGTTCTTTACTGTATTCGTCCCGTTCTTTCCATTGCCGGGTAATCAGCCGGTCAGGGTGACGTTGTTGCGCGTATTGTTCAAAGGTCTGGCGCAGTTCTTCCATTACCTGGTTAGCAACACTCTGGCTGTTCATAAGAGTCCGACCTCCGCCAGACTGTTACGTACAGCCTGCTGCATCAGCTGGTTAATGCGGGGTGTCAGTTTGTCTGCAGTGTTGTCAACAAACGGCTGTGCCCGTGTACCTTTGCGGGCAATGGAACGGCTGATCATATAGGCCAGATCATCCAGATCATGGTTCGGGTTGTTGGGGGTTATGCCCTTGACCCTGATCCAGTCCTTAATAGCCTGTAACGATGGAGCCCCACCGGAACCCGTGCCATCGTTCACAAACTGTGCATAGTCCGTATTGGGAGCCGCAATAGCAGACAGGTCGGCATCCCGGATACTGCGAATACTGTTGACCAGTGTGCTGTGGGCTTTGGGGGCAGACCGTTTCAGTTCTCTGGCGGCTTCTGAACCGCCACGGGTGACCATGCGCTTTAACTGATTGAACAGAGTGCCGGGGGTCTGTTCCAGAGCCTTTCGGAATTGCCGGTCGCCGGTCATATCCACAGTCAGTGCTTTTAACATGCAGCCCTCCTTTCAAACTCGGAAAGGAAGGTTTTGTATAACGCCGCCGGTGTGCCAATTTTGGTAGCACCGGAAATCATCAATTTGCTACTGACGGTTGAGTCGGCGTAACGGATCGACAGGACTTTCATGGCTTCTGCCTGAGCCCGAAGCAGGAGTAAGTCCCGTTCAAAAACCGGCACCGTGGTTTCCCCTGGCGTGTCGCTCAACGTGTGGCTGGCGTAGTAGTAAAAACTGAACTGACTGCCCAGCAGGCTGATCAGGTGGCTACCCGGTGCAAAGGACAGGTGTATCTGTTTCGGTCTGCCCTGGGTAACTGTAACGGTCGGTAAGGTGCGGGGGTATCTCGGGTCCCAGAGGTTATACATCTGCCGTTGGTATCGCCCCCAGATATGAACTTTATAAGCGATCATATCCGCCGGGGCGTTATACACGCTGATGCCCGGTTGCAGCATCACATGGCCGCACAGGGTAAAGCGTTTCACTCTCGCCAGCTCCACAGCGGCAACACTTAGCAGGTGATCAATCTGGTTGTCTACCAGCTCGGCGGATTCGGTCAGTGAGTCCACCAGGTCTTTTTTCAGGGCGGTCAGTGTCATGTCAGTCATGATTGCCCCCCTTCATCATCTTTAAAAGCAGATCCAGCTTGGCTTCCAGGCGGCTTTCCATATCGCCCAGCAAGGTTCTGATCTTTTTTTCAGGAATGTACTCTTCCGCCACTTTCATCTTCAGGTTGTTCACCTGTGTGAAGAGGTAGATATTCCAGATCATCAACCATCCCATCAGGAACAGAATTAACGGCATCAAGGCTTTCATAGCTTCCCAGAACTGCATCAGCGTGACCCCGTTATCAGTTTGTTTTTGTCAGCACTGGACCGGGTAGTGCCCACATAAAACGTGATGGACGCAGCCCAGAGTGTCACGGCCTGACCAAACAGGTAAAAAGCCACATCCCGGTTACTTTCCGGAATCTCGAACTTGAACAGGGCAAACAGTAAACCACCGACAATAAACGTCAGTAGAAAGACAATGACGGCGGGCATCTTGCTGTCTTTGTGGCTGGCTCTGGCGTTGGCTTTATCGTTCAGTTCTGCCTGCAGGGTTTTAAAAGCAATCTCCCTGATCTGCTGTTCATTCTCCCGTTCAAACTGTTTCAGCTTGAGCAGGGCATCCGGGTTGTTTTTGATAACACTGGCAACGGCTGCGGGTTTTGGCTCAACGCCAAGGGCATTAGCGACCATGCCACCAATGACACCACCGCCAGGGCCAGCTAATGTTGATCCCACCAGAGGGGCAGCCTTGCCGATAAATGTTGCTATCCCTTTCCAGTCCATTTTCTAGTAACTCCATACCCACGGACGGTTCCCGGAACGGCTGATATCCAGATGAATAAACCGACGATGATAGTCGCCTTTCTGACTGACACCGATGCCGGTAAACGCACTCATCGCCATAGCTTCTTTCAGCAGGTGATGGGCTTGTGTACCGGACACCAGAATATCAATCGCCAGTCCTTTGTTATGTGTGCCAGGCTTTGCTTTACCGGCTTCGCTGGGGTGCTTTGCACAGCGATACGCCGAACTGACCTCAAAGGGAAAACCGCAGCGATCCCGCAAGGTCTGAACCTGCTGCATCAGCTCGGGGCTGATGTGTCGCCCACTGTCCGGGGAGCATTGCCCGCACTTGCAGGCCAGCTCCCGGAACGTGAAGTTCGGCCAGGGGCTATCACTCATCACGATGACTCAGTTCAGCCTGCACCAGTGCCAGACGACCAGCGTCTTCCGCCTGTGCCAGCAGTTCACCCTGTAACTCTTCTTCGGTCATACCCTTGAGGGCATCCGCAAAATCATCGGCTTCTTTCTGAGCCTTGCGGGCTTCCGCTTCAATGGGCAGGGCTTTTTCCAGTTTCTTCGGTGGCTGGTGTGTCTGGTAATACGCCTGCACTTCAGCAAACTGCTCATCGCTCAGGGTGGGAAGGGCTTTGATTTCGTCGTCCTGCTTCAGTTTCACAAAGGCTTCCAGAGTCCATTCTGGTTCTGGGGCAGGCACTTCTGTTTTTTGTTCTTCACGCCCTGACTCGGCAGAACGTGCCAGCACATAGGCCGACTCCACCATGCGGGTCTCACCGGCTGGCACTGTGACCGAACCGATATGAACGTCGTTCTTTCCTTTGTTGTAAAAAGGGATTTTGCGATTCATGGCTCCGTGTCCTTCTTTTTATTAGCTCATGGTTGTTAGCTGACCCAACCCTGCGGGAGAAACAGGGTTGGGTTATAACCAGTCCTTTGGCTTAACGGTTGCTGAAGCTGTAGAACAGTACGGAGGTAAAGCGGCCGTACAGAGCCGGGGGCGTATCGATGGCGTTGTACTCTTCGCCATAGCTCTCTTTCGCGCCGGTCAGGTTGCCGTGTTCGTCCCTGGCTTCTACGGGTTCGGACATCATCCAGGGCTTGGCGACGGTGTAACTGGTGACACCCCGCTGCCCCATCAGAATCCGTTCGTCACCCAGATCAATGCCGGGGGCATTGGTGCCAAAGGCAGGAATGGCTTTAACCCTGGTCAGGTCGCCGTCGTTGCTGGTGTCGGAACCGTCCCGGCGAGCCTGGAAGGTGAACTGCTCGGCATTGGTGCAGGTGTCGTTCAGGGTCGGGCTCATGAGCAGGAAGTTGGGCTGAACAAAGCGTTCACCGGACAGAATCGCCTTGCGGCTGCCAATAGCCTGAATCAGGTTGTTCAGGTGAACTTCCTTCTTGGTGTCAGCGGGTACATCAGAGTCCACTTTCTTGACGTTGGTGGCGTAGCTGTAGCTGATTTTCACCGTACCGGCTGCGGATTTTGCCTGACCTTTTTCACTGACCAGCACCACATAACCAAGGTTATAGCTGGCGATGGCGTAGTAAGTGCCTGCGGGTTGCTTGTCGGAGCCGTCGTAAGCGGTTAACCCGTTACCGTTGTCAGTCACCTTAATCGGATTCATGGCGTCGCCGATCTGGTTGCCCTGAAGGTCAAAAACACGCTTTTCACGAACGATGGGGAACTCATCGGTCTTGTAAACACCACCGTCCAGAGTAACGGTTTCGTCAGCCTTGGCCTGAGCCTGGTAAGCGTCAGCCGCCCGCTGCATTTCGTTGGCAATGCGACGGCAGAGGATTTCACGCATCAGACGGGAAGCACTGGCCAGGTTACGGGCCCAGGCATCCCAGTTAATGCCTGCACTCTTGCTGAAGTGCATGACTTCGTTAGAGACATCAATGGCCAGTTTCACGGCATTGATATAAGCGGTGTGCATTCTCTGGCGGACACCGGCCTTCGGAATGGAGCCACGTTCAAACACAATGCCATCGTGACGGACACCACCGGTTTGACGTTCTTCATAAGGAATCTGGGTGGCAACAGTAGCCGACGGGTCAACAAAGGTGCTGACCAGTTGCAGAACGTTCAGGTCTGACAGGGCTTCCCGAATCACTTCACGCTGGAAGCCCACCGGCAGATCCACATGGTTCATATTGGTGGGGCCACCTTCGGACAGGGTGCGCACGGCGTTGGTGATCTTGTCGCCAAACTGAGCATCGAACACTTTCAGGACTTCTTTGGCGAACAGGGGCAGCTTCTTATCTTCCGCCAGACGAATCTCACCATTGAGGTAAGCACTGGTGCCGCGCAGCTGTTCGTGTTGCAGGCTTTGCAGGCGTGTGGCTTCGGAAGCGCTGGCGTTGCTGACCTGAACCCGTCCGGCAGGGGTGTTCACCGGGAAACCCATTTCAGACAGCTTGCGGGCGGTGGCCTGTTCGTTGGCGTGTTTGATTTCCCGTTCTGCCAGAGCCTTGATCTGGTCATCGGACATTTCCGGGGTGATCAGTTCGGACAGCTCTTTTTTCAGGCTGCCCTTAACGCTGTCGTCCAGACCTTCCGCGCCCTCAATGGCTTCGGTCAGGACTTTCTTTTTGTTGTCTCTGGTTTCCTGAAGCTGCCGCGCTTTTTCGGTTTCAGCATCGGCGGCTTCTTTCAGGATTCGTTTAACGTCGGATTCCGAGAGCGTTTTCGGCTTGTCTTTATTATCGCCAGTGCCACCACTATCAGGATCAGACAGACCAGCAAAATCCTCATCCAGCTTGATGGTGAAAGAGCCACCCTTACCCGCCTTTTCAAACTCTTCAGACAGCTGGATAGCACCGCTTTGAACGGAGCTGATAATAAGTTTTGCCTTGGCTTCATCCTTAATGCCTTCCAGCATCTTTTCAGCGAGCTGGACAAACTGAGTTTGCAGGTTTTCACCCAGTTTCTTTTCAGCCAGGGCTTTACGCATGGCTTTTAACAGTTCTTTCCACATGGTTGTATTCCCGTCGGTTTGTGAGAGTTGTCTGGCGAGTCGTTCGTGAATCGAAAGCGGGCCGGTGTCGGATTCAGCCAGCACCACACGATCCAGGTTCTTGACGTGGGGACGAACCACCAGGCCAGCGCCAAATAACAGCGGGCCATGTTCGTTGCGGTTTTCGTTGTCGACAAAGTTCTCGGTGTAATCCACTGAGAAATAACTGAAGCCCTTGTTCCTGACTGCATCAATGCCTAACGGGCTCCATTCAATCAGCGCCCTGAGCTTGTTGCCGTCCAGGCGCAGTTTGAGGATTTCCCCGGCACTGCCGTTCTCCGGTTTGTGACCAACATCAATAAACACGTCCTGGCCGTAGGTGCCAGAATCAAAGTTTTCGATCAGTTTGCGGAGTACGTCGTGGGTGATCTGGAAGCGACCGTATTCGGGATGCCAGAACGAACCGGTGCGGGTGAGTGTTTCCCAGCTTTTGGTCTTCCCTTCAACCAGGGAGAGAGCTGATTCGCTGAGAACCCGGTAACGGTGCTGCTGGTCGTCTTCTCCCAGCTGAATCCTCAGCATGGGAAAGGGTGGTGTTTTTATCATCCGTCTTCTGTCGCCTGCAGGGCTGTACACAGTCGGCAACGAAAAAAGCCCGGAACTCCGGACTGGTTTGGAATCAGTCAGGAGTCGCCGGGCTTCGTATGCCTTCTTCGGTAGGTATCAGAATCTCAGGTTGTGGGCGACAGGGAAAGGGGGCGGGGTGTCGTTAATAATTAAGTAGTTTGAGGTTGTGGGAACAGAAGATCCCTGAGAAGAGTAACAAGAGCTACAAGATCTTGTTCGGAGGCTGGATCAAGAGGCTGTCCACTCTGAAGCTTTTGTTGAATAGCTTTCATGTCAATCACACCAGCTCTAGCAAAAGGTCTAACTTTTATAAAACCCTTGAACTCATCAACAGTCAGGCCAAGAGGCTGAAGCATCTGACCGAGTGCCTCATTGACTTTATCAATGTCATTATGGGCACATACCTTGTTATAAATATCTACAACTTGCTGTTCTTTTCTGTTCTGGGTACGTGTATCAAACATAATTACTCCTGATTATAACAACCTGTTTTACGATGAGCCGGAGAAGTATAGATGAGAAATCAAAGTGGGAAAGGGAAAAAATAAACGCCCCGACTGCGGCGGGGCGTGAGAGGCTCTATGGCACAAAGGAGCAAAGCTTTGTAAGGCAAGTGCCAACCTCTTTAATTCACTATAGACAACCAGAATCCATCAGTAAGGCAAATAACAAACCGGCACCCCTACCCACTTCTTGCACCGGCACAGCGCCTTACTCTCAAGCACTTTCACACACCGGGACCGAATAACCTCGCCATCGAAAATCTTATGCCCACAAGTGCAGGTCACGGTTTCGATATCCTTCTTGCTGTCCACTGGCAACTGGTCACTGGAAACTGATTTCATGGCAGGTCGTCCTCGTATTTATGCCGGATATCCTTCCATGGACGCTCTATATCGTTTTCTTTTAACAAGCCCTGATTCAGTGCCTGCACTTTCTTCTGACTGGCGAGTACCTGATATTGTAGCCCGCCCGCCTGGTTGTTCAGCCATTGAATGCGGTTTTCTCTGCCTGCTTTATCGCCCGCTGTCACTTCATCGAAGAAAACCACCTCTTCATAGGAGAGTGTATTGGGGTGCGCTGGCCATGGGCTTTTGCCTTGGGGGTAGACGCCTTTGCCGAGACCGTACCGGTTGACCGTTGCGTGCATATCGCAGATATCTGGCTCCGGGTGATTGGGTGAGAGCAGGAAGCATGTACCGATAACGTCTTCGTCTTCAAAAGCCGTGGACTGGTACGCCAGACCGTGGGCGCGGTTGATCTCAGTGCGAAACAGTCGCCGGGCATTATCGTAAGGGCTGCCCCTGCCAGTCATCAGCCCTTTCGTGGTGGCTCGCCCCATAGCGGAAGCGTCTGCCATGCGGATCTTCTTCTGCAAGTCAGCCGGTACGGCAGCACCACGGCGGATAAAGTCTTCTGCCGCCTGGCTGGCACTATTGCCCTGAATGATGGCGGACTCTATGGTTCGCCCCATCACTTCCTTTGCATGGTTGTTAACCCGCCATAACCGATCCGACAATTGCAGCCCGTCTTCCGCCTGAAAAGCCCGTGCCATTCTGACCGCTTCTCCGGCCAGGTCGGTTAACCGTTCAGTGGCCATGCTGGCAGAAAAGGCTTGAGTGGCAACGGTGCTGGTCTGGGTCTGGAAACGGGTCAGCAGTTGTTCTTCCATCTGTCCCAGCTGGGTAATCACGTCGTCCAGTTGTCGGCGCAGGACTTGCAGATTGTTCAGTCTGACCAGCCCTTCACCGTCCGCCATCATGACAATACGCTGGCGTACTTCTGCAACGGCTTGTTGATAGAGTTGCTGCAACTCCTTCAGGGCTTCAGCGTCCAGTTTGTTGCCGTTTTTACGGGCCAGTGCGCTGGCTCGCTTGATGGCTGCCCGGCGTTCCGCTGGTGTCATGAATTCCCGCCCCCGGATGAGATGGTGGTGGCACTTTCACTTTTTGGCGCATTGCCGGGAGTGATGCTGACTTTGGGGGTTTTGTGGCTGCTCTCTTCTGGGTAGGGGCTGTTGCTATTGTCTTCTTCTTCCAGTTTGGCTTTGACTCTGGACACGTCTTCCCCCGCCGCTTCCCAGATCAGTTCCTGGGGCATACCCATAGCCTGTAGTTTTAAGGCCCGGTCGGCTTTCTGGTTCTTGGTTTCGGTGTTGCGTTCGGCAAATTCAATGGAGAAATCGTAAGCATCCGGGTTGATGCCCTGTAGCAACAGCTCCAGACAGAAACCTTCCCGGTAGGCTTCGCTGATCATATCCTGCAGGCTATCCACTTCCTGGAAGTAATCGCCTTTCAAATCTTCCAGCACATCACGGCTCAGGTCTTCGACGTAACCGAATAAGCCTTTCGGTGCGGGAGAGCCTGAGAAAAAGGTATCCAGCAGATAAGCGACGTCGGCTATCTGGTCAAGGTTGGCATCACCCTGGATAGCATTAACGGCACCTTTTTTATTCATAAAGAAGTCGGTCTGGATTTGCCCGGCGTTGTTGTTCACCCTGGCTTCGTAAGCCTCCATTTCTTCGGCACTGTAACCTTCAAGAATATGGGCGAGCTTTTGTGGAGCCCGGTGCCGACGACGGATAACAAGGTCTTCTTCCGTCATGGTGAGCTTTTGCCAGATGGTGCGGGAGGCATCGAGATAAGGGCGACCCAGGCAACCCATGTCGTCAAAGTTATCTGGCTCCAGTCGTACCATGGTCAGTTGCCAGCGGGAGAAGCGTGCCAGTTCCCGCCAGGTCAGCGGGTCTACCTGTTTAAACGCCTGGCTCATGTCTTTAAAACGACCGTTTTCGTCTACTCTGGGAACAATGGTTTCAGACGGCATACGGATGCCGCCGCATACATGACGGTCATCGTTTAACACCCACTGTATAGGCAGGTTGCCTTCCATAGCTGCGCCACGGGCATCGGAAAACAGTTTCAACCGGTTGTTCAGCTGCACCCGTTGGCAGAACTGCTGCCAGACTTTGATGATTCGTTTGTCTCTGGTGCCTTTCCACTTGAGCATTAACCCGCCTTTAGTGACATCACGGGCCATGCGTTTGTGTATCTGTTTGATGCGACCATCGACCTTATCCATATAACGCAGGTGCAGGATCGCCTGACGCAGGTCAGGGTCAACGTGCATCTGGTTATAAAGGTGCTTGATGCTGTTTTCCGGCGTTGCGATTCGACCTTTGCTGTTGTTCAGCCGGTCGTATTCGGCATTCATGGACAGAGCTTCTTTGTGCTGTCTGGTTTCTGCCAGCTGTCGGCGGTTAAACAGCCCTGAGCGATTAAAGCGATCAAGGATTTTCATAAGCCCCCCATCAGGCCGAAGGGCGACTGTCCCAACAGTTCAGCCCGGGTTTGGTTGCGGGTTGAGATAACGGTCTGTACCTGACATTCACCCCGAGTAACAAAAGCCCAGACCATGGCCATGAAGGCATCAAACAGGTCATCGCCCACGGAACGTTTCACCATTTTGTAACTAGCGTAGGCGTTTTTGGTGGGTACGGATTTGATATTGGTCAGCTGTCGGCAGAGTAACTGCATATCAGCCATTACGGGGTCAGAGCTTGGGTCATCGTCCATCATGGGAATCGCCACCCGGTTATTGTTGAACAGGCTGCGAACGGCTGAAGCCATCTGGTGTTTTGCCATGCCTTCAAAACGGATGGGAGAGAACGGCCATTCCGGCCAGGTGCTGGCGGTGGACTCGCCGTTACCAATGGCGCGCCGGTCGATGGTGGTCAGACCTTCCTGATAAAGGCGTTCACAAAGGATAGTTAACAGGCCGATTCCGTAAGCGTCACCCAGGGCGTAATCGGGCATAAAGTAACGCCAGTAACTGATCATATCCTGAAGGATGATGCCTTCATCGGTTCCCGCAGGCCAGGTACGGCAGAAGATGGGAACAACAAAGCCAGACAGTTCCTCACCCACTACTAATGACGACTTTGAAGCCGCCGGGTCTTCACCGTGGCCGGTGTGGTCGTAACCGAAACTGATCAGCCCCCGCTTTTTGTATTGCATACCGGGAACGGGTTCCTGAATTTTCAGTTGCCCGGCAACGCCCCGCACTTTGGCTTTTTGCAGCCACTTGTCCCAGATCAGGTTACGGGCAGCAACGTTTTTGCACAGTAGCTGACGCAGAAACTCTTCGGGTGAGAGCTGGTCCCGCATATCCATAATGAACTGTTCGTTCAGAATGCCCAGCTCGATGCCAAGGTAGCAGTCAACGATGGGCAGGATAACGTATTTGCCGGAATCCACCATTTCCGAAAGGGTGTCGGCTCCTTTGAATACGCCGGTTATGCGGATAATGGGATTATTAACAGCGTTCTGGCTGGCACCCAGTCGCCGGGTTGCTCCCATGGTCAGCAGGAAACGTGAGTACAGGCGATCCGGCGGCATATCGTCCACTTCTTCGAGAGAAGCAATGGTTAAATCAGAACCGTCCACCTGAGCCATGATGCCATAGGCACCGGCTTTGCTGCGGTTGCTGAACTGGTAAGACGTATCGGAAATCTGTTTCCTTCCTCCTTTATAGAGAAGGAAGTTTTCCAGAATAGAAGAACGTCGGATAGCGTCAGTGTGATAGGACAGGTTGACGATGGATTGTGCTTCCCTGGGGGCAACGATGCCCAGCTCCTGATCGGAGTGGGTGGCGTTGTATTCCAGTATCCACATTTCTTTAACGGCGGTTTTGCCGGTTCGACGGCAGGAGAAATCAAGAGAGTTGTCGTGTTCGTCCATGTCGATCATTTTCAGGATCTGCATGGCGTCCAGCTCGACGTTATGCACATGTTTGTGCCACATGGCATGGTCACCGGCATAACGCTGAATTTCACGCTCTGATACCTGACACAGTTCCAGCCGCTGGGCAGCGTTAAGACGTTGAGTCATCCAGCACCTCGGCTTCTATATCCTTGGGTGGTTCGTCACCGTCTTCCTGCCGGTGTTCGATCAGTACCGGGTCCTGATTAGCACGCAACTGGGAACGGGCAATCATGGAACGCAGGTCAGTCACCTGCTTGTCCATCTTGTTGCGGTATTCAATGGCGGACTCTTTTTCTTCCTCTTCCTGCTGCAACTGACCTTGCTGGATGCCCTGATCCACCTGAACTTTTGGTGTCATGTTCAAATCAGCCAGTGACAGGTTATTGCGGCTGATCATATCCATCAGAGGTTTGAGCAGTGGATGAGCCCGAACCTCTTCTATGGTTTTCCATTCGTTGCTTTCGGGGTCCTGGTAACGACCGATATTAAAGCCGCCTTCTTTATCAAAGCCGTAAACCGGGTTACGCAGTGTGACACCATCGGCAATCAGGGCTTGCAGGATGTCCTGCATAATCGCCATAAAGTTCGCCTGGTTAATGGCATGAAGGTCTTGAAGGGCAGAAGGATCGCCGGATTCGATAGCAACCAGGCAGCGCAACATTAAATCGGATCGTTTCAGGCAGGCGATTTGCTGCGCACAGTAATCACGGTCAACATCACAGGTTTTGCAGTGCGGGTATTTGTCTGGTTTGGCAGGAAAGTACATGGCGGTCTTTGCCGACGCACCATGCTTCATGGCATTGAATCGGGTTATCCGGGCTTCCTCTGGCGTAGGGTGGCCAGCAAGGTTAGCAGCAGATGCCGACCTGCCTTTTTGGGTCTTGGGTCCCGTCGCTTTCAGATGGGCATTGAACAGCCCAACCTGCCAATGAACTTGAGGGCATTCGTTCCCGCAGTCGGGGCAGTCTGAAAAATATCGAAACGGATGCGCACGCTCCGGAGCAGGTTCCGTGCGTGTCGGTTTGGCATCAAATGTCTTTTTACAATCAGCACAGCGAAAGGTCACCGAACCCGCTGGCTCAACAGGCACTGGTTTCATGCTGACATGGTTTCATTCAACCCGCGACAATGAAAGGGAGGGCTATGTCGTACACCGGCGTTTGCTTGCAATTCTTTGAACCGTGCGCAGGCTGATATCAATGTTCATTTCTGCCTTCAGATACTTTTGTATATCCGCAGGGTTTTTGCCTTGATTCGCTAACGACCGGATAACACGGTTCCTTTGATAACGCAGGAAGCGCTCATACCTTGGCACAGTTACCCGAATAGAGCCGTTTAATTCAGCGCCTTGGTCATGTGACTGGTCCAGTATTTGCCAAACTTCCAGAAATGCCTCAGTCCCGATAGCCGATGCTACATTACACCAGGTGCGGGAAACCCCCATTGCTGCAAGTTCTGAAAGCGAAGCAGGCGAGTTTTCCGGTAAGCAAACTTCAGAATCAGTGCAGATATTCAGGTACCCACCCCCCTGCAGGGGAGGGTGTGAATGTTTATGCCGAGCCCCCACCCCTTCCGGAAGCAGTGGTATTTGCAGGTGTTCGTCCTTGTATTTCTGATTTGTACTGCGCTTTACGTCCTGTTGAGCGTCCATAAGTGTCTGATCTCCCGTAGTGTGTAAGTGCCTGAACTGCGCATAAGGGGATAGTACGCAGTTGGGCAGTTCTCATCCGTGAGACGTTTTTGGTTGTTTTAAAGGCCAGTTTCCAGAATGTCCGGTATCGTCCGGAAAGCTCCGGTTTTAGTGGGTTTTGAAATATCTCCAGATCCCGCCTATATCAGTTCTGTTACCCTGTTGTTCCATGGAACCGTGTTTTCAGGTGGTTCAGATATCTAAACCGTGGCCAGCAGCTCCTCTTCCCGCATAAGAACAAACAGCTTTCCCTGGAAGGAAACCTCTGTACCCGAATAACGGCTGAACAATACGGTATCCCCAGTCTTAACCGGGGCTGTCACCTTGTCACCCACGTCCAGCACCGTTCCATAACTTTGTTGAGGCTCATCGGTACTGGGCAAAACTATCCCACCTTCAGAGGTATTCGGGTTACTGGCCCGGTCAACCAGTACCAGGTTGTTGAGTGGTTTCGGCTGAGTCACAAAGCACCTCGCTTTTTCATTTCCTTCACCAGTGGTGAAACTGGCGTATTGATCTTGCGTAACGGGTTAGCCTTATCGATGACCTCAGTCAGCTTACCTCTGGCGATCCGCGCGTAAATCTCTGAAGTCTTCGGGTCAGCATGACCAAATACGGCTTGAACCTGCAACGTGCTGGCGTCTTCTTCCATCATCTCCGCACCTAACATGTGTCGAATGGCATGGGGGTGACAAAGTTCTTCCGGCAAGCCAGCTGCAATGCCATAACCCTGCATCATTGACCAGACTGATTTCGTCGTCAGTCGACGATACTCCCCCCGGTACTCATGCAAAGGCACCCGACGGTTACGAGTACTCACAAACAACACCTGTGAACCATCCGGTAATGTCCGGTCAATGTCCTTCAGCTCTTCATGGCCAAGATAAGCCTGGAGCAACAACATAGCCTCATGGGGAATAGTCAGTTCACGTTCATGACCACCCTTTTCAGTGACCAGAACGGCCAGACGTTGCTGACCTTTGTAATCAAACCAGAACAAATCTTCCTGGTTAAGGTTCACCAGGCCCGACACCCGCATACCGCAGCCAATCAGCAACGACAACATAGCGGCATCCCTGACACCCTTGAAGGTATCAATATCCGGTTGCATCAACAGGCGTTCGGCATTGGAAAGCCCCAGCTGCTTAGGCAACTTACGACCAACATTTGGGTACTGAAGAGAGTGCGAAGGGTTAGATACGGCCAGTTCCTGGTCAACCAGCCACTGAAAGAAACCTTTACAGGCTGCCACCACCACATGACGACTTTTCGGGGCAACCCCCTTTTTATGAAGGAACAGCCCGGTAAAGTCTTCCAGCATTGACTGTCTGGCCTGCAACAAACGGGTATTGTCGTGTTTTTCCACAAGGTAGCGTTGCAGCTGCTTCAGGTAGCCACGGTACTTATTGATAGTAGAAACAGCATGACCACGATTAACGCTCAGAAAGGTCAGCCAGCTTTCAATCAGCAGTAACTCATCATCTGCCTGTTCGGTATTTTTATTCATAATGACGCCAGGCGTAGCGCAGTTCGTGGGTGCGTGGTTTACCTATAATTTTATCATATCTCATTGATATAACAGCTTTTATTGTTATGAAGTTATCCACAATTACGGGTGTGGATGAATAAAAAAAGTGTGGATGAAAAACAGGATCTTTATAAAAATCCGTGGATACGCTTTCCAGCTGATTGTGCGTGTTTTCTGCCTCTATCTCTTCTCTTTTCTTCTTCTTTTTCAAAGTTTTAAAAAAATAAATAGATATAGAATGGCGGAAAACGGCAAAAATTGACCAATGTGGATAAAACTGCCGAAAGTGTGGAAAAAACAGGGTAAACCGTGGACAGAAAAAAACGGCAATGACAGAATAATCAATAAGTTAACCATTACCAGCCACGGAACCACGGATTACAGGAAAGCCGCCCGACACCCCCAGAGCATCAGCCTATAGGCAGCCTTACCGATTTCATGGTCTGGCGCATTGCGCCTACCGGGGCAGCGCCGCAGGCTATTCGCAGGGGGTACGGGGGAATCGGCAAATGGTTTGAAAAGCTTCTTTGTAGTTGATGGTTGGTGGCAGATCCAAAACTATGAAATATCGGGAGGACTCATGAGCATTAAGGATCAGTTGAGTGATGACGATGGATTCAACGACTTTTTACAGCAAATCGTTGAATCTGAAGGGCTTGAGGAAGCAGCAGAAGGAATAACAAGGAAAGTAATAGCAGAAGGAAGGGAAAGTCTTAGCAAGAAGCAAGAGTATGTCTTCCAAACTCGTGTTGTGGATGAATTTGGCACAGGTGATTGTAAACGCTGTGGAGAAGATATCCCATGGAGCGAAATGTATGCTGCTAATGAAAACGGCTGTCTATGTGGGTGGTGTGCTCATATGGTGGCGAAGGATGAGTAATCGCAATAAGTAGCACCGGCTTAAACCGGTGCTTTCTCATTACCCAGCCACTACCACCTCAACCGGATAAACCACCCCAGCACTGCTACATATTTGCTACTAAAAAATCTTTAAAAAGCACTAACATGCTGAAATTAATAGAATTAGTCTTACTAGCAACACTAATCCATCATCGGAGCGACGGAAAATTTCCGATCAAGATAACTTGGTAAGTTTCTACGGTTATCAAGTACTTCAATAGGTTTCATGTATCTCTCATTTCATATCAAGATGACCCATTTTAGATCATTTTTTATTAAAAGGTGCCCCAGTAAGTGCCCCAAACTACACTGGGGGCACTTGCATTTTATCGGGAGTTAAAATCATGGCTTCTTATACCATCGAGACCAGAGAAAGGGCAGACGGAACTGTACGTTATCGTTGTACGGTTCGCCTTGGGGGTGGTAAAAATATCACTCATAGAGAGTCGCGCTCTTTCATGAAAAAGAAACTGGCTGCGCAGTGGGGAAAAAAACGAACGGCCGAACTTGAAGAAAAAGGAGTCTCCCAAGGCATTCACCAGGTGGGAATGCTCCCAAGTATTGGCGACCTTATCAGGCTTTATGAGGATGACGATTCGTTGGGCGGCCAATCAGGCCGAACCAAGCGTTATGTACTTAAAATGCTCGCTGATTCAGACATTGCCAAAGTTGCAACCAATAAGCTCATGGAAAAGCACCTTGTGCAACACTGCAAAGACCGAATAGAAGCTGGGGCAAGCCCTGCCACCATACACCATGACATAGCGTACCTGAGATCTGTTTTAAAAGTAGCCCATCCCGTCTTCGGCATCCCTGTGGATGATAAAGTCATCGCCACAGCCTTACCGACCCTTCAGAGACTTAATCTCATTGGCAAAAGCCAACGGAGAAGCCGTCGGCCAACCCATGAAGAAATAGACCTTATTTTGGAAGGGTTGAAACAAAGAGAGTCCCATAGGGGCAATAAAATACCATTCTGTGACATTCTGAATTTTTCAATACTCACCTGCATGAGGATTGGTGAGATCTGCCGTATACGCTGGGAAGACGTGAACCATCAGAAACGGACGATTTTAGTTCGAGACAGAAAAGACCCCAGGAAAAAAACAGGAAACCATATGTATGTCCCCTTGCTTGGCGACTCATGGAAAATTCTCCAAAAGCAGCCCAGACAGGATAGTAGAATATTCCCATTCAATGAAAAGAGTGTTACCGCCGGCTTTCAGCGAGTAAGAAATAAAATTGGTATTGAGGATTTACGTTACCATGATTTACGTCGTGAAGGGGCATCCAGGTTGTTCGAAATGGGGTTCACCGTCGAAGAGGTTGCCCAAGTGACCGGCCATAGGGACATCAACATTCTTTGGAAGGTTTATACCGAACTTAATCCTGCCGACCTGCACAAAAAATACAATGCCTTTGAAACATAACACCGAAAAAAGCCGGGTGGGGATTCCTCCCGGCTTTGTTTTACTTTTTTGGTCAGGCAATCAGCCAGAATCTGGCTAACTTAAACAGACCAGCTTTTAATTCATGGAGTTGGCTAACCACCACACTCTGTGGAAATAACTGCTCCACTGAGTGGATGTTAATGCCCAACCCCACGACTTCTATAGCTGATGATTCACAGCGTTTCACCAAGTCCATAACTGTCTGATGATGGTCAAAGTCCGGCGCACCGTCGGTAATCATAATGATCAACCGGCGTTTAGCCCTGGCCTGAAGCACCTGATGAACAGAGTGCCAAAGCCCTGTAGCCATTGGAGTGGAATCATGAGCATTAAGTGCTGACAAAACCGCAGCTACATCCTGTAACCGGTCCTTGGGTTTCATGATCTCAAACACGCCACAGTCGCTTTTGCCGGGATAGGCAGAAACTGATACAGTAACGCCATTGATCTGGTTCAAGCCGTAGGCCAGAGCCAGTACCGCCTCCCTTGCCAGTTCCATTCTGGAAGACATGGACGATGATATATCCAGACAGAGGTGAACGGTCGCATCAATCGTAATGGTTTCAGATCGTTTGCAGAACAAACGACTGTCGCCAATAGCCATACGATGCAGTAGTTTACCATCCAGTTTTTTCCCTCGCTTTCCGGTTCTGTCCCTGCTCATCGTTTTCGCCTGAACCAATCCGGTTAACTGGGCTGCCAGTCGAGAGGATTCAGCTTTGGTTCGCCAGAGCAAGCTCTGTCCTTCTATTTTGTCTGCGTTTAAAACCTCAACACGATCTACCGAGGGTGTTGTGGTAACAGCCGATAATCCGCCTTCCTGCCTTAAACTCCAGCCTTCCATCTCACTTGCCAGAGACTGAAACAGGTCTTCCGGCCAGTCGCTATTGTCAGATTCCAGCACAGTCCTGATGCTCTCTTCCTGAAAATCTTCCGGGGCTTCCGTTGTGTTCTCCCCTGAAGCGTCTCTCTTTCCCTGTGTATCTGCGGATTTAGCATCAGTACTCTGTGTAGAATCTGTTTTCTCCTCCTGTTTTTCCTGCCCCTGTGTATTTTCTGTTTCATGTTCAGTTGCCAACGTAGAATCCGGTTTCTCATCAGTGCCCTGTGAAGGTGCTGATTTTAAATCCGGTTCTTGGTTATCTGAGTTTTCTGACGACAGTGAATCTGTTTTGTCATCGTTCCCTGTGTCGTTGCTGTTGTCTGAATCCTCCTGCTGTTGGTTCTGAAACAACCTAATAATCTCATCGGCTAACTGTTGCGCTTTTCGGGTGTTGCCCATATGCGGCACATCGTCCAATACAGCATCCAGAGATTTCAGCAGTTTCACTGGGAAACAAGCTGCCATTGCCTGTTTTGCCTTGCTTGCTTCTTCCTTCAGAGCTTTCTGTCCCAACACTTCATACCTGAGCATGGCCAGCAATGAATCATGTAACACCTTCACAGGTGGGTCACTCTTTGCCGGTGCAGATAAACGACCTTCAGCGACTAACTGCCTGACGACTTCGGACAGAGTGAATGCAGTGCCGGGATATTCCCGGCTTAAAGCCCGCTCTATCCTGATATCTTCCAACAGGTTGGTTAGCCTGCGCCGAAACGCAGAGCCGCTTTGATCCAGCTCGAAATCCGTGTAGCGGATGTGGGCTGCCTCGTGGGACAAAAAGCCCCAGCTTTTGAGTTCCTGTTCAGGGCGTTCAGGGTCAAAGGCTGGCAAAACAATCCGTTCACCGTCGGTAAACGCATTCCTGCCAGACACTTCAACCTGAACACCCAGCTTCCTTCCCAGTGCAGCACCGACGATCGGTAAGGCACGTTGTAAAGTGGAAACCATGTCATGCTTCTCCTGTTAAAACACAATAAAAATGGGACACGGTTCCCTCTTTATGAAGAGCGGGAACGGTGTCCCGCCTGGGGGAAATAGACTGAAGTCAGTCCGTCGAATTAAAAGTAAAACGTTGCTGCGGCTGGCACTTCCTCTGCCGGATTTACAACGGGTTGAGTGGGTACAGAGTTCTCCTGAACTCTCTCCTCAGCTCTCTCCTCAACAAGTACTTCCTGTGTTTTTTCCTGTGTTGCCTCTGGTGTATTGCCTGAATTTACCGTCTGATCAGAATCCTGCATCTTCACAGGTTCTGTTATAGTGGCAAGCCCTTCAGCACACCGCTGCATCTGTTCAGCAGAACAGAGCAACAGCACTCGCTCCATCAGCTGGGTTAACGCTTCACCCTCAAGAGAACCTTGTTTGGGAATCTGCTTTAAACCAGCATCCAGACGTTGCACCACGGGGGCTATGCCCTGATCGACAAATGACAAGCTGTGCAACTTATCTCTCAGCTTCAGGATCGGTCTGATCGCCTTGCGACTGACTTTCTGTTTACCAGAAAAAGTCTGTTCAAACAGAGCCTGAGCGTCCCGGCTGATTTCATCCCTGAGCGTATTTCCCAGCTGGTTAACCTGATGATTCAGGGTATCCGGCCTGGGGGCTTCCGTGACTTTGTAGACGGTATAATCAAAACCAAATCGTTGGCTGACATTCTGCACGTCAGGAACAGCACGCCGTATGGCATCAGCAAAATCAGGATGAGCGGAAACCCATTCCTGGATATGCTGGTCATACTGCGCCAGAAATTCCTGTTTCTGCTGCTGAAAATCAGCCTGTACCTGATCCAGTTCGCTACTGATGTCGTCCACCAGTGAGTCCGCGACGGCATAGCCTCCGAGAAAGCGAACACCTTCCCGGGAGCAGATCCGGCAGGCCTGTTCACGCAGCCGCAGAAATGGCTTGAGCACTCCACGATCACAGAGTTTTTTAGAACCCAGTGACACCACATCATCCGGTGGTAACTGACCGCCCTGCCCTAATGTCAAATCTTCCTGTTTTAAACGACGGGAGCCAGACCAGACGGAACAGTCCACTGAAATGACAGACATTTTATTCAATATCTGGGTAACGGTTGTCACACTCATGATTCACCACCTCAACGATTCAGTAAGGTAAGTCATCGTCTGGACAAGAGGTATCGGTGCTGCTCCATAAGTCACCAAAAATATCCTCTGCCAGTCGATGAATCGCTTGTCGTTCAGCTGGTTCTACTCTCGCTGTCAGGGCTTGCTCCAGCGCATACTCAAACACGCTGGGCGCACCTTTAAACCGCAGGGACAGCTTCGCCCAGCGCACCAGCCCACGAGTGGACAGAGTGCAGCTGAGCTGGGCTTCGCCTTCCCCTTGTCCATCAGAGGAACCCGTGAAAAGACGACGAATCTCTTTAGCAAGCTTCACCATGTTTTCACGCACCAGTAAAGGCAGATCAGGCACCACCTGTTCCAGAATGGATAATTCTGTCGTGTTGTCCGGATAATCCACTTCGATACAACGGAAGCGATCCAGCCAGGCTAACGACTGTCTTAACACACCCTGATACAGCCCTGATCCATCACCTGATCCCGCACTGTTGCCCGTAGCCACAAAACGAAACCGTGGATGTACCGGAATAATCTCTCCGCCGTTCTGCGCCAATACCAAAGGCGCACCGTCCAGCAGATCGTATAATCCAGCGAGTTCACTGGGGTCAGCAATGTCCATTTCGTCAAGGATAAGAATGTGTCCGTCTCGTACTGCAATGCTCAGTGCGCCGTACAAAAAAGGCGTGCTGCCATTGTCGAGTACTTTTTGTCCCAGCATATCGTCCAGTTCTAAACGTCCATGTACCGGAATCATCTGTACCGGCCAGTGCAACCTGGCCGCCGCCTGACAGACCAGGCTGGTTTTTCCGCAACCGGTCGGTCCTGTCAGGTACAAACCATCCCCCATAGGGTCATCAAAGAAGGCCAGCAACTTACGCAGCCGGTCTCTGTCAAACACATAGGGTTGTTGTGCAGGCACCGCCGGGTGTCCGCAGTCCTTATAGCCTTCCAGCAGAATCAACTGAGTGCTGTTCAGCTCAAAAGTTTCGTTGAGTTCATAGAAAGCAGGCTGCAAAGCCCCTTCAGGGTTCTGGCAAGATCCAGCCTGAGCCTGTTGAACGTCTTGAGTCATATTCGTCTCCTGCCGTTGAATTGGGTTTGAAAACACAAAAAAAGGGCAGAAGATTCCCATGACGGGGAAACAGTCTGCCCCATCCGGGTTCATGAAAAGTTAATCAGAAATAGAAGCTTTGGTTGCTAACGGACTGGTTCAAAACCAATAAATCGCCACCAATAGTTTCCATGGTTGAGTCACGGCCCTGTCGATTTTTATCAACAAGCGTGACTTTGACTTGCTGCCTGCTCTTGCGCCTGAACAGCTCAAGGTTGGGCAAAGCAAGGTTGTGTTTCTGGCAAAGGGATTCCAGTGCCTTCTGGTAATCTACTGTGCCGCTGCACGTACTCCGGCAAACCCTGAGACCATCAAACTCACCCGCCTTAAAATCACCCATCAACTGTTGTAGCTGTTGCTGCAACTGTTTCTGGTGCGATTTTCCAGCGTCGAGTTCACCCTTTAGTTTGTCCAGACGTTTCTGACGTTGGCGGTAAGCCATTGCCAGTTGTTGCCACTGATTTTGTTCCCGCTTTTCCGTTGGTACATACACATCCAGATTCGGGTCTTTGTCCGGCTCATCGCCTTCCTCAACCCGATTCCAGAAATCAATCGCTTCCTGCTGTAGTTGCTGGATTAAAGCGTCATCACGACGAATACATACGGGCAACAGGGGTAAGCCTTGCCGATAAAAGCACAGCCAGCCCAATTGGGAGTCTGCCACTAATATCTGGAACTGCACCTGATAAAAAGCACGACGATAGCCCTCTGACTTGTCCTTCAGAGTTTTTACCTCGTCGTATACTTTTTGCGTTGGGCATTTCAGCTCAACCGGCACACCGTCTCTGGTCAACCCGTCGAAGCTCGCCCGTAACACCGGGTTCTGTTCCCATTCTGCACACACTGGTAAAAGCGGCGCATCATTCAGAGCCTGCTCCATCTGATTGCGAGCATCATCCTCTTGCTCCATACCACGAAGCACATGAGGATTTGCTGACAAGTCAGGTTCTTTGAAGATACTGGATATTTCTGACCCTCTTTTTTCAAGCCAGAGCTGCCACCGTGACTTGTAAGGCGACAGCCCTAAGATCACAGCCGCATCACTGGCAGAAACACCACAACGACGCCAGTCCAGCCAAGCCTGTGACCGCTGCTCAATATTGACCTGTTTCATGATGAAGAATCCTGAAACACATCATGCCGCAGTGCACACGGGAGAATGGCTGGCTGCCTGTGCCTGATCCAGCTTGAACAAGCAATAGTTCAGGGCGTTGGCATCCTCCTTAAACCGTTCCTCAGCAAATCCTTGTGCTGCTGTGTAAGCGCCTGTCTCTCTGGCACGACCCACGACCTGTTCGATAAAGGACAGAATTTGTGGGTCAATGTCTGAAGGTTCAGGTACCTCTACAGAGTCCACTTCAATCACTCCGGCTTGCGGGGCTTCGGTGGTATCGGGAGTTTTGAATTCTCCAGAATCCGGTATTGCTGCTTTCTCCTTTGGCTGTGTAGTGGCAGTTTTGTCCGGTGTTACGAGTGCCGGGCCATCTGCGACAGCTTGAACCTGCAAAGAAGGAACCTCTGGCTCACCCAACTGGGTTTCCAGAATACGTTCCGCTTCATCAGGCTCAAACAGTCCGCTGAGGCCGTAGGCCAATCTTATTCCCTGCGCCTGAGCTTTGTGTCTCAACATTCTTTTGGGACAGGTCTGCCAGGGGCCGGGGAATTTCTTGCCATTCTTGATGGGAGCCGGACGATATAACTCGTCCAGATATTCCCGCACCTTCACGGGATGGCTCCGGTCTTTCCGATACACTACACAGTCAGCCCAAGGGTGACAGGGTTTCATATCGTCATCCAGAGTGACCAGCTCATCAGGATAGTGAAACTCTATCCCGTCACTGTCGGGATACGAGTTCATCACGGCAATCCAGCCGTCTACAGATATCACCGGCAGAACACCGCCACGGCGGTCACTCAGCGCATAAATCTGTCGAACAAATGGGTCAAGGTTGTATTTATCCGCCACAGACAACAAAGAAAGCAGCTGTTCCCGAGTGGGAACAGAACCGTTTGATTGTCGGAAAGCAGTTTGTGCCAGTGTATTCAGTAATTCATCTTCTCTGAAGCCGTAGCGTTCAGCAAAGCGAGCCACTAAATCGTTAGCACCGTCTTGGTGAGTCATGGAAGTTCTCTCTCTTGATGCTCTTATCGAGCGATATAAAAAAGACAGAACTTCACTGCCGCATGACAGATGAGCTCTGCCATGCAGATACGCATTGAACAACCTGTGGTCAGGCAAACAATACGATGAAGATGTAGTCACCTGAGTGACCATGGAAATATTAGGTTGAGTCAACCTGAGTGTGAGAACGAATAAATGGCTTTATCCGTTCAGAGTTAACCGACAATACTGAGATATTGGTTCAGGGCTTCTTCCTGAGCAGCCACCACCATAGCAATATAATCCTGATAGTGCTGTGTAGTATGCGCCTTATCCAAGGCTTCATAATAGGCAAGGCGGTGTTCGGTCTTGATAATCACTGGCAGGTAGCCACTGGTCATCAGATCGAAATTCATCAGCAGCCTTGCGGTTCTGCCATTACCATCCACAAAGGGATGAATGCCAACAAAATCCACATGCAGCCGAGCCGCCCGTTCTACCGGATGGCAGTCCTGTTGCTGATACTCCTGCACCAGTTCAGCCATAAGCATAGGCAGGTGTAAATGATCAGGCGGTGTATGTTCTGCACCGGCAATCATGACATTTTCCTGCCGATAGCGTCCGGCGTTGCTGTCATCAATGTTCTTCAACACCAGCTGATGAATAGATTTGATCAATCGCTCACTGAATGGCTCATCCTTCACAACGACGGATTC
Source organism: Endozoicomonas gorgoniicola (assembly GCF_025562715.2). Classification (NCBI taxonomy): domain Bacteria; kingdom Pseudomonadati; phylum Pseudomonadota; class Gammaproteobacteria; order Oceanospirillales; family Endozoicomonadaceae; genus Endozoicomonas; species Endozoicomonas gorgoniicola. The sequence continues at coordinate 2,978,669 of NZ_JAPFCC010000001.1, forward strand.
TACCCACTCAATGGCTTCCCTGTGGTTGATCGCTTCAAAATGCTCCCTCATGGACTTGCCGCCCACGGTAATGCCTTCCAGCACCACCTTGGTTTCCTTGAGCGTCAGAGTGTTGCCCTCAATGGCATTCGAGTGATACGTCCATTCCAGCACCAATGCTTCATGCAGGGATTGGACACTGTGTTTCGGCAGTGGGCGCAAAGCGTCCAGCTGCTGTTTAAGGTCATCAATGGTTTTAAACATGGTTTGAGTGAGCCTGAAAAGATATATCTTACCTGCCATTATATGGCAAGCCGTTGGTATATAAAGGCTGATATGAAGTTAACGGGTTTTATCCAGCACTGAAGCTGGATAAAAAGATCGCAAAATAGATTTCGCCAGGAAGCTGTATTTTCCTGATGGAAAACACACGGGTATGAACGGCTACCGAAGTAACTGTTGGTAGAAGTCCGCTGCCTTGCTCATTTCAGAACAGAGACAGGGCTAAGAATAACCTCACAGCAAACGCTGTTTGGTTGGATAGAAAATCTATTCACCGTCCGTTAACACCGTTGCAGGCATTACCTTCTGGCTATCAACCCGGTCGCCTCGCACTTCCCGAGGCACCTCCACAGGGTTACGCAAGTCATGACTGCCGGGTTTGCTGACTTAGCTGGCCACTGTGCGAAGCTCAAGCGTTCGATCAATGATCTACTGGCTTAAAATCTCTTTTTTACCGGCACTCTTTATACAGAGAGCAGAACCGTTTATTTGCCATGAACGGAACACGGTGAGAAGCGGCAGTGCTGGTACGAGCAACACTGGTAGTATATCGGGCTTCTCAGAAGCTGGGATCAGTATAGAACAAGGCAAAAAATTCAGCAGGAAATTTGCAGCAAGGTTGCTGAACTCCCCTGTGTTCCACCTCGCCTGAATTTGATTGGGAAGAGTGCCAAGACAACAAAACACCCCGCAACATTGACAACAATGGCGAGGCCGAGTGACTTTGTTCCTGTGCTCAATGCTTGGTTTTCTTATCTTCCGTGGACTCACCTTCCGTGTGATGCCTGATACTTTGTCGGCATCTGAAGGTTGCCCTTCTACTGTTCACTGGAACAACCTTAGGGTACGTATTTTCCGGTGCTAAAATATTGATCTACATCAATGTATCAATGTTTTCTTTGTTCTCAACATTTCAATTTCTATCACGCTTTTTTACCGAGCCGAACCTAAATAACTTGCCACTACATCCGTCCTTTGGTGCCCAAGCACCAGAGCTATAGCCTCTCTCGCCTTTCTATCGACTGACTTCACACATTCCCGCTTGCCTGCAATAACAGGCGCAAGATGGTGGGTGATCTGCTGATACCGCTCACAGGCATAAGCGGCTCTCAGGTCATGGCGATTGTTCAGCCCGTGCTTTTTCAAAACCGCACCACTGTTATGACGAACAGCTGACAAAAAATCCGGCAGACGTTGGTTTATGGGAACCAGGTTGTCTTTGTTTTCTTGCTGATTATTCTGAATCGCTACTGCGGCTTCAAGAGCTTTCGTAGCGGTATCACTGACTGGCACTAACCGTTCGACACGGCTGGGGCTGGTGACAGTAGACTTGCCTCTACCACCTTTGGTGCCTCGCTCTATATCGATCACACCGTTTTCTTTGGCTTGAATCAGCGCTTTCTGGCAGTCCAGAAGAGCAGCTTCTCTGGAGCGCAGGCCGAGTTCACGACATAAACCCAACAAAGCAGCAATGCGACCATGCCCCTGGCGATAAAGTTCCTGTTGTGCAGCAGCGAGTTTTACACGACTGAGTTCCGGTGGTTCTGTACGGATATGGCAGCGTTTGGCGTCAAGGGCTTCGGCGGGACTAATAAAAATATCGTTGTTGCCACGCAGGGCTTTGAGAACGGTGTTACAGGTGGATAATCGGTTTTGTGCTGTTGATACGGCAATGGATTTGCCTTGTCCGTTGAGTCTGGCTTTTAAATATCCTGCGTAGTCTTTCAGGGTGTGATTGTTGATTTGATGGGCTTCTTTAATGTCTTGGGTCTTAGCCCAGTCGCAAAACCGCTGCCAGCGTTCCGAATGAGTCGCAATGCTGTGGTGCTGGCCTGCCATAGTCGTTTTCAAAGCATTACGTCCGGCGTAACTGAGTTGCTTGCCATAGCCATAATTCCGGTTAGATTTACTGTGATAACGAGACATATTCTCTCCTGTCCGCCCTTGTCCGGTACACTGGGAACTTCCGTCCTGATAACCCTGTTATTGTTTAATGTGGAACCAGATCACGCTCTGGTCGGGCGGGACAGCCTTGTAACGCAAGGGCTGCGGGCAGTTATGCTCTTTATGGAACAAGACAGATGCCAGCTGTTACTAACGCGCACCTCATAGCCTTTCTGTATAAAGGCCGGGTTTGGTATGGCGTTTGTGACATTGATAACCGCAGAGTTGCCTCCTGTTTTGCGGCGGCGGTGTGGTTTTGAGCTTGATATACGACGATAGATTTGCTGTGTGGCACGGATGCCAATAAGCCTGAAGCCTGTCTCTTGAAAGGCTTTTGATTGAGCGAATGGTCAACCTGATTTCAGGACAAATAGTTCGCTGTAAAAATGGAAGGATAGAATTGAACAGTGAGTCCGGTTTCTGTCATTTGGATAAAAAGCCTGCTTCTGACAACAGTAGTCAGATCATCCGGCTCGGTACACTGAGCAATGAAAATCAAATGATCAGGGAAACCAGCCAAAAGCAGTCAATGAAAGAGTGTCTGAACAATGCCAGGTGTTGAAATACCAAAAGCAGATTGCTTTCGGTGACGGTTTGCCCTGTCAATCGGTAACAGGGTATCAAATGAGTCGCTCGCAGGGAGTCCCAGTTGCCTCACGGCAATATTATGGGTGGGTTTTGTCGAGCCACGTATGCAGCGCACCCATTTCGCTGGTTTCTTCCCGACAAAACACTGAAGTGTGGCAAGTATAGTGAACTTGTTTTGATATAGCTCAGCTTACTGTAAACAAAATATGATAGGATAGTCAGGTTTTAAAATTTAACTGCCACTGTGAGACCGATGTCTGAATAATATCCGACCATTATTTCTGTCTTAGGCGGTAGTGTGGACGAACAAAAAGTTAGCGGTCAACAGGGCTTAAGACCGCTTTACCACCTCGGTTAAGCACATGAGTATATATCATCGTTGTATTAACATTGGCATGACCAAGCAGCTCTTGCACGGTTCTGATATCGTAACCGCTTTCTAATAAATGCGTTGCGAAGCTATGCCGGAATGTATGACAGCTGGCATTTTTGTTGACTCCGGCTTGCCTGACAGCGTTTTTAACAGCCGACTGAATCCCTCTTTCATTAATGTGATGACGCCCCATGTTGCCAGTTCTTGGGTCTTTACTCAGTTGTGTACTGGAAAAAATATATTGCCATGCCAGCTCTTTTGCGGCATTGGGGTATTTTCTTGCAAGCGCATTGGGAAGATGAACAAAGCACACCCCTTCATCCAGTGCTTTACAGTGAAGCTGTCGGGATATCTCGATTTGTTGTTGCAACGATTCAACGGTCACTTTAGGTAACAGAGTCATTCTGTCTTTTCCGCCCTTACCATGGCGTACAGTAATTTCCATACGTCCAAAATCAACATCCTGAACCCTCAGTCGTACAGCCTCTTTGAGCCGGAGGCCAGCCCCGTACATCAATTGAGCAATTAACAGCGGAGTCCCTTTGAGACAAGAGAGTACAGAGCTTGCTTCAGTCGTGGATAGCACAACAGGGAGTTTCTTAGGACGTTTTGCATTGAGCCAGTCAGTGATTGTTATATTGTCGCGTCCCAGTACTTGCTTATATAAAAAGACAAGAGCGCTCAAGGCTTGCTGCTGGGTACTGACTGCGACCTGTTTTTTCATCACTAAATGAGTGAGGAAATCACGAATATTTTCTCCTGTTAAGGAATCGGGATGGCGCATTTTATGAAATTTGATAAACCTCTTGACCCAATCCCAATAGGCACGTTCGGTGGCGAGGGAATAATTGGCAGAACGAATGGCAATCTGAAACCTTTGTTGAAGTCGCATGTAAATTAGCCCTTTTGCTGTATTTTTATACAGTAAAAGTAGTTCGCATAAGCAAAATATACAAGGTTTCACTAACCCATTGTTATCAAAGATATAAAAAGGAGTCTTAACCAGGAAAATGAATTAACCGAAAAATATAAAAATCACAAAACACGAACTGGCAGATAAACCACGAAAGATCAAAAAAATGCTTTACCCCTTGGTAGACTTAGGCTTCTGCTGGTACAGATAAAAAATCTACAGTATGTTATGCGAAATGGTTTCGTGTAAGCGACTGTTAGGTTACTAATACAAACCAACAAGTATGTGAAATAGAGAATTACAAGAATGGAATTTGCTTTAGCTGTTTTACTGTTTGCAGCATCAACAACGGTGACCCCAGGACCAAATAACGTAATGATAATGACCTCTGGGCTGAATCATGGTGTTAAAAAGAGTTTACCTCATTTCATGGGTATTTGTTTTGGGTTTCCTGCAATGGTTGTTGCAGTTGGTTTAGGGTTTGGAATTATTTTTGAAAAATATCCAATGCTGCATGAAATTATAAAAGTTATTGGTGTTCTCTACCTTTTATATTTGGCTTATCTCATTGCGAGCTCTTCACAAAGTTCACTTGAAAGCAATAAATCAAAGCCTTTAACTTTTTTACAAGCTGCTATATTCCAGTGGGTTAATCCCAAAGCATGGATAATGGCAACAGGTGCAATAGCCGCATATACAACATTAAACTCTAGTGTTTATGTTCAGGTTTTATTTATTGCACTATCATTTTTTGTTGTTGCATCCTGAATTCAAGTCATAAGTGCATAACCCATGACTTTTCTTGCATCTATTCCAGTTGACTCTTTAAATGCCTCATAAGGAGTCTTGTAGCCCAGGCACTTTCTTGGCCTGTTGTTCAGCTTATCCACTGCAATGATGACATCTTTTTCTGTCACGCCATTAAGCTCCATCGACTTGGGGAAATACTGCCTTAGCAAACCATTAGCATTCTCATTCTGGCCTCTTTCCCAAGAATGGTAGGGGGCAGCAAAGTAGCTGTCACATTTTAAAGCTTTGGCAATTGATTCATGCTGAACAAACTCCTTTCCATTGTCGTATGTTATTGTCTTTACAAACCTTTTCAGAGGCTTGAGTACGTCAATTATTCCCTGTTTAACCGCTTTTGCCTTCTTGCCTGGTAGAGGGACAGCAAGGCGAAGCTTGGTTTTTCGTTCATCTAATGTAGCGATGGCTCCTTTATGATTTTTACCTATTACAGTATCAGCTTCCCAGTCACCAACTCGCTCTCTGTTGTTGACCACTTCGGGGCGTTCTTCAATGCCAACCCGATTTGGTATACCGGTTCGGTTATGAGCTGAACCGTATCGCTTTCGATAAGTTTTTTTCTGGTGCCTCAAGTGCTTATAGAGCGAGCCTCCGCGCCGTTTATCATCCGCTACAAATTGATAAATCGTCTCATGATGCAGCTTGATTACACCGTCCTTTTCAAGCCTTCCAGCCACTTGTTCAGGACTCCAATCTGAACGGATATCGTTTGAAATACGTTGTTTAATGTCGTCTGTCAGCTTAATAGCTTTTGGCTTATCTTTGTGCCGCTGCCGAGCTGTGCGATTAGCCTGTTGGTGCCTGTACCCTCTTTGCCCTTTATTGCGGTTTACTTCTCGCGACACGGTAGGCTGTGAACGGCCAAGCTTTTTAGCAATTTTGTTTTGTGAAGTCCCATTTTTGAGTTCAGTTTCGATATAATATCTCTCTTCAGAGCTCAGGTGTGTATAGGCCATCCTTGGCTTCCTCTGTATGGTTTGGTTGCTTTACAGAATACCCCTGAGTTCTGATTCACTTCAAAGGTTCTGAAACAATCCTCTGGTTACAGAGGTTATGCACTTATGATACGAATTCAGGCATTTCCAGCAGTGGGTATTTGGCTTGTATTCGGTGCAAACTTAAAAAAGGTACTTAAAAGGCCAGAACACCAACATAGATTTAATGTTTCAATGGCTTTGTTGCTCGTAATATCAGTAGCACCAATAATCTATGAGTTAGCAACAGGAATCGTAACCTAAATCGGGTAGCCGGAGGTCTCTAACCTCCAGCCCCCACATCACCACGGCTTGCGGGTCCGCACCGGGCGATTCACCGAGGGTGGTGAAACCTGATCCACAAGTCTTTCAGGGAAACAAGCCCGAGTTTACTGAGAAAACTGTCGTTTAATGCTAACTGTGCCGCATAGGTTTTGCTTAGCCGGTAATACCCTTTGCTACTGGCTGCAATCGAGGCGGCCTTGATGTGATCAACACCTAACCTGATTAAATTTCTGTAACGGGTTTTCGGCTTTCGCCATTGCTTGATAAAACAACAGCGAATCCGCCGACGTATCCATTGATCCAGTCGTGGTATGGGACTGTAATATTCGGTTATTCTGAAATAACCCATCCAGCCCCGGATATATTCGGCCAGCTTCTTCAAGCGATATTCCATCGATACTCCCCAGCTTCGGCCGGTGAGTTTCAGGATTTTTCGCCTGAAACGGTTCAGACTCTTCTCCGACCAGCGGATTCGCTTCCCTGTGAAGGTAAAACTCAGGAACTCAGCTTCGGTAGCTTTCACCACCTTGCTCTTTGTCGGGTTTATCCTCAGTTTCAGCCTGCGCTCAAGGTAACGGGTGATGCTTTCCATCACTCGCTCCCCGGCTCGCTGGCTGCCAACGAGGATCACAAAGTCATCGCAGTAGCGCGCGAAACAATGCCCCCGGTACTCCAGTTCCTTGTCCAGGTCATCGAGAAGGACATTCGACAGCAGCGGTGAAAGTGGACCGCCTTGTGGCATACCTACCCGGGTTGGGTAGCATTGCCCATCAATCATGACGCCAGCACGAAGGTAGCGGCCAATCAGTTTCAACAGACGCTTGTCGTGAATCTTTCGAGAGACTCTCGACATAAGAACATCGTGGCTGACTGTGTCAAAGAATTTACTCAGATCAACATCAACCGCCTGATGCAGCCCCTGCTTAATGTATCGATTAACCTGTTGTACAGCGTCTTGTGCAGACCTTCCCGGTCTGTAACCGAAGCTGCTGGGAGAGAAGTCAGGATCAAAGATGGGTGATAATACCTGCACAATGGCCTGTTGTATCACTCGATCCATGACTGTCGGGATGCCCAGCAACCGTTCTCCACCATCGGGCTTTTCTATAACAGCCCGAAGGACGGGAGATGGTCTGTAAGTCCCATTGAGTAAGGCTTGGCGCGCTGAAGGCCAGTGCTGACGGGCAAAGTCAGGATAGGCTTTAATGGTGATCCCATCTATTCCGGGAGCCCCTTTGTTACTTCTGACTTGTTTCCATGCTTTCAGCAAATTGGCAGGTTCCAGTGCGCAACTCAGTAGATCGTGGTTCAAAGCTGGTTAAAGATTCTTTCGCCAACTCCAGTGAGTCGCCGGACGGCTGCACTGTGTTGAGGGAATCAGTCTCCTCTTTTCGTCGGTGTTCAGTCCTTCGTTGACGACTTCCAATCGGATTAACGACTTCTGTCGAACAACTACTATGACGTCTGCTGACTTCTGTTCAATCACCACACAGAATTACTTCTGCAGGCGCTATTGGTGGTCATCGGGTTTGCTCGAACAGGGTGATGAACCCTGTCCGCCGAGCCTGTTGTAACCAGTGGCTGAGAACTGGGATTGACCAATCGCATGTTGAACAGACCTCCCCGGATAAGAGCATGAACTTTCAGTACACAACCGCCGCATTTACCGTATCTCTCAAACCAGAGGGCTTTGTGATCCTTGGCTCACTCGCCCACGAGACTCGGCCTTGTATACGATTTCTGTCCGTCGGCTCGCACTTTTGCAGTCAGACTGCCTCCGCACAACCCCTCGTGAGATTGCACTTGCCTTAAGCTAGTGGTTATCATCGGTGGGCTTATTCGGCTCCAGATCCGATGCTGGTTTACCCACAGGGGACTTTCACCCCATAAGTTCATGCCCATGCCGGGCGTACCAAATGGTTGCAGTTCGTTCGCTTCGCTCACCCGACGTGCCTTCGGCACGCGGCTGAACCAGGCGTTAGGTGCCTGAAGTCAAACAAAGGTTTATATCTTAAGGTTCTGTCTGCGCTGAGAGTTTTACTCAGAGCCAATATGCAACTTCTGTTTGTGTTGAGAGTTTTTTGGCTTGGTCTTTCTGGCAGAAATTTCAGATCAACCTTCAGCTTTGGTTCCGTTCCACGGTTGAGTTATTTCAAACTTTCAGCCTTTTGGTTTCGGGGCACCTTGGGACGAATGAATCTCCCTCAGGCTTGGTGAAACTTCAGTGTTTCTGGCGAGTAAGTTTTGGTTCTCATTTAAAGAAACGGGTAACGCCAGTATTAACTTGGTACCTTCTCAGCAAATGCTGATAGTGGGCTCATGTTAACTTGATGGTTTTGGGATCGGTTCCACGGTTGAGCTTCAAAAAGCTCTATGCTTTTTTGTCTCAGAGTTCAAATTCAACTCCTCTGCCTTACTCAGCAGTTTATAGCGGTGAGTCCGCAGCAAACGGCAAGAGGAGTTGTTTCAAGTTGGGTGCCAATAAACAACAATGGAGTTGCAAGGGCACCTAAATCGGGTAGCCGGAGGTCTCTAACCTCCAGCCCCCACATCACCACGGCTTGCGGGTCCGCACCGGGCGATTCACCGAGGGTGGTGAAACCTGATCCACAAGTCTTTCAGGGAAACAAGCCCGAGTTTACTGAGAAAACTGTCGTTTAATGCTAACTGTGCCGCATAGGTTTTGCTTAGCCGGTAATACCCTTTGCTACTGGCTGCAATCGAGGCGGCCTTGATGTGATCAACACCTAACCTGATTAAATTTCTGTAACGGGTTTTCGGCTTTCGCCATTGCTTGATAAAACAACAGCGAATCCGCCGACGTATCCATTGATCCAGTCGTGGTATGGGACTGTAATATTCGGTTATTCTGAAATAACCCATCCAGCCCCGGATATATTCGGCCAGCTTCTTCAAGCGATATTCCATCGATACTCCCCAGCTTCGGCCGGTGAGTTTCAGGATTTTTCGCCTGAAACGGTTCAGACTCTTCTCCGACCAGCGGATTCGCTTCCCTGTGAAGGTAAAACTCAGGAACTCAGCTTCGGTAGCTTTCACCACCTTGCTCTTTGTCGGGTTTATCCTCAGTTTCAGCCTGCGCTCAAGGTAACGGGTGATGCTTTCCATCACTCGCTCCCCGGCTCGCTGGCTGCCAACGAGGATCACAAAGTCATCGCAGTAGCGCGCGAAACAATGCCCCCGGTACTCCAGTTCCTTGTCCAGGTCATCGAGAAGGACATTCGACAGCAGCGGTGAAAGTGGACCGCCTTGTGGCATACCTACCCGGGTTGGGTAGCATTGCCCATCAATCATGACGCCAGCACGAAGGTAGCGGCCAATCAGTTTCAACAGACGCTTGTCGTGAATCTTTCGAGAGACTCTCGACATAAGAACATCGTGGCTGACTGTGTCAAAGAATTTACTCAGATCAACATCAACCGCCTGATGCAGCCCCTGCTTAATGTATCGATTAACCTGTTGTACAGCGTCTTGTGCAGACCTTCCCGGTCTGTAACCAAAGCTGCTGGGAGAGAAGTCAGGATCAAAGATGGGTGATAATACCTGCACAATGGCCTGTTGTATCACTCGATCCATGACTGTCGGGATGCCCAGCAACCGTTCTCCACCATCGGGCTTTTCTATAACAGCCCGAAGGACGGGAGATGGTCTGTAAGTCCCATTGAGTAAGGCTTGGCGCGCTGAAGGCCAGTGCTGACGGGCAAAGTCAGGATAGGCTTCAATGGTGATCCCATCTATTCCGGGAGCCCCTTTGTTGCTTCTGACTTGTTTCCATGCTTTCAGCAAATTGGCAGGTTCCAGTGCGCAACTCAGTAGATCGTGGTTCAAAGCTGGTTAAAGATTCTTTCGCCAACTCCAGTGAGTCGCCGGACGGCTGCACTGTGTTGAGGGAATCAGTCTCCTCTTTTCGTCGGTGTTCAGTCCTTCGTTGACGACTTCCAATCGGATTAACGACTTCTGTCGAACAACTACTATGACGTCTGCTGACTTCTGTTCAATCACCACACAGAATTACTCCTGCTGGCGCTATTGGTGGTCATCGGGTTTGTTCGAACAGGGTGATGAACCCTGTCCGCCGAGCCTGTTGTAACCAGTGGCTGAGAACTGGGATTGACCAATCGCATGTTGAACAGACCTCCCCGGATAAGAGCATGAACTGTCAGTGCACAACCGCCGCATTTACCGTATCTCTCAAACCAGAGGGCTTTGTGATCCTTGGCTCACTCGCCCACGAGACTCGGCCTTGTATACGATTTCTGTCCGTCGGCTCGCACTTTTGCAGTCAGACTGCCTCCGCACAACCCCTCGTGAGATTGCACTTGCCTTAAGCTAGTGGTTATCATCGGTGGGCTTATTCGGCTCCAGATCCGATGCTGGTTTACCCACAGGGGACTTTCACCCCATAAGTTCATGCCCATGCCGGGCGTACCAAATGGTTGCAGTTCGTTCCGGGGCTTCGCCCCTCCACCCGACGTGCCTTCGGCACGCGGCTGAACCAGGCGTTAGGTGCCTGAGGTCAAACAAAGGTTTATATCTTAAGGTTCTCTCTGCGCTGAGAGTTTTACACAGAGCCAATATGCAACTTCTGTTTGTGTTGAGAGTTTTTTGGCTTGGTCTTTCTGGCAGAAATTTCAGATCAACCTTCAGCTTTGGTTCCGTTCCACGGTTGAGTTATTTCAAACTTTCAGCCTTTTGGTTTCGGGGCACCTTGGGACGAATGAATCTCCCTCAGGCTTGGTGAAACTTCAGTGTTTCTGGCGAGTAAGTTTTGGTTCTCATTTAAAGAAACGGGTAACGCCAGTATTAACTTGGTACCTTCTCAGCAAATGCTGATAGTGGGCTCATGTTAACTTGATGGTTTTGGGATCGGCTCCACGGTTGAGCTTCAAAAAGCTCTATACTTTTTTGTCTCAGAGTTTAAATTCAACTCCTCTGCCTTACTCAGCAGTTTATAGCGGTGAGTCCGCAGCAAACGGCAAGAGGAGTTGTTTCAAGTTGGGTGCCAATAAACAACAATGGAGTTGCAAGGGCACCTAAATCGGGTAGCCGGAGGTCTCTAACCTCCAGCCCCCACATCACCACGGCTTGCGGGTCCGCACCGGGCGATTCACCGAGGGTGGTGAAACCTGATCCACAAGTCTTTCAGGGAAACAAGCCCGAGTTTACTGAGAAAACTGTCGTTTAATGCTAACTGTGCCGCATAGGTTTTGCTTAGCCGGTAATACCCTTTGCTACTGGCTGCAATCGAGGCGGCCTTGATGTGATCAACACCTAACCTGATTAAATTTCTGTAACGGGTTTTCGGCTTTCGCCATTGCTTGATAAAACAACAGCGAATCCGCCGACGTATCCATTGATCCAGTCGTGGTATGGGACTGTAATATTCGGTTATTCTGAAATAACCCATCCAGCCCCGGATATATTCGGCCAGCTTCTTCAAGCGATATTCCATCGATACTCCCCAGCTTCGGCCGGTGAGTTTCAGGATTTTTCGCCTGAAACGGTTCAGACTCTTCTCCGACCAGCGGATTCGCTTCCCTGTGAAGGTAAAACTCAGGAACTCAGCTTCGGTAGCTTTCACCACCTTGCTCTTTGTCGGGTTTATCCTCAGTTTCAGCCTGCGCTCAAGGTAACGGGTGATGCTTTCCATCACTCGCTCCCCGGCTCGCTGGCTGCCAACGAGGATCACAAAGTCATCGCAGTAGCGCGCGAAACAATGCCCCCGGTACTCCAGTTCCTTGTCCAGGTCATCGAGAAGGACATTCGACAGCAGCGGTGAAAGTGGACCGCCTTGTGGCATACCTACCCGGGTTGGGTAGCATTGCCCATCAATCATGACGCCAGCACGAAGGTAGCGGCCAATCAGTTTCAACAGACGCTTGTCGTGAATCTTTCGAGAGACTCTCGACATAAGAACATCGTGGCTGACTGTGTCAAAGAATTTACTCAGATCAACATCAACCGCCTGATGCAGCCCCTGCTTAATGTATCGATTAACCTGTTGTACAGCGTCTTGTGCAGACCTTCCCGGTCTGTAACCAAAGCTGCTGGGAGAGAAGTCAGGATCAAAGATGGGTGATAATACCTGCACAATGGCCTGTTGTATCACTCGATCCATGACTGTCGGGATGCCCAGCAACCGTTCTCCACCATCGGGCTTTTCTATAACAGCCCGAAGGACGGGAGATGGTCTGTAAGTCCCATTGAGTAAGGCTTGGCGCGCTGAAGGCCAGTGCTGACGGGCAAAGTCAGGATAGGCTTCAATGGTGATCCCATCTATTCCGGGAGCCCCTTTGTTGCTTCTGACTTGTTTCCATGCTTTCAGCAAATTGGCAGGTTCCAGTGCGCAACTCAGTAGATCGTGGTTCAAAGCTGGTTAAAGATTCTTTCGCCAACTCCAGTGAGTCGCCGGACGGCTGCACTGTGTTGAGGGAATCAGTCTCCTCTTTTCGTCGGTGTTCAGTCCTTCGTTGACGACTTCCAATCGGATTAACGACTTCTGTCGAACAACTACTATGACGTCTGCTGACTTCTGTTCAATCACCACACAGAATTACTCCTGCTGGCGCTATTGGTGGTCATCGGGTTTGTTCGAACAGGGTGATGAACCCTGTCCGCCGAGCCTGTTGTAACCAGTGGCTGAGAACTGGGATTGACCAATCGCATGTTGAACAGACCTCCCCGGATAAGAGCATGAACTGTCAGTGCACAACCGCCGCATTTACCGTATCTCTCAAACCAGAGGGCTTTGTGATCCTTGGCTCACTCGCCCACGAGACTCGGCCTTGTATACGATTTCTGTCCGTCGGCTCGCACTTTTGCAGTCAGACTGCCTCCGCACAACCCCTCGTGAGATTGCACTTGCCTTAAGCTAGTGGTTATCATCGGTGGGCTTATTCGGCTCCAGATCCGATGCTGGTTTACCCACAGGGGACTTTCACCCCATAAGTTCATGCCCATGCCGGGCGTACCAAATGGTTGCAGTTCGTTCGCTTCGCTCACCCGACGTGCCTTCGGCACGCGGCTGAACCAGGCGTTACACGCTCATATTCGTACCACTTACTTAATTCATATTTTCAAATGAAAAAATTAATCATATTCGCTTTATCATTAGCTTTGTTCGGCTGTAATAATCTAAGAGATTACGAACCTGTTACTTTTACAGTCTCTGATGATACTTTAATTATGAATGGTGTCATCGATAGCAATGTAAAATCAAAACTACAAAAAGCTCTTAATGCAAGCCCCAAAATAACATCTATAGTCATGGAAAATGTTGAGGGATCAGTAGATGATGAAGCGAATTTAGAAGCTGCCAGACTTGTTAGAAACCATAAATTAAATACAGTTATCCCAAGCAATGGGCTTGTAGCATCTGGAGGTACTGATTTTTTTCTTTCTGGCACTAATAGAACGGCTCAGAAAGGTGCAAAAATTGGAGTACACTCATGGGCTGGTGAAGGGATTGAAGACCCTGTTAAATTACCAAGAAATCACATTGAGCATCAAAAATATCTGAGATATTACAAAGAAATGGGTATTCCTGATGAGTTCTATTGGTACACTCTAGAGTCTGCACCAAGTAATGACATGCATTGGATGACTTCAAGCGAAATAAAGAAATATAATATCACTACCGAGTAAAATAAACGTGTAAATCGGGTAGCCGGAGGTCTCTAACCTCCAGCCCCCACATCACACCGGCGTGCGGGTCCGCACCGGGCGATTCACCGAAGGTGGTGAAACCTGATCCACAAGTCTTTCAGGGAAACAAGCCCGAGTTTACTGAGAAAACTGTCGTTTAATGCTAACTGTGCCGCATAGGTTTTGCTTAGCCGGTAATACCCTTTGCTACTGGCTGCAATCGAGGCGGCCTTGATGTGATCAACACCTAACCTGATCAAATTTCTGTAACGGGTTTTCGGCTTTCGCCATTGTTTGATAAAACAACAGCGAATCCGCCGACGTATCCATTGATCCAGTCGCGGTATAGGACTGTAATATTCGGTTATCCTGAAATAACCCATCCAGCCCCGGATATATTCGGCCAGCTTCTTCAAGCGATATTCCATCGATACTCCCCAGCTTCGGCTGGTGAGTTTCAGGATTTTTCGCCTGAAGCGGTTCAGACTCTTCTCCGACCAGCGGATTCGCTTCCCTGTGAAGGTAAAACTCAGGAACTCAGCTTCGGTAGCTTTCACCACCTTGCTCTTTGTCGGGTTTATCCTCAGTTTCAGCTTGCGCTCAAGGTAACGTGTGATGCTTTCCATCACTCGCTCCCCGGCTCGCTGGCTGCCAACGAGGATCACAAAGTCATCGCAGTAGCGTGCGAAGCAATGCCCCCGGTACTCCAGTTCCTTGTCCAGGTCATCGAGAAGGACATTCGACAGCAGCGGTGAAAGTGGACCGCCTTGTGGCATACCTACCCGGGTTGGGTAGCATTGCCCATCAACCATGACGCCAGCACGAAGGTAGCGGCCAATCAGCTTCAACAGACGCTTGTCGTGAATCTTTCGAGAGACTCTCGACATAAGAACATCATGGCTGACCGTATCAAAGAATTTACTCAGATCAACATCAACCGCCTGATGCAGCCCCTGCTTAATGTATCGATTAACCTGTTGTACAGCGTCTTGTGCAGACCTTCCCGGTCTGTAACCGAAGCTGCTGGGAGAGAAGTCAGGATCAAAGATGGGTGATAATACCTGCACAATGGCCTGTTGTATCACTCGATCCATGACTGTCGGGATGCCCAGCAACCGTTCTCCACCATCGGGCTTTTCTATAACAGCCCGAAGGACGGGAGATGGTCTGTAAGTCCCATTGAGTAAGGCTTGGCGCGCTGAAGGCCAGTGCTGACGGGCAAAGTCAGGATAGGCTTTAATGGTGATCCCATCTATTCCGGGAGCCCCTTTGTTACTTCTGACTTGTTTCCATGCTTTCAGCAAATTGGCAGGTTCCAGTGCGCAACTCAGTAGATCGTGGTTCAAAGCTGGTTAAAGATTCTTTCGCCAACTCCAGTGAGTCGCCGGACGGCTGCACTGTGTTGAGGGAATCAGTCTCCTCTTTTCGTCGGTGTTCAGTCCTTCGTTGACGACTTCCAATCGGATTAACGACTTCTGTCGAACAACTACTATGACGTCTGCTGACTTCTGTTCAATCACCACACAGAATTACTTCTGCAGGCGCTATTGGTGGTCATCGGGTTTGCTCGAA
Organism: Endozoicomonas gorgoniicola; assembly: GCF_025562715.2. NCBI lineage: Bacteria > Pseudomonadati > Pseudomonadota > Gammaproteobacteria > Oceanospirillales > Endozoicomonadaceae > Endozoicomonas > Endozoicomonas gorgoniicola. The sequence goes on from NZ_JAPFCC010000001.1 coordinate 2,994,048, forward strand.
CAGGGTGATGAACCCTGTCCGCCGAGCCTGTTGTAACCAGTGGCTGAGAACTGGGATTGACCAATCGCATGTTGAACAGACCTCCCCGGATAAGAGCATGAACTTTCAGTACACAACCGCCGCATTTACCGTATCTCTCAAACCAGAGGGCTTTGTGATCCTTGGCTCACTCGCCCACGAGACTCGGCCTTGTATACGATTTCTGTCCGTCGGCTCGCACTTTTGCAGTCAGACTGCCTCCGCACAACCCCTCGTGAGATTGCACTTGCCTTAAGCTAGTGGTTATCATCGGTGGGCTTATTCGGCTCCAGATCCGATGCTGGTTTACCCACAGGGGACTTTCACCCCATAAGTTCATGCCCATGCCGGGCGTACCAAGCCCATCCATGCGACCGCCTTCGGCGGCGCATGATGGGGGCGTTATGCCTCAGCAGCTCTCATCATCTTGTTCCTATATTTGGCAGGATTTTTATTGCCTGATTCTCGGAGAGGCTTGGAGAGCAAGAGTTTGAGCTGTAAGATACAAGCCCAAAGATCACTACAGCAGTATGGGCTTATGGAAATTTTAAATGAAGTTCAAGTAAGGGACATAATTTCCCAAGGAAGATCGGCATCAGAGAATATTATTACAACGATGCTTGATGAAATTGAAGCTGATTATCCAACTATCTACCGTTTCATCTATGGTGAACCATCCGATGATATTGCAACTATTAACAAAGACATGGCAAACCTCTATCTCGATTTATCATGTGATGTGATATGGTTCTATGTCAAATCCTATGGGAATCCTCCTAAACTAAAGAGTGAAGAAGAATGGACTCTAGGTCAGTTATCATTAATTGATGCTGAGTTAAAATCCCTTAAAAACGAAATATCAATAAATAAAAAGATTAAAAATAATCTACAAGAAAGATTTATTAAACGAAGTCTTGAGGCAAACATTCAACTTGAATTAATGCAATACCTTCAAAATGAAGTTGCTAAATATGCATCATTTAAGAAAGCTCGATCAGCAGCCTCTCAAGTAACAAACAATTATCTATTTATATTGGTAAGGTTATTGGGTGATTTATATTCTAGCGAAACTCGAAAAGAGGCATAAATCGGGTAGCCGGAGGTCTCTAACCTCCAGCCCCCACATCACACCGGCGTGCGGGTCCGCACCGGGCGATTCACCGAGGGTGGTGAAACCTGATCCACAAGTCTTTCAGGGAAACAAGCCCGAGTTTACTGAGAAAACTGTCGTTTAATGCTAACTGTGCCGCATAGGTTTTGCTTAGCCGGTAATACCCTTTGCTACTGGCTGCAATCGAGGCGGCCTTGATGTGATCAACACCTAACCTGATCAAATTTCTGTAACGGGTTTTCGGCTTTCGCCATTGTTTGATAAAACAACAGCGAATCCGCCGACGTATCCATTGATCCAGTCGCGGTATAGGACTGTAATATTCGGTTATCCTGAAATAACCCATCCAGCCCCGGATATATTCGGCCAGCTTCTTCAAGCGATATTCCATCGATACTCCCCAGCTTCGGCTGGTGAGTTTCAGGATTTTTCGCCTGAAGCGGTTCAGACTCTTCTCCGACCAGCGGATTCGCTTCCCTGTGAAGGTAAAACTCAGGAACTCAGCTTCGGTAGCTTTCACCACCTTGCTCTTTGTCGGGTTTATCCTCAGTTTCAGCTTGCGCTCAAGGTAACGTGTGATGCTTTCCATCACTCGCTCCCCGGCTCGCTGGCTGCCAACGAGGATCACAAAGTCATCGCAGTAGCGTGCGAAGCAATGCCCCCGGTACTCCAGTTCCTTGTCCAGGTCATCGAGAAGGACATTCGACAGCAGCGGTGAAAGTGGACCGCCTTGTGGCATACCTACCCGGGTTGGGTAGCATTGCCCATCAACCATGACGCCAGCACGAAGGTAGCGGCCAATCAGCTTCAACAGACGCTTGTCGTGAATCTTTCGAGAGACTCTCGACATAAGAACATCATGGCTGACCGTATCAAAGAATTTACTCAGATCAACATCAACCGCCTGATGCAGCCCCTGCTTAATGTATCGATTAACCTGTTGTACAGCGTCTTGTGCAGACCTTCCCGGTCTGTAACCGAAGCTGCTGGGAGAGAAGTCAGGATCAAAGATGGGTGATAATACCTGCACAATGGCCTGTTGTATCACTCGATCCATGACTGTCGGGATGCCCAGCAACCGTTCTCCACCATCGGGCTTTTCTATAACAGCCCGAAGGACGGGAGATGGTCTGTAAGTCCCATTGAGTAAGGCTTGGCGCGCTGAAGGCCAGTGCTGACGGGCAAAGTCAGGATAGGCTTTAATGGTGATCCCATCTATTCCGGGAGCCCCTTTGTTACTTCTGACTTGTTTCCATGCTTTCAGCAAATTGGCAGGTTCCAGTGCGCAACTCAGTAGATCGTGGTTCAAAGCTGGTTAAAGATTCTTTCGCCAACTCCAGTGAGTCGCCGGACGGCTGCACTGTGTTGAGGGAATCAGTCTCCTCTTTTCGTCGGTGTTCAGTCCTTCGTTGACGACTTCCAATCGGATTAACGACTTCTGTCGAACAACTACTATGACGTCTGCTGACTTCTGTTCAATCACCACACAGAATTACTTCTGCAGGCGCTATTGGTGGTCATCGGGTTTGCTCGAACAGGGTGATGAACCCTGTCCGCCGAGCCTGTTGTAACCAGTGGCTGAGAACTGGGATTGACCAATCGCATGTTGAACAGACCTCCCCGGATAAGAGCATGAACTTTCAGTACACAACCGCCGCATTTACCGTATCTCTCAAACCAGAGGGCTTTGTGATCCTTGGCTCACTCGCCCACGAGACTCGGCCTTGTATACGATTTCTGTCCGTCGGCTCGCACTTTTGCAGTCAGACTGCCTCCGCACAACCCCTCGTGAGATTGCACTTGCCTTAAGCTAGTGGTTATCATCGGTGGGCTTATTCGGCTCCAGATCCGATGCTGGTTTACCCACAGGGGACTTTCACCCCATAAGTTCATGCCCATGCCGGGCGTACCAAATCGTTCAAGTTCGGTCGCTGCGCTCCCCCGACTGCCTTCGGCAGCGGCTTAACTCAAGCGTTATGTCGCCTTAGCGAGTATCCAGTTATTTTTTACACCCAATGCCCAGCTATAGGTGTAGAAACAGCAGAGAATAAAGATTCCCCATTGTTCAGCCTGATAGGCTGAGTAAAACCAGAATGGCTGACCAGCAAGCCCAAACAGGCAAGCGTATCGTTTCCATGTCTCTTTGCTTTGCTGTGTCAGCCAGATCGCTGTAACACCAGTGAAAGCAGTTAACTGACCTCCGGCATAGCCGGAGGCTTATCAGATTACGCCCTCTAAGGGCTTTTATTGCGCCCAAGGGCGCTTACCAGTCAAGATCATACTGATCTCTATTTCCATCATTCTTTTCTTGATCTCGGATATATGCCCGAACCACTTCTTCATCAAGTCCTACTGTTGAGACAAAGTAACCTCTTGCCCAAAAATGCTCTCCGTTAAAGTTACGCTGCTTGCCTTTGAAATTTTTCGCAATCTCTATTGCACACTTTCCTTTCAGATATCCAACGACATGAGATACCGGATATTTGGGTGGAATACTGATGCACATGTGAACATGATCAGACATCAAATGCCCTTCGAGAATTTTGCAGCCTTTCCTTCTGGCAAGCTCATGAAATATTTCTCCGAGAAACTTTCTCAAATTCCCATAGATTACCTTTCGTCTTCTCTTTGGGATAAAGACAATATGGTACTTACAATCCCAACGCGTATGAGCCAAACTCTTGTAGTCTCTCATTGGTTTTACCTTCAATTTTCTTGGTCGGAAACTGAAGGTTAGCTACTGTCGCTACGGTTAAACCTATGAGAGTCTCCCCGGCATAGCCGGGGGTTTATCAGTGTTAATTATGCCTGGTTTGGATGCCGGAAGCATTGACGTGTGTATCTTGACTTGCCTACGGATTTTGAGCAGTTACGGTTTTCACTCGGACAATGGTTCAGAATACGTGAATTACAATGTAGCAAAATTACTCGACAACCTTCGTATAAAATTCACGAAATCAAGATCAAGAAAAAAAACGACAATGCTCTTGTTGAGTGTAAAAATGGTGCGGTGATCAGAAAGATTATTGGTTATGCCCACATTCCACAAGAATATACGACGGAGGTAAACGAATTCAACAGAAAATATCTGACACCATACCTCAATTATCACAGACCCTGCTTCTTTGCTGAAACTGTCATAGACAAGAAAGGCAAAGAGAGAAAAAAATATTGTTATGAAAATATGATGACGCCGTACGAAAAGTTCAAATCGCTGGCCAGAAGTGAACAATACCTCAAGAAAGGAATCACTCTTGAAGATTTACAAGCACAGGCTGATTCCATGAGCGATAATGAGGCGGCAGAACGACTACAGTCTGGCAGAGAAACACTTTTTAAAACTGTTTTTGAACGAAAGGCCTGAAAGCACTGGCTGGCACCTCTTTCAGGCTCACTTTAGGATTGGAAAATACTGATGGGGTATTTTGCTCTTCTACCTCTCTTAGCAGTCTTTCAGTGCATTATTGACTAATTTTCAAAGAGAGCAGGTATCCCCCCCTTTATTAGAAATCACAGGTATTACAGAACGAGAAGGTTGTAGCGATGTCCCTTATTGTATGTAAACAAGTAACTGTACGGCTTGCTTTCTTTTTACTCTTATCGGTTGCGACTGACTGGACTTTTGCTCAGAACATTACAACTACAGCCATTAGCACAGTGACGATGGCATCGACCCTATCCAGTCTGATAGTGGCTGCTAAACACAATCTCGCCTTATGCGATACGAAAGTGGATTCAAATGACCGAAGCACCTGCCGGAGCATTATGAAAAAGCTACCAGCCTCCGCCCAAAGATATAAGGGTGTAAAAGTTTACAAAGAAAAGTGGTGGACCAGTGCATACATAACAGCTGATACTCCTGACACGGTCCATATAATTGATGGCGATCTGACACTGGGAGGCTCCATAATAGTCACTGCGGATAATGTGGTCATTATTGGCTCTGATAATCCGCAACTCAAACTATCCAGTACAATATTGCTAGGTCTTCACAGTATTATTTATTCGACAGGCAATAACTTACTTGTCGAAGGGTTACAAATTGACCCAAAAGGCCTTCTTCTTCATCACCTGAATCATGTGGTGAATCACTTTATACAGATAAAAGAAGGTAGCGCTTCAATCAATAAAGTCAGCATGCTCAGTGCAGAAACCGCCGACAAATCGATTATTCTGGCTGAAGGCGAAGTAAGTGCAGACAACACATCCTCTCTGGCGCTTACGGATGTTGAAATCAGGGAGAATGATGAAGATGTTCACAGTTATGCGGTAAAAACATCAGGTATTAACCGGGTAAGCCTGAAGAGAGTCAAAACTCATAACTTCATTTCGGGCTGCGCATTATTTTCATTTGAAAATGCTCGTTCAATAAAACTGACTTCTATCCAGTCAGTCATTGACAATCAGAAAGCGTCAAATGCATCAGGTATTTTAGCGATTTACACCCAACCTTCGTCTGACTTAGAGCTTGACTTTGAAAATGTCAGCTTCTTTTACAAAGTTACAAAACAACAGTCGCCCGTTATTATTGCCACAAAAGACGCCATCAGCGGGCAACTGTCGCTGGCAGGCGAAAATTCATTTGATCCTTTTGCAATTCGTTACCCAACCGGGCTGACAATCTTTACCAAACCTTGGGAAGAACCAACAGGGCTTACCAGTACAGAAAGCACAATAGCCAGCACCACTACAATCACTGCCGCTCCCTCTGTTCCTGAGTACTGGTGGTCAGATTTACCAGATTGCGCCAGTAGCCCCTATCAGGAATACCCAAACTTAACCAACAGTACTGAGTGGCTAAGCATTCCAAACAGTACTGTAACCCAATGGCCAGTTACTGCTACGTCTCATCTGTCAAAGACTTCCAACGTAGACGCAAAGACACCAACGACTTCCATAACCTTAGCGTTAAGCCCTAAAACAACAGCTAGCTCAACGCTAACAACAGAGCCTTCATCAGTACTAAGCCCCAGCACAATAAAACCATCTTTTATCGTACACTCATCCCCTTATCAAACGACCAGAAATTCAACTCCAACATTACAACTATCCCCTGATAAACATACAACGACTGTCAGAAATACGCCGTCTGCAATGCCATTTACCACTAAAAACAGCTCTGCACCGGTTTTATCAACTCGCCATGATGTTAACAAAGGCCTGACGACACGCTCACCAAATGAGACTGACAACACACTCTCAGAAATGTCCAGTTCAGACAAATCGAAAGCAGGGAGTTTAACGTCAGCACTGAACTCGAAATATTCGAGCTTCATTGCTTTGTTAGTTGTTCCCATCTATGCAGTACCTGCAATAGGTTGCTTTAAATATAAAAACATGAAGTCCTGCGCAACTCTTAATCTTCTTGTGCTCAACACGCTGAAGTGCACACAATATCCAAAGTACATGTCAATCATGTTTGATCAACCAGGCAGTTGTTTGACTGATATTGAATTGGGTAGTAATCAATTCTATGACTCTAAAGATCAACTGATTCCAGAGTCGTAGTTCTGGATAAGACAAAGACTGCTTGCTTATTTTATGGGACACCCGTATGAACCAACGTTCAACGGATGCCCCATAATAATGGCTTTTTAATTTGATTCAGGTATTTTCTACTCATTCGTTAACTTCTGAGTAACTCCTTCGGGACTAGCTATTTGCATAGAGTCAAGATGGTGAGGCTGTTTCAATTTCGACCAGTTTGTAACCCATGTCTTCAGCGCGCTTTCTCATGTTTTTAATGACTCGGTCACGGTATTGCTCCTCGTAGTAATCCTGACCTCTATCTACGTACTCTGAGCCGTTTTTCAGCATGCTGTAAATCAGCCGGGCAAGTTTATGTGCAGTCGCTGTAATCGCTTTTGGTGCCCCCAGCTTACTTCTCATTCGACGATAATAGGCTCCCAGCGCACTTTTCGAACTCACCAGAGTCAGTGCAGCCATACGCAGAGCTGAAGCGGCCCGGTTAGGGATTCTTTTGGTCTTGCTGCTCAGAACTTTGCCTCCTGATATCTTGTTTCCCGGGCTCAGTCCCAGCCAGGAACAAAAGTGCTTCACCGTCGGCCAGCGACTCATGTCTGTACCAATTTCAGAAACTACCTTCAGGGCGGTATTTTCCTCTATTCCCTCATCGATGTCAGGTCTACTCCTGTCACCCGGTAAAGGTGAGTTCTTACATCAAAAGCAGGGGCACTGGCTGATTTGCGTTTTGCAGGCAGAGAGATTCTCTCGGACTTATCATCAAACTGGTTCAACTGGTCTTCCAATGCCTTGTGACAATCTTCAATTTGCTTTTCGTAAAAATCATAAAGCTCAACAGACTGCTTTAAGGCAAATAGGTGTTCTGCCCGGTAATGCCCATGCAGTGACTTAGCAATGACTTGGGTGAAAGTTTCATATTGACTCTCTTTTCAGGGTCTGCAGCCCAATAAGTATGCAGTAGCAACAAATTTTCCTTGCCCAGCAAGGGTAACGGCCAAACACCGCTATGATGTTTACTGATAAAACGACACCATATTAGTGAGATGCCGCCCCGATGGAAGTATGTCAGCCACTGACTGAAGTCGCCAATTCTTCCTGCCATGCAATTCAGCAGCTTGATCATAAACTGGCAGCTCTACGTCAACAGCATACTTTTTGGGCTGCAGACCCTGAAAAGAGAGTCAATATGAGACTTTCACCCTAACAGGTTTGCCTCACTACCCGGGAACTTAATGAGGATTCAGAAGTCAAAAGAACCTCTTAGTTCGAATAATTTAAAAGGAATTTCACATGGAACCAAGTCCACTAAACAAAAATACGCCCTCACTATCCGGCGGATTCACTCTCCAGGCACAGAGCGTCAATGAGCAAAGCCGTGTCGCTCCCCGTTCTGACAGTAGCTCGCCTTATATTCCAGCTGGCACATCGGCTGAATTCGATTTACCGGGCAAACAACTTAAGCAGAGACATTCTCAGCATGCCTGTAACCACAGTGAACAGCCAGTCTATAACCAGAATAAAGAGCTACTCAGACTGGCGTTATTATCAAATCACCCCGCCACACAGGCTGCTATTAAAGCATGTGAAACAGAGGCCGCCGCCTTTCGTGGAAAGGGTTCCAAATACAGATTCACCGCCTCTACTGAAGCAGAGCAACTGCGGGGTTTAAAACAAAAACTTAACCACTTGCAGTCCGAAACACCGGTTCCGGAAGTCAATTATTGTCACGCTTACGACCCGAATCGGAATTCATTTGGCACACCTGTTGATTATAAGTTAACTATAAATGGTGAGAAACAGACCTTAACGGATCAACAGCGATTAAGGCTCGCCAATGATGTCTTGCTGGATGAGATTTCAGATCAGTTAAAAAGCATTTCCAAATCGAGCCAGGCCAGCAAATGGAAAGGCGATCTGGAACGAAGCGATATCGTACTGCAAGTAGAGGTTCAGGATAGCTGTGTTGATGACCGTTGGATTCTACCTATACATTCAGTCAACCCGAACCGAAAGAGCAATCAGATAGTCTCTGATAAGAAAAGCACCACTCCAGTGAAAACGGTTGAGCAAAAAGAAAAAGAACTGATAGATAAGTTAGAAAGAACAATTCCTGGCTCAGTCCCTGTGCTTCAGGATGCATTAAGACAGGATGTTCTCAATCCAATTTACCTTTTTATTGCTGATGAACTTGGTATTACTCCAAAACCATCATCACAGGTTTATTCTGTCGAAGTGACCGCAATTAATCAGGATGAATTCAAAGTAGAAAGTAAAGCCAGATTTACTCGGTACACAAAACCCGGTGTGAACAAAAGTAACGAAGGTGAAACGACGATTCACGTACAGTCTCATTTCAAACGAGACAATGGGGCGTTCGTTCCTTCCTGGTTGTCGACCGATATTCAACTTAACGGGATAAAAGCCAAGCATTTGAAAACTCAACCAAAAATGAAGCGTGCTAAAAGTGCCGATGCCTTAAGGGAAGTAAAAGGCAACCTTATCTCATCTTTATCTCCGCAAAGGCCGGCTTCCACTGTCATGGCAGATTCCCTTCTTCGCTGGAATGAGGGTATATTCTGTGGTGCCACTTCCCTAAATGGTTCTAAGGCCACACGACCAGCTAGTCACTTTTTTCCGTTTACTCCCGTGGAGCGTCAAATATCCCAGCAAAGAGGTGCCACACAAAAGCTGACACTTACACAGGTTGATGGCCAGCTCTACGCAACCAATATGCCTCAGACTGAATTAGAGCAGCGAATACAGGAAAAAACGACCATAAGAGACTATAAAAAAAGTCTGCATGAGGCCCAAAAGGTTTGGGACAGTCCACCCAGGGCGAGTTCAATGTCGATCCCACACCCCCTTAACCAGACTTCCGCTCAACTGAGTAAACTGATCACCAACAGGCCAACACCTGATTTTTTTGAACAGAATAAAAAGGGTATTATAGCCAGCACACCGGGCACTATAACTACCATGAAACAAGCGGATCTGGCTTATAAAAATCTTTGGTTGAATAAAGCAAATGAATTAAGTCAAGGCAGTTCTGACCATGCATACCATTTAGTTATCCATTCATTACCCAGCCTAACCTTGCAGGGAGAAAAAGTCGCCCAGTTTGTAGAGTTGTCTTCAAAATTGAAAATAATGAGCAATGCCATGGTGAAGCTTTCTGAAGAGGCTAGGGAAGCCAAAGAGGTTTTTTCCAGAAAAGCAATAAACCAGAAGCAACTTCTGGGCTGGCTTCTCAAGATTAAAACCGAATCATCAGAACAGCTTAAAAAGCTGCGCGGCTCAGGGTGCGAATTCAGCACACTATGCGAGCAGTATGGTTTCTATAAAAACCAAAGCCCTGTTGATGGCTATCAAAACGCTGCTCAATACCTTGAAGAGCAGAAAAAACGGGTCATTCTGGAAGAAAAGAAGCTGATGGCTGCCGTCATGATTGCGACTATTGAGTCAAAAGATACCGTTCCGGGTTCTGACACTCTTCCCGGTTATGATGATTATGCTAAATTCATCAACGACATGGCAGTTTATGATAAAAATGGATCTGCCACCCCACTGGTTTCTCATATGCTGGGCAACTCCAAACGTTTCAATGGTTATAAACTCTTTGATAACGAAGGCAACTTCAGATTACCAGAACAGCTGGTTAAAGAGGTGGAAGCACAGGCAATAGAAAAGCTGGTTAAAGAGGTGGAAGCACAGGCAATAGAAAAGCTAGCTATGTACGAGACAAAAAATCCAGAAGCTAAAATTTGCAAGGGCTGGAGGGTATGAGCTGGCGCTCCATGTAGGGAAACCGGTTCCGTTGCAAACAGGTATTGATTTCTGGAGGTGCTACCCTGTAGTCAGTCATTGCAGTTTAGTGCATCGTGAAAACCCACGTCCTATGGACGTGGTCATGAATGGTTGGCTCCGCCTGCCATGAACTACCCATGCTACTCCTTATCTCTGAGTTGTCCCCACAACTACTAGAGATAGGAAGTAGCATGAGTAGATTTCTAGTTGTGTCTGGAGGCTATGTACGGGACAAAACCCCGGAAAGCCAAGCACAGCAATGGTTTGAGAGGGTGAGCTGACACTCCAGTCCGGCTACAGTATCCTGTATGGTCTCTAACCTCCGTACAGAACAGTAGTCGTACATGGAAGACGTCAGCTCACTGGCCAGAGAGCTTAAGGCTCATCTACCCTGGCATCAAGCCCGCATCATATTTCTCGCACAGTTCGTTCTCTCCCTGATCAGAGGGCGTTCGACCAACCTCTACCGGGTTGCAGAAGAGTTCCAGAGCTCTGCTCAATCAGAGTCCAGCTACCGGCGTATCAAACGTTTCTTTGCAGGCTATACCTACTGTTATGAGCAACTTGGCAGGCTCATTCTCCATTGGCTAAAGCTGGATCGCTACACCCTGTGTATGGACAGGACAAACTGGAAGTTTGGCAGCAAAGATATCAACTACCTTGTTGTAGCTATCGCGTGGCAAGGGGCTGCTATTCCTATCGTTTGGACGTGTCTGGACAAGAATGGTGGCAACTCAAATACTGATGAGCGGATTGCCATTATGAAAAGAGTCCCGGAGCTGATTCACGCTGAAAAAATTGACGGGCTTTTGGCTGATCGAGAATTCATTGGCCATGAATGGTTCAAGTGGCTTGATGAGCAGAAAATTCTGTGTCGGCTAAGAATTCGTGGGAATATCAAGGTACTTGGCAGTTGCGGTCGGGACATTGATGCCGTCAGGCTCTTCTGGAACGTCAAGCTCAACCAAACGGTCACATGGCACAGTAAACGCCGGGTATCCGGTGTGGATCTGTATATTGGTGCCAGACGCACCCTGAAGGGACTCCTGATCATTGTCGCCACCAGAAAGCCAGAAAGCCAGAAAGCATGATTGAGGATTATTACAAACGTTGGGCCATAGAGACGCTGTTTGGTTGCCTCAAAAGCCGTGGTTTTGACCTTGAATCGACCCATATGACCCGTCATTCAGCACCTATATCAGGAATAAATCTCTTGGTACGGTCGACCAAGAATTGAAATGATGGTTAATTGCCTCTCCTGCAAGCCAACGACATGTTTTTCATGACCATCGACCAATAAAACATTAATTCCCTGAAAGCAAAAAAATACCCAGCGTGCAGTCGGATTCTGATAGGGCTTTCGCTTCATATCCGGAAAGAACCTACTCTGACGCTTTAATTCATGCCTGATTCGATGCTGTATCGCTGCGTAGACTAACAGGCAAAGCGTCATCACCATAAGCAACGCTTCTATACGTTCCGGCTTCTTTAAAAACAGCGAGGAGACCAGAAATTCAGGGCTTTTAAGAAACCGAAATCCACGCTCCACCGACTGCTGTGATTTATAAGTGCTCAACACTTCTGCTGAACTTAGCCGGCTCCTGTCCAGATCATTTGTTGCCAACACAAAGCACCCCAGGGAAGCCTCTGCTACTTTACGACAGTCAACGGATACCCAAGGATGACCGCTGACATAATACTCCACGCTATCTGGTTTGCTGTCTTTCTCCGGACGTCCCACTTTGGTATAGCATGGTTTTGTCGTAATTACAGGTTCTGCCTGACAATAATTGCTTTTTGATTGCCACTCATTGAACGCACGCAATGCGTCCGTTTCACACTTGAACGGTTTCTTCGCCAGCTTGCTGGTCAGTGCTTCCGCTTCTTTTTCTGACTTTTTCAACAGTTTTTTGAGCAGTGTTTTCTGTTCGCTTTTCCGAGCCTGTTCACTGCGAATCAGAACCCACCGTTGAGATACATCCGCATAGTCGGACAGTACTTCGCAGCTCTCATAACCTTCGGCATCTTCAACCGGTGTCATCGCACAAGAAGCGACACTGTCCACAAGCTCTCTTGCGGATTTTATTTTAGCCGGAACCCGGGTGATGAACTGTTGCTTTTGCTGATGCAATATCTGTACATTGTCTGTTGTATAAAGTGCAGCATCGCCGATCAGGTAACGATTATTCAGCGCCTCTTTGTAGCATTTCAAATGCTTGCTGATGACTTTTTTAAAATTAGTGTTGTCGTTTATATTGCCACTGGATGCGGCCATGAATACGGGAATACCCGCCTGATTTTCAGTCATTAGGAGCAGTATCGCCTGATTTAATTCAGGTCGGTGATCTCTGCTGTATCCACGACAGATTTTAATGCAGTTCAGATCTTCTTCATCGACTTCAGACTCACTGTTATAACGACCGTCCACATGAAAGCTGGTTGAATCAAGATTCAGAGCATTACACGGCAGTTTCAAGACATTAACGGCCTTGACAGCCAGTGATAAATAGACCTCACTTACACCCAGTTCAAAAATTTGATCCAAGGCTCTGCCGAGTACACTTTCGTTGATATGTTCCGGCTCTATACCCGGCCGAATAAGTTTATCCAGTGGTTTGTCGGCGTGAAACTCAGGGAACATGTGGAGTGTGCGAGCAGTGAAGCCCAGTCCGTTAAGCAGCATTGAGACAACGGTTTCTCCGAAGGAAATCTTTCTGGTTTCAGATTGGTTGGGAACCAGAGAATCCAAGAGGTTAGCGATCCCGAGCTCTTTGCACATACCGGCCACCAACCCCGTATGGTCGATGCGTTGAATGTGAAATTGATGAGGTTGCATGGCATATGCTCAGTCTGAAAATTTTTTACATTTTAGATGGTTTTAGGAAATTCTCAGATTAAGTGCTGAATGACGGATATGACTGATCTCGACCGCATGGATAAGCTGATGGGCATTCTGGCATTAGCATTTGCGTGATGTTTGATTATTGGCCATTGGCAGTATGGTGATGCCAGCCTACTCCCTCTGAACAAGCATGGGCGGCCTGCCAAAAGTCTGTTCAGACTGGGTTTGGATATGCTGAGGCGAGTTTTGAAAAACGCATGCTCAAAAAACGATCAAATTGATTTCCTGACGATGCTACGGGTTTTGTCCCGTACATAGATCTGGAGGATAGGTCTTTATGGTCTATCGAAATATTTGCAACGGAACCGTCTCTCAGACTGCTCGCTTGTATCCCCCACTTGGGTCAATGGGGGTATTACGCGAATTTTTGATAAAAAAGAGAGCGATAATACCTCTGTGCTGGCTGAAAACCACAGAGGGTGACAGGTTATTTAAACATGCTATTTCAGCAACAACGCTTTAATTCTCTGCCCATAATCCTCATCACAACGGGTGAAGTGCTCAACCATACGACTCTGTACGGACTCCGTTGCCTGACTCAGGCCATCGACAATATTACTCACCAGTTGCTGCTTCTGGACCTCTGACATTATGCGATACAGATTACCTGCCTGAGAGTAATTATCTTCATCAGAAGAATCATAGGCTTTTAACCAGGCATGATTTTCCAGAGGCATTGATGGCTCACCAAACTGTGGTGCTGGTACAGGCGCATCAGAACGGTCATTGGGGTAGAAGTTAACATCGGCATTTTGCAGATGACCGGTTACAGAACAACCACTGGCTCCAGCCATAACGCCATCACGTTGATAATGATGCACCGGACATATCGGTTTGTTGACCGGAATCTGCTGATAGTTCACACCCAGGCGATGACGATGCGCATCGGCGTAAGCAAACAGACGCCCTTGCAGAACCTTATCCGGTGAGACACCAACGCCGGGCACCAGGTTGGAAGGCGCAAAGGCTACCTGCTCGGTTTCGGCAAAGTAATTACCAACATTGCGATTCAGCTCCAGTGTACCAATGTCGTTTAATGGAAACTCTTTATGAGGCCAGACCTTGGTTAAATCAAATGGATTGAACTCACACTGCTTTGCCTGCTCATCAGTCATCATCTGAATTTTCACCGACCAGCCTGGAAAATCACCTCTCTCAATCGCTTCAACCAGATCCCGTTGCATACCATCGCCCGGCTGTTTAGCGGCCTCATCATTGGTCAGCGTTTCAATACCCTGGTTGGTCTTGAAGTGCCACTTAACCCAGAAGCGTTCTCCCTCTTTATTCCAGAGGCTCAGAGTGTGGGAACCATAACCATTCATGTGCCTGAGCGATCCGGGAATACCCCGGTCAGACATAAGAATGGTGATCTGGTGCATGGCCTGCGGATGATTTGCCCAGAATTCAAAATGATGGGCCGGATCAGGCAGGTTGGTTTTCGGGTCTTTCTTTTGAGAGTGAATGAAGTCAGGGAATTTGGCGGGGTCACGAATAAAGAAAACCGGCGTATTGTTACCAACGATGTCGTAGTTACCCTGTTCTGTATAAAAGCGCAGGGCAAAACCTCTCACGTCACGGACATAATCGCTAGAGTCCTGACCGCCGGCAACGGTAGAAAAACGCAGGAAGACGTTTGTTTTTTTATCCGCTCCCTGAAGAAAGTCAGCAATCGTATAATCCGATAAATCTTTATTCAGTGTAAAGGTGCCATAAGCACCATAACCCCTGGCATGAACAACACGCTCAGGAATTCGTTCACGGTTGAAGTGCGCCAGTTTTTCGAACAGGTGGACATTGTCAAATGTTAACGAACCTCGCTCCCCGGCAGAGATACTCGTGTCGTCATCAGCGACCGGAGCTCCATTAGCAGTAGTCAAATATGTCTTGCTCATTCCAACCTCCGTTAAGGTGGGGGTTTTTATTATATGCAATCACAACTTTACGGATGGGTGCAATTAAAAATATGGTTCCGTTGCAAGTATTTCGATAGACCATAAAGACCTATCCTTCAGACACAACTAGCCCGGATATTTCATAAAAGAGCAATAATCTCCGGTCAGGTCGTTTCACTCTGGCTTTTCCGGAGGTTTGTTGCTTCACTGTCCATGAAAAAGCTATGGCAATCTGGCTCCACCTAGAATCCGAACGTTTTTTAGTCAGTTCCTGCTTCTTCAGAACAACAGAATGCCCCAGCACTCTCTCAGTTGGTCGCTATTGGGGCTGGCTGAGTTCGTGCAGCTGGTTATCTCGGTCGAGGCAACGGCATTGAATAAAAGATTTCTGTTATATGCTGCAAAAGCCCCTTGAATGGATAACTGCGAGGTAAGTGCAGCTTGACCCGGTCTTTGTACTCAACCACTTTGACCGCAACTTTACAGAGCTTCGTGATCACCGTTGATGGCTGCGCTTTTTCCAGCTCCGTACCTTTCAGTGCTTTGGTTCTCAGCTCATAATGAAGAACGTAAGCAGCGCAGGCGTAAAACATTCTCAAATGGTTCGCCAAAAAGCTCTGGTCTGACAAGCGGTCACCGGACAAATCACTTTTCAGATGCTTGATGAAGTTCTCATCCTGTCCTCTGGGACAGTAGAGTTCTTCATATATCTTCTCGGGAGAAGCCTCCTTAATCGAGGTCACAATAAAGCGTGGATTGTCGCCTTTCTGGTTGACCTCTGCTTTGTAGATTATCCGGGTATCTAGCCCTTTCCAGCTTTTGGCCTGATATTCTGCCCCCCGTAAAGTCTGAGGCGCTCTGGCTGCGGCATGTTGTTCAATTTTGCCAGTCCGGTTTTTAACCCTCAGAGCTTTCCGTGCTTCATCCAGCAACTCTTTGGCTTTAGGCCGCAAGGCCGTCTTGTGTCCTGTGCACCTTTACCCAGCACATAGTCGGAGTGAGGGGCATCCTGAACAACCTGCATCAACTCTGGTTGGGTAAAGTGGCTGTCTCCACAAACCGGTAAATGGGTTTTCGGCCATCTTTTACGGATCAGCTTGATGACTCGCTTGAGAATGGCAGCATTTTCTTCACCTGTAGGTGTTTTTCCCGGGCGAAGAACAGCTGTAATCAACTTGCCGCTGAGTCCCTCAAAAATCATCAGAGGTAGATAACAGTAATCCTGATACTTGGCTTGGCATTGAACAGGTTCATCTGTTGACTGCCATGAGTAATAGCAGGAGTATGGTCAAGATCGATAATCGCTGCTGCAGGAGGTAGTTCGTAACTGCTGATGAAGTGCTCTGCGAGTGCCTTGGCGAGCCTGTAAATGTCTGCCCGGGTCATAGACTGCCCCAGTCTTGTATAAGTGGACGCTGACGCAAGGTGATTATCATTGTCCAGCGGGTTCCGTCCGGTGACGAGCTTGAACATAGGGTCTTTACGCAGATGATTGCTGTCGCTGGCATCCTCATAACCGCAAGCCATTTGCAAGACTCTCTGGACCAGAAGGTCTTGCAAAGGATGATCAATATAGGATTGATGACGTCTGTCGTTGATGGCACTGCTCAACTTCTCAATGAGTCTACTGTGAAGGATGGTTTCCCGCAGCAGCAATGCACCAAAATCAGAGGATAATTCCCCACCATTGAAGTCTGCACGGACAGTTTTTCTATTTGACGGGTGAAAACGAAGTTGTTCTTGTGTAGATTTGGTCATGGCAAGTTCCGGTTTGCTTTTTCCGAAGCATTTTTTTGGTCGACCCAATCATATCAAGTGACTGGGCAGAACTTGCCTTCTTTCATGAAATATTCGGGCTAGAAAGTCAATTTTGTGATTTTTGCCGCGTAGCGGCTTGGTTCAACAAGCACTTTCAGTTCGCTCGCTTCACTACCCTGACGTGCCTTCGGCACGCGGCTGAAGCAGGTGTTATGCGGAAAAAGCGAGATCTGTGCCTCACTCCTTTGAAGCACAGAAGTCAAGGTTAATTTTGGAATCGTCTTAGTTGAGTTGCTAATTGTTCGGCTGGGTGAAGTTGCTCTGCGAGTGCCTGCACAGTCACTTCATCATGAGCTTGCTGCGCTGCTTGGATCGCCTGCCTTGTAGTTTGAGAGAACTGCTCACAAACTTTAGCCAAGTAATCAGCATTTTTTTGCACATCAGTACTTTGTGGGGGAGACTCAATCTTAGAATATTCACTCAAATCGTGATAAGTTGATGGAATTCTTGCTCCCATCATGCTGATTCTCTCAGCCACTTCATTTGACGGAGTAAAAGGTTGGACAGTTTGCTGCCCTTGCTGTCGGGTATTCTGCGTATCAGGAGAAACGGCCGAGAGGATTTGTGTAAATTCTGCCGACCTGCTGCCTTGGGTGTTCCATTGGCAGGCTCGAATAAGATTTTCAAGAGCTTCCCGTTCGCAATAAACGGAGTTTAACTTCTGAACAAGTTGCTCTTTTTTCCCTTGTTCAATGCTCAGTTGGGCCTCTTTCATATTTGCCATTGCTCAATCCAAAGGTATGCTCGTATGAGCAAAGGCAATGTACAAATATCATGTAGAAAGCACAAATGTTTCTTTATACATTTTTAACATTGAACAGAAGTATATAAGTTAACTTTCGAATAAATCAGGTAGCCTGAGGCCTCTAACCTCCAGCCCCCACTTCATCACGGCTTGCGGATCCGCACCGGGCGAGTCACCGAGGATGATGAAACCTGATCCGCAAGCCTTTAACGGAAACAAGCCCGAGTTTATATGTAAGCGTCAGGCCAACTACATCTACTACCCCTCTGTAAAATCCTGAACACTAATGCTTCCAAACATTCAGGAAGTTGCCATGACAACCCATCGCCCCACCGATTTCTGGAAACACCATATCCGAGCCTGGAACAAAAGCGGGCTCTCCCAGTCCGAATATGCCCGCAGGCATGAACTCCCGGTTAAAACATTCGGCTACCATAAAAGACGCTTCGATAATCAAAGGATCACTCAGTCCGCTCTCGATTAAAAGAGCCAAAGCCTTTGATTTCTGCTTCTGTCGCACAAGAGCCGCAACACCAAAAAACACCGGAAACAGGCATCACCCTTGTCAGCACCGGCTGGCTTCGTGTTGAGCTGGCTACCGGATTTGACGCAACGGCTTTAAAGCAGGTTCTCAATATTTTGGAGGTCACTGACAGGGGTTCAGAGCAATACCCGAATTTGTTTGCACACTGGGGGATTGAAATGGTGGAGGGTTTGCCTGATGGAAGCTCAGTGAGCTGAGAGGTTCATGCTGAATTTTGCGAGAAGCTGGCGGAGAAGTTCCGCTGCCTTACTCTCCATGAATTAGCCTCCGTTTTTCGTTTAATAGATTTTATCTATTGAAGACATATCCAAAGCAAATTATAAACATTGTCGCTTTACTGTTGTAATGACCTTTCTATAAAAAAACAAAAAAAATACTGCCAGTGCTGGTGTGCTCACAATGGTTTGTATCAGCGCCGTTATCAGATGGCAGCATTTATTTGAAAGGGGGACCTTATGAAGGTTTTTAAATACAGCATTCTATTTTCGACTATCTTTGCAGCCAGCACTCAGGCTGAAACGCTCACTCGGGATAATGGTGCAGCGGTGGGTGATAACCAGAATTCCTATACAGCTGGGGAGCAAGGCGCAGTTTTCCTTCAGGATGTTCAACTGATTCAAAAACTGCAACGCTTTGCCAGAGAGCGTATTCCTGAGCGTGTAGTGCATGCTCGTGGTACCGGTGTTCATGGTGAGTTTGTTGCCAGCAAAAATATTTCTGACTTAACCTTTGCTTCTGTCTTTGAAAAAGGCAAAAAAACTCCTGTATTCGTTCGATTTTCAACGGTCATTCATGGAAAGGGGTCTCCCGAAACTCTCCGTGATCCAAGAGGCTTTGCCACCAAATTTTATACGGATGACGGGAACTGGGATCTGGTAGGTAACAATTTACCTGTATTCTTTATCAGGGATGCGATTAAGTTTCCGGATATGGTTCATTCCCTGAAGCCTTCACCTGTGACTAATCAGCAGGACCCTAACCGCTTCTTTGACTTCTTCAGCCACGTGCCAGAGTCTACTCATATGTTGACCTGGGTTTATTCTGACTACGGAACTCCGGCTAATCTCAGGCAGATGGATGGGTTTGGCGTACATGCCTATAAAATGATTAATGAGGAGAATAAAGTTTCCTACGTTAAATTCCAGTGGAAGAGCCAGCAGGGCATTAACAATCTGAATGCCAGTGAAGCCGCTGAGATACAAGGCAAAGACTTTAGTCATGCGACTCGTGATATGTATACTGCTATCGAAAAAGGAAACTACCCCAAATGGGACCTGTACGTTAAGGTACTATCCCCCTCTCAGTTAAATGACTTTGACTATAATCCTCTCGACGCAACCAAGAGATGGCTGGATGTTCCGGAAACCAAAGTGGGTACTATGACGCTGAACCGGGTACCGGATAATTTCTTTCAGGAAACTGAGCAGTCAGCATTTGCACCGGCCAATCTTGTACCGGGTATAGAACCATCGGAAGATCGCCTGTTACAAGGCCGGGTTTTTTCCTACGCCGATACCCAGATGTACCGCTTGGGAGCCAACCATCAGCAACTCCCCATAAACCGTGCCAGAGTTCCTGTTACTAACTGGAATCAGGATGGTCAGGGCAACCAGGGTAATCAGACATCCGATGTTAATTACCAGCCGAGCCGTCTTGACCCAAGAACAGAAAGTTTGGAAGGGCGCTATAGTGCAATGCCTTTGAGTGGAAACTACCAACAGAAAGCCATCAGCAAGCAGCAACCCTTTGCCCAGGCTGGTGTACTGTATCGAAGCTTCAGCAAGGAAGAGCAAGATAACCTGATCAGTAATCTGGCCGGTGATCTTGGAAAGGTCAGGGACGACGAAACCAGGCACATTATGCTGAGCCACTTTTATCAGGCAGACAAAAACTATGGGACCCGGTTGGCCAAAGCTGTTGGTGGTGACCTGAGAAAAGTTAAAAATCTGGTGGCCATGTGATACCCGTTATTTAAGGCGTATTGATTGAAATGAGGCTATTTGGAACGGCTTATGTTTCTATAGCCTCTATCATTCCGGATAGAATTATGAACCGTACACTGACTCTGGTTAGTATTCTTTTTGTGTCACTGAGTACATGGGGCAGCAATAGCCAAAAAGAGGCTAATGAATTATTAGATTACTTTTTTGCCGCAGCCCGCACCAATAACACCGAAGTATTAAGCACATTTGCGGAGGCTGGTTTTCCTGTGGATGCCAGTAATCAAAAAGGATATACGGCCCTGATGGTAGCCACTTACAATGGCCAGCGTAATGCATTTGACTACCTTTTGAAAATAGGTGCCAACCCTTGCTTGCAGGACAACAAGGGTAATACTGCCCTGATGGCCGCCATATTCCGTGGTGAACTCTCTATGACTTATCGCTTAATGCAAGAAGGTTGTGACACAGCCCAGACCAATAAGGCTGGAAACGATGCCAAAGCCTTTGCAGAGGTCTTTGGGCGTAATCAGATTCTACAAAAACTGAAAGCCGACAAGGCTCAGAAGTTTTCAAAATGACTCTTGGCATCACCATGCAAACCAACTTGTGGCCGTAGCCTCAGTCTTTCTGTTTTCTGTATGGCTCTTAAGGCTCCCTGTACAACTGTATCATTACCCGTTGATGGCTGCCTGGCTATACAGCTCCAACGTCTCTCATGCCAGTTAGCAAATGTTTCTGGTGACTGCCCCAAAGCCTCCGGCTTATATAATTTCCCTTTAATCTGTGACACCCTGTTCATCCCCTGTTTTGTGGCTTTGAGCTGAATATAATGCATCATGCGCTGATAAGACTTCAGCTCAAACCGGTAGTATCGCGCCCTCTGCCCGTTACCGATTCGTACTTGTCTTGACTCTGTTTTCAGACCCAACTGGTTCAACAAAAAGCTAATATAGCGATTGGGCTGTTTCGGGCGCACTACCTTTTGATACTGCCCTGTTCCCTGAATCATGGAAGCCGGAATTAACCCCAGCCGCTTTAACGCCCATGGAAACTCTTTCTCTATTTGCATCACCCTGTCTACTACCTGCCGAGCTTCTGTTTCTGTCCACTCGTTCAGCCAACCGTTGTTATCGCGCAGAGGTTCAGTCAGATAATGAAGGTATTTCTGCTCCAGCGACTCATATTTCCTATGGCAAAGCGGTGTATCTCTGTCGTCATCATGGGCTGCAAGGCTCAGATTATTGGCAAAGGGCGTCATGCAAGCCCGACTGAACTTTCTCGCGCCAATGTCCAACCAGAAATCACAATCGTCTTCAGTGAGTTGTGTCGCATCAATACCCAGCTCCAGACCAATTCGATAACGCTGGCAGCTTAATTGTTCGATTTCTGTCTTTAAGGACTGACTGGAAAGCTGCTGATACTCCGTTTCAGACAGCCGTTTTGCCTGAACTAATTTTCGGGGCAGTTCTTCCCTGTGTTTCTGTCGTATAGCTTTTAACTCGTCGGCAACACCGCTATTGTCATCCTCCGGATTCTGGCTTTCAGACAATGGCGTTACCGTAATCTTGCGTTGCTCCAGATAATTCCACAGAGCATTGGCACCCATCTTTAACAGCCTTGCTTTACTGGCTCTTTGTCGCTCGACAAATCCCACATAGTCACTGGCATAAGCAGGTTTTGAAGCATCAAATCCCGCCATACGCTCCAGACAGTGAATCCGCTGTAAGAAGTCCTCGCAATCTCTGGAGGGCGGCATTAAATCCCCTATCACGGTAAATTCCTCTGTTTTGCGGTAACGGAACATCTGCTGCATGATGGCCGGGGCATCCAGTTTGTTGTAGCTGAAGACATAGCAATGATCCGGTTTAACGCTGGTAACAGACAAACCGCCCACAATCGCAGGAGAATACAGCACCATAGAGTATTTCGGGGCTTCTGTTTCGGGCTGTTGTAAAAATAACTTACCTTCTTGGTGTGAGCTGTTATTGGCATGAATGGACAGGCAACTCAGATTTGGGTTGCTCTGCTCAACTTGCTCCCGCAAGTCATTGACCAGCTTTTTGCTGTCGGAAGCCACGGTAATAATCTGTCCCAGCTTGATCCGATCCTGCAAGTCGGCAATAGCGGCATTTCTGGCTTTGATTCCTGTGCCAAAGCCTACCTTGATATCAATGTCTTCAAAGGGCTTGTCATACACCTCCATTCTGTCGCATAGGTGTGGGAACCATTCACGGAACTGCCAAAGGCAGTCTGACGATAAATCCGCATCCATGCACAAAACCACACCACTGTTTTCGATGGTTTTTTCGATCAAGTCCAGCAGTGTGTAAAATACTGCCTCCGGGCGGTCGATTTTACCGCTGGTAAACGCCGACAGTATCTGGGTAATCTCATCGAGCAACAGTACATCTATTTTCTTGATGGAACCGTCAGAGTTTTTATAGACCGGAGTTACCTGTAACTTGTTCAGGCTATGAACCGTCGTTGCCAATCTGTTAACCGTCGCCGCATTTTCTGGATGCAGGCTTTGATAATGATCCAGTCCAAAGCTTTCGGCTACTTCTTGTGTCAGCGCACAGTTAGCACTGACCGATAAAATCCGGGCTTCCGGATTTTGGCTCAGACCATGAACCAGCGCTCTGGCGGTTTTGGTTTTCCCGGTGCCATGCCCTGCTTTGATAAAAATTAACTGCTCTGGACTCAGATCAATGGTTCTTGGGTTGATGCTGTCTGTGATCCGGTGATATTGAGTCCCCAGAGACTGGATCAACTTTGGTGAAAACGAATCATTCTGACGAACGACGTCCAGTTGTTGCTGACGATAGCCGTACAGTTTATGGGACAGGGCTTTCAGCGTGTCAGGATGCACACAGAACCGACAGGCCATGTTGATTGCATCCATCATTTGCTGCTCAGACAGCCGGGCTGGCACCAGATGGTGGAACCGCTGAATGATTTTCAGGGCAGCACTGACGGCCTGAACTGGGCATTCAGAACAAACCGATTGCAAAGTACCTATGGCCTGCTTGAAATTCTGCTCACTGATTCTGTCTGAAAGCAGTGAATTTGTTGTGACGGTTTGCAGGTCAACCGGAACCAGTGGTGGTCGTGCAGGTTGTAATAGTTGCTGTTTAAGAGCGGCTAATCCTTCACGCTGTCGTACATCACTCCAGTCATCGCCAAACTGCTCAGGTACAAGCCATTGGTAGCCCGTTCGCTGGCAGGCAAAGATTCCTGGCAGGTCGTGGTCCAGTGCGACCACCCACTGATTTTTCAGGTGCGGCCACTGCTCTGTTAGCTGCGACACTATGGACGCGGCATTGTTCTCTCCAACAATACTTATGACGGGTTCACCTGTTGCCAGATAAACGCTGACACTATCGGCTACCCCTCCCACGATTCTTACTGTACCTAAATAGTCAGGCAGCTCTGCAATACTCATCCCCACCAGAGCAAAACCCTTTGAAGTCTGGGTATGGCGGGTGACTTTTTTGTTGTCACTTGGACTGAAACGTTCCGGACATCGTTTATGTAATACGCTCCTTGGGTATATCCGTTCATAGCCGCATAACTGTCCCTGTGTATTCATCAGTGGGTATTCGAGGCATTCTCCGTACCACTGGTCCTGGGTAATTCTCAGTCCCACCAGTTGTTGCATCAATTCCAGGCTGAGCTGTTTTTCCTGTAGGTAGCCTGTGGGGTCAGTGCATAAAATGCTGTCTTGTGGAGTGGTGAGGAAACGGGCTTGCTGAAAAGTATTGTTGGATAGCTGGGAGGCTGCGGGCATGATGCACACAGAAAACTGAAGCTGAAAATGGTTATAGTGGTGTAAAATTTGATCTTAATTAATCAGTTGCTTTTGTGTTGAAAAGCAGCTGGCTAACTGAGCAGGACAATCTAGAATAGATCATGTTAAAAACTCCAAAATTTATGTCAGAGCCATAATTCAGCTATATTTAGCAGGAGCTGAAAAGTGGCTTTGACGGCAACGATGAGTCGAAATCAGCTTAACCGCAGACAAGTGGCTCCACCCACTTGTCTGCTCTTCCTCAAGTAAATGTTTAGCACAGGCATTTTATAGCTACCTGAATTTTGTACTAGAACTTTTGTTCTGATTTCATGAGCCCCTACAAAACCAGCAGCCTCATGCCCTTGCCCGTACTAATTTACAGTGAGGAACCATACATGGATATTAATAATACTGACCGGAAGAAGATGGATAACTCCGGTGATATGCATGCCATTCTCAATCTTGATCATCAATTCTGTTATGTAAACCCAGCTTGGTATAACTGGTATGACCTTAACGCAAAACAATTTGATGCTGTCAGCAGGCATTATTCTGCAATTCCTAACAAAATCTTTGAGTGCTGTTCGGATCGGTTTGAAGTTCAGGACAATCGAACTATTGTATCCAGGCAGGCTGTTTCTACTTTTGGCGTACATTATTGTAAATATCACAAGGGCTATCGTGCGAGCATTTGTACGATCTCACCGATAATAAAAAATGATTTGGTCATTGGTTTGAATGGTCATGCAAAACTGTTATCCCGCATTTTTATAGAAAAGCAGAAAAAGATACAAGCTGAGTATAAAATAACTCTGTCCGATATGGTTATGACTATTGGATCACCAGATGGTATTGGTGATGCAATGTTTACTAGCCTGTTTCTATACCTTATAGGGTTTAATGAAAAACAGATTGCATATATTCGCAACAAAAGCATTAGAACAATATACGCACAACTCGACACTTTGAAATTCAAGTTAAATGTTGACAATAAAGAACAGCTAAAAGAGTTCGCTATTCAAAAACAATGGTATCTTTATTTGCCTAAAGATCTGACAGGAAAAGAGCTATGCATGATTATCTAGATGATTACAAAACTATTTTAAATATAATTATGACCGTTCCGTATGCAGTAATAGCTACAACAGGAAAGAATGGTAACCCCTGGAACACACCCGTCCATGTTGCCATTGATGATCAATTTAATTTTTATTGGGCATCCACCAAAAATTCTGTACATTCTCTAAACATACAGGATAATACTAACGTTTTCATTGTAGTATTTGACTCATCAGATTCGTTATATGAAGGAAAAGGACTTTATATACAAGGCATAGCAAGAGAAATTACTGACAATGACGAGCTTGAATTCTCCAAAGAGTGCATGAGAAAAACTATAAGTCCTGAAAAGTTAGTTCGCAGTTCCAAACCTTTCATATCAAAGAGAAAAATGTTTATCGCAGAGCCAACTCAACTTTGGATTAATGATGCTGTATTCACTGAAGAAGGAAGACTTGTAGAAGACTTCCGTCGCCAAATAGATATAAAAAAACTCGTCGATTATAAAAAGCAAAATCCCTAAATACATGATAATTTAAAGTCCCACTTTGACAACCTTGAGAGAATTTCTTTTGCTTTGTTAACATTTTTATCTTGGATAGAACAACTCAAAATTTCAGTTAGCTTCTTCAATTCCTGCACTTCAGAATTTTCTAACTCATCAATCACATCATCTTTTTTTAACAATTTGGTGTACAGATTCAATGCATTATTAGAAATATAAAGATAATGATAAACTTTCTCCATGGATGCTACATCCCCTACAAAATCAACCTCAGTATCAACTGCTAACATGCTTGTCAGCTTAACCACTTTTAGTCCTTTTGGTGATAAAATAAATTCGGTATAGCCATTTGTATCAATTTTTATAACTAATTTACACTGATAGATGACACCATACTCCCCTCGCCATCTAATATTAATAGATGGCGTAATTCCTGCATTATCATTAATTGGCCATAAAAATACTTTGACCCCACTCTCCTGGTATAAAAATGAAAATGAATAACTAACCCTTATAGGCAATTTATCCCCTGGGCATGCCAGAACTTTCAGCAAACCAGAAAAATACTCAACAGCTATATATTCTTTTAATTTATTCATAAACCTCTCATCCATTACACATAATTTGTTTCTTATTTCTTATCAATCCGAACAACAGATATCCCAGAAAAACCACGAAGATATTTACAAAACCTGAATAAAAGCAAATGAAATTATATTTGTCAGAAAGATATGACAAAAAAGTAAAAGCTATTAGCAACAGACTCAACAAGCATTCTTGCCAGCAGTAGTCATTAACACTTTTAAATGATGTGCCATTTATTTTGTTCAGAACATAGTAATTTATAAGAAAAATAACAATAAGCCCATTAATCACGCTCGAATAAACCTTTAAGAAATCAGTAAACAGCGAAATTAACCCACCGTATGAAATCATCTCCAACCTGTATAAAAGTTGTGGAAGAGCAACAAGAGTGGCAAAAATTGAAACAATTAACATTGCCTGACGTCTTGTTATTTTTGTTACTAAACTTTCAAGATCCAATGAAGATGTTGCAAGGCATGCAGCTACAGTAGTAGTTAAAGTAGCCATAAGAACTATGACTAATCCTAGAACTCTTGCTACCGGACTGCCCACCTCATTAATCAGGGAGACAATATCAAAGTGATATAAACCAGTAATTTTCAAAGATGCCGCACCCAGTAGAACTCCAAATGCGCCAAACAATAATTTACCTAAATAGAACCCCACAAACTGCCCTATTATATAATCACTTTTTCTTCTGCTGAACTGGCTAAAGTCTGACATAAAAAAAGTAAAGCTAAACCAGCTACCACATACAATAACACCAGCTTGTATCAAATCACTTACCTGAGCAGGCTCTGTCTGGGCAGTTTTGAGGAAGTTAAAGTCAATCGTATGGTTAGCCCAAATGATCAGCAGCACTCCAATAACGAGCAATAGCGGAGCACAGAAGCACTGGAGCTTTATCAGGGATTTTATGCCATGTCTGAAGACTATAAGATTTATTAAAATAAAGGTGAAATAGCCTACAACCTCACCCGCTCCACCAAGCTGCATCCATGAAGGAAATACTGAACATAGAATAAGGTTTATTGCCATTCCACCAAACAGACTGTGTATTCCAAACCAGCCACAACAAACCATCATCCTGACAGTTACAGGCAATATGACCCCTTTATTGCCAAATACTCTGTATAAAAGAACCACTGTATTGGTTCTATGCTCATAACCTGGCGCTGCCGTTAGAAGACTGAGTAAAAAGGCTATAAAACCACATACTGCAAGCATGGTTAGGGCCTGCAGGATCGTCAGGCCAAATTTTATGACCAGTAAAGTGCCTATGCTGTAGCCAGACACGCAGATCACTATGCCAGACCAAAGACTTGCATAGTCAAACCACTGCCACCTGTCTTCTATTCCGTCACTTAACTTCTCAGGCACCCTGCGGATTTCGAGAGGCAGCAAAGACTCTGATTCTGCGGAACCTGCTTGATGATATTTCATAGCTCTGACTCTGTTATGCCAGAAATAAACGATAGTTCTAGTACTACACGCCGTGCTTCTGACTGATCACTGTGCTAAATAACTCTGAACACTATTCACAGGGAGTTTGTAGTGAGTACAGCTAACTGGGTGGAGCCAGTTAACCTGTTTAGTCTGGACATCAAACCATTACGATTGCCGTTAAAGCCAAAACCCAGCTAAATATAGCTGAGTTCATGACTTCGGCATGAGCACACAACTGAGGTGCATCATGGCGAACAACTCTATTCCCCTTGCATGGCAACTGCTCTGTTTGGTTTTACTGTCATTTTTGCTTCTATGCAGTATCTACCGATTGTCGTGTAAATATCTCTTGTTCTGGCATCGAACGCTATTTGATGCTTTCTCACTCTTTGCTTTTTAGTCCCTGATTTACTTCATCATCTGCGAAGGTGCCCTCTCGTTTTTCTGAAATCAAACTACAGGATTGTATTTGCCTAATGCGCCTACGGCCGGTGATGAGCGGTAGCGTGCCTAAACAGGCACTCCGGGAAGATGGGAGGCAACCCGGGGTGCAGGAGCTTTTAAATGAATTCTTCCCGTCCCGTGATCGAATTTGAACTTGAGCTGCAAACCCGTCAGGCACAGAGCATGAAAAACTGGCTGACCCATAACCTGGGAGGCATGTTTTATATGCTTGAAGTGGTGTTCAGGAATAAGCCGGAGCTTGATGAGCCCGTAAGGCAGACCATCAACGAGATTGTAGAAGCCTTTGATGACCTTGATGATGATTTACTGGTCTGTATCGAAGAGCAAGACCGAAAAAAACTGCCTCATAATAACATTAACCTGAAATATTCGAACCCGAAAAATGTGTCTGTTGAATGCTCTACACCGCAGTTACTTTGCTGCCAGCAGTTGTTGAATCACTTTGATCAAGTGGTACAGGCTTTTGATAAGCAGTGGCTGTTGAAACAGATTTCCCGTCAGGAACACCAGCAGAATATTATGACATGGATGCAAAAAGTGTCCAAAGTGCTGTTTGAGTGCAATAAAAAATATCGCTCTGTCCGACATCAGGTCATGGATCAGACAGATACTATTCCGGCAGAAACCGATGAAAGTCAGGCATTATTACCTTTGGCATGATATGAACCGATTTCTGGTTTTATGGCTGATCTTGATTTCCTGTAGTTCTGTCGCCAGTTCGCTTCAGCAGGAACTGAACAAAATGCTTAACACTCTCTCATCTTCCAGTTCTCCGGCGGTTTATCAGTCCCAGAGACGCGGTGTGATTACGGGTGGCTCATTTCATGCCAGAACCTCGATCAATGAAACCAACCTGACCGGCTTTGTCCCTCCCAACTTTAGTGCAGGCTGTGGGGGTATTGATTTATACGGCGGATCGTTCTCATTTATCAATAGTGAGCAGTTCAACAAGCTGATCCGGGATATTGCCGGTAACGCTTCCGGCTATCTGTTGGGTCTGGCCATCAGTGCCATGAACGAGAAAGCCTACCAGCATATTGAAGCCCTGCAGGAAAAGATTATGCACCTGAACAGTCTCTTCTCGAATTCCTGCCAGATGGGGCAAGGCATCGTAAACAGCCTGCCCATGCCTGCGGCTATGAAGAAGTTTCAGACCGACGCATCGTTGAATATCAGTCGTGCCAATGTGGCTGATACCTTTCAGGCTTTTACCGGAACGGGCTTGGCGAACCGTGATCCGGTAAAAGCCTGGAGCCAGTCCGCCAGTGAACAGAGTAAACAGCGGATGACGGGCAATCTTGTCTGGAATGTCCTGAAAAAGTCATCCGCTATCAGCAGTCCGGATTTTCGGGAAGCGGTCATGAGTCTGACCGGAACGGTTGTCGTATCCATGAATGGTGAAGGTAATCCAATCATTTTTCCCTACGTGGGGAATCATCTGAAAGTGGAAGATCTGATTTATGGGAGCCAGAAGACGAGACTGTATCGCTGTCAGGATCGTGATCAATGTTTATCCTTGTCGTTGCAAGACAGCCAGCAGATTACCGGCCTGTCAGAGCAGCTAATCCAGTTATTGAATGCGGTGGCTGACCACTGGGATCAGAATGCAGGCAGTGCTTTATCGAGAACCTCAAACTCCGTACGACCTTTGTCGGTTTTACAAAGCCTGCCCGTTGGCACTGGCGGAATGATTCGAAACCTGACTACAGCCGATGTACAACTCGCCAGACAGTTTATAGCTCAGGCTGCACCCCATATCGCTTTTTACATCGTGCATCAGTTTATTGAAGACTTGCATCAGGTGGCGCAGGCGCTGGTCAACATGGAAGGCGACCTGAATCCTTTTTCTGAGCAGCTTCAGACAACGCTGAGAAGTTCACGGCAGCAGCTACAGCAGGAACTGCACCGGCTGGGACAACGCTATGGTCGCTGGGGTGAACTTATTCAGGATTACCGCCATATGCTGGCCGTGGCACAACAGGGACGCTATCAGGGCAGCCAGTATGAAGCGCAGAAATACCACAAGTATCGTTCCAGTTCTCAGTCAACCCACCAGTGACAGATATGGTAATAACACCGAAATAGCTACTATTTCAACTTCAAGAATCCGATCAAATCAGCCTGATAGTAGGTGGATATAGTGTAAGCATTCGGTGAACCCATCTGAAGCATGACTATTTGACCATGTTCAACTATATTTCCTGAATGCTTTCTTCAGTTCTTTCCACTACCACTGAAGCTGATATCGTGAAAACACCTTTTGCTTATGCGCGAGCAACGTTAAGCAAAATGGAGTACATAGAGCTCAAAGCGCAATCGAATCAGTGGCACAGCCAATGGCTGCGCACCCGTCAACGGGAGCGGGAGGCGCTTGCCCACACTGCACAGATTAAGGTCAAACATCAAGAAGAAATCAGTTGCATCTTCCAAGCTTGGTTCAGCTAGCCTCCTGTTGCTACGATGAAAGCTCTGCGAAGCCTTAAAGCCTGAGTGGAAGCAGCGAGACCAGCGTAAGAATTCACATGGCTGCTCATTCGGTCAAAGAAAAACTTGAGAGTCGAATGGCACATTCTTGTGTTCGGATAAGAAAATGACTTTTGAAGAATGGCTTATTGATTTAGTAAATCGTCATCATGGGCATATCACCTGGAGGTTCTCTCAAGACGAGCCGTTATCCTCTATACAAGAGTTGAAACGTTATATGCCTGGTGTTTGTACGGCACTCAGCACTTTATGGATTGTTTACCATGCTCATGAGGGCAGCCTTTCCAATCATATAAAATCTGATGCAAACTTGGATGTAACCATTTGGCATAAGGCGGGCTATCTTCAACAGTGTTTATCGACGGTTGAAAGCGTCAAAAACTTCTTGATGGGTCAAGGAATTTCTCCTGTCCTTATTAATCATAACGTTTTACAAGCAAGCTCCTCTAAGACTGTAGGAGGATGGAGTTATAAATTCGTCCAACACATCCAAAAACAACCACCTTCTGGCGCTATTTATGAAGCATTAGTTGTGTTTACCCAGTGTTATGCCGTTATTTATTTCCGAGGGAGTTCGAGTCACGCAGTTTCTGCCTGGATTGGTGATGTTGACGCCATTTTTTTTGATCCAGATGTAGGAGAGGTGTGGTTCGATAAAAAGCATAATTTCATGAGTTTTTTAGCTGAATATTATGCACACCTTTACGTTTTCTGTAATAAAATTGATGACGGTTTTGAAATTTATCCATTTTCTCGGTAGTCGCTAATATTTTTAGTTCTTTATGGTGGATCCGGGGCGAAGAGCCAATGGATAATGATGTTGCTACTATTTCAATTTCAACAATCTGGTCAAATCAGCCTGATAGTAGGCGGATATAGTAGCACTACTATTTGCTATCCCTTTAACTGTAAGGCTTTTCGGTGAGTTAGTAGCTCAGTAGGGGTTACAAATCATGGAAACGGTATACAGCATTGGGGATGCAAATTTCCTCTACACCATTCTGAATGGCCTTGTGATGATGGTCGGTAATCCCGATTTTGTCATGACCATCAAGATTGGCTTTACCATCGGGGCGTTTTATCTGGCCTTGCAAGGGTTGATCGCGGGTAAGTTTCCGGCTTTTCAGCACTTGTTACTGAGCCTGCTGATTTATTCGGCACTCTTTGGCTTGCCTGCCGGTGGTAAAAGATACAAGGGTATCGACGTGGATATTTACGACGTTTATACCGATACCAACCGCAAGGTCGATGATGTGCCTTTTGGTATTGCGCTGACCGCTTCCATGCTGTCATCACTGACATGGAAGCTGACAGAGACATTTGAACAAACCTTCCATACGACGGATGCCACACGACTAACCCGCAGTGGTTATATGTCCAGCCTGGTTCGCATGATAGAAGCCAGAAGTTTTGCGATGGAACGGTTTCACACCAACAGGCATCTTGCCCAGTCATGGCTGAACTACATTAAGGAATGCACCTTGATCGGACTGGATCAGAACCGTAAAGCCATAGAGGACGTGTTTGATAACCCCAATATACTGTCCGGCTTGGAATACCCGTCAGAAGTCTTCGGAACCCTGATTTTTAAAACCGCACAATCACAGGGGGAGAATGTCACCTGCAACCAAGCATTTCTGTGGTTACGGCAACAAACCCAGCTTTTCTTTGACCAGCAGTTACAGACAGAGTTGAGCAGTCAACGGGGTATTTCACTGGGTGAATCCCTGAGAGCATTAAGTGAACAGGCTGAATCCTCCCGCAACTTCCTGATGGCTTCAGCTTTGCTCCCCATCTATCACGATGCCACTGTAGAACGACTCCAGCAGATGCAGCAACCACAGGCGGCCATTATGACCCAACAAGCTCTGCTGCAAAGGAACTCACAATGGGCAGGTGAACAGCACCTGTTCCTGAGCAGTATGCGGGCAATGATGGCCTATATCGAGGGATTTGTTTTTGCGGTAACACCACTGATGGGATTGCTGGTTTGTGTCGGATTATTCGGTGTGCGGCTGGCGTTTAAATACCTGATGCTGCTGTTATGGATTCAGCTCTGGATGCCTGTACTTGCCATCAACAACCTTTATATTTCCATGGTCGCCAAGGGTGCAATGGCAAATATGTCTGCGCCCCTCACCAGCTTTAGCGGGATTATGGAGGCGGGACCGATATTGGAATACTGGCTGGGTGTCGGAGGCATGATGGCAGCTTCAACGCCTGCACTGGTACTGATGCTGCTTTATGGCAGTGCCATCACCGCAACCCATCTGGCAGGACGTATGCAAAGTGGTGATTTTGTTAACGAGAAGATTCCTACACCGGATGTTCTGATGCCGGGTTCTGCGATCAGTCAGCAGGCTGGCTGGAGTATTGCTCCACAGCAGGGAGCTACCCGAGGGCAGATTGATCAGGTGGTTCCAGCGTTATCTGCCAGCAGTCAGCTGTCAAACCTTGTTCAGTCCAAAGATGCCGCCCGAAAGAGTGCGGGGTTGGCTTTCAGTCAGGCGACAACCAGTGCTTTCCATCAACGCTTCGGGGAAAGTATTGATGCCAAAGAAATGCGGCAATTCAGTGATAGTCTGTCGTCCAGTCAAGGACAAGTGGCTCAGCTGGTGAATGATATGGCGAGGGATATTAAAAAAGATTTTGGGCTAAGTTCACAGCAGTCCAGAGATGTTGCCGTATCAAAGGTTATGGAAACTGGCGGGGGGCTTGGCCGCAGTATTATTGGAAACATTACAGGCCTTAAAGCCGATTATTCCAGAAATCAACAAGGTTCTAATAAGGAAATACAGCAGACTAATTTCAAGGAAGCTATGGAACATGTAAGCAAGGAAAGCTTTTCACAAAACTGGGATTCTCGGATCAATAAAGCGATGGCAATGGATGCCAGTAATAGTCACTCGGAAAGCTGGATAAAGGAGCTGGGCGTCAGTGATAGCCAGCAATATCAACAGTCTGCACAAGAATCCCTCAGTTCCGAAAAAAGTTATGAAGAAGCCAGTCAGCTTCAGCACCAATTAGGTGAAGCATTGAATACTGCTCCGGCAGTTTGGGCAAATAAGCTGGCGTCATCTGATGCGGCCATGTCCACTTTGCAAAATGTACCTTATGACTCTGATTTCAATCAATCAGTAAACAACAACATACAGCGGTTTCAGGGGCAGTTTGCTAATTCAAAAGAAGCATTGGCAGCAGCACTGGTGGCTAGCCATATTAATACACCTACCCAGCAAAATTTTGAACGGTTGGGTAAAGCTCTGGGACAAGCAGGACTATCAGAAACCAGCAAACAAACCGCAACCCCATTAGCTAATCAAGAGTTGAAAGAGAATGAGTTACCGAAAGTATCAGAGAATGTATCTGGCAGGTTAACGACTCCCAAAGCCATTGATAAACATGATGTAGAACAGCATTTTTCTGGAAGCAGGTTTCAGACAGACAGAGCGAAGTCACTGACAGGTTCATACCTAAGTGGCAGTCAATCATTATCAGGCAGGTTCGAACGGTCAGATCAAAATAAGTCTCAGGTGACAGGTTTGTTAACGCAATCCAGTTTTGGCAGGAATCCTTCTACTGAAGGAAAAGGTTTGAGCATGACATCCAGTGAAGCATTCGATAAAGCTATTGAGTATGGATTGACACAGACTCAAGCAAGCCTGTTTTCATCACTGGTTAAAGACCGCGACCCAAGTTACGAGCGAAGTACAGAACCTGAAGACCGGAGCCATCGCTCAGGGCAGGCAATCGCTGAAATCAGTCGTGGCTGGGGAGAAAGTGGAGCAACACTGGGCTTGCACGCATTTAACCATTTGACCCATGCAGCAGACCACCCCGAGCACACTCATTCAGCTTTGTCCTTGATTGGCGAAATGAACCGTGTTTATCAGCCAGAACTGAAAGCATATGATCAGTCTGTTAGTTCTCTACTCAAAGGGCAGGAACTTTATGCTCAGGAAGGCAACTACCTGGATACTTCTATGCCTCCTGAACATATTGGCTCAGGCGTTAAAGAGCAGCTGCAGGCACGGGAAAAGGAAAACAGCCAAAGGTTGTTTGGTCATGATGTAGGTCGCTTCCAAGAAAGCTCCGGCAAATTTACAAGGGCTATGAGAGAAACGAAAAATGATATCTCTAAAATCATCCAGCCAGATTAAGCAAATTCTCCCATGACAAGTTCGCGGTGCTTACGTGAGTAGTTAGGACTCATGAAATTGGATTCATAGGGTAAATGATATTCTACAGTTTTATCAGCCTCTTCTTTAAAAATGTCAATACAGAAGTCAGGATCAAATCGCCACAGCAAATAAAAACACACGACAGAGAAAATCCCCCAAAATACAGGCGAAACCAGGACACCCAAGAAATAACCCTGAACTACAACTGAATACCAAACCTGTTCCAGCACCAGACAACTTAACGCCAGTATCATAAAGCTACGACTAAACCGCTTGATACGCTGCCAGAGACTCATAACTCACCTCCCTTCAGGGATGAAAACAGATTCTACGCCACCCGATTTACCGGACAGCATCTCTGTTTTCTACACAGTGAACATAGCACAACTGAGATTAAAATCATGTTTGCCAAGCGTCCGGTTCCGACACCGGAACCTCAGCAATTTTCCGACTCATTAATGACTGCCAGAGCTTATGACCCGAACAGTCATGTGTTTTTATGCGACGACAAACACCTGTTCTTTGGATTTCTCTGCATGACCATGAGTGGATTGGACAATGGTCTGGATGACCGCCTTAATGGACTGCTCAATCAGGACTGGCCGGACGATGCCCTGATGCAGTGTGGACTGGTATTAAGCCCCGACCTGATGCAGACCATAGAGCAGCTATTGGCTCTACAGGGGCATGTGGACTCTGCTTTTGCTGCCATGCTGGACCAGAATATCCGGCAGTTACGGGCTGGGGTTCACCAGCCCATGACCAATGACCAGAAGTTGCGGCGGGGTATTTTATGGATGACCGTGAAAGTTCCGCTGCGACAACGGTCTCCCAGTGATGAAGAAATGCTCAGGGTTAAGCGGCTACGACAGACGTTTGCCGGTGGTATTGAAACCGCAGGCCTGGCTTCGGCTCCCATGAGCCAGAATGACTGGCTGCGACTGAGTATGATTCTGGTCAACCATCCTGAACAGGGACGCTGGGCGCTCAGCCAGATTGCTGCTGAACCGGAACATGCCCTGAATGAACAGGTGTTTGATCCTGATACACCGCTGGAAGTTCACCCTGATCATTTGGTTCTGGGTACAGGGCAGAAGCAACGTTTTGTCAAAGTGCTGGTTGCGAAACAGCTACCGCCTTTTGCCGCTCTGGGGTTGGCTTTTAATTACATGGGTGACAGCCAGAACGGACACCGGGGCATCAAATGCTACGCCCAGATTCATGTGTTACTGCATTTCCCGCCGGTGCGCCAGCTTCAGACTTCACTGAATAACCGGCAACGGATTGCCATCCAACAGGCATCCAGCCCGATTACCCGTTTTGAACCGCGGCTGATGGAACGCAAAAAAGATTTTGATTTGTTGTTTGGCGCATTGAACCAGGGCGATGCACCTCTGAAACTGACTTTTACGCTGGTGCTGTACTGCGACAGTCAGAAAGAAGCCGACATGTTGTCGTCCAATGCCAGCAGCTATTACCGTGAGTTGGGATTCATGCTCTATGAAGATGTGTATTTCATGCTGCCCATGTTTCTGAACACCTTACCCGGCAATGCCCAGAAAGCCACCCAGACCCTTGCCCTGCACGAGAAGACAGTGGCGACCCGTCATGCGGTGTCACTGCTGCCACTGTTTGATGATTGGTCTGGTCATCAGGAAGTATTGCTGAATCTGGTGTCCCGGCGTGGGCAGTTAATGAACCTGTCCATGTTTGAGTCCAACAGCAACTATAACGCTATTATTGCTGCGACCTCCGGGGCAGGAAAAACCGTACTGGTCAATGAAATCATCAGCAATGTCCTGATTCGTGGCGGGCAATGCTGGACACTGGATATAGGCGAAGGCTACAAAAAACTCTGCCAGCACTTTGATGGCTTGTTTCTGGACTTTGATCAGGGCAGCACCATTGGCATGAATCCTTTTGCACTGGTGCATGACTACGAGGAAGAAGGCGATATTCTGCTGGCTCTGATTATTGCGATGGTTTCACCGAGGGAACCATTAACGCCTTATCAGGAAGCCAGTTTAAGAGAGCAGATCAGGGAGCTGTGGGAGCAGGAAACCACTGGCAGTACGATTGATGGGTTACAGGAACGCTTACGGCAACACCCTGATGAGCGTATTACCGATCTTGCGGTTCAGCTTAGTGCCTTTACCTCCAAGGGTGAATACGGACGTTTTTTCTGTGACGACAATACACTGGACATTAACCAATCGTTTACTGTGCTGGAACTGCGCCATCTGGACAGCCGGAAGCACCTTCAACGAGTCGTGATTCTGGAGCTGATTTATCTAATCCAGCAGATTATGTACTTTGGTGATGTGAACCGAAGAAAACTGGTGGTGATTGACGAAGCCTGGAACTTGATGCGGGACACTCAGGGAGCCGCACTGTTTATCGAACACGGCTTCCGTCGTTTTCGTCGCTTTAACGGCTCAAACCTTATGGCAGCCCAGCGTATTGAGGATTTTTATGAAACCCCGGCAGGCAAAGCCGCGCTGGACAACAGTGCCACTCAGTTCCTGCTGAAACAGGAAGTGGCAACCATTAACGAGCTGGAAAAACAGCAACGGCTACCACTGTCACCGGAAGGCTACAAGCTATTGCGAAGTGTCCATACGGTGGAAGGTAAATATTCCGAAGCCCTTGTTCTTACCGGGCAAGGTTCTGGCATAGGAAGGCTGATTCTCAATCCTTTCAAGAAGTTACTGTATTCAAGTCATCCAGAGGATGAAGGTGCAATCAGAGCTTACCGGGCACAAGGTCTGTCGTTGAGTGATGCGATCCTTCATGTGCTTAAAGACAGAAATCAACTTTCAGCTTTTTAGTCATGCCTCTCTTTTTCTGCCTGGTGATCATCGGGTTTTGCAGCTGTACTCTATCCGTTCAGGGCAGCGTTCATATCAAATTATTTGTCTCAGCGAGCATGAAACAACCATTGCTGAATGAGTTGCTGAGCCATTCTGAAAGCGAAGTGTTGGTGGTCAGGGGTATCGACTCACGGCAGCAAAGTTTGGCGGTTGCTTTCCAGCAGTGGCATCAGCTGTTGAAAGCCAATAATTCTTCCGCTTCGGTAGAGATTGATCCGGTCGCCTTCAGGCAAGATCAGGTTGATCAAGTTCCTGCCATGTCACTGATAGTCAATGGTAAAACAGAACTCACAGCATTTGGAGTCACATCGGTTAACTGGATGGTGCGCCAATACCATGCTGGCAAGCGAGGCAATATCGGCACTTATGGAATGACTTATCCAATCAGTGAACCGGATTTATTGGAGGTATTGCGACAGCGGTTACAACAGCAAGATTGGCAGACCATCAACGCACAGGCTCAACGACGGTTACAGAGTAAAGTCTTCTCTTTTGGAGTGACATTGCCAACCAGCCGACAGGTGTCCAGTAGAGTGTTGAAACTGTCCGGTAGCTGGCGCATCCCAATGGTTGTTCTGGATATCAATGACCGTCAACAACAGCAAGCCGTGGCGTCTTGGCTGCAACAATATCCCAATGCTCTGATCCTGATTTCAAATGGCTCATTGCAGCAGCTTAAACGGCTGCCTGCGATCTGGCACAAACACCCGATGTATGTTGCAACTCCGGAATTAATTCGGCGCTTCCAGTTAAGTTCTTTGCCCGTTTTACTGGCACCTGAAAACCATAATAACTGGCGAGTCACTACCGCAGCCGTTTCGGCGTTCTCGGTGCTGGATAGCTTGTCATGGATTAGAGCCTTGATTTCCAAAGCCTCACAGCCAGCCTATGCGCTTGGCACGACTGACAACCCATCTAAAGCCCTTTGCCAGAACGTGCCAGTTCTCTCTGAAAAGCTCATCACTTCCGTTCCCTGGAAAGAGCTGTTTCCCATCCGAATCGGGTTGGCAAAGCTGGGCTCAGGTAAAGAGCCGAATCACAGAGCCAAAACCAGCACAGGGCTGTGTCTGTGCGAAGACAGTGCAGGCATGTTTCATCCAGGCGTAACTACCGGATTCTGGCGGCCTCAACGACTAATAGAACTGACCCGCAGTCCGGGCTGCCTGATGGCTCTTGGTGGCCACAAGCTCCCGATGGTTGACCAGCGTCGCTGGGGAACGTTGGGTTCTGCCAATATTCCCAAAGGGCTGACTTATATGCACGCCCACGTTTACAGCCTGTCGCTGATTGAGATGTTGAATATGTTTACTGGCATTGGTGGCTGCACCAGCGATCTAGTGGATTTTGACCTGATGAACTTGTCTGAAGTCGATCCGTCATGGAATCATCCAGAACTGGCCGCCCTACTCTCTCCGGATCTGGCTGGCTATGCCAACCCTGCAGCGATGAATGCCTGTACTGCCGACGGTCTGGCTGCTTTGAATTCACAACCAATGGACAATCTGCACTGGTGCGCCGGAAGCTGGGGTAATATCTATCCTCTGTCAGGTTTCACCAGTACTTATGGTCACTTCGCCGACAACACCAGCCTGCTCGCAACAAGAGCTTTAGCCAAGATTCACCGCATCGGACTTGCCCGAAAAACCGTAGGTGAGGATGCACAGTGCCATAGTCGTATTACCCCCTGGCTACCCAAAAGCCAGTACAAGATGAGCATGTTCTGGCCAGAACCGGAAAAACAGAAAGCCCACTGGATCGGAGCCTCTGCGGCTACATGGGGAATGCACCGGCATCCATTGGGTAAAGACGACGCCATGTATTTGATCTGGCAGTACCGGGATTGTTGTCAGACGGCAGTGAGCCAGTGAAATACTGTCGACCCAACACAGTGTATTGCCTGCTTCTCTTTTGCATAAGCACTGCCTTTGCAGAAGAAGCCGCTAAAACCTTTGAGCAACACACTCGCTCTCAGTGGCTCAACGACATCAATCATAAGACTGAAGCCGTTACCCGCAATCCGGAACCGATTATTGGCTCTGATTCAAAGATCATCATGGAACAGTCCAAAGATCAGCAACATCGTCAAAAACTGGAAGGTTATTATCAAAACGAGGATTTTGACGGCTTGCAAACCTTTGGCGAACACAGGGCAACCCAGTTGAAGACCGAACAGTCACCGGAAGGCGAAGCCTGGCGTCTGCTGAACCAATCACCCGACCGCTACTATCCCGACGCCAATGAACACCGGATTCTCGGGGCTATGGATCTGAGTGTAAATGCGCTACAGCATCCCAACACATGGTCACAACAAAAACATTGGCCCACCGATGCTCAGGGCAACCCGATTTACGACTCTAATGCAGAGATGAGTACCACTATTGCCCGCCTGCGCCAGCATTTTAAAGGCTGTGATTACCAGAAAACGCTGGTACTGAAACAGGATCGGCAGGTGCATAGCCCGGATATCAGGGAGTGTACCCGAGCATTGGTCACAGACGACAACGTAACGCTTAGCCGTAAAATAAGAATCAGCCCATTCCTTGAATACGTCTCTGGTTCAGGCTTGGCAGGTATGAACAGCTGTGAAAGCAGTTCTGCCAATGAAGGCTGCATCCAAATTCGATTAGGCAAAGACCGGGGCGCAGATAACTACTACCGCTGCGGCTGCTGTATCAAAGAAGAAACATTCACTGTCACATTGCCAAGGCCAGAAGCCCTTACCCGCGCCGTCATTCAGGAAGCCCGCTGGGATGACCGGATGCAAATCTGGATTAACGATCATAAGGTATGGCAGAGCAATGGTGACTTTCCACCGGAGAGCGGCGGTGGTTGTGAGCTGGATGAGAACTTTCACCTGAACAGTCCTATAACCTTGGACAGCTCTGTATTCAAAAGCCCGGATCATCAACTCACGGTTAAAATACGCACCTCTGTTGGAGACAGAGGTGAAGGCTACGCCCTGATAAAACTGTACTTTGATATGAACCAACTGGTGGATGAAGACCGCTGGACACCGTCTTCCGAACTGGAGCGACTACAAGCCATGAAACAGTGGCAACAGGACGGTTTATGCAATCTTCAATTCCACTGTCTTGAACAGATGACAGAGACCGAACACTCTCTTCACGGCAAAGTGATTCCGTTGCATCCGACCTTGTCACGACAACTACCCTCTGAGTGTAAAACGGTCAGAGCAGAAGCTGACTGTTTTTATTACAAAACCACAGCCACACAACAGCCTCCCGATAGCTGCGCCCAGTTCGCCAATAATCCTGACTGTGAATTTCTCGGCAATCGATGTCTGGGAGAGAAGAGTGGCACCTGCTACACCTCGGAAGACCGCTACGACTGCGGCTACACCGGTTCACTAAATCGCATCGGTATTGAGGAAAGGATTCACTGTGAAGGCCAACCTATGAAGTGCATGTTAGGAGAATGCCAGGCGGATATAACCGACGCTGATAATACGGATTTTGCCAGTGCGGTCAGCGGACTCCACGCCGCAAAACATATGGCGCACGATATGGAGTGCGACCCTTATGGTGGCGGCTGCCAGATATTCAGCGGTAAAGCCTGCACCTGCAAAAAAGG
This sequence comes from Endozoicomonas gorgoniicola, assembly GCF_025562715.2. Classification (NCBI taxonomy): domain Bacteria; kingdom Pseudomonadati; phylum Pseudomonadota; class Gammaproteobacteria; order Oceanospirillales; family Endozoicomonadaceae; genus Endozoicomonas; species Endozoicomonas gorgoniicola. The sequence goes on from NZ_JAPFCC010000001.1 coordinate 3,035,285, forward strand.
TATTTTCAATATGGTGGACTGCTGCAACCTGCCCACCAATGTCAATTTTGGAAGCTACCTGAACCTGCTTTTGATGGGGTATCTATTCGATAAGTCTGCAATCCATCTTCAATCAAACTACCCCAACCAGTTAACCGGCCAGTACCAGAAAATGCGGGAACCTTTGATGCAGGGCATTAACAAGCTCAGTCAACCCGCAAAAAATCTATGGTCAGGCGTGGGAAAGAGTTGGGACAAGCTCTCCGAAAAACTCTGGCCAACACCGGCTGAAGTCCACACGCAAACCGCTACAGCCCAACCTATTGCCGGAGAGCTGTCGCAAGAAGCGCAGTCATCTCTGTTGGGCAATATGCAGCAACAACTCATGCGAAAGATGGCCGAAGTCGTCCAAAAAGTGCTGGGAGAAGACGCCACCAACCTGTTGTTCCGAACAGCAGGCAACAACCTGGCCTCACAGGGTGGACAACTCAGTCAGCAAGCTCTTGTTATGAATCCAGCCATCACTTCGGCGATCAGTGCCGTGACCATGCTCTACACCGCCTATACCATGACCAAACTCATCATCCAGATCACGAACAAATGTGAAGATGAAGAGTTTGAGCTGGCAGCAAAGCGGGAAATGAAGACCTGTCATAAGGTCGGCAGCTACAGAAAATCCAAATTACTGGGAATAAGCAGCATGAGCTTCAACAGCTACTGCTGCTTCAACTCACCACTGTCACGCATTCTGCAGGTACAAATCAGACAACAGTTAAACATGGGCTGGGGTTCCGCCAAACATCCGGATTGTTCTGGTATCACTCCCGAGGTTTTACAAATAGTAGACTGGAACCGAATCGACCTGAGCGAGTGGCTGGCACTGCTGAAGCTGCAAAACAAATTGCCGGAACTGAATGCAGATACCCTGAAGCAGCTCAACCTGGAAACACTCACCGGCAAAGGCTCACGGCTAGATTTTGATGAACAGCGGGAGGATAGCCGGAAACGGCTGGAGGCGAGATATGAGGGTATCAGTCCAGCGCAACTGGACCAATATCAAGGCGGAAAGACCGAACACCTCCGTAGTCAGATCAGAAAAAAACAATGATCTCGTACGAATAGGCGATCAATAGGATTTTGACTGGTAATCCATTGACTGGTGAAGCATGCGGGCAATGACAATGCCGGTTTCAGATTCTCGGAAAAACACAACGTGTGCATTAACAGGGTAAGACCGGAGACCAGACCTTACCTCATCACGCTTTCGTGCCATGCCCGGCGTATCGGCAAGTGCCTGAAACGTCTCAAACAACGCTCGAATGTACGAATCGGCCTGAGCCTCACCAAACTCCTGAAGGGTATATTGATCTGTGAATATTATACGTAACACTGCCTGCAAGCATAACGGGTGTCATGTAACCTGAAGAATCCTTTTATTGTTTCAGGACTTTTTTGCAAACTCCGCATCTTGCCCCGAATAAATTTTATAAATTCATCTTTTGTCTTCAGGGCAACCTTACCCAACTTTTCTTTAAGGTAGTTCCAGGCTTGCTCATCTGGATTCAGCTCTGGTGAATAGCTCGGCAGTAGATGAAGACCTAACAGCCTTGGTTCCTGTGCTACATATTCTTGTGTGTGTTTAGCTCTATGTGCAGGATGTCCATCTGTGATTACAATCACGGGCTTATCAACGCTTCGAACCAAAGATTTAAGAAAGTTTACGAAGGCAAAACGGTTCATGCTGCCTGTGAATGTTTTGTATCTCATTATCCCTTCGGAGCTTACTACTGAAATAAGGTTCGACCTGTGTCTTGAGCCTGTAGCCTTCACGACAGGAGTGAGTCCCTTGACGCCCCACGTTCGGCCACGGTGACTCTCTGATTTAGCCGTAGATTCATCCAGAAAGAAAATAATGGCATCTTGCTCATCTGCTTGGCTGAGTATCTGCGGATAACGAACATTCAGCCACTCATCAATTTTTTTTGATCCTGCTGCCATGCTCCCCAACGAGGCTTCTGTGGACTAAATCCCATTCGCTTCAGAAGTCTGGCAACAGAGGCCGGTACATATTTAACCTGAAATGTCTGATCAATCAGCTTTGCGACTATCTGGCAAGTCCACAGAGGAGTTTGATAACCATAGTCTACGGGAGTACTGCTTCTGAGAAGCAGATGGAGCTGTTCTTGCTGCTCTGGAGATAATTTTGGCTTTGGGCCGGTCTTGCCTGTGCGCGTTTTAAGGCCATCCCATCCACCAGTTTCATAACGGTCGATCCATTCATAGACGGTCTTTCTTGACGTTCTGTATTTGCGGGCGAGGCTGGAGGGGTTCATGCCTGCATGCCAGTCTTTAATGGCGTCAAATCGTATTTGTTCCCGAACCTCATCCGAGATTTTACGTCCGTCAATATTGTTCATTACTGCCTCATCTATGAAGCAGGAGATAATACCAGACGACAGATGTTACTTATAATACGCAAAAACCAATAGTCAAATATCCCTTCCATATCCTGCTCTGCCAACGGCCTGAACAGGTACTGCTTTTGTCTGGTCATAGGTTTACCGATGCTTTTTCATCCGGGAAAGAAATTGTTCTACTTCAAGATCCACAGGAGCACCGCTACTGTCGCCCTCATCAATCATGTTTCTCAGTTGCTCCAGACTTGAAGAAGCTTTTTGTTCCCGCAAATTTCTGAGTGCTTCACGCACAACTTCACTCACTGAAGAATATGCACCGGAGTCAACCAGCTTCTGAGCGTAGCTCTGAAGCTCATCTCCAAGGCTAATAGTTTGAGTTCGAGCCATCAAAAACACCTCGTGTAAGAATATGTCTTACACAGTATAGACCCGCCTTTTGGATAAAACATCATGGAAATCCCCCGCACCATCAATGACCCTATTCAATTTTTGTTCTGGTCACTGGATGAAATCTACCCCGTTGCCGTTGGGCTGATCTGGGGCATCTGGTTTGACCGCCTGTTGCTCGGTATGTTTCTCGGTATGATGGCGATTCGACTTTATCGACGCTTTCGTGACCGTAACCCCGATGGACACCTGAGCCACCGGATGTACTGGCTGGGCTTCTATTTTTCCGGCACGAAGACACTGCCAAATCCCTATGTCCGGGTATTTTACCCCTGCCGAAAATGACCGTTTCTGAATACCTGCGTCGCTTCAAACAGTGGCGGCAGCAACTCTGCGTGGATCGACTGATAGTGTTGATGCTGGCGCTGAGTAATTCGTTGCTGTTAATGCACTGTTTAAACAGTAAACCCACTGTTGAGCTATCACTGCCATTCATGGATGCTCAGGTGGGTATCCAGTCAGGCAAAGCATCACAAGCCTATTATGAATGGTGGGGGCTGGCACTGGCCGAACTGCTGGGCAACCTGAATACTCAAAACCTGTCGTTTGTGGAGTCCCGTCTGCAAAGTCTTTTCTCACCCAACCTGTATCAGCAGGTACAAACCACACTGAACCAGCAGTTCCAGCAGTTGCGAGATGATAAAGTCAGCATGAGCTTTGAGCCGTTAAGTCTTGATTTTAATGAACAATCACAGACGGTTACTGTGGCAGGCAACAGTGTTTTGTCATCCGGAAACCAACGTCTTTCAGGACGAAAAACGTATAGCTTTCGCTTTGACATGATTCTCTATCGCCCCGTATTAACTGCTTTGCAGATCGAGTCAGACCTGAAGTAATCCCTTTACTCAAAATCATTACGAGCATTTCTTATGAACAAAGTCATCGCTGTTGTAGCCGGTTTCTATTGCTCATGGATTATGGCCGGAAGTTCGCCGGTTAAATTGCAGGTATCTCCGGGACAGCAGCAACCCGTTACCCTCAGTCGCCTGCATTTAAACCGGATAGTGACGCCTTTTGCGGCTCCGCAGATACGCACGATTGACCAGGCTGATATCCGGATTGAAGGTTCTGTGATTTATTTGTCGTCTCAACAGGAAGAACCTTTTGTCGTTTACATCACGCCCCACGATAGCGAAGCCCATGCTTTGTCTTTGCTGGTGACACCGCTGGATGTTCCACCGAAAGAAATCCAGCTCTCCCTGCCTAAACAGTGGCAGCAAAAGCTGAACCGGAACCGGGAGACAGCCAAACGCTTTGAGGAAGCCGGGAATTACCAACAAACCATCACTGAAGTGCTGTCTACTCTGGTTAAAGGACAAATTCCCGAAGGCTATGAGTTAACGAAATTCAACAAAGCGAATTATCAGCCCTGCCAGCAAGACGGTTTAAGGTTTGATTTTTCCAAAGGCCAGCAAGTTCAGGGGCATCATTTCAATGTGCTGATTGGCACGGCAAAAAACCACACAGAAAAACCAGTTACCTTCCATGAGCGAAACTGTCAGGGCAGCAATACTTCAGCCGTTGCCATGTGGCCTAAAAACACCCTGTATCCGGGGCAACGACGAGAGTTGTTTATCCTTTCCAGTACCGCAGAACCGGAATCTGCGCCACTCATACGTCCGTCACTGATGAACTACTGATGCTATCAGTACCATGAACGACCTTAGCCAATATATAACACCAAGGTTCAAACGCTATGGCATTGTGTTTGGGAGTGCGCTGGTGCTCGTTATCCTGATCTTTGCCACCAGTAAACGCCATGAAAAACCAGACAATAAAGCACCCGAAAAAGAACCAAAGACGGTGGATTTTACCGGCGTGCCTCCCAAAGAGTTAACGCTGAACCGGATCAGTGCTGACCTTGAGCGAATGCATCAGCAACAACAGGCTCTCCATACACAGCACCAAAAGGAGATGGACTCTTTAAAGGAAAGAGTACAGCAGGAAATCCAGCAATTGAGCCAATCAGAACCTGTTCAACAGCCAGCCTCTGCCGCCGAAAGTCGTGAATCTGCACCCATGCCGGATGTATTGCAATGGAATCAATACAGCCCGCCGCCACCCAACGGTTACAACGAACCGGAGAACTATCAACCGCCCCCTCAGCCTCCCAGACCGATTCGAATGCTGGGAGCCACAAGACCAGCAGCATCCGAGCCGAATATTCAATCAGGAGACCAGCCAGGATTACTCCGGTTGATGGCCGGCAGCATTTTATCAGGCCAGCTGATTACCGGACTGGATGTTCCTACCGGGCAAGGTGCACGGCGTGAACCTTATCCCGTTCTTATTCGCATCAAAGCCTCAGCTATTTTGCCGAATCGCTATCGAACCAATGTCAGGGAGTGCTTTGTACTGGCTTCAGGCTACGGCGACCTGAGCTCTGAACGGGCTTACCTTCGCAGTGAAACCCTGTCGTGCATCTTTAAACACAACCATCAAGAACAAGTTATTGAACGACCACTGGAAGGTTATTTAACCGGAGAAGATGGCAAGGCTGGACTGCGTGGCAGACTGGTTAGCAAGCAGGGACAGGTCATGGCAAAAGCGGCAATGGCGGGATTTCTCAGCGGTGTCAGTCAGGCGTTTGATATCAAGCCTGTCCCTGTGTTTTCTGTGGTACCCAATAAAAATGGTGAAATTCAGTCACCTTTCCAGTCTGGTCTAAGGGGTAGCGAAGCCCTGCAAAGTTCACTGATTAAAGGCAGCAACAAGGCACTGGAAAAGCTGGCGGATTTTTACCTGAAACTGGCTGACCAGATGGTGCCGGTGATTGAGATCAGTGCTGAGCGAAAAGTAGACCTGATTCTTACCAGAGGACTAAAGCAATGAGATGTTTTCTTGAACCACAAAGGCACGAAGGCACAAAGAAAAGCGCCATCAAGCCCTTTGTGTCTTTGTGCCTTTGTGGTTCAGCGCTGTTGTTGTCAGGCTGCTCCCTGTTTGGTGTAGGGGAGGCGAAGTATGCCTGCCCCGAACCAGGCAAAGGCGTCTGTAAGTCGGCAAGACAGATTTACAAAGACACCGATCATTCTGTGCTGGAGGAAATGACAGCAACCTCTATGCCCTCCGTTACAAGCCATGTTTCACCTGATCTTTCCATCGTTACCCCTGAGACAGTTCCCAATCGCTTACCGGCTCAGGTATTGAGAATCTGGTTGGCTCCATGGGTCGACAAACAGGGTAACTGGCACAGCGGAGGTGTTGTCATGACGGATATTTATCCAAGGGAATGGCAGTCGGCGGTTCCTGTGTATTCCCCTTCTGACAACGAATAACTGGTTTTAAAAGGAGACAGTGTATGTGCAGTTTTCTCTTTTCCTGTCACAACAAAAAACAAATTCTACAGATCAAGCGAGTCCTCAAAACCGTTTTGCGATCCTGTGGTTTTGCCTTGATTGTATTTTCACCCTTGCTCTGGGCAGAAGGTGTGACCATCACTGGCGGTAATGACTTTGCGGATATCTATGGTCGGTTAGTGGGCTGGATCAAAGGCGACCTTGGGCGTACATTGTCCATCGCATTTGTACTGATCGGTCTTGCCTATGGCATGGCTCGCCAGTCATTGATTGGCTTTGCCACAGGCGTTGGCGCTGCCGTGGGTTTGCAGGTGACGCCCACCGTTATTAATTCCATTTTTGGCTTATGACGCCTCTTTTCTCTTCTTCCATCTCTCGTCAGGACAGCCGCTATGACTTCCCTTCAGGCTTTAAGCCTTATCCATCGCTGGCTTCATCATAATTCCCCTGAAACCAAATCCGTTGATTTACCAGAAAGACCGCCGCAACAGGTCACTGAACAACAGGGTTGCTCAGGGTATCAAACCGGAACCGGAGCCATACTGCATCAACAGCAAAAGTTGTTGGATCAGCTTAATGAGCAGCTGAACCTGCCCGATGAGTTGCAGCGCCTGTTCAACCAGACCCTGGATAATCTTGTGAGCTGGGTGCATCTGCTTCCGGCGCACCCGCAACACCATTGTGAACCGGCCGGAGCCATTCGCCATGCTCTGGAAACGGCATTCTGGTCAGTGGTGGCGACAGAGCAAATTCATTTTGACCATGAGCTATACCCTGATCAGCGCAGGGTGAGGCAACCGTTATGGCGACTAATAGCAGGCGTTGCCGGATTATTGTATGACAGTGGTCGAGTGGTCAGCAGTATCACCGTTCATGATTCCGGAGTCGGGCACTGGCCATCCCTGCAAGCCGGTCTGGAACAATGGCTACAAAAGTACCGCATTACGGGTTATCAGCCCCACTGGGTACAATCCGATAACCGTCCTGATAAACATTTGTCCTCTGAATACACCTGCATCAATCTACTGTTACTGGACAAACTGACCAGCAATGAGCTGGGTTATGTCCTGAAACCGGATCACGACAAAGGGTCTTTATGGCAGACTTTTATCGGTTGCTTAACCGGACAAAACAGTCCCCAGTCAGCGGCGCAGATGGTCAGCGCCATTGAGTTAGCCCGTCTGAACAGTGTGAAACTGCATTTTATCGGTGGTGCCGCATTGGCGGCATTAGACTCGCCGGAACCCGATATTCTAAAACAGGATACTGAAGAAAATGTTGACTCAACAGAGTCTGCTGAGCCACAAAATCCAACCGTTCAAAGCAATGGGTTAGCCCAGAACTGTCTGCAACAAGTCATAAAGCAACTGAAACCGGAAAACACACGCTGGAAAAAAGACAGCCTGGTTTTGCGCTGGCCGGATGACTGTCAGGTTCCAGATCAGGATCATTTCCCCACATCAACAGAGCTGCTGGATCAGTGGAGTCAGAAAGGCTGGCTACGACAAATCGGCGAAGAAAAGACCTTCCTGAGAGGCGGTCAGCGTTATGTGTTCCTACAACCTGACATTTCTCTGCTTTGCCGGCAGTGGCTGAATACCCAACCAGAAACGGAATCGTCGCCATGTTAAGTGATCAGCCTTACCTGCAAAGCTGGCGTCCGGTCTATGAATTGTCGTCGGCTGTTTTGTGGTTCACCAGCATGAACACGGCGTTGTACCTGTCGTTTTTCAGTCCTCTGCCATTATCAGGCTTTCTGGCAACAGCTTCGGTTTGTGCCGGTATGACCGTTTTGCGGTTAGGACAGGCACTCCCTCGCTGGCAGCAACATCGGCGGTTAAAAGGTCAGTCATTGTCGTTTCTGGCATTAAACCCGCAACAATGCCTGAAGCTGCAACAGGATAACGAGCAGAAAGGGCTCTGGCTCGGCTGGGGTTTTGAGTGGCAGCGGGAACACGGACAAAAAGCCTGGGACCTGATGAAAAGTGACAACATGCCCGCCAAGCTGCAAAACTCAATGGGCGCACACTGGGTTCACGGCATGGCGGATCATGAGCAGCCCCTGTTTCAACCACTGGAGCAGGTTCAGATGCACACCATGGTCATTGGCGTTCCGGGCAGTGGCAAGACCCGGCTGTTTGACCTGCTGGTGACACAAGCGGTCTTGCGTGGGGAGCCTGTCATCATTATTGACCCCAAGGGTGATCATGATCTTGCCAGCCATACCCAGAGAAGCTGTGAATTGTCAGGACAAAGACAACGCTTTATGAAATTTCATCCGGGGTTTCCAGCGGAGTCCGTGAGAATCAACCTGCTTCAGCATTTTAACCGTTCCAGTGAACTCGCCAGCCGCATTGCCGGACTCATGCCGTCCAGTGGCAATAATGCACCGTTTCAGGCATTTGCCCAGAAAGCAGTAGACGCTGTGGTTCAGGGCTACCTGCTATGTGGTCAGCGTCCGACGCTGGTGTTGATCCGGCAGGGACTGGAATCAGGTGTCACCAAACTACTGATTCGGGCATTAACGATGGTTTGCACTCAGCATCAAGCTCAGGCAGAGAAAGCCGTGGCTCAACAAGCAAAACAACCTCAGCCAAAGAATCAGCGACAGCCGTCTTCCAAGTCAGAACAACTGGCAAAAGCCTGGATCAATTATTACCGTGATGAAATCATGCCTGAGCATCCCTGTACGGATGTAGAAGGGCTGATCTCCCTGTTTGAGCATGACCGGGCGCACTACAGCAAAATGATTGCCACACTATTACCTATTCTGGGTATGCTGACCGGCGGCGCACTGGCTGACCTGTTATCCCCCGATCCCACCAATATCAACGACCACCGCCCCTGCACCCAGACTACGGCACTGGTTGAGCAGCAAAAAGTGATGTATTTCGGGCTGGATTCCCTGAGTGACCCGATGGTGGGTAAATCCATTGGGCAGCTGTTACTGGCTGATCTGGCTGCGGTGGCCGGAGACCGTTATAACTATTCAATGCAAGAGGGAGAAAAACAGGCTAAACCGATCAACCTGTTTGTAGATGAAGCGGCAGAAGTCCTTTGCCCACAACTGTTGTCTTTGCTGAATAAAGGCCGTGGCGCAAAATTCCGCTGTTATGTGGCCACACAGACACTGGCTGACTTTGAAGCTCAGTTAGGTTCTGAAGCTGCCGCCCAGCAATTTATCGATAATTGCAACCACCTGATCTGTTTGCGAACCCAGAACCCTGAAACCCAGAAGTTTATTACCGATAAACTGCCGCCTGTTCGCTACCGCTACTTTATTCGCAACCAGGGCGTCAGCACCGATGCCAACCGCCCGATGGAATTCACCGGCAACCTGAGCGAACAACAACTGGAAGAAACCGGCGACCTCTTTCCACCTCAGCTACTGGGTGAACTGCCCAACCTCGAATACATTGCCCGGTTGGGCGGTGGTCGTTTACTGAAAGCCCGGATTCCAATTCTTACTGAACCGCAGCACTGACTTCCACACAAAACAATTTCTTTGCCATGAATAAACAACAAAAAACCACCAGTCCTTTAATGATCTGGTTTTACGGCCTTGTGCTGATTCTGCTCTGGCTGGCGGTGTCTGGTCAAACCATGACTCAGCATCTTCACCGTGAACAGAAAGGCTACTCAACCACGCTGGGAAAAGAAACCGGCGAATGGATTGTCCGTTATGGCTCACAACTGTATCGCTCAATGATTATCGAATCCGGCTTTCAGGGGTTTCTGATGAAACACACCACTCCGGATGGTCAGATGGGTAATGGCTTTGTCAGAGTGATCCTTTTTTTCAAAGGGGTAGCTAAAAACCTGCTGATTTTGACGCTGCAACTGTTTGAACGGCTGGTGCTGCTATTGGTGTGCTTACCCTTCTGGGGGCTGATTTTGCTGGCGGCAGTAGCGGATGGTTGTTTAATCCGAAAAATTCGCTACCACGATTTTCATTACACCAGCCCACTGCAAAACGTCTGGAGCCGACGGTTATGCCAGTGGATACCGGGGCTGTTCCTGTATCTGGTTATTGTGCCGCTGCCGTTTCCTGCGTGGCTAATTCCCACAATGGCTCTGCTGACTTCAGTCTGTGTCGGATGGTGGACTGCTAACTGGCAGAAAAAAGTATAAATGCGCGCCCTTCATTTATTACTCCTGTTTTCAACTACGTTGGTTGATGCTGGTGCCGATGAGCGATGGTTTGACCGACACTCTGAAGGCTGGTTTTGGTATGAGCCACTTGATGATGAGTCCACCGGTGAAGATAGTCCTCAACCAATGAAAATAACACCCCAACAATCACTTTCAGCTGCGTGGATTCGACAGAACATCGGTCAGTATCTGGACAGAGCCATTGACGAGCCGAGCAAAGAAAATGTCAGTAATTACCTCTACCTGGACCGGATGGTAAAAGAGAAAGGTGAGCAATTTGCCCGAGTAGGTAAACAGGTGATCGAAAGTGACCCCATGCTGGATGAAAACGTCCGTCGTCCCATATCGCCAGCAGCGGCAAAAATCAAAGACGATATGGCACATCAGGCGAAAGAGGAAATACTGAGGAAGGTCGCTAAAATAGCCGGACTGGTTTTTTACTATCGGGGTAACTGTAAGCTGTGCCACCTGCAAGCCCAGTCGGTTCAATTGATGAAAGAACATTATGGTTTTGAGCTGCCGACATTCACCACCCAACATGACATTTTTCTAATACCTGCTATCTATCAGATAAGCAAATATCAAGAAGCCTTGTTATGCCTCCTATTCAATACCGCTCTCAGGTCATGGATCATCTCGGTCTAGTGGCTGGAATGTGCAAAGAGCTGGGCATTGCCGACCATATCGACAGGCGCGCGCCCAAAGTATCTGACGAATGGAACATCTCCCACGGTGAGGCCGTTGTCGCGATGATTATCAATGGCCTCGGCTTTACGGGGCAGTCTCTCCACATGTTCCCTCAGTTCTTCTCCAATAAACCCCTCGATAAACTGATCAGAGAGGGGATTGAGCCCGAGCACATAAACGACAAAGTTCTTGGAAGAGCACTGGATGAACTGTTTGAACTGGGTGTCAGTAAAGTCTATTTTGAGCTGGCTATCAAGGTGGCTACGCATCTCAAATTGCCATGTGATGCACTCAACCTTGATGGCACAGGATTTCACGTCGATGGCCGTTATAACAGCGAGGAGGAAGTCAGTGACGAAGACCTCAATTGCATCAGGCTTTGCAAGGGCTACAGCCGAGATCATCGTCCTGATCTGAACCAGGCCATATTGCTCCTGCTGACCGAAAACCGGGCAGGCATTCCGATGTTTATGAAAGCAGCCAGCGGTAATGTGACGGACAAGACCAGTTTCAAACAAGTGGTTTCTGAGCATATAAAGAGCTTCAAAGCGGCACTGAATGCCCGTTACTTCATCGGTGATGCCGCATTGTATGTGGCTGAAACCGTTCAGGAACTGAGTCAGCAGGATCAGTTGTTTATCTCCAGAGTTCCTCTCAACATTGGTGCAGCCAAAGAACTGGTTCAAAGTGCGCCATTGCGCTCAATGGTTGAGGTTGAAGGGTTTGAGCATTACGAATCTGTAGAGACTCTGTCTGACTATGCAGGTGTCGTACAACGTTGGGTACTGTTTCGAAATAATCAAAGCCAGAAAACAGAACAGAAGACACTGACAAGGCGTATGCAGAAAAAGTCCCTGAAGGAATTCAAGGAACTTGAGAAATTGGGCAAGAAGCCATTCTGTTGCGAATCGGATGCCATGGAAGCTTTCAAGCTATGGCAAAAACAGTCCGTATACTGCCAGGCTGAACCTGAGATCATCGAGAGTCCCTGCTATAAAACCAAAGGCCGTCCTGCTGATGGGACAGTTCCCGACCACTATGAATATTAGGGGCTTTTACAGGTTGGCTGATGGAAAATGAGGGGTTGCAACAGAAATAGCCTTTCAGGAAAGATTGATTTGAACAGATCAAAATTTCTGAAGGATCAGACATGTGTACAACACCCTCACTACGTCCTATGTTCGCATTTCCCGGCTGGGTAATCGAGCAGATTGATATTGATTGGGAAGTCAAACAAGCTTTTGTCTATCTCCGCAGGGATGGCCGAATTCAGCACGAGAAATGCAGTCAATGTGAAACCCCTATGGGACAAATGAAGACAAAAGATCGGTGTGTCCAGGATTTACCACTGGGAGTTCTACAGGTAAATCTTCTCTTCACAGCTTTTCAGGGCCGCTGCTCACACTGCAACAATATTGAAACCGTTACTATTCCTGGTTTAACTCCCAAGGCTCAGGCAACCGATCGCCTTAAACGACACGTCAGCCATTTATGTCGCTATATGCCCTGCGACAAGGTGCCTGAATTCATTGCTATATCCGGTGGTACTGCCCGTCGTTGGGATAAAGAGATGCTGCTGAGAATGCTTTCAGCTCCAAAGCGTGACGGTATTCGCGCTCTGCTCATTGACGAAAAATCCATTGGCAAAGGCCATCAGTATCTTACCGTTGTTCTTAACGCCGACTCAGGAGAAACCCTCTTCCTTGGTGAAGGCAAGCGAAAAGAGACTCTGGATGAGTTCTTGAGCAGCCTGACTGAAGAGCAAAAAGCGAGCATCGAGTGTGTTGGCATAGACCGTGGTGGCAGCTATCAGGCTTCGGTGAAAGAGCACTTGCCCAATGCGGATATTGTATACGACAAGTTTCACATTATTGCCAATTATAATGATGTGATAGATCAGATAAGGCGCAGGGAGTGGCGTCAGGCTGAAGAAGAGAACAAGCCCTTTATCAAGGGTCAGCGGTTCAACCTGTTCATGAACCCTGAGAACCTGACTCCAAAGCGAGAAAGCAGTCTGAAAGAGCTCTTGAGCATGAACGAGGATCTCAATCAGGCTTACATCCTGAAAGACATGCTCAAACAGCTATGGACGTACACGTACAAAGCGTGTGCCGGCAAGTTTCTGGATAGATGGATAGAGTTAGCAAAAGAAACCGGAATTGCAGAACTTAAGAGGTTTGCTAAGGGCTTGGACAGGGCAAGAGAGGGCTTGCTGTCGTACTGCCATCATCGTATAACCAGCGCGAAGATTGAAGCTTTCAATGGAGTCATCAAACGGATTATCTACAAAGCTTGTGGCTACAATGATCTTGATTACCTCTATCTTAAAATCAGGCAGGAGGCTGTAAAATGATCAGCCAACCTGTAAAAGAGCCGAAAAAAGCCCATCAACCTCTGCACTATCAGCCTGCCGCTTAAATTGCCATGACCTGCTTCAATGCAAACTACAGGGCGCCTGTCGGATAATAAACGACATGAATACGATCACTACGCCAGACAGCCCGACCTTTGAATCGCTTCAGTTGGAAATTATCCAGCTGAAGGTAGTGGGGTAAACCTGATATTTTGTAGTTGTTTGCTAAAATACGGCGTATGCCGTATTTGTCATGGTGCGATATGAAAATGTGCTCCACACCAGTTCACTGCCCGAAATGTGGCGGTAATGATGTTAAAAGCTTTGGTTACAGTGTTCATAATGTTCCTCGCTACTTTTGCTGTAATGCTGAATGTGAAACCAAGTCCTTTATGCTTGAGTACCGGTATAAAGCTTATGAGCCAGGCGTTAAAGAAAAAGTCGTCGATATGGCAATTAATGGTGGCGGCATCAGGGATACAAGCAGGGTTTTGGGAATCAATAAAAAAACAGTAATAAACACATTAAAAAAAAGAGAAAGGCTTAGTTCAAGTTAATCCAAATATTCAGAAAATGGATCTTGGAACGGGTGCTGTGATTCACGTAGGCCGTGCCTGCCAAGAGGCTGAGATAGATGAACAGTGGTCGTATGTGTTTGAAAAAAGTAACCAGCGTTGGCTTTGGCATGCAGTTGATCATGCGACCAATACTGTTTTGGCTTACGTTTTTGGGAAACGAAAGGATGAGGTTTTCAAAAAACTAAAAGAGCTTCTTGAACCATTTGGTATCAAGAAATTTTATACTGATGATTGGGGAGCCTATGAACGTAATCTCGACGAAAGCAGACACATCATTGGAAAAGAAAATACTCAGAAAATTGAACGTAAAAACCTGAATTTTAGAACTTGGATTAAGCGTCTGGCCAGAAAGACAATATGCTTTTCAAAGTTAGAACAAATGCACGATATTGTTATTGGCCTGTTGATCAACAAAATCGAATTTGGCATTGACATCCATGAAATATAACAGGTTTGCCCCACTACCCAGCTGAAGACGAAACTGGCGTGGTATGAAGAACAGTTCCGGTTATATCAGCATAAGAAATTTGGTTCCTCCAGCGAACGTTTTGAAGATCAGGGACTGCTCTTTAATGAAGCGGAAGAACTGGCTGAAGAAGCCACTGAAGAAGAGCAAGAGCCTGAAACCCAAACCATTGAGGCTCACCAGCGGAAAAAGCCTGTCAGAAAAACATTATCTGAAGACCTGCCCCGTGATGTTGTAACGCTGGATGTCTCCGAAGAAGAAAAACAATGCGACTGCTGTGGCAAAGAGCTTCAGGCGTTTGGTCACGAAAGCAGCTGCAAGCTGGATATTGTTCCGGCCCAGGTTAAAGTCATTGAATTTCAGCGGTTAAAGTATCGCTGTGAGTGCGAGTCTGGCGTCAAGACCGCGCCGATGCCGAAACTGCCTATCCCCAAGAGTATTGCCACCCCCGGCCTGCTGGCCTGGATTATCACCAGTAAATACTGTGACGCCCTGCCACTGTACCGTCAGGAGTTTATCCTCAAGCGCATGGGCGTAGAAATCCGTCGTGCGTCCATGGCTGAATGGATGATCAGGGTGTCGGTTTTACTTCAGCCACTGTACGACACTTTACAGAAGATGCTGGTTAAGCAGCCATGCATCCAGGCGGATGAAACACCACTACAGGTATTGAACGAACCTGATCGTACACCGCAAAACAAGTCCTACATGTGGCTGTATCGTACGACAGGGCAGCTGGGTTCTCCCGTTGTGTTGTACAACTACCAGTCAGGCAGGGATCACGGACGGCCACAAGCGTTTTTGTCCGGTTTTAGCGGCTATTTACAGTGTGACGGCTTGCCTGCCTATAAAACCCTGAGCAGCAAGCAGCCAGAGATTGAGCTGGTTGGCTGCCTTGCGCACACCCGCAGAAAATTCAAGGAAGCTCTGGACGCTATCCCCAAAAAGAAGGGTGGGCCGCAAACTAAAATCAGCAAACCGGCCCAGGTGCTGAACATGATCCAGACGCTCTACGCCATAGAGAGAAGGATCAAAGACAAATCTGTTGAAGAACGCTTCCAGATCCGGCAATCGGAAAGCCGACCGGTTATGGATAAGCTGAAAAAATGGCTGGACAGGCAGCAACCGAAAATAGCCCCGAAAAACAAGCTGGGCAAAGCCATTACTTATGCGCAAAATCAGTGGCCTTATCTGATGCGCTACCTCGATAGCGGGCTACTGGATATCGACAACAATGCCGCAGAGCGAGCGATAAAACCCTTTGTGATCGGTCGCAAAAACTGGCTCTTCGCCCAATGCGTAGATGGAGCCAAAGCCAGCGCAGTGTTGTACAGCCTGATCGAAACGGCCAAAGCCAACGGTCTGGAGCCTTATGCATGGTTCCGCTACGTACTGTCTAAATTACCTCAGCTATCCAAAGGCAGCAGTGTCGAACACCTGTTGCCTATGAAGCTCACACAGGATGATTTAAAAATAGCGGATTGGTGGAAATAGGGGTAGATGGAGTTCCCCAACCGCTTACAAAGAAACGGGTAACGCCAGTATTAACTTGGTACCTTCTCAGCAAATGCTGATAGTGGGCTCATGTTAACTTGATGGTTTTGGGATCGGTTCCACGGTTGAGCTTCAAAGTAAGCGCCAAATAAACCAGCGTACTGGCTAGCCTTGCTGAACTCTCTTATTCTTGATTGGCCTTAACTGCCCAGGGCAGCAGACACTCTAATTTCTCAAGAGTATCAGCATAAGGCAGCTCTTTTAAAATACGGTTCAGGTACGCATAAGGCTCCAAACCATTGGCTTTGGCGCTTTCGACCAGGCTGTAAAACAGGGCACTTGCTTTCGCACCGTTTGGCGTGTCTGCAAATAGCCAGTTTCGGCGGCCAACGGCGAATGGTCGTATAACATTTTCTGCTGCGGCATTACTGATGCTCAGCTCACCACTTTCACAGTATGTGACCAGTTTTGGCCACTGGTTCAGAGCGTAGCTCATCGCCAGATGGGTCAAACTCCGGCACCAGCCGGGTGATGTTTTTCTCCAGCCATTGGTGTAGGTCATCCAGAAGAGGTTTACTCTTCTCTTGTCGTATAGCCAGTTTCTTAACTGCAGACAGCTTTTCAATCTCCGCTTCAATGGCGTAGAGCTTACGGATTTTGCCCAGAGCAACATCCGCTTTGCTAACCCTGGCGTTTTTCACCTTCTTGCCCGGTTTGGCTTCACCTTTTTTGGCGTCGGTGAATTTGCTGCGAACGTGGTCGAAGCAGCCTGCCTGTGTGATGCCTTCCTGTTTGCATACTGCATTGTAGCTGGCATAGCCGTCCGTTTGCAGGTAAAGTCTTCTCCAATATGAAATGAGCCTAAAGGAGCCCCGTATTTCTAACATGAAATGAGCCTCACGCTTCTGGTTCTATCGTCCATTATTACAGGATGAAAATAATCATGAACACAAGGCTCATTAAGACCCTTCAACACGTACGCGAACTAATCGCTCAAGCGCCATTACTGGAACCCGAGTGGGAGTCAAAAGATGAGTGCTATCAATGGGTTGAAGGCGTTTTGAAGCACTTCCGATATCAATCGCTTACCCGGTCAGACAAAGGGCTCATCAAGCAGTATCTAACGCTCGCCACAGGCTACTCAAGAGCTCAAATCACCCGCCTTATCAGCGCCTGCCTCTCACAAGGCCGTTTGAAGCGAAAACAACGTACAAGCAACGGTTTTACCAGTCAGTACACCAAAGCCGATATAAGCCTCCTCGCTGCTACAGATCAGCTTCACAATGGCCTGAATGGTGCGGCTATCAAAAAGCTCTGTGAAAGGGCCTACGAGCAAGGAGATCAAAAGTTTGTACGGCTGAAGGACATATCTGTCTCGCATATATACAACCTGAGGCAGTCAAAAACATACCGTAACATCAGGACACCTAAAGACGTTACCAGACCGACAAACAGGGCGATCGGAATACGACGCAAGCCCAGACCGGAAGGTCAGCCAGGATTCATTCGCATTGATACCGTGCATCAGGGGGACAAGGACAAAGTGAAGGGCGTATACCATATCAATGCGGTCGATGAGGTTACTCAGTATCAAGTCGTTTGCTCTGTTGAGAAGATCAGTGAGACGTTTCTCATTCCGGTTCTGGAAGAGCTGCTGGCTACTTTTCCCTTCAAATTAAGGGGTTTTCACTCAGACAACGGTTCAGAATACATCAATGGTCGTGTAGCAAAATTACTTGACAAACTACGTATAAATTTTACGAAATCAAGATCAAGAAAAACAAACGACAATGCACTTATAGAAAGCAAGAACGGTGCAGTTATCAGAAAAATGCTCGGATATGCTCATATTCCTCAAAAATATGCGACAGAGATAAACTAATTCAATAGAAACTACCTTACTCCATATCTAAACTTTCATCGCCCATGCTTCTTTGCTGAAACAGAAGTGGATAAGAAGGGCAAAGAAAGGAAAAAATACCGCTACGAAAATATGATGACTCCCTATGAAAAATTCAGAAGCATTTCAAATTGCAAGGAGTACCTGAAAAAGGGAATCACCCTTGAAGAACTTGAGGCAAGAGCTACCAGCATGAGCGATAATGAAGCAGCAGAGCAGCTACAGGCTGCCAGAGAATCACTGTTTCAATCAATTTTTGAACGAAAGGCCTGAAAGCACTGGCTTGGCACCTCTTTCAGGCTCATTTTAGGATTGGAAAATACTGGTAACCACTGAACCCTTCAAACAGGCGCAGGGGGATCTCCTTGCTTCTTGAAGGATCGTACTCAAACAGTACCGATGGCTGACTGGGTGGCCCGCCCAGGCTGACCCACATGTATTTGTCCGAGTTAATGGACTTGCTGCTCTCCTTGATGACCTGGATCCGGGTCTCGTCAGCATTGATGACAGCCCCCTCTTTCTGGTGATCCCTCATCAGGTTGATCAGTGGCTGTAGCTTTGTAGACAGACGGATCAGTGAGTTAGCCATGGTCGTACGTGTCACGGAGCCACCGTATCGCTTGAGCATGTTCTCCTGACGGTACAGTGGCAAGGCATCGCAGTACTTGGAGACAATGACCCAGGCCAGAGTGCTGACAGACAGCGATGATTTGGGCAGTGGGTGCTTTGGCAGAGTGGCTGCCTTAATCACCCGTTTTTCTTGACCATACTCGTCTGTTTCCGGATAGACGGCTTTTTCCTGCAGGATTTCTTTGACCTGAACTTTCGCTGGAACAATGTCCAGCTCTTCCCGCACTTTGACAAAGAACGTGTCAATGGCCCCGGCTTTTTCCTCTTCACTGAGTTCAGACCGCTCCTGGACTCTGGGCAGTGAAGGCGAGAAGGGTTGGCGCCCTTTACGGTGTTTGCGGGAGTTCGAATCGGGCTCAGGTTGCTCCGGCTCATCCTCATCCGGCTGTATCGCACAATCGACTAATTCAGCCTCGTTGAAGATCTCCCCCTGACTGCCGGACTTTTCCGAACTACGCCCGTAAAGCCGTGCCCGCTCCAGGCGCAGGTACTCTTCCAGGAGCGTGATTCGCTTTTTCTGCTCTTCAATGACCTGGGATTTCTTCTGAATAATGTCGTCTTTTTCAAGAAGGGCGCTGTCCTTCGTATGGATGGCCTCAAGCAAGGCCTCCATATCACGGGCAATTTCAGCCTTGGAAAAAGGCGAATCCAAAGCGGATTCCGGCTGAGGAAAGACAGCATTGGTCATTGATTTCATGACCGGTATTTTACCATAACCGCCTGAAGAATAAGACTAAAAACAACTCTCATAATGCCTTTTTTTATGGGGTTTCATGGCCTTGAGATTGTAACCGTCGAGCAGCCAGTTAAGTTGCTGCCCGGTTAATGTCACCAGCTCATCATCAGGTTCAGGCCAGTGGAACTTGTCATCTGACAAACTCTTGTAATAAAGCACAAAGCCATTGTCTTCCCAGAACAGGCACTTGATTTTATTACGCTGACGATTGGTGAAGGCGTAAAGATAACCGTCGAAAGGGTTATGCCCGAGTTCCTGCTCAACTAACACGGCCAGACCGCGAAATGACTTTCGAAAATCGATGGGCTCCCGATAAAGAAACACTTTTGGCAGTGTGATGGCGGGGCGCATGACTGGCTGGTTCATAGCATTTCCCCGACCAACTGTTTAACAAGCGACAAATTGCCTTCATTAATACCGGACACAGTCACACCATTAGGAAGAACGACTGTCAGCTGGCTACTTGCACTGGGCTCAACGGGTTCCTGAGCTGGTGTCACTGGTACAAAGGCAGAGTGTTGTGCAGGCTTGGTAGCAGATACTGTTTCCAGTTTTCGTTTCCAGTACCCGAACTTTGAGACAGAAATATCATTTTGTTGGCACCAGGCGCTCTGGCTCAGACCCGATTGCTGCCAGGACTGGACTCGCACCAGCCATTCGGTGTCAGTTATGCCGGTTTTTGTCATCGTGACCTCCACTATCTTGGGAGGTTGATGATTTCAGGATTGGTCTTAAAGTGTAAGGACGTGGGTTTTATTGGCGTTTACGAATGAACTTGAGTATTTTTGCCCAACATTTTTTTCTCTGAACTGGCCAATGGCACAGAATCAAAAGGTTGAGAAGCAGAATAAACCAGAGATTTTATGCCCCAGAGACAGACTCTGGTGTTTGCGCTGGCGTTGCACGATGGAAAAAACACTGAACCCGCTTGCCGACCACAAGCTCAGGAGGTGATGCGAATGGAATGAGCCAAAAACTCTTGATTCGATGGTCGGCATTGCACGCTGGAAAGTGTACCGCCCTCTCTCGCCAGCTTGTACTGAACCTGACTTGCTGAGTTTTTCTGCTTTGCTGAAAGCAGCTCAGAACCAAAAAACTTGACGACAAGAACACAGTAACGGATGAAAACCATTCACTGAACTCTGGCTACAGCTAACGCCTGGTTCAGCCGCGTGCCGAAGGCACGTCGGGTGAGCGAAGCGAACGAACTGCAACCATTTGTTAGGTTGCGATGGGTAAAATTTAGAAGTTTTTCAGTTCAGAGCTGGATAGGACACTAGCTTTAAGTAAATCTGGGTGTGCACGAAAGTATTTGTCTTGACCTTGTTTTAAATCTTGATCAATGTCTGTTAAAACCTTGAATGTTTTTCTGTCAAAGTTATTTCCATTAAAAATTATTGCAACAAAGCGGTTACTAGCCAAGCCATTAAAAACCAAAAGATCAAATACGACAGAACCACTATAATTAAAAGACTTGAGTTTAGAACTCAAGTCTTTTAGGTGTTGCATAGGATGATAATCGACAAGAGCAGTGACTACTGCAACTTGTGAATTGTCAACCTTGCGCACCTGAATCATTATGTATTTTTCAACCTGTATATATTGTTAATTAAGTTATAGCAATCTTTGCTTAGTTTTATTGCTTTATCTAGTGTATCTATTTTTCTACTTGCTTCAGCAAAGTCTTCCATATGGAACAATGTATGGCGAAGTTTTCTAAAAAATTCATATGTTTTCTCTAACGCAAGTACCATATCGGCTGAATCAACAATTTCTTTGAAATTGCTTTTTAGCGTTACTGTATCGCAGTTAACAGAGAAGAATGCTCCAAAGCCAAATTTTTCTTCTCCAGGGTGCATCCCATAAACGCCCAATTCTGTCCTTAATACTCCCTCTAATGCTCTAAGATCAGGAAATAACAGCATAGAATACTCTGGAAGATCAGGGGATGCAAGTTTTACACAGCAACCTGATACAAGCAAATCTTTAATGATTTGAGGTAAATTTTCAAATGAATCAGGAAGTTGCCCCTTTAGATAATCTTTTGCTAATTCGGATCTTATGATCTGTGCTGTATTCTCTTCTGTACGGCTCAGAACTGTTTGCAATCCGGCTAAATCAAGAAGTTCAGATAGCAAGTAAATTAAACGTCTATAAGAAAATAATGGCTTACCTTGAATGGATAGTAGCTTTGTGGTCTTGAAGTGAGTGACTGTTAGCGTATCTTGGTGTTGAACACTTGTAATTTTGTAAATTTTCCTAATGTTATTATCTTGTTCAATGGCAATTTCAAACTCACTTTTACTACCATCAAGAGAGCAGCAACCAATTTCCTCGATAATAGGTTCAATGTTATCTGAATGAATACCTTTTAGCGTATAGTTGACACTAAGGAATTCATTTGGATCAATTGTGTCTAACAAAAACTGTGCTAGTTTTGCTCCAAGCTCTTGGTTCTTTCCCAGCTTATGATTTACAGTTGTTGTACCATCTTTATTTAAGTGTAAATCAACAATCGCGTCATAAACTCCTATGCGGCCAATCGTTATTCTTTTTTTCTTATTATTGTCTAATGATTCATTTGATCTCAAGTTTAAAGACTGAGAATTAACAAAATCTTCGACATAAACGTCAATGGATTCTCTTTTTAAATTTAAACTCTTGTAGTTGCTCATTGGCATTACTCCCCAAAAAAACCTATTAATTCTACCATATTTTGTAGAGTAATGTGCGGTAATGTGATAGCAACCTAACGCCTTTATCAGCCGCCGCTGGAAGCGGTCGGATGGATAAATTTGTTATGTTCACGATTGCACGGAGCTAGAATGTTAACTACACGACCACAGGCAATAAGTCTGGAACTGGAAGATTTGCCAGACACCCATACTCGGACAGAGAAATATATAGATCATCTGGAAAAGCAAAACGGCAATCTAACTAGTGCCTGTCAGAAAACCCCTGAAAAACCTCTTCTGATTCTGGCGGGCAGGAATTGATAGTGATCAGATTTCACTGCCAACACAGTGCAAGAGCAGTTTTTATACTATGCTGCTCAAAATTTAATCAAAATCACCTATTTCCGAGCATAGTAAACCCTCACGCATGGCATGATCAAAAGCAAAGGAGCGGGTATCTGGCTCGAAGGTTACTGACGATCTCTGGTCAGAAGAATTTTACCCAGCCGCTTCAAATTACCGGCAACAACCGCCAGTGCAACGTAGCGCTTAAAACCCTCAATGCCTTTATCCGGGCATTTGTCGAGACCGTTCGCCTCCAGTGCATTGATATCAGATTCAACGGCTGAGTGTTTTCTTTTTGCCCGAATAAATTCCGGGTGAGATTCCCGCTTTTTGTCAATGGCTGACAGCCTGCCTTTTTTGGGCAAAACTGCACGTTCCAGCAGCACTTCGAGCTTTTCAAGATTACCCGGACTCCAGAAACCTTTGTCGTAGCTCACCTGGCTTAATGCTGAAAACCGTTTTTTGGCACCCTCTGCCATAGGCACTGTAACCTGGTCGTCTGTCTGCTTTTGCATGACCTGGTGATGCAGGGTAAAACCAAACTGATCCTGCAACACGCAAACCCGTAATCCCAACTCCACCGGGGTTCCGGCTTTCCCCTTGCTGATCCACTCGGTGTGAGGTTCAAAAATTGAGAACACCTTCTCATTATGAGGAATCTGCTCGTACTCAATAACCCGCCGGTAAATCAGGTCTATCTGATGGTGGCTATGGGCAATGTGGTATTTAAGGTTCTCCAGCCTTGGCTCATCCGGTTGTTGTTTGGTCAGCAAAGACAAGGTCAATTCAGCTTTGCGGATAATTGAGGTGCTGTACTTGATGTACTCAAGATGAGCCATTTCAACTTCGTGCTGCCGCAAGCGCTGTTTCAATTCACAGGTAGCGCTGGAATGCTTCAGGTTTCGTGCTTTGTTATAACGCTTGCGGTGCTGATCCTTCAGGTATTCACGCTGACGCCAGCCCGGCAGTCGATACTGGTCAGATAGAGCTGACGCAAACTCGATACTCTTACGACAAGCGTCGCTCAATAAGCCGATATCCGTAGGAAAGTGGACATCGGTTTTAACTACGAACGAATCGGCACGGCCATGTAGCGGTTCATCTTTTTTTTTACGAGCTGATGACCTGCTGCCACTATAATCTGGTTTACCTGATCCAGTATTTCCGGCGTGAAGCAGCTGATATTATCCTGCAGTGTCTGAGTATGGTAAGAGTGCGTGCAGTAAGGGCCGTGACCCAGCATTTTCCTGAGAGTGCCATGCTCATTAGCCAGTTCTTTCAGGCGGTCGTAGTCGCAGTTAGTGACCAGGCGAAGTGTGCCAAACACCAGTATTTTCCAGAACTCCATACCAGGACGGCCATTGTTTTTGTCTGTGGAAGTCATGGTGTCGAGTACTTGAAAAACCTGATTACGCAGCTCAAGGTTTGTCCATATGTGCTGCAAAGCTTTCAGCAGACGGGGGATGTCGTCTCTTGACTTAGCGTCAAAGGTGATGGCAGAGATATCAACCTCGCCCAACTGCATTTGTGGGTTGATGGTTTGGCGCATAAATGTGAAAACAGCCTGTTTTGTAAAATCTTCGAGAACTATATGGGGCTGCAGGCTGCTGTTTTCAAGTGTTTGAGGGTTTTCGGACAGGCACTAACTATGTTGGTTAAAGTGCTTGCAAGAGCATTAAAGAAGGCTGATCTAGAGTCTAAAAAATGGCAAGAAGCTATGGAATTTCTGAGTAAAAATGGACTTGATAACCCACTACGCTGAGTGAACATAACGCCTGGTTCAGCCGCGTGCCGAAGGCACGTCGGGTGAGCAAAGCGAACGAACTGCAACCATTTGTTAGGCTTCTGGGCTCAATTGAAGCCACATACTTGACCATTGATATCTATGATAACTGTTTTATGACCAGAGTCAGTGTTTAGCATTAATATATATTCAACATCATCATCTTTATAAAAGCAGATTATAGAATAAATCTGTCGAACATTTATATCAGAAGGTCTGACATGTGCTGTATCCCAATAATTAGCAAGGTTTGGGTTTCGAACAAATAGCCCAGGTAAATAATGAATTACAACTCTTCCAATGCCTTGATAGAACCAAGCTCTAACACCATCAACAGTTATGAAGTCATTAGATCCATAGCTTGATATAGAAAAAGCAGTAAAAAATATGAACACACGCATTAAGAAATTCACAATAATAGCTTCACGTAAGTACTTCGGTAATCTTCATTACCACCAAGTGTAAGCACTTCTACAGCATATTTTTTGGAATTTTAGTTTTCATGGAGTACGGTCATACGATCGTACGGTTAAGTGCTAAAAAATCTACCTTGACTGAAATCTCCATGGTCATCAAATTACATTACGATAGTTCAGTGTTTCTGTAGATGCCT
The DNA here is from genome assembly GCF_025562715.2 of Endozoicomonas gorgoniicola. Taxonomy (NCBI): domain Bacteria; kingdom Pseudomonadati; phylum Pseudomonadota; class Gammaproteobacteria; order Oceanospirillales; family Endozoicomonadaceae; genus Endozoicomonas; species Endozoicomonas gorgoniicola. The sequence goes on from NZ_JAPFCC010000001.1 coordinate 3,059,839, forward strand.
TATACCAAGCTCTGCAGAAATCGCTACTCACGCAAAGTTAGCTTACGAATAATGGTAATGCAATCGGTAATTGAAAACATCGGTTGGACTACTTAGTTGAGGTCTGAAGTAGAAGCCTAACGCCTTTATCAACGGTGTGCCGTAGGCGCATCCGTTGGATGAAATTGTTATGCGCCGGTAGGCACAGAGGTTAAGAGTATGAAAACAAAACGACAGGAAATTTCTTTTGATGATCACTACAAGGGTGATGATTATTCATACTGGGGCAGAGCCTTATTAAAGATCGCTGAATATTTTGGCGAGTATGTAAATCTAAAAATGGGTTGGCATGAACCCTTTGAAGAAGGTAAAACTCCGTTTGAAGCGTTTCTGGAAGAATACCCTGAACATTCTGAAGGCGCATAACGCCTGGTTCAGCCGCGTGCCGAAGGCACGTCGGGTGAGCGAAGCGAACGAACTGCAACCATTTGTTAGGTGTAACTGCTCAAAATTGACTGGCAAATCAACCTCTACAGGTCAAAGAAAGTTATCCTGATCTTTCGTATATTTCACCGTATGCACCTGCCTGACTCACTATTCTCCAGTACAGACAATGAACAGTTGCGTTCATTCGTCAAAAACCTTCTCGACACGGTCGAGAAGCAATCTGTGCAAATTGAAAGGCAGCGCGTTCAGATCGAACAGCTGGTCGAAGAGAACGAACAGCTTCGAGCAGAAATTCGCCACCTGAAGAAGCACAAGGGCAAGCCTAAAATCAGGCCTAATGTCTCGGACAAGGGCGATGATCAGGAAGACAGCTCTTCTGCGGAAGACACTGATCAGGCTGCCGGGAAAAGTGACACTGATCGTCCGCCGAAAAGTAAACGACCACGATCACAAGAAGCCGGTGAAACCGCTGCACCACCAATGACTGTTGACCGAGAGGAAATCTGTTCAATCGCTGCTCCCGGTGAGAACTGGCGCTTCAAGTGCTATATCGACTTTTTCCATACTGAGCTGGACTTGCGTTTTGTCACTACTCGCTACAGGCGTGAGTATTACACAACTCCGGAAGGCGGGGTGTCAGCCCCGCTACCTGATCATGTGAAAGACCGTTTTGGCGACAACCTGAAAGCCCATCTGCTGGATTTTTATCATTCATGCAGTACGACACAGCCACTACTGCTATCTTGGCTGCACGACCATGGATGCTCAATATCAGAAGGTTCCCTGAGCAACATCCTGACGAAAGGCCATGATATTTTCCACCAGGAAAAAGAAGAATTGCTGGAAGCAGGGCTGACTTGCTCTGATTATCTCCAGGCCGACGACACAGGTGCTCGCCACCAAGGAAAAAACGGCTACTGCCTGTTTATCGGCAACCCTTATTTTTCCTACTTCCATAGCAGCGACAGTAAGAGCAGGATTAATTTCCTGGGCTGTCTGCAAGGGCAGCAGCGGCTTTATCTTCTCAACGACGTTGCCATTGACTACATGGAGAATCAGGTTGATGTGTCGAAGAAGTGGATCACTGCGCTATCCGAATGCGGCGAGAAGCGTTTCTCAACAGAAGAAGAGTGGGAGAGCTTCCTTAACAGCATTGGTTGTGCTGCCCCGCAACAAAGGCGCTGGGCGACAGAGGGTGTTTTAAAGGCCGCATTGATGCTCAATCATCGCCTTGAGAACCTGATTATCCATAGCGATGGAGCCCGGCAGTTTGATACAGCCTTTCAGCATTCGCTGTGTTGGTACCATGCGGGAAGAAACATGGACAAGCTGATACCGGCCAATGACCTGGAACGAGCCGCCCGTGACACCGTGCAGGATCAGTACTGGTGCCTCTACGACGACATTGAGGCCTACCAGAAAAAACCAACGGACAAGGAGAAACAGAAGCTCTACCAGGAGTTTGATCGTTGGGTAACACAGCGGGTTGACTACCCTGCCTTGCAGGCTGAGTTGGGCAAACTGATGGTTGTCAGGGAAGAGCTGTTATTGGTTCTTGAGTATCCGTGGCTGCCACTGCACAACAACCTGAGCGAGAGGCAGATCAGAGAGTATGTGAAACGGCGAAAGGTTAGCGGTGGTACCCGGAGTAAACTTGGGAGGAAATGCCGCGACACCTTTGCCAGTTTGAAAAAGACCTGTAAACAACACGGGGTGTCCTTTGCCAACTATCTCAGGGACAGGCTGACTGGAACCAATCTGATTCCGCAGCTGGGGCATCTCATCCTGAAGGCATCAGGCTATCAGGAAACGGTTCTTGCCAATGGAATATGAGCAGTTACTGTTAGGTGCCCTCGCAACTCCATTGTTGTTTATTGGCACCCAACTTGAAACAACTCCTCTTGCCGTTTGCTGCGGACTCACCGCTATAAACTGCTGAGTAAGGCAGAGGAGTTGAATTTAAACTCTGAGACAAAAAAGTATAGAGCTTTTTGAAGCTCAACCGTGGAACCGATCCCAAAACCATCAAGTTAACATGAGCCCACTATCAGCATTTGCTGAGAAGGTACCAAGTTAATACTGGCGTTACCCGTTTCTTTAAATGAGAACCAAAACTTACTCGCCAGAAACGCTGAAGTTTCACCAAGCCTGAGGGAAATTCATTCGTCCCAAGCTGCCCCGAAACCAAAAGGCTGAAAGTTTGAAATAACTCAACCGTGGAACGGAACCAAAGCTGAAGGTTGATCTGAAATTTCTGCCAGAAAGACCAAGCCAAAAAACTCTCAACACAAACAGAAGTTGCATATTGGCTCTGTGTAAAACTCGCAGCGCAGACAGAACCTTAAGATATAAACCTTTGTTTGACCTCAGGCACCTAACGCCTGCTTCAGCCGCGCGCCAACGGCGCGTCGGGTGGAGGGGCAACGCCCCGGAACGAACTGGAAGCATTTGTTATAACACGTCCAGATTTTTGTGATGATTTATTTATTCAGACCTCTCAATTCATGATGAGCTGGCTCTATTATGCACATTCTTTTTCTCCAAGGTATTGAGTGAATCGCAACAAATAGCCATCAGGGTCTTGAATTAAAAACTCTTTCTGACCAGATAAAATGGAACCTACTTCATACCAAGACTCTTCAAGATCACGATAAAAGTTAAATTCTTGTTTAATTAGATGATCATATACAGGCTGAATATCTGTTAGCCCGAATATTTCATAAATGAGCAACAAGTTCCGGAAAAAACATCCCATTCTGATTTTTTCGGAGGTCTGTTGCTCTACTGTCCATGAAAAAGGTATTACAACCCGAACTCACCATTAATTCGGATGTTTTTTGATCAGCACCTGCTTTTTCAGGACAACAGAATTCCCCAACACTCTTTCTGTTGGTCGCTATTTTATTCTGATTGAGTTTATGAAGCTGACTATCCCGGTCGAGGCAGCGGCATTGAATAAAAGACTTCGGTTATATGCTGCAAAAGCCCTTTTATTGGACAGCTGCGGGGCAAGTGAAGTTTGATTCGGTCTTTATACTCAACCACTTTAACCGCGACCTTACAAAGTTTTGTGATCACGGTTGATGGCTGTGCCTTTTCCAGCTCCGTACCTTTCAGTGCCTTGGTTCTCAGCTCATAGTGAAGAACATAAGCAGCGCAGGCGTAAAACATTCTCAGGTGATTTGCCAGAAAGCCCTGATCTGACAAGCGATCACCGGACAAATCACTTTTCAGATGCTTAATGAAGTTCTCATCCTGCCCTCTGGGACAATAAAGGTCTTCATATATTTCCTCGGGGGAAGCCTCCATCATCGAAGTCACAATAAAGCGGGGATTGTCGCCTTTCTGGTTGACCTCTGCCTTATAGATTATCCGGGTGTCCAGCCCTTTCCAGCTTTTTGCCTGATAGTCCGTTTCTCCGTAGAGCCTGAGTCGCTCAGGCTCTGGCATGTTGTTCAGTTTTGCCAGCCCGGTTTTAACGTCGAGAGCTTTCCGCGCTTCATCCAGTAACTCTTTGGCTTTAGGTCGCAAGGCCGTCTTGTGTCCTGCGCCTTTTCCCAGCACGTAGTCGGAGTGAGGGTCATCCTGAACAACCTGCATTAACTCTGGTTGGGCAAAGTGGCTATCCCCACGAACCAGTAAATGGGTTTTCGGCCATCTTGTACGGATCAGCTTAATGAGGCGCTGGAGAATAGCTGCATTCTCTCGGCCTGTGGGTGTTTTTCCAGGACGCAGGATCGAAGTGATCAGCTTGCCGCTGAGCCCCTCAAAGATCATTAAGGGCAAGTAACAGTAGTCTTGATATTTGGCGTTGAACAGGTTCATCTGCTGGCCGCCATGGGTGATAGCAGGCGTATGATCCAGGTCGATAATGATGGCTAATGGCGGGTATTCATAACTGCTGATGAAGTGATCAGCCAGTGCTTTGGTCATATTATAAATATCCCGTTTGGTCATGGACTGACCAAGCCTTGTATACGTTGGAGCGGAAGCCAGATGGTTATCATCGTCCAGTGGGTTTCTTCCATTGGCAAGCTCAAAGATTGGGTCTTTACGCAGATGGTTGCTGTCGTTTGCATCTTCATAACCACAGGCCATTTGCAGAACTCTTTGGGCAATGAGTTCTTGCAGGGTGTGGTCGATGTAGGATTGATGACGTTTATCGTCAATGCCGTCAGTCAGCCTGGATATGATACCGCTGTGAAGCATTGTTTCACGTAGCATCAGGGCGCCAAAATCAGAGGATAATTCTCCGCCATTGGAGTCTGCCCGGATAGTTTTTCCGTTGGAGGGGTGAAAACGAAGCTGTTCTTGTGTAAATTTGTTCATGGCAAGTTCCGGTTTGCTTCTTCCGAAGCATTTTTTTGGTCGACCCAATTATATCAAGTGATTGGGCGGAACTTGCCTCTTTTTATGAAATATCCGGGTTAGTTCTATTTGGAAATTTATTCCACGGCCTAGCGGATATACAAGCTCACCTGTATTCCAACCATTTTGATGAATTTCCTCAATCATTATTTGAACTTTCTCTATCTCAAGGTAAGCAAATTTAGGTTTATCTCTTTTATTCCTAACAGAAAAACCAAGAAGTTGAGTATAGAACTCGAAAGAAGTTTCAAAGGTAAGCGGTTGGGGAACTCCATCTACCCCTATTTCCACCAATCCGCTATTTTTAAATCATCCTGTGTGAGCTTCATAGGCAACAGGTGTTCGACACTGCTGCCTTTGGATAGCTGAGGTAATTTAGACAGTACGTAGCGGAACCATGCATAAGGCTCCAGACCGTTGGCTTTGGCCGTTTCGATCAGGCTGTACAACACTGCGCTGGCTTTGGCTCCATCTACGCATTGGGCGAAGAGCCAGTTTTTGCGACCGATCACAAAGGGTTTTATCGCTCGCTCTGCGGCATTGTTGTCAATGTCCAGCAGTCCGCTATCGAGGTAGCGCATCAGATAAGGCCACTGATTTTGCGCATAAGTAATGGCTTTGCCCAGCTTGTTTTTCGGGGCTATTTTCGGTTGCTGCCTGTCCAGCCATTTTTTCAGCTTATCCATAACCGGTCGGCTTTCCGATTGCCGGATCTGGAAGCGTTCTTCAACAGATTTGTCTTTGATCCTTCGCTCTATGGCGTAGAGCGTCTGGATCATGTTCAGCACCTGGGCCGGTTTGCTGATTTTAGTTTGCGGCCCACCCTTCTTTTTGGGGATGGCGTCCAGAGCTTCCTTGAATTTTCTGCGGGCGTGCGCCAGGCAGCCAACCAGTTTAATCTCCGGCTGCTTGCTGCTCAGGGTTTTATAGGCAGGTAAGCCGTCACACTGTAAATAGCCGCTAAAACCTGACAAAAACGCTTGTGGCCGTCCGTGATCCCGACCTGACTGGTAGTTGTACAACACAACGGGAGAGCCCAGCTGTCCTGTCGTACGATACAGCCACATGTAGGACTTGTTTTGCGGTGTACGATCAGGTTCGTTCAATACCTGTAGTGGTGTTTCATCCGCCTGGATGCATGGCTGCTTAACCAGCATCTTCTGTAAAGTGTCGTACAGTGGCTGAAGTAAAACCGACACCCTGATCATCCATTCAGCCATGGACGCACGACGGATTTCTACGCCCATGCGCTTGAGGATAAACTCCTGACGGTACAGTGGCAGGGCGTCACAGTATTTACTGGTGATAATCCAGGCCAGCAGGCCGGGGGTGGCAATACTCTTGGGGATAGGCAGTTTCGGCATCGGCGCGGTCTTGACGCCAGACTCGCACTCACAGCGATACTTTAACCGCTGAAATTCAATGACTTTAACCTGGGCCGGAACAATATCCAGCTTGCAGCTGCTTTCGTGACCAAACGCCTGAAGCTCTTTGCCACAGCAGTCGCATTGTTTTTCTTCTTCGGAGACATCCAGCGTTACAACATCACGGGGCAGGTCTTCAGATAATGTTTTTCTGACAGGCTTTTTCCGCTGGTGAGCCTCAATGGTTTGGGTTTCAGGCTCTTGCTCTTCTTCAGTGGCTTCTTCAGCCAGTTCTTCCGCTTCATTAAAGAGCAGTCCCTGATCTTCAAAACGTTCGCTGGAGGAACCAAATTTCTTATGCTGATATAACCGGAACTGTTCTTCATACCACGCCAGTTTCGTCTTCAGCTGGATAATTTCCAACTGAAGCGATTCAAAGGTCGGGCTGTCTGGCGTAGTGATCGTATTCATGTCGTTTATTATCCGACAGGCGCCCTGTAGTTTGCATTGAAGCAGGTCATGGCAATTTAAGCGGCAGGCTGATAGTGCAGAGGTTGATGGGCTTTTTTCTGCTCTACCGGCAACCCGTCCAGAAGCCAGTTCAGTTCTCGGCGTGTTAATGCGATGGCCTGATCCGGAGCACCCTGGCGAGGCCAGTTAAAACAGCCCTTTTCCAGGCGGCGATAGTAGAGCCAGAAGCCGTTGGTTTGCCAGTGCAGAATCTTGAGCTTATTGCGTCCCCGGTTGCAAAAGACAAACAGGCTTTCAGAAAACGGGTCCAGTTCCAGTACTTCACTGACGATGAGGGACAGGCCGTCAATGGACTTGCGCATATCCGTCACCCCGGGCACCAGATAAACGCTGAGAGATGAGGATGCACCAATCATGCGACCTCCAGAAGGTTGAGAACCTGCTTTAATGCACTTGGGTCAAACCCGGCGACCAGCTCAATCCGAAAGCCTCCGGGGCTGATAAGGGAGATACCTGTTTCAGTTGTTTCTGCGGGTGTCTGTTTTTTGCTGACTGGTTCTTCTGCAATAGAAACAGGAATCAGGGGTTGTGAATCCTGAACTGGCTCAATGACAGCCTGGTTGAAGTGACGTCGCTTGTGATAGCCGAACGTTTTGACCGAAAGCTGATGCTTCCGGGCGTATTCCGTCTGGGACAGGCCGCTTTTATTCCAGGCGTGGATGTGGTTTTTCCAGAAATCGTTGGTGCGATAGGTTGTCATGACTGCTTCCTACAGTTTGGAAGCATTAGTGTTCAGGATTTTAAAGCAGTCTGGTAGATGGAGTTAGCCTGACGCTTACTTTCAAAGCAAGTTACTGAAAGCTCAGGAACCATTACATTCCAATACTCACTCATGCAAATTCCATATTAGTTTTGGTTGATGTAGAAGTGTTATAACGCCTGGTTCAGCCGCGTGCCGAAGGCACGTCGGGTGAGCGAAGCGAACGAACTGCAACCATTTTTTAGCTGTAGCATTTAAAGAATGAACTTGAGCATTTTTGCCCAACATTTTTTTCTCTGAACTGGCCAACCCCCTGTGTCAGCATAGTTGTCGCCTCTTCTGATTTATCTTCAAAAGACAGGGGGCGGTCAGTGAGCATTCAATGACTCGTTATTCAGAAGAGTTCAGGGCATCCGTCGTGCAAAAGATGATGCCTCCCAATAATGTACCTGTTGCCCAGTTAGCCCGTGAGACTGGCATCACTGAGGCAACCCTGTACACTTGGCGGAAAAAGACAAGAGCGCAAGGAGTGCCTGTGCCTGGTGATGGTTTGAACCCTGAACAGTGGCGTTCAGAAGATAAGTTCGCTGTCGTGCTTGAGACAGCGGTGTTGAATGAAGCAGAACTATCTGAGTACTGTCGTAAAAAAGGCCTGTTTCCAGAGCAGGTTGCCCAGTGGAAGCAAGTCTGCCTAACAGCCAATGCTGAGGCAGCTGAGCAGCGCAAACAATTGGCAGAAGAGCGCAAGCAGGATAAGAAAAAAATCAATGTTCTGGAACGTGAGCTGAACCGCAAAGACAAGGCCCTGGCTGAAACGGCTGCTTTGCTGGTACTGGCAAAAAAGGCCCGCGCGATCTGGGGGGAACGCGAGGACGACTGATTAGCCACCCAGATCGCAAGGAAGCTGTAAAACTCATTGATCAGGCCAGAGCCGCAGGGGCAAGGCAATCTGCGGCCTGCAAAATACTTGGACTTTCTGAGCGCACTTACCAACGCTGGAAGCAGGAGAAGACCGTGAAGGTTGACCAGAGAAAAAATGCTGACAGACCCGCACCGGCTAACAAGCTGACTGAGGCTGAATGCCAGGCCATTCTGAAGGTCTGTAATGAGCCTCGATTCCAGAGTCTGCCACCCAGCCAGATCGTGACGACATTACTGGATGAGGGGTATTATATCGCCTCTGTATCCTCCTATTACCGTGTATTAAAGGCTGCAAACCAGCAGCATCGGCGTGGCAGGGCAAGCGCTTCCGGAGGCCGTAAACCATCGTCGTATGTGGCTACAAAGCCAAATCAGGTGTGGACCTGGGACATAACTTATCTGCGCTCAAATATCAGAGGTGAATACTACTACCTGTACATGGTCGAAGATATTTTCAGTCGTATGATTGTGGCCTGGGAGATTCATGAGGCTGAATCTGCCGACTACGCTGCCGGGATGATCAGCAAGGCCTGCCTCAGGCATGGCATTAGCCTGCAGGATCAACCTCTGGTTCTGCACTCGGACAATGGCAGTCCGATGAAAGGGGCTAATATGCTGTCTACCGTGCAGCGTCTGGGGGTCGTGCCCTCATTCAGCAGGCCAAGGGTTAGCAATGACAATCCGTTCTCAGAGTCAACATTCAGAACGATGAAGTACCGCCCTGATTACCCGTCAAAGCCTTTTGCAAGCTTGGTCGAAGCAAGGAAGTGGACTTCGGGTTTTGTTGCCTGGTACAACACAGAACACAAGCACAGCAGCCTGAAATTTGTTACACCAGCCCAAAGGCATCATGGGCAAGCTGAAGAGCTTCTGGAGCAACGTAAAAAGCTGATGGAGCAAGCAAAAATGAAGACCCCTGAAAGATGGGGGCAAAGAGCAATCCGAGACTGGTCACTGCCAAATGAGGTCTGGTTGAATCCTGATCGACCTGAGGCGGGTAATGAGACCAGTATCAAGGAAGTGGCGTGAGGTGGAGGCGACATCTTTGTTGACAAACACCGCCAATGGCACAGAATCAAAAGGTTGAGAAGCAGCATAAACCAGAGATTTTATGCCCCAGAGACAGACTCTGGTGTTTGCGCTGGCGTTGCACGAGGGAAAAAAACACTGAACCCGCTTGCCGACCACAAGCTCAGGAGGTGATGCGAATGGAATGAGCCAAAAACTCTTGATTCGATGGTCGGCATTGCACGCTGGAAAGTGCACCGCCCTCTCTCGCCAGCTTGTACTGAACCTGACTTGCTGAGTTTTTCTGCTTTGCTGAAAGCAGCTCAGAACCAAAAACTTGACGACAAGAACACAGTAACGGATGAAAACCATTCACTGAACTCTGGCTACAGCTAACGCCTGGTTCAGCCGCGTGCCGAAGGCACGTCGGGTGAGCGAAGCGAACGAACTGCAACCATTTGTATGGATAATGATTAACGAAACAGGGTAATGTGAGACCCAAGCTTTAGCAGCAACTAAAGCCTTCTTATACAGCAGTTCGATGGAACTTTGGCTCCTCAGTTGAGAGACCGGTAACAAGTAAGAACGCTGCATAAGACTCCAAGCATCAAGTTCGGATAGTCAGAGGGGCCTCGAGCCCGAATTAGCAAGGCAGAACCAGCTTATGATGAATAACAAAAATAATCAAAATCCAGTTACCGTGGGAGTCGATACAGGCAAGTCTCAACTGGACATATACATACGTCCTCTGGACATCTATTTCTCCGTCAGCAATGATGAAAAAGGTGTTCAGGAAGCCATCAAACAAATCAAAAAACATAAACCTGAACGGATTGCAATCGAAGCAACAGGTAGGCTTGAACACCTTTTCATTATGAGCTGTTCAAAAGCGAAGCTCCCCTTCGTTGTTGCCAACCCTGCCCACATTAAAAAATTTGCGGGTGCCATTGGACGGTTGGCAAAAACAGACAAACTGGATGCACAGCTCATCGCTCATTATGGTGAAGCGATAAAGCCAGCACTATCTGAACTGAAGCCCGAGGCTCTGCAGCAGATGAGCGATTTGCTAGCTCGTAGAAGGCAGCTAATCGAGATGCAGACGATGGAGAAGAATCGTCGGCAGATCATGCCCAAAAAAGTCAGCCGCCTCATAACTCCAGTGTTAACGGTACTGGGAAAGCAGATTGAGAAAGTAGATCAAATGCTGCTGAAACTGATTGCAGTCTGTCCTGAATACCAGTCGAAATTCGACATCATCCACAGTGTTCCTGGCATTGGGAAAGTAGTTACATTCAGCCTACTCAGTGACATGCCAGAACTAGGTTATTTGACGAACAAACAAGCTGCAGCACTGATCGGAGTAGCACCGATAAACAGAGAGAGTGGAGCCTATCAGGGGCAACGCAAAATCAAAGGTGGCCGCCACAAAATTCGTACCGTTATGTTCATGGCTATGATGTCTGCAATCCAGTGTAACCCTGTTTTTAAGTCGACCTATGAACGACTACTGAGTACAGGAAAAGCAAAGAAAACAGCTCTCATCGCCTGTGTGAGAAAGATGATTGTTATCGTGAATTCTATGGTCAGGGATGGGGCTCAGTGGAACCCCAATATTGCTGGATAAAATGTAGTTGACACCATAGTCACTTGTTATGCGTTCTCTCTCGTTTTAGATTCGCCTTTTATATGTTCGATAACTTCTTTTCTAAATTCTGCATGCCCATGCTGGGCTCGTGGATGAGCTATTCGGAAGCACTTTTTGTTTGCAGCGTTAAACTCCCAGATTTTTTTAGGATTGACCCTGATTGTTTCATAGCCATTGAAATGACGATTAAACAGCTCTTTGATTATAGGATCAATTCCTCTATAACCAGTAGCGAATATAATGTAATCTGGTTCAAAAAAACGAATTTGAGATGCTAATAACTCTAATGAAATACCTGTTATTATCTTAAGCTCTTCTTCTGGTCTTTCTAAGGGAGATTTTTTGTTATAATCCCATGCGAATAAATTGGCATAGATCATTCCTTCTGGTGATAAATCTAGCTCTTTAGAAACTTTATTATAGTAATGTTGAAACTTACTACTATGCCTTTTTTTGATTGTGCCATCAGGGCTATTTTTCAAATGCCAACTATACCTAAAGAAAGACTCTTCAATAATTTCATCAATTAATCCGTCATTGTTCTTATCAATTATTCTTCTTAATTTATTTTTATTATTATTTGTATTCCAACCTGCTGTTTCTCTACCAATAATCATTACTTTTGGGCTAGATTTCTCATATGCTTTGAAATGAAATGGTAAGAATACACCTGAATATTTAGTGCCTGTCCGAAAACCCTCAAGCCCTTGAAAAACACAGCCTGAGGCCAAATATAATACTCGAAGATTTTCCCAGACAGGCTGTTTTCGAGTTTATGCGTCAAACCATTAATCCACAAATGCAGTTGGGCGAGGTTGATATCTCCGCCATCACATTCAACCCCAAGTCCAGAGATGATATTCCCCGGCTTTTGCGGGGCTTGCAGCACATATGGGTTACACCTGATCTGAGAGAGCAGGTCTTTCAAGTTCTTGAAAGTATGATTCCTGCCAGCAGTAATAATGGTCGTCCCGGTATGGATCTCTGGAACATACTGGTGTTTGGCACCCTGCGGCTGGTCACTAACTGTGATTATGACCGTCTTCAGGAGCTGGCCAATGAACACGGCACGCTACGGAAAATGCTTGGGCACGGTCCTTACTGCACGCACTCTTATCATATCCAGACATTGCAGGATAATATCAGCCTGTTCACGCCCGAAATACTGGACCAGGTAAACCAGATTGTCGTGGCAGCAGGCCATCAACTGGTTAAAAAAAAGATGAGCCGCTATATGGCCGTGCCGATTCGTTTGTAGTCAAGACCGATGTTCATTTTCCCACAGACATCAGCCTGTTAAACGATGCCTGTCGTAAGGCTATTGAGTTTGCGTCCACCCTGGCTGGCCAGTACCAGTTACCAGCGTGGCGTCAGCGGGAATACCTGAAAAAACAGCATCGAAAGCGCTATCACAAGGTGCGGAATCTGAAACATTCCGTTGCTGCCTGCGAGTTTAAACAGCGGTCACGTCAGCACGATATTGAAACGGCACACCTTGAATACATTAAGTACAGTCTCGACATTATCCGCAAGGCAGAAAGCACAGCTGCCCTGGTAGAAAAAAGCGCCCCCGATGAGTCTGCGCTGGAGAATCTCAAATACTACATTGCCCACAGTCGTCACCAGATTAATCTGATTTATCGTCGGGTGATCGAGCATCAGCAGATTCCTCACAGCGACAAGGTGTTCTCGATTTTTGAACCCCACACAGAATGGATCAGCAAGGGTAAAGCCGGAGTTCCTGTAGAGTTGGGGTTGCGGGTATGCGTACTGCAAGACCAGTTTGGCTTCACGCTGAATCACCATGTGATGCAAAAGCAGACAGACGATCAGGTTGCAGTGCCTATCGCAAAAGGAGCAAAACAACGCTTTCCCATGCTGAGCCAGGTCAGTTATGACAAAGGGTTCTGGAGCCCCGCCAACCTTGAGGAACTTGATGGCTTTCTGGAACGAACCATTCTGCCGAAGAAAGGCAGGCTTTCCGCAGAAGACAAAAAACGAGAGCACCACCTTGAGTTTACCCGGGCAAAAAGAAAGCATTCCGCCGTAGAGTCTGACATTAATGCTCTGGAAGCCAATGGCCTCGATAAATGTCCGGACAAGGGCATTGATGCCTTCAAGCGCTATGTTGCCCTTGCGGTTGTGGGTGGCAACCTGAAGCGCTTGGGCAGGATTTTACAAGAACGGGATTTTTAGCCCTACTGACAGCAGTCTTTTGCCGTCCGAAATTTGATCATGGGTGCATGAGGGTTCTGCACGTTCGTAAAATGGCAGTTTTGGCTATTTTGCAAGCACTTTGATCAAGAAGTGCCCTATAAGCGAGACTCTGATAATGCTTGCGGAGCAGTTCTACTGTTTGATGAATGTCAGTGACTCAATTTTCATAGGTTTTCTGACAGGCACTATTTATCACCAATAAATCCATACTTATCATTGTCAATCTTGCTCAAAATTCTACGATAGCTTTCTTTTAGTTCTTCAATATCCATATCAGTTTCACTTTTTAGATTGTTTTTTGGTATGAACGCATAACGCCTGCTTCAGCCGCGCCGCCGACGGCGGCGTCGGGTGGAGGGGCACAGCCCCGGAACGAACTGGAAGCATTTGTTATGCCCCGTGTAGGGATTAGCGCAGTTCTTGGAAAACTTCTGGGCATTGTTCGGCAATGCGTAATAAAGCTTTCGCAGGCCCTTGCGGTGTTCTTCGACCTTGCTCCCAATCCTGTATGGTTCGGATACTAACACCCATGAAACCAGCAAAAGCTGACTGTGATAATTGCAACTTTTGCCTTATCTCTTTGGTGGGTGAAGGGTCTGAAAGAATCGAGGTTTTCAGTTTACCTTCACCGGATTTAAATGCCTTAATTTCTTCGATGCCATCAAGAATTTCTTGACCGATATCACGTTCACTCATTTTCGATAGCCTCCGCAATTTTTTTGAGAATATGCCCAGGAATGGAGGCTCGTTCAGATTTACTGTACATTGTGAGCATCCATATTTCATGGTCACTCTTTTTCCAGTAATAAATTACTCGAACTCCACCACTTTTTCCTTTGCCTTCTGGTGCCCAACGCACCTTTCTAACGCCACCGCTACCACGGACAATATCACCAGAATCAGGTTTTTCCTGAAGGTGCCATTGCAACATTCTGTATTCATCGTCAGACAAATACTCTGAGAGTAGCTTGGTGAATTTGGTTGTTTCGATGAAAATCATAGATTGAAAATATACGGCAATGCCGTATTTGTCAAATCCTGATTTTCCTCATTTTTCTGTGAGTTGAGATTAGGGGCATAACGCCGTTTTCAGGGGTGCGACCATCGGGAGCATCCCTTGGAAAACATTGTTATACGGCGATAGGTTTCAACTGGAGAATAATGATGGAAATGGGACAGATATTTGAAAATGGTTTGCGTTACTTACTTCTTTTTAATCCAGTCAGGGTTCACGAACTGGATAAAAAGAAGATTGAAATTAATGTATATGACTACGATGGAAGGATTGAGGCAAAAGCATTCCATAAAACAGTGATGGCACTGAAATCGCGTGAACCGTTAAGCGTATTGGTAGCCAAGTCATACGGAACAGATTGGGGAAGGATTATCCAAAAAATCACAACAGAAAACTCAAAAAATTTCGACCCTGAAACCCTGAGTTATCATTATCACGTAGCTGCTTATGATCTTTATCTGACTGGGAAATAGCCGTATAACGCCTGGTTCAGCCGCGTGCCGAAGGCACGTCGGGTGAGCGAAGCGAAGGAACTGCAACCATTTGTTAGCTGTTCCTTCCAAACTGTGAACTTGCGTATTTTTGCCCAATATTATCGACTCTGAACTCAACCAGCGACTCTGAACCAAAATGCTACAAATTTCACAGACCTTGAGCTTATTTGCCCCAGAGACAAACCCTGTTGCCTATTCTGGCGTTGCACGAAGTAAAGAAACTCTGAACCTGCTTGCCGACCACTAACTCAGGAGGTGGTGCGAATGGAATGAGCCAAAAACTCTTGATTCGATGGTCGGCATTGCACGCTGGAAAAAGCAATAAGCCTGATCGCCAGATTGCACAGAACCAAAGAAGTCTTTTGCTGATGAACGCTACCACCTACCAGCAAAGATAAAACTTACAGTACATTCCTTTGCGCCTTTAGGGCTGACATGGATGAAAAATATACGACAGTTCCCAATCGCTAACTTTGTACGCAGAGAATACTGGTTTCAGGTGTTGATTTCGAGGGTTATATGAAATAAAAACAGCCTCTTGCTGTTGAGTAAGGAAAGCCACTGAAGTTTAGGAACAGCTAACGCCTTTATCAACGGTGTGCCGAAGGCACATCCGTTGGATAAAATTGGTACGCCCGGCATGGGCATGAACTTATGGGGTGAAAGTCCCCTGTGGGTAAACCAGCATCGGATCTGGAGCCGAATAAGCCCACCGATGATAACCACTAGCTTAAGGCAAGTGCAATCTCACGAGGGGTTGTGCGGAGGCAGTCTGACTGCAAAAGTGCGAGCCGACGGACAGAAATCGTATACAAGGCCGAGTCTCGTGGGCGAGTGAGCCAAGGATCACAAAGCCCTCTGGTTTGAGAGATACGGTAAATGCGGCGGTTGTGTACTGAAAGTTCATGCTCTTATCCGGGGAGGTCTGTTCAACATGCGATTGGTCAATCCCAGTTCTCAGCCACTGGTTACAACAGGCTCGGCGGACAGGGTTCATCACCCTGTTCGAGCAAACCCGATGACCACCAATAGCGCCTGCAGAAGTAATTCTGTGTGGTGATTGAACAGAAGTCAGCAGACGTCATAGTAGTTGTTCGACAGAAGTCGTTAATCCGATTGGAAGTCGTCAACGAAGGACTGAACACCGACGAAAAGAGGAGACTGATTCCCTCAACACAGTGCAGCCGTCCGGCGACTCACTGGAGTTGGCGAAAGAATCTTTAACCAGCTTTGAACCACGATCTACTGAGTTGCGCACTGGAACCTGCCAATTTGCTGAAAGCATGGAAACAAGTCAGAAGTAACAAAGGGGCTCCCGGAATAGATGGGATCACCATTAAAGCCTATCCTGACTTTGCCCGTCAGCACTGGCCTTCAGCGCGCCAAGCCTTACTCAATGGGACTTACAGACCATCTCCCGTCCTTCGGGCTGTTATAGAAAAGCCCGATGGTGGAGAACGGTTGCTGGGCATCCCGACAGTCATGGATCGAGTGATACAACAGGCCATTGTGCAGGTATTATCACCCATCTTTGATCCTGACTTCTCTCCCAGCAGCTTCGGTTACAGACCGGGAAGGTCTGCACAAGACGCTGTACAACAGGTTAATCGATACATTAAGCAGGGGCTGCATCAGGCGGTTGATGTTGATCTGAGTAAATTCTTTGATACGGTCAGCCATGATGTTCTTATGTCGAGAGTCTCTCGAAAGATTCACGACAAGCGTCTGTTGAAGCTGATTGGCCGCTACCTTCGTGCTGGCGTCATGGTTGATGGGCAATGCTACCCAACCCGGGTAGGTATGCCACAAGGCGGTCCACTTTCACCGCTGCTGTCGAATGTCCTTCTCGATGACCTGGACAAGGAACTGGAGTACCGGGGGCATTGCTTCGCACGCTACTGCGATGACTTTGTGATCCTCGTTGGCAGCCAGCGAGCCGGGGAGCGAGTGATGGAAAGCATCACACGTTACCTTGAGCGCAAGCTGAAACTGAGGATAAACCCGACAAAGAGCAAGGTGGTGAAAGCTACCGAAGCTGAGTTCCTGAGTTTTACCTTCACAGGGAAGCGAATCCGCTGGTCGGAGAAGAGTCTGAACCGCTTCAGGCGAAAAATCCTGAAACTCACCAGCCGAAGCTGGGGAGTATCGATGGAATATCGCTTGAAGAAGCTGGCCGAATATATCCGGGGCTGGATGGGTTATTTCAGGATAACCGAATATTACAGTCCTATACCGCGACTGGATCAATGGATACGTCGGCGGATTCGCTGTTGTTTTATCAAACAATGGCGAAAGCCGAAAACCCGTTACAGAAATTTGATCAGGTTAGGTGTTGATCACATCAAGGCCGCCTCGATTGCAGCCAGTAGCAAAGGGTATTACCGGCTAAGCAAAACCTATGCGGCACAGTTAGCATTAAACGACAGTTTTCTCAGTAAACTCGGGCTTGTTTCCCTGAAAGACTTGTGGATCAGGTTTCACCACCCTCGGTGAATCGCCCGGTGCGGACCCGCACGCCGGTGTGATGTGGGGGCTGGAGGTTAGAGACCTCCGGCTACCCGATTTATGCGACGACCGACATAAGGAATGAATTTATGGGCGACATGGCAGAAGATTTCAAGCTCCTAAAGAAACTTAACAAAGAGCGCAAACAACGAAACCTTGAGAATGCCAGCAAAGAAGGTTGGCATTTGCACACTGAGTATCACTGGTCAAGAACACTGAATGGAAAACGCCTGGACTACTGGCCTTCCAGAAATAAATTTATGTATGAAGGCAAAGTAATGGTCGGTGACGTGGAAGGGTTTATCAGAAACCGAGAAGGCGCATAACGCCTGGTTCAGCCGCGTGCCGAAGGCACGTCGGGTGAGCGAAGCGAACGAACTACAACCATTTGTTATGCGGATTTGCTTTACTCGGATTCTGTTGCTGGGCAAGAACTTTGCCACCGTTGCGAAACCTGTTGAGATTTTCTCGGAACCTGCCAACAGCACTGAAACAGAAAATTCATTACTGGCGTTGCACGAACACAGATCTTGCTTGCCAGCCGGGCACAGACTAACGCCAACAAGGCGCACAGAAACCATGTGCTGCCATGCCAAGCGGTAAGCACTCGGAAGCTGCGGCCAGCTTGTTTGAGCTTTGCCAAACATTCTGAACTCCGGGCTGGCGTGCCTCCCTGCCGCTACCGGGCACGAAACCATCTTGGCAGCGGGGAAGAGAACTGAACTTTCTGCTGGCATTGCACGACACTGATTATTGGTTGGCACAGAGTCAATTCGCCAGCTTGGGAAAGGCTCGCAAACCCAAATTCTCAACAAATCTGAAGTTTACGACAGAAATCATATGTTGAGTTTATCCGCATAACGCCTGGTTCAGCCGCGTGCCGAAGGCACGTCGGGTGAGCGAAGCGAACGAACTGCAACTGCAACCATTTGTTAGGTGCTTTGCACGCCTCTGATTAGAAGAATTGCTATTGATAGCATTACTATCCCAATAATAAATTCTAGGATTTTCCATGCAAATGGATTACTGAAAATTGGAGCAAGAACTTTTGCTCCATAACCTAAAATAAAAAAGAAAATGAATGATGCTGTAATAGCACCTAGGCCAAAAACAAACTCATATGGCTGATACTGACTTGATATAGAACCTAAAAGAATAACTGTGTCAAGATATACATGAGGGTTTAACCATGTAAATGCTAGACATATAATTACTGTTTTAGATAGTGATTTATTTGATGAACCTTCTGGTTTTAAATAGTGATTTTCACTCAATGCTGATTTAAAACTGATGAGAGAATAAATAAACAAAAAGGATGCCCCGCCATAGCGAGCAATAATTTCTATTGATGGAATCTCTTTAACAATCACTCCAAACCCGGTAACACCTAATGCAATTAAAATGGCATCAGAAATAGAACAGATTAAACACACGAAAAATAAATAATGATTTTTTATACCTTGTTTAAGGACAAAAGCATTTTGAGAGCCTATTGCGAGAATTAAAGATAATCCAAGTGAAAAACCAGAAAAGAAAGTAAGCATTAATTTTTCTTCTTGTTATTAAAATGACGATTTCGTTTAAGCACCTAACGCCTGGTTAAGCCGCGTGCCGAAGGCACGTCGGGTGGAGGGCGAAGCCCGGAACGAACTTGAACCATTTGTATGGATAATGATTAACGAAACAGGGTAATGTGAGACCCAAGCTTTAGCAGCAACTAAAGCCTTCTTATACAGCAGTTCGATGGAACTTTGGCTCCTCAGTTGAGAGACCGGTAACAAGTAAGAACGCTGCATAAGACTCCAAGCATCAAGTTCGGATAGTCAGAGGGGCCTCGAGCCCGAATTAGCAAGGCAGAACCAGCTTATGATGAATAACAAAAATAATCAAAATCCAGTTACTGTGGGAGTCGATACAGGCAAGTCTCAACTGGACATATACATACGCCCTCTGGACATCTATTTCTCCGTCAGCAATGATGAAAAAGGTGTTCAGGAAGCCATCAAACAAATCAAAAAACATAAACCTGAACGGATTGTAATCGAAGCAACAGGTAGGCTTGAACACCTTTTCATTATGAGCTGTTCAAAAGCGAAGCTCCCTCTTCGTTGTTGCCAACCCTGCCCACATTAAAAAATTTGCGGGTGCCATTGGACGGTTGGCAAAAACAGACAAACTGGATGCACAGCTCATCGCTCATTATGGTGAAGCGATAAAGCCAGCACTATCTGAACTGAAGCCCGAGGCTCTGCAGCAGATGAGCGATTTGCTAGCTCGTAGAAGGCAGCTGATCGAGATGCAGACGATGGAGAAGAATCGTCGGCAGATCATGCCCAAAAAAGTCAGCCGCCTCATAACTCCAGTGTTAACGGTACTGGGAAAGCAGATTGAAAAAGTAGATCAAATGCTGCTGAAACTGATTGCAGACTGTCCTGAATACCAGTCGAAATTCGACATCATCCACAGTGTTCCTGGCATTGGGAAAGTAGTTACATTCAGCCTACTCAGTGACATGCCAGAGCTAGGTTATTTGACGAACAAACAAGCTGCAGCACTGATCGGAGTAGCACCGATAAACAGAGAGAGTGGAGCCTATCAGGGGCAACGCAAAATCAAAGGTGGCCGCCACAAAATTCGTACCGTTATGTTTATGGCTATGATGTCTGCAATCCAGTGTAACCCTGTTTTTAAGTCGACCTATGAACGACTACTGAGTACAGGAAAAGCAAAGAAAACAGCTCTCATCGCCTGTGTGAGAAAGATGATTGTTATCGTGAATTCTATGGTCAGGGATGGGGCTCAATGGAACCCCAATATTGCTGGATAAAATGTAGTTGACACCATAGTCACTTGTTATGTTGCAGCTTGTGGCACAAAGCTGATTTTTACCTTGTAACCAATCGCCTTTGCATAATCTTCGATTGTGGAAAGCTTGGGAGATGTTCTTGAATTAACATTCTCTAAGCGAGAAATATTACTTTTCTGAGTATGCAAAATCTCCGCTAACTCTTCTTGGGTTAAACCTGCTTCCTTGCGGAGAGCTATAAGCTGCTTACGCAACTCGTAGGCGAGTTCCAGTTCCTCATATTCAGCTCTTACTTCTGGGTCTTTAAGAGCTTTTTTCTTGAAATCAGAAAATGTTGGTCTTGTCATTTTTTGACCTCCTTCATTCGCTTTCTGGCAAGCTCCAGCTCTTTTTTGGGCGTTTTCTGAGTCTTTTTGATGAAGGAGTTAAGAACAATAACTTCTTGTCCCTTAACATGACAGAACAGAGAACGACCAATACCTTCTTTGCCTTTTGCTCTAATCTCGAAGAGACCATCACCCATTGGAGCTGTATATGGCTTGCCGAGAGCAGGACCAAATTCTTCAATCATTTCAGCTATATGGATGAAGTTAGCCAAGATTCCCGTAGGAAACCCCAGAGTCTCTTCCTCTACTTTCTTGCTGTAAAACGTGATACGCCACTTCATACAGAAAGGTTATCATATTTGATAACTCTTGCAAGAAATAGTTCCCTGAGATTTATGAGGGATTGGCTGCTGCAACATAACGCCTGGTTAAGCCGCGTGCCGAAGGCACGTCGGGCGGAGGGGCGAAGCCCCGGAGCAAACTTGAACCATTGTATGGATAATGATTAACGAAACAGGGTAATGTGAGACCCAAGCTTTAGCAGCAACTAAAGCCTTCTTATACAGCAGTTCGATGGAACTTTGGCTCCTCAGTTGAGAGGCCGGTAACAAGTAAGAACGCTGCATAAGACTCCAAGCATCAAGTTCGGATAGTCAGAGGAGCCTCGAGCCCGAATTAGCAAGGCAGAACCAGCTTATGATGAATAACAAAAATAATCAAAATCCAGTTACCGTGGGAGTCGATACAGGCAAGTCTCAACTGGACATATACATACGTCCTCTGGACATCTATTTCTCCGTCAGCAATGATGAAAAAGGTGTTCAGGAAGCCATCAAACAAATCAAAAAACATAAACCTGAACGGATTGTAATCGAAGCAACAGGTAGGCTTGAACACCTTTTCATTATGAGCTGTTCAAAAGCGAAGCTCCCCTTCGTTGTTGCCAACCCTGCCCACATTAAAAAATTTGCGGGTGCCATTGGACGGTTGGCAAAAACAGACAAACTGGATGCACAGCTCATCGCTCATTATGGTGAAGCGATAAAGCCAGCACTATCTGAACTGAAGCCTGAGGCTCTGCAGCAGATGAGTGATTTGCTTGCTCGTAGAAGGCAGCTAATCGAGATGCAGACGATGGAGAAGAATCGTCGGCAGGTCATGCCCAAAAAAGTCAGCCGCCTCATAACTCCAGTGTTAACGGTACTGGGAAAGCAGATTGAGAAAGTAGATCAAATGCTGCTGAAACTGATTGCAGTCTGTCCTGAATACCAGTCGAAATTCGACATCATCCACAGTGTTCCTGGCATTGGGAAAGTAGTTACATTCAGCCTACTCAGTGACATGCCAGAACTAGGTTATTTGACGAACAAACAAGCTGCAGCACTGATCGGAGTAGCACCGATAAACAGAGAGAGTGGAGCCTATCAGGGGCAACGCAAAATCAAAGGTGGCCGCCACAAAATTCGTACCGTTATGTTCATGGCTATGATGTCTGCAATCCAGTGTAACCCTGTTTTTAAGTCGACCTATGAACGACTACTGAGTACAGGAAAAGCAAAGAAAACAGCTCTCATCGCCT
Source organism: Endozoicomonas gorgoniicola (assembly GCF_025562715.2). Classification (NCBI taxonomy): domain Bacteria; kingdom Pseudomonadati; phylum Pseudomonadota; class Gammaproteobacteria; order Oceanospirillales; family Endozoicomonadaceae; genus Endozoicomonas; species Endozoicomonas gorgoniicola. Next base: position 3,081,744 of record NZ_JAPFCC010000001.1, read on the forward strand.
GTGTGAGAAAGATGATTGTTATCGTGAATTCTATGGTCAGGGATGGGGCTCAGTGGAACCCCAATATTGCTGGATAAAATGTAGTTGACACCATAGTCACTTGTTAGGTGCCCTTGCAACTCCATTGTTGTTTATTGGCACCCAACTTGAAACAACTCCTCTTGCCGTTTGCTGCGGACTCACCGCTATAAACTGCTGAGTAAGGCAGAGGAGTTGAATTTAAACTCTGAGACAAAAAAGTATAGAGCTTTTTGAAGCTCAACCGTGGAACCGATCCCAAAACCATCAAGTTAACATGAGCCCACTATCAGCATTTGCTGAGAAGGTACCAAGTTAATACTGCCGTAACCCGTTTCTTTAAATGAGAACCAAAACTTACTCGCCAGAAACACTGAAGTTTCACCAAGCCTGAGGGAGATTCATTCGTCCCAAGGTGCCCCGAAACCAAAAGGCTGAAAGTTTGAAATAACTGTAAGCGGTTGGGGAACTCCATCTACCCCTATTTCCACCAATCCGCTATTTTTAAATCATCCTGTGTGAGCTTCATAGGCAACAGGTGTTCGACACTGCTGCCTTTGGATAGCTGAGGTAATTTAGACAGTACGTAGCGGAACCATGCATAAGGCTCCAGACCGTTGGCTTTGGCCGTTTCGATCAGGCTGTACAACACTGCGCTGGCTTTGGCTCCATCTACGCATTGGGCGAAGAGCCAGTTTTTGCGACCGATCACAAAGGGTTTTATCGCTCGCTCTGCGGCATTGTTGTCAATGTCCAGCAGTCCGCTATCAAGATAGCGCATCAGATAAGGCCACTGATTTTGCGCATAAGTAATGGCTTTGCCCAGCTTGTTTTTCGGGGCTATTTTCGGTTGCTGCCTGTCCAGCCATTTTTTCAGCTTATCCATAACCGGTCGGCTTTCCGATTGCCGGATCTGGAACCGTTCTTCAACGGATTTGTCTTTGATCCTTCGCTCTATGGCGTAGAGCGTCTGGATCATGTTCAGCACCTGGGCCGGTTTGCTGATTTTAGTTTGTGGCCCACCCTTCTTTTTGGGGATGGCGTCCAGGGCTTCCTTGAATTTTCTGCGGGCGTGCGCCAGGCAGCCAACCAACTCAATCTCTGGCTGCTTGCTACTCAGGGTTTTATAGGCAGGCAAGCCGTCACACTGTAAATAGCCGCTAAAACCCGACAAAAATGCCTGTGGTCGTCCGTGATCCCGACCTGACTGGTAGTTGTACAACACAACGGGAGAGCCCAGCTGTCCTGTCGTACGATACAGCCACATGTAGGACTTGTTTTGCGGTGTACGATCAGGTTCGTTCAATACCTGTAGTGGTGTTTCATCCGTCTGGATGCATGGCTGCTTAACCAGCATCTTCTGTAAAGTGTCGTACAGTGGCTGAAGTAAAACCGACACCCTGATCATCCATTCAGCCATTGACGCACGACGGATCTCTACGCCCATGCGCTTGAGGATAAATTCCTGACGGTACAGTGGCAGGGCGTCGCAGTATTTGCTGGTGATAATCCAGGCCAGCAAGCCGGGGGTGGCAATACTCTTGGGAATAGGCAGCTTCGGCATCGGCGCTGTCTTAACGCCAGACTCGCACTCGCAGCGATACTTTAACCGCTGAAATTCAATGACTTTAACCTGGGCCGGAACAATATCCAGTTTGCAGCTGCTTTCGTGACCAAACGCCTGAAGCTCTTTGCCGCAGCAGTCGCATTGTTTTTCTTCTTCGGAGACATCCAGTGTTACAACATCACGGGGCAGGTCTTCAGATAATGTTTTTCTGACAGGCTTTTTCCGCTGGTGAGCTTCAATGGTCTGGGTTTCAGGCTCTTGCTCTTCTTCAGTGGCCTCTTCAGCCAGTTCTTCCGCTTCATTAAAGAGCTGTCCCTGATCTTCAAAACGCTCACTGGAAGAGCCAAATTTCTTATGCTGATATAACCGGAACTGTTCTTCATACCACGCCAGTTTCGTCTTCAGCTGGATAATTTCCAACTGAAGCGATTCAAAGGTCGGGCTGTCTGGCGTAGTGATCGTATTCATGCCGTTTATTATCCGACAAGCGCCCTGTAGTTTGCATTGAAGCAGGTCATGGTAATTTAAGCGGCAGGCTGGTAGTGCAGAGGTTGATGGGCTTTTTTCTGCTCTACCGGCAACCCGTCCAGAAGCCAGTTTAATTCACGGCGGGTTAATGCGATGGCCTGATCCGGAGCACCCTGACGAGGCCAGTTAAAACAGCCCTTTTCCAGGCGGCGATAGTAGAGCCAGAAGCCGTTGGTTTGCCAGTGCAGAATCTTGAGCTTATTGCGCCCCCGGTTGCAGAAGACAAACAGGCTTTCGGAAAATGGATCCAGTTCCAGCACTTCACTGACGATGAGGGACAGGCCGTCAATGGACTTGCGCATATCCGTCACGCCGGGTACCAGGTAAACGCTGAGAGATGAGGATGCACCAATCATGCGACCTCCAGAAGGTTGAGAACCTGCTTTAAAGCACCCGGGTCAAACCCGGCGGCCAGCTCAACCCGGAAGCCCCCGGGGCTGATAAGGGAGATACCTGTTTCGGTTGTTTCTGCGGGTGTCTGTTTTTTGCTGACTGGTTCTTCTGCAATAGAAACAGGAATCAGGGGTTGTGAATCCTGAACTGGCTCAATGACAGCCTGGTTGAAGTGACGTCGCTTGTGATAGCCGAACGTTTTGACCGAAAGCTGATGCTTCCGGGCGTATTCCGTCTGGGACAGGCCGCTTTTATTCCAGGCGTGGATGTGGTTTTTCCAGAAATCGTTGGTGCGATAGGTTGTCATGACTGCTTCCTACAGTTTGGAAGCATTAGTGTTCAGGATTTTAAAGCAGTCTGGTAGATGGAGTTAGCCTGACGCTTACGTGATTATGATCCAGTCCAAGAAAGACAGTCGAAACAGTTATTTCATCATTAATTTTCGTGACTTTTACTGTTCGGTCATGCGTCCCAAGCCATTCAGCCCACTGAACTACGGCCTCAGTGTCGTCTTCTTTGATCATTACGGGTTCTTTGTTGACCAGTATGTATTTCATCTTTATTCCTTAGTTTTGTGCCTTGCACATAAATCGGGTAGCCGGAGGTCTCTAACCTCCAGCCCCCACATCACACCGGCGTGCGGGTCCGCACCGGGCGATTCACCGAGGGTGGTGAAACCTGATCCACAAGTCTTTCAGGGAAACAAGCCCGAGTTTACTGAGAAAACTGTCGTTTAATGCTAACTGTGCCGCATAGGTTTTGCTTAGCCGGTAATACCCTTTGCTACTGGCTGCAATCGAGGCGGCCTTGATGTGATCAACACCTAACCTGATCAAATTTCTGTAACGGGTTTTCGGCTTTCGCCATTGTTTGATAAAACAACAGCGAATCCGCCGACGTATCCATTGATCCAGTCGCGGTATAGGACTGTAATATTCGGTTATCCTGAAATAACCCATCCAGCCCCGGATATATTCGGCCAGCTTCTTCAAGCGATATTCCATCGATACTCCCCAGCTTCGGCTGGTGAGTTTCAGGATTTTTCGCCTGAAGCGGTTCAGACTCTTCTCCGACCAGCGGATTCGCTTCCCTGTGAAGGTAAAACTCAGGAACTCAGCTTCGGTAGCTTTCACCACCTTGCTCTTTGTCGGGTTTATCCTCAGTTTCAGCTTGCGCTCAAGGTAACGTGTGATGCTTTCCATCACTCGCTCCCCGGCTCGCTGGCTGCCAACGAGGATCACAAAGTCATCGCAGTAGCGTGCGAAGCAATGCCCCCGGTACTCCAGTTCCTTGTCCAGGTCATCGAGAAGGACATTCGACAGCAGCGGTGAAAGTGGACCGCCTTGTGGCATACCTACCCGGGTTGGGTAGCATTGCCCATCAACCATGACGCCAGCACGAAGGTAGCGGCCAATCAGCTTCAACAGACGCTTGTCGTGAATCTTTCGAGAGACTCTCGACATAAGAACATCATGGCTGACCGTATCAAAGAATTTACTCAGATCAACATCAACCGCCTGATGCAGCCCCTGCTTAATGTATCGATTAACCTGTTGTACAGCGTCTTGTGCAGACCTTCCCGGTCTGTAACCGAAGCTGCTGGGAGAGAAGTCAGGATCAAAGATGGGTGATAATACCTGCACAATGGCCTGTTGTATCACTCGATCCATGACTGTCGGGATGCCCAGCAACCGTTCTCCACCATCGGGCTTTTCTATAACAGCCCGAAGGACGGGAGATGGTCTGTAAGTCCCATTGAGTAAGGCTTGGCGCGCTGAAGGCCAGTGCTGACGGGCAAAGTCAGGATAGGCTTTAATGGTGATCCCATCTATTCCGGGAGCCCCTTTGTTACTTCTGACTTGTTTCCATGCTTTCAGCAAATTGGCAGGTTCCAGTGCGCAACTCAGTAGATCGTGGTTCAAAGCTGGTTAAAGATTCTTTCGCCAACTCCAGTGAGTCGCCGGACGGCTGCACTGTGTTGAGGGAATCAGTCTCCTCTTTTCGTCGGTGTTCAGTCCTTCGTTGACGACTTCCAATCGGATTAACGACTTCTGTCGAACAACTACTATGACGTCTGCTGACTTCTGTTCAATCACCACACAGAATTACTTCTGCAGGCGCTATTGGTGGTCATCGGGTTTGCTCGAACAGGGTGATGAACCCTGTCCGCCGAGCCTGTTGTAACCAGTGGCTGAGAACTGGGATTGACCAATCGCATGTTGAACAGACCTCCCCGGATAAGAGCATGAACTTTCAGTACACAACCGCCGCATTTACCGTATCTCTCAAACCAGAGGGCTTTGTGATCCTTGGCTCACTCGCCCACGAGACTCGGCCTTGTATACGATTTCTGTCCGTCGGCTCGCACTTTTGCAGTCAGACTGCCTCCGCACAACCCCTCGTGAGATTGCACTTGCCTTAAGCTAGGAGCCTGTCGGACTTAGAGCAAAAATCTGGCATAATTGCCAATAATCACTTTTCAAGCAAGCAACCTCTGACAAATGAAGAGATGGACTTTCAGACCCGTTGACCGCAGTATTCCAGACATGTTTCCCGCCAGTGTCGATGATTATTTGCCGGAACGTCATCTCGCCCGTTTTGTTGTAGAGGTCGTCGAGCAGCTCGATCTTGATCCGTTCATCAAGTCCTACAGCGGTAGAGGTTCCAAAGCCTGGCATCCATCGCTCATGCTCTCGCTGTTATTTTATGGCTATGCGACAGGTGTCTTTTCCAGCCGAAAGCTGGAGAAGGCTACTCACGACTCTATTGCTTTCCGCTATATCTGTGCCAATGAACACCCAGATCATGACAGTATTAATGCTTTCCGGAAGCGGTTTCGCAAGGAAATCAGCAACCTGTTTACCCAGATTCTAATGATCGCTAAAGAAGCCCAGTGGTTAAAAATGGGAACCATCAGTCTGGATGGCACCAAAATGAAAGCGAATGCCAGCAAACACAAAGCCCTCAGCTACGAGTATGCCTGCAAGCTGGAAAAACAGCTCAAGTCTGAGGTGGATGAGCTCCTGAAAATGGCAGAGAAAGCCGATGCAGAAGAGCAGCCTGAAGAGCTTTCTATTCCAGAGGAGCTCAAGCGTAGGGAAGATCGCCTTGCTGTTATTGCCGAAGCAAAAGCAGAAATAGAGCGTCGCGCTGAGGAGCGATACCAATACGAGCTGGAAGAATATGAGGAAAAAGTGGCTCGCAGGGAAGCGATCAGGGAGTCTGGAAAAAAGCCGAGGGGTAGAGAACCCAAAGCCCCAGAGGCAGACCCAAGAGACAAAGACCAGGTCAATCTGACAGATCGTGATTCCCGCATCATGCCAACATCAGGCGGCAGTTATGAACAAGCTTATAATGCGCAGGCTGCAGTTGATGTTGAAAGCGGACTGATCGTAGAAAAACACATTACTCAGGCAACAAACGACAAACAGCAGGTAGAGCCAGCCCTTGAAGAACTGGCAACTCGTGAAGACGAACTTGGCAAGCCCGAAGCGATCCTGGCAGACACAGGCTACTTCAGTGAGAGTAATGTGTCAGCTGTGGATAACTATGGCGCAACTGCGTATATCGCAGAGAAGCGTGATGCCCACAATAAACCTTTGATGGAGCGCTTTAAACCTGATGATCCTATGCCGGAAGGCGACGATGTAACAGCATTAGACCTGATGCGTTGGCGGCTGCAGACAAAAGAAGGTCGGGCTGTTTATGCCTTGCGGAAAAGTACGATTGAACCAACCTTTGGAATACAGAAAGAAGTGATGGGGTATCGCCAATTTCTGGTTCGAGGCTTTGCAGAGGTGTCTGCTGAATGGGATCTGCTCTGCACAGGCTTCAATCTGAAGAAAATGTTTGCCATGGCGATGGCGGACATTGAAAATTGGTTATTTATGATTCAACTTCTGGCTGCATACAGAGCTTTTTGGGCGATGTTTTACTATTTACGGGTAAGAGTGGCGGTTGTGAGAACAGCTTGCACAGTAGCTTAAACAGGCAGCAGGGTTATGATGCCGCCTTCTTTTCTGGACTTGTTACAAGTCCGACAGGCTCCTAGGAGCCTGACCGAGAATAGCTTAGGCAGTCCTCCTAAAGGTTTCGCAAAATTCAAAATGAGCAAAAAACAACCACTTTTTGAGGTTGATTTGCTCATTTTTGCCAATTTACAGCTTTTCTTTACCTTTATGCCGCTTTTTCAACCTTTTTTAAATCCTCAAGACGGAGTGACCCCGTTAAAGCTTTCTTCACAATTTTTTTGAAATTATGCACTGTGCATACCAGTGAAAACTCTGCTTCCACTTTCTCTTTCCCGCGCAGACTGAAACTCCTGAATCCAGAGTTTTTTATCTGACCAAACGGCGGTTCCGCTATTACTTTGCGACGTTCGTATACCGCTTTCGCTTCGCTTGTTTCCATTTTTTTATTCATGGCTTGTCGTGCAGTTTCAAACTTGTCTGTGCGAATTACCTTGCCTGCACTTTTCTTGGAGCCACTGCATCTGGAGCGGTAAGCGCACTCTCGGCATACTTCCTTGTTTGCCCGGTAGCCTTTCCTCTTAGCTTTACTGGCTGGATTGGTAACCAATTTTTCCCCAGCCGGACAGATGAAGACGTCAGCTTCAATATTGTATGTAAAATCCGCTTTGACAAATTTTCGATCAGTATTTTCAAGGTTCGTGACAGCCGGTTTTTCTTCCTTATCAGTAGCGATATAACCGTCTATTCCGTGTTTATCCAAGGTGTGCAGATTTGGCCCTGAAAAATAGCCGTTGTCCATACTCCATTTATCCACAGCTGCGCCATCGGTAGATTCTGACAAAGCCTGAAGAGCAGGTTCTACTTCCTGTACGTCGTTGGCGCGCTGGCTGATGTGTTGGCCAACAATGATCTGGTGATCCGCATCTACATTAATTTGGGCATTGTAGCTGTATTCGCAGTACCCTTTCTTGCTCATCACCCGGGCATCATGGTCTGCAAAGCTAATCTGTTTCTTGTCGTCTATTGGCTCGTCCGGATTGAGGGCTTTCTCACGCTCTTCCAGTGCTTTTTTGGCAGCCTTAATTTTCTTCAGCCGTTCTTCTTTAAACTGGAGGTCTTCAGGAATACTGTAGCCATTGGTTTCTTTGTAGGCGTCGTCTTCTTCCTGATCGCACTGGCTGGCTTTTTTGATCAGTTCATCAACCTCAGCGCTGAGTTCTGCCTCTTTGGCTTTAAGCCGGCCGTAGCTCATGGCCTTATGCTTTGAACTGTTGGCTTTGAATTTCGAACCATCCAGGCTGATATGCCCAAGCGATGCCAGTTTCAGCTCCATCGCCAGCTTGACGGACTGTTTGAAACAGTCATGAAAAAACGACAGGTTGTTTTTGCGGAAGTCCCCCAGGACCCGAAAGTTTGGGCAATTCATCTGAGAGATGTACATGAATGCCAAGTCCTGCCGACACCGTTTTTCTATTTCACGGGAGCTGAATACACCATGACTGTAGGCGTAGATCAGGATACCTACGATCAGCTTGGGTGGGTAGGCATGCTGTCCAAGGTGATGGTACTGCTTTTCAACTTCCGAGGTATCAATGTTCTGGAAGATGGTCTCATAGATGTAGCAGTCATGATCTTTGGGAAGAAGATCAAAGATGTTGGTTGGAAACAGCAGGTGCTGGTCGAACTCAACAGGGCTATCCTTGAATTTTGGTGGTGGCGACATCAGGCTTCATCAGGGCTGCGTTTTGAACGCTATTATATCAGATAAATCCTATTCTCGGTCAGGCTCCTAGTGGTTATCATCGGTGGGCTTATTCGGCTCCAGATCCGATGCTGGTTTACCCACAGGGGACTTTCACCCCATAAGTTCATGCCCATGCCGGGCGTACCAATGTTTTCCAAAGGACGTGCCTACGGCACGCCTCTGAAAACGGCGTTATGTGCTCAACAAATTAATGAGCAAAAACATCTATGTACGGGACAAAAAATTATAAACTCTTGATTTATCGGGTCTGGAGGGTATGAGCTGACCTTTCCATCAGGTAACCTATCCGGTCTCTCAACTCCGTAAAGTTTACCGTTGTCGTACATGGAAGAAGTCAGCTCATTAGCCGAGAAGCTTAAGGCTCATTTACCCCTGCATCAAGCCCGAATCAACTTCATCTCACAATTTGTTCTATCTTTGATACGCGCCCGTTCTACTAATCTCTACCGAGTAGCCGAAGAGTTCCAGTCTGAAGCCGATGCCGAATCCAGTTATCGACGCATCAAACGGTTCTTTGCTGGTTACGAATACAGCTATGAGCAGTTGGGGGAATTTATCCTGAGCTGCCTCGATATGGATCGCTATACGCTATGCATGGACAGAACCAATTGGAAGCATGGCTCTAAGGATGTGAACTATCTGGTGGTCTCTATTTCCTGGCAAGGAAACTCTATACCCATTGTCTGGGAGTGTCTGGACAAACGTGGTGGCAACTCCAATACAGATGAACGCATTGCCTTGATAGAGCGGGTTTTGAAGATTATTCCGGCGGAAAAAATTGACAACCTTCTGGCTGATCGTGAGTTCATAGGTCATGACTGGTTTGAGTGGTTGCGACAGAAGAAAATATTGTGTCGCCTCCGTATAAAAGGTGATGTCGCAGTAGAGCATGACAATCGCAAAACCACAGCGGGGAAGCTTTGCCGTAGTGTGAAGTTTAATCAAACCGTCACTTGGCATACCAGAAAAAAAGTGGCGGGAGTACCGCTTTACATTGCTGCGCACCGCACCTTGAAAGGGTTGCTCATAGTTGTGGCTACTGAAAAGCCGGACGGCATGATCGAGGACTATTACAAACGCTGGGATATAGAAACGCTGTTTGGTTGTTTGAAAAGTCGTGGGTTCGATATGGAGTCTACACATATGACGAAGCACGACCGCATGGACAAACTTATGGGACTCCTCGCCATTGCGTTCGCGTGGTGTCTGCTTGTGGGGCACTGGCATTACGGTGAGGCTAATCAGCTCCCACTGAATAAACATAACAGACCAGCAAAAAGTCTGTTCAGACTGGGGCTTGACATGCTCAGACGAGTACTTAAAAACAAATGCGCAAAAAATGATCAGATTGCATTTCAGGAGCTGTTAAATGTTTTGTCCCGTACATAGCAAAAACATATCGCAGAAACTTAAAAAAGACATTGTCCATGGAATTGATTTTCATACTTTTCATCTTGTCTCCATTCGGCTACTGGTTCTATATACATTTCAAGTTCTGGAAGGTATTTAAGGAAAGTGAGCCAGATGCTTACAAGCAACACAATGCCATTTCCTTGCTAAAATATTCGAACCTCTTTCAGTGGATCGATTACGCTTTAAATAAGAAATATGTTGAGTCAAATAATCAAGATCTAATAAAGGCAGGAGATGAACTTTGCCAGGCGTACGAATATAAAGCTAAGTTCATTGGTTATGGCCTCCTTGTTTTTTCTTTGCTAGCTTTAGCTTCTTTGATATTTAAATATAACTAAATGCAAATACACATAACAAGCTTTGTTATCCGAGGCTGCCATAAAAAATCGGAGAAATTCTTCACAAAACTGGTCTACAAACAATAAGCAACCGCACATAAATCGGGTAGCCGGAGGTCTCTAACCTCCAGCCCCCACATCACACCGGCGTGCGGGTCCGCACCGGGCGATTCACCGAGGGTGGTGAAACCTGATCCACAAGTCTTTCAGGGAAACAAGCCCGAGTTTACTGAGAAAACTGTCGTTTAATGCTAACTGTGCCGCATAGGTTTTGCTTAGCCGGTAATACCCTTTGCTACTGGCTGCAATCGAGGCGGCCTTGATGTGATCAACACCTAACCTGATCAAATTTCTGTAACGGGTTTTCGGCTTTCGCCATTGTTTGATAAAACAACAGCGAATCCGCCGACGTATCCATTGATCCAGTCGCGGTATAGGACTGTAATATTCGGTTATCCTGAAATAACCCATCCAGCCCCGGATATATTCGGCCAGCTTCTTCAAGCGATATTCCATCGATACTCCCCAGCTTCGGCTGGTGAGTTTCAGGATTTTTCGCCTGAAGCGGTTCAGACTCTTCTCCGACCAGCGGATTCGCTTCCCTGTGAAGGTAAAACTCAGGAACTCAGCTTCGGTAGCTTTCACCACCTTGCTCTTTGTCGGGTTTATCCTCAGTTTCAGCTTGCGCTCAAGGTAACGTGTGATGCTTTCCATCACTCGCTCCCCGGCTCGCTGGCTGCCAACGAGGATCACAAAGTCATCGCAGTAGCGTGCGAAGCAATGCCCCCGGTACTCCAGTTCCTTGTCCAGGTCATCGAGAAGGACATTCGACAGCAGCGGTGAAAGTGGACCGCCTTGTGGCATACCTACCCGGGTTGGGTAGCATTGCCCATCAACCATGACGCCAGCACGAAGGTAGCGGCCAATCAGCTTCAACAGACGCTTGTCGTGAATCTTTCGAGAGACTCTCGACATAAGAACATCATGGCTGACCGTATCAAAGAATTTACTCAGATCAACATCAACCGCCTGATGCAGCCCCTGCTTAATGTATCGATTAACCTGTTGTACAGCGTCTTGTGCAGACCTTCCCGGTCTGTAACCGAAGCTGCTGGGAGAGAAGTCAGGATCAAAGATGGGTGATAATACCTGCACAATGGCCTGTTGTATCACTCGATCCATGACTGTCGGGATGCCCAGCAACCGTTCTCCACCATCGGGCTTTTCTATAACAGCCCGAAGGACGGGAGATGGTCTGTAAGTCCCATTGAGTAAGGCTTGGCGCGCTGAAGGCCAGTGCTGACGGGCAAAGTCAGGATAGGCTTTAATGGTGATCCCATCTATTCCGGGAGCCCCTTTGTTACTTCTGACTTGTTTCCATGCTTTCAGCAAATTGGCAGGTTCCAGTGCGCAACTCAGTAGATCGTGGTTCAAAGCTGGTTAAAGATTCTTTCGCCAACTCCAGTGAGTCGCCGGACGGCTGCACTGTGTTGAGGGAATCAGTCTCCTCTTTTCGTCGGTGTTCAGTCCTTCGTTGACGACTTCCAATCGGATTAACGACTTCTGTCGAACAACTACTATGACGTCTGCTGACTTCTGTTCAATCACCACACAGAATTACTTCTGCAGGCGCTATTGGTGGTCATCGGGTTTGCTCGAACAGGGTGATGAACCCTGTCCGCCGAGCCTGTTGTAACCAGTGGCTGAGAACTGGGATTGACCAATCGCATGTTGAACAGACCTCCCCGGATAAGAGCATGAACTTTCAGTACACAACCGCCGCATTTACCGTATCTCTCAAACCAGAGGGCTTTGTGATCCTTGGCTCACTCGCCCACGAGACTCGGCCTTGTATACGATTTCTGTCCGTCGGCTCGCACTTTTGCAGTCAGACTGCCTCCGCACAACCCCTCGTGAGATTGCACTTGCCTTAAGCTAGTGGTTATCATCGGTGGGCTTATTCGGCTCCAGATCCGATGCTGGTTTACCCACAGGGGACTTTCACCCCATAAGTTCATGCCCATGCCGGGCGTACCAAATGGTTGCAGTTCGTTCGCTTCGCTCACCCGACGTGCCTTCGGCACGCGGCTGAACCAGGCGTTAGCTGAACCGTCTCAACCGAGAGTTCTCAGCTCTGCAAATGCAAGCCAAACTTCAATGTATGTGATGTAGGCTATTGCTGAACCGTAAATAAGCGTCATTTGAGTTATAAAGTTAGCTGTATACTTATGACTCGGAAATAAATATGTTATTGCATTTCCTGCTGCGCTAAATGACATTGCCAAAATGCTTTGCCGTAAAGAGTTTTCTGAAAGGATCTGTATAAAGTTATTTTTTTGATCTTTAGTTCCAAACATCTGAATACTAATTGATCCTGTTACTAAAGTATCAGCTGCTGCATATATTGATGAATATATTATCGGGTTCATTTTAAACCCATAATAGTTTAAATAAGAAAATAGCAACCCTGACACCATAGCTCTTGAAATACTGGAAGTAGTTGTTAGCATCACATCCGCATAGCCTTGGGTTGGGCATTGGAGGAAATTGCTTGTAACTCTTCTTGCTATTGCATCTATAGCTCCTACGATTGCTCCCATTTTAAGAGAAGCTATTACAGAAGATTGGATGTTCACAAATTTTAAATTCTGAGCTGCAACTTGACCTGCCATTGCTGAAGCTATTCTGTTATTGACCATGTTTGGAATATTGGTGTAGGCCGCTAAGCAAGCTCCATATTTAATGAGCAATACCAAACAAATACTCGATAATTTCATAGAGGGTCCTATTTTTTGACTCACTTCGATATCCTCAGAAAAATTCTGCTCAGAGAATAGACTATCTGTGTAAAAAAAAGAGGATGAGTGATCTCGAATGACAGCTCGGTAGTCGTGCTCCAATAATTAGTTCAGCTAAATCGGGTAGCCGGAGGTCTCTAACCTCCAGCCCCCACATCACACCGGCGTGCGGGTCCGCACCGGGCGATTCACCGAGGATGGTGAAACCTGATCCACAAATCTTTCAGGGAAACAAGCCCGAGTTTACTGAGAGAACTGTCGTTTAATGCTAACTGTGCCGCATAGGTTTTGCTTAGCCGGTAATACCCTTTGCTACTGGCTGCAATCGAGGCGGCCTTGATGTGATCAACACCTAACCTGATTAAATTTCTGTAACGGGTTTTCGGCTTTCGCCACTGCTTGATAAAACAACAGCGAATCCGCCGACGTATCCATTGATCCAGTCGCGGTATGGGACTGTAATATTCGGTTATCCTGAAATAACCCATCCAGCCCCGGATATATTCGGTCAGCTTCTTCAAGCGATATTCCATCGATACTCCCCAGCTTCGGCCAGTGAGTTTCAGGATTTTCCGCCTGAAACGGTTCAGACTCTTCTCCGACCAGCGGATTCGCTTCCCTGTGAAGGTAAAACTCAGGAACTCAGCTTCGGTAGCTTTCACCACCTTGCTCTTTGTCGGGTTTATCCTCAGTTTCAGCTTGCGCTCAAGGTAACTTGTGATGCTTTCCATCACTCGCTCCCCAGCTCGCTGGCTGCCAACAAGGATCACAAAGTCATCGCAGTAGCGTGCGAAGCAATGCCCCCGGTACTCCAGCTCCTTGTCCAGGTCATCGAGAAGGACATTCGACAGCAGCGGTGAAAGTGGACCGCCTTGTGGCATACCTACCCGGGTTGGGTAGCATTGCCCATCAATCATGACGCCAGCACGAAGGTAGCGGCCAATCAGCTTCAACAGACGCTTGTCGTGAATCTTTCGAGAGACTCTCGACATAAGAACATCGTGGCTGACTGTGTCAAAGAATTTACTCAGATCAACATCAACCGCCTGATGCAGCCCCTGCTTAATGTATCGATTAACCTGCTGTACAGCATCTTGTGCAGACCTTCCCGGTCTGTAACCAAAGCTGCTGGGAGAGAAGTCAGGGTCAAAGATGGGTGATAATACCTGCACAATGGCCTGTTGTATCACTCGATCCATGACTGTCGGGATGCCCAGCAACCGTTCTCCACCATCGGGCTTTTCTATAACAGCCCGGAGGACGGGAGATGGTCTGTAAGTCCCATTGAGTAAGGCTTGGCGCGCTGAAGGCCAGCGCTGACGGGCAAAGTCAGGATAGGCTTCAATGGTGATCCCATCTATTCCGGGAGTTCCTTTGTTACTTCTGACTTGTTTCCATGCTTTCAGCAAATTGGCAGGTTCCAGTGCGCAACTCAGTAGATCGTGGTTCAAAGCTGGTTAAAGATTCTTTCGCCAACTCCAGTGAGTCGCCGGACGGCTGCACTGTGTTGAGGGAATCAGTCTCCTCTTTTCGTCGGTGTTCAGTCCTTCGTTGACGACTTCCAATCGGATTAACGACTTCTGTCGAACAACTACTATGACGTCTGCTGACTTCTGTTCAATCACCACACAGAATTACTTCTGCAGGCGCTATTGGTGGTCATCGGGTTTGCTCGAACAGGGTGATGAACCCTGTCCGCCGAGCCTGTTGTAACCAGTGGCTGAGAACTGGGATTGACCAATCGCATGTTGAACAGACCTCCCCGGATAAGAGCATGAACTTTCAGTACACAACCGCCGCATTTACCGTATCTCTCAAACCAGAGGGCTTTGTGATCCTTGGCTCACTCGCCCACGAGACTCGGCCTTGTATACGATTTCTGTCCGTCGGCTCGCACTTTTGCAGTCAGACTGCCTCCGCACAACCCCTCGTGAGATTGCACTTGCCTTAAGCTAGTGGTTATCATCGGTGGGCTTATTCGGCTCCAGATCCGATGCTGGTTTACCCACAGGGGACTTTCACCCCATAAGTTCATGCCCATGCCGGGCGTACCAATTTTATCCAACGGATGCGCCTCCGGCACACCGTTGATAAAGGCGTTATGTGGCTGTACAAATCACATGCAAGGAGTCGTACATTGCATAAATATCACGAATGCAAATTTCTGCCCAAAAAAGGCATTACAATTGTCTATAGTGATGAATTTCTTGGCGATGATAAGCATGTCTGGAATATGATAATAGAGCGGTCAGCAGAAGAGGCAGACCTTGAAGAAAATCATTATCTTGAAGAGGTAGGTGACACAATTTGGCAAACAGTGCTAGAAATATACTGTTGCCCCTATTGTGGTGAGCCCTTATCAAGTTCTAAGAAGCAAGTTGAAGCAGCTGATATAGTCCACTATGACAACTGGCATAGCTGGTATGGCAGCAAATTATGAAAGCACCTAAAAAACCTCTTTCTAAGAAGCTGAAAAAAATACGCCGAGATAGAAAAATCGAGCAAAGGAAAAAATACAAATTTATTTTCATAAATGGAAAGCAAGTAAAGGTTAAAAGAGACCCTGAAATCGATGGGATGCCAGTAGATGACTTCATTAGAGAAAATGCTGACCTTATATGGTTGCATCAAAATGGGTTGTGGCACTTTATTGAAACAGAAGATGAAATCAAAGTAGATTGCGAAAAATATGATAAAGACAACCCAGAAATACCATTTTAGATACTCTCCATACATTGAGAACGCCACATAAATCGGGTAGCCGGAGGTCTCTAACCTCCAGCCCCCACATCACACCGGCGTGCGGGTCCGCACCGGGCGATTCACCGAGGGTGGTGAAACCTGATCCACAAGTCTTTCAGGGAAACAAGCCCGAGTTTACTGAGAAAACTGTCGTTTAATGCTAACTGTGCCGCATAGGTTTTGCTTAGCCGGTAATACCCTTTGCTACTGGCTGCAATCGAGGCGGCCTTGATGTGATCAACACCTAACCTGATCAAATTTCTGTAACGGGTTTTCGGCTTTCGCCATTGTTTGATAAAACAACAGCGAATCCGCCGACGTATCCATTGATCCAGTCGCGGTATAGGACTGTAATATTCGGTTATCCTGAAATAACCCATCCAGCCCCGGATATATTCGGCCAGCTTCTTCAAGCGATATTCCATCGATACTCCCCAGCTTCGGCTGGTGAGTTTCAGGATTTTTTCGCCTGAAGCGGTTCAGACTCTTCTCCGACCAGCGGATTCGCTTCCCTGTGAAGGTAAAACTCAGGAACTCAGCTTCGGTAGCTTTCACCACCTTGCTCTTTGTCGGGTTTATCCTCAGTTTCAGCTTGCGCTCAAGGTAACGTGTGATGCTTTCCATCACTCGCTCCCCGGCTCGCTGGCTGCCAACGAGGATCACAAAGTCATCGCAGTAGCGTGCGAAGCAATGCCCCCGGTACTCCAGTTCCTTGTCCAGGTCATCGAGAAGGACATTCGACAGCAGCGGTGAAAGTGGACCGCCTTGTGGCATACCTACCCGGGTTGGGTAGCATTGCCCATCAACCATGACGCCAGCACGAAGGTAGCGGCCAATCAGCTTCAACAGACGCTTGTCGTGAATCTTTCGAGAGACTCTCGACATAAGAACATCATGGCTGACCGTATCAAAGAATTTACTCAGATCAACATCAACCGCCTGATGCAGCCCCTGCTTAATGTATCGATTAACCTGTTGTACAGCGTCTTGTGCAGACCTTCCCGGTCTGTAACCGAAGCTGCTGGGAGAGAAGTCAGGATCAAAGATGGGTGATAATACCTGCACAATGGCCTGTTGTATCACTCGATCCATGACTGTCGGGATGCCCAGCAACCGTTCTCCACCATCGGGCTTTTCTATAACAGCCCGAAGGACGGGAGATGGTCTGTAAGTCCCATTGAGTAAGGCTTGGCGCGCTGAAGGCCAGTGCTGACGGGCAAAGTCAGGATAGGCTTTAATGGTGATCCCATCTATTCCGGGAGCCCCTTTGTTACTTCTGACTTGTTTCCATGCTTTCAGCAAATTGGCAGGTTCCAGTGCGCAACTCAGTAGATCGTGGTTCAAAGCTGGTTAAAGATTCTTTCGCCAACTCCAGTGAGTCGCCGGACGGCTGCACTGTGTTGAGGGAATCAGTCTCCTCTTTTCGTCGGTGTTCAGTCCTTCGTTGACGACTTCCAATCGGATTAACGACTTCTGTCGAACAACTACTATGACGTCTGCTGACTTCTGTTCAATCACCACACAGAATTACTTCTGCAGGCGCTATTGGTGGTCATCGGGTTTGCTCGAACAGGGTGATGAACCCTGTCCGCCGAGCCTGTTGTAACCAGTGGCTGAGAACTGGGATTGACCAATCGCATGTTGAACAGACCTCCCCGGATAAGAGCATGAACTTTCAGTACACAACCGCCGCATTTACCGTATCTCTCAAACCAGAGGGCTTTGTGATCCTTGGCTCACTCGCCCACGAGACTCGGCCTTGTATACGATTTCTGTCCGTCGGCTCGCACTTTTGCAGTCAGACTGCCTCCGCACAACCCCTCGTGAGATTGCACTTGCCTTAAGCTAGTGGTTATCATCGGTGGGCTTATTCGGCTCCAGATCCGATGCTGGTTTACCCACAGGGGACTTTCACCCCATAAGTTCATGCCCATGCCGGGCGTACCAAATGGTTGCAGTTCGTTCGCTTCGCTCACCCGACGTGCCTTCGGCACGCGGCTGAACCAGGCGTTAGGTGCCTAAGTTCAAACAAAGATTCATATCTTAAGGTTCTGTCTGCGCTGAGAGTTTTACTCAGAGCCAATATGCAACTTCTGTTTGTGTTGAGAGTTTTTTGGCTTGGTCTTTCTGGCAGAAATTTCAGATCAACCTTCAGCTTTGGTTCCGTTCCACGGTTGAGTTATTTCAAACTTTCAGCCTTTTGGTTTCGGGGCACCTTGGGACGAATGAATCTCCCTCAGGGTTGGTGAAACTTCAGTGTTTCTGACGAGTAAGTTTTGGTTCTTATTTAAAGAAACGGGTAACGCCAGTATTAACTTGGTACCTTCTCAGCAAATGCTGATAGTGGGCTCATGTTAACTTGATGGTTTTGGGATCGGTTCCACGGTGAGCTTCAAAAATCTCTATACTTTTTTGTCTCAGAGTTTAAATTCAACTCCTCTGCCTTACTCAGCAGTTTATAGCGGTGAGTCCGCAGCAAACGGCAAGAGGAGTTGTTTCAAGTTGGGTGCCAATAAACAACAATGGAGTTGCGAGGGCATCTAAATCGGGTAGCCGGAGGTCTCTAACCTCCAGCCCCCACATCACACCGGCGTGCGGGTCCGCACCGGGCGATTCACCGAGGGTGGTGAAACCTGATCCACAAGTCTTTCAGGGAAACAAGCCCGAGTTTACTGAGAAAACTGTCGTTTAATGCTAACTGTGCCGCATAGGTTTTGCTTAGCCGGTAATACCCTTTGCTACTGGCTGCAATCGAGGCGGCCTTGATGTGATCAACACCTAACCTGATCAAATTTCTGTAACGGGTTTTCGGCTTTCGCCATTGTTTGATAAAACAACAGCGAATCCGCCGACGTATCCATTGATCCAGTCGCGGTATAGGACTGTAATATTCGGTTATCCTGAAATAACCCATCCAGCCCCGGATATATTCGGCCAGCTTCTTCAAGCGATATTCCATCGATACTCCCCAGCTTCGGCTGGTGAGTTTCAGGATTTTTCGCCTGAAGCGGTTCAGACTCTTCTCCGACCAGCGGATTCGCTTCCCTGTGAAGGTAAAACTCAGGAACTCAGCTTCGGTAGCTTTCACCACCTTGCTCTTTGTCGGGTTTATCCTCAGTTTCAGCTTGCGCTCAAGGTAACGTGTGATGCTTTCCATCACTCGCTCCCCGGCTCGCTGGCTGCCAACGAGGATCACAAAGTCATCGCAGTAGCGTGCGAAGCAATGCCCCCGGTACTCCAGTTCCTTGTCCAGGTCATCGAGAAGGACATTCGACAGCAGCGGTGAAAGTGGACCGCCTTGTGGCATACCTACCCGGGTTGGGTAGCATTGCCCATCAACCATGACGCCAGCACGAAGGTAGCGGCCAATCAGCTTCAACAGACGCTTGTCGTGAATCTTTCGAGAGACTCTCGACATAAGAACATCATGGCTGACCGTATCAAAGAATTTACTCAGATCAACATCAACCGCCTGATGCAGCCCCTGCTTAATGTATCGATTAACCTGTTGTACAGCGTCTTGTGCAGACCTTCCCGGTCTGTAACCGAAGCTGCTGGGAGAGAAGTCAGGATCAAAGATGGGTGATAATACCTGCACAATGGCCTGTTGTATCACTCGATCCATGACTGTCGGGATGCCCAGCAACCGTTCTCCACCATCGGGCTTTTCTATAACAGCCCGAAGGACGGGAGATGGTCTGTAAGTCCCATTGAGTAAGGCTTGGCGCGCTGAAGGCCAGTGCTGACGGGCAAAGTCAGGATAGGCTTTAATGGTGATCCCATCTATTCCGGGAGCCCCTTTGTTACTTCTGACTTGTTTCCATGCTTTCAGCAAATTGGCAGGTTCCAGTGCGCAACTCAGTAGATCGTGGTTCAAAGCTGGTTAAAGATTCTTTCGCCAACTCCAGTGAGTCGCCGGACGGCTGCACTGTGTTGAGGGAATCAGTCTCCTCTTTTCGTCGGTGTTCAGTCCTTCGTTGACGACTTCCAATCGGATTAACGACTTCTGTCGAACAACTACTATGACGTCTGCTGACTTCTGTTCAATCACCACACAGAATTACTTCTGCAGGCGCTATTGGTGGTCATCGGGTTTGCTCGAACAGGGTGATGAACCCTGTCCGCCGAGCCTGTTGTAACCAGTGGCTGAGAACTGGGATTGACCAATCGCATGTTGAACAGACCTCCCCGGATAAGAGCATGAACTTTCAGTACACAACCGCCGCATTTACCGTATCTCTCAAACCAGAGGGCTTTGTGATCCTTGGCTCACTCGCCCACGAGACTCGGCCTTGTATACGATTTCTGTCCGTCGGCTCGCACTTTTGCAGTCAGACTGCCTCCGCACAACCCCTCGTGAGATTGCACTTGCCTTAAGCTAGTGGTTATCATCGGTGGGCTTATTCGGCTCCAGATCCGATGCTGGTTTACCCACAGGGGACTTTCACCCCATAAGTTCATGCCCATGCCGGGCGTACCAAATGGTTGCAGTTCGTTCGCTTCGCTCACCCGACGTGCCTTCGGCACGCGGCTGAACCAGGCGTTACATTTGCTCAAATGTAACGCCAATAAAACCCACGTCCTTACACTTTAAGACCAATCCTGAAATCATCAACCTCCCAAGATAGTGGAGGTCACGATGACAAAAACCGGCATAACTGACACCGAATGGCTGGTGCGAGTCCAGTCCTGGCAGCAATCGGGTCTGAGCCAGAGCGCCTGGTGCCAACAAAATGATATTTCTGTCTCAAAGTTCGGGTACTGGAAACGAAAACTGGAAACAGTATCTGCTACCAAGCCTGCACAACACTCTGCCTTTGTACCAGTGACACCAGCTCAGGAACCCGTTGAGCCCAGTGCAAGTAGCCAGCTGACAGTCGTTCTTCCTAATGGTGTGACTGTGTCCGGTATTAATGAAGGCAATTTGTCGCTTGTTAAACAGTTGGTCGGGGAAATGCTATGAACCAGCCAGTCATGCGCCCCGCCATCACACTTCCAAAAGTGTTTCTTTATCGGGAGCCCATCGATTTTCGAAAGTCATTTCGCGGTCTGGCCGTGTTAGTTGAGCAGGAACTCGGGCATAACCCTTTCGACGGTTATCTTTACGCCTTCACCAATCGTCAGCGTAATAAAATCAAGTGCCTGTTCTGGGAAGACAATGGCTTTGTGCTTTATTACAAGAGTTTGTCAGATGACAAGTTCCACTGGCCTGAACCTGATGATGAGCTGGTGACATTAACCGGGCAGCAACTTAACTGGCTGCTCGACGGTTACAATCTCAAGGCCATGAAACCCCATAAAAAAAGGCATTATGAGAGTTGTTTTTAGTCTTATTCTTCAGGCGGTTATGGTAAAATACCGGTCATGAAATCAATGACCAATGCTGTCTTTCCTCAGCCGGAATCCGCTTTGGATTCGCCTTTTTCCAAGGCTGAAATTGCCCGTGATATGGAGGCCTTGCTTGAGGCCATCCATACGAAGGACAGCGCCCTTCTTGAAAAAGACGACATTATTCAGAAGAAATCCCAGGTCATTGAAGAGCAGAAAAAGCGAATCACGCTCCTGGAAGAGTACCTGCGCCTGGAGCGGGCACGGCTTTACGGGCGTAGTTCGGAAAAGTCCGGCAGTCAGGGGGAGATCTTCAACGAGGCTGAATTAGTCGATTGTGCGACACAGCCGGATGAGGATGAGCCGGAGCAACCTGAGCCCGATTCGAACTCCCGCAAACACCGTAAAGGGCGCCAACCCTTCTCGCCTTCACTGCCCAGAGTCCAGGAGCGGTCTGAACTCAGTGAAGAGGAAAAAGCCGGGGCCATTGACACGTTCTTTGTCAAAGTGCGGGAAGAGCTGGACATTGTTCCAGCGAAAGTTCAGGTCAAAGAAATCCTGCAGGAAAAAGCCGTCTAACCGGAAACAGACGAGCATGGTCAAGAAAAACGGGTGATTAAGGCAGCCACTCTGCCAAAGCACCCACTGCCCAAATCATCGCTGTCTGTCAGCACTCTGGCCTGGGTCATTGTCTCCAAGTACTGCGATGCCTTGCCACTGTACCGTCAGGAGAACATGCTCAAGCGATACGGTGGCTCCGTGACACGTACGACCATGGCTAACTCACTGATCCGTCTGTCTACAAAGCTACAGCCACTGATCAACCTGATGAGGGATCACCAGAAAGAGGGGTCTGTCATCAATGCTGACGAGACCCGGATCCAGGTCATCAAGGAGAGCAGCAAGTCCATTAACTCGGACAAATACATGTGGGTCAGCCTGGGCGGGCCACCCGGTCAGCCATCGGTACTGTTTGAGTACGATCCTTCAAGAAGCAAGGAGATCCCCCTGCGCCTGTTTGAAGGGTTCAGTGGTTACCTGCAAACGGACGGCTATGCCAGCTACAATGCAGTATGCAAACAGGAAGGCATCACACAGGCAGGCTGCTTCGACCACGTTCGCCGCAAATTCACCGACGCCAAAAAAGGTGAAGCCAAACCGGGCAAGAAGGTGAAAAACGCCAGGGTTAGCAAAGCGGATGTTGCTCTGGGCAAAATCCGTAAGCTCTACGCCATTGAAGCGGAGATTGAAAAGCTGTCTGCAGTTAAGAAACTGGCTATACGACAAGAGAAGAGTAAACCTCTTCTGGATGACCTACACCAATGGCTGGAGAAAAACATCACCCGGCTGGTACCGGACAGTTTGACCCATCTGGCGATGAGCTACGCTCTGAACCAGTGGCCAAAACTGGTCACATACTGTGAAAGTGGTGAGCTGAGCATCAGTAATGCCGCAGCAGAAAATGTTATACGACCATTCGCCGTTGGCCGCCGAAACTGGCTATTTGCAGACACGCCAAACGGTGCGAAAGCAAGTGCCCTGTTTTACAGCCTGGTCGAAAGCGCCAAAGCCAATGGTTTGGAGCCTTATGCGTACCTGAACCGTATTTTAAAAGAGCTGCCTTATGCTGATACTCTTGAGAAATTAGAGTGTCTGCTGCCCTGGGCAGTTAAGGCCAATCAAGAATAAGAGAGTTCAGCAAGGCTAGCCAGTACGCTGGTTTATTTGGCGCTTACGCTCAAATAATCATCCGTCATTTATCCGTACAGCTTGCGTATGGGAACTCTCAGGTCTAAACTCTGTCTATACGGAAGATATCCGTACAAATGGAGGGTGAAATATGGCTACTGCACGCTTAGACCTGAGACTTGATGAGGAAATCAAGGCTAAAGCAGAAAAGGCTTCAGCCCTGCTGGGACTGAAGAGTTTGACCGAATATGTTGTAAGGCTCATGGATGAAAACTCTACACAGGTCATTTCTGAGTATGAAAGCATTACAGTAGAAAATGATGTCTTTGATCGCTTTACAGAAGCCTGCGAAAAGGCAAAAGTTCCAAACAAGGCTTTGTTAGATGCCCTAGCATTTACCGAGGAGAAAGGTGTCAAGTGAGCTGGTCAAAGGAGTTTGTGGAACTCGATAAAGGTATCCACGATAGAGCATCATTTGACTGTGGTGAAGCTGAACTTAATTTGTTCATCCAGACACAAGCAGCAAAACATATGCAGGCAGGTATCAGTCGTACAATGGTTCTGCCTGCATCAAGCCCTTTACCAAATCAAAAAATACCAGTTTGTGCATTTTATAGCATTGTGCCAAGTTCCATCTGCCGAGACACTTTGCCCAAAGCTTTAGCCAAGAAATTACCCCGTTATCCTATCCCTGTATTTCTGATCGCTCAGCTTGCTGTACATCGAGAATTCCACGGAGAGGGGCTTGGGAAAATTTGCTTAATAAATGCCTTGAAGTATTTGTGGGAAATCAACTCCCATATGCGTGCATACGCGATAATCGTTGACTGCCTAACGGACTCAGCAGAACGATTCTATGCAAAATATGGTTTTGAAGTATTGTGTGAACATAATGGTAGAGTTCGCATGTTTCTTCCTATGAAAACAGTAGCCCAGCTGTTTGGTCCGTAGCCAACCGCAAATGTAAATCGGGTAGCCGGAGGTCTCTAACCTCCAGCCCCCACATCACACCGGCGTGCGGGTCCGCACCGGGCGATTCACCGAGGGTGGTGAAACCTGATCCACAAGTCTTTCAGGGAAACAAGCCCGAGTTTACTGAGAAAACTGTCGTTTAATGCTAACCCGGATATTTCATAAAAAGAGGCAAGTTCCGCCCAATCACTTGATATAATTGGGTCGACCAAAAAAATGCTTCGGAAGAAGCAAACCGGAACTTGCCATGAACAAATTTACACAAGAACAGCTTCGTTTTCACCCCTCCAACGGAAAAACTATCCGGGCAGACTTCAATGGCGGAGAATTATCCTCTGATTTTGGCGCCCTGATGCTACGTGAAACAATGCTTCACAGCGGTATCATATCCAGGCTGACTGACGGCATTGACGATAAACGTCATCAATCCTACATCGACCACACCCTGCAAGAACTCATTGCCCAAAGAGTTTTGCAAATGGCCTGTGGTTATGAAGATGCAAACGACAGCAACCATCTGCGTAAAGACCCAATCTTTAAGCTTGCCAATGGAAGAAACCCACTGGACGATGATAACCATCTGGCTTCCGCTCCAACGTATACAAGGCTTGGTCGGTCCATGACCAAACGGGATATTTATAATATGACCAAAGCACTGGCTGATCACTTCATCAGCAGTTATGAATACCCGCCATTAGCCATCATTATCGACCTGGATCATACGCCTGCTATCACCCATGGCGGCCAGCAGATGAACCTGTTCAACGCCAAATATCAAGACTACTGTTACTTGCCCTTAATGATCTTTGAGGGGCTCAGCGGCAAGCTGATCACTTCGATCCTGCGTCCTGGAAAAACACCCACAGGCCGAGAGAATGCAGCTATTCTCCAGCGCCTCATTAAGCTGATCCGTACAAGATGGCCGAAAACCCATTTACTGGTTCGTGGGGATAGCCACTTTGCCCAACCAGAGTTAATGCAGGTTGTTCAGGATGACCCTCACTCCGACTACGTGCTGGGAAAAGGCGCAGGACACAAGACGGCCTTGCGACCTAAAGCCAAAGAGTTGCTGGATGAAGCGCGGAAAGCTCTCGACGTTAAAACCGGGCTGGCAAAACTGAACAACATGCCAGAGCCTGAGCGACTCAGGCTCTACGGAGAAACGGACTATCAGGCAAAAAGCTGGAAAGGGCTGGACACCCGGATAATCTATAAGGCAGAGGTCAACCAGAAAGGCGACAATCCCCGCTTTATTGTGACTTCGATGATGGAGGCTTCCCCCGAGGAAATATATGAAGACCTTTATTGTCCCAGAGGGCAGGATGAGAACTTCATTAAGCATCTGAAAAGTGATTTGTCCGGTGATCGCTTGTCAGATCAAGGCTTTCTGGCAAATCACCTGAGAATGTTTTACGCCTGCGCTGCTTATGTTCTTCACTATGAGCTGAGAACCAAGGCACTGAAAGGTACGGAGCTGGAAAAGGCACAGCCATCAACCGTGATCACAAAACTTTGTAAGGTCGCGGTTAAAGTGGTTGAGTATAAAGACCGAATCAAACTTCACTTGCCCCGCAGCTGTCCAATAAAAGGGCTTTTGCAGCATATAACCGAAGTCTTTTATTCAATGCCGCTGCCTCGACCGGGATAGTCAGCTTCATAAACTCAATCAGAATAAAATAGCGACCAACAGAAAGAGTGTTGGGGAATTCTGTTGTCCTGAAAAAGCAGGTGCTGATCAAAAAACATCCGAATTAATGGTGAGTTCGGGTTGTAATACCTTTTTCATGGACAGTAGAGCAACAGACCTCCGAAAAAATCAGAATGGGATGTTTTTTCCGGAACTTGTTGCTCATTTATGAAATATTCGGGCTAACTGTGCCGCATAGGTTTTGCTTAGCCGGTAATACCCTTTGCTACTGGCTGCAATCGAGGCGGCCTTGATGTGATCAACACCTAACCTGATCAAATTTCTGTAACGGGTTTTCGGCTTTCGCCATTGTTTGATAAAACAACAGCGAATCCGCCGACGTATCCATTGATCCAGTCGCGGTATAGGACTGTAATATTCGGTTATCCTGAAATAACCCATCCAGCCCCGGATATATTCGGCCAGCTTCTTCAAGCGATATTCCATCGATACTCCCCAGCTTCGGCTGGTGAGTTTCAGGATTTTTCGCCTGAAGCGGTTCAGACTCTTCTCCGACCAGCGGATTCGCTTCCCTGTGAAGGTAAAACTCAGGAACTCAGCTTCGGTAGCTTTCACCACCTTGCTCTTTGTCGGGTTTATCCTCAGTTTCAGCTTGCGCTCAAGGTAACGTGTGATGCTTTCCATCACTCGCTCCCCGGCTCGCTGGCTGCCAACGAGGATCACAAAGTCATCGCAGTAGCGTGCGAAGCAATGCCCCCGGTACTCCAGTTCCTTGTCCAGGTCATCGAGAAGGACATTCGACAGCAGCGGTGAAAGTGGACCGCCTTGTGGCATACCTACCCGGGTTGGGTAGCATTGCCCATCAACCATGACGCCAGCACGAAGGTAGCGGCCAATCAGCTTCAACAGACGCTTGTCGTGAATCTTTCGAGAGACTCTCGACATAAGAACATCATGGCTGACCGTATCAAAGAATTTACTCAGATCAACATCAACCGCCTGATGCAGCCCCTGCTTAATGTATCGATTAACCTGTTGTACAGCGTCTTGTGCAGACCTTCCCGGTCTGTAACCGAAGCTGCTGGGAGAGAAGTCAGGATCAAAGATGGGTGATAATACCTGCACAATGGCCTGTTGTATCACTCGATCCATGACTGTCGGGATGCCCAGCAACCGTTCTCCACCATCGGGCTTTTCTATAACAGCCCGAAGGACGGGAGATGGTCTGTAAGTCCCATTGAGTAAGGCTTGGCGCGCTGAAGGCCAGTGCTGACGGGCAAAGTCAGGATAGGCTTTAATGGTGATCCCATCTATTCCGGGAGCCCCTTTGTTACTTCTGACTTGTTTCCATGCTTTCAGCAAATTGGCAGGTTCCAGTGCGCAACTCAGTAGATCGTGGTTCAAAGCTGGTTAAAGATTCTTTCGCCAACTCCAGTGAGTCGCCGGACGGCTGCACTGTGTTGAGGGAATCAGTCTCCTCTTTTCGTCGGTGTTCAGTCCTTCGTTGACGACTTCCAATCGGATTAACGACTTCTGTCGAACAACTACTATGACGTCTGCTGACTTCTGTTCAATCACCACACAGAATTACTTCTGCAGGCGCTATTGGTGGTCATCGGGTTTGCTCGAACAGGGTGATGAACCCTGTCCGCCGAGCCTGTTGTAACCAGTGGCTGAGAACTGGGATTGACCAATCGCATGTTGAACAGACCTCCCCGGATAAGAGCATGAACTTTCAGTACACAACCGCCGCATTTACCGTATCTCTCAAACCAGAGGGCTTTGTGATCCTTGGCTCACTCGCCCACGAGACTCGGCCTTGTATACGATTTCTGTCCGTCGGCTCGCACTTTTGCAGTCAGACTGCCTCCGCACAACCCCTCGTGAGATTGCACTTGCCTTAAGCTAGTGGTTATCATCGGTGGGCTTATTCGGCTCCAGATCCGATGCTGGTTTACCCACAGGGGACTTTCACCCCATAAGTTCATGCCCATGCCGGGCGTACCAAATGGTTCCAGTTCGTTCGCTACGCTCACCCGACCGCCTTCGGCGGCGGCTGAACCAGGCGTTAGGCTTCTATGAAACAAATCACTTAAAAAGTAAAATAATGAAACCAGTGGAAATTGGAAAAGCATATGATCAAATTACTCACTTATGGGAAAGTGAAAAGTTCAATAGGTCTAATGGGATAGAACAGCATAAAAAAGCAATTTCTTTTGCTCCAAATACTGGAAAAGCATTGGATATAGCTTGTGGATGTACAGGTAGATTTATTGATCTGCTAATTGATAGTGGTTTTACTCCTGAAGGTGTAGATATATCAAGCAAAAAGGTCTTGCTTGCTAAAAAAACACATCCTGACATTCAGTTTTATAATAAAGATATCTGCTCTTGGTCTATACCGAAAAAGTATAGTTTCATTACAGCATGGGATAGTATTTGGCATATACCATTGGAAGAACAGAAAAATGTTCTTACAAAAATTGTCAACAGTTTAAATAAAGGGGGGATTTTCATTTTCTCTTTTGGTGGTACAGATGAGCCTGGAGATCACACAGACAGTTTTATGGGGCCAGAGGTTTACTATTCTTCTTTAGGTACTAATGGTTTCTTATCATTGCTCATTGAACTCGGTTGTATTTGCAAACATCTTGAGTTTGATCAGCACCCAGAATTCCACACATATATGATCGTGCAAAAAGCCTAAATCGGGTAGCCGGAGGTCTCTAACCTCCAGCCCCCACATCACACCGGCGTGCGGGTCCGCACCGGGCGATTCACCGAGGGTGGTGAAACCTGATCCACAAGTCTTTCAGGGAAACAAGCCCGAGTTTACTGAGAAAACTGTCGTTTAATGCTAACTGTGCCGCATAGGTTTTGCTTAGCCGGTAATACCCTTTGCTACTGGCTGCAATCGAGGCGGCCTTGATGTGATCAACACCTAACCTGATCAAATTTCTGTAACGGGTTTTCGGCTTTCGCCATTGTTTGATAAAACAACAGCGAATCCGCCGACGTATCCATTGATCCAGTCGCGGTATAGGACTGTAATATTCGGTTATCCTGAAATAACCCATCCAGCCCCGGATATATTCGGCCAGCTTCTTCAAGCGATATTCCATCGATACTCCCCAGCTTCGGCTGGTGAGTTTCAGGATTTTTTCGCCTGAAGCGGTTCAGACTCTTCTCCGACCAGCGGATTCGCTTCCCTGTGAAGGTAAAACTCAGGAACTCAGCTTCGGTAGCTTTCACCACCTTGCTCTTTGTCGGGTTTATCCTCAGTTTCAGCTTGCGCTCAAGGTAACGTGTGATGCTTTCCATCACTCGCTCCCCGGCTCGCTGGCTGCCAACGAGGATCACAAAGTCATCGCAGTAGCGTGCGAAGCAATGCCCCCGGTACTCCAGTTCCTTGTCCAGGTCATCGAGAAGGACATTCGACAGCAGCGGTGAAAGTGGACCGCCTTGTGGCATACCTACCCGGGTTGGGTAGCATTGCCCATCAACCATGACGCCAGCACGAAGGTAGCGGCCAATCAGCTTCAACAGACGCTTGTCGTGAATCTTTCGAGAGACTCTCGACATAAGAACATCATGGCTGACCGTATCAAAGAATTTACTCAGATCAACATCAACCGCCTGATGCAGCCCCTGCTTAATGTATCGATTAACCTGTTGTACAGCGTCTTGTGCAGACCTTCCCGGTCTGTAACCGAAGCTGCTGGGAGAGAAGTCAGGATCAAAGATGGGTGATAATACCTGCACAATGGCCTGTTGTATCACTCGATCCATGACTGTCGGGATGCCCAGCAACCGTTCTCCACCATCGGGCTTTTCTATAACAGCCCGAAGGACGGGAGATGGTCTGTAAGTCCCATTGAGTAAGGCTTGGCGCGCTGAAGGCCAGTGCTGACGGGCAAAGTCAGGATAGGCTTTAATGGTGATCCCATCTATTCCGGGAGCCCCTTTGTTACTTCTGACTTGTTTCCATGCTTTCAGCAAATTGGCAGGTTCCAGTGCGCAACTCAGTAGATCGTGGTTCAAAGCTGGTTAAAGATTCTTTCGCCAACTCCAGTGAGTCGCCGGACGGCTGCACTGTGTTGAGGGAATCAGTCTCCTCTTTTCGTCGGTGTTCAGTCCTTCGTTGACGACTTCCAATCGGATTAACGACTTCTGTCGAACAACTACTATGACGTCTGCTGACTTCTGTTCAATCACCACACAGAATTACTTCTGCAGGCGCTATTGGTGGTCATCGGGTTTGCTCGAACAGGGTGATGAACCCTGTCCGCCGAGCCTGTTGTAACCAGTGGCTGAGAACTGGGATTGACCAATCGCATGTTGAACAGACCTCCCCGGATAAGAGCATGAACTTTCAGTACACAACCGCCGCATTTACCGTATCTCTCAAACCAGAGGGCTTTGTGATCCTTGGCTCACTCGCCCACGAGACTCGGCCTTGTATACGATTTCTGTCCGTCGGCTCGCACTTTTGCAGTCAGACTGCCTCCGCACAACCCCTCGTGAGATTGCACTTGCCTTAAGCTAGTGGTTATCATCGGTGGGCTTATTCGGCTCCAGATCCGATGCTGGTTTACCCACAGGGGACTTTCACCCCATAAGTTCATGCCCATGCCGGGCGTACCAAATGGTTGCAGTTCGTTCGCTTCGCTCACCCGACGTGCCTTCGGCACGCGGCTGAACCAGGCGTTAGCTGTTCCTAAACTTCAGTGTCTTTTCTTCCTTTACAGCAAAAGGCTGTTGTCATTTCACATATCCCTCGAAATCAAAGCCTGAAACCAGTATTCTCTGGGTGCAAATCTAGCGATTGGAAACTGTCGTATATTTTTCATCCATACCAGCTCTACCTATGTACGGGACAAAACATTTAACAGCTCCTGAAATGCAATCTGATCATTTTTTGCGCATTTGTTTTTAAGTACTCGTCTGAGCATGTCAAGCCCCAGTCTGAACAGACTTTTTGCTGGTCTGTTATGTTTATTCAGTGGGAGCTGATTAGCCTCACCGTAATGCCAGTGCCCCACAAGCAGACACCACGCGAACGCAATGGCGAGGAGTCCCATAAGTTTGTCCATGCGGTCGTGCTTCGTCATATGTGTAGACTCCATATCGAACCCACGACTTTTCAAACAACCAAACAGCGTTTCTATATCCCAGCGTTTGTAATAGTCCTCGATCATGCCGTCCGGCTTTTCAGTAGCCACAACTATGAGCAACCCTTTCAAGGTGCGGTGCGCAGCAATGTAAAGCGGTACTCCCGCCACTTTTTTTCTGGTATGCCAAGTGACGGTTTGATTAAACTTCACACTACGGCAAAGCTTCCCCGCTGTGGTTTTGCGATTGTCATGCTCTACTGCGACATCACCTTTTATACGGAGGCGACACAATATTTTCTTCTGTCGCAACCACTCAAACCAGTCATGACCTATGAACTCACGATCAGCCAGAAGGTTGTCAATTTTTTCCGCCGGAATAATCTTCAAAACCCGCTCTATCAAGGCAATGCGTTCATCTGTATTGGAGTTGCCACCACGTTTGTCCAGACACTCCCAGACAATGGGTATAGAGTTTCCTTGCCAGGAAATAGAGACCACCAGATAGTTCACATCCTTAGAGCCATGCTTCCAATTGGTTCTGTCCATGCATAGCGTATAGCGATCCATATCGAGGCAGCTCAGGATAAATTCCCCCAACTGCTCATAGCTGTATTCGTAACCAGCAAAGAACCGTTTGATGCGTCGATAACTGGATTCGGCATCGGCTTCAGACTGGAACTCTTCGGCTACTCGGTAGAGATTAGTAGAACGGGCGCGTATCAAAGATAGAACAAATTGTGAGATGAAGTTGATTCGGGCTTGATGCAGGGGTAAATGAGCCTTAAGCTTCTCGGCTAATGAGCTGACTTCTTCCATGTACGACAACGGTAAACTTTACGGAGTTGAGAGACCGGATAGGTTACCTGATGGAAAGGTCAGCTCATACCCTCCAGACCCGATAAATCAAGAGTTTATAATTTTTTGTCCCGTACATAGCCAGGCGTTATAACCCTTAAGCTAACTTTTAAATATAATGTTAATTATTGTTTATACTTTTTAGATAAGTTGAATTTGCGGGTAAAAGTATGAATAATAAAAAATTAATCGAATGGTTTGATAAAGCTTTACATGTTTATGATGGAAGGTGGATTAGTCTAGCTAAGACGAAAGTAAATGCATGGAAATATTTAGGTAACAAGGATCAACAAGAAAAAGATTTCAATAACATACTAAATTTAGTAACTGCTCATATTCCATTGGCAAGAACCGTTTCCTGATAGCCTGATGCCTTCAGGATGAGATGCCCCAGCTGCGGAATCAGATTGGTTCCAGTCAGCCTGTCCCTGAGATAGTTGGCAAAGGACACCCCGTGTTGTTTACAGGTCTTTTTCAAACTGGCAAAGGTGTCGCGGCATTTCCTCCCAAGTTTACTCCGGGTACCACCGCTAACCTTTCGCCGTTTCACATACTCTCTGATCTGCCTCTCGCTCAGGTTGTTGTGCAGTGGCAGCCACGGATACTCAAGAACCAATAACAGCTCTTCCCTGACAACCATCAGTTTGCCCAACTCAGCCTGCAAGGCAGGGTAGTCAACCCGCTGTGTTACCCAACGATCAAACTCCTGGTAGAGCTTCTGTTTCTCCTTGTCCGTTGGTTTTTTCTGGTAGGCCTCAATGTCGTCGTAGAGGCACCAGTACTGATCCTGCACGGTGTCACGGGCGGCTCGTTCCAGGTCATTGGCCGGTATCAGCTTGTCCATGTTTCTTCCCGCATGGTACCAACACAGCGAATGCTGAAAGGCTGTATCAAACTGCCGGGCTCCATCGCTATGGATAATCAGGTTCTCAAGGCGATGATTGAGCATCAATGCGGCCTTTAAAACACCCTCTGTCGCCCAGCGCCTTTGTTGCGGGGCAGCACAACCAATGCTGTTAAGGAAGCTCTCCCACTCTTCTTCTGTTGAGAAACGCTTCTCGCCGCATTCGGATAGCGCAGTGATCCACTTCTTCGACACATCAACCTGATTCTCCATGTAGTCAATGGCAACGTCGTTGAGAAGATAAAGCCGCTGCTGCCCTTGCAGACAGCCCAGGAAATTAATCCTGCTCTTACTGTCGCTGCTATGGAAGTAGGAAAAATAAGGGTTGCCGATAAACAGGCAGTAGCCGTTTTTTCCTTGGTGGCGAGCACCTGTGTCGTCGGCCTGGAGATAATCAGAGCAAGTCAGCCCTGCTTCCAGCAATTCTTCTTTTTCCTGGTGGAAAATATCATGGCCTTTCGTCAGGATGTTGCTCAGGGAACCTTCTGATATTGAGCATCCATGGTCGTGCAGCCAAGATAGCAGTAGTGGCTGTGTCGTACTGCATGAATGATAAAAATCCAGCAGATGGGCTTTCAGGTTGTCGCCAAAACGGTCTTTCACATGATCAGGTAGCGGGGCTGACACCCCGCCTTCCGGAGTTGTGTAATACTCACGCCTGTAGCGAGTAGTGACAAAACGCAAGTCCAGCTCAGTATGGAAAAAGTCGATATAGCACTTGAAGCGCCAGTTCTCACCGGGAGCAGCGATTGAACAGATTTCCTCTCGGTCAACAGTCATTGGTGGTGCAGCGGTTTCACCGGCTTCTTGTGATCGTGGTCGTTTACTTTTCGGCGGACGATCAGTGTCACTTTTCCCGGCAGCCTGATCAGTGTCTTCCGCAGAAGAGCTGTCTTCCTGATCATCGCCCTTGTCCGAGACATTAGGCCTGATTTTAGGCTTGCCCTTGTGCTTCTTCAGGTGGCGAATTTCTGCTCGAAGCTGTTCGTTCTCTTCGACCAGCTGTTCGATCTGAACGCGCTGCCTTTCAATTTGCACAGATTGCTTCTCGACCGTGTCGAGAAGGTTTTTGACGAATGAACGCAACTGTTCATTGTCTGTACTGGAGAATAGTGAGTCAGGCAGGTGCATACGGTGAAATATACGAAAGATCAGGATAACTTTCTTTGACCTGTAGAGGTTGATTTGCCAGTCAATTTTGAGCAGTTACTAAATTTATGCGATCAAATAATTTCAAATTTTGAAGATTCTTCTTTCCTGAATTCAAGTCATAAGTGCATAACCCATGACTTTTCTTGCATCTATTCCAGTTGACTCTTTAAATGCCTCATAAGGAGTCTTGTAGCCCAGGCACTTTCTTGGCCTGTTGTTCAGCTTATCCACTGCAATGATGACATCTTTTTCTGTCACGCCATTAAGCTCCATCGACTTGGGGAAATACTGCCTTAGCAAACCATTAGCATTCTCATTCTGGCCTCTTTCCCAAGAATGGTAGGGGGCAGCAAAGTAGCTGTCACATTTTAAAGCTTTGGCAATTGATTCATGCTGAACAAACTCCTTTCCATTGTCGTATGTTATTGTCTTTACAAACCTTTTCAGAGGCTTGAGTACGTCAATTATTCCCTGTTTAACCGCTTTTGCCTTCTTGCCTGGTAGAGGGACAGCAAGGCGAAGCTTGGTTTTTCGTTCATCTAATGTAGCGATGGCTCCTTTATGATTTTTACCTATTACAGTATCAGCTTCCCAGTCACCAACTCGCTCTCTGTTGTTGACCACTTCGGGGCGTTCTTCAATGCCAACCCGATTTGGTATACCGGTTCGGTTATGAGCTGAACCGTATCGCTTTCGATAAGTTTTTTTCTGGTGCCTCAAGTGCTTATAGAGCGAGCCTCCGCGCCGTTTATCATCCGCTACAAATTGATAAATCGTCTCATGATGCAGCTTGATTACACCGTCCTTTTCAAGCCTTCCAGCCACTTGTTCAGGACTCCAATCTGAACGGATATCGTTTGAAATACGTTGTTTAATGTCGTCTGTCAGCTTAATAGCTTTTGGCTTATCTTTGTGCCGCTGCCGAGCTGTGCGATTAGCCTGTTGGTGCCTGTACCCTCTTTGCCCTTTATTGCGGTTTACTTCTCGCGACACGGTAGGCTGTGAACGGCCAAGCTTTTTAGCAATTTTGTTTTGTGAAGTCCCATTTTTGAGTTCAGTTTCGATATAATATCTCTCTTCAGAGCTCAGGTGTGTATAGGCCATCCTTGGCTTCCTCTGTATGGTTTGGTTGCTTTACAGAATACCCCTGAGTTCTGATTCACTTCAAAGGTTCTGAAACAATCCTCTGGTTACAGAGGTTATGCACTTATGATACGAATTCAGGTTTTATAATCTGTTCTATTTTTTATAAATCTGACATACACACCGAATCGGTGCTTGAATATCTTTCTGATCATGATGAACTATTAGAGGAAATCGTTTCTTATGATTGGGAAAGCCAAGAAAAAAGAATTGATAAAATAATTAAAGATGCATATTTCTATGTCAAATATAAAAGATCTCTAGCATTCTCAAAAAAAATGGTTGAAGTGGCGTATTGTTCATTGTCTGTACTGGAGAATAGTGAGTCAGGCAGGTGCATACGGTGAAATATACGAAAGATCAGGATAACTTTCTTTGACCTGTAGAGGTTGATTTGCCAGTCAATTTTGAGCAGTTACCCTGAAAGATAATCTGCATCTCTTCCCGCAACAGCCGCATCTGCTTTTTGTCCAGACTACGGATATCTTTCCCTTCAAACAGAATATCCCCTTCGGTGGCCTCAAGCAGGCGCAGGATTACCCGGCCGGTAGTGGACTTGCCACAGCCGGACTCACCAACAATCCCCAGGGTTTTGCCTTTTTCAATGGAAAATGACACGCCATCAACGGCATGCAGTTTGCCTTTTGGCGTATTAAAGTGCTTTTTCAGTCCTCTGACTTCAAGCATGACTTCAGACTTATTTTCAGACACTTTCTCAGACACTTTCTCAGAAACCTTCTCAGACACTTTCTCAGACACTTTCTCAGACATGATGCTTCCCTTACCCCGCCTGTTCCAACACTGGCTGACACAGATGACAACTGACAAAGTGTTCACCCCCGGTACTCGCAATAACCGGCTTCGGTGGAACTTTGCCACAAAGTGCTGTCGCATCCGGACAGCGCGGATGGAACTTGCAGCCTTCTGGCAGATGGGTTGGGTCAGGCATCAGCCCTTTAATGGGTATAAGGCGGTCGGTGTTTTTATTCAGGTCGGGTATAGAGCCGAACAACCCTTTGGTATAAGGGTGTTGCGTGTTCTTATAGACATCACGAATGGGGCCG
This sequence comes from Endozoicomonas gorgoniicola, assembly GCF_025562715.2. Taxonomy (NCBI): domain Bacteria; kingdom Pseudomonadati; phylum Pseudomonadota; class Gammaproteobacteria; order Oceanospirillales; family Endozoicomonadaceae; genus Endozoicomonas; species Endozoicomonas gorgoniicola. The sequence continues at coordinate 3,117,146 of NZ_JAPFCC010000001.1, forward strand.
CTCTCAACAATCTCACCGGCGTACATAATAGCCACTTTATCGCATACCTGGGCAACCACACCAAGGTCATGGGTAATCATTACCATGGCTGTGTTGTATTTCTGCTTCAGTGCTTTCATAAGATCCAGAACCTGCGCCTGAATCGTTACGTCCAGTGCCGTTGTCGGCTCATCAGCAATCAACAGGTCGGGATTACACGCCAGAGCAATGGCAATAACCACTCGCTGTTTCATACCACCGGAAAACTGATGGGGAAATTCACTGTAACGTCCGGCAGGGATACCCACCATTTCCAGCATCTCTTTTGCCTTGTCAACGGACCGGGCTTTATCAACATCCTGATGAATCAACACCACTTCCGCAATCTGATCCCCCACACTCATAACAGGGTTCAGGGAGGTCATGGGGTCCTGAAAAATCATGGAAATATTATTACCACGGATCGTTCGCATCTGTTCTTCAGGCACGTCCAGCAGGTTCTGCCCATCGTAAACGACTTTGCCACTGGTTATGCGCCCTGGCGGGTTAGGCACCAGTCTCATCAACCCAAGTGCCGTTGTGGTTTTTCCCGCGCCGGTTTCACCGATAAGACCCAGAGTTTCACCTTTGCGCAGGGTCAGGTTCAGGCCACTGACCGCATGAGTGACTTCACCATCCACTTCATAGACGATGCTCAGGTTTTCAACTGACAGCAAAGGCTGTTCATTATTTATTGCAGACATACTTCATTCTTGTCCTTGTCACTCTTGACAGAATTAATGCTTCAACCGGGGGTCCAGCGCATCACGCAGACCATCACCCAACAGGTTCAATGCCAGAATCGTAATCATAATGGCCAGCCCCGGGAACGTCGTCACATGCCAGGCATGACGCAGATACTGACGACCACCGGCCAGCATTGACCCCCACTCAGGATCGGGTGGCTGAATACCCAGCCCGATAAAACTCAGGCCTGCGGTTGACAGAATGGCGATAGCAACACCCAGCGCCCCCTGCACAATGACCGGAGCCAGAGAGTTAGGAATGATATGACGGAAAATAATGCGCATATCACTGGCACCAATGGCGTGAGCCGCCTCAATAAACTCCTGATCACGGATCGACAATACCGAGGCCCGGACCACACGGGCAAAGGTCGGAATATTGGAAACAGCTATCGCCAGCATCAGGTTCATCAGGTTAGCACCAAGGGCAGAGACAATCGCAATAGCCAGCAGGATGCTTGGCACCGCCAGAAAAACATCCATGACGCGCATGATAATGTCGTCCAGCCTGCCACCGTAATAGCCGGCGACAGCGCCCAGCGCACCGCCAGCAATGATGGAGATACCGGTAGTGGGGCAAACCTGTTATATTTCATGGATGTCAATGCCAAATTCGATTTTGTTGATCAACAGGCCAATAACAATATCGTGCATTTGTTCTAACTTTGAAAAGCATATTGTCTTTCTGGCCAGACGCTTAATCCAAGTTCTAAAATTCAGGTTTTTACGTTCAACTTTCTGAGTATTTTCTTTTCCGATGATGTGTCTGCTTTCGTCGAGATTACGTTCATAGGCTCCCCAATCATCAGTATAAAATTTCTTGATACCAAATGGTTCAAGAAGCTCTTTTAGTTTTTTGAAAACCTCATCCTTTCGTTTCCCAAAAACGTAAGCCAAAACAGTATTGGTCGCATGATCAACTGCATGCCAAAGCCAACGCTGGTTACTTTTTTCAAACACATACGACCACTGTTCATCTATCTCGGCCTCTTGGCAGGCGCGGCCTACGTGAATCACAGCACCCGTTCCAAGATCCATTTTCTGAATATTTGGATTAACTTGAACTAAGCCTTTCTCTTTTTTTTAATGTGTTTATTACTGTTTTTTTATTGATTCCCAAAACCCTGCTTGTATCCCTGATGCCGCCACCATTAATTGCCATATCGACGACTTTTTCTTTAACGCCTGGCTCATAAGCTTTGTACCGGTACTCAAGCATAAAGGACTTGGTTTCACATTCAGCATTACAGCAAAAGTAGCGAGGAACATTATGAGCACTGTAGCCAAAGCTTTTAACGTCATTACCGCCACATTTAGGGCAGTGAACTGGTGTGGAGCACATTTTCATATCGCTCTATGATAAATACGGCATACGCCGTATTTTAGCAAACAACTACAAAATATCAGGTTTGCCCCACTACCGAGATACCTACTGACAAAACACCCACCAGCAGGGAAACCCTTGCCCCATGAATTAAACGGGCAAAAATATCCCGGCCAAATTCATCGGTTCCTAACCAGTACTGAAAACTGGGACCTTGCAGCCGGTCACCCAGATTCTGGGCAACCACCATGGTTTCATAGTCAGCGATAAATCCGGCAAACACCGCCGCAAAAACGACAATGGTCAGGATATACAATCCAAGCATCGCCATTTTGTTACGCTTCAGACGTTGCCAGACTTCAAGCCATGGACTCCGCTTTTTCGGAGCAGCTCTCGGTTCCACCTTCGCTGACTCTGCACAGTCTTCCAAAGTCATCTCCTTAGACATAATCAGTTCTCCCTGTTACCTCATGCGTATTGAGACTTGATGCGTGGATCAACGTATCCATACAGAACATCAACGAACAGATTGACCAGCGTAAAGGCCACCGCCAGGAACATCACAGCGCCCATTACCATTGGCGTGTCTTTCTGTCGAATCGCATCCACCATCATCCGGCCAACACCCGGCCAGGAGAAAACGGTTTCGGTCAGTACCGCACCACCGATCAGATAACCAAACTGCAGGCCAATAACGGTAATCACCGGAATCAACGCATTTTTCAGTGCATGTTTATTAATCACTACATTTTCTGCCACGCCTTTTGCCCGGGCGGTGCGAATATAGTCCTGACGAATCACTTCCAGCATGGACGAACGGGTCATACGGGTAATGATGGCGGCAGAGCCGGTTCCCAGAGTCAAAGCCGGCAGGATCAATGAACTCCAGTCGGAGTAACCTCCGGACGGCAGCCAGCCCAGATTGACAGAGAACACCAGTATCAACATCAGACCGAGCCAGAAGTTGGGCATCGACACGCCCAGTAGTGCCATCAGCATAGAGCTGCTATCAATAAACGAGTACTGTCGTGTCGCCGAGAGAATCCCGACAGGAATGCCGATCAACACAGCGATCAACGTGCCAAGAACGGCCAGCACCAGGGTATTGGGAAAGCGCAGGAATATTTCATTAAATACGTCACGACCTGATGCGTAGGAGCGTCCAAGGTCGCCGATAATAGCGTTGCCCACATAACGGGCATAACGCAAAACAAAGGGGTCATCCAGCCCCATCTCCTCCCGGAGAGATTCCACAGCGTGCTTTGGCGCATTTTCGCCCAGAATAAGCTGTGCCGGATCGCCCGGAGTAAACGACATGATGGCATAGACCAACAGGGAAACACCGAGCAGTACCGGTATCAGCTGAAACAATCTTTTTAGAATAAAATTATGCATGAGTCACCAAACAGCCACGGTTTAAACGTCATTGGTTACTTAAATGATACGGGTATTGAGTTATTGCCAGCTCTGGGGCAATGGTTCCGACAGGCGTTATGCCTGCCGGAGGTCAGGACAGATCAGCCTTCAAAATGAACGCCGCGGAGTTTGTGATGGCCAGCAGGTGCCAGTTCAAAACCCTTCACGTTTTTCTGTATTCCGGCATTCTGGAATTTACTGAAAAGGGAGATGGTTGGCAGTTCTTCCTGCAGGATAACCTGAATGTCGCTATACAGCTTTTTGCGCTCATCCATATCACTTGAAACTCTTGCCGCCTCAAGCAGGGCGTCGACTTCAGGGTTGCTGTAGAAAGAACGGTTGCCCGCACTGCCGTGGGTATGGGAATCAAACAGGGCATACAGGCCATAATCCGCATCACCGGTCACGGTGCCCCAGCCCAGAATAAAGCTGTCATGCTCGCCCCGGGCGGTGCCGTCCAGAAACGCACCCCACTCCAGAACTTCGATGGACATACGGATGCCTATCTCACGTAACTGCGCCTGAATCACCTGGGCGATCTGCACCCGAACCGGGTTATCACTGACCCAGATGGAGGTACTGAAACCGTCTTCGTAGCCTGCTTCTTTCAGCAGCTGGCGAGCCTTTGCATAGTCCTGCTCATAATGCCTGGCCTTCTTACTGTGACCAAAAACACGATCACTGATCGGCGAGTTTGTCGGCACAGCAGAACCCATCATTACCGCGTCAATGATGTCCGCAGTATTAATGGCATAGGCGACAGCCTGACGTACCTTAACATTGTCGTACGGAGCCTTGTTAACGTTTAAGCCGAGATAGGTCATTGACAGATCTCTGTCCTCAACCAGAGACAGTTTTTTATGTTCGCTGACAGTGGCTTTATCAATGGGCTCAATATCGTAAGAAATATCGACCTCGCCGGTTTCCAGTGCAATGGCGCGGTTTGTACCCTCAGCGATGTTGCGGAAGACAGCGTTAGCAATGTCCTGCTTGCCACCGTAGTAATCATCAAAGGCTTTCAGAGTCACACTGTCGCCTACAGCCCAGCTGACAAACTCATAAGGACCGGTGCCTACCGGATGCTGTCCGTAGCTATCACCCGCTTCAGTGACGGCCTTTTCATTGACAATGGACGCAGCGCTGTGGCTCAGGTGATACAACAGTGGGCCGAATGGCGCTTTGGTTTTTACTGTAACGCTGTAGTCATCCACTACCGCTACGGAATCAATCGCATCAACGATGTGCGCCACCATTGGCGATGCCAGCATGCGATCAAAAGTAAATTTCACATCCGAAGCTTTCAGCTCCTCGCCGTTGTGAAATTTTACGCCTTTTCGCAGATGAAACAGTACAGTCCTGTCGTCAACCTGTTCCCAGGTTTCCGCCAGTCCCGGCACGATATTCATGTCAGCGTCGGTTTCAACCAGCTGGCTGTAAATTTGAATCATCACCCTTGAGGAAGGCTGATCGTTGGTGGTGTGTGGGTCCAGCGTTTTGGCGTCGGCTCCCTGAGCCACGACAACCGTATCCTTCACTCCTGCGGTATCCTGGGGGCTACTGCAGGCAGCCAACAGCATTGCCGCGCACGAGGCAATAGCTACCCTGAGCTTTCTCTTCATTGTTATTCCTTTTGTTCCACTTCCTGAATTCAGGCTTTTTGATTCTCCTGAATTCGTATCATAAGTGCATAACCTCTGTAACCAGAGGATTGTTTCAGAACCTTTGAAGTGAATCAGAACTCAGGGGTATTCTGTAAAGCAACCAAACCATACAGAGGAAGCCAAGGATGGCCTATACACACCTGAGCTCTGAAGAGAGATATTATATCGAAACTGAACTCAAAAATGGGACTTCACAAAACAAAATTGCTAAAAAGCTTGGCCGTTCACAGCCTACCGTGTCGCGAGAAGTAAACCGCAATAAAGGGCAAAGAGGGTACAGGCACCAACAGGCTAATCGCACAGCTCGGCAGCGGCACAAAGATAAGCCAAAAGCTATTAAGCTGACAGACGACATTAAACAACGTATTTCAAACGATATCCGTTCAGATTGGAGTCCTGAACAAGTGGCTGGAAGGCTTGAAAAGGACGGTGTAATCAAGCTGCATCATGAGACGATTTATCAATTTGTAGCGGATGATAAACGGCGCGGAGGCTCGCTCTATAAGCACTTGAGGCACCAGAAAAAAACTTATCGAAAGCGATACGGTTCAGCTCATAACCGAACCGGTATACCAAATCGGGTTGGCATTGAAGAACGCCCCGAAGTGGTCAACAACAGAGAGCGAGTTGGTGACTGGGAAGCTGATACTGTAATAGGTAAAAATCATAAAGGAGCCATCGCTACATTAGATGAACGAAAAACCAAGCTTCGCCTTGCTGTCCCTCTACCAGGCAAGAAGGCAAAAGCGGTTAAACAGGGAATAATTGACGTACTCAAGCCTCTGAAAAGGTTTGTAAAGACAATAACATACGACAATGGAAAGGAGTTTGTTCAGCATGAATCAATTGCCAAAGCTTTAAAATGTGACAGCTACTTTGCTGCCCCCTACCATTCTTGGGAAAGAGGCCAGAATGAGAATGCTAATGGTTTGCTAAGGCAGTATTTCCCCAAGTCGATGGAGCTTAATGGCGTGACAGAAAAAGATGTCATCATTGCAGTGGATAAGCTGAACAACAGGCCAAGAAAGTGCCTGGGCTACAAGACTCCTTATGAGGCATTTAAAGAGTCAACTGGAATAGATGCAAGAAAAGTCATGGGTTATGCACTTATGACTTGAATTCAGGTCTTTAAATGGTCGGGATTTTCGGCGCAACAGGCAAAGCGATATGCGCTTTTATAAATTACCTTGCGGCAAAACGAAAAGACAATACGGAACCTACTGTCTTTTATGGTTTTTTTGACCTGAATCAAGCTTGAACGAAAAGTTTTGCGGTAGTGAATGGGTTAATCAGGTTTAGTGCTTTTAGGGATGTACAAGACCGGGTAGTCATTAGCAAATGGCGGGGACTGATAAAAGTCCCTTAAACTGATGGCATCAAAATTGTCTGCCAGATATTCCCTCAACAAATTCCTTGCTGTCATGCTGCATCTTTCGTTCCAGGGTTCTCCGATGAACAGGATGGGACCTCGGTTATTCCATGCAATGACAGCCGCCCAAAAAGAGAAAGAAAAGCGTTCACAATCCCGATAAAGCCTGGATTCATCGGATGGGCTGTTGATTTGATTTAGCAAGCCCTCCCCTATCCTGTCGGTATCAACCCCCAGGTTCAAACTGACAAAGTCCCAGCTGCACTGCGTTTCGACGTAGTCAGGAGCAGGCCAGCTTAAAACCAGAAAGTTAGCCTGACTATCATCAGTCCTGACTGCCTGTGAGGCCGTTGCCCTGGTAACAGTGTGGTACCGCAGAGGCTCCCCGGTTCTCTCTGTAACTTCCCGATAGCTGCTGAAAGCATCCGTTGCAGTCATTGGAATCTGGTAATGCTGATTTAAAAAGTGAGACAGGGAACCACTTCCTGCACCGACTTCAAGACCCACGGGATTGCCACCGGTAAGCTCCCTGAGGTGATGGACCGCCGGATCAAGCCATCGGCTTGATGGCGTGTAAAATAACCCATGTTCATCTCTCAGCGGATGACTGAAGCCCAGCACCCCTATAAAAATTGACTGCAAATTAACAATTAGCTCCTCATAAGATCCCATGCTTGAGTTTATGATAAAAGATAAATATCCCTGATAATAACCTTCAGGGGTTCCAGATAGTTTTGACTGTTCGGAGCGCGCCATTCGCAGAGTTCTGCCTAGCGATCGCTTTTTGCTTATCCGGGTGAAATTTGCACTATCCCGGAAGTCCGACAGACTCAGGATAACTGACCTCTGTGGGGGCTGCGTGTCGGGTAGCTGACCTGAACTCAGTATTGAGAAATAATCACTGCCTTGTGTCGCAGCATCTCCCTCACTCCATTGAATAAGGGCTAAAACCATTCTCAAGCGGATTCGGGCAGATTCGTTAAGATCGGATAGTTGAGCATTTACCTCTTCTGGCAGGGCAGGTAGGCAATTATCAGTAAAATCCGGAGAATAAATCAGTGCTTTAAAAAAACGATCATATGATTCGGGCGATAATTGTAAAAAGCTCTTAAGCCGCTCCATTCGCTCCTCGTTTGAGGAGAGGTTTATCAGATAAATAATCAGAATGTCTTCCAGATAGTTTGCTTCCAGACCTTGAAGGTGAAGCTGTAGCCCGTCTTCAGAATTTTCAAGCTTTAATAGAAGGGCACTGAAGTGCTGTCTGAAAAATTCAATCTCAATCGACCTTGTCTGCTCAAGCAGAAATGCTCTATAGCTATCTGAGCCGTCGGCTGTTGCGCCAGCCCCTTCAGACACCTCCCCGGATGTGCTGGGTTGGTCATTAGTCCACACAGGATATACGGCAAAGCTATCCACCCTTTGAGGCAGCGGGTACGAAAGCAGGTTTTGTTTTTTATCCTTGCTTTCGGGGAGTGTGACTAAATCGATAAGGTCTTCATAGTCGCCCGGCAATATATCAGATCGAAAGAATAAATTATGAAGGTCAGGTGTTGCGCTAACCGGCTGCGGCAGAAAGATTGCCGTACAGGTGCAGATAAAGCAGCAGACAGTGGTCAGTATTCGCTTTTGCCTGAACGTGTTTTTCATTATCAATTCTTCTGTAATTACCAAAAAAACTGCATTGAACACACGGAAACCACCAAAATATGTAACTACGTATTCAGACCGAAAGGGTGAAGTCCTAAGGTGACAAAGTAACCATGCCGCTGAAGGTTAGATGAAAAATTCAGGTTTTGCCTCATGTACCGTTTTTTTTATTATTTACCTGACGGGTAAGCAAATGTTGTCGTTCATGTACTGAAATGAACGACAACATTCGTATTCTTGTATACAGTCTTCAAAGAAACAGTTCTTCAATACTGTCCTGAATAACGGTGATTTCCTTCACATCAGCAGGCGCAACAAAAATGGTGTCATCACCGGCCACACACCCCAGAATACCTTCGGCACGGCTGATGGAGTCCAACAACCGGGCCACCATTTGCGCCGCCCCCGGACTGGTTTTGATAACAATCAGAGTACCATTACTGACCACTTCCTCGACCAGGTCGCGAACAGAAATATTGGCATCCAGCTTGCCCATTTCCGGTGGCAGACAGTACACGAGATCGTTACGGGCATTGCGAGCCCTGACAGCTCCGTGACGGCTCAGCATCCTTGATACTTTTGACTGGCTGATATTATCAAAGCCCTGTTCCTGAAGTACACTGACAATCTGGCTCTGGGAACCACAGCTCTCGTCTTTCAGTAACTGTCGAAAAGCTTTTACAAGGTCTTCCTGTTTTTTACTGGGCATATTATTCCTGAATAACTATTCCTAAAAACTATTTCTAAAAACTATTTCTAAAAACTATTCCACAATCTTTTCCAAAAACTGCTTCTATATAAAAAACCGAAGCAATTGAATAATTATTCAAATGAGGCTTGATTTCAAGCACCGTAGTATAAGAGAATCTACCAACACTCATAATCAAAGAAACCTAAAGGCAATGGGCATTGAAGTACAAAGCCTCAGTAAATCATTCGGTTCTTCTGAAGTTCTGAAAGAGATCAGCTTTTCCATTCCCAAAGGAGAGACAACGATTCTCCTGGGTGCCAGTGGAGCAGGGAAAAGCACTTTGCTACGAATGCTGAATCTGCTGGAAACCCCGGACACCGGTTCTATGGAAATTGCCGGTATGTCGTTTCAGTTCCACGGCAGGGCCGATCAACAACTGAAGTTACAGGCGTGCAGCCTGAGAAAAAAAGTCGGCATGGTATTCCAGCAATATAACCTCTGGCCACACATGACTGTACTGCAGAACCTGATAGAAGCCCCTGTTGTCCAGGGTGTTCCAAAAGAGCAGGCAGTTAAACAGGCTCATGAACTGCTGCAGCGTATGGGGCTGCGGGACAAGGCTGAAGCCTGGCCTTCATCTCTGTCCGGAGGTCAGCAGCAGCGGGTTGCTATCGCCCGGGCTTTGATGCTGTCACCGGAGATCCTGCTGTTTGATGAACCCACAGCAGCCCTTGACCCGGCCATCACTAACCAGGTGGTGGATATCATAAAAGAATTAAGCGACTCCGGCATAACAATTGTTGTTGTAACCCACGAGGTTGAATTTGCCAAAAAAGTCGCCAGCCGTGTGATCTATCTGGAAGACGGACACATTGTTGAAGACGGTCCTGCCAGTCACTTCTCCCAACCGGAAACTGCTGCATTCAAGGCATTTCTGGAACATTAAGTCAGAAGCCTGACCGGCTTCAGGATGAGTTATACCGATAACACGAGTTATACCAAAAACAGGGGTATCGAATGAAAAAATTATATACCATCGCCGTGACCACTTGTGCATTAGCTCTGGGAAGCTTGCAGGTTCAGGCCGCTGAAACCATCCGTTTTGGCACCGAACCCACTTATCCTCCTTTTGAGTTTCTGGACGAAAATAATGAGCTGACCGGCTTTGACATTGATCTTGCAAAGGCCATCTGTACAGAAATAAAAGCAGAGTGTACATTTCATCACCAGCCTTTTGACAGCCTGATTCCAAGTCTGAGATACCGTCGTTTTGACGCGGTTATAGCCGGTATGGATATTACCCCGGCGCGTCAGAAGCAGGTAGATTTCAGCACGCCTTACTTTGAAAACTCAGCTTCTTTTGTGGCAGCTAAAGCCAAGCAGTTCAAGTCACCGGATGACCTGAAAGGCAAAGCCGTCGGTGTGCAGAATGGTTCAACCTTCCAGACTTACATGGTCGACAAATTCGAAAAGCAGGGTGTGACCATTCGCCCCTATGAAACCATTCATAACGCTTTCCTGGACATGACCAACGGTCGCGTGGATGCCGTGTTCTCTGATACAGCCGTTGCCAACGACTGGCTGCTGGAACGGGGTAAAGGTGACTACGGCCATCTTGGCAAAACCATCACTGACGCAGAATATTTCGGTGTTGGCTATGGTATTGCTGTACGTCATAATGACCCTCTGAAAGGCAGGATTGACAACGCCCTGACCACGCTGAAGAAAAATGGCACCTGGCAGGCCATTCATGACAAGTACTTTCCAGAAGCCAAGTAAACCGAATAGCGACAAGACTCATGGATGCATCTCCCCTCATCGACGCGTTTACGCGCTACTCCGGGCTGTTTCTTGATGCAACACTGATGACTCTGGGGCTAGCTCTGTCAGCCCTGGGGGCAGGCCTGATTCTGGCCATGGTGTTTGCCCTGGGAGAACTGTCCCGTTTTCGCCCCATAGCCTGGCTAACGACCTCTGTCGTTACCATTGTGCGAGGTCTGCCAGAGCTACTGATTATTTTCTTTGTCTATTTTGGTTTTACACACGCGCTCTTTCTACTGACTGATCAGTTCATTGAACTGAGTCCGTTCACTGCAGGTACCATTGCCCTGTCGTTAATCTACTCGGCTTATGCCAGCCAGATTCTAAGGGGGGCATTGCTGTCCGTCGCAAGGGGACAAAAAGAAGCAGCCAGGGCTCTGGGGATTCCCCCTCGCCGGGCTTTCTTTCGCATTGTACTCCCCCAGGCATGGCGCCATGCCCTGCCCGGACTGGGTAATCAGTGGCTGGTGCTGCTGAAGGATACGGCACTGGTCTCTTTGATTGGTATTAACGATATCCTGCGACAGGCAAAGTTTATATCGATTCAGACTTATGAGTCCTTTACCTGGTACTGCATTGCCGCACTGATTTATCTGGTTATCACACTGCTCAGCCAGAATCTGTTAAATCGCATGAAACAACATTCCAGCCGCTATGTCCGGGAGGTAAAAGCATGAGTATGGACGCCGCGCTCTCTTATCTGCCTGAGCTATTGAAAGGACTGGGAACCACTCTGGAGCTGACCTTTGCCAGCCTGCTGCTCGGCTGCACTCTGGCACTGCTGTTTACTTTGGTGCTGACATTGCGAATAAAAGTGCTGAACTCACTGGTCAGGCTGCAAATACTGTTATTTACCGGTACGCCCCTGCTGGTTCAGATTTTTTTAATCTACTACGGCCCGGCCCAGTTCGACCTGTTTAAAGAGAGTCGCCTCTGGCCGCTACTCAGTGAACCCTGGTTTTGCGCCATACTGGCCCTGGCGCTGAACAGTGCCGCCTATTCTACCCAGTTATTTAAAGGCGCAATTGATAACGTTGCTCCGGGTGAGTGGGAAGCCTGCTATGCCCTGGGCATGACCAAGGGGCAGGCGCTGCACAAAGTGATTCTGCCCCATGCAGTTCGTCGGGCGCTGCCGGCTTATGGCAACGAGATGATTCTGATTATGAAAGGGTCTTCACTGGCCAGTACCATCACCCTGATGGATCTTATGGGGTATGCCTCGCGCCTGAATGCACGAACTTACGACACACTCACGGTATTTACGATGGCAGGTATTATCTATCTGGTGCTGACCGGCATTATGACGTTATGTGTACGTTTACTGGAAAGAAAAGCGTTGGCGTTCTCTCGATGAAAACAGCGCTTTAATAAAACTCTGATGCAGGAGAACGGGTTGGAATCATACAACTTCGTACTCTTGCAGCAATCTTGCCACCTCAGTTTCATCTTCCTCAGTCAGATGACGTTCTTTGGGTTTTATATGATAAAAGTGAACTTCAGGCACATCAATTAGCGGAGTAAAAACAGGATTACCTAATTGTGTTCCGCGTTGATTGATTGCCAGAAAGCTGTTTTCCTTTGAGCGGTCTCGCTTAATCGGGTAGGCATGGTGGGTTGAGTATTGCATTGCTATAGCCAGATCGACCTCTAGTGTAATCAATTGTCCTATTAATGAACCTCCCTCAGGACTGACAAAAATACATTCAGCGCCAGCTTCCAGCATAGCACTAGAGATCATTGTGTTCGAAGTTCGGGAAAAGGAGAAAAAGCGCCGGTATTTTTTGATCATGTCATCGGTAATATTGTCATGTCCCCAATTTGTGCGCAGCTCAATCAGTATCGCAGTGATGGAATTGGGAACACAGTTTTTTATGACTTGACGTGGAATGCTTGGAAGCATTGGAAAACCTGCCGTTCTCGTACATGGAAGAAGCCAGTTCATCTATCAGAAAGTTTAAGGTTCACTTCCCATTGCATCAAGCCTGAATCGACGTTTTAACGGCAAATACAGGAAACCTGTTAACAGGCTTCCCAACTCTGGCTCAGAGTACCGGTAACTGCACAGGCTCAGGTATTTCTGAATCTTCTGGCAGCTGTACAGGTTTTGCCGGCTCATTTTTCTGGCAGGCCCAACCCCACTCTTCCTGCTGTTTCATAAAGTTTTCTGCTTTTTCTTCACAGAAACCAATAGTGTAGCTGGCATTCCAGAGAAGCTCTTCACTGTCGATACTGCCTTTTTTGGTGTAGTGTACCTCACAGGGAACCGGAGACTCTCTTTGCAGATAAATCACGTCAATGATACGGGTGTCGCGACCGTGAAGGCAGGTGTAGGAGTAGCTGTCTCCGGCAGTGGCCAGTGCAGAGTAACAGCTTAAGCCAATAGCAAGAGCAGTAGCAGCGTGTTTCATTCAGTCAACCTTATAAAAATGCAGATTCAATGTACCATAGTACGATATGCAAATTCATTGACTTACATGCGTAACAGCTCTTACAACCTTTTAGAAGGTGAGTACTGGTTGTTAATTACGATTCAAAGTATTTACTGAAATTGAGGATTTTCGTGCATTTCCTTAGTCAGGCTGTAAAAACAACCAGCACTTGTAGATAGATAGTGATTGGCGACCAAAGCTTGTTCGATATAGAAATGTAATTTCCGATACTCTTTTTCTAAAGGGCCGTTGGCACTCTCCGCTACCTTTTTCGACAAAAAGTTGTAAAAATTATCGCCGCTGCCATGAGATTCATAACTCCTGATGACTTCGTTCAAAATCGGGTAACGCTGGAGTACGTGTGGCTTCGATTTTAAATACAGAATAATATTCCGGCTTAATATCTCTTGCTTTGCAGGGGTGTGACTACAATAGAATTCCTTTCTCTCTTCGGTAAGCTGTTCAAAGTTTTTGTTAATATCAACTTCTATACCCCTTCCTCTCTCTTCAAACTTACTCTCAAGGTCGGCCAGCTAACAGACAATAAAGTTTCAACCTGCCCGGCTGCGTCTTAAAAATACACTACAGTATTCTGTGACTGCCCCCGGCCTATCGAGGCTTTACGGCAATTTTGCTTCAGGGTGCTGTACCATTCTGGATTATTTGCAGGCGCAGGCAGCCGTCAATCCGAAAACGATAACAACAACTATAAGAGCCAGTGTACGAGTTTCATAGTCTGGCTCAGATTGCCCTGAGCTGTATCTGGTTCCGCTTGTCAATATGACATTTGTTGAATGAGCGTCCGTAGGATGAATCGTTGAGGGCATGAGCTGATCATCAGTTAACAAATGAATAAACTCACTATCCTGGTCAGCACAGCCGCTCCGTCGTACACGCAGATAAATCCTATCCCGCGCTTTCACCTTACCTTCAAGCCGGAGTTTGAAAGCCAGACCGCCATTCATGTAGTACGCATCGGCATGAAAATAGCTTCCCGGCTCGCCATTTTTGTAATCAACAAGCTGTCCGTCCAACTCGAAAGCGGTGACCGGGTCGCTCATTACTGACTTTTCCTGCTGATAAAACAGGAAACCGGTCGCAGTGCAGTAGGGACTTTCCGGCAGCTCTGAGCTGTCCAGCTCATACTTTAGCCAGATATCTTTTACCCCATCTTCCAACCGGACGGGGTTCGTGGTGTCGGGAGGTAAATCGAGAGCCTTGTTATTCAGGTAACGCAGATGCACCGAATGAACATTCTCCGGAAACTTCAGGTAAGGTAAAGCCTTGTCATTTTCCAGCGGTATCATAGGGGTTTCATCAAACGTGTTATCCGCTTTTTCCACCAACGTTGTGTGAGCAAGAACCGTTCCGTCGCACTGACGAAAACGGAGCTGGTAAAAACCCTCCTTTTCATTGCTCATATCATGAAGCGTCATAGAAATGGTCTGGTTCCCCCAGCGGGAAAGCAGTTTATTCTGATCCTCCATAATCACCAGCCCCCCTCCCTTTTGTGAACTGGCTATCAACTGATTCCTTAACTTGTACAACTCAACTTCAGGAGGAGAATAAGAACTGGCAGAACAGTGAGGAAGCATCCCTTCAAGGCGATATTCCAATGTGACCGGGTCGCCATCCTCACCATAATGCACCTTTAAAGGTCCCTTGATTGTTGCGACCCGGGCCTCAGAAAAAGCAAAGGGAACATAACCCAAAAACAAAACCCACAAGATACGTCTTAGTATAAAAAAACTGTACCTGACGTAGACAGGCATCACTCTCTTAGCTGCATTCATACGACTATGACTACCCAATCACCAGTTCATTATTTTAATGACGTTGACGTATTGTTCAGGCTGGAATAACGAAGAAAACCTAAGCGTGCCAACGGGTATTCAAGATAGCATGCAAATAGTGACCCGTAGCAGTTAACGGGCAAACTGACCTTTACTCCTCAGGCAATATATTACGCATTCACTTTTTTTTATAATTTCTACGTCGTGAGCCGTTTTTACGCGGATATGATTTCTTCCGATAAGAAGCTTCAGTGCGGGGAAGCTGGCTGAAATCAGCTCCCCCTTCACTCAGCGCCAACGTCAGCAAACTGCGCAGTTTATCGTCCAGGCTGCCCATAAATCCGGCATAAGAGCCTTTCCGTTCAACAATGTCATTGAGTGCTGATTCCCACTGCGCCGTCATATCCGGTTGACCAACAGCATCGGGCAATGCCCTGATCAGTGCCTTGCCGGTTGCCGTCGCATGAATCTCTTTGCCCTGCCTTGTAAGAAACTGGCGATTAAAAAGCAGCTCAATAATACCTGCCCGCGTCGCCTCGGTTCCCAAACCATCGGTTTCCTTGAGAATCTTGCGAATCTCCGGGTCTTTTACAAAGCGCGCGATTCCCGTCATGGCGGACAATAAGGTGGCATCCGTAAACGCTTTGGGTGGCTGGGTCATTTTGTCTTTAATCTCAGCGTCAATGCACTGTACTGAATCGCCTTTACTCAGGTCCGGCAAAAACTCATTGGTTGCCTCGCGTTCATCGCCCGAAGGGTCAGAAGCCTGCTCTTTTCCCTTTCTGGCAAAAAGCACCTTCCAGCCTTCCTGAACCGTCTGCCGGCTTTTCGCCACAAACAGCCCTCCTTCAATCAGGATTTCAAGCCTTCGGGAAGTAAAACGATGGTCATCGTAAAACTGGGCAACGTACTGACGGGCAATCAGGCTGTAAAGCTGCCGCTGTCGTGCATCCAGTTTGAACAGATCCGTTCTTCGCGAGGTGGGAATAATGGCGTGATGAGCGCCCACTTTTTTGTCATTCCAGGCTTTGCTTTTCCGTTCAGGCAGCGCCTGATCCACGGCTTTGCTGAGTGACTCATCATTGCTGCGAATCGCTGCCAGTACTTCCGGTGATTCCTGCCAGTGTTCAACCGGCAGATAGCGACAATCGGACCGGGGATAGGTCACCAGTTTTTTTTCATAAAGCTTCTGACAGACATCAAGGGTTTCCTTCGCGTTCATCTTCAACTGTTTAGCCGCATCAATCTGCAAAGACGACAAGGAATAAGGCAAAGGGGGTGACTCTTTACCCTGTTTATTCATGGCTTTACTGATTTCACCAGGCTTGCCTTTTACACGTCCGGCAACATTTTCAGCCAGTCGCCGGTCCAGAACCCGGCCGTCTTCGTCCATCCACCGCTGACAGGCTTCGCTGGGCTGCCACTTGGCACGAAACTGAACATTGTCTTCTGAATTCAGTAGAGCAAACACATCGTAAAAGGGTTTTGCGACAAAGTTTTCACGTTCCTCGTCCCGCTGAACCACCAGCCCAAGTACTGGTGTCTGTACCCGTCCGATGGACAACAAACCGTTATGACCCGATTTTCTGCCCAATACCGTATAGGCACGGGTCAGATTAATCCCGTACAGCCAGTCAGCACGGGATCGAGCCAGCGCCGACACCGACAGAGGCACAAAGTTGTTGTTATCCTGCAAACGCTGCAGGGCTTTCTTAACCGCCGAACCATTCAGATCATTCACCAGCAGACGCCGCACCTGTTTTTTGCGGGTTGCAGACAGCTTCAGGTAATCCAGCACCTCATCCACCAGCAGTTGCCCTTCACGGTCGGGGTCGCCTGCGTGGACGATGGTATCAGCGGTTTTCAGCAGTTTACGAATCACCGACAGCTGTTTACTGACGCCTTTACGGGGCTTGAGTTGCCACTGTTGAGGCACAATCGGCAAGTGTTCCAGTTTCCACTGCTTAAAGGCAGGGTCGTACTGGTCAGGTTCCGCCTGTTCAAGCAGATGCCCGACGCACCAGGTGACATAATCGCCCTGTGAAGTCTCAATATACCCTTCATGTTTTTTGTGAGGCTTTGGCAACACATCGGCAATCGCCCGCCCAAGGCTGGGCTTTTCAGCAATAATCAGTCGCATAAAGTCCGTATCGTTGGTTCGAGCGGCTATGATCTCATATTGCTCAGCCCTGTGTTAACCCATTCATAAACTGCCAGATTAACCAGTTTTATCTGCTGTTCTGCTGGAAAAGCAGGTTAATAAAGGGATGAGTCAGCCTCTCCCACAAGCTGGGATTAAGCTCAGGCAAAGTGTCCGGCGTATTTCCAAAATTACTGGTCGTTGGCTCTACAGGGTTTTCATCCGTAACTTCGCCTAAAGTACCTTCAACCGGGGCTTCCTCTACAGCGGCTTCGTCCTGAGTTTCTGGTAACGCCCTTTCACCGTACACTGCATAGACAAACTGAAATAGGTCGTCTGGCAACGAGAATACTGCCTTATAGGCTGATTGAGTAACCATGAACCTGTATTCTAAAGATCTACCATTAGATATGTTCACCACACGATGATTCCATGTAGTGTTGCTGGGTAACGATTCTTCCGAGACGGTACCCGGGGCACCTAACATATCTTTAACAATGGGTCTAACTAGTGCCTGTCAGAAAACCTATGAAAATTGAGTCACTGACATTCATCAAACAGTAGAACTGCTCCGCAAGCATTATCAGAGTCTCGCTTATAGGGCACTTCTTGATCAAAGTGCTTGCAAAATAGCCAAAACTGCCATTTTACGAACGTGCAGAACCCTCATGCACCCATGATCAAATTTCGGACGGCAAAAGACTGCTGTCAGTAGGGCTAAAAATCCCGTTCTTGTAAAATCCTGCCCAAGCGCTTCAGGTTGCCACCCACAACCGCAAGGGCAACATAGCGCTTGAAGGCATCAATGCCCTTGTCCGGACATTTATCGAGGCCATTGGCTTCCAGAGCATTAATGTCAGACTCTACGGCGGAATGCTTTCTTTTTGCCCGGGTAAACTCAAGGTGGTGCTCTCGTTTTTTGTCTTCTGCGGAAAGCCTGCCTTTCTTCGGCAGAATGGTTCGTTCCAGAAAGCCATCAAGTTCCTCAAGGTTGGCGGGGCTCCAGAACCCTTTGTCATAACTGACCTGGCTCAGCATGGGAAAGCGTTGTTTTGCTCCTTTTGCGATAGGCACTGCAACCTGATCGTCTGTCTGCTTTTGCATCACATGGTGATTCAGCGTGAAGCCAAACTGGTCTTGCAGTACGCATACCCGCAACCCCAACTCTACAGGAACTCCGGCTTTACCCTTGCTGATCCATTCTGTGTGGGGTTCAAAAATCGAGAACACCTTGTCGCTGTGAGGAATCTGCTGATGCTCGATCACCCGACGATAAATCAGATTAATCTGGTGACGACTGTGGGCAATGTAGTATTTGAGATTCTCCAGCGCAGACTCATCGGGGGCGCTTTTTTCTACCAGGGCAGCTGTGCTTTCTGCCTTGCGGATAATGTCGAGACTGTACTTAATGTATTCAAGGTGTGCCGTTTCAATATCGTGCTGACGTGACCGCTGTTTAAACTCGCAGGCAGCAACGGAATGTTTCAGATTCCGCACCTTGTGATAGCGCTTTCGATGCTGTTTTTTCAGGTATTCCCGCTGACGCCACGCTGGTAACTGGTACTGGCCAGCCAGGGTGGACGCAAACTCAATAGCCTTACGACAGGCATCGTTTAACAGGCTGATGTCTGTGGGAAAATGAACATCGGTCTTGACTACAAACGAATCGGCACGGCCATATAGCGGCTCATCTTTTTTTTAACCAGTTGATGGCCTGCTGCCACGACAATCTGGTTTACCTGGTCCAGTATTTCGGGCGTGAACAGGCTGATATTATCCTGCAATGTCTGGATATGATAAGAGTGCGTGCAGTAAGGACCGTGCCCAAGCATTTTCCGTAGCGTGCCGTGTTCATTGGCCAGCTCCTGAAGACGGTCATAATCACAGTTAGTGACCAGCCGCAGGGTGCCAAACACCAGTATGTTCCAGAGATCCATACCGGGACGACCATTATTACTGCTGGCAGGAATCATACTTTCAAGAACTTGAAAGACCTGCTCTCTCAGATCAGGTGTAACCCATATGTGCTGCAAGCCCCGCAAAAGCCGGGGAATATCATCTCTGGACTTGGGGTTGAATGTGATGGCGGAGATATCAACCTCGCCCAACTGCATTTGTGGATTAATGGTTTGACGCATAAACTCGAAAACAGCCTGTCTGGGAAAATCTTCGAGTATTATATTTGGCCTCAGGCTGTGTTTTTCAAGGGCTTGAGGGTTTTCGGACAGGCACTAACTACCTCTTTAAGTTGTTTAATAACATCTTCATACGAACAACATTGACAAAAATCGTCGTACTCAAAACTGTCAGTATCAGAAGAGTACGTGAGAATATGATGATGACATTGGCATGTATTAAGGGGATCAATGTCAAGATCAATGTCAAAATCAATTGACAGCGCATTTTGAGAATGCATTACCAAAAACAACAATAAGAAAGAAAGTTTTATTTTCAACACTGTCACCTCAATGTATCAATTATTAAGTTTCTTTTTCAGTTTCAATGGCTGTGGTCTTTCATACTGAGCTACTCTGTGTTAACAGATCAGCTACCCTGCCGAATTAAGAGGTTCAGCAAACCCGGCGTTTTCTGACTCTGACCATTCTAGACCGCTGGAAACAAAGTGGAGTATTAAAAATACCAGGCCTTGAAGGTCAGGAGCTGGCTTTCACTAATCTGGTAGAAATGGCCTGCCTGCTGCACGATGTGGGGAGGCAGCAAACGATACTGCCTACTGTATCGAAGATCTTTAAGATGCCTTGGATAAGGATCCGCAGCCCATCTTGCCAGCTATGATCTCATATTGCTCAGCACTGTGTTAACCCATTCATAAACTGCCAGATTAACCAGTTTTATCTGCTGTTCTGCTGGAAAAGCAGGTTAATAAAGGGATTAGTCAGCCTCTCCCACCAGCTGGGATTAAGCTCAGGTAAAGTGTCCGGCGTATTTCCAAAATTACTGGTCGTTGGCTCTACAGGGTTTTCATCCGGAGTTTCCTCTACAGTATTTTCGTCCGGGGTTTCCTCTACAGCGCCTTCGTTCTGAGGTTCTGGTAACTCCTCTACACCTGTTATTGTATAGAAAAACGGTGATAAGCCTAGCATCAAGAATCTTGCCCTATAGCGTTGTACAAGGACAGAGACAGGAAAACGCCCGCCCACTGTAGCATTCCTCGATGATTGAGTAACCGTAAAGCTGTATTCTATAGACCTGCCATTAGTTGTGTTCACCATACGACGATACCATTCAGTGCTTCGGGGTAACAATTCTCCCGGGAAGGTAACCGGGGTAGCTAACATATCTTCAACAATCTTACTAAATACCTCATCACTAAGTTGTTCAACAGCATCATCAAAACAGTAGCAACAAAGACAATCATCCTCGTACTCAACACTGTCAGTATCAGAATGGTAAATGAGAAGATGAGAATTCTGACATGGACTTTCAGGATCAACATCAAGATCAAGATAAAAATCAATTGACAGCGCATTTTGAGAATGCATTACCAAAAACAACAAGAGGAAAGAAAGCTTTATTTTCAACACTGCCACCTCAATGTATCAATTACTAAGTTTCTTTTTCAGCTTCAACGCTGTGGTCTTTCATGCTGAGCTACTCTGTGTTAACAGATCAGCTACCCTGCCGAATTAAGAGGTTCAGCAGACCCGGCGCTTTCTGACTCTGACCATTCTAGACCGCTGGAAACAAAGTGGAGTATTAAAAATACCAGGCCTTGAAGGTCAGGAGCTGGCTTTCACTAATCTGGTAGAAATGGCCTGCCTGCTGCACGATGTGGAGAGGCAGCAAACGATACTGCCTACTGTATCGAAGATCTTTAAGATGCCTTGGATAAGGATCCGCAGCCCATCGTGCCAGCTATGATCTCATATTGCTCAGCACTGTGTTAACCCATTCATAAACAGCCAGATTAACCAGTTTTATCTGCTGTTCTGCTGGAAAAGCAGGTTAATAAAGGGATTAGTCAGCCTTTCCCACCAGCTGGGATTAAGCTCAGGTAAAGTGTCCGGCGTATTTCCAAAATTACTGGTCGTTGGCTCTACAGGGTTTTCATCCGTAACTTCGTCTAAAGTACCTTCATCCGGAGTTTCTTCTTCAGCGTCTTCATCCGGAGCTTCCTCTACAGCGTCTTCGTCCTGAGTTTCTGATAACGCCTCTTCACCTACTATTGTATAGACATCCGTTAAGCTTGGTATTGATAATGTTGCCTGATAGGTTTGTACACGGACAGAGCCTGGAAAATCTCCGTCCTCTATAACACTCCCCAATGATTGAGTAACCGTGAATCTGTATTCTAAAGAACTACCATTAGCTATGTTCACCATACGATTAAATTCAGTGCTTCGGGGTAATGATTCTCCCGAGAAGGTAACCTGAGCATCTAACATGTCTTTAACAATGGTACTAAATACCTCCTTAAGTTTTTCAATTTTATAATCAAACGAATCATTACAATAATAACAAATATGCGAGTCATAAACACTGTCAGTATCAGAATCGTACTTGAGCATATGACAACATTCTATTGTATAGTAAGTTTCAGCATAAGGATTAGGATCAGGAACAAGATTAATATTAAAATCAATTGAAAGCGCATTTTGAGAATGCATTACCAAAAACAACAATAAGAAAGAAAGTTTTATTTTCAACACTGTCACCTCAATGTATCAATTACTAAGTTTCTTTTTCAGCTTCAACGCTGTGGTCTTTCATACTGAGCTACTCTGTGTTAACAAACCCTGTTAACAGATCAGCCACCCTGCCGAATTAACCAGCATGAACTACCTTCGTAAACTCACCTGCGAGCGCCCACGTTTAAGCTCTGCCGATGTGCAGCGCGACCTGGTGACCGAAACCGAAAGCAACCGGGGCCGGATCATCCAGTCCGCTGCCATTCGTCGATTACAGCAGAAAACCCAGGTTTATCCACTGGAGTCCAATGCGGCGGTGCGCAGTCGCCTGACTCACTCCCTTGAGGTTCAGCAGACAGGCCGCTTTCTGGCCCTGAACATTCTCGACCGCTGGCAGCAGAGTGGGGAGTTAACAACGCTTGGGCTTGAGGGGCAGGAACTGGCTTTCACCAACCTGGTCGAAATGGCCTGCCTGCTGCACGATGTAGGCAATCCTCCCTTTGGTCACTTCGGCGAGGCTGCCATCAGCCGCTGGATGAAGGACCATGCTGAACAGTGTCACGATCAGTCCATGCAGCGAACATCAGGCAAGGACACCCTGTTTCAGACCACCCTGCTACCCGACCTTTGTGTGTTTGAAGGCAATGCCCAGGGGCTGCGTATTATCCATCATTTGCAGAACCTTAATCTGACTTACTCCCAGATGGCGGCTCTGATCAAATATACCCGCCCTCCTTACGAGCCGGCTCCAGCCACGGGGGAACCCTGTTTTTACCGAAAGAAAAAACCCGGTTTCTATTACTCGGAAGCTACCCTGTTCCGGCAGATGCAGCAGCATCTGCATATTAACGAAGGCTGTCGTTTTCCACTCGTTTACATTATGGAGGCGGCAGACGACATTGCTTACTGCATTGCTGATCTGGAAGATGCCCTGGATAAAGGCATACTGTCTCTGAAAGAGTTACAGTTCTGGCTGAACCAGGTATGGAACGAATTCACGACAGATAACGCTTATTTGCCGGACATCATGCAATCTGCCGCCCGTCGTGCCGGTACCAACGAACATGAGTTTATTGTGCGCCTGCGAACCCGGCTGGTCAGGGACCTGGTTGACTATGCTGCTAACCGCTATATCAACAAACACGACGAAGTCTTTGCCGGAAGCCTGGATGAGCCTCTGATTGAAGGGGGCTCGAACCAGCATCTTGCCCTGCAAACACTCAAGACGGTGGCGGTACGTCATGTGTTCACCAGCATGGAAAAGGAAACGCCTGAGCTACGGGGCTACGCGGCATTGATTGGCCTGCTGGACAAATTCAAGCCTCTGTTAACGCTTTCCCCTGATGATTTCCAGCGTATTGTTAAACAGGATGACCACCAGCATTTTATAGAGCAGCGACTTTACCACCGTCTGTCGAGAAAACATAAAGCCGCTTATTACCGGGCAGTAGAAACGCTCGCAACCCAAAACTTGAGTGAAATCGACCATCAGGATCTGGAGTGGTATTACCGTACACGTTTGTTGATCGACTACGTGAGTGGTATGACTGATCACTTTGTTGTCGATGAGTTTCAAAGCCTTTCTGCTATCTAAAGCACTCCTGCCAAGAGGATGTAGCATGCCTTTCAATCAAATTGGAGTTTACGAGGGGAGTGAATTTGATCACAACGAGTCAGGGGATACGTTCGTAGTAAGGAGATCTTACGATGACGACAAACTGTTTTTAAAGCTTCAGCATGAAGATGATGATGGTTCTGAGTCGCTGGCAGGCTATATAGAAGCTATAAGCAACTATGACTATTTTTTGGTTGGTAATCCAGTGAGTTCAGAATGTCACTATACAGTCAAATTTACAGAGGTATATGAAGCATACCGTAACAGATCTCTTGGAGCTTTGCTGATGTTCATCATCGTTCGTGAAGTTCAGGCAAATGGTGGGACTTATCTGTATTTGGCTTACCCGTTTACGGAAGTTTTGGGGTTTTATATTCAGTTTGGGTTTTATCCAGCGCCGGAACATGTGGCCTATAGACATCAAACGGCTCTCAATTACAGAGGAGGCGAAGTTCTTGAGTCAACCATTCCATTTCAGGAAAAAATTGACATGCACAGGAAGTACTCGCTGTGGAGGGGAAACATAAGCGTTGCGCTGGAGCTCATTATGAAAAAGCTGAACGGTGTTTTTAGTTTTCACCCCCCATTCTGAATGGAAAAATCATGGCATCGCCTTACCCTGAAAGAGTTGTAATTCCTATTGACGTGATAATGAAAAAACTCAGGAAACCACAATGAACGCAACACCCAAATGGATCTACGGTACAGCCTGGAAAGAGCAGGCTACTAAAGATCTGGTACTCAAGGCACTGAAATCGGGCTTCAGGGCTATTGATACCGCTAACCAGCGCAAACACTACTTCGAGGCAGCCGTTGGCGACGCCCTGACGGCATCAGGTATTGACCGTAGCAATCTGTTTTTGCAAAGCAAATTCACTTTCCGCCCCAGCCAGGATGACCGGCTGCCCTATAAGCCTGATGCCAGTGTCCGGGAGCAGGTTGAACAATCCTTTGCCAGCTCACTGCAACATCTGGGTACTGATTATCTGGATGCCCTGCTTCTGCATGGCCCGCTATTCGGAGAAGGGCTCTGCAACGATGATCTGGAAGCCTGGTCAGCCATGGAGGCGATCTATCATTCAGGCAGAGTTAAGGCGATTGGTGTCAGTAACTTTTCCGCCAGCCAGCTGGAAGACCTTAACCATCACTCAGCCACCCGGCCTGCCTGGGTTCAGAACCGCTGCTTTGCCATCACTGGCTGGGATCGTGATGTCAGGCAGGTCTGTCAACGTCATGGCATTGGCTATCAGGGGTTTTCGCTTCTGACCGCCAATCCAGCCGTTAGCCAGCAGCCTGCCTTTCAGGCGATTGTCGCAAAAACGGGACTGACACCCGCACAGGTTATTTTCCAGTCTGCAAAGAGGATGAAGATATTGCCTTTGACCGGCACTTCCAGCCCCGGACACATGCTTGAGGATCTTGCCTGTAACAGGGTGACATTGACTGAAGATGACGTGACAATCGTCGAGAACATCCTACTTTCCGAATAATGCCTCTCCGCCTTTTCCTCGTTAATAAAGGGGTGCTTTTCGAGGAACAGGCATAGCCGAATTTAGAGGAATACAGCCAGCAGCGGTGACTGGCTGCCTTCCATTAAACAAACGCTTCGATTAAACTGCTGATCAAACAATTACCAGATTATATGCCTCGCTGGATTAACTCGTTCGATCAATCTTTCAATAACTCGTTCTATAAAACTTGTTCTATAAAACTTGTTCTATAAAAAAGGAACTCCCCTTCTGATGCTACTTCTTGAACTTCTGCAAGCTTCACCCGGTTATCTTTTATTCGCCTTAACTATACTCGGCCTGATTGTTGGCAGTTTTCTGAATGTGGTGATCCTGCGTCTGCCCATTATGATGGAGCGACAGTGGAAACTTGAATGCCTCGAAGCCCTGCATCCGGACAAAGTACCGGAAAACCCGATGAAATATAATCTGGTCACACCGGGTTCGAACTGCATGGCGTGTGGACACAAGATTCGTCCCTGGGAGAACATCCCGGTACTGAGCTACCTGCTCCTGAAAGGTCAATGCTCCCACTGCAAAACCTCTATTTCCATTCGCTACCCATTGATTGAAATCATCAGTGCCACTCTTGCAGTGGTGGCTGGTATCACCTTTGGCGCATCAACAGCCACCTTGTTCGCCTGTCTTCTGGCATGGGCATTACTGACACTGACGGTTATTGACCTGGATACTCAGCTGCTGCCTGACAGCATCACCCTGCCCCTGCTCTGGCTGGGCCTGCTGGTGAATACTCAACATCTGTTTGTCCCTCTGACCGATGCGGTGTTGGGTGCCGTGGCAGGCTACCTGTCGTTATGGCTGGTTTACCAGGGCTTCAAGCTGGCTACCGGCAAGGAAGGCATGGGCTATGGCGACTTCAAACTGCTGGCGGCACTGGGAGCCTGGCTGGGCTGGCAGATGCTACCCCTGATCATTCTGCTGTCATCTCTGGTGGGAACACTGGTTGGCGTCGGACTGATGATCTTCAAACAGCATAACCGTGAACAGCCGATTCCTTTTGGACCCTATCTTGCCGCAGCGGGGTTTATTGCGTTGTTATGGGGTAACACCCTAGTTGAGTCTTATCTGCAAATAATGGGAATGTAATGAGTCTGGTTATAGGTGTTACCGGTGGAATAGGCAGTGGCAAAACGGCGGTGACTGACTACTTTGCCACACTGGGCATTGCGATTGTTGATGCGGATCAGGCCGCGCGGGTCGTGGTAGAGCCGGGTCAGCCGGCACTGGAAAAAATCGCTCATCGCTATAAAGGCATTCTTCAGGAAGAAGATGGCAGCCTGAACCGTCGTAAACTGCGGGACATTATCTTTGCCAGTGACAGTGAACGAGTCTGGCTGGAACAACTGCTACACCCGTTGATTCGTGAACAGATTATGACCGAACTCAAAGCGTCTGTGTCGCCTTATTCGATTCTGGTTTCACCATTGATGATAGAAACGGATCAGCACCTTCTGGCAGACCGGGTTCTGGTGGTGGATGTGCCGGTTGAAC
The DNA here is from genome assembly GCF_025562715.2 of Endozoicomonas gorgoniicola. Taxonomy (NCBI): domain Bacteria; kingdom Pseudomonadati; phylum Pseudomonadota; class Gammaproteobacteria; order Oceanospirillales; family Endozoicomonadaceae; genus Endozoicomonas; species Endozoicomonas gorgoniicola. Next base: position 3,143,485 of record NZ_JAPFCC010000001.1, read on the forward strand.
TACAGATTGCCCGAACCATAAGCCGGGACAACATGACGGAAGAACAGACCCGCAGCATCCTGGCCAGGCAGGCGACAAGGGAAGAGCGCAGGGAAAAAGCCGATGATATTGTTGATAACAGCCAGTCGCTGGAACAGCTCTATCCACAACTGGATAAGCTGCACCAGCACTATCTGAAACTGGCTAAACAACGCTGAACTGGCTAGACCCCGGGACGCCAGCCATTGGTAATCGGATAACGGCGGTCCCGGCCAAAACCCCGTGGCGTTATACGCACACCGACCACTGCCTGACGTCGTTTAAATTCATTAATATCGATCAGGCGCAACACCCGGTAAACGGTATCCTGGTCAAAACCCTCATCAATGATGGTTTCAGCACTGCAATCTTCCTCAACGTACATTTCAATAATGCGATCCAGCTCACTGTAAGGCGGCAGGCTGTCTTCATCCACCTGATCCGGAGCCAGCTCCGCTGAAGGCGGACGGTCAATCACCCGCTGGGGAATAACATAACCCAGTGAGTTACGGTATTCAGACAATTCAAACACCAGAGTTTTGGGTACGTCTTTCAAAGCGTTGTAGCCGCCACACATATCGCCGTACAGTGTCGCATAACCCACAGCCATCTCACTCTTGTTGCCGGTGGTCAGCACCATGTAGCCTTTTTTGTTGGAAATCGCCATCAGCAGTACACCCCGACAACGGGATTGCAGGTTTTCCTCGGTGGTATCACGACCACTGTCGGCAAACTCACTGCTCAGGGTATTCATAAAGGCATCAAACATCGGCTCAATGGGCATGATTTTATAGTCGACACCCAGAATATCTGCTTCTTCCTTTGCGTCCTGAAGGCTCATTTCCGAGGTGTAACGGTACGGCATCATCACCGCCTGAACCCGATCCGCCCCAAGGGCATCAACCGCAATAGCCAGAGTCAGGGCGGAATCGATTCCTCCGGAAAGGCCAAGCACAACGCCTTTAAAACCGTTCTTGTTCACATAGTCACGGACACCGGTGACCAGAGCGCTGTATACCCGGCTGTGAAGATCGGGCAGAGGCGCAATATCTTCTTCAGCAATCTGTTCTTCTACAAACTGCTTTGCGTCGCAATCAAAACGAACCGCCGTCAGTGTTTCGGAAAAGTAATCGCCACAGGCCACTACCCGACCATCGCCGTTCATAGCAAAGGAACCACCGTCAAATACCAGCTCATCCTGACCGCCGAACAGGTTGACATACAACACCGGCAGACCGGTTTCCTGACAACGCTGGCGAATGGTTTCACGGCGAACACTCTGCTTGTCCTTATGGAATGGCGAAGCATTCAGGCTCAGGATCAGGTCTGCCCCGGCATCCCTGGCCTGCATGGCAGGCTCCTGGAACCAGAGGTCCTCACAAATGGTCAGTGCCAGCCGGGTTCCTTTACAGTCAAAAGTGGTCATCTGATGACCCGGAACAAAATAACGCTTCTCATCAAACACCTGATAATTGGGCAGGTGCTGCTTGGCATAACGGGCGATCACCTGACCGTCGCGCAGAACAACCGCCTGGTTCTCCAGACCGTGCGCGCCCATACCCGGCACACCAATAACAATATCAATGCCTTTAACGGCGTTCAGTCGATGTAAAGCCTGTTCTGTGCGCAGAATCAGGCTGGGACGAAGAAGCAGGTCTTCAGGGGGGTAACCGCACAGGGTCAGTTCCGGAAATACCACCAGATGCGCCTGGTGGGTATCCCGTGCCTGTTCAGCGGCGTTAATCACCATAGAGGTATTGCCGTCGATGTCACCAACCTTCAGGTTGATCTGTGCCATCACGATCTTGAGCATAGCTGCGGACATTGAAATGCCTAACGTCTGTAGTCTTTAATTCAGGGGCGCTATTTTCAACGAATATGAGGGGGCTGTAAAACTGAAATTAAGAGTCAGGAAACCAAATCCATTTTGAGTTGTCATAACGTTTATGAATATAACACCACCACATCAGGCTTTTATCAATCCAGGGACAACCGAATCTCAGCAAGGCCGTGGACGAGGCCGTGGACGAGGCCGTGGACGAGGCCGTGGACGAGTCCCTGGTGGATCACCAATAACAAAGGTTCCGGGAGCCGTTAAAAACATCAATCCCTCTTCACCAGATACGCCATGTGCAAGTGCAAGTGCAAGTGCAAGTGCAAGTGCAAGTGCAAGTGCAAGTGCAAGTGCAAGTGCAAGTGCAAGAAAAGTTGCTCCCACTGGAACAGATAAATCAAACCCTTCGGGAGCTAGCCCTCAGCAGAATATTCGGAAAATAATAGACCATGCTCTTGCCCTTAATAAACTCAGGCAATTTGAATCCACTTTGAATTTACTTGATCAATTACCCGACTACGACGATAAAAACATCGAATATAAAAACACCGACGTTAAAGACATCATTGTGGCGAAAGCCACTGCTTTTGAGGGTCTAAAACGATATCAAGAGGCAAAAGTCCAGCTGTTGGATCTCTTCAGGCGGGAGGGAGGGATTTACGAAAAGAACATCACACCTTGTAAAAGCTGTAAGACGAACATGGGAGTGGCTCGTCTCTTGCACCTAATGGGTACGTACGATGAGGAAAAAGACCTGCTGCTGGCCACCTTCCGTCAACAGCACGGGGATTACGAAAAGGGCATACCTTGTAACAACCATTTTGCGAACCTGGCAGTGGCTCGTTTCTTGCAATTTGAGCACAGATACGATGATGCAGAAGCCCTGCTGCTGGCCACCTTCAGTAAAGAGTTGGGGAATTACAGTAAAGGCATACCTTGTAAAAACCATGATACGAACCTGGCACTGGCTCGTCTCTTGGAGCTAAAGGGCAAGTTCGATGATGCAGAAGCCCTGCTGCTGGCCATCTTCAGTAAAGAGTTGGGGAATTACAGAAAAGGCATACCTTGTAAAAACCATGATACGAACCTGGCACTGGCTCGTCTCTGGGACCTAATGGGCAAGTACGATGACGCAGAAGCCCTGCTGCTGGCCACCTTCAGACAGGAGTCCGGGGATTTGGAAAAAGGCAAACCTTGTGACAACAATCAGACAAACCTTGCACTGATTTATTTCTGGGAGCTAAGGAAAAAGTACGGTGATGCAGAAGCCCTGCTGCTGGCCACCTTCAAGCAGGAGTCCGGGGATTTGAAAAAAGGCAAACCTTGTAAAAACCATGATACGAATCTGTTAATGATTCGTTTCCTGGAGCTAATGGACAGGTACGGTGATGCAAAAGCCCTGCTGCTGGCCACCTTCAGGCAGGAGTCCGGGGATTTGGAAAAAGGCAAACCTTGTGACAAACATGATACGAATCTGATACTGGCTTACTACTGGGAAAGAGAGGGTAAACTCGCTCGCTTCAGAAACCTGATAACAAAAGTCCTTGACACTAAATTTTTGACAAAGGATCAAAAAAACACTTACAAGCAGGTACTAGCTATCTCATACACCGGTACTGAAGAATTTAATGCTCATATCGACAATGTTACTTCGCCTGTCGACAAGGAGCATGCTCAGTCAATTCATAACCTGAGATTATTCATAAAGCAGGGACTGGATGAAAGCCAGAAGGAAGACGGTTCCCTATATCTGGAGGACGCTTTAACTCATGTGGATAAAGCCCTTAGTTTTGAAATCTCTAGTAATGAGCAAAAAGCTAAATTATTGTCACAAAAGGCTCATGTGATGAGGTTTAAGGAACCAGGCGAGAGTGAGCAGTGGAATGGGCTGTTCGAAGAGGCAGCCCGGTTGGATCCCTCAAGAAAATTTAAAAATAAAATGGATTCATGGCGGAAAGATGAGTTTGAGCTGCTGAAAAAGTTGGGAATAAAATAATCACTCATCAAAATTATAATTCATGGTCTCCACCGGCCCCTGCAGAAAATCACCCTGAATGAAATCAACACCACTGTGCATCACGATATTGAGCATAGCTGCGGACATTGAAATGCCTAACGTCTGTAATCTTTAATTCAGAGACGCTATTTTCAACGAATATGGGTGGGATGTAAAACTGAAATTAAGAGTCAGGAAACCAAATCCATTTTGAGTTGTCATAACGTTTATGAATATAAATCCACCAACTCAGGCTTTTAAGGCCAATTCAGGGACAACCAAACCTCCGCAACCCCGTGGACGAGGCCGTGGTGGATCACCAATAACAAAGGTTCCGGGAGCCGTTAAAAACATCAATCCCTCTACATGTCACTCATCAGATACGCCATTTGCAAGTGCAAGTGCAAGTGCAAGTGCAAGTGCAAGTGCAAGTGCAAGTGCAAGTGCAAGAAAAGTTGCTCCCACTGGAACAGATAAATCAAACCCTTCTGCTGACAGTGTTCACCGGGAAGTAAAACGCCGTTTGGATAATGGTTACAGACTCTTCAAACTAGGGAAATGGAATGAGGCAATTGAAGAGTTTAAAGCAATCAAGGGAGCTGACGATAAGCAGGAGATTCAAAAAATAGCAGGCCATACTCGTGCCCTTAACAAACTCGGGCAATTTAAAGCCTCTTTGAATGTACATGATCAATTACCCGACTCCGGCGATAAAACCATCATAGTGTCGAGAGCCACTGCTTTTCAGGGTCTAAAACGATACGAAGAGGCCGAAGCCCAGCTGCTGACTCTCTTCGAGCTGGAGAAAGGGATTTACGAAACGGACGACACCAGGCCTTGTAACAGCCACGATACGAACCTGACACTGGTTCGTCCCTGTAACAACCACGATACGAACCTGGCACTGGTTCGTCTCTGGGAGCTAATGGGTAAGTACGATAATGCAGAAGCCCTCCTGCGGCTCACCTTCAGTCAAGAGTCCGGGGATTACAGAAAAGGCAAACCTTGTGACAACCATTTTACGAACCTGGCACTGGCTCGTTTCTTGCAATTTATGCGCAGATACAAAGAGGCACTAGCCCTGCTGCTGGCCACCTTCAGTCAAGAGTCCGGGGATTACAGAAAAGGCAAACCTTGTGACAACCATGATACGAATATGGCACTGGTTCGTCTCTGGGAGCTAATGGGCAAGTACGATGAGGCAGAAGCCCTGCTGCTGGCCACCTTCAGTCAAGAGTCCGGGGATTACGACAAGGGCATACCTTGTAAAAAACATGATACGAACCTGGCACTGGCTCGTCTCTGGGGACTTCTGGGCAAGTACGATGAGGCAGAAGCCCTGCTGCTGGCCACCTTCAGTCAAGAGTCCGGGGATTACAGAAAAGGCAAACCTTGTAAAAAGCATCAGACGAACCTGGCACTGGCTCGTTTCTTGCAAACGGTGCGCAGGTACGATGAGGCAGAAGCCCTCCTGCTGGCCACCTTCAGTCAAGAGTCCGGGGATTACAAAAAAGGCAAACCTTGTAACAACCATGATACGAATCTGGCACTGGTTCGTTTCTTGGAGCTAATGGGCAGGTACGATGAGGCAGAAGCCCTGCTGCTGGCCACCTTCAGTCAGGAGTCCGGGGATTTGAAAAAAGGCAAACCTTGTAACAACCATGATACGAATCTGGCACTGGCTTACATCTGGGAAAGAAAGGGTAAACTAGTTCGCGCCAGAAACCTGATAACAAAAGCCCTTGACACTAAATTTTTGACAAAGGATCAAAAAGACAGTTACAAGCTGAAACTAGCCATTTCATACATCGGTACTGAAGAATTCAATGCTCATATCGACAATGTTACTTCGCCTGTCGACAAGGAGCATATTCAGTCAATCCATAACCTGAAACTTTTTATAGGCCAGGGACTGGACGAAAGCCAGAAGAAAGACAATTCCCTATATCTGGACAAAGCTTTAACCCATGTGAAAAAAGCCCTTAGTTATGAAATCTCTAATAATGAGCAAAAAGCTAAATTATTGTCACAAAAGGCTCATGTGATGAGGTTTCTGAAACCAGGCGAGAGGGAGCAGTGGAGGGGGCTGTTCAAAGAGGCAGCCCGGTTGGATCCGTCAAGAGATTTGAAAGATAAAATGGAACCATGGCGGAAAGATGAGGATGAGCTGCTGAAAAAGATGAAAATAAGAGAGTAATCATTCATCAAAATTATAAAAGCACAAAGTTGGAAAAGAGAATACCCAGAAGATAGAACGTAAAAATCTGAATTTCAGAAATTGGATCAAGCGTCTGGCCAGAAAGACAATATGCTTTTCCAAATTAGAAAAAATGCATGATATTGTCATTGGTCAGGAGCTGTAAAACTGAAATTAAGAGTCAGGAAACCAAATCCATTTTGAGTTGTCATAACGTTTATGAATATAACACCACCACCACCTCAGGCTTTTTATGCCAACTCAGGGACAACCAAATCTCCGCAAGGCCCTGGACGAGACCCTGGACGAGGCCGTGGACGAGGCCATGGACGAGGCCGTGGTGGATCACCAATAACAAAGGTTCCGGGAGCCGTTAAAAACATCAATCCCCCTACATGTCACTCACCAGATACGCCATGTGCAAGAAAAGTTGCTCCCACTGGAACAGATAAATCAAACCCTTCTGCTGATAGTGTTTACCGGAAAGCAAAAGAGGGTTTGGATCATGCTTTCAGTCTCTTCAAACAAGGGAAATGGAAAGAGGCAATTGAAGTATTTAAAGCGATCAAGGCAGCTAACGATAAGCAGGAGATTCAAAAAATAGCAGGCCATGCTCGTGCACTTAACAAACTCGGGCAATTTAAAGCCACTTTGAATTTACTTGATCAATTACCCGACTCCGGCGATAAAAGCATCATAGTGTCGAAAGCCACTGCTTTTGAGGCTCTAAAACGATATCAGGAGGCCGAAGCCCAGCTGCTGACTCTCTTCGAGCGGGAGGAAGGGGTTTACAAAAAGAAAATCATACCTTGTAACAGCCACGATACTAACCTGGCACTGGTTCGTCTCTGGGAGCTAATGGGTAAGTACGATAAGGCAGAAGCCCTCCTGCGGCTCACCTTCAGGCAAGAGTCCGGGGATTACGAAAAGGGCATACCCTGTAACAACCATTATACGAACCTGGCACTGGCTCGTTTCTTGCAAACAGTGCGCAGGTACGATGAGGCAGAAGCCCTGCTGCTGGCCACCTTCAGTCAAGAGTCCGGGGATTACAGAAAAGGCATACTTTGTAGAGAACATGATACGAACCTGGCACTGGCTCGTTTCTTGCAAGTAACGCACAGGTACGATGAGGCAGAAGCCCTGCTGCTGGCCATCTTCAGACAGAAGTCCGGGGATTTGAAAAAAGGCAAACCTTGTAACAACCATGATACGAATCTGGCACTGGTTCGTCTCTGGGAGCTAATGGGCAGGTACGATAAGGCAGAAGCCCTGCTGCTGGCCACCTTCAGTCAAGATTCCGGTGATTTGAAAAAAGGCATACCTTGTAACAACCATCAGACGAACCTTGCACTGGCTCGTCTCTGGGGGCTAATGGGCAGGTACGATAAGGCAGAAGCCCTGCTGTTGGCCACCTTCAGTCAGGAGTCCGGTGATTTGAAAAAAGGCATACCTTGTAATAACCATCAGACGAACCTGGCACTGGTTCGTCTCTGGGAGCTAATGGGCAGGTACGATGATGCAAAAGCCCTGCTGCTGGCCACCTTCAGGCAGGAGTCCGGGGATTTGAAAGAAGGCATACCTTGTGACAACCATGAGACGAATCTGACACTGGCTTACACCTGGGAAAGAGAGGGTAAACTCGTTCACGCCAGAAACCTGATAACAAAAGCCCTTGACACTAAATTTTTGACAAAGGATCAAAAAGACAGTTACAAGCTGACACTAGCCATTTCATACACCGGTACTGAAGAATTCAATGCTCATATCGACAATGTCACTTTGTCTGTCGACAAGGAGCATATTCAGTCAATCCATAACCTGAAACTTTTTATAGGCCAGGGACTGGACGAAAGCCAGAAGGAAGACAATTCCCCATATCTGGACAAAGCTTTAACCCATGTGAAAAAAGCCCTTAGTGGTGAAATCTCTAATAATGAGCAAAAAGCTAAATTTTTGTCACAAAAGGCTCATGTGATGAGGTTTCTGAAACCAGGCGAGAGGGAGCAGTGGAGGGGGCTGTTCAAAGAGGCATCCCGGTTGGATCCGTCAAGAGATTTGAAAGATAAAATGGAACCATGGCGGAAAGATGAGGATGAGCTGCTGAAAAAGATGAAAATAAGAGAGTAATCATTCATCAAAATTATAATTCATGGTCTCCACCGGCCCCTGCAGAAAATCACCCTGAATGAAGTCAACACCGCTGTGCCATAAAGGAGCCATCTCCACAGCACTTTCTACATTGGGAACAATGATCTGCCTGCCACTATCAGACAACTGCTTAACCATCGCCTTCAGCTCTTCCCCTTTGCTTTCATTAGTCAGTTCCTTGGTAAAGGAAGCATCCACCTTAACAAAATCGAGATTCAGGGCGGCAATGGTTTCCACAGGATTAAGACTGCAACCAAATTCACTGACCGATGTACCACAGCCCATAGCCCTGACCGCCTTGAAGAAATCCGGCATCTGTTTACTGAATCGAACCACATTCTGTTCACTCAACTCCACAACCAGTGCCTGAGGTTTAATTCCAGCCGCTTTCAGCGCTACTCCCATCCAGGGCAGAAACTCCTTGTCGCCTATCACATTGCCACCAAGATGGACGAACATTCTGGTTTTCGTCTTGTCGATATCATTACTCATCAGGTCTTTGCCTGCCTGAATAACCTGCCACCGGTCGACCTTTCCCCACAGGCTGTTTTTATCGAGTTTGGAACGAAAATTAACAGCATCATGCTCCCGACCACGGGCATCCATCATGCGCAACATAACCTCATAATGCCCATACTCAGAACCTTTCAGGCTGATCACCGGCTGATAAAACAACTTCAGGTCGTCATGCTGCATAGCCTGACTCACCATACCCGCCAGATGTTTTTCCACCGAACTGACTACATCAATCTTGCGCTTCTGGTAAAAACACAGCTTGCCACCGCCCAGCCGACGCGCTTCAGCACAGGCATGGCGAGCCCTGACCAGCAGGGTTTTAGCGTCGCTGTTGGCGTCAGTCAGCTGAATCGAACCCAGGCTGAGTTTGACGGGCAGTTTATTCTTGCCAACCGTTACCGGGGTTTCAGCCACTTCTTCCAATAGCTGGTCAGCAATGGTCTGAACAGTATCCTTATCCGCTGCCTTGACCAGCACCATAAACTGACCTCCGCCCCAGCTCGATGCCTTATGCTCGATAAGACTCAGGCCAAGCCTTTTGGCAACCTCCATCAGCAATGGCCGACTAACCCTTTTCCCACCTTTGGCGTGCACGGCTTTCAAGGTGTCGAGGGAAACACAAACCAGGGCGAACTTTTCTTTGCCTGAAATGACTCGCTGAATGGCAACATCCAAATGCTCCTGGAATTGCTTTTTATCGTACAGCCTGGTGTCGCTGTCCGGTTTTGAGACCCTGGCCTCTTCAGTGTCCGCCATGGAGTTCTGCTGTACTTCCTGCAGACGAACCAGAAGGCTCAAAGTAAAGTGTCCTTCAAAAGAGGTCGGCGTTACCATAGCCCTTACCGGTACATCGCCTTCCTCAGACCTCAGTGAACACTGAATCGCTGCCAGTGCCTGCCCACTGTCTTCAATACTGGCCAGAAACTCATCAACATCGTTCTGATCTGACGAGGCCACCAGCTCTTTAAATGCAGTTCCCTTCAGAGGTTCATTCTCATCCCGCCCCAGCAATACATTAAATGCCGGGTTGGCATAGCGAATGGCGCCTTCGCCAACATAAACAATGGCATCAACCTGATCGTTCAGGAGGTTTCGGCGCTGTTTTTCTGATTCATTCAGCGCCACACTCATGCGGCGGTAATTTCGGCGGGTGTTAAGGTCGGCAATTTCACGTTTTGCGGTGATCAACAGTAACTCATCCCCCTGTTGGGGAATAACACAGCGAACACCCTGTTTGATCAGCGCCAGTATTTCATCATCTTCCAGACGGTCGCTGAGAACCACAACCGGAACATCATGTCCCTGCTGCTCAATTCGTTCAATTACGCTGTTGATCGTTATGCCCTCAGGCATATCCTGTTCGGAAATCAGCAACAGGTCCCACTTCTGTCGACCTGATAAGGCTTTATCCAGACTGTCCATGGAGACAATATGGTGGGCGCGGGTTGAGTGTCCTGCATCACGGAACACATTAAGAACCGCTTCAGCTTCTTCGGCAAGGGCATCGACAATCAAAAGCCGAATAGTTTCTTTGTTATGATTTGTCATTAATAAACCCGGAGTCAGGCTTTTGATTTAATCCATTTCATCAGGATTATTTATTAATCTAGCAATGACTTGCTTCTCCGATCCTTTGATTGTCAAAAAAACACCATAATACTTATTATTTGGATAACCGCTTCAAAAAATTACAGAATATTGGTTTGGCCTCCACCGGGTAAATTTTTTATCTAGAATCGAATTAGTAGTAATAAAATCAGCTCTGATTAGCAGTTCAGACAGAGAGTTTTAAATTCTAACTTATTGAGCCCTCTGCATTCATCATGAAGCACCTTGCTGCCAGTGGTCTGACATTAATAGAGCTAATGATAACCCTGCTCATAGGCAGCATCATTCTGTCCATTTCTATTTCTCAAATTGGTGTAATCGCCAACAGAATTCAGTTTGACTCTATCCAGCAAAGTCTGATTTCCGGTCTGCTGTTCGCCCGGGCTGAGGCAATAGAAAACGGCGGTCTGGTAGCGGCCTGCGCATCAACAACCATTACGAGCGCTTCTGTCAGCTGTTCTGCAACCCGTGATAACTGGTCTTCAGGGTGGATTATTTTTATTGACAGAAACAATAACGGCATTTTTGATCCGGCTTTTGACAGAAGCCCCGGCGCACCGGCACGCGCAGCAGCAGACGATGAAATGTTAATGATGAGGCACCTTGAATCCAATGCCCGTATTTCCTGGGAAAGAAATAATACGATTAGCTTTCTGGCCAATGGCGCAACGACCGCAGCCAATGTCGGGGCATTCAGCCTCTGCGATGCCAATGGCAATGCCGACCTTACCAGAGGTATCAATATAAACCTGTCCGGAAGAGTGCGCCCCACCGCCACGGTATCCTGCCCATGATAAATCGTTCATCCACTTCATTAAAAAACCGGTCACAAAATGGTATTACCCTGATTGAAGTCCTTATCGCCAATATCATCCTTGCTGCAGGGTTACTCGGCGCAGCCGCCCTGCAAAATCAAACCCTGCAGTTTAACAACCAGGCAAGACTTAACACGCTGGCGAATATGCTGGCCTACGATATGATGAGCCGAATCATTGCCAATAATGAATTTTCGACAACGGGAACAGGTTATTCTGCTCCGGCAGCCAGTATTCCGGCAACCTATCCGGACGCTTGCGAAACATCCTCCTGCAATCCAACCCAACTGGCCGACTATGACATTAACCAGTGGAAATTTCTGGTCAGGCAATACCTGCCAGATGGCGATGGAACCATTGCTTTTACCACCACAACCGGAAACCGGGAATACACCATTACCATTTCCTTTAACGACAGCCGGGGACGGGATACCGACCGGCAAGTTATTCTCAGAGGGACATTATGATGGCGAAGCCAGGTCAGCATGGACTTAGCCTGATTGAAGTAATGATATCAACGCTGATGAGCACGGTTATCATTACCGCCGTCACCAGTGTGTTTCTGTCCAATAATCAGAGTAACCTTCTGAACAGGCAACTCGGGCTAATGCAGGAGTCCGCAAGATTTGCCATCAATGAAATATCAAGGGATCTTTCACTGGCTGGCTACACAGGCTGCATCAATCAGGCAGCAATCGGGAACGCTCTGGAAGGCACCATGACAATCTTTGACTGGTTAACCAATGAGCATAAAGTTCAGGGACTGACAGCAGCTGACGCAACGACAACCATTGACGGTGCTTCTATAAGTGAAAGCCTGACTATTTTCAAGCTTAATCCTGAACTGACCTTTGAAGTGACCGACCATAACCTCAGTTCAAACTCTCTGACACTGGACACGGATGTCAGTGCCCTGCTGGCCACCGAACAACCGGTGGGCCTGATTCGGCAGGATTGCTCACAGGTTGCCCTTATCAGCTTATCGTCTGTTGGTACAACAACCGTCAGTTATGCAACAGGCAGTGGCACAGAACTCCAGAACTGCACAACACAATTAAAGGGGGACTTTCGCTGTTACGATGCGTCGACCCCAACAGGCAATACCTCCTTTAATCCGGGCTTCATCAGCCCTGTAGACTCTGTCGTTTATTATATTCGTCTGGAAAACGGCCTTCCGACCCTCGTACGCAAAGACATACAAGACCGGAACGGCATCCCGGTAGTCGACGGCATTGAAGATATGCGTATTTATTATGGCCTGGATACAAACGGCGATGGTGCAGCCAATCAGTACATCAATGCCGGAGACCGGGCTTACAGGCACCTGGACTGGCATGAGGTAACTTCGGCAAGGATTCACATACTGGCACGCAGTGAAAACCCTGTCGTTCCGGCAGACATAGCACCTGTTGATTATTTCTTTGACGGAGCAAACATTACTCCCCCCCCTGTAGCTTCAGGAGAACCTGACCGGTTCCTCCGGAGAGAATTTACCATGACCGTTGCACTGAGGAATTAGTGATGCACAGACGGACGGCAAGACAAAACGGAGCCGCTCTGCTTTACACCGTCGTTTTTATGGGACTTATGGCCTTTGCTGGTTTAATCACCATGCAATCTTCAATGCTGGCCCAAAAAATGTCTGCCAGTTACCGCAACAGCCAGATCGCAGAAGTTGCTGCAGAAGCGGCTTTACTGGAGGCTGAGCGCTGCATTCTGAACCAGGCCTTATGCAGCGACATTGCCCGGTTTAACAACAGCTGTACCAACGGACTCTGCTTTACCGGCACAAACGCCAATAACATCATTACCTGCCGGGCTGATAATGACCAGCCCTGGCAGGACAGCACCCTGTGGGGTGACACGACACGAACCATTGCATCAACCAGTGCGTCAGCAGGAACCAGCGCTCGCTACATCATCGAATTTATCTGCTACATGCCACGGGTACTTGCTGGCACTGAACCTAATCCTGCCAACCCCGTGGACTGGTCAAGAGTTTATCGCATAACGGCCCTGTCAACGCTGGATGATGCAAATACCCACGTTATGCTACAAAGTACTTTCAAAAGGTGAGGAACTGTGAATAGAAAAAAGGTCGCCGGTTTCACACTGATTGAAATTATGATAGTCGCCGCTATCATTGGCATTCTGTTAGCCGTAGCCACTCCTTCTTACCAGCAGTATGTTACTGAAACCCGCCGCTCTGATGCTCATGTGGCCCTTATATCAGCAGCTACTCAGCAGGAACGTTTTTACACGTATAACAGCGCCTATTCAATGGACACGGATGACCTCGGCGGCAGTACGTCTCCGGAAGGGTTCTACACAATCAGCGTGTCAACCCCGGAAGGGACACCTCCTCCAGCCTCTCCCCAGCAATTCACCCTGAGAGCAGAGCCCGCCTCAGGCAGCCCTTTGACAGAAGATTTCGACTGCCAGGCAATGACGGTGAACCACCTTGGCGTCAGGGAGAGTTTTGATGGCGATGGCAATACCTCATCCGACTGCTGGTAGCCTTGAGTTTTTGCGGATAAGATAACGAATAAAATAATACCAAAGTTTCAAGCCGCTAATCAGGCAGGGACGCTCCATGAACAGATTGTCTGGAATAGTACTATTCATTATCTGCTTTTGTTATTCAGGCCAGCATACTCTTTTAGCCTCCTCATCCCATTACACTTTTGGCCCTATTCAGGGCAGCTCCAGAGGCATTCCCCAACTCATGCTGGCTCTGTCGTTTGATCATGAGCTGTTCAAAAAAGTTTATGACGACTACACCGATATTGACGGCGACGGTATCATGGATGTGACGTACATGGACACTTTTGAGTACAGCGGTTACTTTGAACCTGACTGGTGCTATTCACACAGTCTCGGGCGCTTTCGTCCTGTTGCACAGGCAACCGGAACCAACGGCCATAGCTGCAACGGCACCACATGGAGCGGGAACTTCATGAACTGGGGCACCATGAGCCGCATTGACCTGTTGCGTAAACTGATATACGGCGGGATGCGTTCAACGGACACGGCAAGCCTGACCGTTCTGGAACGGGCTGAAATCCCTAATGACTGGCACGCTTTTAATAAAGTTTACGAGCCACAGGCAGGTGATCCTTCACTGAGTGACCTGACACCTTATACCGGTACAGCTATTGCCATGTGCAATGCTACAACCACATCTTTGGGTACACCTTTTGTCAGGATTCGCACGACTTCACTTACAAATCCCTACCAGACTGATCCCACCTGGATCGACACCGTGGATGAGTGGGCCGGCGGCGATAGTTTAACCTGCGGCAATAATGCCCTGGCACAACTGGAGGTGCGGATTGAGGCTTGTCACAGTACCTCCACGAGCAACGACTGCCTGAATTACGGGAGCAGCAGAAAACCGATAGGGCTTATACAAAGACGACAGGACGATGTACATTTTGGATTGATCACCGGTAGTTTCGACGCCAACATTAGCGGTGGTGTTGTCAGAAAAAATATTGGTTCAGCCGCAGATGAAATTGACCAGTCAACGGGTCAGTTCATTCTAAATAACGGGATAGTGGCCAATATTGACCGCCTCAGGATCGCAGAGTATCCCTATGGTCTTGGTTTTATGAGCTGTGGAGGAAGCGGTCCTTCGGGATGCACCCCGGTTTGGAGCGTTCAGGGTTTATCCTTCCGCTGTCGTACGGAGCCCTTGCCGTGCCGTGACTGGGGCAACCCTATTTCTGAGATTTACCTGGAAGCGCTTCGTTATTTTAGCGGACAGACAACGCCATCATCCGAATACTCAACCGGCACTGACCTCGGACTGTCCAAACCTGCCTGGCAAGATCCGCTTTCCGTCACTAACGCCTGCTCCAACTGCTCGATCTTACTATTATCGACAGGACAGAACTCCTACGACGACGATAACTATAACAACCTCTCTGATGTTATCAGTGGCGGATTAACGCAACTGCAAACCCTGACCGACCAGATAGGAACTCTGGAGCCTGATTTAAGTTTTCCGGGTAACTACGTCATTGGTGAAGTAGCAGGCGTCACTGGTGTAAGACAGTGTCTGCCCAGAACGCTCCCCCGTCTGAGCCTGGCTCGTGGCATCTGCCCGGAAGCACCACTGATGGAAGGCTCCTACTATTTGTCAGGGCTCAGCCACTTTGCTTTTAACAATGACCTTCGGTCTGGTCTTTCAGGAAGCCAAACCATCAACACCTATGTCGTCGAACTGGCTAAAAGCATACCAGCACTGAACTTTGCGGTACCCATTAGTGGCGGACAGACCCGTACCGTGAGCCTCACCCCAATCTGCCAGGCATCAAACGGTGCTACTACCACCTACGAAAGCGAGTTTTTTCCCTGTAGTTTTCTTAAGATGCAAGTCAGGAATTTCACTGTTGACACCAACGGCGCATTGACTTCCATCAGCTTCAGGATTCTCTGGCAGGATTTTCCCTGGGGAGGCGATGGGGACGCTGACGCCTCCGCAGTTTATACCGTTAACGTATCCAATAATAATTTTCAGGTCGAAATCAGTGACCCTGTCTCAAGGGCGGCCTATTCACTGCGTATTGGCTACTCCCTGACAGGTGTCAACGGTTACAACGGTCTGGTGACTGACGCAGATTACAATTCAGATTACAAAGGTTTTTTATCAGGCTATGATGATGCCGACGCCGAATCAGCGATGATTATTTGGCAGGGTGGGTTGCTTGAAGGCTTTCTTAATTTTCCTTGTTCTGGGACAGGGTGTCAGAGCTGGGCCACGCCTTTAACCGTAACAAAAAACTTCACCCCTTCTGCCAACTTTTCAGAATCACTGCCTTCACCATTAATTCTGGCAGCCAAATACAGCAGTTTTAACGATCTGGACAATGACGGGACGCCCAACTTTGATGGCGATGGTGACGGCGTGCCAGATGATGACAGTCGTGAATGGGACAATGTTAACAATGTCTCGGGGGTACAGGTGCCTGACGGCATTCCAGATAACTATTTCTTTTCAGATAACCCGAACCGGTTGAACGAACAGTTAAATGAGCTGCTGGAAAATCTGGCTGGCACCGTCTCCTCATCATCAGCCCCTGTTGTCACAACTGATCCGGAAGGTAGCAGGTCGGTAGTACAAGCCCTGTTCAGTGCGAATGAAACCGTTAATAACCTGACTGTTTCCTGGGTTGGATGGCTTTACAGTTTATTCATTGACGAAAGAGGTCATCTGCGAGAAGACGCAAACAGCAACCGTACCCTTGATGACTACAGCGTCGACCCGGTGGTCACCCTGAA
Source organism: Endozoicomonas gorgoniicola (assembly GCF_025562715.2). Classification (NCBI taxonomy): domain Bacteria; kingdom Pseudomonadati; phylum Pseudomonadota; class Gammaproteobacteria; order Oceanospirillales; family Endozoicomonadaceae; genus Endozoicomonas; species Endozoicomonas gorgoniicola. The sequence continues at coordinate 3,159,903 of NZ_JAPFCC010000001.1, forward strand.
CTTCAATGCCGCCTCAGGAAATACTACTGTGCAACGCTGGAACAGCACAGACAACGGCATTACCCTGACCCCCAATGGCAACACCGTATCAATAGACGACCTTGACACACTATGGGATGCCAGAAACGAACTCTCTGACCTGAGCAACCTTCTTACCCAGCGGAGTTATACCTCTGCCACAAGTAACGGGCGACACATCCTTACCTGGCTGGACGACAACAACAATTCAACCGTTGATACCGGGGAACTACACGCTTTTACCAGCAGTCTGTTTTCCGGAGCGAGAGAAGGCTACCTGGGGAACCCGACAGCAGGGGTCACGAGCCTAATCAACTACATCCGGGGGCAAGAACAGACAGGTCTTCGTTCCCGCTCCGTTGACTTTGATAATGATGGAACCACTGAAGTCTGGCGATTAGGTGACATCGTTAATTCAAGTCCGGTCAAAGTGGGGACTCCCAGGGGGAGCTATACCGGGGGAGACACTTTTAATCCTCTGGACGAGACATTTGAGCGTTTCAGGCAGCATTACGCAAACAGGCGTGAAGTGATCTATGTAGGGGCCAATGACGGGATGCTCCACGCCTTCAACGGAGGCTTCTGGAATGAAACCTCCAGCCGGTTTGAACTTACCTTCAGCGGCAGCGGTACCACATCGCACCCCCTTGGCGGGGAGCTTTGGGCTTATATTCCAATGAACCTTCTGCCTCACTTGCAATGGTTAACCGAAAACAACTACCCCCATGTGCCTTATATGGACGGGAAACTGCAGGTTTTCGATGCTAATGTTTTTCCAAATGACACAGACCACCCTAATGGGTGGGGAACCATTCTCGTTGCTGCCATGGGCATGGGGGGTGGTCCCATTGATGTGACGGTCAGTGGTTCCAGCCGTACAATGCGTTCATCCTATGTGGTTATGGATATTACCAATCCAGAAAAACCGCCTGTGCTTATGGCAGAAATTTCTGCTCCGAATCTCGGCTTTACCCTCACTCCCCCGGTACTGGTCAGGCAACGCAGGCCAGACAATAATGGCGACTTTGATACCCCCGCACAAAACGACTGGTATCTTGTGTTTGGCTCAGGCCCTATAGGTACAGGCGTCACCGGTACAGAACAGGCACTGGCTAATGGCACCAGTAACCAGAGTATGCGTGTGTACGTTTACGACCTTGAAAGTAAAGACTTTGTAACCCCGTTCAATCCCATGGTAACCAGCATTCCCAATGCTTATTCCGGCGAAATGGTTGTCGCAGACTGGGAGCGGGATGGTTACGATGACACTATTTACTTTGGCTCGGTACGAACCACTGGCAATCTGTCCGGAGAATTACTCAGGCTGAACCTGTCCGGAACAACACCAGCAGGGTGGGGTCTGAGTACCTTAACCAATCCACAGCGCCCTGTTACCGCAGCCCCCCTGGTGCTTCGCAGTACCGACAACCATCGCTGGGTCTATACCGGAACAGGAAGAGATCTGGTTATCAACGACCGGAACAGTGCACAACAAGAGTACTACTTCGGAGTCAAGGAACCCCGGTCTGGAAACACGTTTACCGGTACTGAGATCACTTTCAGTGACCTGACCGATACAACGGACGTTGATGTTCAGGCCAACGGCACTCTGGGCAGTACTTTTTCTGTGAGTCCGGGTGTAACGGCTGGCAACTTCGATGCACTGGCCACTGCAATCAACAATGGCTCTGGCTGGGTCAACCGGCTTGCAACCAATGGCACAATGCCTGACAACAAAAGCGTCAGCCCGGGTACCAGCACACAGGGTCTGATATTTTTTGTTGAATACTCGCCACCAACAAACCAGTGCAGCATTGTGGATAGCAGCTTTTTGAATGGTGTGTTTTTTCAGACAGGTACGGCCTTTCCTGCAGCGGAACGGCAGGTCTTCACGCAGGCAGGCTTCTCGGATACCGATATTTCGGTGAAAAGAATTTCTCTGGGTGCGGGTAAGTTTACCAAGCCACAACTGGCTATCACCCCGGAAGGTGACGTCAGAATTATTACACAGGGCGGGGCGGGTAATATCAGCACGGTTGACCTGACTTTGCCTGTAGCGGATTCAGGCCGCCAGTCCTGGCGCAGAATACTGGACATCCCACTGGCTCCCTGAAAACACTCCGGAAGCCACCGGGAGCCTGTCGGACTTAAGCGTCCGTAGCGAGGATTGCAAGAAATTGAGGATAAAAATTTCTGATTTTGAGGCGAATAGCGAGCTATTCAACGAAAAAGCAGGAATTTTTAGACCAATTTGTTGCAACCGCAGTAGGACAGTCTTAAGTCCGACAGGCTCCTAGCTGGCTATCAGGTTCTGTATTACTGACCCAGCCATGGAATTTCAAATATCTGTCGCCAGGAGGTACGGCCAGACGATGAGAAGCCATAATTCAGGGTCTGCCGGTCGATACTGCCACCCGCCCCCTGGGTTACTGCTGACCGACGCCCTTCCTGCCCCTGATGAATCACCGGTGCTGAAGCATAACCAACGCCTAACAACACTTTGCTCAGCGAAAGGTAGACATCCTCATCTTCACTGTAATCAACGTAGTCAATCACATTATTGGGCGTAGCCGTGCCTGTCTGGTAATGAACAGCGTGTAGATAACTCCGACCATCGGCTCGACAACGGTTCAGGGATGGTTGGTACTCGGTAAAGAGCAGCATTGAGAATAAACGACTGGAAGTGGAAACATTTCTTCCTGCAGGGTTTTGCCCATCGTGATTCAGTCGTATACGCCAGCCAGATTTAGACTGCATAACAGACCGGAGGGTGTCGAAGTTTTTGATATCAACACCATCTACCTTAAACGAATCTCCAGCAAGGTTTCCATTCGACAGCACGCCAACATCGGTAGTGTCAATGACATTAGTTAAACTGACCGTGTTGTAGTTTAAAACCCGACTGCTGCTCAGCGGCTCTTTGAATCCATAATACCATTGCTGTCCTGAACTGCTGTTATCACTGTAAGTGAGCAGCCGCCCGGTACCTGCATAAACCCAGTAACTATCCGCGTCTTTTATAGTGAAGGGAGCGGCGGTTACGGGCTGCCCGTTATCAACCAGAACAGACAACTGCGACCGGGCAATCTCTTCACCTATCTGAAGCCTCAACAGCTTGCCGCCCAACTCTCCACCCAACTCTCCACCTAGCGTAGCTGCACTGGTTTCCACACTGCCAAAGTAAACGACATCATCTTTATAATCACCATTCCAGTCCACAACCGTCAGGTCTCCGGCATAGCTTGCGGGAAAACCTGAAACCAGTGGGTCCAGACCGGAAACAAACGACCGGGTTTTCAGGTCATAGGCAAAAACCCTCAGATTCTGATCACTCTTACCGGCATTGATGGCTTCCCTGATTCCGGTTTCCCCTTCGCCATTGGGACCTGAAGCAAAGACCAGGTACCACTCATTGGTCAGCACGTCTTTGCTCCAGTCAGCCTCACCACTACTGTTTGTATCCGGAATACGACGCTTAACCACTACTGGCTTAGAAGTGGTCAGACCCAGCTCAGGATGACTGATTTCAGCAATGAGTTTTGGCGGCTGTTCAGGGTTAGTGACATCCAGCACAACAAAAGCCGAACGCATGGTACGAGTGGTTCCACCCACATCCGTGTCAATGGCTCCACCGCCCAGACGCATTCCCACCACCAGCAGTGTTCCCCAACCTCCGGGATAGTTGCTGTCCGCCGCATTGAAAATATTGGCATCAAACGTCAGTGGTTCACCATCCATGTAATAGACATGGGGATAACTCTGTTCCTGCAACCATTTCAGGTGTGGCAACAGGTTCATAGGGGTATAGGCCCAGAGTTCGGAGCCTAATGGATGATGAGTTTCACTGTGAATGCCGGTCGTGTTGTAGGCATACTGGTTCTCATCCCAGAAGCCGCCATTAAAGGCGTGAAGCATGCCATCGTTGGCACCGGCATACAGTACATGGCGACGATTCAGATAGTGTGAACGGAAAGCCTGATAGGTGGTATCGCTGTATAAAGCGTCATAGCGCGAGCCGGGAGCAGCCACCAGCTGTGGCGTAGAATGAACAATATCGCCCAGACGCCACACTTCGTCTATCCCGTCACCGTTGTAATCAATGGTTCGTGAACGGGTGCCATTGATCTCTTCCCCTCTGACATAATTAACCACTGTCGTCACTTCAGCGGCAGAAACGCCCAGATAGCCGTGTCTGCCGGAAAAACTGGATGCTGTAAAGGGTAAAGACTCTCCATAATCCACAACGCTATCATTATCATCATCCAGCCAGGTGAAAATATAGCGTCCGCTATCCGCACTTGAATCATAATGGCGCTGAGTAATAACGTCCTGAACCTGAGCAAGTTGATCCCTTGCGTCCCAGATGGTTTTCAAAGAGGACAACGACTGCAAAGCCCCGGAAACGGTTTGGGTCTTTCCCTCATCATCCGTGGAATACCTTTGCAGCATGGTCTGGTTGGCGTTAGGGTCAAACTTGAGTTCAACGATATAATCCGTTGCATAATCATCGAGCTTGTCATTACCGTTACTGTCTTCACGCAGTAATCCTTTACTATCAACGAACAGGCTATGCAGCAGCCCTCCCCAGGTAATGGTACGACCATTGTATTCCTGCGTTGGCTGAAACAGTGCCTGGTACAGTACTCCGGTTCCCGTATGACTGTTGGATAACAGTGCCGTGTTGGTAGCAGACGACACTCGACTGGCAATATCCTGTAATACCTGCCCCAACTGGGCTTCCAGCAAAGCAGGATTGCGGGCAAAGAAATAGTTGTCTGGCAACCCGTCAGCCCCTGCCGAACCTGTCGTATTATTGCGAGTATCCCATTCACGGCTGTCTCCGGAGCTGTTAGCAGGGCTGCCATCACCGTCCATATCCAGAAAACCGCCATATTTAGCCGCAAGGAACAGGGGTTTGGGCAAAACGCCCGCAGCGCCATTATTGGCTACATAGTTATTCGCTTTAAAACCGGATGACCCCTTGTAAACAAAATCACTCTGTAACCCGTCATTGTAGGTGCCGGTCACGGTATAACTGAAGCGCAGGTTCAATCCGGCATAAACCCCATCCACCTGAACCGCTATACGCAGTTCATTGTCAAGAAAGCCTGTGGTTTTCAAAGTGGAGTCGGTGGTTATGTTGCACTGGTTACCAACGCAATACTTGATCCGGGAAGAAGCGTCATAGTCAAAGTCATTGCCCCAGAGCGAATCTTCCCAGGTAAACAGCAGGCTGCCTTCTACCGGGTTGCCCTGACCATCAAGCACTGAGTCTTCTACCACCACATCCGTCAGCGTACAGTCGCTGCCACTGCCATAAAAATTGGTGCCAGAGCCAAAATTGGAGCTGGTGTGACAGACCGGTTGAAAGGTAACCGGGTTGCCCCCTGCATTCAGGGTAAAACCGGGCATACTGTCGGCCAGCTGAATCGCATAGGTTTTAACGCTTTGCACGCCTTCAAGCTCGCTGCGCAGATCCGTCTGATTGCCGTAAAATGCCAGACCTGATACATGATAACTGCCTTCCAGTTGTGGCAGTTCCGGGCAAAGCCCCCGCGCTTCTGACAGCCCGTTCAGATATTTCGCCGTACATTGTCGTGTACTTCCGGTACCGCCCACCAGATACTCACCAGCAAAGCTGCCACCATACTCATAATTCCCGACCTCATCGGTTTTACTGTCGACGGAAGCGACACCGGATAACCCTGGCAGCTCTGCACTACTGCCCAGCTCATCGGCATCAAAGGAGTTCAGCCCGGTGGACAGCAGGATGATGGAACAGTTGGCGCAGGCATTGGCAGCAGATAGCGGATTCAACCAGGTTTCAGTGGCAAGGTTGCTGACAAAGGCGGTATCTGAGCTGGTGTTGAATGCCGGAGTGGGCGCTGATCGCCCCGCAAAATACCTTAACGCCTCAAGGTACATTTCTGCTATCGGGTTGCCCCAGTTGCTGCAATGACGGTTAGAGCTGGTTGAACGCCCAGACTTGAACGTACTGACAGATATTCCGTAGGTGCTGCAATCCGTGTATTTATTCTGGCTGTAGCTGTATTTAGCGATCCGGAAGGTGTTGATATGGTGGATAATGCCTTTGACAGAGTGATTAAACGTCCCGTCCGTTAAATTGATCTCGTTATCACTGGCGATGGAGTTCCCGCCGATTTTAGAAATATTTCGCCGCAGAAGACCGCCGGAAATATTCCTGTCATAACTGCCGCTGATGAGTCCAAAACGAATACTGCCGTCTTCTCCATAGCGTTGTAGTAAGCCCGTCGGCTTATACTGGTTCGAACCATACTCCCTGCAACGGCTTGAAACGCTGTCTTTACCACTGACACAGGCATTCACCCTGACGGTCATTTCATCCATTTTGTAATAGGTTGACGGACTGTTTGACGCTCCCCACTGACATTGTTTCACTTCTGTGGATGCCCAGCGATTCCAGGCACCACTGGCAATCCGCACCCTGGGTTCTCCATTTTCAGAGGTGGCCAGATTACACAGACTGACTGTGTTGGAATAGGGCGTCAGTTTGCCGATATCTGATCCGCTGTAAACCTTAACAAACGAATGAATATCACGGGGCAGGTAGGCTCGTTCCAGAACCGTTGCGGAACTGGTATCTGTTGATCGCTTGCCACCAAAGAGTACACGACGAAGAATATCTATCCTCGACATGGTAGCCCAGTTAAGAAAATTGCCACTCCAGTAGGAAGCCGCCCCTTCGCAGTAATGCTCATTGTCTCCTGTTGCCTGAAGCTCAGGCTCAAAACGACCTGATGATGTGTTGTAGCTATAACACCAGTCACTTAAAAAATACCCAAGATAATCAAACTGGTCGTTATAGGTAGTATCCAGCTGACCATCACCATCCAGATCGGAGTAATCCGGATAAGCTTTCTTAAAAAGTTCATGATCCACAGACATCACCAGCATCACCAGTGGTTCAGAGTTTTTACTCAATAGCGGTGGAACAGCAGAATACAGCTGCGATGTCGGTTCAGCTTGTGTGGATGAAAGCGTTGTGCATCCAAACATTCCCAACACACACCTTGCCGTATATCGTTTCAGAAACTGAATCATCGCAGCACTCCTTTTCTGCGTTGACAATAACTTTTATTCTTAACGGTTCTTTTTATAGGTGGTCTGCAACATCACTCTCGCGTCACCGGAACCTCCGGTCGCCAATACCGTAATGCGGTAAAACTCAGCCCAGTCATCATAAACCGTCGGATCAGCTTCAGGCCCACCAGTCTCTCTGGGAAGGTAGCAGCGGAACTCAACAATATATTTTGCCTGTGCCGCTACCCCGTCCAGCACTATTGTGGTTGTTCGATAGCGTCCGGCATCATTCCAGAGCGCCTGCTCTTGCCAGGGGGAGGATGTCATGGCTGAACAGGTTCCGGGATCAGACTGATCAACACCATCAAAGCACAGTCCGTTGTCACAATCCGGTGAAAAATCTGAAGGGTTCAGCAACGTATTGACTACGTAGGACTCGGCCTCCAGTACCCCGACCTCAGCCGAATGGAAGGCTAACTGTTCGTTACGGTAATTACCGGTCATTTTTTCTTCAAGGCTGGTAATGCGAATGGATGCCATTCCGGCTATGGTCAGAATCAGAAGCAACACCAGGCTGACCAGCAATACACTGCCCTGCTCTTTTCCTGACCGAATCATGGCTGCACCCTGTTTCTTAACTCAACGGTCATAACAAAGTTACGTCGTATGTAATGATCCGCTGGCGTTACCTGCACCCCTGCAAAAAAATACGGCTGTGGCTTTTCGGCCACTTCTGACAAACTGCGAACTAACAACTCCAGACGTACACTGACCACATTTGTCCAGTCATTACTGAACAGGCCAATGGAATCCGCCGTTCGATACTGATCCGGAGTGCGGTTCCCGTCCGAGTCATAACCATATAAAAACGAAAGCCCTTCGATCCCCTCCAGCAAAGATTCTGCATAACGTGCATTACCTGACGTATATTCACCAGTGAATTTACGATAGAGATTTGGCTGACTGTTACTGGTTCGCAGGTAATACGCTACCGAAGTGACAGGAAACAGTAATGAGTTTTTATGGCTGTACGGTTCAGCTCCTGCGGCACTGTCCATACAGTTAAAGTTGCCCTTCAGCTGTGAAGTACAGTTATACAAGGTACCTGACGAGCCTGCGGCGTGGGATATTGACGACCCGTCAGTTCCATCAGTCGCTTTGAACACCGATACCTGATCACAGCCAGGTGGGACCAGTGCCAGAATATCACCCTGGTCAACACCATGACTGGTAACGTTCAACAAGGCAGATGACGAAGCATGACTGTTCACCGGTTGCCCCGCCTCAGCATCCAGCTTGTGAATAACAATCGCTTCTGAGATAGCTGAACTGTCGATACGGCTCTTGTTTGCCGGGGAGATGCCCATAATCCCTTTATCAAAGTGGGTCATCCATTCCCGTGTGTCCGTGGTGGTATAAAGCGTATTGGCCAGTGGCGTTTCTGCCGGGCAACCGGTATAGCCTGCCATGCGAATATCCCGTGCCAGCAAATCCATGGCAAAGCGCGCGTTTTCCTGAATCCGTGACAGCTCATCCTGCAACAGATAAGTACGGTTCGCACTGAGAAACAGATGACCAATGCCTGCTATCAGAAACAGCCCAAGCAGTATTGCCACTAACAGTTCAACTAAAGAGACTCCGGCTTGCCTCACAGCGCACTCCTTACTACCACTTCTCTGGCAGGTTGTTGTCCCCTGCTTTCATCAAACTGCATGGAAATCACATATATGCGACCTGATGCAGAGTCCTCGATGGTTATGCTGCCATCGCTGTCCGGCAGTACGCAGGCCATGTGAAACTTCCACTGCCTTATGTCGTATTCAGCCAGTTCAGCTGATGTGCAGGCTCCTGTCTCACAGTCGTCCGGATAGGCTTCTGCGCTGCACTCTTCCGCCGTTAACCGTCCGTGTTCAACCACATAGTCGTCATTGACTGACGACAGGCTGCGATTGACCCGGATCCGGTCCATCATGTCATTACCGATAATCACCGCCTGAGAACGCAGGTAAGCCACATGGTTGTGCTGCAGGCTTCTGGTTTGCAACCCCACCATTCCCAGAACCCCAATAGAAATAACAAGCAGTGCGGCCAGTACTTCAATAAGGCCAACACCGGCTGAACGTTTACTTGCCTGCATAAACACTCCCTTACACCTTATTCCGGACAACGGTCAGGTTCCGTTACCCGAACCCGCCCAGTCAGACTGACAACCACCTGCCTGACCTCTTCCCCTGTCAGTCCCTGTTCACATAAAGAGAAGCTCCCGGCCTTGCGCGCATAACCTTTGCTGCTATAACCAGCATTAACCCCCTGATTCCATTCCAGAGAAAGACTTTCAGGCAGTGCGGAAAAAACCCTGAGGCGTTCGTCGCCAGCCTCCAGCACACCATCGGCATCGGCGTCTGTAAAAATCACCCAGCCTGAACTCCAGTCATCGCCACTGTTATTGCAAATAACACCATCGGCAGACGCACAGAGTGAGACCGCACTGCGACGCTTAACCGCTTCGCTGCGAGCCAGTGCAAAACTGGTGTAGATTTCCTGGGCAACAGAAGAGACTCGCTGGCTGGCGACGAAGGTTCTCAGAGCGGGGGCAGCCATTGAAACCAGGATGGCTGAAATCAAGAGCGTAATGACCACTTCGGGAAGGGTAAGACCTGACTGCTCAGACATGTACTGCATAATCCTGTCCATGGAAGAATCTGTGTTCTTAATTCCAATCTAGCCATGCTCTGTTGCAGATGAAACTGCAACTGGTATAAGAGGGCAGATAGCGGGACAAGAGGAAAAAGTACATAGCCGACCTTCAGCGTCAGGCAACTGACACTGGTGTGGCAATGACAACTATGCTGACACAGGGGGTGCTTTGTTTGTTAAACAGGTGTCCGGGGCTGGCAAAAAAATGGCGATAAGCCCGGTGGATGAAAATAATGGAAAGGGCAGCTCCCTGCCCTTACTGATCAGCGCACAACAGAGATGCAGGTAGAAAGGGTATGCGTTTCCTGAGGCTCCAGTTGCACGGCCAGTGCAGGCAGGGTCGCGGTTTCGACACAAACCATATTACGGTAGCCTTCGTCAGGCACATCAACCATCTGCTGAGCCAGCTCTGCCCCCGGGTTCCAGACAATGGTACCGTTGCTGCCGGATTTGCGAATCATAATCCGGCGCTTCAGACCCGGATCGATAATGGTGCAGGTATCGCTGGTATTCAGATAGGCATGATCCACTTCACCTTTGAGGGTCACATCGCCCTGCTGGACATAGGCTTTCTGATTATCCGCTTCATCCAGATAACGTTTGCCAGCCAGACCTTCCACGCTGACCGCCTCAACATCTGAAACATTAAAGTAGGTATGCAACGCCTGACTGATAGCCACCGTTTTTTCACCAATGTTCTGCATAGTCAGACTGACTTTCAGCTCTTTACCAATGATGATTTCAGTTTCCAGACTGGCAGAACCGTCCCAGGCGGCATGTGTCGTTTCCGGTAAAGACAACAGAAGACGTGTTTCCCCCTCTTTCAGAGTTCCCTGCTCTTTTAAACGCCAGAGACTGGTACGGGCAAAACCGTGATTAGGGCCACCTTCGGCACGCTTGCTGAACCATGGCCAGCATACAGGAATACCACCACGAATGGCTTTGCCCTCACCATAAACAGCGTCCGGACTCAGCCACAACACTTTCTCTTCGCCATGCGGCTGAAAGCTCAATACCTGGCCACCATGGAGGGAAACCACCGCACGAGCAAAAGCATTCTCAATATCCAGTACTGCTATTTTATTGATAAGTCTCTGAGTGACCTGCGTTCCTTTCATTGCCAGACCTCCTCTTTTTCATGTTTTCAGCGTTGACCGGCATCAATTTACTTGGTCAGCCTGATGATGGAACTAAGGATTAACACCTACTTTGGTAATTAAGTGTGAAGAAGTTCAACGCATTTATGGAAGCCTGCCAAATATAAACAATACTTCCATGGTTACCAGTCGAGAGTTAAGAACGAGGTAATAAATGAACGTTATCCCCGGAGCGATGGTCGGTCTTCTGGCTGGACTGTCCGTTAGTATTGAAGCCCAGTCATTATTAGATAAAGCAATGCTTTTAAACACACCAGATGTCTTTGCGGGCATAAAAAAAACTGCCGGTCTCACAGTCCCGGTTGTCTCAGATAAAGAGACTGCTCGAAAAGCACCCAGAATAGTGATTGGTGATATTTCACTACATGATGGTATTAGAGCGCGGAGCATCACGCTCTATGGTTCTTCTGACCCATATGATTTCTCTGACCCACTCCCTGGACTGGATCAGGCCCTGGCAGGCTGCGACGGCAATCAGGCAAAAGGATGGGTCAGTTATAGCGCAGTTACCATCACCTGCTTACAGGGAGGCGTGGAAATCAGCCAGACTATAGACCTGCCTCCTTCCACATATAAAGTTTCATCTCTGGCGAAGCAATCCAAAAGCATCGAAAGCAAAATGCTAATTGCGAAGAACCGGGAGACAGCAAGGCTGGTGGTTGACGGCCCTATGCTGACTGCAACCACTAAAATATTATCAAACATTCAGTACGGTAGTCCGTTTGCCAATAACTCTTACGCCATTGATGGCGTTCGCCATGCAAAAAACGACTATGGCAAGGACGAATTAATTGTTGACCTCCGTCTGGTAGACGAAGGCGATCTGAGCCAGCCTCCGACCGATGGAATCGGTTCTTCGAAGAAATGTATATTTCCAGGCAAGTGCGGTTCAGGCAGAAAGAGTTCAGACTCAGGGGGTGATGAAAATCAGGAAGAAGGAGAGGGCTCCCAGTCATTAGGAGGTAATGGTGGCGATGGCAGAGATCCTGGCAAAAATAACGGTACAAACAAGCCGAAAATGGTAAACATTCTATCTATTGCGGTGAATCTGGAACAACTTATCGAAGCTCTACAGGAGCTGGTCAAATACGCTACAAACGAACAATCGATAATGCTTTCAGATCTGACCCTGGACCTAATCATGTTGGTTTACAAGTCTGATGACATTAAAAAGACAGCCGATCCCGATCAAGGTGAACAAGAAGGGCTTCCTGACCTTATGGCAGATATGTTCCAAAGGTCTGGAACCGTGTTACAAAATGAACAAGGCGATTCTGCCATCACGGCTCGCAATGTGTTGACTGAAATACTGAGCCGGTTGGGTTCCGGCGAGCCGATAAATAATGTCATGCAGGCATTACGTGATCAGGGCTACTTAGATAAACTGCGAACTGCTTCTTCCGAATCTGCCAGTCATCAGGTAATTGAAGGTAATGAAGCACCTGCCAGTCATCAGGAAGATGAAGGCAATGAAGCACCTGCCGGAGCAGTGGCAAACAGCGCAGAAAACTCAGCAGAGACTTCAAACTCCGTTGCCCGTTTAATCAACCGGATGATGCTTACATTTATGGAAATAAACTTTCCAGAAAACAGTGAGACTGCTCCTGACGATCAGGCGACCCCGGAGTATCAGGCCAATTCAGAAGAACCGCCAGTCGAAGCACCTGACGGGAGTCAAGCAAACACTGGAGCCGAAGCACCTGCCGCTGGGAGTGAAGCGAAGAAGGAATCCGAAACACACGCCGCCGGGGGTGAAGCGAAGAAGGAATCCGAAACACCCGCCACCGGGGGTGAAGCAAGCAATAAAGCCGAAGCACCTGAAGGGAGTCAGGCAAACAATGGAATTCAAACAAGTAACATTGATGCTTTAGAACAAGCTGAGCTTCTAATGTTCAAATTACAGCATCCAAAATTTTGTAACGCACTTCGCCTGATTGTAGAAGCGTATGAGGAGTCGCAGGCCAGGAGAAAAACCGAAAAGACGACAGATGAGACCACTGGTGATAATACAGCACCTGAAGGAAAGAAAGGTGATCTTGCCAAAAGAGGGCAAAACCAAAAAATCATATGGGGTGCAATCACATAAGCAGCTAACCAGAAACTATCAACACACCTGATATTTTCTGGTTCAAACCGGGTCGAGCGAAATAGGACATCCTGAGCGTTCGACCCGGCCTGCGCGTCACACTGAATCAATTAAGGTATACAACAGCGCTCAGAAATATCAGCCCACCTCTACCATACGAAGCTCTTTCGGCATGGTGAAAACAATATTCTCTTCCTGGCCTTCCAGCTCTTCCGGCATTTCGGCACCGAGTTCCTGAAGCCGCCTGATCACGCCCTGAACCAAGACCTCCGGTGCCGAAGCCCCTGCCGTTATACCTATTGCCTGTTTGCCCTGCAACCACTGCGGCTCAATATCATCAGCCCCATCGACCAGATAAGCACTGGCTCCGGTTCGTTCTGCCAGCTCCCGCAGGCGGTTTGAGTTGGAACTGTTCACCGAGCCAACCACCAGCACAATATCGCATTCATCGGCGAGCGCCCGCACCGCATCCTGACGGTTCTGGGTGGCATAGCAGATATCATCCTTACGGGGTCCCTGAATATTCGGGAACTTCCGCCGCAGTGCTTCAATGACAACTGCCGTATCGTTCATGGACAGTGTCGTCTGGGTTACATAGGAAAGATGTTCCGGGTCCTGAACTTCAAGTCCGGCAACATCATCAGCGGTTTCCACCAGATACATTCTGCCGCCTTTGGAATCATCGTACTGCCCCATGGTACCCTGCACTTCCGGATGTCCGTCATGGCCAATCAGCACACATTCTTTACCGGAACGGGAATAACGTACCACTTCCATGTGTACTTTTTTGACCAGGGGACAGGACGCATCAAACACCTTCAGTCCGCGACGCTCCGCTTCAGCCTCAACAGACTGAGGCACACCGTGGGCGCTGAAAATAACGATCACGTCATCTGGCACCTGATCCAGCTCTTCAACAAAAATAGCGCCGCGCTGCTTCAGGTTATCCACGACATATTTGTTATGCACGACTTCATGGCGTACATAGATAGGTGGCCCGAAAACATCCAGCGCGCGGTTAACAATATCAATAGCCCTGTCGACACCAGCACAAAAGCCACGGGGATTAGCCAGCCTGATTTTCATTACGAATTCTCTACCTGAACCACCCTTACCCGGAACAACAGTTCCCTGCCTGCCAGGGGGTGATTAAAATCTACAAAAACACGTTCATCATCAAAAGCGGTCACCACTCCAGCCAGCTCGCTGTTTCTCGCGTCAGCAAAAGACATAACCAGCCCTTCCTGCAGCTGAATATCGCTTGCGAAGCGGGACCTGGGAAAGGACTGTTGATTATCCGGATGGGGCATGCCAAAGGCTTTTTCCGGAGGGATTCTGAAAACCCCCTCATCCCCAGCACTCATACCCAGAATGGCCTGTTCAAAGCCAGCGGGCAGACTGCCATCACCAACAATAAAAGAGGCTGGATTCCCGCCAAAATTACTGTCGACCACCTGACCGTCATCCAGTTGGAGAGAGAAATGCAGTGCCACCCGGCGACCTGCTCCTATGGCTAGTGCAGAGACTTCTGACATTGTTATTATGATACCTGCTCGATACTAAACGCTTAGTTTGACCACGAACGTTTTCCGTTCGTTCATGGCTGTTCATTCGCCCATGGCTGCTTATTGGCGACTTTCAGACTTTTTCCGTTCCAGACGGGATTGACTCCGGAACATATCCAGAATCAACATAGCCGCACCAATGGTGATAGCAACATCAGCCACATTGAACGATGGAAAATACCAGTCCTTATAGTACACCAGAAGGAAGTCGACGACGTAACCATGAGCAATACGATCGTATAAATTTCCAAGAGCGCCTCCCAGAATCAGCGCCATGGAACAAGCCTGCCAGCCTTCTCCTTTTTCCATCCTCCGCAGCCAGCTGACCAGAAAAAGACTGACAATCATTGCGACACAGGACAGAAACCAGCGCTGCCATCCTTCCTGGTTACTGAGAAAGCTGAAAGCAGCACCCGTATTATAAGCCAGGGTCAGAGAGAAGAAGGAAGGAATAACGGTCACCTGCTCATACAGGTGAAAATTGTCCACCACACTGTGCTTTGATACCTGATCCAGCACCACCACAATCAGACTCAACCATAGCCAGTGTACCATCCCCGTCGATTTTTCTTTCATAAAGTGTCCGTCCCGCCAGTGCATGAGTGTGCGACATATATGATTTTTTATAGTATTGTCAGTTTTCCCTGCCTGATATGGTTATTAACCGAAAATAACATCGTCTTTTAGTTGTTGCTACCCCTGAACCGTTAAGCTATATATCAGCCCATTCAGAGAATGTAAGGATCAAAAACAATAGTATCACTGTTGCCTCATATACCATTATTCCGGAATTCGACCCCTCGTCAGGATCAGGTAATGTTGCAGACTCAATCGGTACTTCAGGCGCATCAGCTTTCGGAAGGAGTCGAAATTGGCGGCGCTCCTCCTCTGTCATACTCTCTCCCCGACGCATAATATGAGAATGATATCC
Organism: Endozoicomonas gorgoniicola; assembly: GCF_025562715.2. Taxonomy (NCBI): domain Bacteria; kingdom Pseudomonadati; phylum Pseudomonadota; class Gammaproteobacteria; order Oceanospirillales; family Endozoicomonadaceae; genus Endozoicomonas; species Endozoicomonas gorgoniicola. The sequence continues at coordinate 3,175,419 of NZ_JAPFCC010000001.1, forward strand.
CCCAAATCTTGGGCCTTCTGGCGGATCCATTGACGGAATGAACATCGAATCCATACGCCTGCGGGGAGGCCCCCCCAAAGGGCGTCTTTCGAATCTCGGTCTTTCGAATGGTTCAGGAAAAATATTGCCTGTCACTTCAAAATCGCTGGCATTTTCCCTTGGTATTGTAAGCCTGAACTGGCCATCGAAAAGATTGATGCGGTAATTTCCCACGATACCATCTTCGACTTCCCGACTAGACTGAGCGTCATCCATTCTTAAAAAAAGTAATTCAAATGAAATTTCCTCCGGGTATCCTTGACCATCAGAAGTACTATCAGGGTTTAAAATATATGCGAGGGGCGATATATCTGGAGTTTCGCTGTCAGGAGAGTTAATCAATACAGCAGGAGGTATAAAAACAGCCATTCTCTTCGAAAAGTAAGCTGCCGTTGGTAAAAAATGAGATTGACAAGATTGACACACCGTTTTTCTACAATTGGGAAAACAGGTACTCGTACTCACCCTCAGTCGCTCCAGTGTTCTTTGCCTACTATCTTCAAAAAAGTATTCTGTGATTTTTCTGCTTCCCCTGTGGCTTTTGAAGTATTCTATCAGGGGGCGCAGAATGTCATTCAGATTCATAGCCATAGTCTTGCCACCCTCTGCATTATTCCTTTCGGGGTCAGCGTTAGCCTCGGTGTTGCCGGTGCGATCAACAGAGAACCTATAGCTAAAAATGCTATGAGCAGGACAGCTTGTCCGATGCCCCTGGGATTGAGATGAAGAACTGGCTTCGTGAGAACAATCATCACAGTTGCAGTTGTTATAACTAACGCCCTCCTGTGACTCCATACGCAAATAATAGTGGGTCAAAGAGGAGAACCTGTATGTGCGACCGTCGCTATCTCCTTCTTCTCCCTCTTCGGTCAAAAGTACGGGCTCATCGTTCCCTTTGATTTTATATTCGTAGGTTTTTTTCTCGGCAACAACAGGAAAACTATTGAGTAAAACTCCAAATAGCGTAAACAGGAGTAATAAAAAATATTTGTGATTATGGAGCATTTGTTCAAACGCCTACGCTAGTAATGAATACATACAGAAGCGCATAAAAAAATAGACCATAATGTTTTTAAAAGCACCATAAAAACTTCGTTGTTAACTGTCGTTACATTCTAACCTTCAGCCCCCCTACACAAAACGCTCGTCACCGAACCTTATTCTGAAAAGCCTCAAACTGCTTCATAGCCGCTCCCAAGGTAAATACCGTCCAGCCAGCGGATTGCAGAAATGACTGATCTTCAGGGTTAATCAGCACAGCTACTTTTCTTCTTGGCCAGGCCAGGTCAATAGACACCAGCTTTCAATGTCCTCAAGCTGAATATCTTCAGGGGCTTTTACAGGTTTCCTGATGAATCTCGGCACCCCATTCAGGCAGGTCATCCCGGAATTCATCCATCAGGGCATCATAGATCGCCACCTGATTTTCCTGATAGGCGACGGCGACGCTTTTAATTTTTTCATTTTCTTTCTGGGTGTGAAGCATAAAGACAATGGCGATAAACAGGAACACCATCATCAGGCCCGCCATCAGGTCAGAGATGGTCAGCCAGTGTTCACCGTTCTCACTGGCTTCTTTCTTTTGTCCGAAAATCTGTTCCATTATGCCACCTGCTGCCTCACAACTTCCTGCATGGCTTTGGTCAGCCTGGTGTAATCTTTAGTGAATCGGCCAGTTACTTGGGCCAGCGCCTGACCCATCTCGGTCATAACCCGGTTTACTTCCTGCTGCATAGACTGGTCAATCATCTTCAGCTGCTTATCAACGGTTTCCCCAGTCATTCCGACCTGCTGTCGAATCTGTTCTTCCATGGCCTCGAAGGTCTTGCGGGACTGATTCACCTGCTGGGTGGCCGCCTGCTCCATCATCTACGCCCCCCCAATAATAGTACATCGTTGTATAGCAGAAACAGGCATAGTCCCTTATCTGGCTATCGATCAAATACAGCGAGCTAAACCGTAACGCCCAGAGTGCGAGTCAGGCATCAACATCAATCATCTCCCATTCACTTCCTCCATTAAAACTCTCCGCAACAGCCCTGGCACCCTCCATTCCCCCGGCATACTCCGGGTTAACATAAAGTTTAAATCGTTGTGGATGTAGCGACCTGTTCGACTGAGGAAAGCCTTTAATGACTCCTACGATTCTTGATTTAGAAACAGGGTACGTAATGGCCACATCAAAAATATCTTTGTCAATGGTGAATCTGGCGAACGCTTGATGGTCCATATCGAGATCCGAGAAAGCGCGTATATTATGTAGAATAGTATCGCTGACCCATGGTTCGTCACGAACAGTGCCTCCTAACTCCCTGATATCCAGTAAACACATTGATACTGATTTGGAAATGAGATGGCAGCTGCAGCAAGCTTGAAAAAGGCATACATAAGTGACAAGACATGGTGCACTTCTCAGATTTTCTACAGTAGATAAGTCCGTTAACGGGTAGCCATACGTTTTACCGGGCACTTTTTCCACGCGAGAGTGATATCCCCCTTCTCCGGGTGAGTAATATAGCCCGCTCTCAACAGCGTGCATAACTGGAGAAATACCATTTTCGAACAGATAAGGAACATCTTCGTCAAGCACACTTTTGTAGACATAACCGAAAAATCGACGTCCAACTCTCCGGATACTGGACTCTAAAATCGAGTCCTTTATCTTGGTTGTATCTTGAAAAAACTGGCTTTTGGTCAAAAGAAGCATGTTGCTTTCTTTAAAAATATCTTTTGCATTTAGTCGGGAATCAGGCATCGTCAACACTCCGGTTCAAGCTATTTGTCAGGTTATGCGACGGCATGGAATCAATCATGTCCACCAAGGTTAGTGCATCGTTGCATAGCTGAAAAAGGCGTAGTCTCTTATCTGGCTATTGATCAAATACAGCGAGCTAAACCGTATCCCCCAACTGTTTTTGCAGCTGCTCGGTGAAGTTCATCATAGCGTTACGCACATCAGTGGTATCGGCCACCAGATTCTGATTAGCTTCCGTCATGGTTGTATTTATAGAACGGGCACCCACCACCAGTTCTTCAACCATATCCCGGACGTTGTTGTTCAGGTCACTGACGGCATCTTCAAGGAGCTGTTTGATGGTTTCTGTCTGGGTTTGCAGATAGTCCGAGCTGGCCTGCAGGCTTTCGTTGGTATGTGCGGCATTGGGGGAGAACCCTGTGGCGGCGAGTTCTTCCAAGGTCGTGAAAGTCTTGCGGGACTGATTCACCCGCTGGGTGGCCGCCTGTTCCATCATCTCCCCCAACTGTTTTTGCAGCTGCTCGGTGGAGTTCATCATGGCATTGAGGTCACCCCACAGGGTTTCATTTGTCCGACAAGGGATTAGGCGTTTTATGGTGTCGACTAAACGTTAGGCTACAAAGGAAGTTCAAAATTATATAAAATCAGTGCAGCATGCATATTTGTCATTTGGTGCAGAAAGGTTTATGAAAATAGTTGTGGCACAGCATAAGGGAGGAGTCGGTAAAACTACTCTGAAGACACTTAGAAATTGATACAGGTATGAACGATGTAGATGTCTTATGGAATCCAGAAAGGGTTAGCTTATCTACAAATGGCGCATATGCTGAATATGATAATATTGTTGTTGATATTGACACTCAAATTCAGAATGCCCTACAAGTCATAACTGAATTATCACCTGATGTTATTTTGATCCCTATTGATGATCAATACCTATCTATCAGCCATGTAAAAGATACTCTTACTCTAATTCAGTCAATGGAAGGAATTGTGTGTTACCCTGCAATAGTAAAAATCGTTCAAATGGGTGCAGATCATGATTTAGAATCAATTATAGGCTCTATGACTAACTTACCAGTTAACCTTTACATAGGATATGGTCTACCCTATCTAAGAAAAGAATTCAATGAGTCGTTAAGAAAGTGTGAATTAATTTGGGATTTGAATGAGGAATACTATTCAATCAGGAAACTAATAGATGAGGTCATCAGCCATGAGCAATGAAAATTATAACAACTATATTAAAGCTATTTCTAAAGGCTCCAAAACTCAAAGCGATTTTGACAAAGGTATTCTTTCTATTTCTCTGGATGAGCAGTCCATAAAGTTAATAAAAGATATCAAAAGTTTTATGGAGTGGGATCTGGATACTGCAATAAATAGTGCTATCACATATTTTTACAAAACAAATGAATCTGAAAATGTAAGTCAAAGTGATGTTAGTGAAGCTAGCGGTAGGAGAATAAAGTTCACTCCCACCTTCAAAAACAAACAACGTATCACAAAAGCGATAGAAAAAAATCAGCTAGATGAAAAGTATTATATAATTCTTATTCATTTCGCACTCAAATCTTTCTGTAAAGTTATACACAGCAAACACTGATGAGTAGAAATACATACTTTCTTGTTTCTTCAATTCTTCAGAATAGTAATAACAGCAAGCAAAAAATAGGCCAAAGAATAGCGTATCATCTTGGCCTGACTCCCGGTCCAAGAGGAGCTGATGATGGTGTAGATGGATTCTTCGAAATGGAAGATGGTTCAAAAATACATTTTCAATCCAAACTAAGAAGTTCAAGGCTCGATAGATCAGATGCAAGAGAGTATTTTTCTGACATTGAATATCATCAAGCTGATATAAGTATTATGCTGTCTGGTGTTGGCTTTAAGAAAACATTTGAAGAACGATTGTTTGGTCACAGATCAATTAAGAATGTTGAAATTCACTTGCTAGAACTAAAAGATATTTTTGAGAAAACTGATGCCTTTATAGAAGCCACAAAAGTTGTTCCACAACTTCGCTATCTGGAAGAAGGAATGAAAAACGAGATTGACTAATGTGCAAAGTTCTGGATCGGGAAAGAGTTGCTGCTTTGTACTGGACAAAAATCCGAGTGGAATTATGTGTCAGGTCTTTCATTGTACAGTTATGCAAATTGCAAGACCTGACACCGTTTGACATGTTACTCTTTCATTAATTCAGATTTTTTACTTTAAACTCCTCATTAGATATTACACCTTTTTCTTTTAACTCATGCCATTTAAGAAGCTCATCTGCGACATTGCCATTGTTGGAGTAAAACTTTGTGCCATACTTTCCTAGCTTTTGGCTCGTTAGGTAAAGATAAGCACCTAACAATAAACCCGGTATTGAACAAACCTGAATTCAAGTCATAAGTGCATAACCCATGACTTTTCTTGCATCTATTCCAGTTGACTCTTTAAATGCCTCATAAGGAGTCTTGTAGCCCAGGCACTTTCTTGGCCTGTTGTTCAGCTTATCCACTGCAATGATGACATCTTTTTCTGTCACGCCATTAAGCTCCATCGACTTGGGGAAATACTGCCTTAGCAAACCATTAGCATTCTCATTCTGGCCTCTTTCCCAAGAATGGTAGGGGGCAGCAAAGTAGCTGTCACATTTTAAAGCTTTGGCAATTGATTCATGCTGAACAAACTCCTTTCCATTGTCGTATGTTATTGTCTTTACAAACCTTTTCAGAGGCTTGAGTACGTCAATTATTCCCTGTTTAACCGCTTTTGCCTTCTTGCCTGGTAGAGGGACAGCAAGGCGAAGCTTGGTTTTTCGTTCATCTAATGTAGCGATGGCTCCTTTATGATTTTTACCTATTACAGTATCAGCTTCCCAGTCACCAACTCGCTCTCTGTTGTTGACCACTTCGGGGCGTTCTTCAATGCCAACCCGATTTGGTATACCGGTTCGGTTATGAGCTGAACCGTATCGCTTTCGATAAGTTTTTTTCTGGTGCCTCAAGTGCTTATAGAGCGAGCCTCCGCGCCGTTTATCATCCGCTACAAATTGATAAATCGTCTCATGATGCAGCTTGATTACACCGTCCTTTTCAAGCCTTCCAGCCACTTGTTCAGGACTCCAATCTGAACGGATATCGTTTGAAATACGTTGTTTAATGTCGTCTGTCAGCTTAATAGCTTTTGGCTTATCTTTGTGCCGCTGCCGAGCTGTGCGATTAGCCTGTTGGTGCCTGTACCCTCTTTGCCCTTTATTGCGGTTTACTTCTCGCGACACGGTAGGCTGTGAACGGCCAAGCTTTTTAGCAATTTTGTTTTGTGAAGTCCCATTTTTGAGTTCAGTTTCGATATAATATCTCTCTTCAGAGCTCAGGTGTGTATAGGCCATCCTTGGCTTCCTCTGTATGGTTTGGTTGCTTTACAGAATACCCCTGAGTTCTGATTCACTTCAAAGGTTCTGAAACAATCCTCTGGTTACAGAGGTTATGCACTTATGATACGAATTCAGGAAATTATAAGACCCGTAAGTTTTCCATTTAGGACTCCTATGAATCCTAAAAGGACCAAAGCTATTGAAAGTAAGATACAAAATATTCTATATTTTTGGATAAACTTTGTCATTAAACAACCATTATTAATTAAATTTCACCAGATTTATCGGTATCTACTATTTTGCATGACTTTCTGGGTATTTATCTGTTTATTAAAATTGGGATCAGGCCTTTCATTGTGTAATTATACAAATGCAAAACCTGACCTAGTTTTATTTTCAATAGTTTAGTTCTATGGTTACTCTCGGATACTCCCGTCCTTCAGGAGCATAGAAGCTTTTTACTCTGGCAGAAACAGCAACACCAGAATCTATTTTCTTTGATAAGGGCTTGGCTCTGCTTCGTTTTATATAGCCAATCTTCTTTTTTGAAATACCTAACAAACCAAACAATCTTGGAATAACAATAAATACAGCAATTGCATTTTCGTCATATTTATTATTTGGTTCTCTTCCCAAAATCACTTTGAGACCATTTTTACAGTGTTTTTTGATCACTTCGTCTCTTCCCTCAAAACCAGTTCCTGCAATGACTGCGCTGGTACTCATAAAATCTCCTTCATAACTAGATGTCAGGTCTTGCAATAATATATTTAAAGGCTCAAGACCTGATATTATTCACAGGTTTAAAAAATTAATTTGTGTTTGGTTTGTATTACTAATAAGTTATACTGAACTTTTGTCGCTTATCTTTAATTGCTTTAAATCAAAAAAAACTCAATCAACCTTCAAAGAATAAGCATTCCCAAGGCTAATCTGATTTCTGCCCTTGTACTGAGTAATCGTTCCCTGCGCACATACCTCTTTTCCGGTTATATTCGATAATTCCCCAAACTGATTCTGGAAATTGTTAATATCATTTTCCCATACAATCAGGGTCAGGGACTGGTGTGGATAAGGTTTATCCATATTCAGATAAACGCCTCTCCTGAACCGGGTGGTTTGTTGAATGGTTCCACAGGCTATTACGCTTTCTCCTATATGAAAGGCAGCGTCTTCTGATGAAATTTCAACAGAAGAAAATGAGACCGTTGGGAACAGAAAAAGAGCCAGGCAAGAATATTTGAAAAAGTTCATACAACAAAATAAAGTTGGTGTTTTATTGAAACAGGCTAATAGCGGCAAAGGTAAAAACCACAACGGCAAATGAATGATCGCAGTGTGGCATATCAATGGATTTTATCGGAAACCTTTAAAAACTCATTGTTTTTAAACGGTGTACCGGCTGGAATGGCACCGGTTTTAAGGTTACACATCAGCTGGTAATAAAGAGGCGCATCGGCATTGACACGGGCAACCGATAAGTCCAGCTCTGCCCCCGCATCCATAGCATCGGATAACCGGTCAGCCAGAAAACGGGGACAATAGCCAATAATCTCTGGTGTATCTGACGTACGAACAGCCATGGTCAGGCCGCCATGTTCATTGTGGACACCTTTCATCAAAAACAGCTTGTAACCAACCTTTAAGCTTTTAATCAGGCTACGGGCGGAGTCGGTAACGTAGCGCAGGCCGTGTGCGAAGAAATCAATATCAAAACCTTTTTCTGGTGATGATACTCCTTCAGGAAAGACCTGAAGGTTGTCAGTACTTTTAATGCCACCGGTTTTTGACAGGATAACAATCGGGCTCTGCTTTTCATCGGCAAGCCCCAGCCAGGAAAGCAGTTTTTTGTATTCTGGCCTGCGCTCAGACAATACCCGGTTAGCAAACAGGGGAAACAGGCTGTCTGACTGATAAGTGGCCTGAAGGTCATTCATGCCGGAGAACGGAATAAAGGCTTCAGAGGTTAAAGCGCCACGGGTGTAATGGAACTCGAAAAGCTGGTTATTCTGAGTGAGCTTACCCACCGTGTGCCAGCTTCGCTCCTTCGGGTCTTGCCAGGCTAGAAACACACTGTTTAATTGAGAGCGCATAACAGGCTCCTTCTATTTTCCAAAATGATTTTTTCAGCAAACTGCATGGCTGCGGGTGTTGTGACTTCTTCGGGTACTTTGGCCAGTATGTTGCATATTCTGTCTTTGTCGAGCATTTTCAGTTGCTCCAGCCAGTACCGGGCGGTCTTCGGCCTTTGTCTTTTGTTGTCAGCCGGGCCAGATGTTTTTATCCGGCTCAGTACATCCAAGGCTTGAGGCGTGGTCATAGCTTGGGCATAGAAACTGTTCTCCGGTTTCACCATTAAGCAATATCGCCCAGTTTTCATGGTGTCTGTCCTGATTGCTGATAAGTGCATCCAGCAACAGTTAGCCTACAAATACCCCTGCTGCATCCAGACTGCCTGGAAGGCCGGGCCAGACCGGTGGCTGGTTGTGGGTTTTGGCAGAATCCAGAATCCCCAGCACTTTATAAACCGTATGTGCCCAGCGTCATTCGCCATTTTCCGCGGTCTTCGATGATGCTTAAACTGGTGATGCCAATATCGCCCTGATATCTTGCCAGTTCGTACTTGGCGTGGGGGATGCCGAGTTGTTGGCAGAGTTGCTCCGCCACTTTTTCTGACCAGTGCTCACCGGTCAGAGGCCGAGATTTTTTAAACAGCCACTTTTGGTTGTTGTAGCGATACCAAAACTTCTCTTTGGTACCGAGATCTTCCGGGTTGTCCATATCCTCCTGAATATCGACGATTTTATAAGTCTCTGTCACGGATACACTCCGTCTTGTTAATGAGTGGCGGTGCGTAGTTTAGTCATTGTGCAGTTATGCAAATTGCAAGACCTGACACCGTTTTACCCAAGAGCTCTCCAGGGATTATTACTTCGGAGGAGTTACCGATTTTACGAATAGTGGCACTCATTGATTCCCTCTTATGCACTGTTATAACCCGAAGTTTACCCGCTGCCGAAAGCAGTCGGGCAGAACGGCTTGGTAGGTGGCGTGTTAGTTTTTTGGAAAGGATTGACGGATGAGAAGTTCAAGCTGGTCAAAGCGTTCACGGGCTTCTTCATGTTGTTCGTCACTACGTTTAAAGCCCGCAAGCGTAGCGTCTGCCAAAACATTAATAGAGGATTCTAATTTATCAATAGAGGATTCCAATTTATCCATGCGACGTTCCTGCTGGTCAAACCTATTATCTATCTGTTGGAATCTCAGGCGATTTTCACGCTGGTTTTCCAGAACAACCTGATGCGTTTCACCAGTAATAGTAATAAGACTACGAATGGCACTATCCAGTGAATCGAAGTGTGATTCAAGGCGCTCAACTCTCGCTTCTAACCCCATAACGACTACCTGTTTTTATTGGTTGGGGTATGAATATAGCAGAGAGTGGCACAAAGACACCTGACACTGATCTTGCCGACAGTAAGCGTTTCTGGCTCCAGAGTATTTGTCCAACCGACTGTTGGACAATTGCCTCTGCGGTGAAATCCGGTCAGGCATCTGCGAAGGCTCGCATGACCTTCAGGTTGCTGCGGGAAAAGCCTTTAAGGTCGGCAGCCAGCACAGGAAAGATATTCAGATACGCTACCGCCCGAGACGTAAATAATCTGAACCAGTTATTTTTGCGTATGTCTTACAGCAAGAAGAGACAATATGTGCGGCACTTCTAAATTGTACGATTGTACCACTTCTGCTGTCGGTGGGTCGCCGTAAGTGAAATAAGGAGTCATGACAAGGTCATCGGGGAATTAACCTCAAGAATGCAGTATTAACCTGTTTGAATAATGACAAAGAAGTACATCTAACTTAAATTTAGATAGAAAGCTTAGAAAAACCTTGTATGACGAAGCCTGCAAGCATTCTATCTAATTTTTGGTCAATTTATCTAATTTTTCTAACTTTTTTGGGTGGTAGCGGACAACCACTATCATAAAAAATTAGGCAACAACCCAGCATGAACCATCTAATTTTTCTGTTACCATGACAATGTAACTAATTCTCGAGTTTAGAGAATTATAAGTACTAACGTTTTGTATTTTTTGATGCCGAAATAGGTTAAGCAACCGCTTCATCTACCAGGAAAAAGCGGTTGCCATGCTCACTTCAGATCAGAAAGTAATCCTTCGAGAGCTTTCTTTATATACGACATTTCTTGCAAAAGCGCTATCACCACTTGCGGCACCAACGTTCTGTGAGTTACTTCTGGGTGGCATGCTTTCTGGCGAAGGCTTTGTTACACAGGCTCTCCTGACGATCCACTACGAGAATTTCTGGAACAGCTACCATCATTGGGTCTCTCAAGGTAAGTGGCGTTGGCGAAACCTGGCGCATCGTCTGATATTGCTGGTCAGTTCTAAAGTGCCTGACGGTCAGACCATTCCCCTGATTCTTGACGACCTGACACTCGAACGTTGCTCTGACAAAGCACCGGCATGCCGAATACATCACCAACACAGCAAGAAAAAGAACCGGTGTACTTATCTTCTTGGTCAATGCTGGGTCTTTCTGGCTATTCCTTTCCAGAGACCATCAGACAAGGTGCATACTGCGGTTCCAGTGATGGCATTTCCATCACCTAAATCAGGCAATATCAGTAAACTTAAAATTGCAAAGGCCATGCTGAAATCTGTACGGCAGACTCTTCAGGGGCGAGCTTTTCGGCTACTCACTGACTGCTGGTTTATGAATCACACCATGATGCAGCCCGCGCTTGAGCTTGGGTATGAGGTCATTGGTCATATACCCAAAAACCGGGCACTTTATGCGCTTCCAGTCGATGCACTTCCTCCCTCTCCTTTCAAAAGGAAAGGCCGCAAGCGTAAGTATGGTGTCAAAATGACACCTGAGGAAGTAGAGAAATTACCAGAGACCAAGATGACTCTCTGGCTTTACAGAAAGAACCGGACTGTCTCTTTTCGTTCCTGTATTTGCCGGGCTCGTTTTTTGAAAGGCCGTATTGTCCGAGTCGTCTGGAGTCGTTTTGAAAACGACAAGGGAGAAACAGAAACCAAACTATTTCTGTCCACAAATCCTGACCTGAAAGCCGATGAAGTGCTATTAGCCTACTCGCTCAGGTGGCCTATAGAGCCTATGTTCCAGCAACTTAAACACGAGTTTGGATGCAAGCATTTATGGCAGCAGAAACTCAGAACGCTGTTACGATGGATGCACATTAAAATGGCAGGGTATGCGCTGGTGCAATTGCTGACCATTTGTCAAAATCCTGCGGCCATTGCGTTGGCCAAAACTGCCTGGAGGAACCCCCATACAGTCACGGCCGGAATGCTTAGGCGCGCGCTGTTTTGGATTATTCCGCAGTTTCGAATTCGTGGCTGCTGGAACCGATATGAGCAAAAATTAGAGCTGAAATTGCCGGATAAAAACGAACGTTCGGATAGTTTTTTTGGAAAAACGACATAAATGAACTCAGAACCAATGATTTAAACGGTTCAGGCAGGTTTAAATTGTGTGCCTGACGGGGTTGGCTGCGCCGACGCTAAATATTTTACCGAACGTTCATGTTTTAAGAACTCTAAACCTGAGTAACTAATTTACAGCGTTAAAAATGAGCAATAGCACTAGAAATCCTTTACAAAAAGACTGAGCAATAAAAAGTACAAAGAGTACTAAAACTTCGAATTGATGATACCGGTTCGCATATGCACGTAGCTCTGGCGAATGCGATGAGTCATTAATGATGCCTGTTGGTGTACGGTTTTTACCGGTACAAAGCGCACCTTCGGGCGACCAACGGCTTCGCAGATGGCCTCTGCATCATTACTGTCGTTTTTTTCGCCCTGTCGATACGGGGCCACGCACTTCGGAGCCATGATCCGGGCATCATGACCCAGTTTGATAAATTCACGGGCCCAGTAATGAGCACCGGAGCAAGCCTCCATACCAATCAGGGCTGGAGGTAATTTGGCGACTTCAGGTATCAGTTGCTGTCGTTTTACCGTTTTACGAATGACGGATTTTCCCTTCTGGTTAACACCATGCAGGCTGAACACATTTTTGGCCAGGTCGATACCGAGGGTTAATATATCCATGAGCTTCTCCTGATGGAATATATCGCTGGCTATACCAGTCTGCCATTATCTGCCAAAAGTGGGAGGAGTCCATTTCATTCGTTAGCTGCTATACACAAAATCATGTTAAAATGCCTCATCAGCATGAGAGCTTGATTATGGATCGAAACGAAGCACTTAAACTAATTGCAACACATGGTTACAATGTCGGATATGGTGGAAAAAAACACTTTGCCACCTATGATATTATTGAAAAAATTCCTGGTGCGATTAGCTTTGCCTCAATAGCCTTTGGTATTTTATCATTAAAATATTTTAGTGAAGCTCTTGCAGGACATGTGTCTGTTGCACTAACTATATTTGGTGTTGTCTCTCTATATATCTCTTTTTATGCAAATCAAAAGGAAAAATATCAGGAAGTTGGTAGCCAAATAACAAGAATTTATTCAGATCTACAAAGTGTATATTTAACACTCAAAAGTAATTCTTCTGACATAGATAAAGAGTTAGAAAAAGCTAAGGGTTTAATGAGTGAATTTTATTCAATTTCTATCACTAAACAGATATTGTTAAGCGACTGGTATGCTCATTATAAATTCTTTATACAAACTCAGATTGATTGGGTTGATGAGCAGAAAAATTTTGGACTTTTCAAAGATAAGATACCGCGTTCTTTTCAATTATGCGCTCTCTTAGTGATTGTTTTATTTTTCTATTTATTATTTCCGTCCTTAATTGAGGATGTAAAGACTTTTTTTATTTGTAGGTAATATATGGATGTAGCAAAAACATTTGAAGAATTTGTTGGAAATTTGGCTGTCAGCAATAGAAGTGAAATTTCAGGAAGGTACAAGAGAATAACAAAGACTCTTAATAAAAAATATTACGATAATGAGTCAGAAATTTTACATAGCTTACAAGTTGGCTCTTATGGAAGAGGAACAGCCATAGATGGATTAAGTGATCTTGATATGGTATTTGAATTGCCGTGGGATATTTATTCAAGATTTAACAAATATGACGGAAATGGGCAATCAGCTTTATTACAAGAAGTCAAAGAGGAAATAAAAAAGACCTATCCTAAAACAGATGTAAAAGGTGATGGACAGGTTGTAGTTGTTTCCTTCAGAAACTACGTAGTTGAAGTTTTACCAAGCTTCAAAAATGATGATGGATCGTACAAATATCCAGATAGCAATGATGGAGGATCATGGAAAACTACCAAACCTAGAGATGAAATTAATGAAATAGATAAATTAAACAAAGATTCAAATGGGAATTTGAAAAATCTATGTAAAATGGTTCGCTCGTGGAGAAATAAAGTAGGTGCTCCCATGGGCGGATTATTAATTGATACACTTTGCTATAAGTTTTTAGAAGAAAAGAGTGAATATAAATACAGAAGTTTTGTTTATTATGACTGGTATGTTCGTGATTTCTTTGAATACCTTGGGTCACAAAAGAAAGATCAAGAGTTTTGGTATGCTCCCGGCAGCAAACAAAAGGTTTACAAAAAAGGTAACTTTATAGCTAAAGCGAAAAGAGCACATAAAAAATGCAAAGAGGCTATAGAAAAAGAAAAAAACAAAACAGTAAATGATATCTGGAAAGATGTATTTGGCCGTGCATTTCCAGCATCAGAAAAATCAGTTGAAAAGTCTGAGAGTTCTATATATACATACAAGAATACTGAGGAGTTTATTGAAGATCAGTATAATATTGATGTCAGATATGAATTGGTTATTGATTGCAATGTATCACAACATGGCTTTCGAACAGAAGTTCTTTCAATTATGCTTGAGAAAGGTTTTGGTTTAAGAGTAAATAAAAGCCTTCAATTTTATGTGAAGAAATGTAATGTTCCTGAACCTTACACCATAAAATGGAAAGTGCGAAATGTCGGTAGTGAAGCAGAAAGGAAAGATCAAATTCGCGGTGAAATATCAGTAGACGGCGGAGCAAAGTCAAAAAAAGAAAAAACAAGTTTCCGTGGCGGTCACTTTGTTGAATGTTATGCAGTAAGAAATGGAGTATGTGTAGCAAGAGATCGAATTGATGTTCCAATATCTACAACATAAGCAACACCGCAGCTAAATCGGGTAGCCGGAGGTCTCTAACCTCCAGCCCCCACATCACCACGGCTTGCGGATCCGCACCGGGCGATTCACCAAGGATGGTGAAACCTGATCCTCAAGTCTTTCAGGGAAACGGGTCCGCTGTGTCAGGAGAGGAGTTCATAGCGAACCATAAAACACGACAAATAAAGTATAAATTCAGATATCCGAAGGCAGTGATTAATCAGTATTGACGCACCTGTTACCCCCCACATACCATGACGCCAATTTCAAATTTAGCAGTACCTCAAACATGGCTAAAAAACCTGCAAAAAAAGCCTCCCCTTCATCAAAGAAAGGCTTTGAAGAAACCCTCTGGGACTCCGCCAACAAACTCCGTGGCAGCGTTGAATCCTCCGAATACAAGCACATTGTCTTAAGCCTGATCTTCCTGAAATTCATCAGTGACAAGTTTGAAGATCGCAGGGCTGTGATCGGGAACGAATACGGCGCTGACTTTGTGGATATGGTGGACTTCTACACCATGGAGAACGTCTTCTACCTACCGGAAGAAAGTCGCTGGTCGTTTGTGCTGAAACACGCCAAGCAGAACGATATTGCGGTGAAAATTGATACCGCCCTGCACGATATCGAGAAGAACAACCCGCAGCTGGCAGGGGCATTGCCGGATAACTACTTCTCCCGTCTGGGGCTGGATGGCTCCAAGCTGTCGGCGCTGATTGATACCATCAACAATATTGAAACCATGGCGAATGAATGCCATATGACCGAAGAAGATCTGGTCGGTCGTGTCTATGAATACTTCCTCGGCAAGTTTGCCGCCAGTGAAGGCAAGGGCGGGGGCGAGTTCTATACGCCCAAGTCGGTGGTGACGCTGATTGCGGAAATGATTGAGCCGTACAAAGGCAAGATTTATGACCCCTGCTGCGGTTCCGGCGGTATGTTTGTGCAGTCCATCAAGTTTGTGGACAGCCATAAGGGTAACCGCAAGGATATCTCCATCTACGGGCAGGAATACACCAGCACCACCTATAAGCTGGCGAAAATGAACCTGGCGATTCGGGGCATTGCCGCAAACCTGGGCGATGTGGCGGGCGACACCTTCTTTAAAGACCAGCATCCCGATTTAAAAGCCGACTTTATTATGGCGAACCCGCCGTTTAACCAGAAGCAGTGGCGGCAGGCCAGCGAACTCAGCGACGATTCACGCTGGGACGGTTATGAAACCCCGCCCACCGGCAACGCCAACTACGCCTGGATCATGCACATGATCTCCAAGCTGTCGGACAACGGCACCGCCGGTTTTGTGCTGGCGAACGGTTCCATGAGCTCCAACACCAGTGGCGAAGGGACTATTCGCCAAAAGATTATTGAAAACGATCTGGTGGATTGCATGATCGCCCTGCCGGGGCAGCTGTTCTACACCACCCAGATTCCGGTGTGTCTGTGGTTCCTAACCAAGAATAAAAAAACAGATACCGAGCATGGTTATAAGAGCCGTGAAGAAGAAACCCTGTTTATTGATGCCCGCCAGATGGGTTCCATGGTCAGCCGTACCAACAAAGAACTGACGGCTGAAGATGTGGCGGAAATTGCCCGTACTTATCATGCATGGCGTGGTGAAAAGGATTCTGGCGAGTATGAAGATAAGGCTGGTTTCTGCAAGGCGGCAACGCTGGAAGAGATCAAAGCCAACGACTATGTGCTGACACCGGGGCGCTATGTGGGTGCTGCTGAGATAGAAGACGATGGCATTCCTTTTGAAACCAAAATGAAGGAACTGAGCCAGACCCTTTACCAGCAGATGCAGGATGCGGAGAAGCTGGATGCTGTGATTCGTGGGAATCTGGAGGTGTTGGGTTATGGCGAGTGATATTTTACCCGGTATGCCTGTACTGCCAGAGAACTGGGAGTGGAAGGCTCTAGACAGCTTGTGTGACCGTGTTTCTGTGGGGCACGTTGGCGAAACTAGCTCAGTATTTTGTGGGCCAGAAGGGATTCCGTTTCTAAGATCGCAGAATGTAAGACCTGGGGTTCTTGAAGTTGACGACATACGTTTCGTACCACATGAATTCCATAAAAAGAGTAAGAAAAGTCAGCTTAAACCTGGAGACATTCTTGTTGTTCGAGTCGGGCATAACAGAGGTGACTGTTGCGTAGTGCCTGATAATGTTGGTGATTTAAATTGCGCCAATATTGTTTTTGCAAGGCCATCGGATACAAGGTATTCGAACTTTTTAGGGTATTTTCTGAATTCAGCATTTGGTAGGGCTTCCTTGCTTGCGGTCAGCACAGGGAGCGCACAAGCTGTATTAAATACAAAGTCCGTCGCAAAGGTTTTAGTGCCCGTTCCGCCAGTACATGAGGCAGCGGAAATCGGTAAAAAACTAAGAGCCTTTGACGACAAAACCCAACTCAACCGCCAAACCAACCAAACCCTCGAAAACATGGCGCAAGCCCTGTTTAAAAGCTGGTTTGTGGATTTTGATCCGGTGATCGATAACGCACTGGCGGCGGGCAACACCATTCCCGAACCTCTGCAAAAGCGTGCCGAACAGCGCCAGGCTTTGCGAGCCAGTGATGATGCGCCTGCACCACTGCCGGAAGCCATCCGCCAACTGTTTCCCGCATCCTTTGTGTTTGATGCTCATATGGGGTGGATTCCGGAGGGGTGGGGCAGCACCAATTTAGGTTCACTTGTTACGGTAAAGCGTGGTGGTTCTCCAAGACCAATCAAGGATTTTATTGTTGACGACGGTTTGCCTTGGGTAAAAATCAGTGACGCCACAGCAAGTAGTACCCGCTTTATCTCAGGAACAAAAGAGTTCATCAGAGAAGAAGGCTTGAAGAAAACGGTCTATCTGAAAAAAGGTTCTCTAATTCTTTCTAACAGTGCAACACCGGGACTACCTAAATTCCTTGATTTGGATGCATGTATTCACGATGGTTGGCTCTACTTCCCCAATAAGGAGAAGTTCAGCGACACCTACCTCTATCAGTTGTTTCTGGTAATTCGTGAAGAGCTTGTAATGCAAGGCAATGGCAGTGTTTTCACTAACCTGAAAACTGATATTTTAAAGGCACATAAGCTTGTTGTACCTATTGATGAGGTTTTGACAGCCTTTGAAGAACAGATCGTCACCATCCATAAACGAGTATTAGCTCTGGAAGAACAAACCCTGAGTTTGACCAAACTGCGGGACACCCTGCTCCCCAAACTCATCTCCGGAGAATTCCGCATCCCCGAAGCCCAACAAAAGACTGAAGCCGCTGTCGCATAAGGAGCCCGCTCGTTTAGAGCAAGGAAGAGGAATGAAAAAGTTTGATGAAGCCCAGCTGGAAGCCGCCATTATCCAGCTGTTGGAACAACAGGGTTACCCTTATGTGTCGGGTGTTGCGCTGACAGAACAGACGAGTCGGGCTCCGGAAGCAGTGCTGATTGAAGATGACCTGCGGGCGTTTCTGGCTGGACAGTACAAAGCCGATGGCATTACTGATGCTGAAATTGATGCGGTGATCCGTCAGCTGCAGATGCTGCCTGCCAGTGATCTGTACGACAGCAATAAGCAGTTTTGTGAATGGCTGTCGGATGGCTTTCTATTGAAACGGGAAGACCCCAAGCAGAAAGACCTGTATATCCAGCTTCTCGACTTTTCCTCCTCTGACCAAAACATCTACAAACTGGTTAACCAACTGAAGATTGAAGGCCGGGAAACCCACCGGATTCCCGATGGCATTTTATACGTCAATGGTCTACCCCTGGTGGTGTTCGAATTCAAGAGCGCCATTAAGGAAGATGAAGCCAATATTCACCATGCTTATGTGCAGCTCACCACCCGCTATCGCCGGGATATTCCCCAGCTGTTTGTGTATAACGCCCTGTGCGTGATCAGCGATGGTGTGAATAATAAAATGGGGGTTCTTCCCTGTTTTAAGTGGGTAGTTTTCAACGATGTACGCCAGTGGGGTACAAGTCCAAGCCTCCAAGATGAAAGTAGATCGCTGTCTTATATCTTTCACGGTTTCGAAAGCCACAAGCCCGATTCTTCAAACTCTGAATCTTGCTGTTCACTCCCTCTGCTCGACCGTTATTAGCCTCAAGGACAATAGCGTTGATGATACCCCACAAGTGCTCTTTGACCGTTCTGGCAACTTCTTTTATGGGCTCAAGCCGACATCTCTGCGCCCAGCATAGCCACCTCTTCCAGGCCTTGATTGCCCAAGCTCTGGACTTGTAATTCCATAAGCTCATTGCCATTTGCCGGATGGCCCAGGCGCGAGCTGTTTTAAGTGTCGAGTTTCTCAGTGGTTCGAAGTTATCCCACTGCTCTTCAGACATGTTTTCAGGGTTAGTCAGCCAGTCGTAGCGAGTCCCCTTAAGCAGCTCTACACCTTGGTTTACAAGGGCTTTGTTCTCTTCTATCCGAACCTTGTTGACAGCTTTACCCAGAGACTGAGCAACGTGAAACTTATCAAATGCAATCTTCTGATCTGCGTCTGGAACATTCTCACTGACTGACTTGATGTAAGCCTTGGACATGTCCATCGTCACGCATTCGATCCCCTCTTTATGGTCATAGGGCAGTGTGTCAAAGTACTCGTTGAGACTGTCACTTTTACGGTCATCAGAAACGTGAATAACAACGCCTTGGTCGTGGTCAGTGACCACTGTGACGTATTCATGATGCTTTTGAAATGAGGTTTCATCAACAGCGATTCGTTTTGGTGGCTTAGCATCACGACGAGCCAGTCCTCTCTTCACTGCACGCTGCTGAATACCGTCTATGGCATTCCAACCAAGCTTCATTTGTCGTGCAACTGCCTTCGTAGTTGCCTCCTTTAGCCAGTCAATAACAAGGGCTTCAAACAGAGCTGTATATCGAGAGTCAGATTCAGCCCAGGGCACATTGATGGCTAACACCTTATGCTCAGGGCACTGGGTCCGTGGAACCCTGGCAACTAGAATAGTCTGAAACTGACAGGTATCCAGATGACGCCACTTCTGAGTGATGTGGTCGTAGCCAGAGCAGGGCTTATCGCAAACACTGCATTTGCAGGCCTTTTTACCATTGTGTTCAATGAATACCCGAACCTGTTGATCCTGTAATGACAATTCAACTTCAGAAACGAACCAAGGAGACTCAATACCCAGTATTTGAGAATAGAGTTGCTTATCACGCATCGGTGCATCCTTGCATTGAGTGCTTCAGAATATAATAAATCACCCACTCAAATTGAGGAAGAGCCAAAATGGGCAGCCTGTTTGCAGACTATGAGTTCTTCTATGCCTGGCGCAAGGTGACCGGGGATGAGTCTATAGAAAAGGATGGCATTGATTCGCTGCATACGATGTTGAACGGGCTGTTCGACAAGCAGCGGTTGCGGCAGGTGATGCGGCACTTTATTTATTTCCCGGATAAGGCCTCTTCTCATGGAGGGCGGGAGGTAAAAATTGTCTGCCGTTACCCGCAGTTTTATGCGGTGAACAAACTGTACGACCATATTCTTCTACACAAAAAGCCGGAAGGCGACGGTAAGGGCGGCACCTATTTTGGTGCCACCGGCTGCGGCAAGAGTTTTACCATGCAGTTTCTTGCCCGTCGGCTGATGAAAAGCCTCGCCCTTGAAAGCCCGACCATTGTGCTGATTACCGACCGTACCGATCTGGACGATCAGCTGTCGAAGCAGATGACCAATGCCAAAACCTATATGGGCGACGAAACCATTATCTCGGTGGAAAGCCGGGAGCAGTTGCGGATGCTGTTGAAAGGTCGTAACAGTGGCGGGGTGTTCCTCACCACCATTCACAAGTTTACGGAAGATACCGAGCTGCTGACGGAACGGGATAATGTGATCTGCATTTCCGATGAAGCCCACCGCAGCCAGATAAACCTTGACCAGAAGGTGTCCATTACCGAAGACGGCGTAAAAAAGTCTTATGGCTTTGCTTACCACCTGCATCAGTCGCTGCCGAACGCCACTTATGTAGGCTTCACCGGCACGCCCATTGATGCGACGCTGGACGTGTTTGGTGAGGTGGTAGACAGCTACACCATGAGCGAGTCGGTGAAGGATGAGATTACCGTTCGTATTGTCTATGAAGGCCGTGCCGCTAAGGTGATTCTCGATAACCGCAAGCTGGAGGAGATCGAGAAATATTATCAGGACTGCGCCGAAGCGGGTGCCAGCGAATACCAGATTGAGGAAAGCAAGAAGGCGGTAGCCAGTATGGGCTCGATTCTGGGTGATCCTGACCGGATTCGGGCATTGGCAAGGGATTTTGTCGCCCATTACGAGAACCGGCTTGCCGAAGGTTCCACGGTGAAGGGCAAGGCGATGTTTGTGTCCAGCGAACGCAAGGTCGCCTGGGCTTTTTATAAGGAGCTTCGCACCATTCGTCCTCAATGGTTTGAAGTGCTGGAATGTGAAGAAGGCTCGGAGCTGTCGGAGAAAGAGAAGAAAAAGATTAAGCCCATGGAACGGGTCAAAATGGTGATGACCCGTGGCAAGGACGACGAGAAGGAATTGTATGACCTAGGAGCCTGTCGGACTTAGAGCAAAAATCTGGCATAATTGCCAATAATCACTTTTCAAGCAAGCAACCTCTGACAAATGAAGAGATGGACTTTCAGACCCGTTGACCGCAGTATTCCAGACATGTTTCCCGCCAGTGTCGATGATTATTTGCCGGAACGTCATCTCGCCCGTTTTGTTGTAGAGGTCGTCGAGCAGCTCGATCTTGATCCGTTCATCAAGTCCTACAGCGGTAGAGGTTCCAAAGCCTGGCATCCATCGCTCATGCTCTCGCTGTTATTTTATGGCTATGCGACAGGTGTCTTTTCCAGCCGAAAGCTGGAGAAGGCTACTCACGACTCTATTGCTTTCCGCTATATCTGTGCCAATGAACACCCAGATCATGACAGTATTAATGCTTTCCGGAAGCGGTTTCGCAAGGAAATCAGCAACCTGTTTACCCAGATTCTAATGATCGCTAAAGAAGCCCAGTGGTTAAAAATGGGAACCATCAGTCTGGATGGCACCAAAATGAAAGCGAATGCCAGCAAACACAAAGCCCTCAGCTACGAGTATGCCTGCAAGCTGGAAAAACAGCTCAAGTCTGAGGTGGATGAGCTCCTGAAAATGGCAGAGAAAGCCGATGCAGAAGAGCAGCCTGAAGAGCTTTCTATTCCAGAGGAGCTCAAGCGTAGGGAAGATCGCCTTGCTGTTATTGCCGAAGCAAAAGCAGAAATAGAGCGTCGCGCTGAGGAGCGATACCAATACGAGCTGGAAGAATATGAGGAAAAAGTGGCTCGCAGGGAAGCGATCAGGGAGTCTGGAAAAAAGCCGAGGGGTAGAGAACCCAAAGCCCCAGAGGCAGACCCAAGAGACAAAGACCAGGTCAATCTGACAGATCGTGATTCCCGCATCATGCCAACATCAGGCGGCAGTTATGAACAAGCTTATAATGCGCAGGCTGCAGTTGATGTTGAAAGCGGACTGATCGTAGAAAAACACATTACTCAGGCAACAAACGACAAACAGCAGGTAGAGCCAGCCCTTGAAGAACTGGCAACTCGTGAAGACGAACTTGGCAAGCCCGAAGCGATCCTGGCAGACACAGGCTACTTCAGTGAGAGTAATGTGTCAGCTGTGGATAACTATGGCGCAACTGCGTATATCGCAGAGAAGCGTGATGCCCACAATAAACCTTTGATGGAGCGCTTTAAACCTGATGATCCTATGCCGGAAGGCGACGATGTAACAGCATTAGACCTGATGCGTTGGCGGCTGCAGACAAAAGAAGGTCGGGCTGTTTATGCCTTGCGGAAAAGTACGATTGAACCAACCTTTGGAATACAGAAAGAAGTGATGGGGTATCGCCAATTTCTGGTTCGAGGCTTTGCAGAGGTGTCTGCTGAATGGGATCTGCTCTGCACAGGCTTCAATCTGAAGAAAATGTTTGCCATGGCGATGGCGGACATTGAAAATTGGTTATTTATGATTCAACTTCTGGCTGCATACAGAGCTTTTTGGGCGATGTTTTACTATTTACGGGTAAGAGTGGCGGTTGTGAGAACAGCTTGCACAGTAGCTTAAACAGGCAGCAGGGTTATGATGCCGCCTTCTTTTCTGGACTTGTTACAAGTCCGACAGGCTCCTAGGAGCCTGACCGAGAATAGGATTTATCTGATATAATAGCGTTCAAAACGCAGCCCTGATGAAGCCTGATGTCGCCACCACCAAAATTCAAGGATAGCCCTGTTGAGTTCGACCAGCACCTGCTGTTTCCAACCAACATCTTTGATCTTCTTCCCAAAGATCATGACTGCTACATCTATGAGACCATCTTCCAGAACATTGATACCTCGGAAGTTGAAAAGCAGTACCATCACCTTGGACAGCATGCCTACCCACCCAAGCTGATCGTAGGTATCCTGATCTACGCCTACAGTCATGGTGTATTCAGCTCCCGTGAAATAGAAAAACGGTGTCGGCAGGACTTGGCATTCATGTACATCTCTCAGATGAATTGCCCAAACTTTCGGGTCCTGGGGGACTTCCGCAAAAACAACCTGTCGTTTTTTCATGACTGTTTCAAACAGTCCGTCAAGCTGGCGATGGAGCTGAAACTGGCATCGCTTGGGCATATCAGCCTGGATGGTTCGAAATTCAAAGCCAACAGTTCAAAGCATAAGGCCATGAGCTACGGCCGGCTTAAAGCCAAAGAGGCAGAACTCAGCGCTGAGGTTGATGAACTGATCAAAAAAGCCAGCCAGTGCGATCAGGAAGAAGACGACGCCTACAAAGAAACCAATGGCTACAGTATTCCTGAAGACCTCCAGTTTAAAGAAGAACGGCTGAAGAAAATTAAGGCTGCCAAAAAAGCACTGGAAGAGCGTGAGAAAGCCCTCAATCCGGACGAGCCAATAGACGACAAGAAACAGATTAGCTTTGCAGACCATGATGCCCGGGTGATGAGCAAGAAAGGGTACTGCGAATACAGCTACAATGCCCAAATTAATGTAGATGCGGATCACCAGATCATTGTTGGCCAACACATCAGCCAGCGCGCCAACGACGTACAGGAAGTAGAACCTGCTCTTCAGGCTTTGTCAGAATCTACCGATGGCGCAGCTGTGGATAAATGGAGTATGGACAACGGCTATTTTTCAGGGCCAAATCTGCACACCTTGGATAAACACGGAATAGACGGTTATATCGCTACTGATAAGGAAGAAAAACCGGCTGTCACGAACCTTGAAAATACTGATCGAAAATTTGTCAAAGCGGATTTTACATACAATATTGAAGCTGACGTCTTCATCTGTCCGGCTGGGGAAAAATTGGTTACCAATCCAGCCAGTAAAGCTAAGAGGAAAGGCTACCGGGCAAACAAGGAAGTATGCCGAGAGTGCGCTTACCGCTCCAGATGCAGTGGCTCCAAGAAAAGTGCAGGCAAGGTAATTCGCACAGACAAGTTTGAAACTGCACGACAAGCCATGAATAAAAAAATGGAAACAAGCGAAGCGAAAGCGGTATACGAACGTCGCAAAGTAATAGCGGAACCGCCGTTTGGTCAGATAAAAAACTCTGGATTCAGGAGTTTCAGTCTGCGCGGGAAAGAGAAAGTGGAAGCAGAGTTTTCACTGGTATGCACAGTGCATAATTTCAAAAAAATTGTGAAGAAAGCTTTAACGGGGTCACTCCGTCTTGAGGATTTAAAAAAGGTTGAAAAAGCGGCATAAAGGTAAAGAAAAGCTGTAAATTGGCAAAAATGAGCAAATCAACCTCAAAAAGTGGTTGTTTTTTGCTCATTTTGAATTTTGCGAAACCTTTAGGAGGACTGCCTAAGCTATTCTCGGTCAGGCTCCTAGTGGGCAATAAAGACTATCGCAAAGAGCTGGATCGCCAGTTTAAAAACGAGAAGTCCAACTTCAAAATCGCCATTGTGGTGGATATGTGGCTGACCGGCTTTGACGTGCCGTTCCTCGATACGATTTATATTGATAAGCCGATCCAGAAACATAACCTGATCCAGACCATTTCCCGGGTGAACCGCAAGTTCTCCGGCAAGGACAAGGGACTGGTGGTGGATTACATCGGCATCAAGAGCCAGATGAATCAGGCACTGGCGCAGTTCTCGAAAGCGGATGAGGCGAATTTTGAGGATGTTCAGCAGTCGGTGATCGTGGTGAAAGACCATCTCGACCTGTTGCGGCAGATGTTTCATAAGTTCGATGCGTCGTCTTATTTCTCTGGACACCCCGTAGAGCAGTTAAGCTGTCTGAACAATGCCGCCGAGTTTGTGCTGAAGTTTGGCACGCTAGAAAAACGCTTTATGGCACTGGTGAAGCGTCTGAAAGCAGCTTATGACGTGTGTTGTGGCAGTGAGCTGTTAACTGGGGAGGAGCGGGACCGGATTCATTTTTATCTGGCGGTGCGTTCCATTGTCTTTAAGCTGACCAGGGGCGAAGCACCGGATACGGCACAGATGAACGCCAAAGTTCGGGAGCTGATTGCCCAGGCGATTCAGAGCGATGGTGTGGAGGAAATCTTCCGTCTTGGAGAGGATGGAGCAGCAGAAATTGATATTTTCGATGAGGATTATCTTGCCAAGATCGACAAGATCAAGCTGCCCCACACCAAAATCCAGCTGTTGCAGAAGATGCTTGCCAAGGCCATTGAGGGCTTTAAGGAAACCAACCGGGCAAAGGGCATTGAGTTTACCCAGAAGTTTCAGTCGCTGGTGAATCGCTACAACGAGCGCAGGGAAGAAGATGTGCTGGTAAGCGAGGTGCTGGAAGAGTTCTCGGATGAAATCCTCAACCTGATGGCAGACCTTAAGCGGGAGATGTCGTCTTTTGATGGCATGGGTATCAGCTTTGAAGAGAAAGCCTTCTACGACATTCTGATGTCGCTGGCGGTGAAGTATGACTTCTCTTATCCCGAAGATAAGCTGGTTGAGCTGTCGCAGGAGGTTAAGGGCGTGGTAGACGACAAAGCCCGTTTTCCGGACTGGAATAACCGGGATGATATCAAGGCTTCGCTGAAGGTTGACCTGATCCTGCTGCTGGCGAAATTTGGGTATCCGCCGGTAAGTCGGGATGAGGTGTATAAAGAGATATTTGAGCAGGCGGAGAATTTTAAGAAGACCTGAATTCGTATCATAAGTGCATAACCTCTGTAACCAGAGGATTGTTTCAGAACCTTTGAAGTGAATCAGAACTCAGGGGTATTCTGTAAAGCAACCAAACCATACAGAGGAAGCCAAGGATGGCCTATACACACCTGAGCTCTGAAGAGAGATATTATATCGAAACTGAACTCAAAAATGGGACTTCACAAAACAAAATTGCTAAAAAGCTTGGCCGTTCACAGCCTACCGTGTCGCGAGAAGTAAACCGCAATAAAGGGCAAAGAGGGTACAGGCACCAACAGGCTAATCGCACAGCTCGGCAGCGGCACAAAGATAAGCCAAAAGCTATTAAGCTGACAGACGACATTAAACAACGTATTTCAAACGATATCCGTTCAGATTGGAGTCCTGAACAAGTGGCTGGAAGGCTTGAAAAGGACGGTGTAATCAAGCTGCATCATGAGACGATTTATCAATTTGTAGCGGATGATAAACGGCGCGGAGGCTCGCTCTATAAGCACTTGAGGCACCAGAAAAAAACTTATCGAAAGCGATACGGTTCAGCTCATAACCGAACCGGTATACCAAATCGGGTTGGCATTGAAGAACGCCCCGAAGTGGTCAACAACAGAGAGCGAGTTGGTGACTGGGAAGCTGATACTGTAATAGGTAAAAATCATAAAGGAGCCATCGCTACATTAGATGAACGAAAAACCAAGCTTCGCCTTGCTGTCCCTCTACCAGGCAAGAAGGCAAAAGCGGTTAAACAGGGAATAATTGACGTACTCAAGCCTCTGAAAAGGTTTGTAAAGACAATAACATACGACAATGGAAAGGAGTTTGTTCAGCATGAATCAATTGC
The DNA here is from genome assembly GCF_025562715.2 of Endozoicomonas gorgoniicola. Taxonomy (NCBI): domain Bacteria; kingdom Pseudomonadati; phylum Pseudomonadota; class Gammaproteobacteria; order Oceanospirillales; family Endozoicomonadaceae; genus Endozoicomonas; species Endozoicomonas gorgoniicola. The sequence goes on from NZ_JAPFCC010000001.1 coordinate 3,201,737, forward strand.
CAAAGCTTTAAAATGTGACAGCTACTTTGCTGCCCCCTACCATTCTTGGGAAAGAGGCCAGAATGAGAATGCTAATGGTTTGCTAAGGCAGTATTTCCCCAAGTCGATGGAGCTTAATGGCGTGACAGAAAAAGATGTCATCATTGCAGTGGATAAGCTGAACAACAGGCCAAGAAAGTGCCTGGGCTACAAGACTCCTTATGAGGCATTTAAAGAGTCAACTGGAATAGATGCAAGAAAAGTCATGGGTTATGCACTTATGACTTGAATTCAGGAGAATCGGTTGTGATGAGGAGCCGCCTTTTGGGCGGCTTTTTCTGGTCACGTTTCAAACAGTTTGATACCACATCCGTGAGATGAACTCTCCGATCACCTTACAAAGGCAGCAGTGTCGAACACCTGTTGCCTATGAAGCTGACACAGGGTGATTTAAAAATAGCGGATTGGTGGAAATAGGGGTAGATGGGGTTCCCCAACCGCTTACGATTAAACGATTACCTTGCAATGGGTGAAGGCCGGCAGGGATACCGACGGGATGAAGCCAGCCTTGCGGAAAAGTACTGGAAGACCAAAGGGTTGATTTGGTTATCGTAACCGCCGGGCTGCTTCAGGATCAGGAGGCGATGCTCCGGATCAGTGAGGATCAGGAGCAGCTCGATAAATACCTGGAACAGCAGGCGGAGGTTTGCAGGGAGTTCCCGGGGCAGACGTTTTATGATCTGGGAAGTTACCTGTGAACACTGAACATTATCAAGACCTTATGTATTAAGAAGCTCTTCTAAATATTTCAGATGTTTTTGAGCATCTTCATGCCCTTGGTTCGCAGCTTTACGCGACCAGTAGAACGACTGTTCGATACTTTTTTTCACACCCCTACCATGAAAATACATTAAACCCAACAAGCATTGGGCATCTGCATCCCCCTGATCTGCGGCCTTGCGATACCAGGCAACGGCCTGTTCGTCACTCTGTTTTACGCCAAGGCCATAATCATACATTATACCCAATGAGAACTGAGAATCTGCATACCCCTGCTCTGCGGCCTTGCGATGCCAGGCAACGGCCTGTTCGTCACTTTGTGTTACACCATGGCCTTTGGAATACATAAAACCCAAGGAATATTGGGCAGCTGCATGCCCCTGCTCTGCGGCCTTGCGATGCGAGGCTGCGGCCTGCTCGTAACTTTGATCTGATACACCACCGGAACCTACAGCGGACAAAGACAAAAATAACAAACTGAATAGCGTATTTCTTAACCCGGATATTTCATAAAAAGAGGCAAGTTCCGCCCAATCACTTGATATAATTGGGTCGACCAAAAAAATGCTTCGGAAGAAGCAAACCGGAACTTGCCATGAACAAACTTACACAAGAACAGCTTCGTTTTCACCCCTCCAACGGAAAAACTATCCGGGCAGACTTCAATGGCGGAGAATTATCCTCTGATTTTGGCGCCCTGATGCTACGTGAAACAATGCTTCACAGCGGTATCATATCCAGGCTGACTGACGGCATTGACGATAAACGTCATCAATCCTACATCGACCACACCCTGCAAGAACTCATTGCCCAAAGAGTTCTGCAAATGGCCTGTGGTTATGAAGATGCAAACGACAGCAACCATCTGCGTAAAGACCCAATCTTTAAGCTTGCCAATGGAAGAAACCCACTGGACGATGATAACCATCTGGCTTCCGCTCCAACGTATACAAGGCTTGGTCAGTCCATGACCAAACGGGATATTTATAATATGACCAAAGCACTGGCTGATCACTTCATCAGCAGTTATGAATACCCACCATTAGCCATCATTATCGACCTGGATCATACGCCTGCTATCACCCATGGCGGCCAGCAGATGAACCTGTTCAACGCCAAATATCAAGACTACTGTTACTTGCCCTTAATGATCTTTGAGGGGCTCAGCGGCAAGCTGATCACTTCGATCCTGCGTCCTGGAAAAACACCCACAGGCCGAGAGAATGCAGCTATTCTCCAGCGCCTCATTAAGCTGATCCGTACAAGATGGCCGAAAACCCATTTACTGGTTCGTGGGGATAGCCACTTTGCCCAACCAGAGTTAATGCAGGTTGTTCAGGATGACCCTCACTCCGACTACGTGCTGGGAAAAGGCGCAGGACACAAGACGGCCTTGCGACCTAAAGCCAAAGAGTTGCTGGATGAAGCGCGGAAAGCTCTCGACGTTAAAACCGGGCTGGCAAAACTGAACAACATGCCAGAGCCTGAGCGACTCAAGCTCTACGGAGAAACGGACTATCAGGCAAAAAGCTGGAAAGGGCTGGACACCCGGATAATCTATAAGGCAGAGGTCAACCAGAAAGGCGACAACCCCCGTTTTATTGTGACGTCAATGAAGGAGACTTCACCTGAGGATATTTATGAAAAGCTTTACTGCCCCAGAGGGCAGGATGAGAATTTCATCAAACACCTGAAAAGTGATTTGTCCGGTGACCGGTTGTCAGATCAGGGCTTTCTGGCAAACCATCTGAGAATGTTTTACGCCTGCGCGGCTTACGTTCTTCATCATGAGCTGAGAACTAAAGCTCTGAAAGGTACAGAGCTGGAAAAAGCCCAGCCATCAACGGTGATAGTAAAGCTCTGCAAGATTGCGGTTAAGGTGGTTGAGTATAAAGACCGAATCAAACTGCACTTGCCTCGCAGCTGCCCAATAAAAGGGCTTTTGCAGCATATAACCGAAGTCTTTTACTCAATGCCGCTGTCTCGACCGGGATAGTCAGCTTCATAAACTCAATCAGACTAAAATAGTGACCAACAGAAAGAGTGTTGGGGAATTCTGTTGTCCTGAAAAAGCAGGTGCTGATCAAAAAACATCCGAATTGATGGTGAGTTCGGGTTGTAATACCTTTTTCATGGAGAGTAGAGCAACAGACCTCCGAAAAAATCAGAATGGAATGTTTTTTCCGGAACTTGTTGCTCATTTATGAAATATTCGGGTTAAGCGCATTAGTACACCAAACAACGTAATAAACGACAGAATAATAGGAATTTTACTCTGAAAGACTGATATCTAAATACACGTACTTATGCTTGACACACAGAGAGAGCGAGGAGATTTAATTAGGGTAAGCGTCAGGCCAACTACATCTACTACTCCACTGTAAAATCCTGAACACTAATGCTTCCAAACATTCAGGAAGTTGCCATGACAACCCATCGCCCCACCGATTTCTGGAAACACCTTATCCGAGCCTGGAACAAAAGCGGGCTCTCCCAGTCCGAATATGCCCGCAGGCATGAACTCCCGGTTAAAACATTCGGATACCATAAAAGACGCCTCGATAATCAAAGGATCATTCAGTCCGCTCTCTATTCAAAAGAGCCAAAGCCTTTGATTCCTGTTTCCGTCGCACAAGAGCCGGAACCTCAAAAAACACCGGAAACAGGCATCACCCTTGTCAGCCCCGGAATGGGAGTGGAGATATGTTTCTGATATATCCAGCTACCGAGGTTTTCAGAGATCCGTTGCCTGTATTTGAGTTAAGTGCTGAGCTGCGACTGTGGGCTGTACCGTTTGACATTGATCGGGGGGAGCTTTCTTTGGGGGGTAAGGCTGAAGGTGAGATATTCAATGATATCCTTGCAGGGCTGCACGTTACCCTGCCTGCTGCCTCATCGGAGCGGTTCGCTTCAGAATCCTTCTGATTTTTCGTAGCGAAGTAATGGAACCAAAGCCTCTCTTCCGGGAGGCTATATAAGAATTTCTTATTGTTGATATTCGGAAGAGATACAGCCGCTGGCAATAATCCGATATTGCGGCTGAACCTTGTCGCATATGGCTCTACTCGAAAAAAATCTTTATCTCTACATCCAGTGCCTGCGCCAGGCGATGCATTGTCATCAGAGTAGGATTTCGTTGACCGTGTTCTATTTCACTGATATCCGGATTATGTAGGCCAGCTCTGTGAGCCAGCTCCTCTTGGCTGAGACCTTGCTGCTTTCTCAGCTCTTTTAGCTTGCGTCCGAACTGCTGCTTTGGATCCAAAATTTATTCCTTACAAAAGTAAGGAATAGTCAGAACAGGAGCAAAAATCGTCTATAGTATATATCCTAAATTTTTGTTTTTTGAGATCGCAGCTCCCCTTCTTTTGTAACGATGATTTCTGTACAGCTCAGCAAATAAACCTATTCAGAGTCGTATAGTGTGCCGAGGCTCCATAAGATGGCCGAGAAAAGACGTAGAAAATCGAATTATTCCCCTGAATTTATGGATAAAGCTGTGGACATTGCTTTGGCATCGATTCTCCCTGACAAAGAGGTGGCAAGATTGTTAGGAGTCAATGCCAGCACTCTGGCTACATGGAAGGGTAAGAGGGCAAGGATGATAATTGGGCCTCAGCAGCCACAGGAAGCCATGTCATTCGAGATAGAAGAGGAGCAGGATGCTGCTGATGTCTCAGATAATGAATCTTTTGACGCCAGCCCTTATGAGGCTTCAGATGAGCCGATTCCGCCTCAGCCTGACGCATCCTCTCAGGACGCACCCTCTCAGCATGAAGATGTAAAGCTGATCCTCAACGATGTGGCCAAGCTGATCCCCGAGGAAATTAACCAGCTCAGGAGAGAAAATCTCAGACTAAAAAATGAGAAGGATGTTTTGCAGGAGGCTCTTATCATCCTGGCTGGTTCATACCTGCGAGCTTAGCCAATAAATGTCACAAAGACCAACCCGGCTGCTGAGCACAACTTCCTTCAACCAACCACGCCACTGTTTCCTGTTCAGCTTACCCATCGAAGGTTAAATGGTGTCAGCGAAGTCATCGCAGACATCGTACCCTCCAAAGCTTTAAACATCTCATAGTAGCGCTCACCTTGTTCCTGGCCCATGTTCTCTCACCTTCAAAAAGTGGTCATAGTTTCCTTTTCAACACTGGCATGCTTGGAGTTGGGACTGTCAGTTTGTTCATCTTTTCGCTCGTAAGCGGCTGCTATTTTTTTGTATGCGACCTTCCTTGTTTTGAAATATGATTTCCGGTCAATTACACCTTAATACGATGCACATTAGGTGAATCTTTCCTTGTAGCAGTTTTATAGCGATGCAGCTCCCAAGTCAGTTGTGCAATCTGATCTGCCATTGCTTTCATCTCGGCTTGAAACTGTCCATTTTCCGCTTTCAGCTTGCTGTTTCTCGCTTCCAGTGCATCAAATCTTTCTTTTGCGACTATTCTACGCTGGCCTTTCGTGACAGGGGCTGCGGCAAGATTCGATTGTTGCTGCCTTGCTTTCTCTGCCAGAACGATCTCTCGCAAAACCGGATGATTCTTTAGCGAACCATTTGCGACACCCGCCCGCTTTTCCACCGCTGATGGGTTAATTTTTTTCTTCTCTTTGCGTAGCGCTTCAAGAGCATTTTCCAGTTTGGTCTTTACGCTTGGCATTATAAGGCTCCTAACTCAAACCGCTCGAATGCGATGTTGTGATCTGTCATGACTTTCTCTGCTGAGCGAATGTCCGTTAGTTCACGAGCCAGCGTGTTGCGGTTGTAAAACCCCATGTCCTTCATTTGTCGCAACCTTGCGCCAATTCTCTGATGTCGTTGCTGCCAGCGTTTTGCTTCGGCCTGATTGATATTCAGGTTCTCGCAGTCACGCCCCACGCAACCAGATGGCTCAAACAAGTGCGTCATCTTGCACTTTTCACCCGCAAAACACCGGCCATAACCCGTGGACTTATTGGCACCCTGGGTGCTTTTTGCCAGCGCTTCAAACTGCTCTTCCGTCATTACCTTGGGATCCCCCTCAAACGTCTTCATATATCCGCCCGATTGCTTCTGAGGGTTATCCATCATGTCTTTCAGATAGATTTTGTGGCTTTCCATTTCAGCCTCTTCAACAGCTTTTTTTATGCTCGCAGGGTTTTCTATTCCCATCAGGGTAAGTACCTCAGAGTGGCTGGCATAAATCGCCGTCATGCTGAGGCTGATGTGCTTAAATTGATGCTTCAATGCTGCTAGTGTCACCAAGCCATTTCCAACAACAAAGTGTGCAAAGGTGCGCCTCAGTGAGTGCGTGGAAAAGTGCCAATAAAATGTGCCATCCTCCCGTGCTTTTATTGGGTTATATCGAGCAAGAACTAGCGGGTTGAGCAAGCGATACACTTCATCCATTTCAACGGGGTCATAAGAAATGTCGAGGTGTTTGGAATACTCTCTAAATAGTTTCCTAAGATTCTGTGTATTTAAAGCAACGTCTTCCAACTGGCGGAAGATGTTGTCACCTCTGCCGCCGGTTCCATCAAAAGTGAATCTCGGAGAACGGTGAATGTCTCCTTTAGATAAGCGGTAGTCATCATTGAGGACGGTCAGCACTTCCAGTGCTTTTTTACAGATGGGTGCGCAGGCCCAGACATCTTCCCTGGGAACTTTTTCCAATTTGCGCGTCCATGACCGCAGGGTGCAGAGTGTTATGCCATCGAGATCGATTTCCTTGTAAGAGGTGGCACTTATCTGGGTTAATTCACTGATACGCATCCCAGTAAAGGCAGACAACGAAAAAAAACACGCTCCTTCGATGGCTTTAAACTCATCAACAGACTGCCGCTCCGTCAAACCGTATTGTCTGGCATAAGCTTTAACATCACGAAGGTGGGACAGCCTTTCATAGGCACTAGTCACGTTCTGCACTAAACGCCCCATCAGCTGCTCATAAATCACCGGAATCACGGTGGGGTAATGCCCTTTTCCTGCAGTAGAGTATTGCTTGGCGATCTTCTCTAGCGATTTACCTTCGAGCAGTCCCAGCGTGTACCGTGATGACTCCGGGAAATGTGAATTGACCTGGGTAAGTACACTAAGCGCATGGAGGCGGTTCAGAACGCTTTTTTCACTAAGCCCTTTATTATGGTGCAGGATTTGACTGAAAACCAACTCATTGTTGAGCAGCGAAAAGGAGCCAATAGCCGTACCTTTAAACACCCTTAAAGCGATGTTTACGCATTGCGCCACACTATGGCACGCACTAAATTTGCGAAACGTATCACCTCCCATGTGCAGCAGATCGCCTTTCACCCCCCAGATCAGAAAATAGATCCGCTGTTTTAACTCCAGGAGCAGCTCGGGGTTGTGCTTCTCTGGATGGAAATTAATTTTATAGTTCCATTTTCCCTCATTGGTACGGTTAAAAAATGCATTGTAATCCCAGACATCATTGGCAAAGTAGGATACAGGATTGCCGTCTTTATCGACGCTTACCACCGTGTTGTCGTCCGGCATCACAAACTGGCCGGAGGTTTGCGGCAAGGCGTAGTGTTCAAACCGGTCAACATCCATGCTGACAGAAAACATGACTATCCCCCTCTGAATATATCCATGACTGATACTTCGTCCCACAAGGGATGACATTCACGCGCCAGCAGCTTCGTCGCCGCCTTCAGATGCGCCTTTTTGAACCTCGCCTTGAGCGCATTAATCTTAGCCTTGACTTCGCCGTAATTGGTCAGGAAATGCTCGACATTCTGGTGAGCGATCATTGCCTCATTCAGACGCTTTTCAAAGGACAGTAAGCGCCAGATATCATGTGGATCATCCACTACGCCGAAGTTGGAGCAGCCAAAGCATTTTACGACAAAGCCACACCCTAACTCGGATTTCTCTGCATCACTGAGAATGCCTGTCTGGTCAACCGCTTTCTGGAATTTCCTCTTTTCCGGAGTGTCAGCCCCCTTGCAGAAGCCGCCGTTTTGAATCTCAACCACCTGATGCTTTGCATCGCCAGCCCGGAGTGCTTCCCATTCCTGATGCGAAATAACCTCACCAACGGTCTCTTTGGTCTTTGCCACCGCGACAATCGTGCCACCGTCGGGATTTTCTCCCAAGTGATGCAGAGCCGTTAAACCCACTGCCAGCTGACTTCTGGCTTCACCTTTGGAAACCTTGCCGTACTTGGAGTTATCATAGGTTGAGGGCGCATTGCGCGTATTATCCGCCGCCTTTGCTCTACCCATTTTCTGCTCGGCATACTGTTTAACGGATGACTTCAGCAGCTCGCAATTCAACCGGAAGTCCGGGTTGTTCTCGATTAAGGACCGGAGTCGTGTAGATTGCTTGTGCAAGTACTTTTGAGCATAAAAATGAAGGTTGCCAGTCGTTGGCGCTTTGCCGTTCATTTTTCGGAACAGGTAATGCCTATCCAGCCCCAGAGTGGTGGAATGCGCCCTGGAGAGTGCGAGGTGGGATTCAAAGAAACCTTTGCAGGTCGCTCGCGGTGTAAAAGTACGAAGTTCAACCCGGTTCCCGCGAGTTTTAAATCCCTCAATGCTGATGCGCCCCGCCCCGGACTGTTGACAAACCCAGTCATCCTCCAAAAACATGCTCAAGGTTTCAGTTTGTCCAGTGCCCAGATAGTAGATGGTCAAAAACACTGCGTTACATATCAGCCTGTCGAATGTAAACCTTCTTTGCGCCTCGGTTAATGTGTCATCCTGGTAACGTGTCAACAAGGCTCTGCGGTCTGCCAGCAATGCAAAAGCAATGGTACGTAGCTCTTTGGAGGTGTAATTATCAGAGTGCAGTGCGGCTGATTGGGTATCGAGGTTTCGGGCGGCTTTAGGAATTTCTCCGAAGCCAAACTTTTTGCAGAGTGAATTCAGATTTGAACCTAGCCAGCCAAGATATGAGACCTTTATAGGGTTTCCGCTCACTCCTTTTCCTGTACTTATCATGGACAGGTAGTTCGCATGAATAAACTGAGTGCAGGTTACTGTAGAGAACTGTACTTTGGCTTTTTGCTTGCTGCTTTGTGCATTGAAGGCATGGGTCAGCACTTTCCGAATTGTCCAAAAGTGTCCTACTTTTGTGGGTTCTCGCCACCCAGACTGCTGGAATTTGGAGATTAGCAAACGGATGTGATCATCGGTGACATACACTTTGAATTTTGAAAAGTCGCAGGTGGCATTGTTTCCAGAGCTTTCTTTCCAAACATACTTCCATTTAGTGATAGTACTCAGGCTATTATCCGTGACCATTTCAGTTGTCGGGGTGGAGCGGTAGGTGCGTGTGTTTTCCCTCTGTTGTGTATCCACGAAATCAGTCATGATAGCGCCTCACCTTCCAGCAGGTTCATGGTTATCTCAGGAACCTGATTCTTCTCCGGGCTGCCTTCATAGTGCTTGAGGTACAGCATGGTCGTATCCAGATCCTTATGACCCATTTCTTTTTTCAGGGTTTCCAGGGCTTGCAGCATGGACAGTTCTGGTATTTGGGCTAATGATTCAAGTTTGTAAGCGCCAAAGGTGGCTCGGCAGTCATGCTGCTTATGCTTGAAATGAGGATTACTGGTCTTTTGGATTGCCGTTCTTAATTTCCCCCAGAGCGTATTGAGGCTTTGGGTTGAAAAGCTGTTTCCGTCCTTATTGATAAAAGCAGGGGTTACCATGTCGCCCGTATTCATAAAATACAGCCGTTGCCGCTTCTTGTAACGCTCACTTTGATGGTATCGATTAATCGATTTCATCAACCAGACAGGAATAGATACCTGGCGATTAATGCCGTACTTGGTTTTGCACGTGTGGTCAGACCCAATCCAAACACCTGTCAGCGTCTTCCCGTTAAATCCTTTTGGGATTGCGAAATGCTCAGGCTTGATATCTGCAACCTCTACCGCTCTCAGACCCACGCAAAGCATGACACTGACCATCAGGCGAAACTCCACAGACAATCCATTACTGCACCAGTTATCTCTAACATGCTGAAGATCAATGTCGTTTAGGGGTTGCAGGTTAGTTTCCCTTGTTTGACTTCGAATGGAGCAGTCCGTCAGCGTTTGTCCGTATTTAGTAACGCCCGTAACTTCAAAAGGTAGTTTTGAAATGTAGCCATGCCGGTAACAGAACATGTAAAAACGTCTTGCGATAGACAGGGCTGCCACGGCTGTGGTGCGGCTCATTTTGCCTCTTTCAATCTCGCCATCCAGATAGGCGCGGTAAAGAAAGATTGGATAGCGTTGAAGTTGCTCCTCGTGATCGTCCCATTTGAGATGGTTAGCATCCAGGAACCGGTAGTACCTCAACAGGTGAAAGCATGTCGGCTTGATGTCCTTGGTGCCCTCAACGATACGGCGATTCAGGATATACGCATTCGGCTCAAACACAGGCTTGCCTTCACTGGTAAGCAGCATCAACACACCTTTGAATGACATCGGTTTTTCAACCTGAAAGGAGCTTCCGTCTTCAGCCACTTTCACGTGACCTATGTCGAAAACAGAGCTTGTCTCTACAAGGTGGTAGAAATGCCTCATGCCGATATTGCTATCCTTGATTTTTATTATCTAAGTAATAGTACGGATGTCGATCTAATTATGTCAAGAAGGCAGGCAGTTTGATGTTAATCTAAAAAATACTATTGGAGGGATTAGTTGAGTGCAAATTAGGTAAGGCGGGGCTATTGCCCCGTCCTTCCCACAGAACCGTGCGTACGGACCTCGTACACGGCTCCTGCACTCTCTATCCCTTAACAATAAGGGGCAAGAACGCCCGTTTTAACGCCTTCCAAATTGAACAACTTTATCTCATTGAACCAGTTGTTCGGCATGGCTAAATGCGACAGGGGACTGCACGCATTTCTCCATGAACGCATTTTGATGTACTTAAATGGTGGCTTGTAACCCAGTTGCTTCAGCCGACGATGCAGCTTCGCTGGTTTCTTCCACTGTTTCAGTTGTAAACATCTCAGCCTGCGCCTCATCCATCCTGTCAGCCGTTTTAATTCACGACTACAGTTCGCTATCCTGAAGTAATTAGCAAATCCTCGTATCACAGGGTTCAGTTCTCGGATTACTCCTTCAAGGTTCGTTCCCCGATTCCTTTTCGTGATTCGCTTTACCTTTGCTTTCAGTGCGTTGAGCTTCTTTTCCTGTATGCGCGTATAGCTGCTCAGGATTTCAACTCCCAGAAATTTCACACCCTCGCCGCTATGGGCTATGTGTGTTTTATTCTGGTTGACCGTCAGTTTCAGGTCTTGCTCCAGTACTTTGGTCGCCACTTTCAGAGCGTTTTCTGCCGCTGCTTTGGAGCCACACAGAATCAGGATATCGTCCGCATAGCGGACAATCCTGTGCTTGCGTCGCATCATTTCCTGATCAAACGCATCAAGATAGACGTTTGAGATTAAGGGACTGATCACTCCGCCCTGTGGACTGCCTGTTTCCGTGGCTTCCAGTTGATAGCCAACCATCACCCCGCTTTTCAGGAACATTCTGATCAGGTTCAGGATGCTTCCATCTGCCACTTTGTGCCTGAACGCCTTGAGAATTAACTCGTGGTCGAGTCGGTCAAAGCATTTGGACAAGTCCATGTCCACCACCCAGCGTCTGTCGTACTTTCGTATGAACAGGGTCGCCTTGGTAATGGCTTGATGGCAGCTTCGATTCGGTCTGTACCCATAGCTGGACGGGTGGAAGTCCGGATCAAAGATCGGGGTCAGGATATTTAGAAGTGCTTGTTGGACGATTCGGTCTTTTACTGCGGGGATTCCCAGCAGACGCTTTCCACCGTCTTCTTTGTCGATTTCTACACGCTTTACCGGTAGCGGTTTGTAGCGCTTTTCCCGCAATTCAAGCAGTAACTGTTCAAGATTCCCACGCAGATTCGAGGCGTAGTCGCTCAGGCTCTGCCCATCTATTCCGGCCGCACCTTTCGCTTTCCATACCTTTTTGAATCCGTTGTAAAGCGCTTCCATCGTCAGCAAGCGCCCATACAGGCTATAATATACTCTCATCAGTTACTGTCTCACGACAGACAGATTGCGCCATCCTTCTACTGTGGCCGGATTCTTCATGGACATTCACAGGCGTTCTGGCTCAAGGCAATCTACCTGCTACCTGTCCTTTACTCCCGAGCGCGGCTCTTTCTTTTAGCAGGATTGTTCCCAACCTCACCAGCCAAAGATGTCCTGCCTCGTCAGGCAGCTTGTGCGCTCACAGTATCATTCCTGCGGTCTGACTGTTCTTTAAGAATGCTTCACCCCTTCGCAACATCTGCCGCTTTTGACGACACATGCCCTACAGTCACTCTGGCTGTAGTCATTCCGGTTTTGCCCTCCGAACGGTTACCCGCCTTCACAGGCCGGAATTTCATCACTACTACAGGATCATCTGCCACCTCACACCACTGTTACCCTTGAGTTTCCTCTTGCGATAACAGCCCCTGAGATTCAGAGATTGATGCCAGGCTTCCCCAGTTACTAAACGGTTCCCTGTCAGAAATGCCACCCTCAAGCACAGAGTTGGGACTGACTGAGTATCGGGCTTTGCGCTATTTCGCACGCTTGCCGCTCCCAACCTGCCGAATCAGGTTCGCTTGCGCTGTGTACCTCTGACTTCCTATGGCTTCCTTCAGACCCAACCGTTGGCCAGTTACGCCCTTGCCATTCAGATTGCCTTCCCCTCAGTCGGGGCGGCTCAGGCTTCTTTCAGCCTGACGGGTTTGCCCGCTTCGCTGGGCAAACAAAAAATCCCGGACAGAAGAGACTGTCCGGGATTTTTCAATGCTGCTTCAGGTATCAGGAGGTATCAGGCGTAACGACGCACTTCACCCTGACCATCAACATTTTCAACACAACGACCACACAGGCTCGGGTGCGCTTCAATCTGACCAACATCTTCACGACGGTGCCAGCAACGGTCACACTTCTCGTGGTCTGACTTGGCAACCGCCACTTTCAGGCCTTCCACATCGGTAGCCATCGCATCAGTGGCTTCTGCCAGTGGTTTCAGTTCTGCTTTGGAAGTGATCAGAACAAAACGCAGTTCTTCACCCAGCTGGTTCAGCTTCTGCTGTAGTTCGTCACTGGCAAACAGGACAAGGTCGGCTTCCAGACCACCACCAATCACGCCTTCCTTACGGGCATCTTCCAATGCTTTGTTCACCGCAGTTTTCACAGCAAGGATGGAGTCCCAGTCAACGTCACTGCTATCCATCGCCTGCAGACCTTCATACCAGATATCCAGCAAAACGTGCTTGCTGCGCTGACCCGGAATGGCCTGCCAGATTTCATCCGCCGTAAAGGTACAGATCGGGGCAATCCACAGGGCAAAAGCCCGGGCAATATGATACATCGCGGTCTGACAGCTGCGACGGGCCAGACTGTTTGCCTGAGTGGTGTACTGGCGATCCTTAATGATGTCCAGATAGAAACCACCCAGATCCAGCGCGCAGAAGTGATGGACTTTCTGATAAACGTTCAGGAAGTTAAAGCTGTCGTACGCTTCAATCACTTCTTTTTGCAGGTTCAGGGCGCGGTCAACCGCCCAGCGATCCAGAGACAGCATATCGTCCCATTCAACGATATCCGTTTCAGGGTTAAAGCCGCTCAGGTTAGACAACAGAAAACGTGCAGTATTACGAATACGACGGTAGCTGTCTGCTGTGCGCTTCAGGATCTCATCAGAAACTGTCATTTCTGCCGTGTAATCCGTGGCGGAAACCCACAGGCGCAGAATATCAGCACCCAGTGATTTAAAGACTTTCTGCGGTGCGATCACATTGCCCAGAGACTTGGACATCTTGCGTCCATTGGCGTCTACTGTAAATCCGTGAGTCAGCAACTGTTTGTAAGGCGGTACACCCTTGGTGGCAATACCGGTCTTCAGGGAAGACTGGAACCAGCCACGATGCTGGTCAGAACCTTCAACATAAACGTCAGCAGGCGACTGCAGGCCTTCACGACGATCCAGTACCGAATAGTGGGTAACACCGGAATCGAACCATACGTCCAGTGTATCAGTCACCTTAATGTACTGGTCTGCGTCCTGCGCGGACAGAATTTCAGCTGGTTCCAGATCGAACCAGGCATCCATACCGTCCTGCTCAACCTTTTGAGCGACCTTTTCAATGAGTGCCGGGGTATCCGGATGCAGTTCTTCTGTTTCTTTATGAATAAACAGTGCAATCGGCACACCCCAGGTGCGCTGACGGGATACACACCAGTCCGGGCTCTGGGACAGCATGGACTCCATGCGGTTACGCCCCCAGTCAGGCGTAAACTTCACATCCTTCAGGGACGCCTGAGCCGTTTTCAGCAGACCTTCTTTTTCCATGCTGATAAACCACTGCGGCGTGGCACGGAAAATCAGGGGCGTTTTGGTACGCCAGCAGTGCGGATAGCTGTGCTGGAATTTGGACTGAGCCAGCACACGGCCATTCTCAACCAGAACTTCAACCACCAGTGGGTCAACCTTGTAAACATGCTCACCGGCAAAGCGTTCAACGTTGTTGCGGAACACACCAGTGTCATCCAGATAGTTCAGAGTGGCAATGCCGTATTTTTTGCCCACATTAAAGTCGTCAACACCGTGGTCAGGTGCGGTGTGAACACAGCCGGTACCGGCGTCAGTGGTCACATGATCACCCAGAATCAGCGGCAACTCACGATCATAAAATGGATGAGCTACCTTTTTTCCTTCCAGCTTCGCACCAACAGTGCGGGCGATGATGGTGAAGTCTTCGATGCCGAAACGCTCCATCGCGCTTTCCAGCAGTTCTTCACCCAGAATCAGTCGGGCTGGTGCGCCGTTGACTTCACATTGTACCAGTGCATAGCCCAGCTCTGCCCCCAGAGTTACGGCCTGGGAAGAAGGTAACGTCCAGGGCGTAGTGGTCCAGATAACCACTGCGACCTCACCTTCACCCTGATGCCCTTCATTGTCAGACTCATTAAAATCGTCAGAGCTCTCAAAATCAAAGGCTGATAGCAGATCCGCTTCATCCAGCGCAGCGTAACGTACGTCCACCTGGGTAGACGTTTTATCCTGATATTCCACTTCCGCTTCTGCCAGCGCAGAACCACCGACCACACTCCAGTAAACCGGCTTGTAGCCTTTAACCAGATGACCATTGTCGGCGATTTTACCCAGCGCCCGGATAATGTCGGCTTCAGTCTGGAAGTCCATGGTCAGGTAAGGCGTGTCCCACTCACCCAGAATACCCATGCGTTTGAAGTCTTCCCGCTGACCATCTACCTGCTTGGCAGCGTACTCCCGGCACTTTTTACGGAAGGTTTTAAAGTCCACCTTGTCGCCAGCCTTGCCCAGCATGCCTTCAACCTTGTGTTCAATAGGCAGGCCGTGGCAGTCCCAGCCGGGTACATAAGGCGCATCAAAACCACTCAGGGTCTTGGACTTGATAATGATGTCCTTGAGAATCTTGTTAACGGCGTGACCAATATGGATGTCACCATTGGCATAAGGAGGGCCATCATGCAAAATGAACTTGTCACGACCTTGGCTGACATTCCGAATCTCTTCATACAGATTCATGTCATACCAGCGTTTGAGCATTTCCGGCTCGCGCCTGGCCAGATTTCCGCGCATCGGAAAATCAGTCTCTGGCAAGTTCAATGTGTGCTTGTAGTCGGTCATAGTCTTGTTACCGGAATCTCACCATCACATCGGTCAGCGTTAAGAGGAATTCTTAAAGCTTGAAAAATTACTAGGAAGGCGGCAGATAATAATGCGCCGTCGTCATCCCCGCGCAGCGCGGAGATGACGGTAAACGGGCAAACTCTGCTTTACTGCTTTCCTTACAGCGGTTTAATCAGTCAAAATATCGCGGGCAGAGGTCACATCATCATTGATGGCTGCCTGCAATGCTTCGAGTGATTCAAATTTCTGGGCATCACGGATTTTTTTTACAAATTCAACCCGCAATGTCTGACCATACAGGTCACCTTTGAAGTCCAGCAGGTGAACTTCCAGCAGGGCAGTTGTCGCGTCAACGGTCGGGCGTGTTCCCAGATTAGCAACACCATCATAGCTTTTCAGCGAGCCATGACTCTCCAGCCAGCTCCGCACAGCGAAAACACCCTGTACTGGCAGCCGATTACGACAAACCCGGATATTCGCGGTGGGAAAACCCAACGTACGTCCCAGCTGCTGCCCTTTAATCACTCGACCAAACATAGCAAATGGACGCCCCAAAAGATGCTCTGCACCCTTCAGATCAGCGTCTGCTAATAGTTCTCGTACTTTTGTACTACTAATACGGTTCTGATCGTGGGTTACCGTACGAGTGTCACACACCTCAAAACCATGCCGGTCACCCATGCTCCGAAGATGAAAAAAGTCACCGGCACGATTCAGCCCGTAACGGAAATCATCACCCACAATCAGGTAGCGAACGTCCAGCCCTTCCACCAGAATATCCATGACAAACTCGTCAGGTGTCATATTCTGCAGCTTGCTGCCAAAAGGCAGGCACAGAACCTGATCCACTCCACAATCTTCCAGCAGCGACAGTTTTTCCCGCAGGCTGGTCAGCCTGGCCGGTGCATTATTTCCCTGAAAAAACTCTCTTGGCTGTGGCTCAAAGGTAATGACACAAACCCTGACACCCAACTCAAAGGCCTGCTGCCGCAGGGCTTCAAGAATGGTGCGATGCCCAAGGTGAACACCATCAAAGTTCCCTATCGTCGCGACACAGGCCCGGTACTCTGGTCTTATGTTGTGCAATCCGCGGATCAACTGCATTGGGCGGCTTATTCTCGTTCAGGCTGGCAAATAGTCGATTATATCCCAGCTGGTCAAATGGTCACAGGGGGATATGCTTAACGGAACATAAATTTAAAAGGTTTGGCGACAATATGAAAGTATTCAGCAGGGCATTTGCCGCTATTTTTATCGCAATCCCTTCTTTGATTCTGCTTCTGTCTGCTTTGACAGTGGTGGCAGACGAGAACGGGAACGAAGACATCGCAACGCTTTATCACAGATTGATCACCGAGGAATTTCCTGATCTGGATAAGGCCATACAATCGGTGTTGTCTGATACATCATTAGGGCAGTCTAACCAACAACTGAACCAGGTGACCATAGACGTTTACAAAAACTGGCATGGTCGTTTTCCCAACATCAAAAATACTCCTGTTCCAGAAATAGCAGACATAACGCATAAAGCTATTTCTCCGGTAGGTTTTGAATTTTTACTGAAACGTGAAGTACTACCCAACACCCCCGACGAATGGAATCAGCCCGATAACCACCGTGTAGTCTCACGTTTTCTGTACTTGCTGGGTGTTGCAATGTCGGAGAACAGCCAACTTGCGCCGGTAAAAAAACGACTTAGAGAGTTTTTTTCCTGCGATAAAGACCACTGTTCTGAATTCGCAGAGGCAGAAGTGGGTAACCAGCATGACCCTGACAACTTTCTGTTTTTAAAGTTTTACACGGCATGCCTCTCAAGCCCTTCCAACAATGCACAGCAGTTAACTGAGTTGTGTCAGGCGCTCTCTCAGAAATTTGTGTTCTAATTGACACCCTCCCCCATCTGAGTTTTAGCAACCTAACAACCTTGTTAGTTGAAGGAGGGAGAAACTTACCGGAACCAGGGTCAAACTGGTAATAGTGAGTTTTTTGGGAGGTAAGAATGCTACATGGAATATCAGCTTCAGCAGCGCCTGTATCCGCAGAAATACCTTGCCCTGACAGCGCCGGGAGCAATGTAGCTGATGCCCCTGCAACCAGCCACCTCACACAAAACCCCGGGACTGCTTATCCGGAAATGCTCACCCCACCTCTGTCAGCCAGAGGTGTATCTTCTCTGGAAAGCATCAGGCAAGTGAAGATAAATCAATGTGTCCACGACCTGAATCAGGCGTTTCCCATGAAAAATAAGGATTCAGCCCGACAATTTTCCTGCCATTTCTGGTATAGCAACGACATCGACGGGAACATTGACCGTCCGAACTTCCAAAGCATGCTGCAAACAATGGAAGAGAAGCCACCAGACCTGTCACACACCCCCAGAGTTGCCATGCTGGTGGGAGAAAGCTACCTCCTGCCCATCCTGCCTGAATTGGGAAAACACTGCGATGTGATCATGATGACGGACGATGACTTTGCGCTCCTTCAGGCTCAGTTAAAGCGAATTGAACTGATGGCAAGTTGTGAATCTCATCTGGACGAGGAGAGGTTTATAACCTCAATACACAACTACATTGCCCAATCTTTTGGTGGCAAAAAAAACGGGCTCAGGGACGATTTTTTACGAACCAAAAACCACTTTGGGGATCGCTGGCCATTTTCATCCTCCGGGAGATTTGCTGAGGTAAAAGAAGCACTTTCCAAACTCAGGATCGTACCTGTTGGCATTAATCTCTTTTGCGCTGATTCAATGGAAAAGCTGGCAAGGGTACTTCAAGATAATGACGCCCAGATTCATATTATCAACTTAACCAACATATTCGATTATCTCGGGGAGTTTAAATCAAAGACCTTATACAAAGAAACCGGGAGCGATCTTCAGACTCTGAAGGCCTGTCATTTTTTCAGACAGCTACCCGTACATCCCGAAGCACTTGTCCACACCTCAAGAATAATCAAGCCACCTTTAGGGTCTACCGTGACCAAATCCGGGGAGCACTGGGATTTTCTGGATCAAATGCTGCTTAAGGATATCTGCGCCGAACACCACTTAACAGGGTCGCTTTCAGACAAAGTAGCTACATTGATAAGGCGATCTCAGAAGACAGATTGTTTTGGCAAGGACCTGGAAGTCATGAAAATTCTCCTTGCCGGTGCCAGTGCTTCGGATATGGAAGATTTAATGACTCATCAGGGCAAGTTATACGACAGTATTGAACAATCCGGTTTGTTTGATTTCCGTCAATCAATGGTGAAAGAGTGGATAGAGGGTTCTGTATCACTACCAAACAAAAAGCATAATTAAACAGAAACTAACCATTGAGAAAATACGCCAGTTCCCTTTATTGCAATGAATTTACGGCAGATGATATGATCACTACGAGATACATATTTATGTTGTTTTTGTGCATACCTATGCATATTTATTTTAAAATACACAACTCCACGGACATATAAATGAGTGATCAAGTAGTACCTGCCTCCGAAGGCCGGAACATGCTGATGTTCCTGATCCCTTCCCTCGCTGGCATTTTATTTTTTATGGCACCGGTTTTTATTGATGGTGCCATGAGTTTCCCTCTCGCCCTGATGGCAAAAACCCTGAAAGGTTTGCTGGGCGATGCCATGCTGCCGCTGGTGACAGGCGTCATTACACTGACCGCTGTCGTTTCCCTGTGGGCCTCTCTCTTTAAGCCTGAACTGACTAAACGCTCTCCGCTGTTTAACAGCCTGTTCAATACCTCACCGACATGGCTGCTGATTCGGGTTCTTGCCGCCGTTTTTGCGGTTGCCACCATGAATCAGTGGGGACCTGAAATGCTCTGGGGAGCAGATACTGGCAGTATGGTATTGTACGACCTGCTGCCTTCCCTGTTTGTGACGTTTATCTTTGCCGGGCTGCTGCTGCCGCTGCTGCTTAACTTTGGCCTTCTGGAACTGCTCGGTACCTTGCTGAGTAAAGTTATGCGTCCACTGTTCCGCCTTCCGGGTCGGGCAGCTATTGACTGCCTTTCCTCCTGGCTGGGCGATGGCACGGTTGGTGTCATGCTGACCAACAAGCAGTACGAAGACAAGCAGTACACCCAGCGTGAAGCCGCTGTTGTCGCCACCATGTTCTCAACGGTCGGTATTACTTTTTCACTGCTGGTCCTGACTCAGGTTGGCCTGCAACACCTTTTTGTACCGTTCTACCTGTCGATCTGCGTTTCCGGTGTCCTGGCTGCCATTGTCCTGCAACGCATTCCGCCACTGAGTAACAAAAAAGACCTGTTTATTGACGGCACTTGTCGTAATGTCGACAGCGAGCTGATTCCTGAAGGATACACAGCATTCAGCTATGGACTGGAGCTGGCACTGAAGCGTGCCGCAAGTATCAACAGCCTGAGCGACATTGCCCGTCAGGGTGTAAAAAACGCCCTGGACATGGTGTTTGGTGTACTGCCAGCTGTTATGACTATCGGCACCATCGGCCTGATCCTTGCGGAAGGTACGCCATTCTTCAGCATCTTAGGCAAACCGTTTATCCCTCTGCTGGAACTGCTGCAACTGCCAGAGGCAGTGGCTGCATCCGAAACCATTCTGGTCGGGTTTGCCGATATGTACGTGCCATCCATTCTGGCGGCATCTATTGACAGTGATATGACCCGTTTTGTGATTGCAGCCGTTTCCATTACCCAGCTGATTTTCATGTCTGAAACCGGAGCCGTTATACTTGGTAGCAAGATTCCTCTTAACCTGATGGAACTGGTGGTTATTTTCTTGCTCAGGACTGTCATTACCTTGCCCGTCATCGCCCTGTTTGCACACTTTATTTTCTGATTATCTAACCCGGGACAGGCTCATTGTGTATGTTTTGAGCCTGTCCGCAAGCTGACTGCCCCACCCTTAGCAGAGATTGGCGAAAAGACACCTAACTGATAACCTTTCGACTCAGGGCAACAGGTTTAATAATCCTGCCCCGTGGCAAGTTAAAACGACACAGTTGTAGCGGTATAAACTGCCGTGGGCAAGTAAGAGAGAGATCCGAAAACAGGCAAGGGTCGTAATAACAAACAGCTTTTGCAATGGAATTGCGAGACAAGGCGGTATGAATCAAAACCTTACACTCATTGCCACTGGCATCGTGTTTAACCTGTTCTGGCTTGTCAGTGTTCTTGGGCAGTCACAATACATCTGGTTATCTGTTCTTATGTTGCTGACCAGCTGGTGGTTTGCCCCCGGTGGCTTTCAGTGGGCTCTGCTGCTGGCTCTGCCGGGAATACTGATGGATGCTCTGCTGGTTTATTTCGGGGTGTATGCCTTTGCTGATGCGGCTTTCTATTCACAATCAGGGCTTCCGGTCTGGCTGATGGTGTTGTGGCTGGGCTTCTCTACGTTTTTGTGGTGTATTCGAAAACTCATTCTGGCCAGAACGCCTTTGCTCATTGTTGCCCCGGGTGGTCTGGCAGGTGCGGCCAGTTATCTTGCCGGAGAGCGTTTGGGAGCAGTGATGTTGCCACTGGGGCTACTAAAATCCGCAGTGATTATTGTTATTTGCTGGACGCTGTTTTCTATGCTGGCGCTCTGGTGGCTGAAGCGCATTGACAAAACCATTTACAGGGATGTTAACCCATGAGATTGATCGTACCGATCTGCCTGATGCTGATCAGCCTTCTGTCGCAGGCGAGCACTTTGAACTGGAATGACTGGCAAACCGTTGGACAGGGTAAACTGACCTGGGGTTTCTGGACTATTTATAATTCTGAACTGAGAACACCAACCGGGCAGTATTCCCCCGGTCAGGAACCGCTTGCTCTCGTGATTACTTACCAGCGGAACATTGATCGGGAAGACCTGCTGGAGGCAACCGATGAGCAGTGGCAACATCTGGGTGTTCCAAAGGCTCGCCGGGCTGTATGGCTGGCGCAGCTTGAAACGATATGGCCGGATGTGCGCAAAGGTGATCAGTTGACTTTTGTGTTCTCGCACGATGAAGGTGTCTTCTTTCAGGCAGATAAGCCGCTCGGTGTGCCGATGAAAGCTGACTTTTCCAGAGCGTTTATCGATATCTGGCTGTCCCCCGAAACGGCATACCCCGGACTGCGGCTGCACTTGCTCGGGAAGCATTAAAAAAATACATTGAATTACTCCAGAAAATAAAACAGGCGAAAAATGGAGACTAAAATAAGAACTGCATTTATGAAGAAATGTTAAACACTCTCAATTCAGCAAGACTTTTCAATTCTGACTGACTTATCAAACAGCCTTCTGATTGCTTGTTAAGCCTATTCGTCCCCAGGTGTTCTTATGAAGAATAAATGCTATGTTGCTGTACGCACAGTGCTGACTGCTCTATGCCTGTATCTGTTTTCATATTCACTGGCCAGTGCCAGACAACCCTCTGATTACACAATGACGGAAAAGCAAATACGACAGGGGGCATACAACTATCTGATCAATTATATACACGACATTGTAACTAAACTTGAAGGACTCACGCTCTCAGAGATATTTTCTTCAGACGATTCAAAACAGGGTTATTCCGACTCAATACAAACCAGGCCTGACCGTCGGGAACTGTTTACACTCGTTAAGGAAGGTCTGAATCAATACCTGGCTGAAAAAGCGACACTGATGCAGTCCGGTGAGACAGACCAGACCCAAAAAACGGAAACGCCTCCACCCGACAGGCTATCGATCAGCGATCTGATTCAGCAACACCGGACCACTACCAGTAAATCAAGAATATTGGCCAGACTGCTCTCAGAACTGACTGAAAAACACTCGGAAAAAGAAAAGGAGCGTGTTTACCTGACCAGCAAACACAATGCGAACGCTGACAAACCCCACATACTCTATAAAAAACAGGTCTTGAAAGAACGGGATCATCTGCTTCAGGTAGCTGAAGACAAAAACCCGATGTTTGGTATCGCCCGAAAAGCGACTCAAACACTGGACAACGAACAGGTCGAAGCGATTAAACCCAACAGAAAGGATAACCCCGATAACGTCAGACGAGCCGAAAATATTATCTCTGCCAAAACCTGGGATCACATCTTTACACAAAGGAACCCGGCCTATACCTATGAAAATTTCCTGAAAGGTATTGGCAAGTATCCCGCCCTCTGTCAACACTACCTGGACAAAACTGAGAAGGAGTCAGACCATATCTGCTCCGTGGCCCTGGCCACCATGTTCGCCCACTTTACTCAGGAAACCGGCGGCCATAACAAGTACGACCCAATCCCGGAGTGGCGCCAGGGTCTTTACTACCTCAGGGAAGTGGGCTGGACCGAAAGATCTGCTAACGGCTACGGTATTTGCTCACGAGACACCTGGCAGGGCAAAGCTTACCCATGTGGCAAGTTTCCTGATGGAAAGTATAAAAGCTATTTTGGCCGGGGAGCCAAACAACTCAGTTACAACTACAATTACGGCCCTTTCTCTCTCTCCATTTACAAAGATGTCGGCATCCTGCTCAATTCACCAGAAAAAGTCGCCGACACCTGGCTGAACCTTGCCAGTGCGGTCTTCTTTTATGTTTTTCCCCAACCGCCTAAGCCCAACATGCTCAGCGTGATGGATGGTACATGGAAACCTAATCAAGAAGATATCGCTGCCGGGCGGACTCCGGGCTTTGGTGTAACCACCATGATTATTAATGGTGGTGTAGAGTGTGGCGGCAGTTCCGAAGGGGAACAGTCACAGAACCGTATTGAGTACTTCAAAGCCATCACTCAATATCTCGGCATTCAAATACCACCTGACGAAAAACTGGGCTGTGCCAACATGCAGCAATTTGATCCAAGAAGCTCAGGTGCCATTGAGATTTACTGGGAAGAAGACTGGAGCTGGAATGGGGCAAACCCAGACGGGCTGTCATACAAATGCCAGCTGGTCGGCTACCAGACACCATTCAATGCATTTAATGACGGTGATTATATTAAATGCCTGAAAGACAAGTTCAACGTCATCATTGTAGACGACAATGGCTATTCATCCCCAGAAGCCAATGCGGGTTCAAGCCTGCGTGTCATGGCAAAAGAGACAGGTACACTGGACGTTATACTTGATGGTACTAAATCCAAAGCATTTGGTGACCATAATGAAATAGACCAATGGGAGTGGTCACAGATTGACACTGGCAACAAACTGCAGCTCGACGAAGCAGACACAGCCATTGCAATCGTTTCCATCCCTGCCCGTTCATCCGGTTCTGTTGAAACCTATAAGTTCCAGCTGTCGGTCAAAGATACCAAAGGTGGTGAGGGAGTGGATACAATGGATCTTATTGTCGAACCCTACAACGACAGTGAACCTATCGAGGTGACACTGGTAAGCGTCGACAAAGCCGTTCCCGGAGAGGATATTGAAGTTGTAGCGAAAATGAGTGATGAAGACAGTGGCAAAGCCCTTAAATTCCAATGGGGCTTGTCTGACAACATCAAATGGGATGAACAAAGTGAAGGACGGAAGATCACCTTCGAAGTACCAGACACAACCAGCACTATCGACATTCACATCTGTCTGGAAGTCTCCAGCGAACAAGAAGACTCTAAAGGTAATGCGTCTAAAACCATTACCGTTGAGCCAACGGGTGGCAACTATCCAGCATGGAAAGAAGGCACCAATTATCACGGTGGCTCCCGGGTTACCAATGGCAGCCGTGACTACGAGTGCAAGCCGTTCCCTCAAAGCGAGTGGTGTGGACAAAGTGCGGCTTACTACAAACCCGGCGAAGGCAGCCACTGGGATGATGCCTGGATCAGGATCAATGATTAAATTGGCTCAGGTCGTTTAACGTTCGGTATGAGCTGAGTGGATGGGTGCGCAAACACCCGTCCACTTGATCAGAGACAAGGCTTCCACCGGGCTTCTGATTTAATCAGTCAGATGTCACGTTAGTTTCTGGCAAAGTAGAAGCACCATCGAAAACGATCTCCCGACCGGTAATGTAGCTGGCTTCGTCCGATAGCAGGAAAGCAACCGCATTGGCGGCTTCTTCCGGAGTACCCATGCGTCCCATAGGCACACTTGCACCAATCGCCGACAGAACCGCTTCCGGGTTGTCAGGCATCATTTCAGCGGCAGATTTTTCAACCATAGGCGTGCGAATCATGCCCGGACACACCATATTCACACGAACACCCTCGGTCACAAACTCCATGCACATGGCTTTGGTCATGCCCCAGACTGCAGACTTGGTAGCGGCATAACCCACTTCATGAGCATCCGCTACAAAGGTGCCTGTGACACTGGAGAAGTTGACAATGCTGCCTTTTTTCTTCTCAACCATGCTTCTCAGGGCAGCTTTGCTGGTGTTCCACAGGCCGATAACATTAACGTCGATCATAGCCTGTAGATTTGCATCAGCCTGCTCATCAAACATTGAACTCAATCGGGCAATGCCTGCCGAGTTCACCAGATGATCAACCAGACCATGCTCAGCAACAATGTTGTCAAAAACGCGATAAACATCCGCCTGATCAGTGACGTTTACTTTGTAGCCATAAGCCTTATAACCGCTGTCCACCAGCTCACGGGCAGCGACTTCCACCCCGTCACTGATATCCAGCAGGCATACGGTCGCCCCCTGTTTAGCCAGCAGCCTGGCGGTTGCATTACCCATGCCCATAGCGGCTCCGGTGACAACTGCAACTCTTCCGGTAAAGTCCAACATATACCTTCCACCTCAATACTTGCCTGACAAAAGAATCAGCTCGCTGCGGATACGGAAATCCACACAGCAGCT
The DNA here is from genome assembly GCF_025562715.2 of Endozoicomonas gorgoniicola. NCBI lineage: Bacteria > Pseudomonadati > Pseudomonadota > Gammaproteobacteria > Oceanospirillales > Endozoicomonadaceae > Endozoicomonas > Endozoicomonas gorgoniicola. Next base: position 3,226,856 of record NZ_JAPFCC010000001.1, read on the forward strand.
TCAGTAAGAATGCGTAAAGCGAAGGTAATGTATCACCCTAAATTCATCAGTTGAGAGCTAACCCACCGCTCTCGGCTGATGCAGTGTTAAGCATTAAGCTGGAAGACTCAGTCTGGCTTCAACTTGAATTTATTAACCTTACCGGAGTAATAACTTGGCCTTTTGTTAAAAATTTCGATACTGAACGAGTTAAAATACGACACCAGATATCAATTGGATTCAACTGCGTCGCAATTTCCTTAATTGAATCAAAAAAATCACACAATCCTTCCTGCATTTTTTGTATCTTCTGCATTAAATTATGCTGACTGGTAATCATTATTTTTTTCTGCCGACCACTCTCTGTCAGTTTGCCAATTGCACTCATTAACAATGGCCTGCTGGTGATAGATTCTTTATGCGAATCAGGGTTGCTTAATCTCACAAATAAAGTCCACCAGTTGTAAGCTAATGCCACCATCCTTGATATAAAGCGACATCGCTTTAAGTCATTGGTTGTATAGCCTCCCCAGCCCCATTGGTTTTTGATCTCATCAAAATTGTTTTCACAGTCAGCTCTATCTCTGTAATGATTTATAATCGACACAACACCATCATCAAGACTTGTGGCTAATACTGAATATTCGAAGAGCTTAATGTTTTCAGGATCTTCAACAAAGGCAATCTCTTTTTGCTTTTTCTTATTTTCTTTTTCCAGCAAAAGTGAATCACCAGACAATCGCCTTCGGACAATAACAATTCGCCTTGGTTTTTGCCAACCATCCAGTCTTAATTCAGACTCTTTACCTTCCCAATGCCTGTCGTAGCGCTGCCAGCCTCCGCTACAGTGCGCATGGTGTATAGCTTTCTTGGTATTAGGGGTCTTTTTGATTTTGAACAAATAGCCACACCCTGATTGTTCAAGCTCCGTCATAACTCGGTCGCTTCCCCAATCACAATCACCCCGAACAAATTCAGGCCAGCACTCTCTCGGAAGGCGGTTCAATAAATCCATTAGGCCTGGTAATGAGTGTTTACTATTTCCTTTGTCACCTGGTTGAACTTCAACATCAAGAACCAGCTTTAAATTAGCCATCATGTAAGAGTGATAGGTATGAGAGGGTCGTCCTTTTTTATGGGGATTATATCCCTTCTCTGCACCCTCTTGGTTACCGTAAATGGTTTTAATCGTAACATCTACATCCAAAATCCACGGTATTTTTAATAAAGGTTCATAGCATTCTTGTAAGTGGTATTGCAGCCACTCGACACCTTTTTGCTCATCTATTTTAAGTAATCCTCGCCGGGCAGAGTCATCGCTGACAACTTTCGTCATACCAAGCAATTTAGAATTGACACCATCTCCAGTTAATGTAGCGATATGAGCGTAACGCTTATGCCCTGAAAGTATTGAAAGAAAAAGAGAGCCAATTACATCGACTTTTTTGGGAGCGTTATTGCTTTTGTAGACCAATGGACAATCTTCTACCCAAGGCTCGAACCGATAGCCAGTTTTTAAAAATTGAATAAAAAATGCAAGCTGACCCATTGGGGTGACTGAAGCCCCAGGCTCCCACTCAACATGAACTTTACCTTCAAATGTGTCAACTTCAAGAGTGGTTGGAGCAACCTGTTTGCTGAGCTCTTTGGGCTCACCCTTTGGGTGAATGGGTTCTGGTGGTAGTAACATACTGTAACCCTCTTTGCAGAAGGGTTTACAGTTTAGTCGGTATTTTCAACTGATGATTTTAGGATCACTGTAAAAGAGTTGCATTGTTTGACATAGAACATCAAAAGCGAACACCCGGGGCGGTAGCAATCAAAAATATACCGGATTTTTAGTTTCTGCCTAGTAACCCCACCGTTTATCAGGACTGAGAATCAATAACCACCTCTTCACCAAACTGGCCATTTCTGGGCAGTGGGTAATGAGAAGAGTTAATGGCTCTCATGATCCGGATTGCCCGGGCACCCACCGCCTGCGCTGAAGTGATATCACCATCAGCGTCACCGTAGAATAACTTGATATTATGGGATTTCAGATTCTTCTCTTTATTGAAGTTGTTGGCTTTGTCAGCAAAAACAACCGGCTACATATTGGTGATATGAAATTTCTTCTGAATGATTTCGGTCACCTTTTCCCCCTTGCTATAGGGACGCGCGGTCACAAAATAAATGGTATCTCCCCGCTCCCGGTGCATCTTGATCAGCTCTTTGGCAACCCGCTTCGGCACACTGAACTCATCCCACCCTCCGTTCATCTTTGCCCAAAAACTGGGATTGTTAAGGTAATCATTGCTGCCGGGAGAGAACTCAGCCTTACCTTTGACAAATCCCGGGGTTGAATACAGGACGGTGTCATCAATATCAAACCCCACAGCCATCGGCGGCATACCCTTGAGACTGTCACGAATGCTGTCTACAGAAACCCACTGGACAGCGGCCCGTTGCATCAATTCAGCGGATGTAACACCAGCCTGAACCGCCGGGGGGGGAGTGCTGGCATTAGTGAATGGGCTAAGCAGAGTAGCAGAAAGGACTAACGAGCTTAAAAGTGCTTTTTTCATCATGAACACATCACCAGATGGTTTTTTAAGTATCCCGAATCATATCAATCAAAAAACATGTTTCTATAAGTAATAAACACTTATGCTTCTGTGGCCATGCGGTCGATACCCGGGGTATTTCACCATCACCTGTTGTTTGTGCTTGCCGTCTTTCCAGTGACTTTGGGCCGCATGGGAAACTCATTAATAGAAAAGCAGAAAACGGCTTAGGGAAGTAGCAGAGAAAAATATCCCATCGTCATCCCCGCGCAGGCGGGGATGACGGAGGAGCTGGTATGTTGTTCAGTACTGCTTCCCTTATGGCGGCTGGCAGATCTTTTTGTCGTCAGTGTCGAAACTGGGACGGACGAATACCAGACAGCAGCAAACTGAAACCATAAGCTGCCAGACCTGCGGCAACGGTAAACGACATCTGACTTACACGCTGCCACAGTGACCAGTCCAGCCATTGCTGAACATCACCTTGCATCATCAGCAAAACAGCCGCCATCACCGCATTGGCAAACAACAGACGGCCAGCATAAAGCCACCAACCTGCCTGCGGTTTAAATACCCCTGTTTTCTTCAGCCCCAGAAGCAGCAAACCCGCATTCATAAAGGCCGACATGGCTGTCGCTAACGCCAGGCCCACATGCTGCAACCAGAACACCAACATCAGGTTAAACACCATATTGGCAACCATTGCCTTAATGGCAATCTGTACCGGAGTTTTAGTGTCCTGACGGGCAAAGTAACCCGGCGCCAGCACCTTGATCAGCATAAAAGCCACCAGCCCCAGTGAATAAGCCTGCAAACTCATACCGGCCATAATCACATCCCGGTCCTGCATTTCGCCGTAATGGAACAGGGTCGTAATCAATGGCTCAGCCAGAATAAACAGTGCAACGCCAGCAGGAATACCAATCAGCAGCACCAGGCGGATAGCCCAGTCCAGCGTTCTGGAAAACTGATCTTTCGAGTCATCAGCGTGCTTACGGGACAGGCTGGGCAGAATGACCGTTGCAATAGCGATGCCAAACACCCCCAGGGGCAGTTCTGACAGACGATCGGAATAATACAACCAGGAAACACTGCCAGTTTGCAGAAACGAAGCCAGCACCGTATCCAGCAACAGGTTAATCTGACTGACGGACACACCAAAGAGAGCCGGAATCATCAGTTTCATGATGCGTCGCACCCCTTCATGCTGCCGGTCCCAGCGCGGCAAAGGCAGCAAACGGATCTGCATCAGGAATGGCAGCTGCAACAGCAGCTGGGATACACCCGCGATCACGACGCCCCACGCCAGTGCCATCACTGGCTCGGCAAAATAAGGGGTCAGCAGCAGGGTTGAACCAATCAGGCTGAGATTCAACAAAACCGGCGTAAAGGCAGGCAAAGCAAAACGGCTGTAACTGTTAAGAATACCGCCAGCCAGTGCCGTCAGGGAAATCAGCAGCAGATAAGGAAAGGTGATGCGCAACATACTGCCAGCCAGCGCCAGCTTTTCCGGCTCATCAATAAAGCCCGGCGCAAACAGCCGAATCAGCAGGGGAGCGCCCAGCATGCACAGAACGGTGACCATCAGCAACGTGCCAGCCAGCGTACCACTGACACGACTGACCAGAATACGCACTTCATCAAAGGGTTTTGTGGTGCGATATTCCGACAGAACCGGCACAAATGCCTGGGAAAAAGCGCCTTCGGCAAACAGCCGCCTGAGAAAGTTGGGGATTTTGAACGCGACAAAAAAAGCGTCCGCTGCCATGGACGAGCCAAAATAGCCAGCCACCACCACGTCACGAACCAGCCCCAGTACCCGGGACATCATAGTCATAACACCCACCACCAGGCTGGATTTCAGCAAACTCTGGGAGCGTGGCTGTTTTGCATCAGCACTGGTGTTTATGCCAGCACTGGTATTTTCATCGTTATCAGAGGGTTGTTCAGACATTCAGGGGCTCAATACCAGGTTCAGAAAAGGCATCGATATTAACGATAACTCTCACTTTACACCAGATGATGGGGGGATAGGGACTATACAGTCAAGCGCAGGCAGGACGCCGTATTGACAACAGAAGCCTGACACGGCATGATTCGGCGACTTGACTGTATGGGTATGGCACTGAAGGTTCTCTTGCCCGGGAGAACCCTTACAGTAACTGCGGCAACTACATACTCGAATCACAGGGTGCCCGAAGCCGCCCTGCAATTGAATACAGTACACACATTCGATTTTAGGAGCACCAGAATGGCTAACTCTCCATCTGCTAAAAAGCGCGCCCGTCAGGCTGAAAACCGTCGTGTTCACAACGCATCCCTGCGTTCCATGGTTCGTACTTCCATCAAGAAAGTAGTACGCGCTATCGAAGCCAAAGACGTTGAACTGGCTAAAGCTGAATACGCTGCGGCTGTACCTGTTATCGACCGTATGGCCGACAAAGGTATCATCCACAAGAACAAGGCCGCTCGTCATAAGAGCCGTCTGAACGCTCAGGTTAAAGCCCTGTCTGCTTAATTTCTGAAGTCTCTGCTCAGAAGCGTTCTTTCAAGATGGGGCTTCCTGCCCCATCTTGTATTGCCTCAACTTATTAATCCATCCAGTTGTTAATCCATCCAGTCACCAAATATCAGTTTCTCCGGGCGACCCCAGCGCATAACGAGCGTAACAGCTTCAGAGCTATCCAGATGATACAAAGCACATTTAAAATCATCAAAGGCTCTCCCAGGGTCAGGTTCCGTAGCCAATAAAAACCTCAGAATGGTATCGACCACCTGACACGGGGAAGTTCCCTCCATTTCTAAATCTGCAATATTCTTATCAGACATACCTGCAAATCTGGCCAATGCCTGCCAGTCATGACCTGACCCGGAGCTGCTGATGATAAGCATTACAATCTCTTCATAATCAGGCGAGGCAAAGAACGGAAAAGCCTGAGCTAACTGCTCCGTACTAATCAGTAACGGCTCAATTCCTATGCCTGTGCCAACTGCCCTATCATCGAAACCGGCTTCTCCTCGCAGTGCTACCTCAGCCCTGAGTAAAACGCATTCCGTTAACGAACCTGGTGGAAAGTCGCTACCAATGGATATCGGCTCAATTTGGGTACCTGATCCAGCAGCCATATCACAGGAACCGACCTCCCCTTGCCCTGATACCTCCTCAGCCCCGGGCAAAACAACTTCCTCTAACAAATCTGACAAGCGGCTATTGATGGAAAGGAAACAACAGTGCAATATCTGTGCAGCACCGTGGGGGTACTTATTTTCAAAGTACTGCAAAAGACGCTCTGCCGGATTACCTATGCACCTGAAAGAGTCAATCTGAGCCTCTGACAGGCCGAGTTTTATGGCCGCTTTTTCCCAATAGCATTTTGTATACCCGTTCTCTGCCTGTGCCATTAACTGACCAACAAGCTCTGCCCTTTCTTTTGTCTCTTTGGGGGGAACCCTTAGAGTTATCCTTGGGTTAACGACCTGACATCGACTTACCGGAGTCTTACCTGAAAGTGGCATAACAGTGATCGCAACACGCTGAGGCCGACAATAATCAGAAAACAAATAGCCAGAATAAAGACCATCACATAGCGAAGAGTGATCTCCATATAACGATGGTACCCGCTTCTTGCCAACCCACTCATTACCATGCATTGCCGGGTGATTAACCCTCTGAAAGTTTTGTTTCAACTGCACTCCACCGGGGATAGGTGAGCTATCCCTGTAGAGCAGGGCGGCCATCGTAGCAAAAGAAAAAATCAGGCTGAAGGTTGGCTGATGCCTTGCCGACAGGGTAGAACTGAAAAGCATGGACACCAACACCAGACAAAAGCACTTAGTTTTCATTGGATGTTCCAGTTAAGCCGCTCTGGCCGGTATTATTCTTTGAAAGACTGCTTAGGGGACCGGTATAAGATAGCTCCAAATAAGATAGCTACAAAATCCAGAGCGTGCTTTGATTCCCAAGGCCTTCTTAACAATAAACAGGCAAGCATCCGGCAACGAGCTTAACCGGCCAGCACCATATTATTCCTGTGCAACAGTTCAGGCTCACCGGAGTAACCCAGCAAGCCACCAATCAGATCGCTGGATTTACCAATGATTTTACGGGCATCCTCATCACCATAATTGGTCAGTCCTCTCGCCACTTCACGACCGGACTCATCAACACAGGTCACCATCTCACCCCGAAGAAATGAGCCCCGGACTTCACGCACGCCTACCGGCAAGAGACTCTTGCCCTTTGACAACAGAACATCCACAGCCCCGGCATCCAGAACCAGCTCACCAGAGGTTTGCATATGCCCCTGCAACCATTGCTTGCGGGCTGCCAGGCGCTCATGGTCCGGCAACAGCAGCGTTCCCAACGCTTCTTCATCATAGAGCCGTTCAATGACCGACTCTATCCGCCCACCCACAATCACGGTGGCCGCACCGGAAGCCGCAGCCTGCCGGGCAGCACGCAATTTGGTCTGCATACCACCTCGTCCCAGTCGGCCACTGCCTCTGCCAGCCATGGCATCCAGCTGCCTGTCCTTAGCCCGAACATTATCGACGAGTGTTGCGCCGGGGTCTTTGCGCGGATCGGCTGTAAACAAACCGTCCTGATCCGTCATCAGCACCAGCACGTCCGCCTCAACCAGGTTCGCCACCAGCGCCCCCAGCGTGTCGTTGTCACCAAAACGCACTTCTTCAGTGGCTACGGTATCGTTTTCATTGACTACTGGCACGACGCCCATATCGAGCAGAGTATTCAGCGTACTGCGGGCATTTAAATAGCGCTGACGATTACTGTGATCAGCGTGGGTCAGCAATACCTGCGCCGGCTGAAAGCCGTGTTTCTGAAAGCTTTCCTCCCAGACCTGCACCAGTCTTGCCTGCCCTACCGCTGCCGCAGCCTGAAGTTCATTCAAGGCAGACGGTCGTTCATCCAGCCCCAGTTTTTCCATTCCGGCGGCCACGGCACCGGATGAAACCAGAACAATCTCAACACCCTTACGTCGCAGGCGGCACATCTGGGTCACCCAGTTATCAATACGCGTCACATCAAGACCACGACCTTCGTCGGTCAACAAAGCACTGCCAATTTTTATCACCCAGCGCTTTGCTGAACTCAACCTGCCTCGCTCACTCATCCTTTCTCCTTCAAGCCGATACAAAAACCGCCCTGTTCAGGGCGGTTAAAAACAATCAGGGTGCGTAGAATACCTCTACATCGTCCTCATCATCAAAGTCATCATCATCGTCTTCGTCTTCAAACTGAGCCATTTTCTGAGCCAGACGTTTCTGACGACGCTCTTCAGCAATTTCACGCATACGACTGCGGGCTTCTGCTTCCATTTTGACGCGATGTTCTTCTTCCTGAGCCGCAATACTGTCGTCCTGAGCTTCTTCCTGATTACGCTCTTCGATGTAAGTCATCAGTTCCTGGCACAAAAGGTCGGTTCCCTGACCGGCAATGGCTGAGGTACGGTACACACGACCTTCCCAGCCCAGTTCTTTGATGATCCGGGCGCACACTTCCTCACGTTGATCTTCCGGCAGCAGATCAACCTTGTTCAACACCAGCCAGCGTTCACGCTCTGCCAGTGCCGGGCTGAAGTTTTCCAGCTCCTTAACAATGGCCCTGGCGGTTTCCACCGGATCGGTTTCATCAAAAGGCGCTACATCAACAAGATGTAGAAGCACACGACAGCGGGACAGGTGTTTCAGGAAACGAATCCCCAGTCCTGCACCTTCAGCAGCCCCTTCAATCAGTCCCGGAATATCGGCCACCACAAAACTGCGATGCTTCTCGACACTCACTACTCCCAGATTGGGTACCAGAGTTGTGAACGGATAGTTCGCTACTTTTGGCCTGGCATGGGATACAGAACGGATAAAGGTCGATTTACCGGCGTTAGGCATACCCAGCAGACCCACATCCGCAATCACCTTCAGCTCAAAACGCAGGTTACGCCCTTCACCTTCGGAACCCGGCGTTGTCTGGCGGGGAGCGCGGTTAACACTGGATTTGAAGCGGGTATTGCCCAGACCGTGCCAGCCACCATGAGCCACCATAATCCGCTGACCGGTTTCCATAAGGTCACCGATCACCTCTTCAGTATCGTCATCAACAACGGTTGTACCTACCGGCACAGGTAAAATAATGTCTTCGCCTTTTTTACCGGAACAGTTACGACCACGCCCCGACGCACCGTTTTCTGCCTGATAGCGACGGGTATAGCGATAGTCCACCAGCGTGTTCAGATCATCCCTGGCCTCTACGTAAACGCTGCCGCCGTCACCACCATCGCCACCGTCCGGGCCACCCTTGGCAACATATTTCTCACGACGGAAACTTAAAGCACCGTTACCGCCCTTACCTGCCTGAACCCAGATCGTGGCTTCATCGACAAACTTCATCTACAACCTCCTGCAGCATTCGCCTTCAGTAGCGATGCCTGCACATAAATTCTTTGTCGTAAAAAACTTATCTCCAGACACCGGTAATAAATATATCTCAGATACGAGAAAGCCCCGCATTAAAGCGGGGCTTTCTGTTTACCGGATAACCTTTCCTGATATCAATCAGGGCACCCGGTAAAAAGCAGTAGCGATTAAGCAGCTTCGATACGAACGTACTTACGCTTCTGAGGACCTTTAACCTCAAATACTACCTTGCCGTCAGCCTTGGCGAACAGGGTGTGATCCTTGCCAATACCAACGTTTTCACCAGCGTGGAAACGAGTACCGCGCTGACGAACCAGGATGTTACCTGCGATAACTGCCTGACCGCCAAAGCGCTTGACACCAAGGCGTTTACTTTCTGAATCGCGACCGTTGCGGGTAGAACCGCCAGCTTTTTTGTGAGCCATTATGCTCTCCTTTTAACCCGGTGAAGTGGCCAGCGACCAAACCAGACACCCACCTTCTAAAACATAAAATGGGTTAAAAATAACCCATCAGCGTTATGAAACCGAAATTAACCAGCGATGCTGGAGATCTTCAGCTCAGTGAACCACTGACGGTGGCCCATTTGCTTGCGGTGGTGCTTACGACGCTTGAACTTGATGATCTTGATCTTTGGACCACGACCATGAGCTACGACTTCAGCAGTCACCTTGGCACCTTCGATCACTGGCGCGCCAACTTTCAGCTCTTCACCGTTAGCGATCAGCAGAACGTCAGTAATTTCAACGTTCTCGCCAGCAGCTACGTCCAGCTTTTCTACTTTAAGGGTGGTACCTTCAGCAACGCGATACTGCTTGCCGCCGGTCTTGATAACAGCGTACATAATAATCTCCGAAAATCCTGTCAGCCTCTTTGTCAAAGGCATCCGCTCAAAAACAATCTTTTGGGAGCACTCTTTTGGGAACACTCTCCCGAAAGCAATGTTCTGGCGGAATTTTCATTAGCTACCTAAAAATCACTTCAAAAGAGCGGCACCGCATAAGCTTCAAATAAAACTCATAACAAAATGGCACACCGCACCGGATTCTCAGATAGGGGCGCAAATTTTAAGTAATGCCAGCCCATCTGGCAAGTAGGTTTGTCTATTCTCTTGGTTATTAATTGACTCGACCTCTATAGGTACAGCCACTGATGACCGATCAATCAACCCCTTACCCCCGCAACTGGTTAGGTTACGCAGGACAGCCGCCCACCATCAGGCTGCCCGCAAACCAACGGCTGGCGATCAATCTGATACTGAATCTGGAAGAAGGAGCTGAGCGTAACGTACTGGATGGGGACGACTCTTCGGAACACTACCTTTCCGGCTTTCCCGGCCTGTCTGAGCGAACCGGCACCCGTCACCCGTCCAGTGAAAGCCTGTTTGCCTATGGCACCAGAGCGGGGTTCTGGCGACTGCACCGGCTGTTTGATGAATACAACGTACCCGTCACCGTCTTTGCCTGTGGTCAGGCTCTGGCTCGTAACCCGGCTATCGCTTCAGCTCTGGGTCAGTCGAACCATGAAATCGCGGGACATGGCTGGCGCTGGATTGATTATCAGCACTTTTCCAGAGAGGACGAACGGCGACATCTGCTACGCACTCTGGATACGATTCACCAAAGCACCGGCAAACTCGCCCGGGGCTGGTACACGGGACGTAAAAGCCTGCACACCCGTGAACTGGTGACCGAAGCCGGACTGCAGTGGGACAGCGATGATTATTCCGACGATTACCCCTGGTGGCAGAACGGACATCTGATCATCCCCTACACGTTGCTCAATAACGATTGTCTTTACGGCTCCAGCCCTGGCTGGATAACGCCCGGCCACTTTTACCAGCACCTGAAAAATACGTTTGACTGTCTGTACAGGGAAGGCGGAGCGCAACCCGGCCTGATGACTGTTGGTCTGCATTACCGGCTGTCGGGGCATCCCGGACGCAGCGAAGCCATCAGAAAGTTCCTGAACTACACCAGCAGCTATCCTGATGTGTGGTTTACCACTCGATCCAGCATTGCTGACCTGTGGATACAACAATACCGGCAATAAGCCGTCTTAATAGAAAACTCTATTTAACAAACACTATAAATGATGACTGCTAGCGATGAGGTACTACCATGCGGGGAAACATTCACATCGACACCCTGAGTCGGGAAGAAGTGCAAACCATGTATCAGTGGATCGCCCGGGAAGGGTGGAATCCTGGCATCCACGACGCAGGTACTCTTTACAAAGCATTTGCCAGTGGGTTTATTGGTCTTAAACTGGATGACGAACTGGTGGGCGTTTCCGCCGTATTCAGGCACAATGCCCGCTATGCCAGCTTTGGCAACTTCATTGTCAAACCAGAATACCGTGGACAGGGAATTGGCCTGATGATGACCCGCAGACGGCTACAGATGGCGGGCTACCGCAACCTGTCCCTTGACGGCGTTCTGGAAAAAGAAAGCGTATACCGCTCGGTGGGCTTTCGGACTGCCCATATCAACCAACGCTTTGAATTCAACTGGCAACACGCTCCGGACAAGCTTCACCCGAATGTCATAAACCTCAGGCATATACGTCTGCTGGAGCTTCTTGACTACGAAGAACAGCTGTTTCCCGGGAAACGCAAGCCCTACCTGAAAGCCTGGGTCACCCAGCCCGAAGCCAGTGCTTTCTGCTTTCGCGATCATCAAGACATCAAAGGCTTTGGCGTTCTGCGCCCGTGCATCACCGGCTATAAGATTGGCCCATTGTTTGCTGACACCCTGGTGATTGCCGAACACCTGATGCAGGCTCTGCTCCAGCACAGCCACGGACAGCCTGTTTTCTGCGATATACCAGAAACCAACCGCTACGCACGTCATCTGGTACACAGCTTTGAAGGCCAACCCATCGACTTTCTCTCTGCCCGAATGTACCGGGGCTATGAACCTGACCTGGACTATCAGCGCCTGTATGCACTCACCTCACTGGAAGCCGGATAAGCCGCTATAACCACTGCGGCTATTGACAGCACCGCAAGCACTCCATAGGATGCAGCCATTTAGACCTTCTGCAGCAACCCTATGCCTGATCGTAAACAACCCTCTTTCCAAGCTGTTGTCCGTGACGATTTCGCCCTGGTCGACCAGTGCATTCGTGAACAGCTGCATTCCGATGTCGTACTGGTCAGTAAAATAGGCCAGTACATTATCCAGTCTGGCGGTAAGCGCCTGCGCCCCCTGCTGGTTCTGCTGACCGCCAACGCCTGTGGCTATAACGCCCGTGGCCATAACGCCAAAAACCATATTCCACTGGCCGCTGTCATCGAATTCCTGCATACCGCCACCCTGCTCCACGACGATGTGGTTGATCAGTCCGACCTGCGCCGTGGCCGTGACACCGCCAATGCTTTATGGGGTAATGCACCGAGTATTCTCGTGGGCGACTTTCTCTACTCCCGAGCCTTTCAGATGATGGTCAGTCTCGACAACATGCGCCTGCTCAATGTTCTGGCCAACGCCACCAATGTGATTGCAGAAGGTGAAGTGATGCAGTTGATGAACATCAACGATTCCAGCGTCACGGAAGCCCAGTACATGGAAGTGATTCGCTGCAAGACGGCAATGTTGTTTGAAGCGTCTACCCAAACCGCTGCTATCCTGTCCGGTCAGGACAGGAAAACCGAACAGGCCCTGTGCGATTACGGTAATCACCTTGGCATGGCTTTCCAGCTGGTTGACGACCTGCTGGACTATACCGGTGACGCAGAAGCCATGGGTAAAAACCTGGGTGATGACCTGGCAGAAGGCAAACCCACCCTGCCTCTGATTTTCACCCTGTCAGAAGGCAAGCCGGAACAGAAAGAGCTGGTGCGTCAAGCCATTGAAGAAGGGAACGGCCTTGACAATATGGATGCCATTATCTCCGCCGTTCGAGACTGTGGCGCCCTGGACTACACTGCACAGCGAGCACAGGAGCAGGCTCAAAAAGCCATTGCCAGCCTGTCCGCACTGCCGGAATCGCCTTACCGCTCAGCGATGGAAGAACTGGCAAATTTTGCGGTTGCCCGCACTTATTAGCCCGCACTTATTAGATAGTTAAATCCATTGGACCAGGGCTTCTCAGAACGAAGCCCTCAAGATTCAAAACACTGGCTTTAGACAAGAAATAGTATGCTGCTGAATGCTTCTCTGTATGGTTCGCTAATGGTAACGCTGACGGTTCTGCTCCACGCAGCCGGAACCACACTATGGCTCAAAGGGCTGCAAAAGCTAAGCAAGTCACACCCTCATCTGCTGGCCACCACCAAATCCCACTTTCTGGTTCTTACCACTACAGCACTAATCGTTGTATTCCTTCATCTGGCAGAAATCACCTTGTGGGCAGCCGCTTACCACGCCATCCCGGAAGTGGAAGTTATTCTCTCCTGGCCTGACGCCATCTACTTTTCCATGGTGACCTTCACAACACTGGGCTATGGCGACATCGTCCTGACCGGAGATACACGACTACTGACAGGCATTCAGTCCATCAATGGTATTATCCTTTCCGGCTGGAGTACTGCAATGTTGTTTATGGTAATTGAGACAATCTGGAAGCAGGATTTTAATCTGACCGATAACCAGAAGAACCAGAAGAACCAGAAGAGCCAGAAGCAACCTTAAACATGGATCATACCAAACACCCTTTCACCCAGCCTTCTCTTGCCGGTTGTCGTTTTATAGCCGGGACGGTTGATATTCATCTGTTGCCAGAGGACATTTCCGGTTTCCAGTGCAAACATCTGGGATAAAACCCGTTCTTCCTGACTGACAGGCTGCCTGGGATCAGGCACATAACCCAACGCTTCTACCTGAGCAGCCAGCCGTTTGACAGCTGCATCAGCCTCCCCCGTACGGTCTTTACCACTCTTACAGTTAAAGTGCGTGATCAGTCCCAGCTTATAAGACAGAAGCAGTAGACGAGCGACCATTTTATAAGCGTCTTCCCCTTCCCGCTTATAATCTTCGGTGACATACAGGTCACGAATCTGTTCAATCAGCTGCCTGACAATTATCTTTTCTTTAGAAGACGCCGGACCATTCAAAAAGTCCTGAGCCCAGCCGCCAATCTCATCGCCAGGCTCAACACCGCCCATCAACTTTTCTAACCCTTCCAGATTGTCGTCTCTGACAGCTCCCCATGGCCCCATGGCCCTCCACTTTGTTTCCAGTGCAAGGTTGTTGACACCGAAATTGGTCGTCGCAAAATCAAATTCAACCTCCACTTCGTGAACATGACCGTAGCTGTCTGTAATAGCCAGTTTCTCACCATCGTCCAGCCGGGCTTTTAATCGTTTTAACGCTTCCACCTGTTCCCGTTGCATTTTCAGTTCATCATCATGCACACGAAACCAGTGACGCCCTTTATCCGGTGTCAGAAGCTGCAGTGTTGACAGCCTGATGGGAACAGGCTGTTGATTAAAGAGTTCAGGGCTATCGTCCAGCACCTGTTTCAGACTGGAAACAGCCAGGTCGTAACATCTTGCATCATTGGCCTTTTCCCGTGTTTTTTTCTTTGAGATCCCAAATGCCATCAGAGTGCCGGAACGCAACCCTCTGAACAGCCTTTTCTGTTTCCCTCCCTGCTCAAGTAGCAACTGCGTTTCGCCCAGATTAACGGCATTATTCGCCTCATCCCTTTTCGAAGAAGGTTTGCCCTTGCCACGCAGATGAACCGGGAATATATCAACATTGTGCGAATGTCCCATATCCAGCCTAAACTCTGCGGCGGGAATAATCCGGCTTTGCAGCTTAAGGGGTTTGTTGTTGATGCGAGGCTCAAGGCGGGTTTCAACCGTTTTCCAGGGAACACTGGCCATTCTTCTGGTTCTGGCCTCATTCAGCTTTTTATCCACTTTCCTGATACCAATGTCTTTCAGTCGCCGGGCAATCAAACGGGCATAGCGACTGGCGTCCTGAACAGGCCGTCGCCCTAATCTTTCAACCCCCAGCGCATCGGAGTGTTCACCATTGGGTAACAGGTCCTCATCTTTATTACTCCCAACCTTTTCAGCCAGATCATCAAATTCATTGATCAACTGATTAATTCGGTTTAAAAACCGGGCTTTCGAGCCTTTTCCATCATTGCTGCCCTGCCCAATTTTTTCCCCGAGTCGCTTTTCTTCAGCCAGCAACACATCCAGAGCCATAACGAGCTCATCCTGTTTACACTGCTGCCAGTGAGCCTGATTCAGAGGATTGTTCGCCTCCAGCACCTCCAGTTGGTGAATATGATCAAGTGTGGCAAAAAACTGGCTGCGTAAATCGCTGATCATCGCTTCATGTAAAACCTTCGGAAGATTTTCGCTATATTTATCAACGGCTGAAAGCCCACGCATCAGGTTTTTGGCGTGACCCCTTGCCTCCTGTTTCTGCATATCAAGCGTTTTTTCATGCATCATTTCCAGGGGGGAGTTATAGAGCAGCTTTGCGGTACGATTGGTAAAGACATCCGCATTGCGCATAAGCCCCAGCTCCTTCCGGTTGATCTCCTGACCGGGAGGCTCGGTGAAAAAAAATAATTCTTCAGCAAAATCCCTTAGATCACCGGGTTTGATGGGCGGCTTCAGCCCTTGATCTTCAAGAACCCGGGCAATCTGCGGCGCCGACCCGGCAAACAGTGTCTGATGAGTCTCCAGACTGGTCACGCCCTCGTGATCAATGTCATCAAAAGTGAGTACGCTCTGTTTTGCCTGCATACTGATCCGGACAGACTCCACCATATACTCCTGCTCATGTTCTGGCAGATAATTCCAGCCAACTCCCGGCTTGTCGTCGTTCGGCTCCGTCTGCAAGAACTCAAACAGCCTGCCAACCCATTCCACAGTGACTTCAGATTGTATCAGCTCCTGGTTTCCACCCCTGACTTCACGAAATATCTTTCTGGCCTGCTTGTCAATGATGGCAACATCCCTGTCACTCAGGGTCTGCATGCCCTCCAGATGCTGCTCTATCTCACGCTTCACAAAAGACCCGTAACGCTCTTCCAGCGCCCCGGTCACATCTTCCACAGCCACTTCATCGCCTTCAGACAGCCCCAACTCCCGCCCAAGAGGGAAAGGCTGGACGCTATGCCCACGCCATACCCCAACGGGCGCATGCTCGTTCTCCCCTGCAATGTCGGCCATACTGCCGACCGGAGTGGTTAACAGTCTCTGAAGTGCGTCCATAAATGCGTATAAAGTCTAGCCACTTTGATTAAACAGGTTATCGGCGCACAGTCTGAAGAAAACAGCCTGCCGGAAACTGGTTATTCAGGACAGGTCACTGGTTTTAGCTGCCAGAGCCTATATAATGCAGCTAGTTTTTTTGAGTATTCTTGGCAGGTATCAATGAGCGCACTGGCTCAGGAAGTGGCAAAACGCCGTACTTTCGCAATCATCTCCCACCCTGATGCGGGTAAAACCACCATCACTGAAAAGCTGTTGCTACTGGGTGGCGCTATCCAGATGGCGGGTACCGTCAAGGGTAAAAAGTCCGGGCGCATGGCCACTTCTGACTGGATGAAGATGGAGCAGGAGCGCGGTATCTCCATCACCACCTCGGTGATGCAGTTTCCATACAAAGGCTGCACCGTCAACCTGCTGGACACACCGGGACACGAAGATTTCTCGGAAGACACCTACCGAACCCTGACTGCCGTAGACAGCTGTCTGATGGTGATCGACGGTGCCAAAGGTGTCGAGGACCGAACCATCAAACTGATGGAAGTCTGCCGTCTGCGCGACACTCCGATTTTCACCTTCGTCAACAAGATGGACCGCGAAGTACGAGACCAGATTGAAGTACTGGACGAAGTAGAAAGCATCCTGAAAATCCAGTGTGCGCCTGTCACCTGGCCAATCAGCATGGGTAAACGCTTTAAAGGCGTCTACAACCTGTACACCGATACCATCCATGTGTTTACACCGGGTCAGGGCCATACGATTCCGGAAGACATCCGCATTCAGGGGCTGGACAGCGACGAAGCCCGGGAACTGCTGGGTGAACTCTATGACGACTTTGTTGAGGAAATCGAGCTGGTTCAGGGAGCCAGCCATGAATTCGACCTGGAAGCCTATCAGGCGGGTCGGATGACACCGGTATTCTTTGGTACCGCACTGGCAAACTTTGGTGTACGTGAAATGCTGGACGACTTTGCCCGCTGGGCTCCGGCTCCCCTGCCCCGTCATACGGATGAACGTGCTGTTGAGCCTGCGGAAGACAAGTTCTCAGGCTTCGTTTTCAAGATTCAGGCCAACATGGATCCGAAACACCGTGACCGTATAGCCTTCCTGCGCATCTGTTCCGGTAAGTACACCCGCAACATGAAGATGAAACATGTGCGTATTGGCAAGGATGTTAAAATCGCCGACGCTGTGACCTTCCTGGCGGGTGACCGTTCTCATGTTGAAGAAGCGATGTCCGGCGATATTATCGGTCTGCACAACCACGGCACTATCCAGATCGGCGACACCTTCAGTCAGGGCGAACTGATGAAATTCACCGGTATTCCGCACTTCGCGCCAGAGATGTTCCGCCGGGTTCGTCTGAAAGACCCGCTGAAGCTGAAGCAACTTCAGAAAGGTCTGCAGCAACTGTCGGAAGAAGGCGCCACCCAGCTGTTTATGCCGCTCAACAACAATGACCTGATTCTGGGTGCGGTGGGTATCCTGCAGTTCGATGTGGTTATGCGCCGTCTGAAAGATGAATACAAGGTAGAAGCCCTGTATGAACCGGTGAACGTTAACACCGCTCGCTGGATTGAGTGCAGCGACGAGAGAAAACTGGAAGAGTTCAAGCGTAAATGCGCTGAAAACCTGGCCATAGATGGTGGTGGTCACCTGACCTACCTGGCTCCAACCCGGGTTAACCTGTCGCTGTCTCAGGAACGTTATCCGGACGTTGAATTCCGTACTACCCGCGAGCACTGATTTCTGTAAAAGGCCGGGACTTCCGGCCTTATTATAAGTATTAAATAACCGCCTGAGTCACTGTTTTATGTAGCATAACTGTTCAAAATTCTGCGTAATCGCCTGTTTTCACCTAATCTTTACTCTCCAGCCCCCTCCCGGAGCCTATATGAATGAATTTGTCTCGGTGTCTGATAAAGACAAAACCCAAACGAGCAGCCTTAGTGCTCGCCAGATCATCGAACCTCTGGGCCTGATACTGTTTCTGGTTCTGTTTTTTGGTTACCTGGGCTCTGAAATGGGGCTCTCCAATATGTTCAACACACTGTTTAACACGGCGCACGACCTGCTTTTACATACGGTTCTGTTCCTTATGGGTATTACCGTACTTGCAGGCGCCCTGAGTCGGCTTCTTACTGAATTCCATGTCATCAGCCTGCTGGAACGCCTACTGATGCCGCTGATGCGCCCTGTGTTCAACTTGCCCGGTCGAGCCGCCATGGCCGCCATGATGACCTTTTTCTCGGATAATCCCGCGATTATCAGCCTTACCAAAGACAAACGCTTCAGCAGCAGTTTCAAGCCCCATGAGCTGATTTCCCTGACCAACTTTGGTACAGCCTTTGGCATGGGACTGATCGTTATTACCTTTATGGCCACACTGGAAAGCGCTCCCGGCCAGAACTTTCTTAATGCGGCACTGGTAGGGCTGGCGGGCGCAATGGTCGGCGCAGTCATTTCCACACGCCTGATGCAGCGACTGACCGCCTCTGATATCAAAGCCATCAACCTGAACAACCTCAACTCAAAAAACTCAGAGCTGCCCGAAGATCATGACAACAGCCCTGTCTGGCTACGTGGCCTGAATTCGATTCTGGACGGGGGAAAAAGCGGCGTAGAAATGGGCATGGCAATCATTCCCGGCGTACTGATTATCAGTACCATCGTAATGGTACTGACCTTCGGCCCTTCTGCGGAAGGTTATACCGGTGCGGCTTACGAAGGCGTCGCCCTGTTGCCGAAACTGGCGGGTGAATTGTCCTGGCTGTTCCAGTTGCTGTTTGGTTTTGACCACCCTGAA
The DNA here is from genome assembly GCF_025562715.2 of Endozoicomonas gorgoniicola. Lineage (NCBI taxonomy): Bacteria > Pseudomonadati > Pseudomonadota > Gammaproteobacteria > Oceanospirillales > Endozoicomonadaceae > Endozoicomonas > Endozoicomonas gorgoniicola. The sequence continues at coordinate 3,245,793 of NZ_JAPFCC010000001.1, forward strand.
CTGGTCGCGTTTCCGATTACATCACTGGGCGCTGTCGGTGCCGCCATGTCACTGGTGCCTAACTTTATCTCCCAGGGCATTATCAGTGAAAGCGATATTGCCGTGTTCACAGCTATGGGCATGTGCTGGAGTGGTTATCTGAGTACACACACTGCCATGCTGGACACTCTGGGCTTTCGCAAGCTGACCTCCAAGGCGATCATTGCGCATACCATAGGCGGACTCTGCGCCGGTGTGGCTGCCCGTTATATTTATCTGCTGGTTCAGAATCTGTTCTAAGTCGGTAACAATTTGGCTGTTGGCTTTTAGCTGTTCATACGGCCAAGCCAACAGCCAACATTTTAATGAGAATGACCGTGTGAATCTTTCGACATGGTTTTCATCAACGGCTTGACCGGAGCCATGATATCTATGGCATCTGAGTCAGAAAAATGCAGAGTTAATGGCACTTCTTCGCCTGCCTCCAGCGTTCTTTTTAACCCCATTAGCATAATGTGGTAGCCGCCAGACTTAAGCTCAACCACTTTACCCACAGGTAGCGACAGCTCATCCGCTTTAAACATCACCATTTTGTCTCCCTCATGGCGATGACCGTGTATCTCTACCCTTTCGGCCACGCTGCTGTCTGCGCTGACCAGTTTGATATCGTCCTTGCCGTTGTTTTGCAACGTCATATACGCTGCCGTATTGGTGGATGTCGGCGGTACGGCTCTCACCATCGGGTCGGAGATATCAACAACAGCAGCATGTGCGGAACCGATACAAACAGCCATTGATAAGCCAGCCATCGTCAAGCCGGAAATTGCTAAGCCAGAAATTGCTAAGCCGGAAAAGGATGCTTTAAAAGAGCGAAAGGCAGGTGCCAGATACTTCATTTACTTATTCTCCAACTCAAAAACCATTATTCTTGTTAACTGATCAAACTCAACCACTACCTTTGCCAGCCAGACCATGTTCCGGTCAGCCGGACAAAACGTAATCATTGCCGAACCCTCAAAATGCCATTGACCGGCCGGGTGCTGATCTGCTGAGCCTTGCTGCAGCGATAAATGATACGGCATCAATCCCATTGGCATATCCCGCCCAACAAATTCCAGGCTCACCGATACCGGCTTAGCGCCGTCGACAAGCGCATCAACCTGCAATGGCTGCAATACTGGCATAGTATAAGGCTTAATGACAAGATTGACGGAGCCTTCCTCAAAGTCCAGCAGACAACCCGCTGAAACCCGACAGTTCGAGTGATAATATTCTCTGGATTTATCTTCAGATGAACGAAGAAATGGTTGTTTTAATAATCCGGGCAGCGCTACCAGCACGACAATAAAAATCAGTACCAGCAACACACCGCCATACTGCTTATAATTCATGGCAGCATTATACGCACAATCACCTACAACATTGAACGACAATGATAACTTGCTCCCCCTTGATAGACAGCCACTGCCACCTTGATTTTCCAGAGTTTGACCCGGATCGGTCACAGGTTCTAACGACTGCCTTTGAACAGGGGGTTGAAGTTATCTGCGTTCCCGGAACTGAATCGGAACGCTGGGAACCATTGCTACAAATGTGCTCAGACATACAGAAACCAGTGAAACTGTTTGCCGCACTGGGTATTCACCCATGGTTTGTGGGTCAGCACGAACCAAACGACCTGCAAAGGCTGGCAGAGTATTTTGAAACCAACGAACACATTGTCGCTGTTGGTGAAGCAGGTCTGGACTTTGCCCTGCAAAGCGTTAATCGTAAAGCTCAGATGTTCTGGCTTACCGAACAACTGGAACTGGCCCGGCAATTTGGAAAACCCGTTATTCTGCACGCCCGTAAAGCCCATGACCTGATACTGAAACAGTTGCGACAAAAGCCAGTTAAACAGGGTGGCATAGTACATGCCTTTTCCGGCAGCGAGCAGCAAGCCTACCAGTATATTGAACAAGGATTCTGTCTTGGTTTTGGTGGCGGCATCACCTACCCAAGAGCGAAGAAAACCAGAGCCCTGGCCGCTTCCCTGCCCCTGAGTTCATTAGTACTGGAAACCGACGCGCCCGATATGCCGCTGTGTGGCTTTCAGGGCCAACGCAATGAACCCGCACAACTGACTGTGGTGCTTGAAACTCTGGCTGAGCTTCGTCGGGAACCTAAAGCGGAGATTGCAGAAGCGACTCGTCTTAATACGATCAAAATACTGTCACTGCTCCCCTAACCGCGTCGCTGCTGTTTCTTTAATGCTTTCTTAGCCCGTTGCCGCACCATCTTTTGTTTGAGCGGAGATAGCTTATCGATGAAAAGAATACCATCCAGGTGATCGATCTCGTGCTGAAATGCTTCGGCAAGAATCCCCTCACCTTCCATTTCAAAAAATTCACCATTACGATCCTGCGCCCGGACTTTAACCCAACCAGCACGTTTAACCGCAGCCCAGCAACCGGGTAGCGACAGGCAGCCCATTTCCATATTCTGCTCACTGCCTGAGTCAATAATTTCCGGATTAACCAGAACCAGCGGCTGGCTGCGATCAGAGCTAACATCAATAACCGCTACCCGAATATCCAGCCCAACCTGGGTGGCAGCCAGACCCGCACCGTTTACTTCGTACATGGTTTCAAGCATGTCATCGACAATTGTCTGCAAGCTGTCGCCGAAGTCGGAAACGGGTTGGGTTGGTTGTCTTAAATGAGGGTGAGATTCGTCAACCAGTTGTAATAAAGCCATCTGTTTTCTTCTGATGATTTTCTGAAATGATCACTACACCAATATAGACAGAGCGGCTTTATATGAACAACCCCACCCCATTGTTTGTCAGTGTAATTGCGACGGCAGTCGTTCTGCCCACTTCTGCAGTGCCACCTGCTGCATATCCACCACCTCATCGCTTTCATCAACGATTTCACGACCCAGCAGGGTTTCAATCATATCTTCCAGCGTCACAATACCTCTGATATCGCCATACTCAGTCACCACCATGGCGATATGATTGCGTTGCTCCAGCAGCGTTGTCATCAATCTCGGCAGGGATTCATTTTCAAGCACAGCAATGATAGGACGCTTCAGTTCACCCAGCGTCGCTTTGCCACCCTTCTGATGATAAGCCATCAGGATGTCATTTTTCATTACAAAGCCATTGATATCATCCGGTTCATCGCTATAAACCGGAACCCTTGAGAAGGCATTGTCAGGGTATGTCTGCAGATAAGTTTCTGCATCCATGGATTCAGGCAGAGTGAACAGAACTGAGCGAGGTGTCATGATCTCAACAATTTTCAGATCCCTGAAGCGAAGCATGTTTTTAAGCAGATCCGACTCAATGCCGTGAAGAACACCTTCCTCTTCGCCAATATCTGCCATGGCGCTGATTTCATCACGCAGATAATCACTCTTTTTATGTCTGGGAGTCAGCTGTCGGGTAATCTGTTCAGCCAGCCAGATGAGCGGCATCTGTAACTTGACCAGAAAACTGACACACACTGCCGTAGACGGGGCCAGTTTCTGCCAGCCATTTGCCCCCAGAGTTTTAGGGATAATTTCTGACACAAACAGAATTAACAGAGTCAGAACGGCAACAAACAGGCCAGTCGAACCATCACCAAACACGCTGGCGGCCTGAACCCCTGCCCCGGCTGCACCAACAGTGTGGGCAATGGTATTCAGGATCAGCACGGCTGCCCGTGAACGATCGAGATTGTCGTGCAACCCCCTGACCGCACTTGCCCAGCGACTCTGTTTCTTTTCCAGATTTATGACATAAGCCGGGGTGAGATGATGAAGAACCGATTCAAATACGGAACAGAAAAACGATACCACCAGGGCAACCGCTACAAACGCAATGAGCGCTAACACAAATAACTCCAGAGACTAAGGTTCGGCGGCTATTGTAACGTCATCCAGAAGCAATTGACGACAAGGGAAGTCAATAAAACCGTAAGTGGTAAGATAATCCCACATTCTCCGAAATATTGCCCTGCGGATCTGAAAAATCCATTTTTTCGGTTAATACTTTTGTAATACGCAAATCATTTTGGTAGATTAGCCGCCGTCGTTGAACAGGGCTGGATTCTGTTCAGGCAATTCGGGGTATAGCGCAGTCTGGTAGCGCGCCTGCTTTGGGAGCAGGATGTCGGGAGTTCGAATCTCTCTACCCCGACCACTTTACATACTCATGGTTATGAGTCTAAATAAGCCGCACAATTCGGGGTATAGCGCAGTCTGGTAGCGCGCCTGCTTTGGGAGCAGGATGTCGGGAGTTCGAATCTCTCTACCCCGACCACTTTACATGCTCATGGTTATGAGTCTAAATAAGCCGCACAGTTCGGGGTATAGCGCAGTCTGGTAGCGCGCCTGCTTTGGGAGCAGGATGTCGGGAGTTCGAATCTCTCTACCCCGACCACTTTACATGCTCATGGTTACGAGCCTAAATAAGCCGCACAATTCGGGGTATAGCGCAGTCTGGTAGCGCGCCTGCTTTGGGAGCAGGATGTCGGGAGTTCGAATCTCTCTACCCCGACCAACTTTTTGAAAGTGAAGAAACCTGCAGTTTTGCAGGTTTTTTTGTATGTGTCTTTTGCTCACGGATGTGGTATCAACCTGTTTGAAACGTGACCCGCATTAGACTCCAGATGTACAAAGGTTATCTCAAATGGCTTGGCTTCAAGGCTTATGGGAAGATCAGGAATCGAAATGAAACAAAGAAGGTGTTGGTCGGCGTGAGATCGCACCGCTTTCAATCGCCATATGAACGCTTTCCTCAGCCCAGCGCTTTCTGAAACTGCGGGTAAAGTCTTTAAGAGACTCAAAACCCGGGTTTGAAAATAACAGCACATAACGGCTTCGGGCTTCCACAGCCAGAACATCTGTCCTCTCGCCCAGGGAGGTTTTTCGTTTTACGGCATGACACTGCCAAGCTACACAGTCGCGGGAAGTCTGAACTGGCTGGGTACCAACCCGCTTTCCATCGGGACTGGGCAGCCTGTCCAGTTCGACCTTGAAATATTTGCAAAATGCATTAGAGGCTGAAATCAATACATCCATTCTATTACCTGTAAATTATCTGACTGTCCTGTTCTCTGGCCTTGTAATGTAGCAGATTAATAATGCGTAAAGTCGCCAGCAGCCTGCCCTCTATTTACCAACATGTAGCTGGACGGTGCATATCCCGTATTACCGCCAAAAAACTTCTCTGTCTGTGATCCTGAAGATCAGACTCAGGGCGTTGAGTGCCGGGAGAACAAGGAAGAAAAGAATAATTTATAGCGGTTGCTTTATAAGCGACTCTGCTGGTATACCAAGCATCTGATGCAGTCTCCAGATCATTTTTAACGTCAGCGGGCGTTTACGATTTAATACTTCATAAACGCGATTACGTTTACCTATCATTGGTTCCAGGTCTTTAGCAGACAAGCCTTCCTGCTCCATCCGGAACTGGATCGCAGCAACCGGATCAGGCAAGTCGAGCGGACAGTGACGACGCTCGTAATCCTCTACCAATGTAACCAAAACATCCAGCCTGTCGCCTTCGGAAGTACCAGACTCGGCCATCATAAGTGACTCGATTTCTTTCAGGGTGGACTGATAGTCTTCAGTCGTTTTTATCGGTTTAATATCCATCCTTTTCATCTCCATCGTTAAATAGTCTGCGCATCAATTTTGTCATATTGAGCATGGGTACCCAAAAAACGGACATACACAACCCGGTATGGGTAGTTTACCCAGACGATCAGCCTGTATTTGTTCCCGGCAATATTGAAAACAGCCCTTCCGCCTTTTAGTATGCTGGCGTTACGGTAATCACGCTTTACATCAGAAGGTGAAGACCAGTCAGCCTTTAGGGTCTGTCGATACCAGGCTAAAACCGGCTCAATAACATCGGAATACTCCGGTTTCTTGAGCCAAAAATTCTTTAATGTCGATAATGCAATAATTCTCATGCCTCATTTATAGTCCCAAAACGGGACTATGACAACATTTTTCCAATAACTCCTCTCTCGGATAGCAACTTTCCTTCAGTCACTGTGTCAAAAGGACATATTTTCTTGTTCGTTCGTTCCACTTATAAAGTGGTTTTTACTTATATAAATAAATGAAATTACATATTAATTTTTAATAGCTATAATTATTAAATCATCATGGATTGATAATCGGTTGTCATGGACGATCATTGAGGAAACTTTGTCACGCTTTTACGAAATAGAACCCACTCTGGAGAATTATTGGCGCGGAATTATCCTTTTTGGCAAAAATGTTGCGTCGTATAAATTTGCACTTGCAAAATCACTGCACCAGTTAGCCAGCAGCAATCATCACACTGTTACACTTGAGCAGTTGGCTGTTCCGTTTTCGAGACACATCTGTCAACATCTGGAAACCGCAGAAAAACAAACCACGTCTCGTTCAAGTCGATTTCTCGACGTCTGCACAGCGTTCAATCGGGGAGAAATTGACCATGACAAACTGGTAAGCCAAACAGTGAAGTTTGGTTTTGAAAATGTCATAGATGCATTTCATAACGTCAATAGACAAGAAATCGGTATACGTTTTTTTGAAGATGGCAGAAAAAAAGCAGATAAAAATATTTACTTAACAGATAACTTATTCAAACTGTCAGAAAGTTCTGGATTTAACTGTTTAAACCAAGAAACTGAGGCACGCTGGAAACTAGTGGAAACAGCATGGCAAATGGGTATATCGAAGAATCTCCTGTCAATTAACCATGACATTGAAAATAATAATCTATTTTCCAGAATAAATGACCGACGCATAACTATTACCAGCTCGCGAGATAGCCTGAATGGTTACCAGAAAGGGCGGTGCTTCTACTGTTACGATTCGATTTCAATTGAAACAGGCCACCCTGAATTGGCTGATGTAGATCATTTTATGCCTTGGATGCTACGTAACGAACTCCCATTAATCAATGGAATATGGAACCTGGTATTAGCATGTAAAGAGTGTAATAGAGGCGTTGGTGGAAAGTTTGAGCAACTTCCCTCTATAAACCTTCTGGAGAGGTTGCATGACAGAAATGAATACTTCATTAATAGCCACTTACCTATCAGGGAAACCTTAATAAAACAAACGGGAAAAAGTGAGCAACAACGCAGGGCATTTCTCCAGGATTGTTACAATAAGGCAAAACCAATGATTATCCACACTTGGGAGCCAGAACCAAAGGCTAGTAAACATTTTTGAATTTATATTGAGCAGCTCAGGAAACCCGGAGCTGCTCAATATAAATTCTAATTTTGACTCAGGCTTGCCTTGTAAAATATGGCATTCATCCATTTTTCTGATTTACGATCAGTTCTTAAATCCCTAGTAATCCATTTTTTATGAATCTTAAGACTTGTATTAAGAATTATTTTTTGTAAAGTATTTTCATCAACATTTGTAAACTGCCTTCCATCTCTGCTTGTAACTCCACTCCCGTATTTGAAGGAACAGTAAAAAATGCCTTCAGGCTTAAGAAATGATGCCAAGTGATTAAACACATCTGGAAGGTTAAGGGGCGGAACATGCAGCAAAGAAGCACATGCCCAAATAGCATCAAATAAAATATTACTTTGAAAGTTGGAGAACTCAGCTACTGCAACAGTCTGACCTGTATGCTTGCTGGCCAATTCCGCTAAGTCTTTACTGGCATCAAATGCTGTAACCTTAAATCCCGATTGAATGAACGCTAATGTATCACGTCCGGATCCACACCCTGCATCAAGTATAAGAGACTGAGGCTTTAAAAGCGGTAAAAACTCTTCGTATAAATCAGATGCATCAACTTGATAAGTCGATGAAAAAAACTCTTTTGCATTGTTATCGTAATATGGAACAGACATAGAAATAGGCACCTGATGGCTAATGAAAATGTCTATTTTACACAATTAAGTGCTTTTCTCATTCAGACTCTTTCCAAAAAATAGATTATCCAATCTGCATTCACCATACATTGGATATTATCCAGCAGTTTACAGTGCTAAATGTGCCACCTTGACAACCGCAAACATCTTCAACCAGGCTTCTGCCCATAATCAACCAGAGCGTTATACAGGTTGACAAGCTCCATCTGTTTGACACTGTTGACGTTAAGATTACCCAGCTCCGGGTTTCCGACAACGACAGCCAGTGATTGCGCCCGGCTTATCGCTACATTGATGCGGTTTCTGTTAAACAGAAAATCCATGCCCCTTTTGGATTCACTGGCGTCGCTGGCGCACATGCTTAAAAAGACGACAGGCGCTTCCGGTCCCTGAAACTTGTCGATACTGCCCACTCTGGCTGCTTTTCCGAGAGCATCACTCAGCTTTCGAACCTGATGGTTGTAGGGTGCGACAAGCAGCATATCGTCCCAGCCGATGGGTCTCTCATCACCATTTTCATCCACAAAAGTTCTGCCAATCAGGGAGTGTGCCAGTAATTTAATCTCTGCCACTTCGTCCTCTGAAGCTTGCGTATTGCCTTCATGATCCACCGGAACAAATACAATACCCGCTTCCCGATCCAGAAATCCGGAGCCAGTATCAGGCACTCTAATCACTCGTCGATCATTATCAGGGTTGTGCCGGAGTTTGCCCTCATAAATGAATTGACTGATAAATTCGTTGCAGCACAGCCAATATTGATTTTTTGATTATTCATTCATCAACCCAATAGTAAAGTGTTCAAAACTCTACTGAATTTTGCAACTCAGTATACAGCTCTATAAGCAACTCAATGGCTTTATGATGACCTTTTATGCCCTTAAAGTGCTTATGATGTCTGGCAAAAGTAGGAATATGGGAAGCTGCTTTAAAGCCCGAGAAAGGCTCAGTGATTTCTACCATGATATCGTATGGTTTGCAGTAGGTGACTTTTCCCTGAACAAGGGTTTCATCAATATAGAAGGAAAGTATCTGAGGCATGATTCGATCTCCTGTTTAGCGATATTTGTTAAGCGCCTGCAAGTGGGAATAAATGAGCGCTACACATTTATTTTAGAAGCCCCGAACTGAGTGTCAAATCTATCCGCTCTATCCTGATAGCAAGGGTTGTAAAGGATTGCGATGATGACGAGCATGCAAATATTACTACTTGGCACCCACCGTCATAATATCACTCCACCTCGTCGTGTATTTTGGACTCAACGATTGCTGGCTCATGCACCAGCCTGCGGGCTGAAAACCAATGGATGCCGGTTTCAGCGTCTGTTGCCCAAATCGTTGATTAACCGCATCCAGTACCTTCATTATTTCACTGGCTTCAGGCAGGCTGTTCATACTCAGCAAGTCACCCTGAAAACTCTGGCTGCCGCACAGGTCAAGCAACATAAAGCCTGCTTTTTTGTACACGTAGCCTTGCTGATAGAGTGCGTCTAATGCAGGAGTAATCTGCTGTAACCAGAGACGAGTGTCATTGGTTCGGCTGGGTGCTACTAAACGAATGCTTTGGCAATATTGAGGCGCTTCTTTAAAGGGATCGGTACGAATAAAGACAACGGCTTCACGGGCAAACTTCTGTTGTGAGCGCAGCTTTTCACAGGCTCGGGTGGCAAAGCTGGACAGTGCGGAATGTAAATCGCTTTTTTCTGTGACCCTGCCACCAAAACTGCGGGAGCAGATAATCTGATGTTTATTGCCAGTGTTTTCGTCTTCTCTGGGAATACAGCTTTCCCCCTGAAGCTCACAGACAGTGCGTTCCAGTACCACAGAATAATGTTTTTTAATCCAGCTTCGTTGGCATTTGACCAGGTCTGCCGCTGTGTGAATGCCTTGCCGTTGCAGGCGCTGGCTGATTTTTCGCCCTACACCCCAGACTTCGCCTACCGGCGTGATCGCCATTAAACGTTGCTGTCGTTTGGAGTCCGTTAAGTCCACCACACCACCGGTAGCTCGATATTTTTTCGCGGCATAGTTGGCGAGTTTGGCGAGGGTTTTGGTGGTGGAAATGCCGACGCCGATGGGCAGTCCTGTCCACTGCTGTACCCGCTGTTTTATCTGTTGCCCCATCATCAATAGCTGTTCTTTCGGGAAGCCCGCCAAGTCCACAAACGCCTCATCGATGGAATACACCTCTACGTCCGGGCTGAACTGCTCCAGCACCCACATAAAGCGGGAAGACATATCACCATAAAGGGTGTAGTTGGAGCTTTTCAGAACAATGGCACCCTGTTCAACCAGATGCCTGACCTTAAAGGCAGGCGTTCCCATCTTCACGCCCAATGCTTTGAGTTCAGGGGTTCGGGCGACAATGCAACCATCATTATTACTGAGTACACCTAAAGGGATATTCAACAGAGTCGGATCAAACACACGTTCACAAGAACAATAAAACGAATTGGCATCACAGAGTGCGATGACCTTGTCGCTGCCCATTACGACCGCAACTCATGAATAACCTGTGTAACCACGCCCCATACATCGAGCTCCTGTTCTGCCGTTAATCGTACCGGGGGATAATCGGGGTGTTCCGAATGCAGTTCGGCTTTCTTATTGTTCAGCTTCAGACGTTTAACCAGCAGTTCGCCGTCCAGCAAGGCGATGACAATATCTCCGGAACGGGCGGTCAGGGAACGATCAATTATCAGCAGGTCGCCGTCATGAATGCCCGCACCTATCATCGAATTACCCTGAGCCCGGGCAAAAAAGGTTGCGGCCGGATGCTGAACCAGAAGCTGGTCAAGGGATAGCCGGTCTTCCAGATAATCCGCCGCAGGGCTGGGAAAACCACAGGCAACAGGGCTTTGGTAAAAGGGAAAGGATGTTTTCCCAGACGGGGGTTGCAATAGTTTTGGTGTTATAATCATGCTTTTATCGTATACTGTACATAGATACAGTATACGATAAATTCACAACCCTGTTGCTGTCAACTCGCTCCCGATCTGTTTATGAACACCAGCAGCCACCCCTTCATTCAAAGGCAAGCCTGGTTCCGGTTTTACTCAGGAACTACTGAAAAAGTTGAAATTACCAGATCAGAGTGTTTCTAGCCTGCCCTCCCGGGTCTGAACTAATACCAGGTGCACCAACTTCTGGGTGCATTTTTTATCACCTATTTATTGACTGAAGATACAGTGCTTTCTTTTCCTCAGATAGTGACAGCCAGTCAATAGCTTCACCTTTTACCGCTTTATTACTGAATGCATTTACCTTGATATTAATGTTTGTATTGAGTGATGACAGATAATCTTTTACTGCCATCTTCTCCTCAGCTGTATCATTAATGTTTGGTATTATCAGCAATCTGACCTCTATCAACTTACTCACTGAAGCCAGATATTCAATCGTCTGAAAAACCCTGAAGTTATCTCTTCCCGTCAGCCATTTATGTAGGTCAGCATCCATCGCTTTAAGGTCGATCATAGCGCCATCCATTACAGGCAGTACAGACTTCCAGGCCGATAGCGGCAAGTAGCCATTACTATCGATCAAACAGGTTAAATGATTTAAAGCTGAGTCATTTTTAACAGCGGTAAAGAAAGCTTTCACAAACTTCAACTGAACCGTCGCTTCACCGCCTGAAAGGGTAATGCCATCAATAAAAGGCGACGCCACTCTAATCTGCTGTAGCAACTCCTCAACCGTTTTCTCTTCAACCATTGGGGAGCTGTTAACCGGACAAATATCAAGGCACTGATCACAACTTTCACACTGCCTGCTATTCCAACTAATTTTACCGTCATTTAAACTCAGTGCTTCCGAAGGGCACTGCTCAACACAATCACCACAGTGATTGCAGAAATTGATGGTTTGAGGGTTGTGGCAGTTTTTGCAGTTAAAATTGCAACCCTGCAGGAAGATTACAAACCTGTTTCCCGGCCCGTCAACACAGGAAAATGGTATCACCTTGCTGATCAGGCCGGAAACAGTCGTTCTGCCATTACTCACCCATGGCAACCCAAGGCTGAAACTCATTACTGATAACCCGTGATTTTCTGTCAAGAATGCCACAGTTCTCTGCAGCCTCAGCACCAAATACAGTACTGTTTATTCTGGACCCTTCTTCTTTGTGCTTTTTAATATCGGAACGACGAACCATATAACCTGTGACACGAACCAAGTCATTATTCGCGACATTAACCGTAAACATTCTCAAACCCTGCGCAATAGCACCTTTACAGATAGTAGCTAATGCCTGAGGATTATTCTTAATGGTTTCATCAATAGGGAAAATATCACTGACACCTGCCGTAAAGTGACGATGATGAGGTATAACCGTAAGAATATGTTCAAGAGTACTTGGCTCAACACCATAAGGAATACGACAGCCCGCGCTTGTTGCTGCATCAATACTTATGCCGCTCTGGGAATGAAACAGCGCCCTGCTATGCCAGCAGTTTTCCAACTTTGTACTCTCAACAATAGCGGCTAGTTTTTCAGTAATTCTGATCGCGAATTCTTTCGCTTCAATGGTATGCCCATACCCTTTTTCAGCTTCCACTCCCAGCAAGTGGTTAACGGCTTCAGCCATTCCAAAGACACCGAACATTGCTGTGAACCGGTTTGGATCAATGAATCTTTCCCGAACCAGAAAACTCTCTTTATAAAATCCTGAATCATTAACCAGATAGTTCACTCTAGCCTGAATGATTTCATACATTTTCTCACTGATTTCAGGAATTACACGCTCAAGAAAGTCTTGTTCACTGCCTTCAGATTGTTGCGCCGCTTTCAGCAGGTTCATACGAACCAACGTATGCGCCCCACCCGCCAATGGCAGGCAGTTATAGCAGCTGGCGATACCATAGCCTTGGTAATCCCCAAGCGCTTTAAAATCAGCAACATTTAAAGCTTCATTAGCGATGTGTGGTTTGTTTGTTTTTGAGATATTTTCAATAGCCTGATTCAGCAAACCGTCAGAGGTGATTTCAGGGTCATATCGCAATGTCAGGTTCGGTACAACCTGCTCTAACTCACCGTCAACACTGAGAATGGCTCTGGCTACCCGGTTATCTTCAGGACCTATATTTGCGTGGAGAAAAGCATCCGGCAGGGTTCGGTCAATCATCTGCCACATCAACTTAATTTTCTTTTTCAACTGGTCATCACTGATACCATCATTGACAAACGGCATTAGTAACTTATCAAGCCGCCCAACAAATACCGGCATACCGGTTACCGAAGGAACATGATTGAAGAGAATCAGTAGAAAGTTAATCGCTTCATCAAGATCTTCCGGAGCTTCCAGCTCCAGATAGTCAGACCCCTTCTTTAACGCTTTTTCATAGTCTGGCATCACGTATCTGGGCTTGAAAGGAGCATTCCCCTCAAACATATCGCATACCACGCCAGAATCTAGAAGTTCTTGCGCCCCCTCCGACCACCTTGGGCAATCCAGCATGGATTCAGCCTGCAATGATAAATAGCGAGCTTTCTGTTGAGTGTTTAATCTCGAATCATTAACGATTTGGCGCAGGGCTTGCTGATAACTCACGGAGTCCCTCCAATAGGAAATCAATACTTCGCTAGTCTATTAAGCTATTTTACGATCAGGTATCAGTATTGACCCTGAAACAACCGCTTTTCAGGAATGAAATTATAGAGCTATCCCTATGATGGTCCCCATAAACCGTACAGCTATTCTGTGGCGTTAGTCAGTCACACGTTACAGACAGTTAACGGAGATGTTGATAATAGAACGTTAATAAATACTCACCATGGATAATCAGTGAAATAAAAGGGTAGGACTTACGCATTGATGGCACCTGCTAATTGGGTGAAAGTCTCATATTGACTCTCTTTTCAGGGTCTGCAGCCCAATAAGTATGCAGTAGCAACAAATTTTCCCTGCCCAGCAAGGGTAACGGCCAAACACCGCTATGATGTTTACTGATAAAACGACACCATATTAGTGAGAGGCCGCCCCGATGGAAGTATGTCAGCCACTGACTGAAATCGCCAATTCTTCCTGTCATGCAATTCAGCAGCTTGATCATAAACTGGAAGCTCTACGTCAACAGTTCGACCCCATTCAGCACTTTGAAGACTATGAAGGCGAAGTTCACAAGCTTTTTGCTCAGGCAGAGCGAGGTGTTCTGAAAGAGAAACCGGTCATTTAAGAACGTCTACCTTCTGAGTAACTCCTTCGGGACTAGTTATTTGCATAGAGTCAAGATGGTGAGGCTGTTTCAATTTCGACCAGTTTGTAACCCATGTCTTCAGCGCGCTTTCTCATGTTTTTAATGACTCGGTCACGGTATTGCTCCTCGTAGTAATCCTGACCTCTATCTACGTACTCTGAGCCGTTTTTCAGCATGCTGTAAATCAGCCGGGCAAGTTTATGTGCAGTCGCTGTAATCGCTTTTGGTGCCCCCAGCTTACTTCTCATTCGACGATAATAGGCTCCCAGCGCACTTTTCGAACTCACCAGAGTCAGTGCAGCCATACGCAGAGCAGAAGCGGCCCGGTTAGGGATTCTTTTGGTCTTGCTGCTCAACACTTTGCCTCCTGATATCTTGTTTCCCGGGCTCAGTCCCAGCCAGGAACAAAAGTGCTTCACTGTCGGCCAGCGACTCATGTCTGTACCAATTTCAGAAACTACCTTCAGGGCGGTATTTTCCTCTATTCCCTCAATCGATGTCAGATCTACCCCTGTCACCCGGTAAAGGTGAGTTCTTACATCAAAAGCAGGGGCGCTGGCTGATTTGCGTTTTGCAGGCAGAGAGATACTCTCGGACTTATCATCAAACTGGTTCAACTGGTCTTCCAATGCCTTGTCACAAGCTTCAATTTGCTTTTCGTAAAAATCATAAAGCTCAACAGACTGCTTTAAGGCAAATAGGTGTTCCACCCGGTAATGCCCATGCAGTGACTTAGCAATGACTTTCTCTGATTTTTTACAATGAGAGTCCCGGTGTTTGGCCAGTACCTCTGGGTCACGCTCTCCCGCGAGAATGGAGAGAATGATACCCATCCCCGTTTTGCCAGTGATATCCGCAACGACATTGTCCAACAACAGGTTCATTTGCCGTAAAGCTTTCTGCATGTGCTGTATGTGCGACGCCCGGTAACGGATCAGGGTTTCACGCTGACGCATATAGGCACGCAAGGCACACACCTGATCTTCAGGGCGAAAAGCTCCCTCAAGCAGGCCATGAGTATGCAGTTGTTGTAACCACTGACAGTCCTGCACATCACTTTTACGACCAGGGACGTTTTTAACATGACGAGCATTCACCAGTTTGACGTCAAGGCCGTGCTCTTCAAGCATTTCGAAAGCGGGAATCCAATAGATTCCGGTAGACTCCATGACCACGGTCGTAATTCCGATTTTCACGAGCCATTGAGTCATCATTTCGAGATCAGAGGTAAAGCAGGCAAAAGACCGAACCGACTGTTCATCGAGCTCTTTAGGGACAGCAACAAAGTGGAACTCTGAACCAATATCAATGCCTGCAGCATAGAGGTTCACGGTTTTTAGATGGCCAGATATCCGCTTTTGAACTTTAGCCGGATTTGGGTTGTGTTTCATGACTGCGTTCCTACACTACTGAACGAAGGCATATCCGGGTATGGGGCTGTCGATCATATGCAGTCTTCTGAACGAGATCGCCAGGCGTCATCAGTGATGCGGTCGCCAGCCTCCCGACCACGCTAAACTTCGGGCAAGAGCACCAGTGTGCGTTCGGTCTCTGGCTCGGATATGCCTCCTTCCTTATCGTAGGACGAAGAATTGAGGTTGGCAGCTAAGAGTTACTCTGGGTTGTGTGCCCGCCGGGCGGGCTAGTCCGCTAAACTCGAGTATCATAAATATCCACTCCAAATTCCAAAGCGTTAATCAGCAAACCAATCATAATATCGTGCATCTAAACTCGAGTATCATAAATATCCACTCCAAATTCCAAAGCGTTAATCAGCAAACCAATCATAATATCGTGCATCTTGTCTATTTTGGAAAAACAGGAAATGTGCTTACCCACACATCTGACCCACTAACCAACTTATTCCTGATCCGGGCGGTGAGTTGCGGATACATTAATACAATAAGAGTGTAAGTTTTCGATGGCCATACGGGAGACTGCATGGATCATTTGTTTGGAAGTATCATCTACGGAGTGGACTGATAACCCATTAAGTACAGTGGTAAGATAGTGACACATTACCTTGGGATTTGCTCCATCAACCAGCTGGCCTTCTTTTCGAGCTTTCTCAAAGCGCCGTTGAAGCACTTCACTCATCTCGTTGCGACACTTAATGAGGGCCTGTTTTATGGTGCTGGCTTCCGAACTACAAACCAAAGCTCCTTGAATTATCAGGCAACCTTTGGGTTTCTCTTCACTACAATTTGCCTGTGCTGAGCCTTGTAAAATGCTTGTGATGACTTGATGTATATCATCCAGTTCTAATGCCTGAAAAAAGAATTCAGTTTCGCATCTTATGTACATATCGACAGCTTTAAGAAACAGTTCCTCTTTATTGCCGAAGGTGTCATACATACTGGGCTTGTTAATACCCATAGCCTTAGTCAGGTCTTTGACTGAGGCTCCTTCATACCCTTGACTCCAAAAAATTTTTAATGCTTCTTCCAAGGCTGTCTCTTGGTTAAAAGAACGCGGGCGGCCAGAAGTTCCAACTACCATGATTTTTCTGTCATTTACTATGAAAATGTTTAAATCTTAATGTGGCTGTCATACGTTGTCTATAGATAATAACTACTCATTTTTATAGATTATTCTTGATTTAAATCAATATATATACTTATCATACCGATCGGTACAAAATCAGTCTGAGGATGGTGAGATGATAGGTAAATACCTTGGTTTTCCCCTTTTTCTTATCTCAATTGCAGCACTTTTTGTGCTGTCGGGATGTCAGGATTCACATGCAGTATCATCTGAGAAAACACCTCCGCCTCCAAGGGTTGAAGTGGCTCAGGTGTTAGTTGAAAAAATAACAGAGCTAGATGAGTACACAGGTCGTTTGGAATCTCCGCAGACAGTGACAGTAGTGCCTCGTGTGTCAGGCTACGTTGACAGGGTCGATTTTAAAGAGGGAAGCATGGTTGAAGTGGGTGATGTCCTCTTCTCTATTGATAGTCGATGGTTCACAGCTGAAGTTACACGGATCAAAGCTGAACTAAGCAGCGCTCAAACGAGTTTGAATCAAGCGATTAAAGATTATGAGCGTGTTCTGCGCCTGGGTAAAACTAAGGCTATTTCGCAGGAAACCATTGATGCACGATTTGCTGACAAGCAGCGCAGTATTGCAAGCGTATCAGCGTTAAAAGCAGCCTTGGCCAAGGCAGAGCTGGATCTGGAATTTACACTGGTTCGCGCACCTATCGCAGGTAAAGTATCGAATGCCGAAGTCACTAAGGGTAACTACGTTACGACTGGTCAAACAGTGTTGACCTCTTTGGTATCTACGTCTCATATGTATGCTTACTTTGATGTTGATGAGCGAAGTTTTTTTAAGTATCAAAAGCTTAATGGCTTCCTGCCAACAGGTGGTGAAATGGATAATAATGTAGTGCAAATGTCCCTGGCGAATGATACTGGCTACCCGCACGTTGGTCACATTGATTTTGTCGACAATGCCATTGATGAAGCTACTGGAACCATTCGTGTTCGCGCAGTCTTTGATAATAAAGCACAAAACTTACTTCCAGGTATGTTTGCCAAACTGCGTATCGCTGGATCTGAGAGCTATCAGGGCGTGCTGATCGATAACAAAGCAATTGGCACCGATCTGAACAATAAGTACGTACTGGTTCTTGGTGAAGACAACATTGTTCAGTATCGGGCAATCTCTCTTGGTGAAGGTGTGAATGGCTTGCGTATCGTGTCCTCTGGCCTCAATGCAGGTGACAGGATTGTCGTAAATGGCCTGCAACGTGTGAGACCCAATATGGCTGTGACGCCTGACGAGGTTCCTATGGTTGATGACAACACCTTAGTGAATATTCGTCAGCAACAGGCACTACTTGATAAGCAGCGCAGTCAGCTTCTGACTTTGCAAGGGAACTGATAGGGAATCGTTGCAATGTTTTCTCAGTTTTTTATACGTCGGCCGATCTTCGCTTCCGTTCTATCAATACTGATTTTTATCGGTGGTGCGATTGCTGTGTGGCAACTGCCTGTCACCGAGTACCCGGAAGTGGTTCCACCGACAGTGGTTGTTACAGCAACGTATCCGGGAGCAAACCCTAAGGTCATAGCAGATACGGTTGCCTCTCCACTTGAAGAAGAAATAAACGGTGTTGAAGACATGCTGTATATGTCTTCACAAGCGACTTCAGATGGTGTGATGACCTTAACGGTGACATTTGCCATTGGTACGAACGTAGATAAAGCGCAGACTCTTGTTCAGAGTCGTGTAGATCGTGCTTTACCTCGTTTACCGGAAACCGTGCAGCGACTGGGTGTGGTGACGGAGAAGTCATCGCCTGATTTGACGATGGTGATTCACCTGATTTCACCAGACGAGCGCTATGATTCGCTGTATCTGGCTAACTATGCAGCGCTAAACGTCAAAGATGAACTGGCTCGGATTGAAGGTGTGGGTGCTGTTCGTCTGTTTGGTGGCGGCGAGTACAGTATGCGCATCTGGCTAGATCCTGACAAGGTTGCCAGTCTGGACATGAATCCAGGCGAAGTCATTGCTGCGATTCAGGAACAAAACCAACAGGCTGCGGCTGGTAGCTTGGGGGCTCAGCCCAGTGGTAGCTCTGACTTCCAGTTATTGATCAATGTCAAAGGCCGTCTGAGCGAAGTTGAAGAATTTGAAAATATCATCATTAAAGTGGGTGATGATGGTCAGGTAAATCGTCTCAAAGATGTTGCTCGTATTGAGCTGGGTGCGGAAAACTATTCTCTACGTTCTTTATTGGATAACCAGGATGCTGTTGCTATTCCTATTTTCCAGGCGTCCGGGTCGAATGCTATTCAGATTTCTGACGACGTAAGAGCAAAAATGGCGGAGCTATCAAAAAGTTTCCCCCAGGGTGTGAGTTACGAAATTGTTTATGACCCGACGGTATTCGTACGTGGTTCGATTGAAGCCGTTGTACAGACATTATTTGAAGCGTTGTTGCTGGTCGTACTGGTTGTAGTCCTGTTCTTACAAACCTGGCGCGCCTCGATTATCCCGTTAGTAGCAGTACCGGTTTCTCTGGTTGGTACGTTTGCCTTCATGTATTTGATGGGCTTCTCGTTAAATGCTCTGTCATTGTTTGGTTTGGTTCTGGCGATCGGCATCGTTGTCGATGACGCCATAGTGGTGGTAGAAAACGTAGAGCGAAACATTGAAGAAGGGCTTGCACCCGTTGCAGCTACGGAAAAAGCGATGCGCGAAGTTACCGGGCCGATCGTCGCGACAACGCTGGTACTGGCTGCTGTGTTTATTCCAACAGCCTTTATGTCCGGGCTGACCGGACAATTCTATAAACAATTTGCACTAACAATTACTGTCTCAACCTTTATTTCAGCAATCAACTCCCTGACATTAAGTCCTGCGTTGTCAGCCCTGCTGTTGCGTGGTCACGATCAACCGAAAGATTGGTTAACTCGTGTCATGGATAGCCTCTTTGGCCGCTTTATCTTTACGCCATTCAACAAGCTGTTTAAGCGTGGCTCCATAGCGTATGGCTATACAGTGAAGAAGGTCATCCGCCTGGGGGCTGTGATTGGCTTGATGTATATTGGCTTGTTAGGACTGACAGCGTATCAGTTTGATCAGACACCAACGGGTTACGTGCCAGGTCAGGATAAGCAATATCTGGTGGCCTTTGCGCAACTGCCAGATGCTGCATCACTCGAACGTACCGATGCGGTTATTCGAGAAATGTCGGAAATTGCTTTGGCTCAACCAGGGGTTGAACATTCAGTCGCTTTCCCGGGTCTGAGTATTAACGGCTTCACCAATAGCCCGAATAGCGGAGTTGTGTTTACCCCTTTAGCAGACTTTGATGAGCGGCAGGCCCCGAACTTGAGTGCCAATGCGATTGCTGCGCAGCTAAACCAGAAATTCGCTTCGATTCCTGACGCCTTTATCGCTATTTTCCCTCCGCCACCCGTTCAGGGGTTGGGAACGATTGGTGGTTTCCGTCTTCAAATTCAGGACAAAGCCAATCATGGTTACGAGGCTTTATATAGAGTGACTCAGCAAGTGATTATGAAAGCCTGGGCTCATCCTGCGCTAACGGGTATATTCTCAAGCTATCAGGTCAACGTACCACAGCTGGATCTGGATATTGACCGTACTAAAGCGCTCAAGCACGACCTGTCACTAAACGATGTGTTCTCCACTTTGCAGTCATATATGGGCAGTACCTATGTGAATGATATTAACCGCTTTGGTCGAACTTACCAGGTCAATGTTCAGGCTGATGAAGAGTTCCGACAGACGCCAGAACAGATTCGGCAACTGAAAGTCCGCAATGCAGACGGGGAAATGATTCCGCTCGGTGCCTTTGTTGACGTGAACTACAGTGCAGGACCAGATCGTGTGATGCATTACAACGCTTACACAACGGCTGAAGTAAATGGTAGCCCGATGCCTGGTTTTAGCTCTGGAGAAGCTCAAGCTGCAATTGAGCAGATTCTTGCTGAAACGTTACCTATAGGTATGGCTTACGAATGGACTCAACTGACTTATCAGCAGAAGCTGGCAGGCAATACTGCGACCCTGATTTACCCATTGGTGATCTTATTGGTATTTTTAGTGCTGGCCGCACAGTATGAGAATGTTCGTTTGCCAATGGCTATCATACTGATCATTCCGATGACGCTGCTTTCAGCTATCAGTGGTGTGATTCTATGGGGTAGCGATAATAACATCTTTACCCAGATTGGTTTGATTGTACTGGTCGGTCTGGCAACTAAGAACGCAATTTTGATCGTTGAGTTCGCTAAGGAACTGCAGGATAAAGGTTACACACTGATGGAAGCGATACTAGAGGCTTCACACCTTCGTTTGCGACCGATTCTGATGACGTCAATCGCCTTTATTATGGGAGTCGTCCCTATGGTGTTCTCTACTGGCGCAGGCTCAGAAATGCGACAGGCGATGGGGATCGCTGTATTTTCCGGTATGATTGGTGTGACTGTATTTGGTTTGCTACTAACTCCATTGTTTTACTACGTGCTTGCGAAAAACAGCACAGAGAAGAAAAGTGAAGCGCAGCAAAACCTGATATCTGAGTCAGTGAATTAGTCCATTGACTGATCCCTCTATTCTGAGTGATTAGAGGGACTACCCTGATGATTGAGGCGAATGCCCTGATTGCTGATACCGGAGACCAGATGGCCATGGAGCGATGGCCGGACAAAACCAGTGACAGCACTTACTGTAAAGCTTCGCCAATTCTACTTACGAAATATTGGAAGCCTCTGGTTACAGAGACTGTGTACTTGGTAATACGAAGTTAGGAAACAATAAAATGAAGATTCTCTTTATTCTGACATCCCATGATGCTCTGGGTGATACGGATAAGAAAACAGGGTTCTGGGTTGAAGAGTTTGCCGCTCCTTATTATGTTTTTAAAGATGCAGGCGCCGAAATTACTCTCTGCTCCCCCGCAGGCGGACACCCACCCATTGACCCAAACAGTGCGCTTCCTGATTTTCAGACAGACTCAACCAGACGCTTCGACCATGATAATGAAGCACAGCAACAGCTGGCCAATACACTAAAACTGTCTGACGTATCAGCCTCTGACTTTGATGCAGTTTTTTATCCCGGAGGTCATGGACCACTTTGGGATTTAGTCAGTGACCAAATGTCTATCGCACTCATTGAGACCTTTATCCGACAGAATAAACCAGTCTCTGCCGTATGCCATGCATCAGCGGTGTTATTGAGTGCCAATGATAATGGACAACCGTTGCTCCAGGGTAAAAAGGTAACTGGCTTTAGTAATACTGAAGAAGAGGCAGTGGGTCTGACCAATGTAGTCCCCTTCCTTCTGGAGGATGAGCTGGGCCACAAAGGTGGCTTATACAGCAAAGGAGAAGACTGGGAACCTTATATTGTTGAGGATGGCTTGCTGATTACCGGCCAAAATCCCGCGTCTTCCGAGGCTGTTGCACAAGCCGTTCTGATGAAAGTCAAATAATGTATTTTCAGTCAAGAGCTCTCTCTGACTGGGGCGCTCTTGACTGTTCAACCATGATAAGAAGCTGTTCACGATCCTGTTTTTGCTAAATCACCCTCTTCATCCTTGTTGTTATCCGTCATAGACGAGAGGGCAGAAAAGCCACGCAGCCTGTGCTTGCTATTACATCGGGCGCTGCGGCAAAGCTGGGAACGGACATAACGATATTGCGTTGATCGCGACTAATACAAGCGAGAGCCAGGGGGCTGAACTTTAAGCCTGGCTCTCATATGAGTGTATTCAGTGACCCGCTGCAGAGCTCTCAATGGAAAGCACCCAGAAAGACCGATTTTTACCGGGGCTGTTGCGGAACCCTTTGTTTCCGATCTTGCATCGTTTTGAGTGTTTACTGATTACTCCGAATTCACCGTTGTCCAGATGGACTGCGCTGTCATTTTCGTTGCCTATCAGTGCGCACAGGTAAAGGGGGTTACCATTAGCATCATAATCTATGGCGATTGGGGTGGCTGAAGGTGACGTCAGGTGCTTCTTGTGCAATTTTTTCCAAACGATTCTTGCGTCTGCTTCGTTCTGGTTTTTCCAGCCGGAGGCTATCTGGAAGCCCTGGTTGTAAACCTGCGCTTTCTGATCTTTACTGGTTCCATGAAAATAGTTGAAGCGGCAGTCTTTTCTATATCCATCTTTAATCATGATGCCATAAGACCAGTTACCGTCAGTGTTTCTGGCTCTGCAGACAGCACCCGCAGGTATTTCCGGGTTATCCATTCTGTAATGCAAAAGCGGAGAAAAGTTCTGTCCTGCCG
The DNA here is from genome assembly GCF_025562715.2 of Endozoicomonas gorgoniicola. NCBI lineage: Bacteria > Pseudomonadati > Pseudomonadota > Gammaproteobacteria > Oceanospirillales > Endozoicomonadaceae > Endozoicomonas > Endozoicomonas gorgoniicola. The sequence continues at coordinate 3,268,610 of NZ_JAPFCC010000001.1, forward strand.
GTATGGATTTATGGTCATTCCAGTGAAGCCCTGCATAACTAGTGATGAAATGCTTATGGTATGCCAGCGGCTCGAAGTTGGCGCGTTTCATTTCGAAGACAGCGGCACCTTCATTAGTCATAAAGCTGGAATTAGGGTAAGTATCTCCCCCATACAAAGAGCCTACAATCATGTTTTTACTGACCAGAGGACCGCCGCTGTCTCCATTGGAAGGAAATGGGGCACCTGTGTCGCATATCATAATGCGGCCATTAGCTCCGGCAGGCAGGAGTCTTTTGCATCGTTTAGGGCCGGAATTAACTTTTCCGCGATTAACCTTTTTTTTCACTGGTAGCGACAGAGTCTTTAAATGACCGTCCTTGAATCTTCTTAATATGCTCGTGTAGTAATGTGGAGCATGCTTCTGGTTTGTACCGTACCCATCTCCGTATCCTCCCATTGTGGCTTTGAGGCGCGGCTTGATATCTACTTTATTGAAATGAAGAGGTGGCGTGACGTTAATTATCTCCGGAGGTAAAGGAGCGTTTAACTCCAGAAGGGCTACGTCATTAACGCCCACTTCATCTGGTGTAGAACTTGTTGTCCCGTATGTAGTGGCTGCCCTTTGGGTAGGAGCAACACCTGATGACTTATCTAGTTTGGCGGCTTTTGATTTCGGATGTTTGACAATTCTTTTAACAGTGATCGTAGAGCCGAGAGCCTGACTGTGTTTTCTGATTGCCGTGGCTATTTCATCCTCGGTCTGTTCTCCCAGATTAGCTGTATAGTCTATAGCCAGAACCCCCGCTGTTTCATTGGTTGTGCAGTGCGCAGCCGTCAGAACCCAGCGCGCGTTCAGAGGTATGCCAGTACAGGGTTGCGCTGTTGATGATTTGACGACTTTAACCATCCAGTACCACCTGCCAGAGTCGGGCGTTCCATTAACAGATCGTTTTTGGCGGGAAGGCGGCTGCCCGTCAGGCCATTGTTCCAATGGTTGTTCCCATGGTTGTTCCTGTGCTTCTGAATCTCCGGAGACCAGAGTTGCCTTATCTGCGAGAGCATCAAAGGAAAGAAAAGAACTCTGACAAACAATTGCAAGCATGCAGAGTGAACGATTAAATTTCATAGAGTCATACCCCAATGGCACTGACTTAAGACACTATTCCTTAGACACTATTCCTTAAATACCAAGGCTTGCCCGAGAAGAAAAACGACTATAACAGTCAGTACACATTAAACTCTCCCCGAGCAGGCCATGACCAAGTGTAGTCCTGAATTTCTGTCACTCGCTGATGATTGTCTCCGTCAATTTGCCATGATAGGTAATGATGCCCTGTCAGCGATTCTTACCCCTCACGATCTCAACGCCTTCCAGGCCAGTTATCCGGGCTTCAGAGCCGGAGACTTTCCTCCAATCAAAGCCTTAACCTTGTTCATGAGGCAGGTTGCCAGCGATACCAAGTCGTGCCGACATGCTCTCATTGATGAAGCAAGAGATCAGGCCGTAAGGGGTGGCAAGCCATCCAGTAACGAAACCAGTGCATATACCAAAGCACGATAGCGGTTAACAGAAGAGTCAATAAAAACGCTGCTTTGTAAGTCAGGCAACAACCTCGACAATGCTTCACCAGAGGCATACCCCTGGCATCAACGCCGGGTTCTGATCACTGACAGCTCAGCACTTTTAATGCCAGATACCGAGAAAAACCAAAACGAATACACTCAGCCCAGCACCCAAAAAAAGGACTTGGTTTCCCTATTCTCAGAATCCTTGTTCTGATGAGCCTTGGCAGTGGTGCGCTGCTGGATTTTGCGGTGGCTCCCTATGAAGGCAAAGAAACGGGTGAGCAGGCCTTGCTCAGAAAGCTGCTATTCCATTTGCGTGTTGACGATATCCTGTTGGGTGATGCGAACTTTAAAAATTATTTCCTACTGGCTCCGGTGCTTCAGGCTCAGGCAGATGTCGTGTTTGAGAAAAACGGCTCACGGATTATTGATTTCAGAAAGCACCACCAAAAGCTGGGCAACAAAGACGGTCTGTTCCAACTGAAGCGACCAGTCAAGCCGGAATGGATGAGCAGGGAACTCTACGATCAGATGCCCGCAGAGCTGGTTATTCGGGCAGTCAAAAACAAATGTCGTATAATTGTCACCACTTTGCTGGATGCGGGAGAGTATTTCCGGACAGAGATTATTAGCCTATACCTGAAGCGCTGGCATGTTGAGACGAATTTTGATGTGATCAAAACCACTATGAAAATGGACATGCTTCGCTGCAAAAGTCCGGAGATGGTGAGAAAATAAATTTCGGTTAACCTGCTGGTTTACAACGTGATATGTGCCCTTATGGGTAAAGCTGCAGAGCATATTGGAAACACTCCCAGAGAGGTCAGCTTTAAAGCGGCACAGGAAACGCTTGTATCTTTCCATCAGACGTTACTTGGAGAATCCGGTGACTGGCTTGAAGAGAAGATCGCCAACATGCTGGAAATAATAGGTCAGCATGTTGTTGGCAATCGTCCGGGAAGGTCAGAGCCAAGGGCGGTTAAGAAACGGCCAAAGCCGCATAAAAGGCTGCAGCACCCAAGATCACAAGCACACATCAACCAGAGCGTTATACAGGTTGACAAGCTCCATCTGTTTGACACTGTTCACGTTAAGATTACCCAGTTCCGGGTTTCCGACAACGACAGCCAGTGATTGCGCCCGGCTGATCGCTACATTGATGCGGTTTCTGTTAAACAGAAAATCCATGCCCCTTGGGGATTCACTGGCGTCGCTGGCGCACATGCTTAAAAAGACGACAGGAGCTTCCTGTCCCTGAAACTTGTCGACACTGCCCACTCTGGCTGCTTTCCCCAACGCATCACTCAGCTTTCGAACCTGATGGTTGTAGGGCGCGACAAACAGCATATCGTCCCAGCCGATGGGTCTCTCATCACCATTTTCATCCACAAAAGTTCTGCCTATCAGGGAGTGTGCCAGTAATTTAATCTCTGCCACTTCTTCCTCTGAAGCTTGCGTATTGCCTTCATGATCCACCGGAACAAACACAATGCCCGCTTCCCTATCCAGAAATCCGGAGTCAATATCGGGTACCCGGATCACTCGTCGGTCATTATCAGGGTTGTGCCGGAGTTTGCCCTCATAAATGGATTGACTGATAAATTCGTTAACCTGTGAGTGCATCCGGAAGGTGGTTCCAAGAAATACCCCCATATCATCAGCAATGGTGGGGCTGTCGTGGAGCAGGTAATCCAGTATGGATAATCCGCTCTCCTCAGGATGGGTTCCCTGAGTTGGCTGCCCCAGCTGCATCTGGTCTCCCATCAGGACGAGGTTCTTTGCTGCCCGACTCATGCCGACAAGGCTTGCTACAGACACCTGCCCGGCCTCATCCACAAAGAGATAGTCCAGTGTATTAACCAGCTCGTCACGGGCAAAACCCCAGGCCGTCGCGCCAATAATGCACGGTTGATCGATGTAGCGGATGAGTTCATTATTTTTCACCACCGGAATGCCCGCTTCTTCAATGTCCGGCCCGGTATTTTTCGAACATACCGCTACCACATCAATCCCCTGCTCGTGACACTCTTTCACCGCTTTAACCAGCAAGTTATTGATCGCTTTGTGACTGTTGCTGGAAATACCCACTTTGGCTCCGGACTTAACCAATTCAGCAATCACAGCTTTTCCGGTAAAGGTTTTGCCGGAACCCGGAGGTCCCTGAATAGGCAGGTAGCTATTGTCTAACCCGGTAACCGCAGAGATGATTTGCTGACATTTTGTATCCGGGTCAGTGCTGGGGGCAATGGCACTGTTATCGGGAGTGTTACCCTGAATATTGGGTTTTGCCCTGTTCAGAAAATCCAGTATCGCTCCGGATGTGAGTTGCCCGGAATCGTACTCAGACACCACCTGACTGATCGCTTTTTCAATGACCCCTGCATGAACATATTCATTGGGTATCAGCGAGATTTGTAGCGGTGGCTCTTCCCTGCTCTGAACAACCACCAGACCGTTCTCAAGGTCGCTGCTCTCCCTGATAAAGGTCACTTTGACCGGCTTGCCGTCGTCTGTTTCCTCTCCCAGAAGAAAAAACTCTTTGCTGGCTCCCTTAAACTCCTGATGAGGATCAAAAGAATACTCGTAAGCCATATTCTTCGCATTAGGTGTTGGAGGAAAAGCGGCTCGCTCTGTCCGCTGGCACAGTGCCAGACAATCAAGGTCGTCTTCCAATTCAAAAGGTTCCAACCCCAGGCGTTCAAACTGTTTCCAGAAAACCGGTTTGGATTCCCGTCGATGAAATTCCAGCATCCACGCCAGATTAGCTGTCAACTTTGATTGAGGTTCATCAACCGTTGCCTGCTGTTCCGCTTTTTGCAGCATTCGGTCACGCAACTCCAGACGTTCAGTCAGAGTGTCGGCCATGTTGGGCTCGACTATTTCGGTCTTACCAATGTAGGCAATGTTCTGCTCTTGTTGCCGCTCCCTGAGCCACTGCGCCAGCTCTTGCGTAGAGTCGCAGTCATCAATATTGTAATCACGGATACTATTGAGCGTGGTGGAGGTTTGCCATGTATCTCCCTCATCGCCTCGCAAATAAGCCTGCCGCCAGGCATCGTACACCACCACTGAGTCACCGCCGGTTCCTACTTCAGTTTGACGTTTCGGTCGGTACAAATGCTCGACGTTTTTTATGGAATAACGAGGTTCGCCAATCAGCAGCCCACCTTTGACGACTTTATATAAATCCACAAATACTTCATTGCGCAGAAGCTGATCCACTTCATACTCACAAGTGCCGTAGCGCCCCATCAACTTCTTGCAGGCGGCTATTTCATAGTTGGCATAGTGGTAAATATGCATAGTCGGGTCTTGCTGCCAGCGCGCATAAACCCATTGGATAAACGCTTCGAACGCTGCTTTTTCCTGCTCTTGATCGTGAGCCCAGAAATCTATGAACTGTCGCTGGCCGGAATCATCAAAATAGGTATTGCCCCAAAGGTACTCCAATCCGCCTTCATCCAGAGGGAAGCCTTCTATATCGAAAAACACATCCAGTGATGATGCCGGGGGTAACAGTGCCAGACCTTTCCTGTCACCCGGAGCATGAGGCAGAATTTCATAATCCGGTACCGCTTTCCCTGCGCTTTTCTTTTGTATCGCAGCCTGCGCTTGCAGCCGCTGCAAGACTTCAGTCTGTATGCCTTTTATACGCTGGCCGGGATTCAACTCAGCCAGTGCCTGCATGGTTTCGGTCCCGGCCTGATTCAGCTTTTTAATCTGCCCTCTTGTGATCGTTGCAACCTGAAACAGGTGATCCCGTTCCGTCAGCACATTTTCTGCGTATTCAGACCAGTTCCCCCAGTTTTTGGATTCAGCAGGGTCGGGCTGGCAGGAAACATCAAACTGCTGCTGGTCATCAATAAAGCGATCCAGCTGCTTCATAAAATAAGCGAAGTAGTCATAGACCCTGAAGGATTCTTTATTCCCATTGCCCAACATCACTCCAATCACTTTCACATGAATGCCATAGCTTTTTCTGAGCATCAGGGCGTAGCTGCACAACTGCAGGAGATGGGCAGGTTTTACTTTTGTACTGAGTTTGGCGTCCCATACTTCGTACCCCTGTCCGTCAGCCGTTTTTACCAGAAAGTCCGCTATTCCGGTAAACTGGCAAACCCCGAGGTTACAGGCAAGGTATGCCTGCCCGATGACATCAACTCGACGGTTTAATGCCTGCTTGGTCAGCTCAAGTCCCTGTTCACTGTTTTGTGTATCAATTCGCTGAAAAGAGAGCCCCTCTTTGGCAAACCCGGCTTCAATATCTGCTTCCAGGGCAAGACCTTTTTGTTGCAACACCTTCATTAGCGGGTCTACAGGGTCTTTAGCTGGAGTATTGTCGGGGTGTTCCAGAGCGAAGCGATCCATCCAGGAAGCAAAGGGGCTTTCAACGTAGCGGGTCAAATCTGAAGGAGAAAGGATGATCCGGTTCTTACATTTACGCATAAATGAAAAATGCTCCTAATTGAGCTTTTTGTTTGTTATATCGCTATGAACACTTTAGAACAGACCCATCTGATCATCTGCCAGCATCGAAAAATCCAGCCCGACAAAGGGCAACACCCCATCAGCCACCGGTTTTAGTTGCTTAAGAATATAGTGCTGGTAGTCGATGGGGCTTTGCCGGTACTCCACCGCTTCGGGTCCGTTTACCGTCATCAGGTAACTGATCCAGCCCCGGTTCTGGTATTTCTGGGGTTTACCCTGCTTTTTGTTCAGTTCATCAGCCTGCCGTGCAGCCCGTACCTGAGGCGGAATGTTTTTGACGTAATGGTCGAGCGGCCGTCGGAGTCGTTTACGGTAAACCAATTGTTCATCCCGTTCACCACTCAGGGTTTGCCGGACATAATCACGAACCAGTTGTTCCGGAGGCTGGTCACAGAAAACGTGCAGAAAGAGTTCTGTCTGAAAGGCTTTTGCCAGTGGCGTCCAGTCTGAGCGAACGGTCTCCAGACCTTTGAAGACCAGTCGTTCGCCATCTGTTGTATATTTCATTCCGGCATAGCGTTTTTTGCTGCCAGTTTCTGCACCACGGATCGTGGGCATCAGAAAGCGCAGATAAAGCGTTTCAAATTCAATTTCCAGATGACAATCCAGATTAAACTCATCCCGTAACCGTTGCTGCCAGAGCTGGTTGATCGTGTTGGCAATGGAGTGTCCAATTGCGTTGGCTTCTTTCGCCGACAATGACTCATCCACTAACACAAAGGTAGAGTCGGTATCACCGTAGATCACCTGATAACCTTCAGACTCTATCCAGCGAGTGGTTTGCTGCATGATTTCATGACCACGGAGAGTGATGGAACTGGCAAGGCGTGTGTCGTAAAACCGACAACCACCGGAACCCAGGATGCCATAAAAAGAGTTCATCAGAATTTTGATCGCCTGAGAGCGAGCAGCATCATTATCCTGCTTGGCTTCGTCCCGTTGCCGCCAGAGTGAGGTGATAATATCGGGCAAAAAGTGTTCAGTTCTTGAGAAACTGGCTCCCCGAAATCCGGGGATAGCGGTTTCAGGATGCTTCAACCCTTCAATCAGTCCCATCGGATCAACCTTGAAGGTTCGGATAATGGAGGGGTACAGGCTTTTAAAATCAAGAACCAGTACATTGCGATACAGTCCCGGCTTTGAATTCATCACATAACCACCGGGGCTCGCCAGCCCTTCACCTTCAGAAAGGTTTGGCGCGATATAACCCGCCCGGTGCAGTCTGGGCAGATACAGATTCGTAAAGGCAGCGACAGAACCCCCAATCCGGTTCAGCTCCAGCCCTGTCAGCTGGCTGCGTAGCCGGAGAAACTCCAACAGACGGGTCTGTTCAAATATCTCCTCAACCAGACGACAATCCTGAAGGTTATATTCTGCCAGCTTGACCTTATTGTGAAGAAAGTCATGGGTAATCACTGACATCCGGTTATCAACGTCTTCTGTCTGTTTTCCCTTGCCCAGCAGTTGCCGGGCCACTGCCTCCAGACTAAAACTGTCAAACTGGTAGGTTGCTGTTTTTAAAGCATCAATACCGTCTACCACGACCCGCCCCGGTACTGTGATAAAACCCTGCCGGGTTTTTCCCCTCTCCCGCCAGCGTGCTGGCTGATGGTCACGCCCGATTCTCAGTGGCAGGCTATATTTTTCCGCCCGTTTCAGCAACAACCGGCAGTCAAAGTTAACGACATTCCAGCCAATAATAATGTCGGGGTCACGCTCCACAACAGCCTGCTCAAAGGCTTTTAACAGTGCCGGTTCGTCCGCTACCCACTCAATCCAGTCCGGGCTGTGTGGCTGGCGTTCACCGATCATCAGCACCACATCAGACGCCATACCCGACAACCCAATTGAATACAGCTCGCCTCTGGCAGAGCATTCAATATCCAGAGAAACCACCTTGAAAGTGGGCTGATAATCGGAGGGCTTCAGTCGTACATTGCGATATTCAACAAATCCCTGTCTGGGTATGGGATTTCCCATAAAGGCAACCCCACCACGAGAGAACCGTTCCATTAAATAACGTTCATGCAGACGAATATCCCCTTCCAGCACCGTGATGCCACGCTGTCTGAAAATATCCTGAGCGCGGTAAAAAGCATCCTGCGTAGAAAAATAAAAAGCGGTCACGGGCTGATGCTGAAACGTACTCAGCGGAAGGGTTTTAGTCTCATGGGGAATGGCAGCCGCCTTCAGGTGTCTGACTGCTTCGTCCTGTTGTCCTGTCTCCACGAAAAACACGCATCGTTCCTGCTGAATCAACAGGCGGGCTGGCCCATGGTCAGTCACTACCCAGCAGGTAATCTCAGTCTGTCCATGGGTATCCCGGCTATAGCGGTCAATGATGAACCCCTGACGTATAAGGTGCTTACTCAACAGGATTTCCAGCAGTTAAACAGTGCAAAACGATAGACTGGAATGGTATCACAACACCTGCTGTATATATAAACAGCTCTTGCAACCTTAAGTCCCGCTGGCTCTTTTTACTTTCGCATGGGTGCTTGATCTGTTCATGGATGTTCAAGATGGCGAAACAACTCTGAAAAACTTGGGGCAAGGTTTTGAAATCATGGAAATTGAAAGGAAATGTATATTTTATTGGCTGGTGAATTTTTGAAAGAATCCGTACAGCAGTTTTACAGCAGAGTTTAACGGGTAAACTCTCCATGCGTAATCCGGTCTTAACTAACTGACCAAAAAGAAGTATTTATCCATAACCTGCCCTATTTTTTACTACTTGCAATATTATTGCCATAAATCAATATTTCCTTAGCCGTGCATCGGTTTATACGCATATAAATGCCGCAACTACGCATTATAAAATCAGTGCGGTGGAGGGCACGACCTTTACTCAAAATACATAGCCCCAGCAAAAAACCCTCTGGATATTGCTAGAAAAGCCACATCAGGTAAAACTTCAAGCCCTCCCGTCATTTGCAATAAGCCGCAAGCTTCCAAAACTGTTATCAATGAAAGCTATTATTGTAACTCTTATATTTTTATAGGCTGTTGATGCCTGAGATGGTCAATTTATGTTTTACGAGGTGAACACACCTGAAGAAAGAGCTAAGGCTCTTAACGAAATGATTCGCTCAAGAGTTATTTCTTCATCATTAGACAGATCGAAACTGGAAGAAATCATATATATTCTGGTTGACGATTGTCGCCGTTCAGCATCAGACAGGGGAGCATTAATATCATTAGCAAGTTTGGCCAAAGTTTGCTCTGTCGCCCGGATTGTTGAAAACTTTACTGCCCGACTTGTAAAAAGAACTACTATCTCATTGCCTGGTAGCTTTGAGGGTGTCCAAGAATTAGAGCAACGAACCTATGCCGCTAAAGCTTTGCGTTGGCTAATGCCTGAAGAAGCCGTTCGGTTTGCTGCCAATGCGGCGATCATAGAAGAAAGCAGTGAAGTTGTTCGGGATGAGTTAGTAAAATCGCTCTTTATCCAATCGAACTCTCAGCATGATGCACTGTCTGAAATGCTCAGAGCGACAACAGCATTTGTTTATACTCTACGCAAGCAGCCTAACAAGGCAACAGAGAAAACTATTGCTAATAAGTTCCGTAAAGTGTTTTCCAGCTTGGGTAAGGCAATACATAATGTTGCTATTCCTTCGGGTGACTCTCCCGGCAAGATTCTAGCTGCATTGTTTGAGAAACCATTTGCTCATTTTCCAAGATCATCAGCAACTGCTGACCGGTATGACCTTACTGATGAGTGCTTAGCCGTCATTACGTGCCTCGTAAAAAGTCATTTCAGCCTGGCTATGGATGCCAGCAGCTTTCATGGCGCAATTAAAGTCAATCACTGGTATGCCAATCAGAGTTGGAAAGCTTTCTCAGCACAATCTAAAAACATACAGCTATTTTCCTGTACCCTTCTGGATGTACTTTTAACTCTGGCAAAGCTTGGGCACTCCGATGATCAGATTATGCGAGCCTTCGTTGCGATATCTGGTGGCAGGGAAAGCGCCAAAAAGAAATTGCTGGTTTTATCAAATGAACATTCTTCGATATCAGCTGAAGTCAAAGATTGGCTAGAACATGCAGGGGTCGTAAAGAGTTCCACACAAAAAATCTCTCAACCCAGCAAGAGTGAGGAAATGAATACTGATCAGCTAGTTGCAGACTTGTTGATCAGCGGGGGATTCCTCACTCCGAGGCTTAAATCTTTTGCCGAAATGGCATTACCCACTGTTGAAATGTTTGATCCTGGCGCTGCTGGCCAAATAGGTTCTTTAATAACTGCAAATAAAGAGCTTTTATCACTACTGCAAAAGCTAATCCGACAAAGAAAGATGAAAACCAAGGGACAGCTTAATGAGCTACTGGAATATTTACCGGCTGAACATGAACTCATTGAAGGTCATCGCCCTGGCGTACGTAAAGTCCGTTTAGTCAGGCCTGCTGTAGAAAAGCACGATAGCAAAAACACTCAACTTATTCGCAAAGCCTTGGTACGTGCCGAGGAAAGTATATAATGGAACTACAAACTGCAGAGCTTATTCTGCAAAATTTCCTGGATAGAATCGAAACTGATGTTCACTCCGGGCAAAAAAAATTACCCGGTATAGTGACAGAACTAGAAATCAGCTCACTTGAACTCGCTCTTGCGCAAATAAAGTCTGAGAATACAGAATTTCAGGATGGTAGACCAGACGACACTGAGGATGCTTCAATAGATAGTGCTTTTGCTACTGAAGTAGTTTTTGATGAGACATTCGAATTACCTGAGCTCGATATCACGTTGCCATCGGTACACGTTGAAACAGATCTGGGTGAAAAACGACATGAATCTAATATTACTCTCAACCTGAAAAGCCTTGAATACGAGAGCCCTCGAAACCCGGAAACATTTCTTTGCATTGACTTCGGTACAGCCATGTCTAAGGCCTGTATGGTTACTTATGATGATGGCTACGAAGAGTTATTACCCCTGCCTCTGGGAGCTGAGGCAGGAGAAAGTGGTTATTCATTTCCTATTACATCATCCGTTTATATAAGTCTTGATGGCAGACTGTATTTTGGCCAGAAAGCTATCGAAAAAAGTCTTGAGGAAAGTGAAAAAACTGAACATTCAAGATTCGATTCTCTGAAGACCTATATAATGAAACACCCTGAAGGCGAGAGCTTGACTGACATAGCAGCCACGCCGTTTGAACCATCGCCAACCGGTCTTAATGTAGGCGCGTTGATCGCATTTTACCTTGCGTATGTTACTGATCTCATTGATCAGACCATAGATAGCGAACATGGTATGGAGCCTTACACATTGAGACGGTTTGCCATACCCTGCTTTGAGCCAGAGCGAAGTCAGTGGGTTCAACGTGAGTTTTCGAAATTATTATCATGTGCCCAGGTCCTTGCAGATACTTTCTCTGAAGCTTGGGAAGATGGAATCACAATTACTGATGCCCTTGCAGCATGGCAGCAGATTTCAAAGCAACCTGTGCTCCCTGAATATTTAATCGATAGATCAGTAACAGAACCCCTGGCTTCAATTTCAAGTCGTTTGAGTCCGGATAAGGCAAATCAGAGTTCTGGATTGATGATGGTGGTCGATATTGGGGCTGGTACGACGGATTTCTCTCTTTATCAAATGAATGTAAATTCTTCTGATAATCGATATTTAGCCATTGAAGTCGAAGATTCTAACTGGGGAGTTAATCTGGCAGGTGACCACATTGATCTGGTTCTGATCAGTCATATCCTTGAACAAGCAGATATTAATTCTAGCTCTCAGGATTACAAGGCAATTGTCCATGATCTGAAGCTTAAAGCCCGTGCCTACAAAGAGGAGCTGTTCAAGGAAAATGAAGTAACTGCTTATCTCTTTAATTTTGATTTAGGAATTAATGTCACTCTCGACGAGTTTCTGGCTCACCCAGAAATACAGCGCTTTGAAAATGAATTGGAAAAAAATTTCAAAATTGTTCTGGAAAATGTTCATTCCAGTTGGCTGATAGACTGCCCTCAACGAAATATCGGTGTTGCAATAACAGGCGGGGGTGCCAGTATGCCAATGGTTAAAAAATTGACTCAGGGGCAAGTGGAAGCTCACGGAGTTTCGGTTACAAGAACATCCCCTAAAGCAATCCCTGCATGGTTGGAAGAAGAATATGATGATGACATTATTGGTGAATATCACCAGCTGGCAGTATCAATCGGCGGTTCACGACGGAATGTGATTGAACAGATGTCCAGTCGACAAGAGTATGCTGGATCTATGTCAAAACACTCTGCTGTCGGGCTTGGTATTGAATCTGGCTGGACATGATTTTTATGAAGGAATCCATCAAAAAGTTATTGTCCAATGGGCACCTTGATTTGAGGAGTATAGCTTCAGAACTGAATTCGACCAAACGATCTCTCGGGGAAATATTACGAAATAATGAGGAGTTTGTCTGGTATTCAGATGATAAAACCTGGGGGCTCAGGGAGATAGCTCTTTCAAATAGTATCAGCAGTGACTCAACCTCGCATGAGCTCAAGGCCAACACCGATGATTTAGAGCCTGAAGATGCCAAATTAAGTAACCGACGAAAAAACCGCTGGAGAGTTTCTGATGGCAAAAAGCAAGAGCAGCCGTCACCAGCTGAAACTTCCTTGTCGCCAACTGCATATCGAATTCAGGAAGCCTTACGACTGGAGTCCGAAGCCACACCAAAGACTGTTCGATTAAAGATAAAAAAACGTGACAAAATCGGTGATGTCTGGAAGTTGGTCGTTACTCCGAACGATAAAATTTCAACTACTATTGATGAATCATTGGAAGGAGCTGATGCTTGGTGGCCACATGATCAGGGAAATGGCAAGGCGGATGTGCTTGCTGTCTTACCTGAGGAAAGCACCATACATCTCAGATATTGCAACCAAAACCCGCCTCAGGTAGATGAATGTATTTTTATCTACTTGCCGAGATACATTGATGCAATCATTGATATTTGGCGCAGTAACTGGGGAGAGAAAGCCATCTCATGGTTGAAAAAATCCACTTCTGATAACCAGTTTATTGAAGGTTCCACCCTCTCAGGCAAATATTTCCCGACTCTGCGTACAGGTCAGCAAAATATATTCGCCAAAGTGGGTTGGCAAATGTCGTATATGTGGGGACCGCCGGGTACAGGGAAAACTTTCACACTGGGAGCGTTGTTAGCCAGTTACCTTTTGCAGAATCCAGATAAAAAAGTATTGCTACTATCAACGACTAATACTGCTGTCGACCTGGCGCTGGTATCTATCGATAAGTCTTTAGATTACCTGCAACAAGCGCCTGAGCTGAGAGAATGGGTAAAGACTGCACGAACGCGCATAGCTCGATTGGGTAATAATTTCAAAGCATCTTATTACGAAAATCGAAATCACCTGATCCCAAACTCAGATAAAGCACTTCTCGATGAGTTGCGGAAACTTGAAGCAAAGGAACCCGACAAAGAAAAAATTGAGGAATACTCCATCTGGAAAAAGGGGATAGAAGAGCTTCGCAAGAGAATAAAAGCTCATTCCCTATTGCTTTTAAAGCAATGCCAACTGGCAGCCCTGACCACCACCAGAGCATGCTTTACATTTGATGAAATTTCTAACTTCGAGTATGACCTGGTTGTGTTTGATGAGGCCAGTCAGGTAAGTATTCCTCATGCATTAGCCATTGCGCCTCTTGGCAAGCACTGCCTGTTTACTGGTGATCATAAGCAACTTGAACCTATTTGCCTTGCTGCAAAAAATCATCAACTGGCCAAAGACTGGATTGGAACATCAATGTTCAAATTTTATCGGGATGCTTGTGATTGGTGCTGTATCCTGGATGAGCAGTCTCGAATGGCGCCTCAGATATCTGATCTGGTCTCAAACCTTTTTTACAATCAAAAATTGCATGTGGCTGAAGATGCGATTAATAGCTCAAGCTGGTTTGAGGAAAGGGCTGTCAATGATAGTTCTGTGCTGTCTGTTTGTAGAATAGAGTCAAAAAGCGGCTGGTCCAGTCGTTATAATGGCCCTCTCAGATCCGAGTCAGCGGAGAGGGTTGTTGAACAGGTGCAGCTTATGCAACAAACCACTGATTTGGTCGACATTTTAGTGCTCACTCCTTTTAGAGCTCAGCGTGCTCTGATAAAGATGAAGCTAAAAGAAGTGGAGCTTGGAAAAGTTCATGTCAGCACTGTACACCGTTCTCAAGGCTCAGAGTATCATACCGTCATTTTTGATCCTGTTGATGGTGCACATAATTTCTTTATTGGTCGGGAATCGCTGATAAACGTTGCAATTAGCCGAGCTAAGGCAAGACTGGTTGTAATGCTATCTAACACGGATATCGAAAATGAGTTATTTCACAGAATGGCATTTCTGATAGGTAGATCAGAAAACAAGATCGAGCCGATACAGGTATCACCACAACAATTGCTAGCTTCTCCAGCTGAGTGGCTAAATCAGTGGGTTGATTACAATGGTTGCACTGGTCGTGTTGAGCATATAACAGACAGTAAATTGTTTTTATGCGATTACAGTACAGGTAAAACTCGTGCTTTCATTTTGTAAATCCTGCTCGACCAAATTAAAGAGGCTCTTTTGAATTTTAAGTGGGTAAGCAGGATTTATTCACTCGGGTGAAGTCCAGCTTCTTAGGGTAGACATTAAGCACCACCCAGCATACATAATCCCAGACGTGTACGCCCTGAGCATCCGTCCCGTGCAGGGTGTTCACGTTTAGCGTTCTGCTCCCAGAATAACAGAAGCTTTCTGATACAGGACATCAGACGCTTTCCTGACTCCATCAAAGATGAAATCAGGGGCTTTTACAGGTTGGCTGATCAAGGTGAGTTCTGCCGCTGGGAATACTGTTTTCTTGAGCTTAATGTCTACCCTAAGTTGAGCGACTACGCCACGAAGCTCAAGCCACTTCAGGGGAATCCTTTTTGCCCCATACATCGCTCCAGCCATACCGCATGCATCATCCTCAGAAAAAGCCCCTGAAACCAGTATTTTCTAATCCCAAAATGAGCCTGAAAGAGGTGTCAAGCCAGTGCTTTCAGGCCTTTCGTTCAAAAATTGATTGAAACAGTGATTCTTTGGCAGCCTGTAGCTGCTCTGCTGCTTCATTATCGCTCATGCTGGTAGCTCTTGCCTCAAGTTCTTCAAGGGTGATTCCCTTTTTCAGGTATTTCTTGCAGTTTGAAATGCTTCTGAATTTTTCATAAGGAGTCATCATGTTTTCGTAACGATATTTTTTTCTTTCTTTGCCCTTCTTATCAACTTCCGTTTCAGCAAAGAAGCATGGCCGATGAAAGTTCAGATATGGCGTAAGGTAGTTTCTATTGAATTCATTTATCTCTGTCGCATACTTCTGAGGAATATGGGCATATCCGAGTATCTTTCTGATAACTGCGCCGTTCTTGCTTTCTACAAGCGCATTGTCGTTTGTTTTTCTCGCTCTTGATTTCGTAAAATTTATACGAAGCTTTTCAAGTAATTTGGCTACACGACCATTGATGTATTCAGAACCGTTATCTGAGTGAAAACCCCTTAATTTGAAGGGAAAAGCAGCCAGCAGTTCTTCCAGAACAGGGATGAGAAACGTCTCGCTGATCTTCTCAACAGAGCAAACGACTTGATACTGAGTAACCTCATCGACCGCATTGATATGGTATACGCCCTTCACTCTGTCCTTGTCCCCCTGATGCACAGTATCAATGCGAATGAATCCTGGCTGACCTTCCGGTCTGGGCTTGCGTCGTATTCCAATCGCCCTGTTTGTCGGTTTGGTAACGTCTTTAGGTGTCCTGATGTTACGGTATGTTTTTGACTGCCTCAGGTTGTATATATGCGAGACAGATATGTCCTTCAGTCGTACAAACCTTTGATCACCTTGCTCGTAGGCCCTTTCACAGAGCTTTTTGATAGCTGCACCATTCAGGCCATTGTGAAGCTGATCTGTAGCAGCGAGGAGCCTTATATCGGCTTTAGTGTACTGACGGGTAAAACCGTTGCTTGTACGTTGTTTTCGCTTCAAACGGCCTTGTGAGAGACAAGCGCTGATGAGGCGGGTGATTTGGGCTCTTGAGTAGCCTGTGGCGAGCGTTAGATACTGCTTGATGAGCCCTTTTTCTGACCGGGTAAGCGATTTATATTGGAAGTGCCTCAAAACACCTTCAACCCATTGATAGCACTCATCTTTTGACTCCCACTCGGGTTCCAGTAATGGCGCTTGAGCGATTAGTTCTCGTACGTGTTGAAGGGTCTTAATGAGCCTCGTGTTCATGATTATTTTCATCCTGTAACCATGGACGATAGATCCAAAAGCGTGAGGCTCATTTCATGTTAGAAATACGGGACTCCTTTAGGCTCATTTCATATTGGAGAAGACTAAACCTTGCGAATGTTCAATTTATCACCAATTCTATATCGCAAATAAAATTGGGCAGTCACTCATGCGAAGCATTATCAATCTCAAAGATGCTCTGAATCAGGCCAAACCGGATGATCATGTAGGCATCGCCATAGCCCCACTATCAGCCGGCAAAAATTTTTGCCTGTTCAGTGCTGAAATAAAGAGCGGTCATAAAGTTGGGTGCCACTATCATACTGAGGGTGAAGAGATTTACTCTATCCTGTCAGGCGAAGGTATCATCTACACGGCCAATATTGACAATACGGGGACTGTGGGAGAAACCAGGGTACATACAGTGACCAGCGGAGACAGCTTTACCATTGAAGCTGGTACCGCACATCAGTTGCAGGCCACTTCAGATTTAGTACTGATGTTTGTTTACCCACCATCACATATTGACTCAGACCGGATTATGATTCCGTCTATTATCTCGCAATCATCAAACCGTAGTTTTAATGGTAAAGGCAAGTTCGCAAACCAGTTCACAGCCTATTGGAGATTACTTCATTCATAGTCTTGCCTTTACTTTGCTGCTCATGACGAAGCAATGATTTCAGCATCAGCAGAACAACCACCATAAAAATTAACCAGCCGTTTTACTCTTGGCCTGCCATTCGCCAGCCGGTGCCGATTTGTATCTCGCAAACTATAAACGCATCCACAATACTCTTGCTGATAGAAGGCTTCCTGCTTGGCCAGTTCTATCATTCGCTGGCTTCCACCCTGTTTGCGCCAGTTAAATGTCCAGTAGGTGATATCAGGATAACGGGATGCTGCCCTGACGCCTGAATCATTGATCTGTTCCATATTTTTCCAGCGAGAAATACCCAGCGTACTGGATATTACCGGAAAGTCATGCTCACTGGCATACAGTGCTGTGCGCTCAAAGCGCATATCGAAACAAGCTGTGCAACGCTTGCCTCGCTCAGGCTCATTTTCCAGCCCTTTCACCCTATCGAACCAGTTATCTTTGTCGTAATCAGCATCGATAAATGGCAGCTTCAGCTTATCGCAGAAGCGTTTGTTTTCATCTTTGCGTAACTCGTACTCTTCAACAGGATGAATATTAGGGTTGTAGAAATAGACGGTCTGCTCAATGCCTGAAGCCCGGATGGCCAGCATGACTTCTCCGGCGCAGGGGGCGCAGCATGAATGTAGGAGTACCCTGTTTACTTGCCCCGGCGTATCCAGCACTGGCCGATGGTATGAATCAATACTTAACGGTTGGCCTGCCATAGTCTATCTGCCTGATTTGAACTCGAATATTGTGGCTACAGTATGGCAAACTCAGGGGTATCTGGCTTTCGGATGGGCTGTTTAGTACAAAGAAAGCTTCCGGTTCTGTGGATTTCCGTGGTGTCACTGTGGTCTGTGCCTGCTCTCCGTTATTCCCTCTGGGGACACGATCACAAGCTGTAAAAGCCCTTGATAGAAATGCTGAATATGTTTACTGGCATTGGTGGCTGCACCAGCGATCTGGTGGATTTTGACCTGATGAACCTGTCCGAAGTCGATCCATCGTGGAATCATCCTGAACTGGCTGCCCTGCTCTCTCCGGATCTGGCGGCTTATGCCAACCCTGCGGCGATGAATGCCTGTACTGCTGACGGTCTGACTGCTTTGAATTCACAACCAATGGACAGCTTGCACTGGTGCGCTGGTAGTTGGGGTAATATCTATCCACTGTCCGGCTTTACCAGTACCTACGGACACTTTGCTGACAACACCAGTCTTCTGGCAACAAGAGCTTTAACCAAGATTCATCGCATCGGTCTTGCTCGAAAAACCGTAGGTGAGGATGCACAGTGCCACAGTCGTATTACCCCCTGACTACCCAAAAGCCAGTACAAGATGAGCATGTTCTGGCCGGAACCGGAAAAACAGAAAGCCCACTGGATCGGTGCCTCTGCGGCAACATGGGGAATGCGTAGGCATCCGTTGGGTAAGGACGATGCGATGTATCTGGTGTGGCAATACCGGGATTGTTGCCAGACTGCCAATCAGTAAATCTATTTAGCTTGCTAAAGTGAACTCAAAACTGAAACAGAAAATTTGTGGCATAAACTCTGAAATAAGCTATGATTTCTGGTCGTTAGTATACTTCTCATTAAATATTTCAGTTCGATAAACAGATCCTTCCCCGTTAAGTCAACTACCCGCCCCAAGGTGCGGAATATGAACCATAGAGATTAAACTTCTAGCTCCATTTTCCCCCACAATTTCCCCCACAATCTATCGCTTGAACATTTTGTTTCAGGGTGTTTTTCATGAAGTCTGTCGCTCTTCAATATCTCTTCATCTCCAGTGTATCCCTGTCCCACTCTGCTTATGCTGCAAGTTGCGGCTCTGATATAATGTCCAGTTGCACAATCGACGTTTCGAAATCAGCGAAAGGGACACTTTATACGGTCAAAGATGGGGCCAGCGGACAGCTGACCCTGACGGGGTTTCAGGAAGCATTGTACAGGGGATCTGTATTGCGCTTTGAGGGTGATTCTTCTGCTATGACGGTCAAGATACTGCCGGAAGCACAATTATCAGCTGATTACGATGCTATTGAGATTACGGAAGGAGCCAAAACAGGGATTATTACAATACAGGGTAAGGTTAACTCCCGCTTTCAGCACGCCCTGAATGTCCATGCAGGAAGCCAGCACCAAAAAATCCAGATAGACCAGAATGCT
This sequence comes from Endozoicomonas gorgoniicola, assembly GCF_025562715.2. Lineage (NCBI taxonomy): Bacteria > Pseudomonadati > Pseudomonadota > Gammaproteobacteria > Oceanospirillales > Endozoicomonadaceae > Endozoicomonas > Endozoicomonas gorgoniicola. Next base: position 3,287,717 of record NZ_JAPFCC010000001.1, read on the forward strand.
GTACTCAGTAATCAGTCCCCCTATCATCCAGCTGTACATATTGATAATACGGCTACAGGCGAATTGCTATTCAACGGAAAGGGGGAATCAGAACAGAGTAATGTTCTGATGTATTCAACGGACCCAAACCACCTCTGGGGTATGGATAAACTTCCGGCAGGCATTCACAAATTAGTGATGCCAGACACTGCCGAGCTGGATTCTTCAAAAAGCCCTCTAGTGCTCGGAAATAAAGAACATGTGTTGATTAGTGATACGCCATCGTCCTGGTGTTTTGCAGATGACTCTGTCATCCGGATGGATGCCAGTTTTTTGCCGGGAAACTATATAGAAGGGACAGCACTGATTGAAGGCTCAGACATCGTTTTTGGCAAAAACAGTAAACTGTTCTTCAAAGGTTTACCGCCAATAGGAAAAACATTCACGTTATTTTCAGCGACAGGTCAACTGATTCCTCCCGAGGTGATTTCAGCCAATCTATTCTGGATAGTAGTTACAGAACTAACGACAAAACCCAACCATTTCAACATCACCTTTGTTGCACGCAATGACAAGGTAGTAATTAACGACCTTCAATCTATGGGACTTTCCCATAATCAGGCTCTGGTCGTGCTTAACAGTTACAAATATGCGCCACAGGCTGTGAAAAAAGAAATAAACCGTCGCATAAATGATAACAGTTACAAATATGCGCCACAGACTGTGCAAAAAGAAATAAACCGTCGCATAAATGATAACAATGCCCTGAAGGCCCTGGCAGAAGAACTTACTCCCCGGCTGGCACACACAGGTACCATTGTCCTCGATATGAGCCGTAAAACCAGTTCAGTGGTTGACAACAGACTGGCTCTTATCCAATCGAAAAATACTGGTGTTAATACTGGCGATAACATGTCGGGCAGGCATTTCTGGTTAGAGGCTTCAGGCTCCAAAGCTGAACTGAAAAGCCATCAGGACGATCCCGGCTATGATGCCAAACAGTACGGTATTACCCTGGGTTATGACCACGATCTGCCCGACACGGAGCATCTGGTTGGCGTTGTATTTGCCTACCGCAAAAGTGACGGGGATTTTGCTGCCGGTAACAAGATCGATACCAGAGCGTGGCAGCTGGGAATCTACGGCAACGTCAATATGAACACTTTCGGTCTGGAACCCCAGTTTATTTACACCAGAGCCAGGCACAGCAGCAAACGAAGGTTTAACAGACAGGAGGATAAAGCGGATTACAATGGCAACGCCTATAGTTTTCGCATGCTTGCCTGGTGGCCAATGCCGATACAGCCTCTGGCCGGTTTGAACATAACTCACGTCAGCACCGATAAACATCATTTCAGGCTGACGGATCAACAAATACAGAGTACCAGCCAAACAGCCTATGAAGCAGGCGTGGGTGCTCGCTATTTTCCTAACCGAGCTGGTTTTTCGCCCAAGGCGCAGGTGATGCTCTGGTACAACTTCTCTAATGATTCACTGGATACCCATTATCGCATCGGCAACGGTCCGGTATCAGTCGTATCACAAAGCCGTGATAAGCAGCCTCTGAGTCTGTCGGGATTACTTGGGTTTGATTATACCAGCGGACAAATTACTTCAGGCTGTGATATCAATGGTGTTTATCGAAAGAACTTCAGCGACATGGGGTTCAGCTGCCGCTTCCAGTATGACTTTTAGGAGAATTTACGATGTTCAGGCTTTTTTCCTATGACATTCTGCTTTCAGGTAGCCTGCTGGCAGCGTTGGCACAACCGCCCGCCATTGCCCAGGTGCCTTATCGAATACATGATGTGCAGGGTAGCGGTGGAGAGAGTCCCCACAAAGGCGAAAGAGTCAGTATAGAAGGTATACTAACCGGTTTTTACAGCAAAGGTAGAAAAAGCCCTTACGGTTTTTTCCTGCAGGAACCTAAAGAGCGGGAAGATGATGATGACAAAACATCAGAAGGAGTATTTGTCTATTTCCCCAAGGAATGGGAGCAGGTAAAACAAAATGACCTGGTTCAGGTAAATGGCACGGTTAAGGAGTATTACGGTGAGACACAAATCAGTAAGATCGAAGGCAATGCCATTATTAAGCCAGCTGGTGAGCATAGCTTTACGGTCAGTACACCGAAAATTCCCGCAGAGCGTGACTTTCAATCCGGGGAAATGGAACGTAACGAAGGCATGACGGTGGTTGTTGATGGCGTCATTACCCGCTCCTACGGTTATGATTATGATGCCTTTCGCAATAACATGGTTCTGGCAAAATCCCTTCAGTTTAATCCTACCCAAAAGTACCGCCCCACCAGCGTTGAAGCTGAAGCTCTGGTCAAAACCAACGCCAAAAATCGTATTGTCCTTGAAGAATCTGGAGGCCAGATCAAAGGTGAAATCGGCTACTACCCTCAATTCAACCCACAAACCTACCCACTGCGAGTCAGTAGTCAGGTCAGAGACATAAAAGGAATCCTAGCCTATGCCTATCGTAAATACTTTCTGGTAATGAATGAAGCCTGGGGTGACAACAATGTTCAACAACCAGACAATGACTCACTGATACGTGCTCCCAAACCGGCATCAAGAAAGAATAACGATGATCTTCGTATTGCCGGTTTTAACCTATTGAACTTTTTCACCGATGCTATGGTCGAAGGGGCACCACAAACCACCTATGCAGGGGGAAATCGAGGTGCTAAAACTATTGCTGAAGGTGTGTTGCAGCGCCAGAAACTGGCTGAAGCCATCCGGCTGATGGATGCTGATGCCATAGGATTTCTGGAAGTAGGTAACAACGGCAAAACGGATAAATCCTCGATAGCCAACCTGGTTCGCTACCTCAACAGCCGACAGCCCGACAAAAATTTGCATTATCAGTATGTTTATCCGGAGGGGGACTCTTCTATGGGTACTGATGCTATTTCGGTAGGTCTTATCTATCGCCCTGCTTTTCTGAAAGCATCAGGTTCGCCGGTACTCCTCCCTATGCCACGGGAAGTTAAGGTTGAACTTGAAACCGATGAGGGATCTTCGATTATCGGGCAACGCAGCACATTAATACAGAAGTTCTGTCGTAAAGATCAGGACGACTTTTGTTTTACCCTGGCTGTCAATCATTTCAAATCCAAAGGCTGCAGAGGTTGTGTGGATGACCCGGTTGATGAGAAAGGCAAATCCTATGGCGGCATTCAGGCGTGTTGCAATAATCTGAGAGTGTCTGCCGCCTACTGGCTGGGGGAATATTTCAAAACCCACACCAACCCGGAAGAGGACTCTGTTTTACTGATCGGGGATTTTAATGCCTACGCACAGGAAGACCCGGTTTATTTGCTGACAGCCTCGGAGATTGATGAATCGGAAAATGTCAAAACATCCAGTTCTGCAAAGGTTGAGGGTTCAGAAGGTGAAATACCTCTCGGTAAGGTACTCACAGAAGGTTATGGGTATAAATCCCTTCTCACCGAAGGAGACACATTCAGCTACAGCTATGGCGGAGCACTGGGAAGTCTTGATCATGCCCTGGCCAGTGCCGGGCTGGAGGAAAAAGTAGTTCAGGCATTTGACTGGCATATAAACTCTCTGGAAAACTCTTTGTTTGAATATCCAGACAAGTATTCCGGCGATTTGCCAAAAGTGCCGGGCCAATACAGTTCCAGTGACCATGATCCTGTGATTATCGATATAAGACGATAAATAATCACTTAACCCCATACAGTGATTGCTTTATGGGGTTCAGTACTAGCAACGTTTACGCCAACATGAACAAATGGAAATTCAAGCCCATCGATCGGAACACGCCCCGTTCTTTTCCCTGCCAGTATTCATGATTACCTTCCTGAAGATCACATGGCTCGGTTTGTTGTCGACGTTGTTGAGCATTTGGACTTGACTAAACTCATTAAATCCTACCGGAGCTCGGGTTCAAAGGAGTGGCATCCGGCTATAATGGTGCCATTGCTTTATCCATTACCAACCAAAGAAATAAATAGATTCCAGACCACCAATGATACAGCACCCAGCCAAAAGTAAATTCTGGATACCAGATACTGATACGCTTGTAAATCTTCACACCCAGCCTGAGGAACTGTTTCACTGTTAAAAATTTCTGTTTTCTTAAGCGTGCCAAAAGGAGCCATACTCTTGCATGCACCCCAGAATAGTTGACTTTCCAGTGGTGTTCTGTAAGAAAGTCCACTCTCATTTTGCTCACTGCTCTCGCTGACATAGACAGCATTTATTCCCATATCGTTATAGTATTCAGCATCATCGTTTTCGATGTTCAGCGAATCTACCAAACCAAGCATTTTGACTGGTGTTTCCTGAGAATCATTGGCATACAGATACTCTACGTCACGACAACTACCCTCTGACTGCAAAACAGCAAGAGCAGAAGCTGACTGTTTTTATTACAAGACCACAACCACACAACAGCCTCCCGATAACTGCGCCCAGTTCGCCAACAATCCTGATTGTGAATTTCTCAGCAGCCGATGTCTGGGAGACTCTCCATCACAAAAATATGGCACCTGCTACACCTCGGAAGACCGCTACGACTGTGGGTATACCGGTTCACTAAATCGCATCGGTATTGAAGAAAGCATTCACTGTGAAGGCCAACCCATGAAGTGCATGTTAGGAGAATGCCAGGCGGATATTACCGACGCTGATAATACGGATTTTGCCAGTGCGGTCAGTGGACTCCACGCCGCAAAACATATGGCCCACGATATGGAGTGCGACCCTTATGAGGGCGGCTGCCAGATATTCAGCGGTAAAGCCTGTACCTGCAAAAAGGTATTTTCAATATGGTGGACTGCTGCAACCTGCCCACCAATGTCAATTTTGGAAGCTACCTGAACCTGCTGTTGATGGGCTATTTGTTCGATAAGTCTGCAATCCATCTTCAATCGAACTACCCCAACCAGTTAACCGGCCAGTACCAGAAAATGCGGGAACCTTTGATGCAGGGCATCAACAAACTCAGCCAACCCGCAAAAAATCTATGGTCAAACGTGGGAAAGAGTTGGGACAAGCTCTCCAAAAAACTATGGCCAACACCGGCTGAAGTCCACACGCAAACCGCTACAGCCCAACCTATTGCCGGAGAGCTGTCGCAAGAAGCGCAGTCATCTCTGTTGGGCAATATGCAGCAACAACTCATGCGAAAAATGGCCGAAGTCGTCCAAAAAATACTGGGAGAAGACGCTACCAACCTGTTGTTCCGAACAGCAGGCAATAACCTGGCCTCACAGGGCGGACAACTCAGTCAGCAAGCTCTGATTATGAATCCAGCCATTACTTCAGCGATCAGTGCCGTTACCATGCTCTACACCGCCTACACCATGACCAAACTCATCATCCAGATCACCAACAAATGTGAAGACGAAGAGTTTGAACTGGCAGCAAAGCGGGAAATGAAAAACTGTCATAAGGTCGGCAGCTACAGAAAGTCCAAATTACTGGGACTCAGCAGCATGAGCTTCAACAGCTACTGCTGCTTCAACTCACCACTATCACGCATTCTGCAGGTACAAATCAGACAGCAGTTAAACATGGGCTGGGGTTCCGCCAAACATCCGGATTGTTCTGGTATCACTCCCGAGGTTTTACAAGCGGTCGACTGGAACCAAATTGATCTGAGCGAATGGCTGGCACTGCTGAAGCTGCAAAACAAGTTGCCGGAACTGAATGCCGATACACTGAAGCAGCTCAACTTGGAAAGGCTGACAGGTAAAGGCTCACGGCTGGATTTTAATGAACAGCGGGAGGATAGCAGGCAGCGGTTGGAGGTTCGATATAAGAATCTTAAGCCAGAGCACCTTAATCATTTCCAGAGTGAAAAAGCGCTCAACCTTCGCTCTCGAACCAATCACCGCTGAGTCAGGCAATGGTTCTATCTTGACAAAAACAGGGTCTCAAACCACAATTGCTTCATACCAGTCGTCCCACGTCCTAGGACATAGGACATGCCAGCAAAGGGAGCAACATGAAAGGTCAGGATATCGGTTTATTGTTAAAACTCTACTGCCTAAGCCTTGGAGAAAATCAGTCGGTCATCCCTATTCCAGCGGGTCAATGGCAGGACTGGAGTGTGGAACAAGAAAATAGTGCAGAGTCTTCTTCTCCTGATGCCGTTGATTCTTACGGGGTTCGTACGCTGGCTCAAATGACCGGTATCAGTAAATCTCAGGTTAATCTGGCATTAAATCGCTGCTATAGCGTGGGGCTGGCAAAAAAAGACCGTCGATCAGGTACTCCTTCGGTGAACCGAAAGTCCCTGTTTGAGTTTATTGTTTATGGTTTAAAATTTGTTTTCCCTGCCTCACCGGGTGCAGTAACACGAGGAATTACTACTTCGCTGGTTGCTCCTGTTTTTGATAATGAACTCATGAGTGCCGGAGAGCTGGTTCCTGTCTGGCCCGATGCCCGTGGGCTCAGCAAAGGTCAGGGGATTGAGCCGCTGTTTAAATCCGCTACCTACGCTATCCGTAAAGACCCTGCTCTTTACGTGTTACTGGCTCTGGTGGATGCTATTCGTATGGGGCAACCCAGAGAGCGAAACCTTGCCATCCACAGGCTGGAAAACTATTTGGGTCTGGCAAAATGAGCCAAGCCAATCAACACCAACAGATGCTTATTCGTGTCGCCACCGCACTGGGGGCTGACCTCTTGCAGCAAATGGCTTTTGTGGGAGGTTGCACCACCGGGTTATTGCTTACCGATGCTTTCAGTCTGGAGCAGGTGCGTCATACTGATGACGTAGACCTGATTGTCCATGTAATGGGGTACGCTTCTTTTGCCGACTTACAGGCTGCATTGCAACAAAAAGGGTTCTGTCATAGTACCGTAGAAGGAGATCCTCTCTGCGCTATGAGACTGGGCGAGATGAGAGTGGATTTCATGCCCGACGATGCAAGCATTCTTGGGTTTTCAAACCGTTGGTATCCGGATGCTCTGTCTACGTCAGAACCCTACCCCCTTTCGGATAACATCATTAAGTAGTCATGCATACGAAATCATATATTCCTGACCGACCCCATCAAAAACTCGCTTTACCTCTTTCTCAAAGCCTCTGAAATTCACAATTCCTGAATTCAAGTCATAAGTGCATAACCCATGACTTTTCTTGCATCTATTCCAGTTGACTCTTTAAATGCCTCATAAGGAGTCTTGTAGCCCAGGCACTTTCTTGGCCTGTTGTTCAGCTTATCCACTGCAATGATGACATCTTTTTCTGTCACGCCATTAAGCTCCATCGACTTGGGGAAATACTGCCTTAGCAAACCATTAGCATTCTCATTCTGGCCTCTTTCCCAAGAATGGTAGGGGGCAGCAAAGTAGCTGTCACATTTCCTGAATTCAAGTAATAAGTGCATAACCCATTAACTTTCTCACATTGACTCCCGTAAGTTCTTCAAAGACTTCATAGGGAGTCCTAAATCCGAGACACTTTCTTGGTCTGTTGTTCAGCTTGTCAACAGCACTGAAAACCTGATCTTCGGTCACCTTATCCAGCTCCATTGATTTCAGAAAATATTGCCTGAGTAACCCATTGGCATTCTCATTCTGCCCTCGCTCCCAAGAGTGGTAAGGCTTTGCGAAATAACTGTCGCGGGATATGGCTTTTGAAACGGCCTCATGCTCAAAAAACTCCTTACCATTGTCGTATGTTAGCGTCTTGATGAACTTGTCCAGAGGCTTCAAAAGCTTAATCATAGCGTTTTTGACATCCTTAGCTTTCTTCCCTGGCTGAGGCATGGCAAGCCGTAGCTTTGACTTCCTGTCATCCATTGTCAGGATGTTAGACGACAAGCTGAGATTTTTCCTCATGTACCGGTTTTTGAGCTCATACTACCACCGGTATATCCCTGCTCCCTGATCTCTGCAAAGATTACGTCTGCATTCCAGACATTTTCTGCCAGTAAGGCATCAATGACGGGTTTAAAGTCATCAAGTTTGCTGGCACGTATGCCTGGCCTGCGCCTGGGTGGTGGTCCCTGTCGTTTCAGGGCACGCTTGACTGTGCTGACAGAGCAGCCAGCCTGGCTTGCAATATCTTCAAGGTAACAGCCTTTTTCTCTGGCTTGTTTTATCATGAGGTAGTCCTGTCGGTTGATCATGGCTCTTTTCTCTTAGTGCTGATAATACTTTGGAAATCGGCCATGAAGTGGTTAATTGAGAGGTCATATCAAACCGGTGATTTGGTGGTGTTTATTGCCGGAGGTAACACCAACGGAATGAACCGTTGATAATCGCCCATTCAAACAAGTGAAAAGCCAGTTTTTTTGACCCATATCGATTGCCAAAAAATATTAATTATCGATAATAGCGAATACTAAAATCCTCTAAAAACAGGAATAAAAGAACAATATTTAGACGATTGGCATTTATGGAACTGCAATAAGGCGGTAGTGTGAGCGCTTTACTGCTCTATACAAAAACAATGTTCATTAAATATCCAAATCTCCTATTTTGTAATGTCTATTAAATAGTCAATCTGGTTACCAATCGGGAAATCCTTTTATTTACAATACAAAAATTACAGGCATATTAATGATCACTGAGTTCAATATAAAAAACTTCAAATCATTTTCGAAATCACAGACTCTTCCTCTAGCTCCTATTACGTTAATTTATGGTCCTAACTCAGCAGGTAAAAGTTCTGTCATACAATCACTGATGATGTTGAAGCAGACACTGCTTGAGAAAGAAAAAGACAGTGATCTGGTAACATCGGGTGAAGACATTGATCTGGGTACCTTTGAGTCATTAATACATGGACAAAACCCGGTTAAAGAGATGTTATTTTCAATTAAGTACAAGAATCAGCTGGATGCAAAGGAGTTTCAGCAAAAATACTCTTACAATATGCTCTACTCTAACAACGATATCAGAACAGTTGAGCTTGCCTATAAGCAATTTGAGACCAAAGCCAGTCTGAACCATTATAAGTTCATCTGCAGTGATAAGAATGGTGAAAAAGTAAATTATCATGTTGAAAGAGGGCATAAAACTTCAAGCGGCACTACATTCACTCTGAAACATAACAAAAGCTTGAGACAAATCATTTCAAAACGAGTAAAGCTCTCATCAGCCGATGGCCATGGGTGGAACCTACTGGAAGACTGGTTATCTGAACCCTTTAAAATTGGTTCACATCTTAACATTCCAAGCGTTATAACTGATCTTGGTACACCATTAAGTGACTATACCGATAAAGTTCTGGATGATATCCGCTCTAAGTTTGAAGATATAAAATATCTGGGACCGCTAAGAAGCTCTCCCAAGAGATTCTATTCGGATGCCATCAGCAATTATCAAAAGAGTCAGGGAAAAAATAATCTTGGTCTTGATATTTATACAGCATCCAGAGAAACAAAAGAAAAAATCAATATAACGCTGGACAATTTTCATATCCCATACGCATTAAGCGCAAAGGATGTTGGTAATATCAATACTGGCCCCCTAATTTCTGTTCAGCTCAAAGATTTACGCAATGGTGCAGTAGTAACCCCTAGAGATGTAGGTTTTGGTATTGGTCAGGTGCTCCCAATCATCCTTGATGCCATTGTATCCAAAAAGAAAGTGATATGCGTAGAACAACCAGAAATACACCTTCACCCAAAGCTGCAAGCACATTTAGCTGATTTGTTTATTGATTCTAGTTCACCCCAAAATGGCAATCAGTGGATCATCGAAACCCATAGTGAAGCACTGATGCTAAGAATACAAAGGCGCATAAGGGAAGGGTTAATAAGCAAGGATTTGATATCAGTCTTATATGTCGATGTCGGACAAGATGGTGCTCAAGTCACACAGATAAGCCTGGATGAGGAAGGTGACTTCACAACAATTTGGCCTGCAGGTTTCTTTGAAGAAAGACTTGATGAAGTATTTGGTGAATAAATGCTGACGACGTTTTATTTTGATCAGGAGCTGTTTGATGACAGCGCTCTCGAGTATCCAGCGATCAACAATGCCATATTGGAATCATGGCGCAATTATGGTTGTCTGGCGGTATGCACAGAGAACAGTAAAAATATTATCTCCGCTATTAACAAGGTTCCACTTAAATACAAGCAGCGTTGGATCACAGCTCTTTCTTCCAAAACTTTTAAAAAAACAAAAGTCAGAATAGACAACCCTGTACTTTCAACATTGAGCAGCATCGATGACTTTAAAGAAAACTATTTCAAGAATGACATAATCACAGGTATACTTCCTTCAGATTATAACGAGCTGTTTACAACTAGAACTATTGATGTCAGTAACCATCATTTAGAAATAATCAACCCAACAAATATCAATGAATCAATCAATTTCACAACCAGCAAAGATAGTTGTGAACAGGATATAAAAGCCAATGAAGACTTCTCAGAGCTCTGGTGCAGACGGTTTGATGGTCTGGCAAAACATACGTCTATCATCACAATAATTGATCGATATATGGCTTTAAACATCGAATACGATCTAAACAGAAGAAAAGCCACATCACTTGAAAGATTGATTGAAAAGCTATTTGCTTATGACAAGAAGTTTGTCATAGACATTTACAGCGCCTGTGATATACCCAATAAAAATATTAATGCCAGCAGCATCAAGTCCTACATAGAAAGCACTGTCAAAAAAAAGCCGTATTACAAAGATAAAAATTTTGAAATACGGTTTTCTCTTTGCAAAGATAGGATTTTCAAAACGAAGGCTCATGATCGAATGATGTGTTTTGATGATCATGTGGTGCAGATTGGAAAAGGTATGGAAATATTTCGATCCAATCCTATTGAGAACAATACATTCACAATAAAAGCAAGGCGAGCTACATTCTTTGATGAAGCCTACAAGGAACTTACCAAGAACAGAGACTGGGTGTACCGATAAATTTCCACAAATAATCTTAGAACTATTACACCTCTTTAGAAAACAATAATTTTCAACAATAAAACAGCAGCATAAAAATCAACCATTCATCGATCAAGATAATATGGAATTACATTTTCAAAGCGTTTCAGGAAAAGAAAATATTGGTGACTTTACCTGGATACACCATACAGGACGACAGGCCATCATTACCGATATGGTTTCAGGTACCGATGCCAATCATGGACTTCTATTACTTAGAAACTGGCTAAATGAGCGACAGAGCAATGAGCTTTTTGACCCAATATCGTTGATTAATGATATTCACACACTTTTCCTGAGTGAGAACGTTCAAACCGTATTCGGAGTGATTACTCAGTCTGGTTCAGGGTATCTCTGCCATTATGTTGGGAATCTGCGGCTATTCAGTATTTCAGAGTCAGTGACTCTCTACCCTGAAACGACAGTAGAAAGTCAACCTAATGCCGTAGTGGGCCAGCCTACCACACCTCCAATAGCCAAATACGTTCTCAAGCCAGACAGTGACAGCTTACTGATGCTGACCAGTGATGGTTTGAACTCGGAAATACTGTGCTCAACTGAAATGAGTTACCAATCATTAAAGTCAGGTAACTTATACAGACAGTTTTTGCCTGCTGTTTCCGACAGGGACTGGTCAGCTCTGCTATTCCCAATGACCAATACTCATACCTTTGTTCGCCCTGAATGGCCGTACAATCCATTTGTTGGCCCACAGGAGGACAGGTTTCATGAAAGGCGTGGTCTGGCTGACCTGGCTACTGCATTGTTCAACTGCCCGCAGTTTGATGGTTTCAGGATTGTGTCCTGCCCACCAATATTAAGTGACAGTTCATCAAGACTGTTTGATGGCTTGTTGATATACCCCTTTGGTGTAATACCTCTGGAGCTCAAAGATCATCATGGCAACATCAAGGTTGACATCTCTACATCCAAACGACAAAGCCTTTATATTTCAAATGAGCGTGGTGAAAACACTTTTTCAAACCCAGTTCATAAACTACGAGAATCATTAAGGCGTTTTGGTGATTTACCAGCGCTTAAAGGTCTGGACCCAATGCTAAAAAATACTGGTCTGGTTATTTTTACATCGCCTGATGCCACTGTCAGCTGTATTTATAATGAAGAAACATTACCAGTGCCTTTTATACAAGCTGGCGAAGTTCTGGTAGCCCAGCCTGAGAATATTTCTGAAGCTTTGATGAGCTTTTGTAAAAAGCGCTTTGGGAAAAAACTCAGGCACCGCCTTGATGAGTCTGAGATCAACCTTATTGTTGACCAGCTGGTTAATTCATATCCAGCTCAGGAGAACGGTGCTCAGTGGATAGGTGAGTACCAGTGCAGTCGGGATGTCAATACAAAAGAGTCCACGGATTATTATAAGGTGTTCGATGCTTGGGAGTATGGTAACCGAAGGTGGGCAAAATGCTTCTCGTTTGACCACTTAAGCAATATTCACAGACAGGCCGAAATCCAGAGCCTTGGTCGGGAGGCGCAAATTTTGGTTCTTCCCTGTTTTAAGTGGGTAGTTTTCAACGATGTACGCCAGTGGGGTACAAGTCCAAGCCTCCAAGATGAAAGTAGATCGCTGTCTTATATCTTTCACGGTTTCGAAAGCCACAAGCCCGATTCTTCAAACTCTGAATCTTGCTGTTCACTCCCTCTGCTCGACCGTTATTAGCCTCAAGGACAATAGCGTTGATGATACCCCACAAGTGCTCTTTGACCGTTCTGGCAACTTCTTTTATGGGCTCAAGCCGACATCTCTGCGCCCAGCATAGCCACCTCTTCCAGGCCTTGATTGCCCAAGCTCTGGACTTGTAATTCCATAAGCTCATTGCCATTTGCCGGATGGCCCAGGCGCGAGCTGTTTTAAGTGTCGAGTTTCTCAGTGGTTCGAAGTTATCCCACTGCTCTTCAGACATGTTTTCAGGGTTAGTCAGCCAGTCGTAGCGAGTCCCCTTAAGCAGCTCTACACCTTGGTTTACAAGGGCTTTGTTCTCTTCTATCCGAACCTTGTTGACAGCTTTACCCAGAGACTGAGCAACGTGAAACTTATCAAATGCAATCTTCTGATCTGCGTCTGGAACATTCTCACTGACTGACTTGATGTAAGCCTTGGACATGTCCATCGTCACGCATTCGATCCCCTCTTTATGGTCATAGGGCAGTGTGTCAAAGTACTCGTTGAGACTGTCACTTTTACGGTCATCAGAAACGTGAATAACAACGCCTTGGTCGTGGTCAGTGACCACTGTGACGTATTCATGATGCTTTTGAAATGAGGTTTCATCAACAGCGATTCGTTTTGGTGGCTTAGCATCACGACGAGCCAGTCCTCTCTTCACTGCACGCTGCTGAATACCGTCTATGGCATTCCAACCAAGCTTCATTTGTCGTGCAACTGCCTTCGTAGTTGCCTCCTTTAGCCAGTCAATAACAAGGGCTTCAAACAGAGCTGTATATCGAGAGTCAGATTCAGCCCAGGGCACATTGATGGCTAACACCTTATGCTCAGGGCACTGGGTCCGTGGAACCCTGGCAACTAGAATAGTCTGAAACTGACAGGTATCCAGATGACGCCACTTCTGAGTGATGTGGTCGTAGCCAGAGCAGGGCTTATCGCAAACACTGCATTTGCAGGCCTTTTTACCATTGTGTTCAATGAATACCCGAACCTGTTGATCCTGTAATGACAATTCAACTTCAGAAACGAACCAAGGAGACTCAATACCCAGTATTTGAGAATAGAGTTGCTTATCACGCATCGGTGCATCCTTGCATTGAGTGCTTCAGAATATAATAAATCACCCACTCAAATTGAGGAAGAGCCCAAATTTTAAACCGGCTCGGAATGAAACGCCTGCATGGTGTTCAATATTATTGCGGAAAGGAAGTCACAGATGATCATCTGTATATCTTTCTGGAACCTGCTCCAGAGTTAAACCTGACAGAGTGGGCAAAGAACAAGCCATCCCGGCAAGAGATTACCTCATTGTTGCTTTCAGTCGCAGAGATACTGAAAAACATTCAAACAGTAGGTGAGCCAGCGATCATACACCGGGCGATTAATCCCGAGAATATACGGATTGATGAGAATGGCCAGCCAATGCTGATTAACTTTGAACTTTGCCAGCTTGAAACTGTTGCCACTTTGCCCATTAACGCCAGAAGAACCTTCGCTCAGCAATATCAGGCACCGGAGGTGAATGAACCGGGGCAAACTCTGACTTATGCGGCTGATATTTACAGCCTCGGACTGATCGCCTTCCAGATGCTCGCTGGCAACTTACCCTTCGAAGACTCATCAAAAGAGCTGATTGCCAAAGGGCGAAGGCCCGTATTCTGGAACAGGTTGTGTAAGGAATTGGACATAGATAAATCCAATGCTCAGTTCCTGCAGCGTCTCCTGCATAGCGTTGCGAAGCATAGACCTGGTATCAATGAAGTCATCGAGGTATTCAAATCATGGGCCAACTAGCTGTCAAAAGTGCTATAAAATCTCCCTCTACAGGCTACGAAATAGATAAAATTATTTATTCTAATCCGGTTACCAAACGAGCATTTTACCGTGTCAAAAATACGAGCTTATTCGGTACAACCTATGGTTTAAAAGTTATTGAGGTAGAGGACGGTCATCAAGTTAGGACAATAAAAAATGAAGTCGTTGCTCTCAACCGGTTACCTTTTGGCATCACATCTAAGTGCCATTTGCATTGGAACCAAGGAAATAAACATTTTCTGTTAATGGACTGGATAGAGGGAACACCTTTATCTGAATACCTCGCTTCGAATAGCGAATCCAACATACCGTTGGTTCAGAAGTTAGCAATAGCTGAGCAAGTTTGCAAAAAAGTACAACAGCTGCATCGCTTTAAATTATTACATAGGGATATCAAGCCAGACAATATTATCCTCCAACTGGCAGGAAGAAACGTCACCAATGTTTACCTTATTGACTTTGGCTCATCCACACAGAAGCGGGAAACAGAAGAAGGTACCTATCATTACCGATCTCCTGAGCAAAGTATTGCCAGAAACATAAGGCTTACTGAGACAAGCGATATATTTTCACTCAGCCAGGTTATTCATTTCATTTTAACCGGTAATCCTGCCGAGCTTGAGCCAAATTTTGAGATATCTGACTGGGAGACCGAGATAGATACCCAGCAGAACCCTGCACTACCTAAGCAAATAGCGACAGTCCTCTCAAAAGGGTTACGTTTCAGCGCAAGTAGAAGAACTCAACAAGCACAAACTATTGCCAACCAGCTTCGTGACGCATCCAGACGAATAAAATAGGAATTAAAGGATGACTGATATAATCAACACATCTGTGCCATTCTGGCCAGAGCAAAAAGTGGCTAAATACGATTCTGAGATTCCACTTCTTTATAGAGAGGAAAATAATTATCTGGATAAGAATTGGCCTGATAATGGACCCAGTCAGGACCAGGCTATCGACCAGCTGAAAAATGTTAAAAAAGGCTGGATCAGCTCTTTCAAACTAAAGAATAAAGATAGCGTAATGATTACGCTATTAATCAGTAAGTACAAAGTTAATGTTTCAGTTGGTAATAGCAATGGCAATTCAAGGCTATGGTTAAGCAGGATTTTCTTTGCCAACAATCAAGATCGCCAGCGTATGCTAGAAAATGGTGCATTAGTTTCTTTTGATGGACTGAGTATTATGAGTAACTGCTCAAAATTGACTGGCAAATCAACCTCTACAGGTCAAAGAAAGTTATCCTGATCTTTCGTATATTTCACCGTATGCACCTGCCTGACTCACTATTCTCCAGTACAGACAATGAACAGTTGCGTTCATTCGTCAAAAACCTTCTCGACACGGTCGAGAAGCAATCTGTGCAAATTGAAAGGCAGCGCGTTCAGATCGAACAGCTGGTCGAAGAGAACGAACAGCTTCGAGCAGAAATTCGCCACCTGAAGAAGCACAAGGGCAAGCCTAAAATCAGGCCTAATGTCTCGGACAAGGGCGATGATCAGGAAGACAGCTCTTCTGCGGAAGACACTGATCAGGCTGCCGGGAAAAGTGACACTGATCGTCCGCCGAAAAGTAAACGACCACGATCACAAGAAGCCGGTGAAACCGCTGCACCACCAATGACTGTTGACCGAGAGGAAATCTGTTCAATCGCTGCTCCCGGTGAGAACTGGCGCTTCAAGTGCTATATCGACTTTTTCCATACTGAGCTGGACTTGCGTTTTGTCACTACTCGCTACAGGCGTGAGTATTACACAACTCCGGAAGGCGGGGTGTCAGCCCCGCTACCTGATCATGTGAAAGACCGTTTTGGCGACAACCTGAAAGCCCATCTGCTGGATTTTTATCATTCATGCAGTACGACACAGCCACTACTGCTATCTTGGCTGCACGACCATGGATGCTCAATATCAGAAGGTTCCCTGAGCAACATCCTGACGAAAGGCCATGATATTTTCCACCAGGAAAAAGAAGAATTGCTGGAAGCAGGGCTGACTTGCTCTGATTATCTCCAGGCCGACGACACAGGTGCTCGCCACCAAGGAAAAAACGGCTACTGCCTGTTTATCGGCAACCCTTATTTTTCCTACTTCCATAGCAGCGACAGTAAGAGCAGGATTAATTTCCTGGGCTGTCTGCAAGGGCAGCAGCGGCTTTATCTTCTCAACGACGTTGCCATTGACTACATGGAGAATCAGGTTGATGTGTCGAAGAAGTGGATCACTGCGCTATCCGAATGCGGCGAGAAGCGTTTCTCAACAGAAGAAGAGTGGGAGAGCTTCCTTAACAGCATTGGTTGTGCTGCCCCGCAACAAAGGCGCTGGGCGACAGAGGGTGTTTTAAAGGCCGCATTGATGCTCAATCATCGCCTTGAGAACCTGATTATCCATAGCGATGGAGCCCGGCAGTTTGATACAGCCTTTCAGCATTCGCTGTGTTGGTACCATGCGGGAAGAAACATGGACAAGCTGATACCGGCCAATGACCTGGAACGAGCCGCCCGTGACACCGTGCAGGATCAGTACTGGTGCCTCTACGACGACATTGAGGCCTACCAGAAAAAACCAACGGACAAGGAGAAACAGAAGCTCTACCAGGAGTTTGATCGTTGGGTAACACAGCGGGTTGACTACCCTGCCTTGCAGGCTGAGTTGGGCAAACTGATGGTTGTCAGGGAAGAGCTGTTATTGGTTCTTGAGTATCCGTGGCTGCCACTGCACAACAACCTGAGCGAGAGGCAGATCAGAGAGTATGTGAAACGGCGAAAGGTTAGCGGTGGTACCCGGAGTAAACTTGGGAGGAAATGCCGCGACACCTTTGCCAGTTTGAAAAAGACCTGTAAACAACACGGGGTGTCCTTTGCCAACTATCTCAGGGACAGGCTGACTGGAACCAATCTGATTCCGCAGCTGGGGCATCTCATCCTGAAGGCATCAGGCTATCAGGAAACGGTTCTTGCCAATGGAATATGAGCAGTTACTATTATGACCGGTCGAGAGTTTGGTTTTGGACTTGAGAAGTCAGGTTCAAGATACAGCTCTGGAGCCTACGCTAATGAACTTCTTGAAATCATTAACTCTCCCTGGACTACAGATGGGGAAGAAATATCCCAGCAAGATACAAAAGAAGAGTTAAGCGCTGAAATGCGGGAAAGCGTTGATATGCTTCGTAGCTTTATTGATGCTGAGCATGAGATTGAACAAGCGAAAGCATTGCAATGCCCTCCTTTCTTCGCTACATCGATCACTGCGCTTAGCAAAAAAACGCTGTATCGGTTGCATTATGAATTAACGATAAATGAAAGTGACTATAAAAGGTTATGTGAAGAGCAACCCAGTTTGCTATTAATTTTATCGGAACAAAAAGAACCCACTGATATATTATTGGAGCTTGTAGATCTTAATCCGGTTGAGAAAGAACCCATCATTCATGTGAGTATCGAGAAACAAACCTCTGATACGCTGATTCCTCAAGAGGCAATGCTTGGTGTCGCTGCTCTTCCGACTCTCAATAAAGTTCGTAATGCCGTCGTAGATTCCCTTGAGGAGATGACTTCAAAGAACCCATGGTTACTGCCCCTGGCCGCTGAGGAATATGAGCACCCTCCACTACAAACAGTGGATGTTCCTCTGCCACCCAGCAAATTCCCTCCGACTCCATCCCAGGTAAAAGCCATTAATAGCGGTGCAGGTAGTGATGACTACACCCTGGTATTAGGACCTCCGGGAACGGGTAAAACTACCGTTATTCTGCAATGGGTAAAGTACTTTGCAGCACAAGGTAAACGAGTATTAGTCACATCGCAGAATAATAAAGCCGTAGACAATGTTCTGGAGCGGTTAGCCGAAGAAGATGATTTTGAGTGTCTTAGAATCGGTAATGAGAATAAAATAAGCTCCTCTCTTGAAGCCATAACACTGGACAATAAGGCAACTGAGCTTCAGATGAAGATGTTTTCTGATGCTGATGAAACATTAGAAAAACTGAATTCTCAAAAAAAATTATTACAGAAAATTATTGAACAGAAAAAAGAGATAAGTGTCCTAATATCTCAAAGGGACAGTCTTGATAGAGAATATAAACGATCATTCAAATCTATCCCTGATATAGAAAAAAAACTTTCAGACCTGACATCAAAACAGGTCTTACTAGACGAAAGCTTAAAAAAACTACAAAAAAAACTATCAGGTGAAGAAGTTAAAGTGTGGCCAATTTTTAGGTTCATGTTTGATATTTACGATCAAGTCCGCTGTCAACGATTAAATGAAAAAAAAGACAGAATTCTTAATATTAGTTCTGTAACCAATTCAGAAATATCAACAAACCGAGCTCATCTTTCTAACCTTGAAAAAAGAAGAATTGAACTTCCAGTCCTGATTGACGAGTTAAATAATAAAGTTAACTGACCTCCGGCATAGCCGGAGGCTTATCAGATTACGCCCTCTAAGGGCTTTTATTGCGCCCAAGGGCGCTTACCAGTCAAGATCATACTGATCTCTATTTCCATCATTCTTTTCTTGATCTCGGATATATGCCCGAACCACTTCTTCATCAAGTCCTACTGTTGAGACAAAGTAACCTCTTGCCCAAAAATGCTCTCCGTTAAAGTTACGCTGCTTGCCTTTGAAATTTTTCGCAATCTCTATTGCACACTTTCCTTTCAGATATCCAACGACATGAGATACCGGATATTTGGGTGGAATACTGATGCACATGTGAACATGATCAGACATCAAATGCCCTTCGAGAATTTTGCAGCCTTTCCTTCTGGCAAGCTCATGAAATATTTCTCCGAGAAACTTTCTCAAATTCCCATAGATTACCTTTCGTCTTCTCTTTGGGATAAAGACAATATGGTACTTACAATCCCAACGCGTATGAGCCAAACTCTTGTAGTCTCTCATTGGTTTTACCTTCAATTTTCTTGGTCGGAAACTGAAGGTTAGCTACTGTCGCTACGGTTAAACCTATGAGAGTCTCCCCGGCATAGCCGGGGGTTTATCAGTGTTAATTAATATGTATTTTCCTGATTCAGAGACACTGATTCAGGAAATATGCGCCCCAAGCTCAACGTTGAAATCAATAAACCTCAGGGATCTTGAAGGTTTAGATCCAACTCTAAACAGGCTTAATAACGTAATAACAAATCTAACCAGCTGGTTTGATAAGTTAAGGAAAGAGCGTCAGCAAGCATTATATAAAATTCTTATTGAAAATGTGAATGTTGTAGGTGCCACATGTATTGGAATTAACACTAAATCATTATTCAGAGAACTGGATTTTGATGTAGTGATCGTTGATGAATCCGGTCAAATTCAGTTACATAACCTGATTGTTCCTCTTTCCCGGGCAAGTAAAGCGATTCTTGTTGGTGATCACAAGCAGCTCCCACCAGTGGTAAGTGATGAAGTACTTGATGAAATCGCTGCACACGGCTTCGAAGATTATAAAGACCTGTATCGATTAAGTTGGTTCGAACACCTTTGGGAAGCTGCACCTGAAGATCGAAAAATCATGCTGGACACCCAGTTTAGATGCCCTTCAATCATCAGTGACTTTGTCTCTGAGGCTTTCTATGAAGGACAGTACTTTGCAGGAGCTGGGATGGAAAAAAAGAAGCCCTTACTCTCCTTCTGTCCTCAACCCATGATTTGGATAGACACCTGCCGTTTACCAAACAAAACAGAATCTTCCTTCAACCAGGATGGAAGATCTGTTGTTGAAAATAATGTTTGCGAAACCAGCCTTATTATCAACATCCTAAAGAAAGCAATAAAGGAATACCCAGAGCTGGCAAAAAAGAGGGAAATAGGGATTATTGTTCCTTATGCTAACCATGTTAAGGCTATTCAAAAAGCCATTCGACAGCAGCAAAAGAAAGGAATTCTTCTTGAGTTAACCATGCCATTAACTGAGTTGGTAGCCTCCGTTGATAGCTTCCAGGGTCAGGAAAGGGATCTCATTATCTTTACGTTTACTCGCTCCAATCCTCGTGGAAAGGTTGGCTTTTTATCTGACTGGCGCAGACTGAATGTTGCTCAGACACGCGCCAAGAAACAACTGATTATGATTGGTGATTCCAGCACATTAACCAAAGGCGCAAATCGTGAAGGTGCTCATGACAGGCAATTTAAAAAGGCTATGTGTCTGTTGAAAACACAATGTATTGAAAAAGATGCACTACTTGAAGGTTCAAAGTTTCTTGAAGTAAGAAAAATTATAAAACCTAAAAGCACTCACAAAAAACACAACAGTAAAAGCAACGAATCTAAAACGGTAAAGACTCATGCCTAAGAAGATCAAAAATAAAACAAAAGCAAATCGTTTTAGCTTAATGAATAGTTACTCAGAAGTGTTAAATAATAAACTGAATTCAGGTGAAACGATTTTTTATGCCCGGAATTGCATGCTCCCAATAATAAATATCAAAATATTAGTAAAAGAGCGCAGCCGTGAAGAGTTAAGTGATACTGACATCATGTTATTCAAACTCATCCAACAGGGTATCAGTTCAATAGAGTCTATTGTGCTCTTAACGGGTTTGGCAGAAAAGCTGGTGCTAAAACATTTGAATGAAATGGATGGGCGATCATTTATTTCATATAAACATGACAAATTTGAATTAACCAGCCTTGGATTAGAAAGTTTACAGCATGGTGTACCTGTAAGAAAAGTTCTAAGATCATTCAGATACTGTGCAGTTTCTTCACGCTTACTCCCTAGATCAGCTTATGAGCTTGTTTACTCTGAAATGAATGAATTGCGTGATAAAAACACCCGCAACTTCTTAAAATACAGCCATATTTTACAAGAAGAACAAATGGTCAGTCTATCAGGCATGGATTTAGCTCAGATTGAATCCAAAAGAGCGCTAAACATTACTGACGAGGCTATATCATTCGACGAAATCAACGGATACACTTCCGGCTATCTTCAGACAAAGCTATTTTTAGTTGGAAAAAATAAACCAGAACGTGCGATAGTGGCTTTTGGCAAAAGCTGCCTTGAATATAATGCAGAAGATATAATACCAGTGATCCAAAAAATTGATACCGTCCGAACAATTGATGTGATCAAGAATCAGTTGGATAAAGATGGTATTGTTTATTCGGACATCCAGCTAGATGAATATGGATTACCAAAAATATCTATTGAGAGTGCAAGTAATACCTGGTTCCAGAAGAAAATTGAATCGGGTCAGCAAGCAATACTGATGTGTGGTACAAATCATCACAAGGCAAAACCTGTAAGCTCATGGATATTAAAAGGTTATACGCTGCGCTATGAGTTAACGGAAGATCACTTGATTCAGGAAGCTAACTTGCTGAGGGATTTTATTGAAAGCAGTGAGCGATATTATAAAGTACCTTACAAAGAAAGAGAGGATAAAAGCATCCGTCGTTATGTCTCAAAGAAATACCCACCTGAGCAATTGCTTGTTCTGAAACACCTTGTAGACAAATACAATATCCGAAGGCTTGCATCATGGTTGCCAGATGATCTTGAGGATGCTGCTGTATGAGTAATTATAAATGGTCAGGCTGGGGCTTCCTGCCACTCATGCTATCAAAAAAACAAACCCAGACTCTATTATCTTCCCAGCCATGGAAGCATTGGTCTGAGGGGCTGACAATAGATCAAATCAAGGACATAAGGCGCTTCTACACTCGCTCAGGCGCTACCACTCTCAGACCGATGGACGGTGGCAGATACATTTTAAACCTGAATGAAGCGTCTTCGGGCTGTTTAATTTTTTCAACGGATCTCTATGAGATTAAACTCGAAAAACTTCAACTGTTACTCATAAATGATATTGGTCTCATATATTGTCATCTGACTTCATCATCATCTTACAACTCCAAGACTATTTCCATTATTAACCGCACAGTCTTTAGCTGGCAGCCAAGAACAAATTCCAGCCAATGCCCGAAATGGAAAAGTACATCAGAAGAAAACAAAACCCTTTGTGAACATATTTCAGATATTTTATCAGTACCCGTCGATGATGACAGTTATTGATCTGCGCACACCCTATGCATGAACTTTTTCTAAGCAAGCATAGGCAGTGTTCTCAGCTCGGAAGAACCCTAAAATCATCTTTTTCTTCCTCTGTATGGATTTCAAACCAGAACTGACCGCTCTGAGAAACTGATCTTTGGTTTTCAACGCCATACGACCTATGCGGCCCGACTTTAATACACTCCAAATGAGTTCTACGGGGTTCAGTTCCGGAGAATACGGAGGCAGTATCTGGATACCCAACAGCCGCTCTTCCTTGCTGAGATATTTCATCACCTTCTTGGCTTTATGTGCCGAGTGTCCATCTGTTACGACCATAACCGGACGATCATGAGAACTGACAATTTGCTTCAGAAACTTGATGAAAACATCGGCGTTGAAGCGACCAGGAATGGTCATGTAGCGCATATGTCCCTCACCACTCACTGCAGAAATCATGTTGATGCCAAACCGGGCTCCTGTCTTTGTGACAGTCGGCGTATAGCCTTTTCGGCTCCAGGTTGTGCCACTGTGATAGTCAGAGCGTATGCTGGCTTCATCAATAAAGTAGATAATTGCTTTCTTTTCTTCAGCCAGTTTGCGAAGGGTCGGATAGCGTATATCCAGATACTCCTGTACTTTTTTTTTTGCTCTGCTGCCAGGCTTTTCGCACCGGCCGCTGAGGAGTTAATCCCATTCTCCTGAGCATCTTACTAACGGCTGCAGGGTGCATGGTTACATCGAATTCTGTTTTTATTACTGAGGCTAGAATATCCCTCGACCAGAGCGTTTTATAAAATCCGTAAGCGGTTGGGTCTTTGGTCAGAATGATTTGGGTCAGGGACTCTCGTTGCTCAGGTGAGAGCTTAGCGTTTTTGCTATGGGCGATGGGTCGAGTTTTTAGGGCTTCCATCCCGCCATCGCGGTACCTTCCAGTCCACCGATAGATGCAGGATTCATCAGTTCCATACTCTTCAGCAAGGCTCTTTACAGTCGCACCATCAAGCCATTTCTGAATAGCTTCCATGCGAATGGCTTCTCTCACTTCGTGGGAAATTTTGCGACCGTCAACCTTGCTCATAAACACCTCAAAAACAGAGGTGTCACAATACAGACTTTGCACCTGCAAAGTATTGGCTCACATCAATACTATGGGGAAGATGCCTTTGGTCATGAGCTTATAAATTGCAGCTGGATCAAGAAGGAAAAACAACACAGTTCTGAAAACTTATGTGTCAGTCAATTAAGTGCTGGAATTGACCTATCTAACCCAAGATACACCCTTTCTGACAGAGAAATTGTAAACCTTCAGAAACGTCAGTTTTCCTACTGGAAAGACTGGCGTTGCCAGTTCAATCTAAATCGTTTTGTATTTCTTGATGAAACACCAGGCATTTCTTCGCTACAATATAATCTTTATGAATACCATTACTATCTGGATTTATTCGCAATAGTTATTTTCCAACAAATTTCTCTCAATTATTTCAAAGATGAGTTGATTCTTCAAAACCACAAAGAAAAAACCATTTTATTTAAAAAAATATCCAGTTTCCGCAGTCAGTATAAAATGTCACATATCTCGACATACCCTTTCGCAGAAAAATTATACAGATACCTCTGTGATGAAGCCGGACTGGATAAAATCGAGGAAAAGTCATTATCGGAACTAGAATACAGCTACGCCTTGTGGCGTCAGGAAAAGCAAGAAACGAATGACTCCGTATTATTGTTTATATCCTTGATTGCAGCTTTGCTATTGCCTGCAAGTTCACTGGCTACAATTTTTGCATTAACCAACGAACAGATGAGTGTTAATTTTTGGTCTTCTACCTTATTGGTTACTTGTATTACTGTTTTGGCCGTTATATCACCACCATTAAGAAAACATATAAAGGACAATTATTTAAAAAAATAATAATTTCATACTCTGGAGGTATGAGCTGACCCTCCATGCAGGGTAACCTGTATGGTCTCTAACTCCCACGCAGTTTCCCTACAACCCCATCCCTGACCCATTATGCCGCAGCCAGCTGACATGCCTCTGATAATCCGGCAAAACCTTATCAACAGTGCCCCAGAATCTAGCGTCATGGTTGCGGTGTAACCGGTGGGCAAGCTCATGAACAATGATGTAGTCCAGCACGGCCAGAGGAGCCATAAGGCAGCGCCAGTGAAAATTAAGATCGCCTTTGCTAGTGCATGAAGCCCAGCGGTGCTGTAACTCCATAACCCTGACAGAACCAAAGGTGACACCCATTTTAGGTGCGAAGTGAGTAAGCCTCTGGTTGATCCTGTCCAGCCCTTTAGTCCGGTAGAAGTTTTTAAAAATTTCCATGCCGGAATCAACGTGATCCCGACGTAGGAGGAAGCGCCCATTCTTTAAAACAAGCGCTTCATCCTGCTCATCAACCAGCTGCAGGCGGTAGTTGCGCCCCAGATAAAGAAAGCCCTCGCCGTTTACAAACTCCCGATGAACCTGCACACGGTTCAGGTCTTCCCATTCCGCCAGGTTGCGATAAATCCAGCTGCGCTTCTGCTCGATAATGCTCTCAATTTTCGCCATGTCATAAGGCAGAGGAGCACGCACCGTAACAGAGCCATCCCGTTCAATAAACAAACTGGTTGTCTTGCGGTTGCTCTGCTTCAGGCTGTACTGAATATCCTGATATTGATGCAGGCTGGCTTCGTTATCAGTACTGGAATCACTCACCGGTAGTCATACCCAAAATATCTTTTTCTCTTCTTCGTGCTAACGCCACAACCTCTGTAGCCAACAGCTCTCTCTGAGCTTTCAGCTGGGGAACCTTACTGAGGATCATGCGTTTCTTGATTTTGCCCTGTAGCTCTGCCACTAAATCTTCCCGCTCCCAGAAATCAAGGTTGCCAATATGCTCATTCAGATCGTCCATTATGGCGACAATGGTCAGTTTTACCTTATCAATGTGTGCTGCCATATCGCCATCTTTAAAAGCCAGGCTCACGATCAGATCGAAGAACGGGTCTTCCACTTTAGCATCAGGGCCACGACCTGCCAGTATCTCATCCCTTAATGCACCAAGCTTGAGTGCCATCTGTTCCCAGTTATCACTGTGCTTTTTAATGATCTCATCAAGCTTTTCACTCATGCTTTTGTAGAACACAGGGTCATCATCGGCACTGACTTTACAGTGCTTGCGGATAGCGTGTTCCATCTCACTGGCCTGGGCCTTAAGGTCAGGTTCTTTTTTAACTGACTTGATGAATTCATCGCTGAACAACTCAACAGGTTTCACCCTGGGGCTCATTCCCAGGCTAATCAGATGCTCATTGACCAGACTCCGCACTTTCTGGCCGACACCATGGAAGTTCATAGTCTCATCTTTATACCGTTCGCGAGCCCTGGCCTGAATATGAACAAATTGGTACATAGGCAGCTTGTACGGGTTCGCCAAAGCATTAGGCATAACAATATCCATACTCTGCAGAAACTTCTTGAGATAAACGTTGAAACTGTCTCTCAGGCGGATATCTTCCAATAACTCCACCGCTGCCAGCAAAACCTGATAATGATCTTCCGGTGATAACTTCTGGTTGACCAACCGTTCTATCTGACTAACTCCACCTTCCTGGAACAGCTGCAATAGCCGACGATAACGGCTTTCCAGAACAGGCACTTCACTGTCGATACTTTGCAAACCATTGAGAAGGTCTTCCTGATCCTCACCGGCATAAAGCGACAGGGCTTCTTTCAGGTTTTCCGTCAGACCGATGTAATCAACGATGTAGCCCCTTGTTTTCTCCTTGTAGGTTCGGTTCACCCTCGCGATGGTTTGCAGCAGATTATGCTCACTGAGTCGTTTATCAATGTACATAACCTGTTCAATCGGAGCGTCAAAGCCTGTCAGCAGCATATCGCAGACGATCAAAAAGGCGACGCCCGTTTCATGCATATTCCGGTCAAAATGAACACCTTCTCCGGAAAGCGTGAACACCTCCGCTTCCCTAAGCATTGCCTCTCTTAATTTTTAGCTTGCGTGTTCACGATCATCCAGTTTTGCTTTTATTTTTCTCATAGATTCTCCCTTGAGTTCTATCCGGTGTGCGTTGTGGGTCAGGCGATCCAGAATCGCGTCTGCCAGGGTGGCGTCACCGATGCTGTCATGCCATTTCGACACTGGCAGCTGGCTGGTCACTATGGTTGAGCTCTGGTTGTGTCGGTCGTCCATGATTTCCAGCAGGTCGTTGCGCTGGCTCTGGTTTAGTGGTTCCAGTCCCCAGTCGTCCAGAATCAACAGGTTTACTTTGGCCAGCTGTTTCAGTTGCTTGCTGTAACTGCCGTCACCGTGGGCAACAGTCATGGCCTCCAGCAACCTTGAGGTGCGGAAGTAGCGAACACTGAGCCCCCGCAGGCAAGCTCCGTGTCCGAAGGCACAGCTCAACCAGCTTTTCCCTGTGCCGCAGGGGCCCGTGATCAGGAGGTTTTGTTTTCGCCGAAGCCACTCGCAGGTGACCAGTGTCGCCATTTGGGATTTCGTTATGCCCCGTGGCTGTTCGTAATCAATGCCTTCCAGCGTGGCTGACAGCTTGAACCGGGCCGCCCTGAGCAACCTGGCCAGCCGTTTGTTGTTGCGGTCTGCGTCCTCCTGGTCAACCAGCAGGGCAAGACGTTCTTCGAAGCTAAGGCCTTCGTAAGTACCGGGCTGCTCCTGCTGCAGAGCAAGGGCTTCGGCCATGCCGCTGAGCCGCAGACTGCGTAACCGGGTCATCGTCTGGTTAATCATGTTCTGCTCCTCATCGGTAAAAGCCTGCACCACGAATGTTTTCATGGCTGATGGTGACTCGCTGGCTGTCGTTTTCCGGTGGCTGCTCAACAGGCACCTTGTCCAGCCCTGATTGCAGGATGGAGCGTACGTTGCCTACCCTGCGACCTCCGGTTTTGATCGCACGGTCACAGGCAGCGTTCAGCCGCTTCTGTCCGTACTCACGCTCAAGGTTTAATAGCCCCAGGCAGGCCCGGCAAGCCTGTTCCTGATGCTTTTTGTCGTCCAACAGTTGTCGGGTAAATTTCAGAACCTGCGGCCCCAGCTTCTGTGCCCAGCGCAGCAGTCTTCCCGGTGTCCACTGTTGCTGTTTCTGGTGGCTTTTAGGCATATGCTCCGGCTTGGTGGTGAAACCTCCTTCTGAGTATTGCCGGACGTGGCTGGTTACGGGCTTGCCCTTGTAGAGAATCTGGACAGTGTTGTGACCCGTCATTCACCACCCTATTCAGGAATAAATTTCTTGGTACGTTGAGCCCAAAATAAAAATGATCGTCGATTGCCTCTCCGATATTCCAACCATGTGTTTCTCCGTCCCGTTAACCGACAGCACATGAATCCCATCAAAGCACAGGAAAACCCATCTGCCCGTTGGGTTCTGGGCTGGTTTCTTCTTCATGTCCGGGAACGTTCGGCTCTGCCTTTTCAGTTCATAGCGGATTCGATGCTGAATTGCAGCATAGACCATAAGGCAGAGTGTCATCACCATTAACAGGGCCTCAATACGCTCAGGTTTTTTGAGATACAGTGAAGACACCAGAAAATCAGGGCTCTTCAGGAAGCGAAAACCTCTCTCAACCTGCTGCTGGGATTTATACGTCCTCAGTAGTTCGCCAGCGTCAAGCCGGGCTGTATCTGTATCGTTGGTTGCCAGAACAAAACAACCCAACGATGCTTCTGCATCACGACGAGTCTGTACAGCAACCGCGCAGGAGCCTGTCACATAATATTCATAGTGGTCGGGAACTGTCCCATCAGCAGGACGGCCTTTGGTTTTATAGCAGGGACTCTCGATGATCTCAGGTTCAGCCTGGCAGTATACGGACTGTTTTTGCCATAGCTTGAAAGCTTCCATGGCATCCGATTCGCAACAGAATGGCTTCTTGCCCAATTTCTCAAGTTCCTTGAATTCCTTCAGGGACTTTTTCTGCATACGCCTTGTCAGTGTCTTCTGTTCTGTTTTCTGGCTTTGATTATTTCGAAACAGTACCCAACGTTGTACGACACCTGCATAGTCAGACAGAGTCTCTACAGATTCGTAATGCTCAAACCCTTCAACCTCAACCATTGAGCGCAATGGCGCACTTTGAACCAGTTCTTTGGCTGCACCAATGTTGAGAGGAACTCTGGAGATAAACAACTGATCCTGCTGACTCAGTTCCTGAACGGTTTCAGCCACATACAATGCGGCATCACCGATGAAGTAACGGGCATTCAGTGCCGCTTTGAAGCTCTTTATATGCTCAGAAACCACTTGTTTGAAACTGGTCTTGTCCGTCACATTACCGCTGGCTGCTTTCATAAACATCGGAATGCCTGCCCGGTTTTCGGTCAGCAGGAGCAATATGGCCTGGTTCAGGTCAGGACGATGATCTCGGCTGTAGCCCTTGCAAAGCCTGATGCAATTGAGGTCTTCGTCACTGACTTCCTCCTCGCTGTTATAACGGCCATCGACGTGAAATCCTGTGCCATCAAGGTTGAGTGCATCACATGGCAATTTGAGATGCGTAGCCACCTTGATAGCCAGCTCAAAATAGACTTTACTGACACCCAGTTCAAACAGTTCATCCAGTGCTCTTCCAAGAACTTTGTCGTTTATGTGTTCGGGCTCAATCCCCTCTCTGATCAGTTTATCGAGGGGTTTATTGGAGAAGAACTGAGGGAACATGTGGAGAGACTGCCCCGTAAAGCCGAGGCCATTGATAATCATCGCGACAACGGCCTCACCGTGGGAGATGTTCCATTCGTCAGATACTTTGGGCGCGCGCCTGTCGATATGGTCGGCAATGCCCAGCTCTTTGCACATTCCAGCCACTAGACCGAGATGATCCATGACCTGAGAGCGGTATTGAATAGGAGGCATAACAAGGCTTCTTGATATTTGCTTATCTGATAATAGATAGCAGGTATTAGGAAAATGTCATGCTGGGTGGTGAATGTCGGTTGTGACTGCCACGGATCTCCACCTGCTCCCTCACCAGCTGGTGAGGCACGGAGTAATAGTGGCTGCTGAACTGAACGTGGTAGTCAATGTTGACCTTGGCCATCCTGAACTCAAGATATTCAAAGGGCTGCCTGGGCAGCGGTGCCATCGCAGGCCTGTCCAATAGTTCAAACTGACTGCGGCGGCAGCCGGGCAGCTGCTTGAATGGCCGGCTGTTCAGCTCTTCCAGCAGGCGTCGTATTTCCCAGTTCAGTTCGGAAAGGGAGAAGAACGTCGTATGACGCAGGCGCATTAGAATCCAGCGCTCTACCAGTTGTACGCCGACTTCTACCTTGGCCTTGTCTTTTGGCTTGTAGGGGCGCGCCGGCAGGATGGAGCAGCCGAAGTGTTCCGCCATGTGCTGGTAACTGCGGTTGATTTCCGGGTCATAGCGACAGGCTTTGGTGACAGCGCTGCGCAGGTTGTCCGGCACCAGCATTTCCGGTACTCCGCCGAAGAACTGGAATGCCCTGACCTGCGAGCCAATAAAGTCCACCGAGCCCTGGGTCCAGGAAGCGTCTGCATAGGTGTAATTGGATGCCCCCAGTACCGCCACGAATATTTGCGCAGGTGTTGTCGCTCCGGTCTCCTTGCTGACAATTGGAACTGTCAGGCCTGCGTAGTCAACAAACAGCTTTTCACCGCCCTTGTGCTGCTGGCGCATTGAGCGCTTCTGCTTTTTGCACCATTCGTTGTAGCGATGGCAAAACTGGCTGTGGCTGTAGGCATTGTGGGGATAAACCTCACAGTACTCTTCCCAGAGCAGCTGTTTGGTCATGCCCTTTTGCTTAAGACTGCTATGGAGCTCGCTCCAGTCAGGCTCAATAAAGCCCTGATGCTTACGGGACGGCGTGTCAGGAGACAGCCGGTTTATAAGCGCGGAGTCGTCCATATTGTCTGGCAAAGGCCAGGAGAGCCCGGACACTTCAAACAATTTCAGGTATTTGCTGACCGCACCGACACTCACCCTGACACTGGCGGATATCTGCCGGGTAGACAGTTTGCACTCACAGCGAAGTCGAAGAATTTCCCGAATCTTGCGCATTGATAACCTCTTTTCCTTTGGCATAGCCGCTTTCCCTGTTGTTGTGGAATTAGGGAAAGCGGCACAAGTTGAATGAAATCAATGCTTAAGGAGGGTTTTTTGGTTCATTTCGGAAATCATTCCGGTGTCGTGAACACTCATTCCGGCATTGTGAACAGTGATTCCGGAAATTCGCAAAAAGTGTTCACGATTAAGCGGAATAAGTGTTCACGGTTTTTCGGAATAGGCGTTCACGATAAACCGGAGTGGGTGTTCACGGGAGGCCGGAATATGCATTTCAGGCTTGTCGTCGTTGAAGGCCTTCTTGAAACTCTCCACGGCATCCAGGCTCTTTGACTCATTTCTTGCAGCAACAAAGTCAGCCTTTTCATTCGTCCCGTCGCTGGAAATGATGACCGCTGTTTTCAAAAACTTCAGTCGTTTCAGTATTTCAGAGTTTTGTTCTGTCGCTGCCAGTGCTGCGTATTCTGAAATCTGTTGAGTAATCGCTTTGCGAATATAGGTCTGGTAGTGAATGCAGGCTTGTTTGGAAGAACACACCACCTGAGCCTTGAAGCCGGATGGCATAATGCCGCGCACGTAATGTCTGACCAGATCATTGGCAATTTCTTCTATTCGCTTTTCAGCATCAAGAATATCGCCCTCTGCGCCATACTTTTTGCGAATTTCCAACAGCTCTTCTTCGGTTCTGTCTTTGAACAGATTTTCAAATTTAGTGTCAAAGCCAGACCGGTCATATATCGCCGTGTCAGCGGTACGCCCTTCATACAAAATCTGCAACGTGGCATTATCATCGACCGCATCCTGCAACTTATATTTGTCGATATAGGCATCTCCCTGACTGGCTCCAAAGCGCTTCCATGTGGGGTCTGTGTGATGATCGGCGATCAGCGGGGTTCCGGTGAACGCAATGCGAGTCGCATTGGGAAATGCATCAAACAGGTTATCAGAAAGACTGGCTCTGCCTTTGCCGCTGCGCTGTGTTCTGTGTGCTTCATCGATCAGGATCAAAACCTGATCACGGTCATTAATAACACCAAAGTCATTAAAATAGGCGACTTCTACCTGATAATTGGCAGCGGCTTCCGCCACTCTGGTTTCATCCTCAGAATCCAAAGCCACCTTATACTCAGCAGACAACGCCTTACGCACACTGTCTGGCAGAAATGAGGCATCTTCCTCCCGAAACTTATGAATCATCACCATATTCAGGTTGGACGCATCAGAAGACAGTTTGCTTTTAGCTTCCCTGCTACTGCTGATTTCTACGACGGTTTCACCGGTCAAGCCAGCGGTTTGGGTTAGCTGCTCCTCAAGATCCCTGCGGTCATTCACCATCAGGACTTTGTAATCTTTCAGGCTTTGCATGCGCCGCAACTTGCGCACCAGAAAGACCATGGTCAGGCTTTTTCCGCTTCCCTGGGTATGCCAGATAACCCCCGAACGCTGGAGAGAAGTCTCCCCCTCCCCCATACGCTTAAGAATCTTATGCACCGCACGGAACTGCTGATAACGACAGATGACTTTAATTCGGTTTGAACCCGCTGCCATAAACAGGGTAAAGCTGCGAGTGATATCCAGCAGCCGTTGAGGATGCAGCATTCCCTGCACAAGTTGCTCCTGAGAACGATGCAGCATAACTTCCGGAGCATGATAGGGTTCATGGTCCGGATAGATGGTTTTCCAGTTAAAGTAATACTCTTCTGATGAAGTAATCGTACCGAACTTGCAGTCATCGCCGTAGGTGCTGATCATCAGCTGATTCGTGTAGAAAAGCTTTGGCTCACCTTCCCGGTTCTTCGAAGTTTCCGGTTCACGCAGGTCAGCATAACGGCGCAACTGCTCGATCCCTTCAAACATCGGGTTAGTACAACTGCTGCTCAGCTCCTTACACTCAATCACCACGAGGGGGAGGCCGTTCACAAATAAAACGATGTCAGGACGGACATGCCCTTTGGTATGCCCCGGAGTATCAATGCGGAACTGGTTGATGACCGTAAAGGTATTGTTTTGCCAGTGCTCAAAGTCAATGATTTTGACAACCGGACTGTCCTCACCGGTCAGCTCGTTCTTATCCACTTGCCATTTGTAGAGCCGTTCCAGAAACTCCTGATTGGCTCCAAGTAATTTGTCAGTACCAAAATCGGTGAAGTCTTCCAGCAATCCATCCAGCTGCTCCGGAGTCAGCCATTGAGTCCCCTCCTCCGTGGTATTAATTTTCAACACAGCACTTTTAAACTGCTCCGCCAGCACCACTTCCCTGAAACTACTGCGGAAGCTGGTTGCCGGGTCTGAAGGGATGCCTGAGCCCAGGTCATAAACGTCCCAGCCCATTGATGAAAGCTGGGTTAACAGGGGACGTTCGACATCCTTGTATTCACTCATGAAAAACAACTCCGGACAGGGGCAACTATCTTGAAAACTCCGATCCGGACATAGTGATAGAAAGCGAAGGTCACATGCAAGGGGTGGGGAGCTCAAAAAGCGTGAAAACATCCGCTTATTCAGTGAACCCCCAGCAATAACCCCTTAACGCTTAAATCCTTATCAAGATCAGGCCAGTGAATGCCCATGCAGGACGTACCCAAAACCTTCAAACCGATGCGCCTTCGGCGCGCGGCTTAAAGCGACGTTGTGTGCTACATATTAGCCAAGCTATCACTTAACAAGCAAAATCGTTACATTTTTGCAAATATCGCTATTAAGTGCTACTGTTTAAGCAAACATAGCCTCATATATGCCATAAACAATGCTTATAGATTTTTCTCTACAAAATTTCACATCATTCAACTCCAAACAGGAGTTGAGTATGGTTGCTTCAACTTCAACAAAAGAAAATTTCAACTTAAGCAACATCAAAGAAATTAATTCTTATGGTGTTAAGAATGTTTTAAAAAGTGCCACAATATTTGGAGCGAATGCCTCTGGGAAGTCCAACTTGTCAAGAGCAATTGCTACTTTAAAAAAAATTGTGCTTGAGTCACTAGACTCCATTAGTGACAAAGCAATAGATAATGCAATTCCTTTCTTACTGAAAGAAGATCTTTATGATCAGCCGACTGAATTTGAAGTTACTTTTTTGGCAAACGGCAATATGTATCGATATGGCATCTCTATTGAAAAAGGTTTAATTGCTGAAGAATGGCTTTATTGGACTAAAACATCAAGAGAAACTCAATTATTTCACCGAGAAGGTCAGAAAGTAACATTTAACCAACGTTCATTTAGTGAAGCGCGATCCTTCGTTAACAAAGATGGCGATTCATGGAATATTGAAAAAACAAAGCCATTTGTTCCATTTATCTCTGTTCTCTCTCAGTTTGATGGAGAAAAATCCGTTGTTGTAACCGACTGGTTTCAAAGCCTAAATGTCATATCTGGTTTGGATGATCATGGTTTCAAAGAGTTTACAATAGGTTTATTTGAAAACAACTCTGATTTTAAAGAGTGGGCACTTGAAATACTAAAATCACTTCAAATCGAAGATATTATCGTTGACGAAGTAGAAGATAAAATTCCACTACCGACTAAAAGAAAATCCCTAGAGGACTCTGACTTAGATGATGCTCTAAACAAACTTCAGGGTTTTATAGAAAAAAATAATATTAAAAAGAAATTGATTAAGATTATTAAATTAAATCCTGAGACTGATAAATTTTATTCGTTCCCCCTTGCCCTGGAGTCTGAAGGAACGAAGAAACTAATTTATTTGCTAGGCCCTTTATATGAGGTGATAAAAAATGAAGAGGTCTTGATTGTAGATGAATTTGATAACAAGTTTCACACTCTTTTATGTAAATTTATTCTTGATCTTTACTATGCAAGTAATCATGGCTCAAGCCAGCTGATCGTTACTTGCCATGATACTAATTTATTGACTAAAAATTTATTTAGAAGAGATCAAATTTGGTTCACTGAAAAAAACGCCCTCAATGAAAGTGAAATATACTCACTTATTGAATATAAAGAACATTATACGAGAAAAGAAGGCAGCTATAGTAAAGATTATCTTTCAGGGAAGTACGGTGCAATACCCCTTTTTGGCTCTATCGCAAGTATAGGGGATATCCTAAATGGGTAAGCGTGACAGAAGTAGAGGGCAGATAAGGTCACGTAAAGAAAATACAAGAAACGAAAGAAAAGTAGTTCAAAATAGAGAACTCATGACTTTTAGTTTCAAGTATTTGGATCAAACTCAACCGTCTAAAAAACCTGAAACAATAGAGGGTAGTGGGGCAAACCTGTTATATTTCAGGCTCTTTTACAGGTTGGCTGATCATTTTACAGCCTCCTGCCTGATTTTAAGATAGAGGTAATCAAGATCATTGTAGCCACAAGCTTTGTAGATAATCCGTTTGATGACTCCATTGAAAGCTTCAATCTTCGCGCTGGTTATACGATGATGGCAGTACGACAGCAAGCCCTCTCTTGCCCTGTCCAAGCCCTTAGCAAACCTCTTAAGTTCTGCAATTCCGGTTTCTTTTGCTAACTCTATCCATCTATCCAGAAACTTGCCGGCACACGCTTTGTACGTGTACGTCCATAGCTGTTTGAGCATGTCTTTCAGGATGTAAGCCTGATTGAGATCCTCGTTCATGCTCAAGAGCTCTTTCAGACTGCTTTCTCGCTTTGGAGTCAGGTTCTCAGGGTTCATGAACAGGTTGAACCGCTGACCCTTGATAAAGGGCTTGTTCTCTTCTTCAGCCTGACGCCACTCCCTGCGCCTTATCTGATCTATCACATCATTATAATTGGCAATAATGTGAAACTTGTCGTATACAATATCCGCATTGGGCAAGTGCTCTTTCACCGAAGCCTGATAGCTGCCACCACGGTCTATGCCAACACACTCGATGCTCGCTTTTTGCTCTTCAGTCAGGCTGCTCAAGAACTCATCCAGAGTCTCTTTTCGCTTGCCTTCACCAAGGAAGAGGGTTTCTCCTGAGTCGGCGTTAAGAACAACGGTAAGATACTGATGGCCTTTGCCAATGGATTTTTCGTCAATGAGCAGAGCGCGAATACCGTCACGCTTTGGAGCTGGAAGCATTCTCAGCAGCATCTCTTTATCCCAACGACGGGCAGTACCACCGGATATAGCAATGAATTCAGGCACCTTGTCGCAGGGCATATAGCGACATAAATGGCTGACGTGTCGTTTAAGGCGATCGGTTGCCTGAGCCTTGGGAGTTAAACCAGGAATAGTAACGGTTTCAATATTGTTGCAGTGTGAGCAGCGGCCCTGAAAAGCTGTGAAGAGAAGATTTACCTGTAGAACTCCCAGTGGTAAATCCTGGACACACCGATCTTTTGTCTTCATTTGTCCCATAGGGGTTTCACATTGACTGCATTTCTCGTGCTGAATTCGGCCATCCCTGCGGAGATAGACAAAAGCTTGTTTGACTTCCCAATCAATATCAATCTGCTCGATTACCCAGCCGGGAAATGCGAACATAGGACGTAGTGAGGGTGTTGTACACATGTCTGATCCTTCAGAAATTTTGATCTGTTCAAATCAATCTTTCCTGAAAGGCTATTTCTGTTGCAACCCCTCATTTTCCATCAGCCAACCTGTAAAAGCCCCATATTTCATGGATGTCAATGCCAAATTCGATTTTGTTGATCAACAGGCCAATAACAATATCGTGCATTTGTTCTAACTTTGAAAAGAATAGTGTCTTTCTGGCCAGACGCTTAATCCAAGTTCTAAAATTCAGGTTTTTACGTTCAATTTTCTGAGTATTTTCTTTTCCGATGATGTGTCTGCTTTCGTCGAGATTACGTTCATAGGCTCCCCAATGGCTAAGTTCGTGTTAGCAGTTGAATGAGCTATACTTCCCATGCCTTCTAGTTTTCAGGCACAGCGTTATGCAATTCGAGATATTTAAGAATTTTGTTGATGCCATTTCGACATTAACCCTTGAGCAATATGAAACCCTCAGCAGAGCAATGACAGATGCTCAAATAGGTTCTGATGAAGCAGAAGAATCCATTGGTTCTGTCGCTATAGAAAGCGAATACTCCTCCAATACTAAAAACTCTACATCTGAACTTGAAACCTGCATTTTGTCTCACTTTGCAGAACAGCCAGTTTGCCCTAAGTGCCAAGGACATGATATTGGTCGGTGGGGTTTTCAAAACGAGCGTCAGCGCTACCGTTGCAAGACATGTAAAGCTACTTTTAACGCTTTCTCTGGTACGCCTCTAGCAAGACTTAGATACCCCGAAAAATGGAATGACTATCTAACTGGGATGACTTACTCCATGACATTGCGAGCATCGGCCAGTGAATATGGCGTTAGTCTTGAAACAGCGTTCCGCTGGCGTCACCACTTCCTTGAGGTCATAAATAATGATCAGGCAGAAGAGCTCAAAGGCATTACAGAATTAGACGAGACTTTTTTTCGAGAGTCATTCAAAGGTCAGAGAAAAGACCTGCCAAGGCCTACGCGGAAGCGTGGCAATGATCCCAATAAAGCGCGAAAGGTGCCGGTTTTAGTGGCTCGAGATCGTGAGAAGAACACTGTAGATGGCATACTCGAAAACGAAAGTGCTAATGAACTATGCCGTCATTTAAACGGCCGCATATCGATTGAAGGTACGGTCTGTGCCGATGCACACCTTGCCCACGAAAAGCTTGCTGAGAAACTTGGTTTTGAGTTCAAGGAGCTGGTTACTTCTGCTGGCCAGCATGTTATCGAAGGTATTTACCACATTCAGCATGTCAATGCTTACCACAGTAACTTAAAAACATGGATTGGCGGTGTATTTCATGGTGTTGCTACCCGCTATCTCCCGCATTACCTAGCCTGGAGGCGTGATCTGACTGCATCAGTAAAGTTAAATACTGACCAACTCGTCAGAAGAATTGCGGAACATTGGTGCTTCCAACTGCTAACAGGAACTTAGCCCTCCCCAATCATCAGTATAAAATTTCTTGATACCAAATGGTTCAAGAAGTTCTTTTAGTTTTTTGAAAACCTCATCCTTTCGTTTCCCAAAAACGTAAGCCAAAACAGT
This sequence comes from Endozoicomonas gorgoniicola, assembly GCF_025562715.2. NCBI lineage: Bacteria > Pseudomonadati > Pseudomonadota > Gammaproteobacteria > Oceanospirillales > Endozoicomonadaceae > Endozoicomonas > Endozoicomonas gorgoniicola. Next base: position 3,325,155 of record NZ_JAPFCC010000001.1, read on the forward strand.
ATTGGTCGCATGATCAACTGCATGCCAAAGCCAACGCTGGTTACTTTTTTCAAACACATACGACCACTGTTCATCTATCTCTGCCTCTTGGCAGGCGCGGCCTACGTGAATCACAGCACCCGTTCCAAGATCCATTTTCTGAATATTTGGATTAACTTGAACTAAGCCTTTCTCTTTTTTTAATGTGTTTATTACTGTTTTTTTATTGATTCCCAAAACCCTGCTTGTATCCCTGATGCCGCCACCATTAATTGCCATATCGACGATTTTTTCTTTAACGCCTGGCTCATAAGCTTTATACCGGTACTCAAGCATAAAGGACTTGGTTTCACATTCAGCATTACAGCAAAAGTAGCGAGGAACATTATGAACACTGTAACCAAAGCTTTTAACGTCATTACCGCCACATTTCGGGCAGTGAACTGGTGTGGAGCACATTTTCATATCGCACCATGACAAATACGGCATACGCCGTATTTTAGCAAACAACTACAAAATATCAGGTTTACCCCACTACCAAGCCGCTATAGTCATACCCCATGAATTATTCTGAAGTCACCAATCCCGTTGACCCGCAACTGCAAATACAGCAGTTGCAGTCAGCGTTGGATGCAGCACTTCAGGAACTCTCTTCTGTCAAGCAACAGCTCAACTGGTTTAAACGGCAGGTGTTTGGTGAGAAATCCGAAAAACGACTGACCATTGATAACCCTGACCAGATAGACCTTGGTGAGATTTTCGCCAAGCCAGAGACAACGCCGCCCCCTGAAACAGAAACCATCACCTACGAACGACGCAAGAAACAGCGTTCCGATGACTGTGTCACCGATGAAGGGCTTCGCTTTGACGAACGGGTGCCTGTTGAAGTCACTGAATTGCCAGCACCGGAACTGCAGGGTGAAGATGCGGATCAATACGAAGTCATTGACTATAAAACCACCAGAACACTGGTTCAGCGCCCCGGCAGCTACGTCATTCATGAACAGCGTCGCCCAGTAGTCAGGCATAAACCCAGCCAGACCCTGACGACAGTAGCCGCCCCTTCCGGCATTTTTGACCGCAGCATTGCCGATGTCAGTTTGCTGGCCGGCATCTTGATCGACAAGTTCGTCTTCCACCTGCCTTTATACCGCCAGCATCAGCGCATGGCACTCAGCGGAGTCACACTGAGCCGGACGACACTGACCAACCTGGTGTATAGAAGCATTGAACTGCTCAAGCCAATACACAACGCTTTATTAAAGAGCGTTCTGGAAAGCCGCATACTGGCAATGGACGAAACACCGGGCAAGGCAGGCCGCAAGGAAAAAGGCAAAATGCAAAAAGCCTGGTTCTGGCCAGTGTATGGCGAACAGAACGAAGTAGCCTTTACCCTGTCACTGACCCGCTCTACACGACACATTGAGCCATTACTGAAAGACTTCAAAGGCGTATTGCTCACCGATTGCTACGGTGTTTATGACAGTTACTGTAAAAAACACCCTGAAATCACACAGGCTCAGTGCAGGGTTCATACCCGCAGGTACTTTGACTGGGCGAAAAACGATGAACCGGAAGCTGTCGCTCATGCACTGGCACTGATCGGCAAACTGTACCGCATAGAAAAACGTATCCGGGATAACGGCACTGCCGGAGACGAGAAAAAGCGCATTCGTCAGGAAGAGTCATTACCTCTGGTTAATGAATTTTTTGACTGGTGCCATAAGGAACGACAGAGACCGGAACTGACCAAGACGAACCCATTGAGCAAAGCACTGGCGTATGCCGAAAACCATCAAACGTCACTGAGAGTGTTTCTGGATGACCCGGATGTTCAGATGGACACCAACCATCTTGAGCGATTACTCCGTTGTATCCCGATGGGAAGAAAAAACTACCTGTTTAGCTGGACAGAAACGGGTGCAGAGCATATTGCTATCATCCAAAGCCTGCTGGTCAGCTGTCGCCTGCAAGATATTGATCCCTACAAGTACCTGGTTGACGTCCTCCAAAGAGTCAGCTTCCACCCTGTACGACAAATCAATGAGCTGATTCCCCGGAATTGGAAAGAGCGTTTTGGGAAAAATCCGTTAAAAGCGCCTCTGGACAATTAGGGGGAGTCTGATCCCTGTTTGAACGCTTACATAGCGCAAGAGTTTACGAATATTTATCAGCACCAGCGTAAGCTGTTTAAAGAAGTGGTTGGTGCCTTCATTAAGATTTTTGCAAAGGACAAAGATGACCTGTTACCAAAATTTGCAGGTGCCATCAATGCGTAAGTCCTACTTGAATATTCAGGTTTTATGTCAAAGTAATTTTTTTGTTGGCGTAGCTCTAAGTGCGTAGTAGCGATAATGCCTGATCTTTTATTTTTTGAACAAATGCGTATCGCTCTTGTTCATAGTTGTTATTAGGTGTTGTGTTTGTCAGCCAGGATTCCAGCGCTTTAATAAAACCCTTTGCTTCGGGGTGTTGTTTTATTTTGCTTTTAAGTGGTTCCATACTCGATTTGAGTATCTGTTTATACCTTGCATTCAGTGGAGGCTCTTGCTCCAGAAGGAGCTCTTCAGCTTTATTCAAGCTCATCATTGTATGCATGAGTATTGCAAATACACTACTGCCATCATCGTAAAAGATCACGGACTGCGGCACGTACAGCTTCGTACTTAAGAACTCCGGGGTTAGCAGGTGTTCATTAAGATGATTGATTCGCTCAGCTAGCAGTACCGCTTCATCTTCTAAAGAACAGAAAGGAATTGAAGCTATTGGCTGAGACTGTCCCTGTAGCCCGGTTCCGGCATCTTCTGTCACTACCGGCAAGACCGGATAGGTCTCCGCTTTGACCACCAGTTCTGTCCTGATCCGGGCTGTTGTAAAAGTCATGGAGACTTTTCGTGGTAAATGCAGCTCTCTACTGCCCGGTGTACTCCAGAACAGGCACTGTGAAGGTATTTCAGGCTCATCGTCATTCTGGCTGTTAAACTCATTGTGTATTTTCTCTGCCAGTTTCTCGATACCTTCATCTGTACCAATCAGGTTGATCTGGTCATCATTTCCTTGCGCGTAGTTGGAAAGACACCTCGTAGTGACTATCACCGGGCTGGGATAAAGGTTGTTAATCTCATTGATCAGGCTCAGAACTCTGGATGACGTACTGTGACGGCTTTCAGGTGCCATCATGCTCAGGGGGAGTGCGCCAGCCGCCTGAACTGTCGGCTGCGTTACCTGTGGTGCTGGTGACTTCCTGGCAGAAGCTGGCTGAGTGGCTTTTTGCTGTTCTCTTTTCCGGTGTTTATCACTTCGTTGAGTTTTGACCGGGTTGTCTTCAGGTGCAGGAGGTTTCTTTTTTCCAGGTTGCTGACATTGTTCATCAAACCAGTACAAAAGGGCTGTTTTGACTTTAGATGCAGAGAGATCCCGCAAGGAAGCCTTTACCTGCGCCCGGGATACCAGAGTTCCGTCAAGGAGCCATTGTTGAAAATAACACTCTGCCAGAAAAAAGAACCTTAACTGGATGGTCTGCTCCGATACGGGCATTTGCCTTATGTCTCTGGCGATAGTATCGGGTGTTAGTTCACTTCCGGCCGGGTAAGCCGGGAGCCCGTACAGCAAAGCGCGGGTTTTGACTAAAACAGAGTAGTAACCTTTGTCAAAAGTATAATTATTGTCGTCTATGAGGCGCACTGCTTCCTGGTATAGCTGAAGCCTTTTCTCTTCATTGCCGGAGGGGAGGGTCTGGATCCGTTTCAACAGGTAGTCAATCTGGTGTGCTTCTGTCGAAACCGGCAGCTCATAAAACCCTTTTAGCACCGAGTCATCAGAAATTCTTATGTCGGTGGCTTTGCCGGATACTGCCAGGCGCCCAATGAATTTGGTTTTTTCCAAATGACAGCGATTTTTCTGGTAATAATCTATAACTGTTTCAGGTTTTACAGGTTGTCCGTTAAGAGGTATCCCCCTGAAGCAGAGTTCTTCAAGAAAACACCCTTGCTCCAGAGTGGCTCCTGCCTGTTTTAGCTTTTCAACCACAGCCTCCGGTTTTACCAGCATGCCGTTTATCGGGCGTTTTTGCAGACAGAGTTTTTGTAAGAGCAATCCGTGTTGCAGAAACGCATTTCTCTGTTCCAACTGCTGTATTATCTCTTCAGGGGATACCGCTTTACCGTTCAGGTTTATCTTTTTCAGGCAGAGCTGCTGAAGAAAGCAGCTAAGCCCCAGGCGCCCTTCCCCGGTATCCGGGAAGAGACTCGCCACTTTCTCGGGAGAGACCTCTTTATGATTCAGTTTTATGCCCTTCAGTAAAAGTGCTTGCAGGAAACGAGCCTGTTCCAGTTCACAACCAGTCTCCTGTAATTTTTTCATGACGGTCTCTGGCTTAACAAACCTTCCGTTCATTTTGATGTTTTTAAGGCATAACTCCTGAAGAAAGCGTGCCACCCCAAGCCTGCCTTCGTTTGTTTCCGGGAATGCGCTCACTACGTCTTTTGAGGCAATCGGCTTTTTATCTAACTTCGTGCCTTTGAGAAAAAGCTCCTGAAGGAAGCGGGCCAGGTCCATTCTTCCGGACATCGTTGCTGGAAAAAGATCCCTCACTGCTTCCGGGGTTGGGCACTGACCATTTAACATGATGCCATGCAAGCATAAGCGCCTCAGAAAGTAAGCCCTTGCCTGTCTGAACGTCTCTGTTTCCGCTTTACCAAAGGCTGCCTCTACGTGCTCTGCTGCAACGGGGTCATGATACAGACAGGTCCTTTCGAAGAATAAATATTCCTTAAAATGTGCGAGTTCCAGCTGTTTGCTGTCGATATAGTCAGGAACAGCCTGATACGCTTCGTATACGGTTTCTGGTTGGATAAACTCACCATGCAGTTGAATGCCAGCTGCATACATTTTTCTGTAAAATCTGGCTAACTCTAACGAGTTGCCTGGTTGTTTAAGTTTTTCAACGATGGTTTCTGGTTTTACCTGATCATGATCCAGTAATCTTTCTTTCTGGCAGAGTTCACCCATAAACCAGTTCAGTTCTTTTTCTGCTTTTGCGTCTTCATAGGCGGTTATCACGGAATTGGGAGAGACCAATTCACCATTCAGTTTGATTTCCTCCAGGCATAAGTCCTTTAGGAATCGGGCTTTAATTTCCCGTGTACTGGTATGCTCTCCCAGCTCTTTGATGACCATTTCGGGCGTTACAAGTTGTCCGTTCAACGGCATTTTTGCGAGGCATAACTTAGCGTGAAATATGATTTGAGACTGAGGACTTTGCTGATAGAACTGTTCCACCGAGTCGCCTGTCACAGGGCCGTTTTTCAATGGAATTCCATTCAGGCACAGCATTTCAAGAAAACGCCCCTGTGCTTCACTGTCCAGTGATTTTTTATACTCTGCTACTACCTGGTCTGCTGATATGGATTTTGACCACAGTGGAAACGCCCCCCAGAACAGTGACTCAAGAAAACGGGCCTTCATCACAGCAGTGCCCTTCTGTTCTATCATCTCCATCACGCTTTCAGGGGTGACAGGATTGCCGTTAACGGGTATCCGGTTCAGGCACAGGAATGAATAAAAGTATGCCAGCTCTTTTATTCCCTGGGCTCTTTCAAGTACCGATATGACGTATTCTGCCGTGACGGGTCTGCCATTCAGCAGACGGTTATGAAAAAACAGGCTTTGTAGAAAAACGCCTTTTGCCAAAGTGCATTTTCTTTGATTCGGAGACTTGTCGTACTCCTCCACAACCATCAGTGCGGTAACGGGGCCACCGTAAATCGTTCTACCCTCTTCGTACAGTTCCCTCAGTAAGGAGGCTCGCCTGTAGCTGGTTTTATCACTGAGTTGTCGTTCATATTTTTGCTCAGGGGTCTCAGCTTCTGGCTGAGTTTCAGAATGGTCACGTTGACGGTTGGCAGAGGGGGTGGTGAGTTTTTTGGGTCGACAAACAAAGGCTGAAAAGACTTTTGGTTCATGTTCAGATGTGCTTCTGGCCTGGTGGAATGATGGGGTGATATCTTCGTAGGGTCTGGCTTTTTCTAGGAACTGGTCTATCTCTCTATCGGCGTCCACACGTGTATATTCGTCCAGCACCATCTGTGACGTTACAGGGCCTGACTCCAGAGGAATTTTATTCAGGAATAATCCCTCAAGGAATTTACCTTTTACGTAGGGCGACTTTATCGGTGCCAGCAGTGACATGACCTTTTCGGGTTTGACAGGCTCACCGTGCACTCTGATTCCCTGAAGGCAGAGGTTTCTGTAAAAGTACGCAATTTCCTCCGATGCTTTTGCCATTTTAAACACGGATAAAACATCCTCGGGGGGCACCGGATGACCGTTAAGCGTGTGATTGTTGAAAAATAGTTTCCTCAGGAAGACGCCTTTTTGCAGGACGCATTTTGTCTGGTTAGGAGATTTGTCAAACTCCTCTATTACCTGTTCTGCCGTAACGGGTTTGTTGAACAAGGTTTTGTTTTGAAAATACAAGTCACCCAGAAAGCAGGCCATTCTTAAATGGGTAGTATCATTGCTCAACCGTTCGTGTTTTTGCTCAGGGGTTTCTACGCTACTGCTGGAAGCTTGTTGCCTGGTGCTTCGGGTAGCTATAGAAGCTTCCCGCCTCCCGGAGTGACTGCTAGCCGTTTGAGAGGCTGGCATTGATGTTGTTGTCCGCCCACGGAAATGGCTTCTTCTTCCTCTGGAGCGATCACGCATGCCCTGGTAGTTCTGGTTTTCGCTACGATCATGAAGAGAGGGGGGCGAACCAGACAAACCAAAGTGACTGTTACGACTAGTAGTAGAATCCATTCCTGAAACTTCCTTCTAATTGGTTATTAGGGTGGTGGTATGAATGCCAATCTTTCTTGCGTTATTTAGAACTGAGACAGGATAAAGAGCCAGAGGTTCCTTCCAGAGTGCTGAGGTCGGGCGGCGCCAGCCCGGTATGGAAGTCAGCAAAGCAGATAACACCCTATACATCGTTTTGAATGTAAGGGGAAACATAGTCTGAGACCACGGACAGCTCCAGTGAGACACGGGTATACCTGCATAGCTCAGGGTATAAGTGGTTGGAAGGGTCAGCAATCACGCCTGAAACTGCTCCGGAAGCTGGTTGCCGGGTCTGAAGGGATGCCTGAGCCCAGGTCATAAACGTCCCAGCCCATTGATGAAAGCTGGGTTAACAGGGGACGTTCGACATCCTTGTATTCACTCATGAAAAACAACCAGTAACAATTGAGGATAGGCAACATAAATAAGCAGCAGCTTGAAGCCTGTGCCCGTGAGGCAGCCAAATCCATTAAAATTGAAAATTAAAGTGACCTAAACGACTTCCGCCAAGTTTACAGGGTTGCATCCGTGATTCCAGTCCCGCGAACCAACTGAGCAACGGGCACATTACAGGGTGGCATCATTCTCTGAGTAATGAATACCTTCAGCTCTTCTGAATACCGAGCCATTGATTAATCTCAGGCCATCCACTGGCTGAGGTAATCCATCTTATTGCTGCATATTCGAACAGTAAAAAGCCTTTTCAGATCATAGAGTAACCATCACTGAATTCCCTTCTACAACTCGAAACCAGATATAAGTACAATTGTTCCGTTTATAAAATCCGACTTCCGAGCTACCGAGGCCCATGCTCCGCCACGTCAATAACAGACCATGGTACACCTCCGGGCGGTAGCGTAAGTTATCAACAAGAAGATTATCACTCTATCCACCTTCCGCTAAGCCGTTGGCTTGGGGTCAAAAGCACTGTTGAAAACGGGCCATCTCAAACCGGTGGAAGAAGGTCATTTCAAAGCGTTGTTAACACAAGCCTCCATACCGATCAGAGCTGGTGGTAATTTGGCTACTTAAGGTATCAGTTGCTGGCGTTTTAGCGTTTTACGAATGACGATTTTGCCCTTCCGGTTAACACCATGCAGGCTGAACACATTTTTGGCCAGATCGATACCGAAGGTTAATGTATTCATGAGCTTCTCCTAATGGAATATGTCGCTGGCTACACCAGTCTGGCATTATTTGCCAAAAGTGAGAGGAGCCCATTTCATTCGTTATGTGCTCTTCATATAGGCCAGTAGGACAGCAGGCCAGATTCTTTTAAAATGAATTTTTACCACTCCTGTCTCATTGAATATACTCATGAAAATTCTTTACATATCGGCTCAAATATGAAAATTTTGCGCATAGTGTGTATGCGTGTGTATACTTTTTTATATGCAAGTTTAGGGAGGTCGAATGACTTCGGGCGAACTAAGAAAAGAGCTTGAAGCCAATGGCTGCAAGTTCTTAAGGCAAGGTAAAGGTTCTCATGAGATATGGTTGACATCCTCCCCGCCCTGAAGGACGGGGATTCCTGTTAGTCACCTAACAGGTTCCTGTTTCACAGTTCGTTGCTCAGGGAACAGCTTGGTTATCGCATAAAAGTTCCACAGTGGGAACTTTTACGGTGACGAGCCAACCCATGTTCCCCAAGTCTCACACGAACTCCGCAGGCTTAACATTCCTCTAGCCCAGAGGTAGGTCTGCAAGAGACAAGAAGAAAATAGTGCATAGGCTTGCTCTACGCAAGCCACACTTACATCCCCGCACTAAAAGTACGGGGTTTTACGTGGATTCGATAAATAAGGAAGGGAAAAGAACCTCTGTTCCTCATCCGAAAAAGAAACTTGGGAAGGGGCTTGTAAGAAAGTTGCTGGCATGGGCGGGGGAGTGATCTCTTCCCCCCTTCAGCAACGATAAAGAAGTTAACTGACCTCCGGCATAGCCGGAGGCTTATCAGATTACGCCCTCTAAGGGCTTTTATTGCGCCCAAGGGCGCTTACCAGTCAAGATCATACTGATCTCTATTTCCATCATTCTTTTCTTGATCTCGGATATATGCCCGAACCACTTCTTCATCAAGTCCTACTGTTGAGACAAAGTAACCTCTTGCCCAAAAATGCTCTCCGTTAAAGTTACGCTGCTTGCCTTTGAAATTTTTCGCAATCTCTATTGCACACTTTCCTTTCAGATATCCAACGACATGAGATACCGGATATTTGGGTGGAATACTGATGCACATGTGAACATGATCAGACATCAAATGCCCTTCGAGAATTTTGCAGCCTTTCCTTCTGGCAAGCTCATGAAATATTTCTCCGAGAAACTTTCTCAAATTCCCATAGATTACCTTTCGTCTTCTCTTTGGGATAAAGACAATATGGTACTTACAATCCCAACGCGTATGAGCCAAACTCTTGTAGTCTCTCATTGGTTTTACCTTCAATTTTCTTGGTCGGAAACTGAAGGTTAGCTACTGTCGCTACGGTTAAACCTATGAGAGTCTCCCCGGCATAGCCGGGGGTTTATCAGTGTTAATTATATTAATGTGAGGCGAGGCAAGACATGTTATTTAACCTAAATTCATCAGTTGAGAGCTAACCCACCGCTCTCGGCTGATGCAGTGTTAAGCATTAAGCTGGAAGACTCAGTCTGGCTTCAACTTGAATTTATTAACCTTACCGGAGTAATAACTTGGCCTTTTGTTAAAAATTTCGATACTGAACGAGTTAAAATACGACACCAGATATCAATTGGATTCAACTGCGTCGCAATTTCCTTAATTGAATCAAAAAAATCACACAATCCTTCCTGCATTTTTTGTATCTTCTGCATTAAATTATGCTGACTGGTAATCATTATTTTTTTCTGCCGACCACTCTCTGTCAGTTTGCCAATTGCACTCATTAACAATGGCCTGCTGGTGATAGATTCTTTATGCGAATCAGGGTTGCTTAATCTCACAAATAAAGTCCACCAGTTGTAAGCTAATGCCACCATCCTTGATATAAAGCGACATCGCTTTAAGTCATTGGTTGTATAGCCTCCCCAGCCCCATTGGTTTTTGATCTCATCAAAATTGTTTTCACAGTCAGCTCTATCTCTGTAATGATTTATAATCGACACAACACCATCATCAAGACTTGTGGCTAATACTGAATATTCGAAGAGCTTAATGTTTTCAGGATCTTCAACAAAGGCAATCTCTTTTTGCTTTTTCTTATTTTCTTTTTCCAGCAAAAGTGAATCACCAGACAATCGCCTTCGGACAATAACAATTCGCCTTGGTTTTTGCCAACCATCCAGTCTTAATTCAGACTCTTTACCTTCCCAATGCCTGTCGTAGCGCTGCCAGCCTCCGCTACAGTGCGCATGGTGTATAGCTTTCTTGGTATTAGGGGTCTTTTTGATTTTGAACAAATAGCCACACCCTGATTGTTCAAGCTCCGTCATAACTCGGTCGCTTCCCCAATCACAATCACCCCGAACAAATTCAGGCCAGCACTCTCTCGGAAGGCGGTTCAATAAATCCATTAGGCCTGGTAATGAGTGTTTACTATTTCCTTTGTCACCTGGTTGAACTTCAACATCAAGAACCAGCTTTAAATTAGCCATCATGTAAGAGTGATAGGTATGAGAGGGTCGTCCTTTTTTATGGGGATTATATCCCTTCTCTGCACCCTCTTGGCTACCGTAAATGGTTTTAATCGTAACATCTACATCCAAAATCCACGGTATTTTTAATAAAGGTTCATAGCATTCTTGTAAGTGGTATTGCAGCCACTCGACACCTTTTTGCTCATCTATTTTAAGTAATCCTCGCCGGGCAGAGTCATCGCTGACAACTTTCGTCATACCAAGCAATTTAGAATTGACACCATCTCCAGTTAATGTAGCGATATGAGCGTAACGCTTATGCCCTGAAAGTATTGAAAGAAAAAGAGAGCCAATTACATCGACTTTTTTGGGAGCGTTATTGCTTTTGTAGACCAATGGACAATCTTCTACCCAAGGCTCGAACCGATAGCCAGTTTTTAAAAATTGAATAAAAAATGCAAGCTGACCCATTGGGGTGACTGAAGCCCCAGGCTCCCACTCAACATGAACTTTACCTTCAAATGTGTCAACTTCAAGAGTGGTTGGAGCAACCTGTTTGCTGAGCTCTTTGGGCTCACCCTTTGGGTGAATGGGTTCTGGTGGTAGTAACATACTGTAACCCTCTTTGCAGAAGGGTTTACAGTTTAGTCGGTATTTTCAACTGATGATTTTAGGTTTAAAATTGGTATAGAGAAAACAGAGGACAATGATACTGCCTATGGCATTGTAATTCCTGCTCTGTGCAATGATAAATACTCAGCCTATTCCGCATCTGATGAGTTTGACGATATTGTAAAAAATGCAAAAGATGCTGCATTTACTGTAATGGAAGAGATGGCTCTTAACGAAGAGTTGGATTTATCTCAAATTTCATTATTAAACAAACCTGAATTCGTATCATAAGTGCATAACCTCTGTAACCAGAGGATTGTTTCAGAACCTTTGAAGTGAATCAGAACTCAGGGGTATTCTGTAAAGCAACCAAACCATACAGAGGAAGCCAAGGATGGCCTATACACACCTGAGCTCTGAAGAGAGATATTATATCGAAACTGAACTCAAAAATGGGACTTCACAAAACAAAATTGCTAAAAAGCTTGGCCGTTCACAGCCTACCGTGTCGCGAGAAGTAAACCGCAATAAAGGGCAAAGAGGGTACAGGCACCAACAGGCTAATCGCACAGCTCGGCAGCGGCACAAAGATAAGCCAAAAGCTATTAAGCTGACAGACGACATTAAACAACGTATTTCAAACGATATCCGTTCAGATTGGAGTCCTGAACAAGTGGCTGGAAGGCTTGAAAAGGACGGTGTAATCAAGCTGCATCATGAGACGATTTATCAATTTGTAGCGGATGATAAACGGCGCGGAGGCTCGCTCTATAAGCACTTGAGGCACCAGAAAAAAACTTATCGAAAGCGATACGGTTCAGCTCATAACCGAACCGGTATACCAAATCGGGTTGGCATTGAAGAACGCCCCGAAGTGGTCAACAACAGAGAGCGAGTTGGTGACTGGGAAGCTGATACTGTAATAGGTAAAAATCATAAAGGAGCCATCGCTACATTAGATGAACGAAAAACCAAGCTTCGCCTTGCTGTCCCTCTACCAGGCAAGAAGGCAAAAGCGGTTAAACAGGGAATAATTGACGTACTCAAGCCTCTGAAAAGGTTTGTAAAGACAATAACATACGACAATGGAAAGGAGTTTGTTCAGCATGAATCAATTGCCAAAGCTTTAAAATGTGACAGCTACTTTGCTGCCCCCTACCATTCTTGGGAAAGAGGCCAGAATGAGAATGCTAATGGTTTGCTAAGGCAGTATTTCCCCAAGTCGATGGAGCTTAATGGCGTGACAGAAAAAGATGTCATCATTGCAGTGGATAAGCTGAACAACAGGCCAAGAAAGTGCCTGGGCTACAAGACTCCTTATGAGGCATTTAAAGAGTCAACTGGAATAGATGCAAGAAAAGTCATGGGTTATGCACTTATGACTTGAATTCAGGAAACAGGATTATACAAAAAATCCTGATTACCAAGATTTTATCGAATGGGCTTTTATAGATATTGAAATAGATGAGGTATTAGGTAGACAAAAGAGAATCAATGTGAGTATGTCTGATCTTCTTATTGCTCATATAGATCAAATAGTTAAGAGTGGCGGAAAGTACAAAGATCGCAGTGATTTTTTGACACAAGCAGCATTACACCAAATAACTGGCGCAACTAGTTAGAAAATACGCCTCCCAATAAATGTCTATACACGTATAAGCAACGCACATAAACCGGGTAAGAGCTGGTCTTTCTCCAGCTCTCACCACCACACTAGCATTATGGTGGACCCCACTGTCAAGACAGTAAACCAACAAATTTAAGTTAAGTCCTGGCAGTGGTTTAAAGTTCCTCATGCAAAGTGAATTGCCTGAGGTGTTTTATAATTCAGCGACTGGTGCAACCGTTCAGTGTTGTAAAACTCAAAGTACTCATCCAGCCCTGTAAATAGCTCAGGAACAGTCTGAAACTCGTGCGTGTACAGCCATTCATACTTGACGGAACGCCACAACCTTTCGACAAAAATGTTATCCAGTGCTCGCCCTTTTCCATCCATACTGATGCGTATCTTTCGCTCCTGCAGAGGTGCCAGAAAATCATAACTGGTGAACTGGCAGCCCTGATCTGTATTGAATATATCGGGCTCACCTCGTTCAAGCGCACAATTCAACGCATGAATACAGAAGTCTGCATCCAACGTGTTCGACAGCTCCCAGCTGACCACGTAACGGATGTACCAGTCAATGATGGCGACAAGGTACATAAACCCCTGAGGCATCGGGCAGTACGTTATGTCAGTGTTCCACACCTGGTTAGGCCTTACAATGTCAACACCGTTCAGCAAATACGGATAAATCTTGTGCTCCTTGTTCCTCAGGCTGGTGCCTGGCTTTGGGCCGACAGCCTGTATGCCCATCAGCCTCATAAGCCGCTGTATACGCTTCCTGTTAACCGGGTATCCCTGAGCATTCAGCCACGCAGTTATCTTACGACTGCCGTAAAACGGTGTTCGTGTATATTGTTTATCAATCAGCCGCATCAGGTTCAGGTTTACAGCACTTTCCTGGGCTGGAGAAGCTTGGTAATACCAGCTTGACCTGTTTAAGCCGATCAGTTCGCATTGGCGCTGAACGCTCATCTCTGGATGATCCGGTTCTATGCACCTCCGCTTATCATCAATGGACATTGCCAGATTTTTTTTTCAACCAGTCCAGCTCCATTTTGAGTCGACCGATCTCTTGGTACAATGGCGCTGTGAGCGCATCTGGATCGACCTCAGGCTTTGTTCTGCCAAAGACCTCTGGAACTCCCTGGAGCAGTTGCCGCTTCCACCGGCTGACCTGAACAGCTGCGACTTCATGCTCGCTGGCCAGCTGATTTATGGTTTTATTTCCCTTGTAGGCTTCCAGTGCCACCTGTGCCTTAAATTCGGGCTTGTGTCGTTTTCTTTTTGCTGCCATGACTCCCTCCTGAAAGGGTATTTTATAGCCAGAAAACTTAACTTAGCTACCTGTCCAGTTTATGGGATCCATCATACATCTTCCGGATCCTTTTTATTCGGGCGAATCTTGGGTTGCCCTTTGAGCTTTTTCAGATGCCGGACTTCCTCACGCAGAGCAGAGTTCTCTGTGGTCAGTTTGCGAATCTGGGCATCCTGCTTTTCGATTTTGTCGAGCAGGTTATTGACCAGTGCTTTGAGTTCACTGACTTCAGTTTCAAGCGATGAGGTTTTTGATGGGTTCATGGGCTGGGATTATGCCCAATCTGGATGTTCAAAGTATTGATGTGTGTATGTTGACTTGCCTACGAATTTTGAGCAGTTACAAGAAAATCTACATCCGAAAAGCCCCTAAGATAAAGGGCTCAAGATGAACGACACATCAAAATTAAACAGCCGTTTTGTTCTCAGTTTTGTTCTCAAACGTCTTTTTTCAAGTATAAAAAAAGAGCTACATTTCTGTAACTCCTTGATTTGACTGGTCGGCGTGAGAGGATTCGAACCTCCGACCCTTTCGTCCCGAACGAAATGCGCTACCAGGCTGCGCTACACGCCGAGTATCATTTTCTGGTTCATTCTAGCGACTTGATTATCACTGTCAATCCTTACAGCCAAGCTAGCTCTGGACAATTTCATGTAAAAGACGACGATAAATATCAGTCATTGCCTGATCAAACAGAACAAATAAAACCTTTTCAGGATAAGGAGACTTTTTTAACCACTCAACAACGGTGGTGATAGCAATTTGTGCTGCTTCTTCGTGAGGGTAACCATAAACACCACAACTAATAGCAGGAAAGGCAATACTGGTCAGTTGTTCCTGCTTAGCAAGTTCCAGCGTCTTTTGATAACAGGAGCGAAGCAAGCCGGCTTCGCCTGACTCTCCACCCTGCCATACAGGACCAACAGTATGCAGGATTCTTTTTGCTGGAAGATTAAAGGCCGGAGTCGCTCGCACCTGCCCTGTAGGGCAGCCGTCGTATTCCCGGCAGGCCTGTTGAAGCTGTTCAGCTCCTGCCGCACGATGTATGGCTCCATCAACCCCGCCACCACCAGCCATACGGCTATTGGCAGCATTCACAATGCCATCGACAGCGATTTGGGTAATGTCGCCCTGTACGACTTTGATCCGACCTTTAATCATCACGTTTCACTTATTGCGCAGCTTGCGGCAATCCTTCATTGTTTCAGCAATCAGGTAGGCCAGCTCCAGAGCCTGATCTGCATTCAGGCGAGGGTCACAGTGAGTATGGTAGCGGTTGCCCAGGTTGTCGACCGTTACCGGGCGAGCTCCACCAATACATTCAGTGACATTCTGCCCTGTCATCTCAAAGTGAACACCACCAGCATAAGTACCTTCAGCACGGTGTACTTCAAAGAACTGCTTCACTTCACTCAGAATTTTTGAAACTTCACGGGTTTTATAGCCGTTATCAGCTTTAATCGTATTGCCGTGCATTGGGTCACAGCTCCACAGTACTTTTTTACCCTCTCGTTCAACGGCTCGAATCAGATCAGGCAGCCCTTTTTCAACGTTATCAGCACCCATGCGCACAATGACATTCAGGCGACCGGCTTCATTCTCCGGGTTCAGAAGATCAATCAGGCGAATCAAGTCTTCCGGAGGCAGAGTTGGTCCCGCTTTCAGGCCAATCGGATTATGGATACCCCTGGCAAACTCAACGTGCGCGCCGTCCACCTGACGAGTACGATCACCAATCCACAGCATGTGGGCAGAGCAGTCATACCAGTCACCTGTCAGGCTGTCGCGGCGGGTCATTGCCTGTTCATAAGGCAGCAACAGTGACTCATGGGAGGTATAAAGATCCGTTTCGCTGATAGCCGCCGAGTTTTCAGCCGAAATGCCACAGGCTTTCATAAAGTCGAGAGCTTCATCAATCCGGTCGGCAAGGTGCGAGTATTGCTCCGATTGAGGGCTGTTTGCCACAAAATCAAGGTTCCAGGCATGCACCTGCTCAAGGGAGGCCAGACCGCCCTGCGCAAAGGCGCGCAACAGATTCAGGGTAGAAGCCGCCTGATGGTAAGCCATCAACATACGTTCCGGGTCGGGTGTACGACTCTCTGCCGAAAAGTCCATGCCGTTGATAATATCACCACGATAGATAGGCAGTTCCAGACCATTAATGGTTTCCGTACCGAATGTACGCGGCTTGGCAAACTGACCCGCTACCCGGCCAACCTTGATCACTGGTGAACTGGCACCAAAGGTCAGAACCACCGCCATCTGCATCAGGACTTTAAAGGTGTCACGGATATTATCGGCACTGAACTCCAGAAAGCTCTCAGCACAATCTCCACCCTGCAGCAGGAAGGCATTACCCTCTGTCGCCTGAGCCAGGCGTCTGCGCAATTCGCGCACCTCACCAGCAAACACCAACGGAGGCATTTTACGCAGGCGGTTTTCAACCTGCTGCAGATGAGCCTTGTCTGGATACTCTGGCAACTGGATAACAGGCATCTCTCTCCAGCTGTCAATATTCCACTGCTTCATTCACTTCTCTCATGAATCAATTTTTAGTCAGCCCGCAATACTACAACAGATGTTTCAACAAAGCTGTGTCTTATACGTAAACATTTTTGCAGTTGCATAGGTAAACACCGTCGCCAGCATAACCCAAAAGACTCACAGACTGGCACATGAAAAAGATTACTAAAGTACCAATTTCAAATCCGTGCTTTACACAGAAAAAAATCACTGTTATACAGTGCATTACGAACCCAGCTAAGCAGTTTTACCTAAAGTGATTTTCCATCTATCTATGATCAGAGCCACGATGAAACGCACCATGATTATGCGATGCGGGGTCTGTTGTGGATAGCTGAAAGGCACAGAACAGGCCCCCGCATCGAAAACGATCCGGGGGCTTTTTTTCGGGTAAAAAAACCTTGCAGACTTTTTCAGCAAGGGAACCGGTGCAAAGTTAACAATCACCATGTGCAGATAATGCCGTTAATTCAGAACAAGCCAGTGTGACAAGGCCTGATTAACAGCATTTTCACAGACACAGCCATGAGCGAAAAATACGGTTTTCGTCACCTCTGGCGATGAAAATTGCATTTTCATAGTAAAAGGACAAGACAGTGAGTTATCTGAAACTGAGACTGGTCACCACAGGCAGCCTCGGCAACCTGGAAAAGGTTCTTCATTCCGACACCAGCTATGAACTGAAAATCAACCATTTATCGGCGGAACACAATATCGACCGTGACCACTATGAAGTAGAAATGTGTGTCTCCGGTTTTCAGACTCAGGATCAAGTCATCATGAAGCTGGCGAGTGAAAAAGAGATTCGTGAACTGACACCACTGCGCCGGTAACGACCACCATGGACATCAGAGAATTTATCCCTGATGTCCATGGAACGCTGCAACCGGGCGAGTCTCATCAGTGATCCATTCACTCCATGATCCCGGATAAAGTTTTGCCCCCGGCAGCCCGGCATACTCCATTGCCAATAGATTGTGGCACGCCGTAACGCCCGACCCACAATAGAAAACCGGCTTCAAGCCAGCAGGTAACAAGGCGTTAAAGGCCTGTCTGAGTGACTCTGCCGCAAGGAAGCGCCCTTCATCATCCATATTATCTGAAAACGGATGACACAGAGCCCCGGGAATATGCCCGGCTCTGGCATCAATGGGTTCAGACTCTCCTGCAAAACGCTCATAAGAGCGTGCATCCACAAGGCTAAAACAAGGGTCATCAAGCTGGCTGAGAATGTCCTGTGCAGAAACAGTGTTATCGTCGTTTAATTGGCTGATAAAGTGACTGATGTGGATCTTTGGCAGTTCTGAAGTCAGCGGATACCGACCTGCGAGCCAGGCTTTAAAGCCTCCATGAAGAACACTGACATGCTGCACACCAATCCAGCGCAGCTGCCACCAGGCCCTTGCGGCCATGGCATGACCGCCATCGTCATACACAACAACATGAGTATCGTCGTCAATCCCCCAGGAACGAACTCTTTCTACAAAAACATCGGGTTCAGGCAACGGGTGCCGTCCTGTTTTTCCAGGGATAATATCGCCTGACAGATCGTCTTCCAGATCGGCATAACAGGCACCCGGCAAATGGCTCTGGCTATAGAGAGAATGTCCCGCAGAGGGATTGGCAAGGTCATAACGGGCATCAATGATGATAATGCGCTCATTATTGAGCAGCGTAGCCAGGACTTCTGGCTCTATGAGTGGCGACATAACTATCCCATCAAATGCTGAATTAATGAGAGAATATCACGGGCAGAAGGAACACAACAACGACGCCTCAGCTCAGTCAACTTAAGGCTCTGGTGGCCAGGGCCGCAGCGTGTCCCCTGCAACCCAGGAGCTGACCCATTCAGGCAATTCTGTCTCCCACTGCTCCAGCCCCATTTCATCCAGAACCTTATGAGTTGGAACACTCCCGCTTTTACTGGTCACCGCTGTTCGCAGCAAGACTGACGAAGCTGGTTGTCCCTTAACCCACATAGACTGGGCAACGTAAGTCCATCGGTCATCTATCCCAACCAGCTGAGTCCGTATGGTGACCCGGTCAAACATTCTGACCCGTCGGCGGTAACGCACTGAGCTGCCCGCCACCGCAAAGCCCCAGCGGTTGCGTCGCAAGACCTCAGACAGACCTGTGCGAATAGACAGATCGAACCGGCCAATATCATATAAAGTCAGCATCCGTCCATTATTGACCTCCATAAACATATCCAGATCCCACGGACGACAGCGAAAGGTGGTCTCACAGAGATCATTGATAGAAATGGGTGAAGAAAATCTGGCTTTAATGCTGGACGTCAATAGACGTATAAGAGGGTACATAAATTCTTTTTCGGTGAAACAAAAAAATAACCCGCCAAATCCCTGGCAGGTTGTATCACGTCCTTGTGATAAATGCTGTCCTTGCATTTACAAGATAACAACACCGGGACAGCGCCAGCTATAGGCAGATTGCGGCATTTACTGTAAGACATATCCTACATCCTTCTTTTTCAGCTCTCTTTTCAGAAGAGCGGTCTTCAGCAAACTATTGTGTGAGCCTACCGGACTTATCCACCACCTGATTATCAATAATGACTTTTTCAGAGAGGATATTTGAAATTTCATCAGTATCCCCTGTGCCATTTTCAATCACAATTCGGGTAATGGCTCCCGCATTATCGTCTGCGTCAAAATCATAATCTTCTGGGAAAACCGGCTCAACGCCAACCGGCTCTGGAAAAATCATGGCTTCCTCAATAATGGCTTCTGTCGGCAGCTCCGTCACAGACTCTTTTGTCTCACCGGGCAGTAGAAACAGTCCCGTCACAATTGCGCCGATGCCCACTGCCAGAGCTGCGCCCCAAAGCACTTCCTTTCTCATATCAAACCTCAAAGCCGAAAATATGGCGATAACCCTATAGCCTTGCCATAGTAGGGCTACAGGGTTATGTAGTCAGGGTTTACAACAATAACCGCTTATAACCATAACCGGTTATAATGCCTGTTTAATTGATCTGCCACCAACAATTATTGAAAGAATTGCCGGAGCCCTGATGACCGACAACACTTCCTTCAGCCTGAGCTGCGTCGTCCCCGTTTTTAACGAAGGACCGGTCATTGCAGAGTTTCTTGAGGCTTTGCAGCCGCGTCTGCAGGAAATCACGCCAAACTATGAAATCATCGTGGTGGATGATGGCAGTCAGGATAACACCGTTCAGCTGGTAGAAAACTACTGCGACGGCCAGCATATCAAACTGATTGAACTGTCCCGGAACTTTGGCAAGGAAACCGCTCTGACGGCAGGTATTGACGCTGCGGAGAGTGATGCGGTTATTCTGATTGATGCTGACTTCCAGCACCCGCTGGATATGCTGCAGGTTTTTGTCGATCACTGGCGTCAGGGCTATCAGATGGTTTATGGCGTACGTCAAAGCCGTCACAGTGAATCTTACCTTAAGAAAAAAGGCGCTCAGTTTTTCTATCAGATAATGCACCATAGTACAGGTATTAATGTACCTGCCCACGCCGGTGACTTCCGCCTGATGGATCGGGTGGTGGTTGAAGCACTCAAATCCATGCCTGAACGCAACCGTTTTATGAAAGGTATCTACGCCTGGGTTGGCTATAAAACCATAGGACTGCCGTTTGAGGTTCAGGATCGAAAGGCGGGAGAATCCGGCTGGGGCTTTGCGAAACTGGCCAGTCTGGCTATTTCGGGCATTACGGCGTTTACCACCCTGCCCCTGCGTATTGTCGGCGGACTGGGGCTGCTGATTTCCATGGTTTCGATGCTTTATGCCTTTTTCATCATATTTAAAACCCTGTTCCTCGGTGCACCTTTGCCTGGCTGGCCAACGGTTGTTGTTGCCATTACCTTTATCGGAGGCATACAGTTATTGTCTCTCTGGGTGCTGGGTGAATACATCTCGGGGATATTTAACGAAGTCAAACAAAGACCGAAATACCTGATTCAACGCCAGCTCGGTTTTAATAAAAAACAGTAATTTATGCAAATTATCAAATTCATCGCGGTGGGTGGACTGGCAGCGCTGGTCCACCTTTCTTCTCTGTGGCTGATGGTTAACTTTCTCGCCCTTGATCCTGTTATCGCCAATGCCCTGGCCTTTATTGGTGCCTTTATTGTCAGTTTTACAGGCCAGAGCCTGTGGACATTTAATCACAAGTCCCATGACCACAATACAGCCCTGCGGTACTTGATGATCCAGTTGCTTTGCAGCTTTATCCTTAACCAGGCGTTGTACACATTGCTGGTGCTGTATACACCTCTGCATTATATGGCAGCCAGTTTTATTGTCCTGATTACGATTCCTGTCATCACCTTTACTCTCAGCAAATATTGGGCATTCCGATGACGCATCCTATGAAACAAGTGACCCTGTGCGCTGATGATTATGGTATGCACCCCCGGGTGTCGGGAGCGATTGTCGAGCTGATTCAACAGCAACGAATTCAGGCCACCAGCTGTCTGGTGACATCCCCGTTCTGGCAAGCGTCAGCCCGGTCCATTGCCGGCATCCGGGCTCAGGCTGATATTGGTCTGCACCTTAACTTTACCGAGGGCAGCGGGCTCAGCAGTACGTTCGCTAACGGCCTTCCCGGCCTTGGTAAAATGCTGGCAATTAGCCAGTTAAGACTTCTGAACTCAGCGAACCTGACCGAAGAAATCAAAGCGCAGTTTGAAGCCTTTACATCAGCCACGGGTTTTTTCCCCGACTTCCTGGATGGTCATCAACATGTACACCACCTGCCACAGGTTCGTGACGCTCTGTTAAAGGTTCTTGCCGATTATTCACTGCCGGACAGTTTCTGGGTTCGCAGTGTTCACCCAATGTGTTCCAACACCTCAAACATAAAAACCCGGGTGATTGTACACAGTGGTGCCAGAGCCTTTCGCAGGCAACTGCAAACCCACCGGATTCATCACAATCAGGCATTTGCCGGTGTCTATTCATTAGGTCCGAACCAGCCGTTCCGGCACTATATGAAACACTGGCTGAGCCATTTAAAAAACTCCGGGCTGATAATGTGCCACCCTGCACTACCGGCAGCCTCCAATACGATTGACCACGCAGAAGCCAGACTTCAGGAATACAGCTACCTCAAAAGCGCCGACTTTGTTTCTGACTGCACTGCAAACACAGTTAAACTCGTAAGGCTTTCTGAAAGCGCTGCCTAAACAACTATGACAACTATGACAACTGAAATAAACATTACGAAAAGCCATGGATGACCTGCAGAACAATACCAACAACACCTCCGAATCTCTGAAACACCCTCTGCGCTGGCTCAGCCTCCTCTGCCTGTTCCAGTTAACGTTTTGGACACTGGCCCCCAACTGGGTTCGGCACTCCCTGAATTCTGACACCCTGGAAGGGATCGCCTGGGGCAACCTGTGGCAGTGGGGTTATGACAAACATCCGCCTCTGGCAGCCTGGATAACGGCACTGTTTGCCAATTTAAGTGACACTTCAGACCTGCCGGTGTATTTCCTTGCACAGTTATCCATCGTTATTGTATTTATCGCTGTCTGGCGTCTTGCCAGAGAGTACCTGCCGGGCCAGGGGGCTCTGCTGGCTGTCTTCCTGCTGCAAGGTGTCTTGTTTTACAGCAACCGGGTCGAGCGGGTGACGCCCGATACGATTCAGGGGCCGGTCTGGGCATTGCTGGCCTTAACGTTTTATTTCGCCGTTACCCGTGAGTCCCTGAAATACTGGCTGTTAACGGGTGTACTGGCCGGTCTGGCGGTTCTTGCCAAATATCAGGTTGCGGTTTTATTTTTGCCGCTACTGATCGTTCTTCTGATCACCCGGGAAGGCCAGAAAAGCCTGAAAACTGCAGGTCCCTGGCTGGGAGCCATTGTAGCGACACTGATCGTTCTGCCTCATCTGCAATGGCTGATGGAGAATAACTTTGCAGCGGTCTGTTATCTCGAAGAAATGTACGTTGACAACCCGGACAACCAGCATGGCTCCGGCTGGGCCGATCGTTTTTATTACCCTCTGTCATTCACTGTCAACAGTTTCAACAACATTCTTCCTATGTTGCTGTTGTGCATACCGCTTTTCCGGGCAAAAAAACTCAACATTCAATACGGTTCATTTAAAACCCTGTTCCTGACCGCCATTGCCCTGGGACCTTTTGTGCTCTCAATAGTGTTTGGTCTGATGACAGGCGAGAAGCTTATTCCACGGTGGGCGACGCCCTACTTTGCCTGGCTGCCGCTGTTCATTCTGGTGACGCTGAAACCGGAAATCACCTATAAACGGTTTCGTACCCTGGCCATTTGCTGTCTGGCACTGGGAATGACTACTTGTGCATTAAGAACGGGCTTCCAGTATTACAAACCTCTGCAAAAAGAGAGGTACTGGGAATCCGATGAATACATGCCTGCCCGTGAAGAAATGGCTTACGCTGAAAAACTCTGGCAGCAGCACCACACCTACCCGATGCCTTATCTGGGTGGCCTTCATTATCACATTGCAGAACTGATTCCTTACAGCAAGACCGACCCCATTCCTTTCTTTGGCCTGAATCCGGCTGAAAGCCTATGGATGGACGTTAAAGACTTCCACCGCCGGGGAGGAATGATTCTTATACGCCATGGCAGAAGAAATACCGGCAAAGTGCAACAGCGCCTGAAAGACCATTACCCTGACGCTGTCTATATAGGCAGCCACAGCTTCAAGCCGGTCAGCCGACTAAATGTTGATCCACCGATTGAGTTCAAGACGGATTACTACCTGCTCGAACCCCGGACTGCTCCACAAAACCGCTAACAAAAAAAGCCGCGCCTTTACTTCAGGCGCGGCTTTTTTATTCGGGCTACGGACTTCGGGCTACGGACTACGGGCTACGGGCTACGGACAGCGAAAAGCGAACTACTGAACACGAACCACCCGACTGGTTGTCCCCTGGGTCAGCACCTTCACACGATCCCCCGCATTAAAAGGCGCTGCCGGATCATGCTGCTGAACGACAGACACATAGGAACCATCTTCCAGGCGCACGGTGATTTCAACGCCTTGTTTCTCGGTCAGCTTCTTCTCAGCCATATGACCGAGGACGCCCCCGGCGACAGCACCGGCAATACCGCCAATGATGCCTTCGTTGCGCCCACCAATCTGGGAGCCGAGTACCGCACCGGTTGCACCACCAGCCAAGGTGCCGATCTCGCCTTCTGTACCCTCAAGCTTTACAAACCGTGCTTCCGCGACCGTACCAAAACGTACGATCTGCATCTGCCGGGCTTCACTGCTGGAATAGGTCGTACCCGTCAAATCGGACATACACCCGGTCAGGGAGACAGCTATAAGAACGGCAAGGCCTGCCTGTTTGATTTTGTTGGTCATTAATGTCTACTCCTGCGTTATCTTTTATTACCAGTGTATCCAAGGGTCTGACAGCTGTGTTTTAAAAGCTGTAATTTTTTAAAAAAAAAGGAGCCGCTTTTTTCAAAGCCAGCTCCTTTGCTTATCGGTTTGGACTCCCTGAAAGGCAGGGAGTTCCTTAACTCTTTAGTCAACCCACTTTTAATCCACCCAGGTTCGCGCATTGCGGAACATTCGCATCCAGGGTGCATCATCCTGCCAGTTATCAGGGTGCCAGCTGTTCTGAACGGTTCTGAACACTCGCTCAGGGTGAGGCATCATGATCGTTACACGGCCATCGGCAGAGGTCAGGCCGGTAATGCCCTTAGGAGAGCCATTGGGATTATACGGATAACGTTCAGTGACCCGACCCTGATTATCCACATAGCGCAGAGCCAGCTGACCCGCTTCCTGCAATCGCTCAATATGATCAGGCTTACCGAATTCGGCATGCCCTTCACCATGAGCTACAGCTATCGGCATACGGGCACCTTCCATGCCACGCAGGAAGATGGAATTGTTCTTCTGCACCTCAACCATGGCGACCCGGGCTTCAAACTGCTCGGACTGGTTGCGGACAAAATGAGGCCACAGGTCAGCACCGGGGATCAGCTCATGGAGGTTAGATAACATCTGACAACCGTTACATACACCCAGAGTAAAACTGTCTTTCCGATCAAAAAAGGCAGCAAACTGCTCACGTCCGAGCGGATTAAACAGGATGGATTTAGCCCAGCCTTCACCCGCACCGAGTACATCTCCGTAAGAGAAGCCGCCACAAGCCACCAAACCTCTGAACTCGTCCAGCTGGCGGCGACCGCTGAGGATGTCACTCATGTGAACATCAACAGCGGTAAAGCCTGCTTTATCAAAGGCTGCTGCCATTTCCACATGACCGTTGACACCCTGCTCCCTCAGAATAGCGACCTGAGGGCGAACTCCCGTGGCAATAAAAGGTGCTGCAACATCATTGTTGATATCAAACGGCAGGGAAGCATGCAGGCCACTGTCCCTGTCGTCCAGCAGATTATCGAACTCCTGACGGGCGCATTCCGGATTATCGCGCAGAGCCTGGATGCGATAGCTGGTTTCTGCCCACCAGCGCTGATATTTCACACGGCTTTCAGAGATCAGAGTCTCGTCTTTGAACAGCAGGTTCACACGCTGGTCATCACGAAGGGTACCAATCGTGTGAGTGCAGTCGCCCAGGCCGGCTGCCGCAAGAATATCCTTAACCCGGCCTTTATCTTCCGCACGAACCTGCAGCACCGCACCCAGTTCTTCGTTGAACAGTGCAGGCAGGATTTCGTCAACGGACTGAGCTATTTTTTCCAGATGAATGTCCATACCGGCACGACCGGCAAAGGCCATTTCAGCCAGAGTCGCAAACAGACCGCCGTCAGCACGGTCGTGATAAGCCAGCAATAAATCCTGTTCCATCAGGATTTGAACGGCGTTGAAGAAGCCTTTCAGGTCAGCAGCTGAATCAACATCAGCGGCATCATCACCAATCTGCGCAAATACCTGAGCCAGCGCTGAACCGCCGAGTCGATTCTTACCGCGACCAAGGTCAATCAGCAGCAGGCGGGTGTCCCCCTTGTCCAGACGCAACTGAGGCGTGACCGTTTTGCGAACATCAGTGACCGGAGCGAAGGCTGAAATCACCAGAGACAATGGCGATGTCACGCTCTTGTCTTTATCGCCGTCTTTCCAGCTGGTACGCATGGACATGGAGTCTTTACCCACAGGAATGGCAACACCCAGCTCAGGACACAGCTCTATCCCCACTGCTTTTACGGTTTCATACAGCTTTTCGTCTTCGCCCGGGTGTCCCGCTGGTGCCATCCAGTTGGCGGACAGTTTGATATCACCCAGTTTTTCAATTCGGGCAGAAGCAATGTTGGTAATCGCTTCACCTATAGCCATTCGACCAGAAGCCGGGCCATCAATAATGGCTACGGGAGTTCGCTCTCCCATGGACATGGCTTCACCGGTAAAGGTGTCAAACGAGGTCGTCGTTACCGCACAGTTGGCAACCGGCACCTGCCAGGGTCCCACCATCTGGTCACGGGCAACCTGACCGGTAACGGTTCGGTCACCGATGGTGATCAGAAAACTCTTGCTGGCCACAGAAGGCAGCTTCAGAACACGTTCGCTGGCTTCTTCCAGGGTAATGCCGCTCAGGTCAATGGCATCCTGTTTAACAGCAGCGGATTCCACATCCCTGTGCATACGGGGTGGTTTACCCAACAGAACATCCAGAGGCATATCTACCGGATTATTGTCAAAGTGAGAATCCTCAACCAGCAGGTGTTTTTCTTCGGTGGCTTCACCCACTACCGCATAAAGGCAGCGTTCGCGCTGACAGATGGCTTCAAACAGCTCCATATTTTCCGGAGCCACCGCCATCACATAACGTTCCTGAGATTCGTTGCACCACAGCGCCAGAGGGGACATACCCGGTTCGTCGTTCAGAATGTTCCGCATCTGGAAACGACCGCCCCGGTCACCATCACTGACCAGTTCCGGCAGAGCATTGGACAGACCACCCGCACCCACATCATGGATAAAGGCAATGGGGTTGTCGTCACCCAGCTGCCAGCACTGATCGATCACTTCCTGACAGCGGCGTTCCATTTCCGGGTTATCACGCTGCACACTGGCAAAATCCAGGTCTTCCTGTCCCTCACCAGAGGTCATTGAGGAAGCGGCCCCACCGCCCAGGCCAATCTGCATGGCCGGACCACCCAGAACAATCAGTTTGGCACCCACAGGGATTTCACCCTTTTCCACATGATCAGCGCGGATATTACCCAGACCACCAGCCAGCATAATGGGCTTATGGTAGCCACGCACTTCTTCGCCAGTGGCTGCTTTGGCTGACTGTTCGTAGGTACGAAAGTAACCACACAGGTTCGGACGACCAAATTCATTGTTAAAACCCGCACCGCCCAGTGGACCCTCAATCATGATATCCAGGGCCGATACGATCCGGTCAGGCTTGCCATAGCCTTTTTCCCATGGCTGTTTGTAGCCGGGAATATTCAGGTTGGAAACGGTAAAACCGGTCAGGCCCGCTTTAGGTTTGGAGCCTCGCCCCGTCGCACCTTCGTCACGAATTTCACCACCCGAGCCGGTTGCTGCACCGGCCCAGGGGGCAATGGCAGTAGGGTGGTTGTGAGTTTCTACTTTCATCAGGATATGGATGTCTTCCTGATGGTAGTCGTAGGCTTTGGTTTCAGAGTTCGGAAAGAAGCGCCCGGCTTTAGAACCTTTAATAACGGAAGCATTGTCTTTATAGGCAGACAGCACACCCTCACTATTCATAGCGTGGGTGTTGCGAATCATCTGAAACAGGGAGTGATCCTGCTTCTGTCCGTCGATGGTCCAGGAGGCATTGAAAATCTTATGGCGACAATGTTCAGAGTTTGCCTGGGCAAACATCATCAGTTCCACATCGGTCGGGTTTCGTTCCAGCTTTCTATAGCTCTCGAGCAGATAATCAATCTCATCGTCTGCCAGCGCCAGTCCCAGTGACTGGTTCGCCTGTTCCAGAGCCTTTCTGTCCCCATCAAGAATGTCTACGGCAGTCAGAGGAGCGGGTTCGGATTCTGCAAACAGGGATTCGGCAGCTTCCAGGTTATTCAGTACCGCTTCCGTCATTCGGTCATGAATCAGCCCACCAGCTTTCTGAACCTGCAACTCACTCAGCCCTTCTTCAGCGGTAATGTAATAGGCGACACCACGCTCAATACGCTGAATTTTGTTCAGGCCACAGTTATGGGCAATATCAGATGCCTTACTGGACCACGGGGAAATAGTGCCGGGACGGGGAACAACCAGTAGCAGTGTTTCAGTGTAGGTACTTTTGTGCAAACTCTTGGTTGTCTGCCGGGGACCATAGGTCAACAGTTGTTCGAGAACTGCCAGTTCCTGTTCAGACAGCGCCTCACTGCTCTGAATGAAGTGTTGGTAGTCAGCAAAGACCCCCGACACTTCCGGAATAGCGTTTTGTAAGGTTTCCAGCAATTTTTTGCTGCGAAACGGAGAAAGAGCGGGAGCACCACGCAATATCAGCATGCTTTTACCGTAAAAATACAGTTTATGAAGCTGAAAGCTCGCCACAAACAGCCTGTTCACTGCCTATGACACACTTTTCAGCAGAACTCAGGGGGATCAAGGCGGCTATGATAATCGAAACTGAGGTACGGAAACCAGTCATGGAAAATACACATAACTGCTTATTCCTGCTCCGGGCAGTCGCTAACATAACCGCAAACGTTTCCTTTCTTCTTTCTTCTGCCGCCGTCGTTCCCTGAAAAAAGCCGACATCATTTCGCTGCATTCATCCTGTAATACACCCTGGGTCACTTCCACCCGGTAATTCATCTGGGGCTGATCCAGCACCTGTGTGACACTGACAACAGCACCAGACTTGGGCTCACAGGCACCAAAGATTACCCTGCGAATGCGGCTATGAATAATAGCACCTGCGCACATGGTGCAGGGTTCAAGAGTGACATACAGGTCGCAATCCACCAGCCGGTAGTTACCCAACGCTCTGGCCGCCTGCTGCAAAACCAGAATCTCGGCATGGGCCACCGGATTACACCCGGAAATAGGCTGATTATGGGCGCGGGCAATGATTTCACCGTTATGAACAATTACAGCCCCTACCGGTACTTCCTGTTTTTCCCAGCCCTTGTAAGCCTCAGACAGGGCTTCCTGCATCCAGACACTATCTGTATTTTCACTGGCACTTTTGCCGGTACTCGTTGTGCCGCTACTGGTTTTGCCGCTACTCGTTTTGCCGCTATCAGTTTTTCCTAACACCCGTCTCAATGCCCTGTATTTGGCTCAGTCAATTAACAACAGGGCAGTATACAACGAAAACACGGCAGACCGGGGACACCTGTCAAATCGACGACAGCGCCAGTGTTCGCAAAAAACTTTACAGCCGGCTATTAATTTTACCGGCACCCGACCGATGCCCATTATTACGGTTCTGTAACTGCTGTGAATCAAGAGAACACCGGGAATGAAAATTAGTTGTTAAATCCTCTACGCTCTTGGCAACAGCCATATATACTGAATGAAAGAAGTTTTTCTTATTCCAGATTTGATGACTTGATACCAGCGGAGGGTAGGGTCAAATGTCTTACAAGCAGAACGTCGAAGAGAATCTGCAGCATTTTGCCGAGAGCATTGGCCTTGGTGAACTCAGTCTGAACGAACATGACGCCTGCGGCCTCTGTTTCGATGACACTCTTATCGTGAATATGGAGTACCTCGAAGAAGACGAAGCTCTGGTCTTTGTTTCCTCGGTTAAACCCATGGACGCCCACGACGATGCCCGCACCCAGCTGTTCGAAAAACTGCTCTCCCTGAATCTCCAGCATCACAGCATGCAGGGCGCTTTCGTTGCCCTGAACCATGACAAAACGGAAGTTCTGTTGATTCGCTCCATGCTGGCTTCCAGCGACTACGGTAACTTTGAATCCACTCTGGAAAAATTTGTAAACACTCTGGAATGGATTGTGTCTGAAGTGGACAACGTTGACGAAAACAGTACTCCGGCAGCAGGCACCTCTGCACCACAGCCTGGCCCGGGCGGTCCCGGCGACATGGGCATGATGGTCTAATGAAACAGGGTGTTGAAAAAGGGCTTAACAGCCCTTTTTTTCTCTCTGGAAATTGTTTTCTTTAAGCAATGGATGATCAGGAGAATAAGGCTTGCCAGAAGCATTAAAGTATCTGACCGATGCCCTTGAAAGCGCTGTAGGCGGTGAGCGACTGGTGGATATTCGAGGCCGGGTGACCGAAGTACAGGGCATGATCATCAAAGCAGCCGTTCCCGGTGTCAAAATCGGTGAGCTGTGTGAGCTGATCACTCCGGGTGAAGAACAGGCCAGCTATGCAGAAGTAGTTGGCTTTCAGGGACATGAAACCGTTCTTTCTCCCATGGGTGAAATCATGGGCATCTCCTCAACCACAGAAGTGATTCCGACCGGCAAAGTTCATCATGTGGGTGTTGGCCCTCACCTGTTGGGGCATGTGCTGGATGGCATGGGCGATCCGCTGGATAAAACCGCATTCGATGATATTGAGCCAGAAACTTACTACCCGGTCTACGCCGACAGTCCGGATCCCATGACCCGCAAAATTATCGACAAACCATTGCCTCTTGGTCTTCGGGTTCTCGATGGCATCCTGACCTGTGGCGAAGGGCAGAGGATGGGCATCTTTGCCGCAGCCGGTGGTGGTAAGTCCACCCTGCTTTCGATGCTGGTCAAAGGTGCCGAAGTGGATGTCACCGTACTCGCGCTGATCGGTGAACGGGGACGGGAACTGAGAGAATTTATCGAGCACGACCTGGGACCTGAAGGCGTAAAAAAATCAGTCATCATCGTTGCAACGTCCGACAAGTCATCAATGGAACGCGCCAAAGCGGCCTATACCGCAACCGCCGTGGCGGAATATTTCAGGGATAAAGGCAAACGGGTTCTTTTGTTGATGGATTCCGTCACTCGTTTCGCCCGGGCTCAGCGTGAAATCGGACTGGCAGCGGGCGAACCGCCAACCCGCCGGGGTTTTCCTCCTTCCGTTTTTGCCACCCTGCCAAAGCTGATGGAGCGCGCGGGCATGTCCCACACAGGTTCCATTACCGCCCTCTACACCGTTCTGGTGGAAGGTGATGATATGACCGAACCTGTAGCGGACGAAACACGATCGATTCTGGATGGACACATCATCCTGTCCAGAAAGCTGGCAGCCGCTAACCATTACCCGGCTATTGATGTGCTGTCCAGTGCAAGTCGTGTTATGAACGCCATCACGCCTGAAGAACACAAAGCAGCAGCAGGGCGCTTACGGGAACTGCTGGCAAAATTTGAGGAGATTGAACTGCTGGTGAAAGTTGGGGAATACAAACAGGGCTCTGACGCCGTTGCCGATGAAGCGCTGCAGAAAATCAACAATATCCGCAACTTCCTCAAACAGCGCACCGACGAACTCACCCCCTACGATGACACCATTCAGCTGCTCAGGCAGGTGGTGGGTGTCTGAGCCTGAACCATGCTGCACGAACTACTGAAAGTTAAACAGATTCGTGAAAAGTCCGCCCACGATGAAGTCCAGAAGCGCAAATACCGCCTCGAAGAAACCCATCAAGCGGTAGAGCGTGCAAAACAAGAGTTCCATGATTATGTCCAGTGGCGCGGTAAAGAAGAGCAGCGGCTCTACGATAATATTATCAATATGGAAGTAAAACAGAACGATCTGGACCTGCTGAAACAGAAAATCGGTTTGCTGCGGGAAAAAGACGTTCTGCTGGAGCAGGCGATTGCCGAAGCCAGAAAGAAAGTCGCAGACGCCGAGGCTGCTCTTGAAGAAGCGCGGGAAGAACACGCTAAAGCGATTCAGGCAGTCCAGAAGTTTGAAGAATTTACTGCCGTCCTGGACGAAGACGCAGCCAAAGAAGCGGCTCGTCTGGAAGACCTGGAAATGGAAGAATTTACGGTCAGGCCCCGTCATTAAGGCAAAGCCGTTTCTGTCCATAAAACAGAACAACGAAAATAAAAAAGATCCTTCAGATCAGCGAGGCCATCATGGATGGAGTTAACCAAAGCAGCCAGCCACAAGCCAGTCCTCCCCCGGACTCATCAGGTAACCAGCAACAGGTAACCGAAAGGCAGGCCGACGACTTCGCCAAGAAAATGGGCAAAAAGAAAGACAGTCCCAAAACCGCAGACAAAGAAGAAATGACCCTTGAGAGCCTGCTGGCTTCCCGCAGCAAAAAAGGCTCTGATGCTGAGCGCCTGAGAGGCGAGCATGGTTCTTCCCGGCATGACAAGGGTAAACAGCATGAGGACGTCGATACCCTTTCTGCACTGACAGGCAATGAGAAGCAAGAACACCCTTTGCACACCACCCGTGAAGTTCAGGCACCAACGTCAGTCACGGACATAAAGGCCATTGATAAAGTCAGTGGTCCAAAAGAAATTAACGAAGTGATTAACAAACTGGTGGATAAGATCCACGTTTCTGCCAAGGACTCCATCAATGGTGCCGAAGTCCGTATTACCATGAAAGAAAACATCCTGCCCGGCACTGAAATTCGCATTCAGCGTATGGGGGGGGAGCTGACCGTCACCATGAATACCACGTCAGCAGACACCCATAACTTTCTGGCGGTGAATGAATCTTCTCTGCTGAAAAGCCTGAATGAACGCTTTGGCGACAAGGTGCAGGTTAACATCAATATGTCCGGCGGTGACCAGCCCGGAGACGGGCGCTCCCGGGAGCAGTATGAGGGAGAGCAGGAGCAGGATGATAACGAAGGCTGACCATGTCCACAGAACCTCTGGCTTATCAGACCCTGTCAACGGCTCAGTTTGAACTGAGTCGTTTACTTTGTCATCGCCAAAGCGTTTTTACCACCGAAATCAACCAGGCTGAGGCAGAGCTTGAGCTGTGCCACCAGCCAGCCGATACACTGCCCTCCTATACCTTCCATCTGGAACTCAATGGCCACCCGTACCAAATTTATGCCGGTGACAGCCTGCTGGATTCACTATTGCCCGGTAAGCTGGATCATCATGGACTCAATAAATTACCCGACGATTTGCGCATCGCGGTACTGACCCACACCATAACGCCGATTCTTCAACCACTCTCTGAACGGTTAGGTATTTCCTGGTCACTGCAGGAAGTTAAGCCTACGGATTCGACAAATCATCCTGCCACACTGGGTATGAACATTCGCCAGAACACCATTAACACACGTATTGAGCTGCTGATCGATGATCTGCTGTTGTCCATACTGAAGGCGATTCCTGCTCATCATCCACAGCAATTGCCCGATATACCTTTCTGGGCGACTCTGGAAAAAGGGCAGACCCGATTGCCGTTCTCAGAGCTGAAAACGCTGGAAGCTGGCGATATTGTTTTTTTAGACCAGCACATCAACGACGATCAGGTCATTGTTCGTATCAACCAGCGCACCGCATTTCTGGGAGAGATCGCCAATACCGGAGTCAGCATCTTACAGAGGCATCAGACAATGGACGAATATGAGCAAGAACAGGCACTAGCCGACGCTGAGAATGGCCATGAACAGGAAGGGCCGTCAGAAATGTCGCCTGCCGATGCAGACGTCAGCGTTGACCTGCACGACCTGCCCGTCACCCTGATGTTTGAAGTCGGCCAGCAACAGCTCACCCTGGCAGAGCTGCAGGGCATTCAGGCAGGCTATATTTTTGAACTGGATCGCTCAGTCCAACAGCCCGTTAATGTTCGTGCCAATGGCAAGCTCATTGGTCACTGCGAACTGGTACAGATTGAAAATCGCCTCGGAGCACGCATCACTCACCTGCACGATCAGTAAACCAGCTGAGTTCTCCTGAAAACAAGGGACAGGACTGACCACCCATGGAAAGCGGTATACTGAACCTCACCAGCCCTTTTTATTTAATGATCCCATTGGCGCTTATGGCGCTGATTCCCTTTATGGCGGTCATGGGTACCTCTTTCCTGAAACTGGTTGTCGTCTTTTCCATTCTTCGAAACGCGACGGGTCTGCAGCAGATTCCCCCGAACATTGCCATGAATGCCCTGGCGATCATCCTGACACTGTACATTATGGCCCCGGTCGGTTACGAAATGTACGAGCGAATTCAGCCTGAAACCCTGAATTTTGAAGACCTGTCCTGGATCGAAACGGTTCAGGATGGCATCACCCCTTACCGGGAGTTCCTGAAAGCCAATACCACGGCAGAAGAGCGCAACTTTTTCCTGAAATCTGCCCGGCTTCTTTGGCCCAGCCGTTACCAGACAGAGTTGTCAGCCGATGACCTGATGATACTGCTGCCGTCGTTTTGTATCAGTGAACTGACCAAGGCGTTTCAGATCGGGTTTCTGCTGTATCTGCCGTTTATCATCATTGACCTGATTGTATCCAACATACTGCTGGCCATGGGTATGATGATGGTGTCGCCCATGACCATCTCCCTGCCCTTCAAACTGTTGTTATTTGTTTTGCTGGAAGGCTGGACAAGACTGATTCACAGCCTGGTACTCAGTTACAGCTAGACCTTTCAGGAGGAGAAAAGAATGGTTGATGGTGAAGTGATACAGCTGACAGCTCAGGCACTACTGCTGACCCTGATCCTGTCCATGCCCCCCATCATTGCGGCGGCAGGCGTGGGCCTGATTATCAGCCTGGTGCAGGCGCTGACCCAGATTCAGGAACAGACCCTGCCCTTTGCGTTCAAGCTGATTGCCGTCATCATCAGTATTTTTGCCACCGCTCGATGGCTGGGTATTGAAGTGTATAACTATTCGCTGGCTATCATGACCAAAATTGGCACGATCTGAGATGCTTATCCCGATTGATGAACTCAAGGAATGGTTTTATGTGTTCTCAATGGGAGCCCCACGGATTGTTGCGCTGTTTACACTGATTCCTTTTCTGAATAAACGTCTGCTCGGTGGTGCCATGATGCGTAACGGCGTGGCCATGGCACTGGTGCTGTTTATGCACCCCATGCTGGCGGAAGCCGTTCCGGACAAAACACCCACCATCTACGCAACCCTGTTCATTGTGTTAAAAGAGGTCTTTATCGGGGCGCTTCTGGGCTTCGTGATTACTATCCCTTTCTGGGCTCTGGAATCGGCCGGTTTCTTTATTGATAACCAGCGGGGTGCCTCCATGGCGAGCGCCATGAACCCTTTATCGGGCGCTGAATCATCACCGATGGGCATTCTGTTTTCGCAGGCGTTCACTGCTATTTTCATGGTCAGCGGTCTGTTTTTGCTGCTGGTAAAAAGCCTGTTTATCAGCTATGCCTCCTGGCCCGTCTTCAGCTACTTTCCCAACATAAATCCGGAAGGTGCCATCTTTTTCCTGAAGCAGTTTGACCTGATCATCAGCCTCTCCATGTGGCTGGCCGCACCGGTCATTATTGCCATGTTCATTACCGAGTTCGGCATCGCCCTGATCAGCCGCTCGGCACCTCAGCTGAACGTGTTCATTCTGGCTATGCCGATTAAAAGTGGTGTCGCCGCCGCCATTCTGGTGGTCTATGTCGGAACGATTCTCACCCTTGCCCGTAAACACGACGAAGGCATTCCAACGCTGTTTATGATGCTGGGAGAACTCTGGCGATGAGTGCGGAAAAGACCGAACAACCCACCCCGAAAAAACTGAGGGACGCACGCCAGAAAGGTCAGGTCGCCAAAAGCAAGGAAGTGTCGGGTACTTTTGGTTTTCTGCTGGTCATCGCTACCCTGTGGTTTATGAGTGATGACTACATTAACACCATTCAGGAAATGGTGATTCTGCCCTCTACGGTTTATAACGAAACCTTTGAGGAGGCCTTCAAAATTGTCACCATGGGCATTCTCACCAAATCCATTGAACTTCTGATACCCCTGGTCGGCGTTACCCTGTTAGGTGCAATCATTGGCAATGTCATGCAGTTTGGTTTTCTGCTGGCCGGTGAATCCATCAAGCCTGACATCAAAAAAATCAGCCCGATCGGTGGCTTTAAAAAAATATTTGCCATGAAAAACCTCATGGAGTTTTTTAAGTCGGTGGTTAAAATCGTCTTCCTTTCCATTGTTGTCTATTACGTGATCAAGGGCAGTCTGGGTGATATGGTCAATATGCCTTATTGCGGTAGCAGCTGCATTCTTCCCATTACCGGCATACTACTGAAAAAACTGTTGCTCTACGCCATTGCCGCTTTTATCGTTATCGCCGTACTCGACTTTATGTTTGAAAAGCATCAGTTTACCAAGCAGAACAAAATGTCGAAGGATGAGGTCAAACGGGAACATAAGGAGAGTGAAGGTAGCCCGGAGATCAAAGGCAAACGTAAAGAGATTCATCAGGAAATTCTTAATGAAGCTGAAAACACCAAAAAATCCGATGTTGTCATTAAGAACCCGACCCATCTGGCAATCGGTTTGCATTACAGTGAGGACAAAACCCCATTGCCCATTGTCACGGTAAAAGGTCGTGGCGGGCGCGCCCGCTTTATTATTAAAATTGCAGAGAAAGAAGGGATTCCCATTCTGGAAAACGTCCCCCTTGCACACGCCCTGTTTGACACCGATATTGCCAGCTATATTCCCAGTGAACTGATTGAACCTGTTGCCGAAGTTTTCCGTTGGGTGGAAGACCTCAAGGAACAGGAGAAGTATGGAGAGTTATAAACCCACCATTTTTGACAGCCCCCTGACCTCTTCCCGTACCTCCTTATCGCCAACACGCTCGTCAATGGAGGTAATGCGCTCGGTTTTATAACCCCTGACGCCTACATTCATCTCCTGAACCTCATGGTTGCCGGACTTCAGCAGAATTTCCCTGAACAAGGTTTTCTCGCCTTGAGCCAGTGGACCCGGCTCTGGTACAGCGCCATTTTCAGCAATTCTTGCAGTCAGGAATTTAATCTCTGCATCAAGCATTCCCGTCCGGTCCTTGCCGCTTTTACAGTTAATTAACGGTACACCTCCCAGCTTATGGGTAAGCAAGGCAACTCTGGCAGCCAGTTTATAGGCGTCCTTGTGTTCGTGGTGATGACGACCTTTTCGATAAATATCTTTGATCTGCCGGCTAAGGTCCTGAACGGTTTTCCTGTCTTTTGCCAGCTGACTGGATTCCTGCTTTATTGCTTTAATCAAAGCGGCATCGGGTTTAGCCCGATTTTCTTCAGCCGTCAGTTTGTAAGCGAGTAACTTCTGCTTTTCTTCGTACTGACCAAGCCAGTGAGCAGCCATACCGCCGATTTCACCACTGTGCTTCGAGTTGCCAACCAGGTCTGTGATGGCTTGCTGGTTCATACGGGCCTGATTTCGCCGTCCGCCAAAAACTGACGACAACGGCCCGACACCACCCCAGTTAACCGGAATATTGAACTGTGACTGTCGTAAGTTCACCCTGACTTTCCGGGAGGTACCATCAGGCCCAGCCAGCTCAATCTCTACAGGCTGGTTTCCGGGAGCAGTGAAATATTTGAAGGCCTCATTCTGGGTTTTCTGCATTTTCGCTTCTTTGCCGGACCCTACCCCGGTCGTCAACAGTGATGTCGACGTAGTAAAGAGCGTCGGTATATCTTTTCCGGTTTCTGCTGCTTTGAGTGCCTGCTGGAATAACTCAGGCTTGGTAGAGAGGGCTGCAATCAAAATCTCTTCCGCTTTTTTTCTGGCTCCCTGAGCTTTTAGCGCTTTTGCATCATCACCGCCTTTCACGCCATAAGGGTCTACGACACCATGTCGAATACCGGTAAATTCATTGTGATCACCAATCTGAAAATCGGTGCGCAACAAGTTGGTCGCATGTTTCAGGTTCTTTGTATCAGCACAGCTGACACCTTTGCTTCCCTGGTAATCCAGCAGTTTCTGCTGCTCTCCATTGACCTCAATCTGTGAGGCAGGGGTTTGCTTTGAAGAAAAGATCCGGCCATCATGCTCAAACGACTTATGAATGACCTTCCATTCCCGGTTATTCAACTGCTCAGCACAGGCTTCCTGAAACCTGGTATTGATCCGGGAAGGCTCAACCCCGGCTTCGACCAGAGCGTCCTTCAACAACTGTGGATACAGATCCTTGGCAACTTTGACTTCATCTTTCGATACCGGCCTGTCGCCACTGAGCTGAACGGTTCTCTCAAGCTGGAGAAACTGCTCATCCAGCCGCAGCCCCACCTCTGCCAGCCGGTTTTTCAGGGGGTCATTACCAGCCTTCACGGCAACAGCCAGTTCATCGGCTACCAACGCTTTGGCCGCCTGAAACTGGAGCGACTGAAGCTTGAACAATTCTTTGTGGTTATGAGTACTATTGGCATTTAATTCATCTTCATGGGGCGAAGAAAGCTGTAGCCTGCCCTGCTCTGCCTGCAAAACATCACTGTCTGATACATGGCCCTTAAAGGCTGAAAGCACCTCATCCCCGGACAGTCCTAACTGATCGACGAAAGAGGCAAAGGTTTGCGGGTAGTTCTTTAACGATTTGACCGATTCCGGCGTAACTTCAAACTCATGACTGGCAAGAATCTGTTTCAGATGGGCTTTGATGTCTTTCAGTGTCTCTGCCAGTTCACCACCCCGGGATTCAGTCGCTTCTGAAATCGCATCATCGGTCACCTTTAATGCAGCATTCAGGTACTCATTGCGAACCGCTTCAAACTGGCTTCGCACTTCAGGGTCAGACCTTTTTTCTCCCTGCGACAGAATCAGTAAATCATCCAGTCTGGCTGAGGTTGTTCTGCCCGAAGTGACCTGCGGCTTAACGCCTGAGACTTGCTTTGACAGAGGGCTGGAAACCTCAACACGACGATCATGAATAGAGCGCTTTGCCGGTTGGCGCTTGCCGGAGGCTTTGGCAGACCCGGGGAGAATTTTGAGTTTTACTCCGATGCTTTTGACGGCTCTGTTCAGGCGACTACTGCGTTTGTGGACAACTTCATCGTGTTTTGCCGGGTCAAGAGGATTAAAAGACGCATTGCGTACACCACCAACTGATCCGTTACCTTCCATGGTTTTTCACCTTATCCCCGGAAATGATTCAGCAACATTGCTGTAAACCTTTGTCGTTATTAGGAAAGCATAGTCAATTAAGAAGTTAATCAGTAGTCAGATAGTGGCAATGCTCACAGTTAATGAAATAACTAATAATCAGTTAGGTAGATTTTCTTATTGCTGCAAATTCTAAAGAGGCAGAGACTAACCCATCAAATACACGGATCAAATGCTGCATAATTCCGCCCCGAATCAAGGCTTCTGACAGCACAGAGTGCTCAATTGTAAGCAGACAGACGAGGGCTGATGGCACGATCCATTATTGCCGACCTCCAATCCTCACGGTGATGACCAAAATGGCACTGGATACTACTGAACTGAACGAGTATCGAACTGAACACGACCTGCTGGGTGATGCCAAAGTACCGAATACAGCCTATTACGGTATTCAAACTCAGCGCGCTATGGAAAACTTTAATATTTCCGGTGTCGAACTGAGTCACTATGACAACGTGCCAACTGCTCTGGCGATGGTAAAGAAAGCCTGTGCTCTGGCTAACCGTGATGTGGGCATGCTCGATGCAGCCAAGGCTGACGCTATTGCCGACGCCTGTGATGAAATCATCGCAGGCAAACTGCACGACCAGTTCCGTGTAGACATGATACAGGGTGGCGCAGGCACTTCCACCAACATGAATGCTAACGAAGTCATCGCCAACCGTGCGCTGGAGCTGATGGGCTATCGTCGTGGCCAGTACGAACACCTGCATCCGAACACCCACGTTAACATGGCCCAGTCCACTAACGATGTCTACCCGACCGCCATGCGACTGGCTATGGTGTTGAAGCACAGCGAACTGATCGTTGCTGCCCAAAGTCTGAAAAATGCCTGTGTACAGAAGGCAGAAGAGTTCAAGAGCATCCTGAAGATGGGCCGCACCCAGCTGCAGGACGCTGTGCCGATGACTCTGGGTCAGGAATTCAAGGCGTTCGCCACCACCATCGGTGAAGACATTGACCGTATCAGGGATATGGCAAAACTGCTGTGCGAAATCAATCTGGGCGGCACCGCCATCGGTACCGGCATCACTGCCGACAGCCGTTACGCGCCTCTGGCTGTTCAGTACCTGTCTGAAATTTCCGGTCAGAACATGATCCTGGCAGGCGACCTGGTGGAAGCCACTTCCGACATGGGTGCCTTCGTGATCTTCTCCAGCGCCCTGAAGCGTATGGCAGTAAAACTGTCCAAGATGAGCAACGACCTGCGTCTGCTGTCTTCTGGTCCTCTGTGTGGCCTGAACGAAATCAACCTGCCTGAAATGCAGCCAGGTTCTTCTATCATGCCTGGTAAAGTAAATCCGGTTATCCCGGAGTGCATGAGCCAGATCGCTTTCCACGTCATCGGCAACGACATGGTGGTAACCATGGCTTCTGAAGCTGCACAGCTGCAGCTGAACTACGCTGAGCCGGTTCTGGTTTACAAGATTCTGGAGTCCATCCAGCAGCTGACCAACGGCATGTTCATGCTGACCGATCGCTGCGTTAAAGGCATCACTGCCAATGCAGAAGTTTGTCAGGCTTACGTAGACAACTCTGTTGGTCTGGTAACTGC
Organism: Endozoicomonas gorgoniicola; assembly: GCF_025562715.2. NCBI lineage: Bacteria > Pseudomonadati > Pseudomonadota > Gammaproteobacteria > Oceanospirillales > Endozoicomonadaceae > Endozoicomonas > Endozoicomonas gorgoniicola. The sequence continues at coordinate 3,365,104 of NZ_JAPFCC010000001.1, forward strand.
TCTGAACCCATACCTGGGCTACGAGAACTCCAGCCGCATCGCCAAAACTGCACTGCGAACCGGTCGTCGTGTTGTTGAGCTGGTGAAGGAAGAAGGTCTGCTGACTGACGAGCAGCTGGCAGAAATTCTGAAGCCGGAAAACATGGTGGCTCCACTGGACCTGAGCAGCAAGCTGATATAAAAGACTAACGTCGTTTATAAGGCTTCGAAAACATCCGAAAAGCCCGCATTCAGCTTCCTGAACGCGGGCTTTTCGGTTTTCCACCAAGCTACAACACTAAAAACTAAGTAAGCTTCACACCTTCAGTCGCATATCCCCCAATTTAAACCTCACCCCATTCGTCTTACATTGCGCAATTCGCATAAGGCAAGGTCAAAAACGAAACAACTTAAATTCACAGAACGTAACAACTGCGCATTATTAATGGTAAGATGCACGATCGTAACGAGTAGAGAAATCACACCGGCTCATACTCCGCAATGTCGAAATCCTCTGCTAAACTGTGATCGAATTCCACAGCCGTTAAGCATCTTTTTGCGTCCGCTTTTCATAAAACGACTACAGGCAACTGTAGTTTGACCAAGCAAGCATACGCAAATTACCTAATGCCTGAGATGAACAGAAGTATGACGTGGTTCTGTGTTCGTTATGCCTTACCCAACTGTGAACCAAAATTACTGCCTGCAGCACATCATGACAAATGATGGTATGACTACAGGCACCCTCATGGCATGAATCACGGCATGAACGGTCATGGCATGAATCGAGGCATGGAAAGTTAGCTGAAACCTTCCTGCCAGACGGCGATTAACTGTCACCCTTTTACGATAACTTGTACTCAGTGGAGTCATTATGCAGCAACAGGACATGAAACAGGAACCCACCGTTTTCATCATCGATGATGACGAAGCTGTGCGTGACTCGCTGAAAATGTTGATGAAGTCTGTTGGTCAGGCTGTTGAAGCGTTTTCCTCTCCGGCAGAATTTCTGGAGAGCTACGACGAAAACCGTCCGGGTTGCATTGTGCTGGACATTCGTATGCCGGGCATGAGCGGCCTGGAGCTTCAGAACAAACTGAACGAAATGCACTGTATTCTGCCAATCATCTTCATCACCGGCCACGGCGATGTTCCGATGGCCGTTCAGGCCATCAAAGACGGTGCCATGAACTTTATCCAGAAGCCATTCCGCGACCAGGAACTGCTGGACCTGATCAACGATGCCCTGAAACTGGATACCCAGCAGCGTCGCGAACTGCTTGAGCACAAAGAAATCCTGCGTCGCCTGTCTACCCTGACCGACCGTGAGCGCGAAGTGCTGCATCATGTTGTAGAAGGCAAAGCCAACAAGGTGATTGCTGCCGATATCAACCTGAGCCAGCGTACGGTAGAGATTCACCGGTCACGCGTGATGGAAAAAATGGGAACCAAATCTCTGGCCCATCTGGTACGTCAGGTAATGCAGGTTAAAGATCATCTGGAAGGTGAGTTTAACTTCAAGATTTAAGTAAATCCCATTAGTTAAACCGGGGCAGAGTGAACCATTGAAACCCATAACACTCTGCCAGCGGTTACCCTCACGGGTAAAAACTGCAGCGCCCATCTTCTCAGTTTCGGCTTGATACCAGACGATCAACGGATTTCTACCATCAGAACCAGCGGGTAGCATCCCTTTGCAATTCGTCACGAAACTGGAACAAAAGCTTTAAGTACTCCCCGTACAACGTCTAGTAAATCCCTCCATTCAGCAATTCAGACTCTAAATCTAAACTTCTTTCAGTCTTAGTGGTAACCCGCCACATCGCCTGGTTATCAAGCCCTGCAGCTAAAAGCTATAGTTTCTTGTTAGAGCTTCTTGTTAGAGCTTCTCAACAAAGAGACTATTTTTAGAACAGCGGGGTCTAACGCCCTATTAAATCATCAAGGCCGCCTATATGAATCTGGCTAAACAAGCAATCGTGTATCTTCTTGAAAAAGATACCAGCATTACCGATACCATCCGCAGCCTGTGTGATGAAAAATCCATGATGCTTGAATGCTTTGATTCCGGACCAGAGCTGCTGCGCGCTATAGATCTTCAGGTGCCTGCCTGTATCGTTGCGGCAGACAACGTGCCTGTTGGCCATGCATTGACATTGATGGAAGCACTGGACGCCTGTCATCAGGATATCCCGGTCATCATTCTGGGTGAGCACAGTGATGTGTCCAGCGCCGTAGCAGCCATTAAAGCCGGTGCCATCGATTACATCGAAAAGCCGGTCATCTACGGCCGCCTGGCAGAGCATTTCAATCAGGCACTGGCTCGCACAGCATTAACGAGCTAAACCGGCTTGCAGTTGGTCGGCGTAAGCGGCCAACTGATCAAGCAACTTAAGCGCATCAGCCGAAGCCCCTTGCTTCGCACTGTCCAGATCGCTCCGGAACTGACTAAACCCAAGTACAGCGGAGTCCTGACCGGATAATCTCTGGCGTCGGAACTCATGCCACCTGAGAGACTCTTCCTGATCCAGTGTTTCAGGGTAATGACGCCCACGATATCTGAACAGCATTTCATCAAGACGACCGTCTTCAAACGACAAGTGCAAATTCCCAAGTGACTCCGGGGTCGCTTCTGAAATCCGTTCCATCAGGCGTTTATCCGCCCAGGAAAAAAAGCCACCTGAGTACAGCATTTGATCAGGGTCCTGAGTCTCTTTGCCTGACGAACCGGTAAAGACAGCCTGTACCTTTTCAGCCAGCTCCGGAATGTTCAGTAGCATTTCCCGATGACGAAAGCAGGTGTCCAGATCAATATTGAGCCTTGCCTGATCTTCTGCCCTCAATACCTTCAGAGGTGCCAGTGCCGGACATTTATTGAGACTGACACCCTTCAGCGGAATACGCTCCCGTGTCTCCCCTTCCTGCCTTGGGGTAAAAAGGTTGTCCTGAATCTCTTCCACAGACATTGCCAGCAAAGGCGCTGGATCAACACTCAGGTCATACACAAACACCTGGTTCCGGTTCCGGGGGTGCTCAACCAGAGGCAGTACGACAGCCAGACACTGTTTTGCCAACCCAAACATACCGGAAACGTGAACAACCGGCTGTTTTGTATGGAGGCCCAGCAAAGCTCCGGCCTTGTCTTTGAAGCGATGATCCAGATAAAACTGGAATAACTTAGGCTGTTTTTCCCGAATCAACCGGGCCAGGGCGATAGTAGCACGGACATCAGACAGCGCATCGTGGGCAGCTCCGTGTTCAATGCCATTGGCTTTGGTCAGTTCTTCCAGCTTATAACTGTTAAAGCCATCTTCTCGTTTTGGCCACTGGATTCCATCAGGCCGTAAAGCCCCCGTCATACGCACCAGGTCAATCAAATCCCAGCGGCTGTTGCCATTGGCTCTTTCCCGAAGATAAGGGTCATGAAAATTCCGATAGAGGCTGTTCCTGATGACCTCGTCATCAAAACGAATGCTGTTGTAACCTGCTGCGCAGGTGCCGGGAACCATCAGCTCATCAAGAACGTGCTGAATAAACTCCGGCTCAGACAGACCTCTGGCATTGACAGCCTGAGGCGTTAAACCTGTGACCAGGGTCGCCATGGGATGAGGCAGATGATCATCGGGCAACTTGCAGAAGAGGTTGACCGGCTCTCCAATCTCATTGAGTTCCGCATCAGTACGAATAGCAGCAAACTGCGATGGCCAGTCGGTGGCAGGATTGGTGCCAACGGTCTCAAAATCGAACCATAAAAAACTTTTTAGCATAGAAATATCCGGGTTAGTCGTCTGACCATCTTAGGATTGCCTGCCCTTTACTGGCCTCTGACACCCTGAGCCCAAAGGACTGATGCTCAGAATCAGGAAGTGAGACCTGTAATTCAACGACTTCAGAATAGCTATGGCTGACCACTTCCCCCCCAAAGCCTTCCAGCAAATGTCTGACAACCTGTTCAGAGGCATAATCAATAATCACTATACCCGTTTTCATTGCCACACGCTGTTCAACCGGCAACGCATCACAGGCCGCCTGAACCGAAGCACCATAGGCCCTGACCAGGCCACCAGCCCCCAGCTTAATACCACCAAAATAACGTACGACAACAGCACACAGTTCGCCAATGCCTTTGTGCTGAAGAACGTTCAGCATCGGCTTACCGGCAGTGCCACCGGGCTCCCCGTCGTCATCAAAACCTACCACCGTATTACCTTCCGGAGGACCGGCGATAAAAGCGAGGCAGTGATGGGAGGCATCAGGGAAACGTTGTCTCAGACTGGACTGAAACAACAGGGCTTCGTTTCGGGAAGAGACACGGGCAAGAAAACAGATAAAACGGCTGCGCTTTATTTCGGTTTCCACTTCAATAAAGTCGCCAACCGCCAGGGCAGGTACAGCATAATCCTGAGACATGAAGTAACAGATCCAGAGTTTCAACGTTATGACACCCCGGAACCTGTCGGACTTAAGGTGTCACTCTATTTCCTGAAAAGTAAAAAACTCTTTCAGGGATTCAACCAGATCAATAATATCACTGTCAGCATTGACAATGCTGTAGCCGGAGTCAAAAAACTCAGGCCCCACATCGGGTTTACACCAGTGGCACCGGGCCTCAAAGTCTACCGGCGTATGATCACCCGGAAGAATAATACGCATACTGTAAACCGCACCGATTAAAACGGGTACAGTGCTGATCAACATCAGCCCGTTACTGCTGATATTGCCAATACTGCCCATCTCTCTCATGGTATTGCGATTATAAACCCGCAAATATTCATTTAACTGGTGTCGTTTGATGGTTCGGCTTTCCTTGCCTTTTGGTATCAGTGACATTCCCTGCTCACTCCTTTACTGCGTTTTAACGGTAAACTGTTGCATCATGTTCGCCTGTCGCGTCATGAAATCCACTTTGGCTTCTGACTCTTCCTGACGATCCCTGTAAAAAACGTTCATTTCATTCAGAGCCTGTTCTTTCCATTCACCAAGACATTGCCTGAAAACCGGGCTATCGAGCCTGGCACAAAAATCTCTTATGGCGTCATCATCTTTCTGTACCTGTTTCAGACGTCTGGCGGTATTAATCAGCTCATCCACCTCTTTTTCCGGATCGGTTTTTACACTCAAGTCCGGAGTACTGGAAAATCTGGCTTTCGAATGACGATTGAGATGCGGGATTCTTGGCAGCCGACCAGCCCGTGAGGAAGGTCTTGCTTTTGGCGACCTCTCACTCTGTGCAACAGAGTCGCCAAACAGCATATTCGAAAATTCGTAGTTGTTTTCTAAAACCCTGACTTCACTATTGACCGTTTTTCTCCAGGTAATAAGATAAATACCTGTAAATTCTGAGTTAGTGGCAGTGGCATCTATCCCTTTCTTTTTAACAGGCGCTTTTTTCTTAGCCTCCTGCTGAGTGAGGATTCTCTTTCTTTCATTTTCCTTTTCCCTTTCAAGACTGGTGTAGTGAACACCCAGCTTGTGACTTGAATTAGTCACAAATTTTGCGCATGAATCGTTTATGTTTTCTATAATAGAGTCTCTTAACAACGGGGTAATATGGGTTGTAAAAGACACATTAGTCAGGGCATCCATCATTTTTACATAACGCTTTTTCATGTCTGTCTTTAACTCGATGGCCAGATCATCCAGACTGCCACTGGGCTGGCTTTGCTTATCCAGTACTGACCGAAAATCAGAAATCTCTTTTTCCGCCTGTTCACATACTTTTGTAAGACCTCTCAAGTTTCGGATATACGATCCTGCAGCTTTTTTGTCAGTCGCCTTCTTGTTTGAAGCAACAGACTTGTCAGCCTGGAGTATATGCGACTCAATCTCTCTGGCCCTCTGCACAAAAACCTCTCTGGCCTGGATCGCTTTTTCATACAACTCTTTCCGTACCATTTTTAAGGGATCTGTCACCACTTGCTCAAGCCCGCTGGTCATAATTTCATCAGCACACCGCTTAATCTGTTGTTTAACAAAGTCAGGCGTAACCGTCTCTTTTACTTCTGATATATCCATCTGCTTCTTAGCAACACGCCGTGGGCTCTGCTGCATCAACGCTTCAGTCGTGTCCCGGAATGACTGAAGAATCATAGTCTGCTTCCGTTCACTGCCAAGCTGTTTTTTAACGTCTTCACTAAAGGTCAGTTTCTGACAAGCGCCAGCACAACCCTGCTGAAGCCACTGATGCTCTTTTTCCAGCTGCCCACTCACATGGCTGCGAATCTGTGCCTGTTCCAGCAACGCTTCATAATGTCGGGTGTCCTCATTTTGTTCACGTTTTGCCATTTCCACAAAAGCCAGCTCCACCCAGGCTTTCTTTGCCTTCCATTCGAGTTTTTTCAGTTGGGCAAGGTCTTCAGCAAATTGACCGAGAATACCGGACCGGGACCATTCGACCGTCTTTAAATGCTGTAACTGCTCCTGCATCTGGTTCTCCAGTCGTGCATCCAGAGCCGCTTTTATAAGACCAGAGTTGTCTTTATGGGTCTTTCTGATCTGCTTTTCAGCCTCAACATCATCCTCAACATCCAGCGGCTGATTAACCAGCTTTCTTTGTGCGCTGCTCAGGTTCTCCTGATTAGCCCCGGCATGTTCATTCACTTTCGCCTTTGCCGTTTCCAGCTCCGGGGACAGAGCCATCAGCGTTTCTTTCTGCGGTGAGTCTGAACAGATGCCAGCTACAGCGCTCATATCCACCACAATAAACAACTTCTGAAGGTTTCTTGGTGTCGAACGTCGCATTAAACGACCCAGCTGCTGAGCGGCTGCATCGACCCTGCCTTCTTTGCCCTGCTCAACCAGCCCCAGGCAGACGCCGACCGAACCGGCCGACTTGCCATCCGGACCTTTCTGTGGGGCGTCCGTTCCTTCGGATTGTTCCAGCGTAAAGTACACATCAATGCCTGTGCCGCCTTCCTGCCGCATTAAGGCTTCTTCTTCAGGCAATACCGTCGCTCCGGCCTCCTGACCATAGCGTGGGTCATCCTCCAGGTATTGCTGCATCTCCTTCTGTTTGTTGTAAAACACCATTCCCCTGACTTTTTGCGCCTGCGTCGGAGCGTACTCCTTTCTGGCGGTTTTCAGGTCTTCATAAAACGCTTTGGCTTTCTCAACCGTCTTATCGCCGGACTCGGTACCATCAAAAACCAGTACTGACCGATCGGTACCGACCTTGTTCACAACCTGCCTGAGCAACTCGGGACGATTGTCGGTGGCCGGGGCCGTGACAAAAATGGGTTCAGCCTTACTCATCCAGAAATTAAATCGCTGCTGGGTGGTAAAAGGATCGGTATGGGCCAGTTCTTTGATGTCTTCCGCCCTGTCTGCTTCTGCTACGACCGCCTGGGCGTAATTAGTACCCGGGGTTGCACATAACAGATGCCTGCGGCTGCAACTCATAACGTATTCATCGTGACTTCGGATGATATCGTCCATCGTCAGCGTATAGTGGGGCAATGCACTGACCGCCCGCCGGGTAGCATCCAGTATGCTTTGCGGATCTCCGGTTCTGTATGGCACAACCAGACTGACCCACTCATCAATAAAGGTGGGTGATTTAGCCAGTACCGAAAAAACTGAGTGAAGTCGATCCACAACCCTCTGCTCAGAGGGCTGAAGGTCACCTTTTGACTCGAGTGCATTTAACAGGTGCTTCAAAATCTGGACATCTTTTACAGATATCCCGACAGGTGCCTGCCCCTCCTGACGAAGCACGGTCTGACGCTGGTTTTCAGGCACTTCCGGGGCAACACCCAGCACGATATTTTCTATTTTTCTGACCGCCTCTTCTGTCCACCACGCGTGTCCCGGTTTTACAAAATCCTTTTCAAGATCCAGCCTGCGATAAACCTTTCCTTTGGCGGCATAAAAGCGGGACAAGTCAATATCCAGCTCTGACTGGTTAGTGACCGGAGCGCAGACAACCACACTGCAATCTTTTTGCCCCTCTGCCAGCTCTGCAGCATGGGCTGTGAGGATTTTGAGAATGGTCGACTTACCCCAACCTGTTCCCTTATGGGATACCCTCGACATCGACTTGTCACTGGCACCATCTGCCATGCAGTCCGTTAACTGCTGCAGTGCGGCATTCACCTCTTCAATCTGGTTCGCCCTTAAAACGGTGCGGGCTCTTCGCTCAAAGGACAGCTTTGCCAGCACATCCGTTGTTAAGGGGGCATCAGCATAGTTTTCCAGTGACCGGTGAATATTCTCCTGCGCAGTGGCGCAATCAGCCATGCCCAGATTAATCTCCCTACACCGATCCGCATAAGCGGCACGATCTCCCCCTTTCACATCAATCATCATGGGTGCGTCCGCTGCCAGCTGTTTCAGGTCACGCTTTATGCTTTCCTGCCGGGAAAGAATCTGCTGAGTCTGGGCAAGGTCGTTCTCAGCCAGCATAAGGTTGGCAACAAGATTAATAAACTGACCATCCTTACAGTGAGCAGGCAACCGGCCTCGCTCAAAATCCGCCATTACCTGGTTCAGAATCTGTCGTTCTGAATAACGGCTGAACGTCTTCTGATCAGCACTGGACACCTGCTGAACAATTTGTTTCCGTAAAACAGCCATCTGCTCGCCCAGACGAGTACAGTGTTCCCGGTTCACTGTCATTACACGATCAAGTCGTCGTACAACAAAGGCGGGAGAACCTTCAGGTGGTTCTTCGTCCATGGAAGCAGGAATATACTGAGGCTTAAGCTCACACCCTTCAAACACATAAAGAGGTTTGAACACTTCCTTACGAAACCTGGCCTGTTCTGCTGCCTGCTCCACTAATACCGGGTCACTATCGTGTTTCAGACGCTCCTGACAGGTGCTGATAAAAGCATCTCCGGCAATATTGAAGGTCGCATCGACATTGAATGAGTCATAATGCTCAGGGTTGTACTCTCTAAGACTCGTGGCACTTTTATGCTGTTCTTCGCGTTTGGTTTTGATGATATTTCTTAACGGATTAAGCGACACCGTGTAAAACTGGAGATCATCAGAAGCATCAACCGTTTCGATGGGTGCCTTCACAGGATGATCAACGGCAGAATCCAGATACAGCTGATGCGCCTGAGCTTCACAGTTGACAGGCAGCCATTTGCGTCTGCTGCCCAGAACCGCCTGAACCAGAGGCTGTTTTTCAACCGCCGCATGCGATTCGTTGTTCGGTTTGAGTAAGACGACCTCTGATAAAAAGCGTGCCTGTTGCAGCTCTTCAACCGGCTTGTTACTGATAGTTCGAGGCACCAGCTGGCCAGAAGTATCCACTTCATAAAGGAAATATTGCGGGTTGCTCCTGGTCTTTTGCAGCAGCAAAATGCCGATATTACCCTGGTCATCCCGAACGGGAATCCAGTCTCTTTGTACCGGAACTCCTGAACGGTTTTCAAAAGGCACTTCCAGATTCGGATAATCCAGCAAAAGCGTGGGGTCAACCGTCCAGACAGCTCCGCCCATCGCTACTTTCCATTTAGCGGGCTGCCATTTAGCGGGCTGTCGTTTATCACGTTTCTCTTCAAAGACCAGAGGAGGAATGCACTTGTCATTCTGCAACTGCAGATAGCGGGTACCGGTGACGATACTCTGCTTAACGCTGGCTGTTCCGGCGCCATCAAAAAAGGTATTAAAGAGTGCGTTAGTATTTTGCCCAAGGTCAGTAATGCGGTAACTGCCGTTTACTCTGGAGACTGCAGTACTATCCAGCAACTGCTGCCCCGTACCCTCTTTAAAACAGTCCAGAACCTGTCGATGAGGATGGACGACCAGTTTATTGCCCTTATGGGATTGTCCACGAAACGCCTCAGCACTGCCTTCCAGTGCTTTTTCCTCGTTCTGGCAGCCTTTGACCTGATTAATCAGCTTTTCTCGCTTAGAACCCTGCTTCTTACTGGAAAAATCACCTTCATTCGACGTGACTTTGGCAGTAACCAGCCTTGAGGCATTTCTGGACTCCAGATCAAATCGACATGCGTCGTACAACTCGCTAAAGGTCGGCATATCAACCAGACCATGTTTCTGTCGCATATCCCTGAGCCAGGCACTGGATGCCGCCGTGTAGTTGTACCAGGGCTTATCAATACCCAGATGCTCTTTACGCACACTGGCCAGAAACGACAGGACATCACGGGCAAATTCCGGATTATCCAACAGCGACAAAGCCAGTTGCTTGCCAGACTCACCTCTGGGATCGTCCGGATCAGCGGGAGCAAAGTCAGCGGCACTGTCTGTGCGATCACCTTCAGCAGCGCTCTCAATCGCAGCCACGGCACCGGCAATCTGTTCTTCCATGTAATGCCGGGCATTAGGAGAAACAGCGTTTGCCAACTCCAGAGGCAGCCGCCCGGGCAACATCCGCTGTAAAGCCTCTTTGTAAGCTAACAGGCTTTCCAGCGTTGAATCATCCTGCCCTTGCAGGGTCTGAATTTTCTCCTGAAACTGGCTCAACAATGTCGAACAGGCCGACGTTGCCAGAAATGCTGCCGTGTAGCCGTCCAGTTCTTTCTGAATGGATAAACTGGACGAATGTTGTTGCAAATGGCGCAATTTAACCAGAACCCGGGTCACCAGATCATGAGGGTTGTCGGAATTCGTCTGAACCAGACTTTCAAAAGGCTTGGTATGTTCATCAAAACCATGCTCTTTGATGAGTGCCTGCGCACTTTCAAAAGATTTCTGTTCTGCCTCAAACACTGCCGTGTTGGCATCAATCCTGGCCAGATATTTTTGTACGGTTTTGCGGGAACCGGACGCTTGTTCGTCAGTTTTGTATTTATCTCTTAAACGTTGAACCTTGTCGTGGCACACCTTAAGAGCCAGAATCATTTGCTTCCGTTTTTCGGACTGACTGGGAGGTTCGTCAGGCTTATATTGATAAACCCTGCTGTTTTTTTCTATTTGTTCTATTTCTTCCTCAAGCGCAGCGCCCGCCCTGGATAAAGCTGCACCTATCTGATCGTCATCCCCTTCAGGTATTACATAACCAGAGTCGCTGGCCTTGAAGCTCTGAAGTTCCTGAACCAGCTGTTTAATACCCAGCGGTTCAACAGTGCGCCCCGTGCTGTCAGGGTTAAGGGAATAACCAGAGTCTGTACTACTAATTTCGTCGGAATCACTTTCCTGAACCAGAGGTTTTTTCAGGTGTCTGAATCGTAAAAGAGCCTGTTGTTCATTAATGGCTTCATCTCTTTTCAGGAACGCCTCATCCCTGTCCTGAAGCGCCATTTCAGCAAGTTCTTTTTCAAACGCAACCTGTTTTTCCAGCTCAACTATTTTTACCTCTGTAACGTCAAGCTGTTCACTGGTCTTACGCTCTTGTTCCTCTAGCTCCTGATGGCTATCTTCCAGCGATTTAACACGGGCTTCCGTACTCTCCAGTTTAATCAACGTCTCTGAAAGCTCTGTCTGCTCATGCCCCAGTTGTTCCTGCTTCTGATTCAGTTGCTGCTGCAGGCTGTCAGTCTCTTCTCTGGCTGCCTGTAACTGACTCTCGACAGCAGTTTTTTCTTCTCTTATTAAAGCCAGGGCTTGCTGCTCTGCAATCAGATCATTTCCTGTTGATAACACCTGAGCTTCGGCGATTTCTGCTCTCTGCCGGGCAGCGCTCAACTCTTTATCCAGCCTGGATTCAAGCAGGGCGACTTTACTGGATGAACTTCCCAGGTCGTCTTTCAGCCGTTCAACGGCGAGGGTTTGCTGTTCAAGGTCATTAGTTTTAGTGGCGAGTTCAGTGGATACCTGAGCATGTGCCTTTTGAAGTGTCTCGTAATCTTCTGAGCTTTTTTTCTGTAGATTATCCAGCTCGTCTCTGAGGCGTTCTTCCTCATTCTTTAATTGTTCGTTTTCCGGCCTTAGTTTATTCAGATCATCTACAGCCTGCGTATGGGCTTGTTTTAATGCCTTGTGATCTTTCTTAGACTTATCAATCTGCGAGGATAAATATTCTATTCTTTTTTCAGCGGTTTCTGACCTGTTCCTGAGCTCGCCCAACTCTTTATTAAGCAAACTGCGTTCGCTATCCCAGAGGCGCTTTTCACTACTAAAGCCTGCTGTTTCTTCAATCAGCTTTTTATTGCTTTCGTTCAGCTGACTCTTAACGCTCTGATAATCAATTTGCAGTTCTGCCAGTGTTTCAGATTTTTCCGTCAAATCATAAATCTTGCGTTCTAAATCCAGCTTTTCGCTGGTTAATTCACTTTGAGCCAGTTTAAGCTTTCCAACTTCTTTAAGTTGCTCTTCTTTTTCACTCCTTAATCCTTCAGCCTGACCTTTCAACTGTGTATTGAGAACACGCTGCTGTTCCAGTTCGTAATTGACACTTTGCAAATCAGATTCAGCCGCTTTAATCTGGCTGTCAGCTTTCGCTTTTTCTATCGTCAGTTTATTCAGCGCTTCATCAAGAGTATTAACCCTTTGCTCCCGCTGTTTCAGCTGATCCTCAACCTCCCTGATGGCGTGTTGATGTTTCAGCTCCAGCTCACCTTCCTGCACCCTGAGCTGTTCCAGTTTAAGCTCTGCTTTTTGCTTTTGTTGCAAAGTATCTTTTACGGCATCAGCCTGCTGGTCACGATCCGCAGTAATGGTTTTAACATCCTCCTGAAGCCGGGTCACTTTCTCTGAAAGGACTTTTACACCTTCATCCCCGTCATTGAGTGTTGCTATCTCTAATTCACGTTCCCTGAGCTGAACTTCCAGCTTCTGGATCTGCTCTGTTTTGTCACCAAGCTCTGCAAGGCATTCATCTCTTTTATTCTCAACCTCAGACTTCTTCTGCTCCAGTTCAGCTCTCGCTGCCTGCAGACCTTCCAACTCATCAGACAGTTTTTGTTCCCGACTGAGTGCCTGCTGATTTCTGGCTTGCTCTTCTTCAAGCTTTGTCTCAAAGTCATCCACACGACCCAGTGCGTCTTCGTGAGCTTTTTGAGCATCGCTCAGCAATGACTGTGACACTTCCAGCTGACTTTGCAATTTTTCAAGCGCTGTCTGTTGATCAAACAAGCGCTCCGTTTCTGCCTGAAGTTGCCCTTGCAGTTTTTCCTGTTCAGCGACAAAAGCCTGGCGCTCTTTACCGGAAGTGTCTTCCTGATTTCTTAATTTGCCCTGAAGCGCTCGAATCTGTGCTTCAAATTCACTACGCTGCCGGTTCCAGGCCTTTTGTTCTTCTAACAGATTGTTCAGTTTGAATTCTGTTGCCTGCTTATCTTCCTCAACAGCATGGCGATCAGATTCAGACTCTGTTAATGCCTTATCTTTTACTGCAAGCTCTTTCTCAAGAGTCAGCCTCTGCTGATCAAACTCCGCCTCTTTCTGGCTGATAACGACGGTATGTTGCTCTTGTTGTTCTTTTAGCGCCTGCTCAAGAGACTTCACCCCGGCACTGATCGTGGTCTGTGTCTTTTCAGCATCCGCCAGCTGTTGCAGGTATTGAGTCTCTTTATTTCTGAGTTCAACCAGCTCTTCTTCAAGCCTGGTTTCCTTATCTTTTAAACCAGCCAGTTCTGCCTGAGTTTTCTGTTCAGCTTCAGCCTGACTGGACAATTGCTGCCCTGCTTTATCAGCCTCTCCCTGAACGGTGTTGAGCGCTTCCTGAAGCTCACTGATTGTTTGCTGAGAGGTTGTTACCTCATCTTGCAACGCCCTCACTTTTTCTTCTGCGGTTTCCCGTTGTTTAGTGGCGGTTTCAATCTCTGACAGTTTCTGGTTCAGCACTTCCTGAGACTGTTCTACTTTTGCCTTCCAGTTTGCAGTTTCTTCTTCACTGTCTTTAAGCTTCGCCGCAAGTAACTGACTCTCTTCTGATGCCTCGATCAGCACCTGATCATGTTGTTTCTGCTTTGCCTCAGAGTCATCAATTAACTGTTGATAGTCCGACTTCAGCTTCTGCAACTCGCTTTCTTTTGCAACAGCCAGTGTTTCAGCATCAGCCTGCGCTTCCTGACTTGAAACCAGTGCAGACTGATTTTCTGATTCCGCAGCAATAAGAAGACTGTACTGTTTTTCCAGCTCCTGATGTTTTGTCTGCCATTCACTTAACTGCTCTTTTAATAAAGCCTCTCCAGCTTGAAGTTCTGATAATTGACTGTGTAATAACTTATTCTCAGCCTCAGAAAGCTTATTTTGCTGGTCTGCTTCTGAGGTAAGAGATTCTAAGGATGTGATTTGATCACGATAGGTATTCAGCTGGCTTTCATGTTCAGCCATTGCTTCATCAAACTGACGCTCCCAGTCCGCGACTTTGTCATCTTTCTCTGAAAGCTGCCGCTCAAGGGTAGCAATCTTTTCATCCGCTTCCTCGATGAGCCGTTTGCTTTCAGCCTGCGCTGCTTTAATATCTTCATCGGTCTGCTGTTGAGCGTTAGCAATCGCCTGTCTGGCTGCTTTTAACCGGATAACTTCCTGTTGTTCTCGATTCAGTTTTTCCTGATTGTTTTCAAGCTCTGACTTTAAATGCTGGACTTCTATACTGTCCTGCCTGTCTCTTTCAGCAAGAGCCTGTTTAGCCTGATTGACTTCAGCTTTGAGCGTTGCCTCAATCTCTTTATAGGCTTGCAGCTGATTGTTCAGTTCATCACTTAACTGTTTTGTACTTTCCAGCTCTTCGGTTAACTGCCGCTGTTCCTCCAGAGTCCGTTTCGAGGCGTTTTCTGCCTCTGACTGCTGACGGCTCAGCTGTTGTTCTTTCTCAGCAACACTCAGTTCCAGTTCTTCAATTTTGCTTTCCAGTGACGCTTTATCTTTCTCTACGCTTTGCAGTGTGCTGTTGAGTTCCTCAAGCTGAGTATTTAATGAGGCTTCCAGAGCTTTGCTGGCTTCTGCTGCTTCTATTAAGGCTTTTATCTGCTCTTTGTATGTTTTCAGCTCTGTATGGATTTGGGATAACCTGCCCATCTGATCATCAACGACCTGATTAATATTTTCATTGAGTGCTTTAAGATCCTCCTTTGCTTTCCTCAGCTCATCCTTTGTCTTTTGATGCTCAGTCTCAAACTCTTCAGCAGCGGCTAGCAACTGTGCTTCCGATGCGCTTTTAGCCTGTTCCAGCTGTTGTTCCGCCTCAGCCAGCTGATCTTTTAGGTGTGACTCTGCCAGCGTTAACTGTTCCAGCTGCGATTTCAGCTCTTCGTTACTTCTGGCAGACTCTTCCAGCAAATCTTGTACTTCCTGAAACCGCGATGCTGCCTCAGCCGCTGCCTGACGAGAACGCTCCTGTTCCTGCTCCAGCGCAGAACTCTTTTGCAGAATCTGTTCTTTCTGGCTGGCAATATCCTTTTCCAGTATCCCTATTGTTTCCTCAAGCTCACCTTTTGCGACCTGCGTTTCGGCCAAAGTGGTTCTCATCTGGTTTTCAGTCAGTTGTAATTCTTCAATCAACGCCTGTTGGCGCTGTTGCTGCTCAAGAAGGCTGGCGTTCTCTTCCGTTAACAGGTCATTGCTGGCTTTCAGCTGTTCCCACTGATCTTTTAAAGTCTCAAGCTCTTCTTCCCGGTCATTCAGCAACCGTGTCTTAAATTCCAGTTCCTGGCTTAAGAATTGAATGATTTTCTCGTTGTTCTCAGCATGACTCTGTGCTTCTTCAAGACGACTGTTGAGCTGTTCCACTTCGGTCTTCAGCTTTTCAACAGCCTGCTGGCTTTCCTCCAGCTGTTCCTGAAGCTCGCTTTCACGCGAAGGAGGGGGAGACGTTGAGGGCTGGGATTCCGGGGCGGCAAGAGGCTCACCGTCAGCCGGTGTTTCGGACATTTCTTCGCCAGAGAAATAATCTGATTCTGATCCGCTTTCTGGACTACCCGGTATGACAAGAGGGGTGCTGCAGGGTATATAGCCTTCTGGTATATGGCTTCTACGGCAATAGTATTCAGTGGCGATTTCGAGATCTTCCCTGAGTTCTTCCAGTTCGGCACTAAGAAGAATTGCTCGATAGTAAGCATCGTTCGTCTTGCCCTCTCTCTCCAGCTGTTCATTTTTTGCAGCTTCACGCTGCTCAATCATTTCCCCTATAAACCTGGCTCTCACAATGGTCAGCTGAACAATTCCCAGAGGGATTGCCCCTCTTGTCAGAGATTCTTTTGTGAGGGACCGCGTATTCAGGTTTTCCAGGGGCGGTGGCAGGGGAAGATTGAACGCTTGATGCAAACGAATGATCCGAGCCTGCATTTGTTCAAGATTTTTGGCACCTGCACGCTGTATCTCATATTCTGTAACGCCCATCAGCGTGCTTTCTGCTCCGGAAGAAAACGAAAAGGGTGCAGACAGCTTCAAAGCAGGATTGTCGTACTGCTCATCAGGCGAGGTCAGGGGCGGAGAAAGAACAGGGGTAACACCTTTCAGAGCATCAACAGATCGTTCATCCATCTCCAGAAGAGGAGAGCGCCCCATCAAAGATGACCGGCTATACGCTGGCTTCGGAAGATACAGTGTAGGCTCTACCCGTCTGACATTCGGATGTTTGCCATCTCCCCAGTCTAAATGAACCGGGTGATGAACACCTGTGCTGTGTTTTGTGCCATCACTTCTGGGTGGGTGAAAATCCATATTCCGTTACAACTCGCCCTGTTAACCTCGGTAAGCAAAAAATTGGAATAAGCACTTCTATCTTGATAGCAGGAAGGTACAACTGATGGATAAGATCAACCTCTGCAATAAGCACTGCTTACTGCAATAGCTAATGCTCATAAAAAGACTGCATTATGAGTGAGATAGCTTGTTCTCTAATTATTGAGGCTAGCAAGGGAGTTAACGGAGGTTTTTAACTCATGAGATAAATTTTAAATAACAGGAAGCTTTAGAATTAGCGTTCGCTATATATACCGTCAATCAGAAACACATCACCTTCACTGCGCCTGTGTACTTCTTCAAGCAGGTGAGCATAAAGTGCCGATAACTGACGATATTCGCCTTCAGACAACGCTGTTTTGTTCAGTGCCTGCTGTGCCTGATTGCACAGGCTGTCAATAGTCAAACTTTCAACTTGTTGTATATCTGCACTTTGCAATTCAATTAAAAATGGAAATTTTGGTTGACCAGAATCCTTCCTCTCCTGGCAGAGCCTGCCCAGACTGTTATGAATCAAAGCAAGCTGATACTCGTCAGGCCAGTTTTCAAGATCGACCTGATGCCTGAGCCCCGGTTGAGCACAGTTTTCAAGAAATGAAACGACCATAGCCAACAGGCTGACTTCTGGCACCTTATGTGACAAAAATCCCTGTTCACAGTTGCCTTGCTCATTTTCCACAATGGCCCTAACCCTTCTCCTTAATTCACCGATCTTCATTCTGGCTAAATTGTGCGGCTGAAGCTCCGGGTAATACTGAACAAAATGTTGATAAAAAGCCGGCTTTGTGTGCTTCCAGTTATCCAGCGTGTCCTTAAGGGCAATCAGCATTTCACCATCGTTTGTACACCGGAATGCAGCATAAGCTTGCCTGAAAAAGTGTTTTATCTCACCGGCAGAATTCAATGCCTGAGCTTTTACAGTACCGATCTCCCTGTAGAGCAGCTTTTTCAACCAGGGACCCGCTTCATTAATAGCAGCATGCAACTGGCACCACGAATAGTTAACTGACCTCCGGCATAGCCGGAGGCTTATCAGATTACGCCCTCTAAGGGCTTTTATTGCGCCCAAGGGCGCTTACCAGTCAAGATCATACTGATCTCTATTTCCATCATTCTTTTCTTGATCTCGGATATATGCCCGAACCACTTCTTCATCAAGTCCTACTGTTGAGACAAAGTAACCTCTTGCCCAAAAATGCTCTCCGTTAAAGTTACGCTGCTTGCCTTTGAAATTTTTCGCAATCTCTATTGCACACTTTCCTTTCAGATATCCAACGACATGAGATACCGGATATTTGGGTGGAATACTGATGCACATGTGAACATGATCAGACATCAAATGCCCTTCGAGAATTTTGCAGCCTTTCCTTCTGGCAAGCTCATGAAATATTTCTCCGAGAAACTTTCTCAAATTCCCATAGATTACCTTTCGTCTTCTCTTTGGGATAAAGACAATATGGTACTTACAATCCCAACGCGTATGAGCCAAACTCTTGTAGTCTCTCATTGGTTTTACCTTCAATTTTCTTGGTCGGAAACTGAAGGTTAGCTACTGTCGCTACGGTTAAACCTATGAGAGTCTCCCCGGCATAGCCGGGGGTTTATCAGTGTTAATTAAACCAGCCTTCCTTTAGCAGGAAGCGAATTGTCCGGAGGTCTTTACTTTGCCCCGCATCTTCAATGCCAAGCTCCACGAACCTGTTCAGCTGGTCTTCAACAATCTGAAGAATTCTCTGCCTGCAAGCCGTCGTATCTGTGTGAACAATACCCTCATACTTTGCCCACACGCCTTCCTCTGCTTTCTCAAGGGTTACCCGGGCTTGTGCAAGACGGTCAAATGCCGGATTTTTTGAATCAATAACACCCATTTTTTCCAGATTATGTAAATGACGCGACAACTGGTTCAGCGTGCTGCCATGAAAGTTAATTTCCCGGTCAACAGGTAGCAGTGCCTGACTGACATCCAGGCCTGAATACAGCCTGATTAAACGTTCTTCTATCGCACCTGCCTGCACGCCAACACCTTCGGCATCCAGCTGGTCACCGGCATAAAACAGCAACGATTGACAGATTTCCTCTCTTGCTGAATTCCTTGCCACTTCATCCTTGCGAATCTGAAACTGTCGCATCAGTAGCAAAGCCTGAAGATCCCTGCCCTCAGACAGCTGGCAACGCTCACCGGCATCATGAAGCGACGCTTCCACCCGCCTCTCTTCTGCCTGTAAATGCTGCTCTATCCTGGCAACATACCGATCCAGGTCGATGCCTTGCCATGGGTCAAATTCTTCAGGTATGACCTTTCCTGCAAACAGATGCTCAAATGATCTGGCATCCTTAATAGCCTTATGCGCAGCAATATTAACCAGCCGGTCTTTCTGATCCTTCAGAGCTTGTGTGAGCTGCTCAAATTGATCAGCCTTCAGGGTTGTCTTTAAATCCTTTAGATGAAGGAACTGAAAGGCATGCAACGACTCAAGGTCTGAAAATTCTCTTGTGACAAAGCCATTCAGGTCAGGAACCGGCTGTTCAAACAGAGAGGTTATCTTTCCCGGCAATAGCTGGCTGTTGTTAAGTTTCATTGGAAGGATTGATGACGGAGGCGCAGGGCAGCCCACAGCAGCCCGTCGGGCTCCGGCACAAAAGCGCTGAAGCGGGCCTTTTTGACGGTTAAACAGGGTACGGCGATCCCCGGGAGCTGATCGTGAAGAGACTAAAACAGGTTCTTCCGGGGCAACCTCAGTTTCCGTGGGCTTCGACGGTCGATGACGTTCAGGTAAACTTTCCAGCCGTCTCCTATGACCCAGCAGTGGCTTAAAACCCTGAATCTCAGGATGAGCCTCAGCCCGTAATGGCGCTCCAAACATTTCCTCAACGTGTACATCTCGCCCGGCATCCGCTTCACGACTGCCACCCACGGGATCAAAAACAAAATCAAGCAGCTTTTCAAGCTTACCAACACCATAACATCCCACCCGATAAGCACCGTGGCACAACCAGCCCAGATTCTGGCCAAAACAGTGAATAAGCTGTGAGGGACTCAGCAGGTATTGTGTAAATTTATTTTCTGCACGAGTCCGTCTTTCCGTCCTTTCCCGGACAACATCCGGCTCCAGTCGCTCAATGGCTGTTGAGACATTATGGGACTTCAATGGCCGGGAACTCAGATGGCAGGCTTCATTAACACCATCCAGCAATTGCCTTGCACTGTCATGAAAGGACTGACAGTCATCGAAGACTTTTTGCAGTAAACGATTGACCTCCTGCATAGACACGCTACGGTCAGCCACTGCTCTGTTCAGGTCTTCAATGCTTCCCTGAAGTCGACTAAGATCCGCTTCAGCCCCTATTCTCCCACGTCCATCCCAGTCAGGCCCAAGCGTTGGGGCATGCCCGGTAGCCAGCTGTAGGGAATAGGCGTGTAACCGGGCTCCAAGGTCTGGAATAAATCGCAATAAAGGCGTGGTTCTCTGAAGCACCAGCTCAACATCCTGCTCATCTCTGACCAGGTTTTTGCAGGAAACCAGATAACCAGCCTCAACTCTCAGTTGATTGATCATCGCATCAAGTTCGTCCCCCAGTCGCTGGGGAGGCTGCATCCTTCGTCGCTCCCGCAGTGAAACATCGGGTACTTCATCACGAACACCAGAAAGGGTTGGTTCCGGGCTGAATGAATAAGGTCCATGACGAACAACGCCCGGGCTATCCGAAGAATGGCCCGGGCGGAAAGGTTCTGGAGATCTGGAAGAGTGATCGACATCCATGTCAACGCACCAAAAGGATCAGAGCATTACCGGCTTATCGGCAGGCTCTGCAGAGCCTTCTCCATAAATTGCCTGAACTCTGGCATCAGGGCTTCCTGAACATCCTGCTTTTGTGCGGTAGAAAGGCTTTTTCCGGCTCCCTCCCAGTCCAGACGACAGAAACCACGGCTCTTGAACTGTTTTTTGCTGACAAAATCAGTTGAAACCCAGTCCAGCTGCAAAACCCCGACATAAGGTTTGACAGCCTTTGCTCGAGTCGCTTCGTTCGCTTTCGTCAGTACCCGGCCATAGGGGGAGTAACGTGTATGGAGCATAGCCGGAGCGTTGAACAGGTCAGAGGTTGACATCAGAAGATACCCCACTGAATCATGAGACTTCATCCACTGCTCTATACGACTCCAGTCGTAAAGGTTATCACTGCTGAACAACCCTCCCACACTGAGCCAGCCTTTTATCACACAGCCATCAATCTTCCGGGTGGCATTCTCTGGGCATGCATGCTCCACACTGCCCAACAGTGTCTGGAAAAACTCCAGACTGATGCGAGCAGATTCCAGCTTCAGGTGATTATTAAGGGATTTATAGAGAGGCACACTGGCTTCGATATCCGGAGCCAGTGTGTGTTGCTGACCCACTTTAAGTAATGGCAGAAGCAGCCCTTTCTGACTTCGGTCATTCAATGTCTGTAACATTCGGGGGGACATTTGGCACTGCCCCCTCAGCTGCACAGGACCTGAAAAGAAGTCTGAGACTGAATCAGGCAGTTCGGATACCTGCCACTCACGGCTGTAATCCCAACCCTGCCTGACTTCAGCTCTGGCGTCACTGCGATGATGGTCAGACTTGTCTTCACTGAACCAGTTCAACCAGGAACATCCTGTTAAAGCCAGTGACAGCATGACAGGAGTCAGCCGTATAACCGAACGATACATTCTGGACATTACTTACCTACATCTATCCTTTTATCGTATTTTAATCTTAGATAGACCTTTCACCCAGAACTGCCCAAAATTCATGGACGAAAGTTCTGTAGAGAAACGTCAGAAACCCGCCAGAATCAACAGCTACTCCAATATTAAACTATTCAATATCAAACTATTCCAACCCCAAACCCTGTTCAGGTGGCTGCGTAAATTCACGAACCGTCTCTTCCAGCTGATGAATCTTACGATTAACCTGCTGACGGAAGTTGTCCATTGATTTCACGGCATCAGACTGATCCCTGATACGCTGTTCCAGCTCAGCATTCTGCTTTTTCTGCTGTGCCAGTTGCGACTGCAACGCTTCCAGCTGGCTGCGCATTGCCTGAAGATTGGCCGTGACTTCAGATTGTGCAGCCACCTGTTCAGAACTCATAGCCTTCAGGCTCTGCCTGGCATCCTTTAGTTCCTTACTCAGACCAGCAATGGCTTTGTTAGCCTTGCCTGCCTCAGACGCTGCGTTATCTGCCTTTTTGGTGGCTTTCACCACATTATCCTTATTGATCAGAATCCAATGCCGGTTACGCTTGTTGGACACATCCCAGAGCTTGCGGATCTCGGAATTCACTTCCTTCAACTCAGAGCGAATAGAAGAGTCGCTCTGGTTCAGGGTTTTTCCTGTTGCTGACACCTCTCCCGTCACCTGACTCAGGTTATCCTTGGCATTTTGCAACTGAGAACGGGTGTCCTCAAGCACCTGCTGCATCTCATAAAACTGCCAGCCGCCAGCGCCTCCCAAAGCGGCTACCAGTACCAGCAAAAACCAGGTCATACCATTACCTGGTTTCTTTGCCACCTTTGGCGCTTGTGACTTTGGTGTATCCGCCACGGTGGGCTTTCTGGCAGTCCCTTTTGACTGACGGCGCTCCGGGCGCTCATCGGCCGAAATGGATAATTCAGGAACAGCCTTTATTTTCTTGTCATCATCTCTCATGGGTTATCCATCCAGAATCAATCTCGCCATTTTAGAAGAAAGGTTCTTCAGTCCCAAGAGACACAGCTCAAAATAAACACTGTTTTCAATATTGTTAAATGAAGTGCTTTTCATATAAAAACAACCATTTACCTATATGGATTCGTATGAATACTGATGGTAACATCGCTTCTGCGAAACACTAGATCGAAAATTGATTCTTATTTATACAAAACCACGTGGAGAGATTAACATGGCTTTTGAATTGCCTGCACTGCCATACGCTCGTGATGCTCTGGTTCCACATATCTCCGAGGAGACTCTGGACTATCACTATGGCAAGCATCACAACACCTACGTTGTGAAACTCAATGGCCTGATTGAAGGTACCGAACTGGAAAGCAAGACCCTCGAAGACATCATCAAGACATCAGAAGGCGGTATCTTCAATAATGCAGCACAAGTCTGGAATCACACCTTTTACTGGAACTGCATGAGCCCTGATGGTGGTGGTCAACCAGCCGGTGAGCTGGCTGAAGCCATAAACAAGGCTTTTGGTTCCTTTGATGAGTTTGTTGCCAAATTCACTGATATGGCCGTTAACAACTTTGGCTCTTCCTGGACCTGGCTGGTAAAAAATGCTGATGGTTCTGTTGAAATCATAAACACCAGTAACGCCGCCAACCCCCTGACCACAGACCAGAAGCCTCTGTTAACCTGTGATCTCTGGGAACACGCCTATTACATTGACTACCGTAATGTCCGTCCGGATTATCTGAAAGCTTTCTGGGCGCTGGTAAACTGGGAGTTTGCTCAAACTAATTATGCCTGATGAAGTTCACTTGACAGATACACAATTAAGTTGGCAATCAACACAATGAGTTGGCAATTACCACAATTTATTGGCAATTCAGACATTTAAATTGGCAATCAAGGTTGTTTTTTAACCTATACTGTCTGGTAGTAATTACCAGACAGTGATTTTTATATGCCATCAAAGAATATAAAGAACTCTCCTTATTCCGTATCTGAGAAACTGTATAAGCTCTGGAAAGAAAAAAAGCTACGTGGAACAGGCACAGGGCCAAACTATATACGAGGCTTAAACATTAATGAAGTTCGGTCTAGCAAAGGCAATCGCAAGCGAATCGTTCCTAGTATAAAAGCCCTTGGTAGACTTGTTCATTTAATGTCCGACCTTGAATACAAGGTGTTCAAATTTTTTGATCTTTCCAAAAATGTATTGGATATTCGTGAACAGTTCCCGCTTGACAGAGAAGTTACCCTTTCCATCGCAGAAAAACTTAAGATCAAACACCCATCAGTAACCGACTACAACACCAAAGAGCCTATGGCTCACTGGATGACAACTGACTTACTTGTTGATTACTTTGATAATGAGGGTAATAAAAAGCAGTTAGCTGTGTACATAAAGCCATCAAAAGATCTAACCCGAATATTTCATAAATGAGCAACAAGTTCCGGAAAAAACATCCCATTCTGATTTTTTCGGAGGTCTGTTGCTCTACTGTCCATGAAAAAGGTATTACAACCCGAACTCACCATTAATTCGGATGTTTTTTGATCAGCACCTGCTTTTTCAGGACAACAGAATTCCCCAACACTCTTTCTGTTGGTCGCTATTTTATTCTGATTGAGTTTATGAAGCTGACTATCCCGGTCGAGGCAGCGGCATTGAATAAAAGACTTCGGTTATATGCTGCAAAAGCCCTTTTATTGGACAGCTGCGGGGCAAGTGAAGTTTGATTCGGTCTTTATACTCAACCACTTTAACCGCGACCTTACAAAGTTTTGTGATCACGGTTGATGGCTGTGCCTTTTCCAGCTCCGTACCTTTCAGTGCCTTGGTTCTCAGCTCATAGTGAAGAACATAAGCAGCGCAGGCGTAAAACATTCTCAGGTGATTTGCCAGAAAGCCTTGATCTGACAAGCGATCACCGGACAAATCACTTTTCAGATGCTTAATGAAGTTCTCATCCTGCCCTCTGGGACAATAAAGGTCTTCATATATTTCCTCGGGGGAAGCCTCCATCATCGAAGTCACAATAAAGCGGGGATTGTCGCCTTTCTGGTTGACCTCTGCCTTATAGATTATCCGGGTGTCCAGCCCTTTCCAGCTTTTTGCCTGATAGTCCGTTTCTCCGTAGAGCCTGAGTCGCTCAGGCTCTGGCATGTTGTTCAGTTTTGCCAGCCCGGTTTTAACGTCGAGAGCTTTCCGCGCTTCATCCAGCAACTCTTTGGCTTTAGGTCGCAAGGCCGTCTTGTGTCCTGCGCCTTTTCCCAGCACGTAGTCGGAGTGAGGGTCATCCTGAACAACCTGCATTAACTCTGGTTGGGCAAAGTGGCTATCCCCACGAACCAGTAAATGGGTTTTCGGCCATCTTGTACGGATCAGCTTAATGAGGCGCTGGAGAATAGCTGCATTCTCTCGGCCTGTGGGTGTTTTTCCAGGACGCAGGATCGAAGTGATCAGCTTGCCGCTGAGCCCCTCAAAGATCATTAAGGGCAAGTAACAGTAGTCTTGATATTTGGCGTTGAACAGGTTCATCTGCTGGCCGCCATGGGTGATAGCAGGCGTATGATCCAGGTCGATAATGATGGCTAATGGCGGGTATTCATAACTGCTGATGAAGTGATCAGCCAGTGCTTTGGTCATATTATAAATATCCCGTTTGGTCATGGACTGACCAAGCCTTGTATACGTTGGAGCGGAAGCCAGATGGTTATCATCGTCCAGTGGGTTTCTTCCATTGGCAAGCTTAAAGATTGGGTCTTTACGCAGATGGTTGCTGTCGTTTGCATCTTCATAACCACAGGCCATTTGCAAAACTCTTTGGGCAATGAGTTCTTGCAGGGTGTGGTCGATGTAGGATTGATGACGTTTATCGTCAATGCCGTCAGTCAGCCTGGATATGATACCGCTGTGAAGCATTGTTTCACGTAGCATCAGGGCGCCAAAATCAGAGGATAATTCTCCGCCATTGAAGTCTGCCCGGATAGTTTTTCCGTTGGAGGGGTGAAAACGAAGCTGTTCTTGTGTAAATTTGTTCATGGCAAGTTCCGGTTTGCTTCTTCCGAAGCATTTTTTTGGTCGACCCAATTATATCAAGTGATTGGGCGGAACTTGCCTCTTTTTATGAAATATCCGGGCTAACCCCTCGAAACCTTCAAAAGCTGATCATTGAGTATACATACTGGCTACTATTGATGTGAGCCAATACTTTGCAGGTGCAAAGTCTGTATTGTGACACCTCTGTTTTTGAGGTGTTTATGAGCAAGGTTGACGGTCGCAAAATTTCCCACGAAGTGAGAGAAGCCATTCGCATGGAAGCTATTCAGAAATGGCTTGATGGTGCGACTGTAAAGAGCCTTGCTGAAGAGTATGGAACTGATGAATCCTGCATCTATCGGTGGACTGGAAGGTACCGCGATGGCGGGATGGAAGCCCTAAAAACTCGACCCATCGCCCATAGCAAAAACGCTAAGCTCTCACCTGAGCAACGAGAGTCCCTGACCCAAATCATTCTGACCAAAGACCCAACCGCTTACGGATTTTATAAAACGCTCTGGTCGAGGGATATTCTAGCCTCAGTAATAAAAACAGAATTCGATGTAACCATGCACCCTGCAGCCGTTAGTAAGATGCTCAGGAGAATGGGATTAACTCCTCAGCGGCCGGTGCGAAAAGCCTGGCAGCAGAGCAAAAAAAAAAGTACAGGAGTATCTGGATATACGCTATCCGACCCTTCGCAAACTGGCTGAAGAAAAGAAAGCAATTATCTACTTTATTGATGAAGCCAGCATACGCTCTGACTATCACAGTGGCACAACCTGGAGCCGAAAAGGCTATACGCCGACTGTCACAAAGACAGGAGCCCGGTTTGGCATCAACATGATTTCTGCAGTGAGTGGTGAGGGACATATGCGCTACATGACCATTCCTGGTCGCTTCAACGCCGATGTTTTCATCAAGTTTCTGAAGCAAATTGTCAGTTCTCATGATCGTCCGGTTATGGTCGTAACAGATGGACACTCGGCACATAAAGCCAAGAAGGTGATGAAATATCTCAGCAAGGAAGAGCGGCTGTTGGGTATCCAGATACTGCCTCCGTATTCTCCGGAACTGAACCCCGTAGAACTCATTTGGAGTGTATTAAAGTCGGGCCGCATAGGTCGTATGGCGTTGAAAACCAAAGATCAGTTTCTCAGAGCGGTCAGTTCTGGTTTGAAATCCATACAGAGGAAGAAAAAGATGATTTTAGGGTTCTTCCGAGCTGAGAACACTGCCTATGCTTGCTTAGAAAAAGTTCATGCATAGGGTGTGCGCAGATCAATAAAAGGTGTTCGTTTTTGCATCATTACAGATAAATCTTTCTCTAAAGACGTTTACGAAAACCTTGAGTTTGCTGGTTCATTTTATGATGAAGACAGGCTAATTGACGAAATGATACCCAACTTCATTGAAATAGAAGAATCCATAATTTCCAAAATCAGCTCCATGCACAGTAGGATAAATTTAATTTGTGAAAGTGTCGACCAAGACCTGGCCATACCTTCTGGTGAATCTTTAAGAGTTTTTTATTACATGATTGGAACTAGAAAAATTGATATTGAATTAAGAAAAGTATCTATCGGCCCATTAACAAACTCATCCATTCTTCAAAAATATATACGACCATGAGTTCATCTACAAGCCTGCTTTTTGAATCTTGTTTGATCATCGAAACTGAAGATCAAGAGAAGAGCATTTCAATTAAAGATAAAAAAATTTTTCGGATACTTTTTTTTGATGATGAAAATGAAATAGTATTTCTGATTAACATATCGGATGACAGCCTTCCCTTTCAATTATCAAATGAAGAATTCATGTCAAGAATGGAAAACAACCATTATTCTATATATACAGGTAAAGACCCATTTGACACACCAATAGATCTAACAATACACGACAAAGATTCAGTAAAAACTGCCAAAAATAAAGCAAAAAAACAACAAATAATGGAAAAAAGGTGGCTACAAATAAAGAATCACATTAACAATGAACCAAATATTTTTTACAGTTCATTCAGATCAACTTTAATAAAAAGAGAGAAAAAAATATCAAAAGAAAATAAAAAAGAATATACCTTGTCATACATACCTTATAAAGATGAATATGGAAAAAATTGCAAATGCAGCCTCAAATATTTTTTAAAATACTTAAAGCTCTACTGGAAAAGGGGAAAGTGCTATTCAGCTCTTAGCGATGATTATAAAAATTGCGGGTCAACCGACACTAACCTCGAAAACCCGGGAAAGAAACGGGGACAAAAATATAAGGAAGACCCTCTAGGACTAATAGGCCGTGCACCTAAAAAAGTCGACCATCAAATTTTCGAATTTTTTATAAAAAAAGAGATAATAAAGAATAAAAGTGGTGTTAAAGAAGCATACGAAGCAATGAAGAGATCAGTTTATTTCTCTAATCCAGAGCAACTAGTATCAGCAAAACAAAAAACACTATCCATCTCAGAACAAGATATTGAAACACTAAAGCAAGGCTCCCTTTCTCAGCGACAGTTTGAAGTTTATTACTATAAAAACTATTCACCAGAACAACGAGAAAAAAACCGTGTAAGCAAACGAACTTATGACCTGGAAAGAGCACCAAAAACAGGCTCTCAGAAAGCTTTATTTCCGGGACATTTGTTTGAACTAGATGCGACTGTCTTAGACTACTATATCGTATCTCACTTTTATCCATATAACCTTATTGGCCAGCCGACACTCTATTTAATTATCGACGTCTATTCGAGGTTCATCATAGCCTGGTATTTGTGCTTAGGCAGGCCATCTGGTGAAAATGCTTTAAGAACTCTTGTGAATATGGCTACTGACAAATCTGAGTTGTTAAATAAAATCGGATACAAAAAGCCATCTTGCTGTACTAAGAATGACATGTTCACAATACAAGGAATGCCTAAAGGGCTTGTTATTGATCAGGCTGAATTACGAAAAAATATACCTAAACACTTTCAAAAAACATTTGGAGTACAAATCATCCAAACACCTGCTAAGCAACCTAAATGGAAAGGTACTATAGAAAAACGCTTTGATATAGTTCAGAGGTGGAATAAAATGTACGACCCTTCTTATGGCAACTACCCAAAAAAGAAATATGGCGACCCTGACGTTAGATTAAAAGCTATCAGGTTTTTTGATGAAATGTATATAGAAGTAACTGACGCAATCTTTGAACATAATTACAAACCAATTGACAACCCAAAACTACTCAATGTATCCATACTAGAAGAAGGTTTGTCAACCACGCCTGTTGAACTTTTTAATCATGGAATAGCAAAAGTAGGAGGTTCAGTAAAATCTTTCAGTAGAGATAAGATTTTGAGGAATTTACTAAAGCCTGGAGTAGCAACAAAAACTCTTCAAGGAATAAAGTACAATGGATTATTTTACTTACCTCAAATTGACAACGTTGAAGAATTCCTATCTTCTTCCAAAACAACTCAATACAGAAAAGTAGCTTTAAACAACAAACTAAACATTCTTGAACACGAGCAAATAGTTGACCAAATATACATGCCTCTTGATGGTTATGATGATCCTATTATTTGCAACCTTCTTGATAGTTGTAACTTCCAAGTACAGAGCAATCTTCCTGAAGGTTTAGATATGAACGACAAGAATTCAATTAAAGGCATGTCATGGTATGAATACAATGATATTAAAGAGGAATACAATAAAACCAAGAAGAAGGCTGATGAAAAATACGAAAACATAAGGGATGAAATAAATAAGCGCCGAAAACAAAGAATGGAAGATGCTAAAAAAAGAACTGATAAATTAACTGCTAACTTGTCAAACAGTGCATTTCTTTCCGGTGCAAATGAAAGAAAGAAAATGCTAAAAGAAAAACAGAGTAAGGAAGAGGCAGCAGCCATTAAGGAAGCATATCACTCAATGGATCAAACGGATACAGATGATAAGCAGCAACCTAATGATGAGCAGTATTATGATGATGAAATAGATTACTCTGACCTTATTGATGATATCGAAGACGAAATGGAACAAGACAATGAGTAACGACAATGGTGGCAATAAAACAAAAGAAGATAAACAAAGAGTATTTTTCCAAGCGGTAAAAGATGGAAAAATCAAAACACCTGAATTTATTATTTGGAAATCGAAACAAAAAGCTCTCATTGCGCAATACACTGATTTTACAAAGGCAAACCCATACAGCAACTCTATTTTTGCTCAGGCTTTACCTCCTTATCTATCAGAAGATGAATTCATTAAATATGCCAATTATTTTCCAAATTATTTTACAGAAGAGGTCAGAAAGTTAACCTCTCCGGAAAAACACGATAGAGCTACAACCGTAGATAAGTTATTCAGGGTCACAAACAAAAATATTGAGGTTTTTCAAAAAATTTCCTCTGCAATAAGAAGAAGTTATACAGACAAAGTTCATGATGGCGAACATCAGAACTCCAGAGGAGGCATTGTTATATACGGCATCAGCTCAGAAGGAAAAACATTTGCTGTGAATTTCAGTTTATCCTATTTTTATCAGTTTATTGTCCACTTAAAAACCAGATCAAACTATAAAAATTCCGCTCAACCTGATATGGATTTTGTCATACAAGTTACATGGCTAAAGATCATTTGTCCCTCAAATGGAGGCCCCATAAGCCTCTGTAATAATATTTTATCTGCCGTTGATGCACTGATTGGTTCTGATTATGAAAAAAGCTTTAAATCAAGTTATGGGCATAGAACAGAACTTGATTTGAAAATATATATCAACCGTGTGAAGCAGGTAATCAAAGACATTCATCTTGGCGTTTTGGTAATTGATGAAATTCAGTTCATAGCACACGGCGAATCCAAACAGCAACTCGCTGATTTTCTGGTTGAACTCAGCGATGAAATAGGAATACCTATTATCGTCATTGGTACTCTTGAAGTTATTTCAGCTTTCAGTGAGTTATCCTTCTCATTTAAATCCAAACTAACAAAAGATAATGAGGTTTATTTTGAACCGTTTGAACCTGTAAATGGAAAAGCACCCAAAGGTTATCGCTCACTGATACGATTGCTATTTAAAAAATACCAAATTGGTAATCATCCAATACCCATAGAGCTGTTTGACGAACAGGAAAAAGTCCTTAGCACTGCAACTGAACAAGCCAAAGTAGAATCAATAAGTGATGTTTTTTTTCATGAGACAGCTGGAATAACCCTGTATACCATTAACCTTTTTATCTTACTCCAACAACATATAAATTTACTGGAAGATAAAGCTAAACGTAATGCACGTAAAGCCAAAGACCAGAATAAAAAACCAACACCTCCCAAAACAAAGTCAGTAAATGAAATCAAGACTCTCATCAAAAAAACAGCAAAACAGTCATTCCAGATAAACAGGAAATACCTTAATGCCATAATAAGAGGTGATAAAGAGTCACTGCAAAAAATGAAAGATGTTGATTTTCGAGAATTCAGGCGAAAAGATGCTTCAAAAAAATTCCAGCCATCTGTCGATATTGAAGAGGCTCAGGAACAGTATGAAAAAAATGTCGAAATCCCCTCAAAATTAAAAACCACCCTGGATACTTATGGCATTTCAGAAAAGATTGCCGATGAAGCCATTAAGGCTGTTATGGATGGTTACAATGATGAAACTGAATTCGAACTTATCACCAAGGCAATGGACCTTTGTAAAAAGATGGTTGAAAAACCAGACAAGCCAATTCGCTTGTCCCCTCACATTGAACGTGCCGATATAGACCTTGGTAAAGTACAAGATGAATTGGAAATGTAACTGCTCAAAATTGACTGGCAAATCAACCTCTACAGGTCAAAGAAAGTTATCCTGATCTTTCGTATATTTCACCGTATGCACCTGCCTGACTCACTATTCTCCAGTACAGACAATGAACAGTTGCGTTCATTCGTCAAAAACCTTCTCGACACGGTCGAGAAGCAATCTGTGCAAATTGAAAGGCAGCGCGTTCAGATCGAACAGCTGGTCGAAGAGAACGAACAGCTTCGAGCAGAAATTCGCCACCTGAAGAAGCACAAGGGCAAGCCTAAAATCAGGCCTAATGTCTCGGACAAGGGCGATGATCAGGAAGACAGCTCTTCTGCGGAAGACACTGATCAGGCTGCCGGGAAAAGTGACACTGATCGTCCGCCGAAAAGTAAACGACCACGATCACAAGAAGCCGGTGAAACCGCTGCACCACCAATGACTGTTGACCGAGAGGAAATCTGTTCAATCGCTGCTCCCGGTGAGAACTGGCGCTTCAAGTGCTATATCGACTTTTTCCATACTGAGCTGGACTTGCGTTTTGTCACTACTCGCTACAGGCGTGAGTATTACACAACTCCGGAAGGCGGGGTGTCAGCCCCGCTACCTGATCATGTGAAAGACCGTTTTGGCGACAACCTGAAAGCCCATCTGCTGGATTTTTATCATTCATGCAGTACGACACAGCCACTACTGCTATCTTGGCTGCACGACCATGGATGCTCAATATCAGAAGGTTCCCTGAGCAACATCCTGACGAAAGGCCATGATATTTTCCACCAGGAAAAAGAAGAATTGCTGGAAGCAGGGCTGACTTGCTCTGATTATCTCCAGGCCGACGACACAGGTGCTCGCCACCAAGGAAAAAACGGCTACTGCCTGTTTATCGGCAACCCTTATTTTTCCTACTTCCATAGCAGCGACAGTAAGAGCAGGATTAATTTCCTGGGCTGTCTGCAAGGGCAGCAGCGGCTTTATCTTCTCAACGACGTTGCCATTGACTACATGGAGAATCAGGTTGATGTGTCGAAGAAGTGGATCACTGCGCTATCCGAATGCGGCGAGAAGCGTTTCTCAACAGAAGAAGAGTGGGAGAGCTTCCTTAACAGCATTGGTTGTGCTGCCCCGCAACAAAGGCGCTGGGCGACAGAGGGTGTTTTAAAGGCCGCATTGATGCTCAATCATCGCCTTGAGAACCTGATTATCCATAGCGATGGAGCCCGGCAGTTTGATACAGCCTTTCAGCATTCGCTGTGTTGGTACCATGCGGGAAGAAACATGGACAAGCTGATACCGGCCAATGACCTGGAACGAGCCGCCCGTGACACCGTGCAGGATCAGTACTGGTGCCTCTACGACGACATTGAGGCCTACCAGAAAAAACCAACGGACAAGGAGAAACAGAAGCTCTACCAGGAGTTTGATCGTTGGGTAACACAGCGGGTTGACTACCCTGCCTTGCAGGCTGAGTTGGGCAAACTGATGGTTGTCAGGGAAGAGCTGTTATTGGTTCTTGAGTATCCGTGGCTGCCACTGCACAACAACCTGAGCGAGAGGCAGATCAGAGAGTATGTGAAACGGCGAAAGGTTAGCGGTGGTACCCGGAGTAAACTTGGGAGGAAATGCCGCGACACCTTTGCCAGTTTGAAAAAGACCTGTAAACAACACGGGGTGTCCTTTGCCAACTATCTCAGGGACAGGCTGACTGGAACCAATCTGATTCCGCAGCTGGGGCATCTCATCCTGAAGGCATCAGGCTATCAGGAAACGGTTCTTGCCAATGGAATATGAGCAGTTACTTGGAAATAATACGGGCTTTCTGTGAAGAGCAAAAAGCAAACAAAAACCCTGAGGCAGTGCCTGATATTTTACGCAAGCACGGGTTAGAATTTAATCTTGAAGCAGAGTTAGATCTGTAAACCAACATAGTGGAAAACAAAAGGTCACGGATGATCCTGACATTTCCCCATCCCTACCCAGATGAAACCTTCTACAGCTGGATCGCCCGCTACCACGAGCGATCCGCTAACCACTATGCCAAAGTTACTGTCAAGTCTATTTATGACAGCCCCTATGGCTGTGCCATCTACAACCTGCCCACCGGTCTCGAAAGCTTCTGCAATCAACTATTGCCACTGCGCAAATATCATGCGGAAGACATTCTCAAGTACCACACATCACTGCCCTACTACTCAGCGACATTTTCCAAACAGCGCATTGCAAGTGCCAAATCTAAAATGTTGAGTAATCTGAACATCGGCATCCACGGCCTGCTTGGTATGCAGGCATCCAGCGTAGCAGAGTTTCGATACCTGCGATATTGTCCTGACTGCCTGATCGAGGATACGGAACAATTTGGTGAACCTTATTGGCACAGAGTTCATCAGCTACCTGGAGTGCTGGTTTGCCCTGACCACAATGTTCCCATCCTCAACTCAATGGTTGACAAGCAAAACAACCACTCTCAGCTCTATGCCAGCGCAAAAGACTACGCAAAACCCAATCTGGTCCAGAAAAATATACAACCAAGCTCACAGTTAATCGCCATAGCATTAGAAAGTAAAAAACTACTTTCACATTTCCGTAGGCCAATCACATTCACTCGCTATCGTACTCAAATACTCTCTGCCGGTTTTAACAAAGGAGACTTGATTGATCAGGGGAAGCTGGCCGAAGCCTTCCTGAATCACTGGCCCGCCACTTTGCTTGATGAATTGAGCGTACCTTCTGACCTGAATAGCGAAGGGTGCGGTTCATTTGCTACGACGCTCTACCCCAGCAAAACCAACCACTTTGGCGACTGAGAGCAAAGAAAAAAGGGCTGTTTCGTGGTGATATAACGTCGCCAAACAAATAACACCGGAAAAGCAGCCCTTTGTGAACGCATCTTACGCCAATACTCTCGACTTTCAATTTTTTTCTCCTGCACAGGATCACTTTAATAGCATGATCCGCCACCTCGAATCTGCCTGCCTGCAGGAACATGGCACAACTGAAGAGTACATTCGAACCAATGGGGACGAGCTGCTTCGGCTAATGTTTCAGGGCTATCTCGATAAACAGGCTGAAGATGAAGAAAGAGCAGTGTCTGTCACTCCCGCTGACGGCATACCTCGTAACCATATTCGTCAAAATACCAGCCGGGTTCTCACCACGGTGTTTGGCAAGGTAACGGTCAAACGGTTTGCTTATAGCCAGCGCAATGTCTCCAACGAATTCCCACTGGATGCCGGGCTCAACCTTAATAACGACCAATATTCTGATGGTGTACGCAAGCGTGTGGTCACGGATGCTATTGATCGTTCTTATGACAATGTCGTCAAACGGCATCGTGAAAATTGCCCCGGCATAGTTGGCAAGTACCAGACAATAAAGCTGGTTGAAGGCACAGCTCAGGATTTTGTCGAATTCTATGAACAACGAACCATAGAAGATGAGCAAACAGATGACCTATTGGTTCTGAGCTTTGACGGGAAAGGTCTGGTCATGTTGCCAGATGGGTTAAGGGAAGCGACCCGCAAGAATGCAGAGAAAAGCAAGAAAAAATGTCAGACACGTTTAAGTCCGGGAGAAAAGAAAGACCGGAAGCGT
This sequence comes from Endozoicomonas gorgoniicola, assembly GCF_025562715.2. Taxonomy (NCBI): domain Bacteria; kingdom Pseudomonadati; phylum Pseudomonadota; class Gammaproteobacteria; order Oceanospirillales; family Endozoicomonadaceae; genus Endozoicomonas; species Endozoicomonas gorgoniicola. Next base: position 3,399,700 of record NZ_JAPFCC010000001.1, read on the forward strand.
ATGGCTATGGTGGCGACTGTTTACACTGTGCGGGCAAACCCACGCTCACCAGAGTCCATCATGAACTCTGAAAAGAAAGCGGACAATGTCGTCAAATTTCGACCTCCAATACGCAACAAGAGGGTTTGGGCCAGTGTTGAGAGGGACGGAGAAACAGTCATCGAAGAAGCCTTTGATGAGGCTCTCAAGCGTGACCCGGAACGAAAACGACAATGGGTTGTCGTGGTCGATGGGCATCCGCATCAACTGAAAATGATTGAAAGAGTTGCCCGCAGAAAACAGGTCAAAACCAGCATCATAATGGACTTCATTCATGTGCTGGAATATCTGTGGAAAGCCGCTCATTGTCTGCATGATAAAGGTGATAAATCTATTGAGAAATGGGTTGAGCAGCAAGCACTGAAAATTCTTCATGGGCAGTCGGGTCGGGTAGCCAGGGGCATAAAGCAAAGTGCCACGAAACGAAAATTGAAGAATCGGGAAGCTATTGATAAATGTGCTAGCTATCTGCAAAAAAACAGAGACCGGCTTTGCTACGATAAGGCGCTACGCTCAGGCTTTCCTATTGCCAGCGGAGTGATTGAAGGCGCTTGCCGACATTTGATAAATGACCGTCTTGATATAACAGGCGCACGATGGAGCCTGCAAGGCGCGGAAGCCATTCTGAAGCTTCGCTCAATAAACTCCAGTGGAGACTGGGATGAATACTGGTCATATCACCATTCGTGCTCTAAGAAACGAAATTACGGTGAGTTGATGGTGAATAGGGAGGCTTCGTCGTAGCAAATGAACCGCACCCAATAGCGAACACAGCTGGTTGAAGTTCATAACCCGCAGAACACGACAAGGGCTTAAGGCACATCCACTCCAGCATATTCTTCTCAGATTATTTCTTAAGGAATACCAACCTGTACCGCAGAAAAAGCCAACGGCCGAACAAAAAAACTATCCCGCCTCAAGCTATCCGTGCCCAAACCCATTTTGCTCTATAGCTGATGACCTCAGTGCAAAACTTGAAGAAACTTACCAACACCATAAGTCTGGACCTGTTTTCGGAGTCATGGGGTGTGACTGCGGCTTTAAGTTTTCTGCCAACATTGAATCGGAAAATATCTACCAAAACAATGTGCTTCAGTATGGCTCTGTATGGGATACCCAGTTCATCCTGTATGTTGAGCAAGGGCATTCCATACATAAATTAGAGCAGCTTCTTTCAGTCAGCAGGCCCGTGATAAAGAAAAAAGCCCTTGAGTTAAAGCTCTCTCCAAAGTGGTCTGTTCAATCCAGACCCACCAGATTGAAAAGGAACTTTATGGATGTTCGCAGTAAAAAACATAAAGAGATTTTTCTTCGATACCGGAAGAAACACCCTGATGCGTCCATGAAAGAGCTCAGAGAAAAAATCAACAGCACCATCAAGTTTCTTTACCGATACGAACGAGTCTGGCTGAATCAACACAGACCAGATCAGAAGCCCCCCTGCAAGCCTACCCCACGCATTGACTGGAATAAGCGAGACCAAAGCTACCTTGAAGAAGTAAAATCCATCGTCACAGAACTGAATAGTACGCCTGGTAAACCACAGAAACTTACCCCTTTCAAAATCAGCAGAATCCTCGGACAAAAAAACATCTTCACAAAAATTCCTGAGAGGCTCCCTCTGACCATGGCTTATCTGGAGAAAGCCTGCAACAAAGACGAGTACATCAGCCGCACATTCATCTGGGCTGCCGCTAAGCTACGTCATGATTTCCAGACTCTGACACGAAGTAAAATCCTGAGCAAAGCAGGCATTCGCTATACTCCGTCCGATCAGCATGAAGCCTTGCTTAACCAGCTTATGGACATCCCTGATGAAACGCCGTATCAGCCGCTCAAAAATCGCTCCAGTCAGAATTCAGGTTCCTCTTGACTCAGCTACCTCAAAGATTACTCTTGTCGCCTATGGCAATCTTGTCAGCGTAAATAAAACCCCTCACATATGGTGTCTGTTTTGCGATGAAACAAAACAGCTGATAGAAGAACTCCAACCACTATCTTTAATGCCCTACTTCAGGCTCGGCTGCACCTTCAATAATGGTTATCCGATTAACGCCACATCGTACCAGACAAGTTACTCATTGAATGTCAGCAAAGCAAAAAACCAGCTACAAACAATACCTGACAAACTGCTGCAACCCGACCTGTCACAGCTGCATGGCCACTATCGAAACCAACTCTGTATCCCTGCAAGAAACAAATATATTTCACTGCCAGACCTGATTTTGAAAACCCTCTGCCCTGATCCAGCCTTTACCGAAATTATCCTTGAGCCAATTTCACAGTCATTCATCCTTCGACAGGTTCTGAAAAAGGAAGATCAGCTCTTTGCTGAGCTGGACAACCTGTATTCTCTGAGAGTCAATGCGGCAACAGCAAGGCAGCTGGCATGGCTGGCTGGAAGCTCTGAGTATCGAGCCTGGGCTCGTTCCATAGCTATTTATGCTGGTGAAGCCCTAATTTCCCCAGAAGGCAAGCCTTGGCAGTGTCCACTACCAGACTTCAAACTGAAGGTAGACTATTCAGTCATAAAATCACCGGGAGCAGCACTGGTATATGGGATTAACCGTATTAGCCCAGTGCTGGGTATGAAGTATAAAAAGATCACGCTCTATCGGAGCAATAGGCAGGAAACATTTACTCTGTAAGGTCCGCGCACCTTTCATAAAGTAATGACACTAACTTAAGCTCGAAAAGCCCGAAAAAAAGCAGCCATAAACAAGGGGCTGTAAGTATTTTGACTTATAACTTGCTTTCAACAACACAGGGTGAGAGACACAAATGGCAAAGGCATTTTCCTCGAATCAATGTCATTAACTCTTATTCGTTATGCCTCGGTTTCGACCCCAAGAATTACTTCTGCTAACTCTGATGCTATTTCTTCTATGCTTTTAATAGACGTGTTCAATGCTACTTTATCAGCAAGAGCTGGACTAAAATTCATAATGTCATTTTTTGTGACCTTGTGCCAAATTGGTAGAATCATTTTGTAACCGTTCATCTCCCTTGCCACCATAGAGTCCAGCTCGTATTGGGTCCAGCTCTTTGAGCAAAACGCTGAAGATAAAATCACTGCACCAAATTTAGATTTCATAAGGCCATGATCGATCCTTTTTCGTAAGCTGTCTCCTACTTTTAGCGTAAATTCATCATACCAGACTTTAAGCCCCATATTTTCCAAGGTCTCAGCTAATGGCCTCACAAAATCTTCTTTATCCTCGGATGCATGCGAAATGAACAAATCGTATTCAACTGTTGATGATAAATACGAATCATGACTTGGCAAATTCTCAAGTGACGCCGATAAATTTGCTGTATTTTTGATCTCAGCCTGAAGCTTCTTTTGATAAGCAACCTGCTCTCTCTGAGTTCGCTTCTCCAAATCAGCAATCCTTTTTCTCTCCTTCTCTTCGGCTTGAGCCTGTTTCTTTCGTTCCTTATCTTCTTCTTTTGAAAGATCCTGTTTCAGCTTTAAAAGCTTACCTTCCTTATCTGCTAGTTTTTTATACAAATCTGTTTTTCTTACTTCAGTTTTAACAATTTCAGCCTGCTTTCTATTCATTTCTGCCTGTTTACTCTTAAGCATGCCGGCACTTGTGTTTTTTGTAATGCTTCTTGTGATCTGACCTATACGATTGTCACAGTCAGACTTTTTTTTGGATTCCAAGCTAATTCTGTGCTGAATGTCAGCAATTTCTTTTTGTGTTCTTGTAATATTGTTTGAAATTGTTGAAATCGACATAAGTCCTCTTAATGTATCAATTAATCCCTTAATCTACTTGGAGACAGAATACCGATTTTCAAGCCTTAGTTTGATATTTTAGGGAGGCATAATCGGGATAGTGCAAAACCCCTTCACCACCCCACACTCAACACATCCCTACGCTCATCCGACGACAGCACCATGCGGCAGGACTCCCAGTCGATGCTCTCCACCCGGCTGTATTTCTCATCAAAGGGATGCTGATGCTTTACGCCATCAATCAGTTTGGTGGCTTCTTCCACCTCTCCCAGGGCAATATCAACCCACACATCCTCCAGTACATCAGGAATCTGGCCAAACAAACCGTGAATATCCTCCAGTCGGTCTGATAGCAGCTCATGTACCCGGTCTTCCACAGAGCCACGGTAGCGCATATTCAGTATTTTGACCGTATCCCGAATCTGGCCAATTCTTTGGATGCGTCCCTTTCTCTGCTCCAGACGGGTTGGGTTCCAGGGCAAGTCAAGATTGATCAGGGTTCCCAGTCTCTGAAGGTTCAGCCCCTCACTGGCAGCATCCGTACCCAGCACCAGACGCAACTGGCCAGAACGGACTTTTTTCTTGATGTCATCCCGGTTAATTTTTCTGAACAGCCCATTTGTCATGATTCCCGAACAGGAAGCCCCGGCGTAAATGACAATAGGTTCATCCGGTAAATGCTCTTTAGACAACTGTGTTGCCAGCCACCAGACAGAATCATAATACTGCGAGAAAATGATGCAGCCGGACTCCAGCCATTGTTCCTCAAACAGGTATCTCTGAACTTCAAGGTATTTCGGGTCTTTATCCTGACTGGACTCCAGAGCTTCCTTGCAAAGCTTCAACAGTCTGATTTCTGCCGGAGTAAGATCTTTCATGGAATCAGAAACCGAGAGTTCGTCCATATCGTCTTCATCTTCCAGAAAGGCAGAAAATTCCTGCTCATCACCCGCAGCACCTGCCCATTCGCTCAACAGTTTGTCCACGGTTCTCTGTCCGGAGTAGAGCGTGCTGCCAATCCTTCTCAGTAACAGGGTCTTGAAAAAGCCTGCCCCTTTTGCCCTCTTACTTAAGGCTTCGGAAAACTCCTCGGCTTTCTCATAAGCCTTCTGAAAGTAAAGAGGCAGGGGAATTGAGTCTCTGTCACCCTCCCCAAATAACTGAACCTTAACCGGCTTCGTAAGCGGTTGGGGAACCCCATCTACCCCTATTTCCACCAATCCGCTATTTTTAAATTATCCGGTGTCAGCTTCATAGGCAACAGGTGTTCGACACTGCTGCCTTTGGATAGCTGAGGTAATTTAGACAGTACGTAGCGGAACCATGCATAAGGCTCCAGACCGTTGGCTTTGGCCGTTTCGATCAGGCTGTACAACACTGCGCTGGCTTTGGCTCCATCTACGCATTGGGCGAAGAGCCAGTTTTTGCGACCGATCACAAAGGGTTTTATCGCTCGCTCTGCGGCATTGTTGTCAATGTCCAGCAGCCCACTATCAAGGTAGCGCATCAGGTAAGACCACTGATTTTGTGCATAAGTAATGGCTTTGCCAAGCCTGCTTTTCGGGGCTATTTTGGGTTGCTGCCTGTCCAGCCATTTTTTCAGCTTATCCATAACCGGTCGGCTTTCCGATTGCCGGATCTGGAAGCGTTCTTCAACGGATTTGTCTTTGATCCTTCTCTCTATGGCGTAGAGTGTCTGGATCATGTTCAGCACCTGGGCCGGTTTGCTGACTTTAGTCTGTGGTACGCCCTTCTTTTTTGGGATGGCGTCCAGAGCTTCCTTGAATTTTCTGCGGGCGTGCGCCAGACTGCCAACCAGTTTAATCTCCGGCTGCTTGCTACTCAGGGTTTTATAGGCAGGCAAGCCGTCACACTGTAAATAGCCGCTAAAACCTGACAAAAACGCTTGTGGCCGTCCGTGATCCCGACCTGACTGGTAGTTGTACAACACAACGGGAGAACCCAGCTGCCCTGTCGTACGATACAGCCACATGTAGGACTTGTTTTGCGGTGTACGATCAGGTTCGTTCAATACCTGTAGTGGTGTTTCATCCGCCTGGATGCATGGCTGCTTAACCAGCATCTTCTGTAAAGTGTCGTACAGTGGCTGAAGTAAAACCGATACCCTGATCATCCATTCAGACATTGACGCACGACGGATCTCTACGCCCATGCGCTTGAGGATAAACTCCTGACGGTACAGTGGCAGGGCGTCGCAGTATTTACTGGTGATAATCCAGGCCAGCAGGCCGGGGGTAGCAATACTCTTGGGGATAGGCAGTTTCGGCATCGGCGCTGTCTTAACGCCAGACTCGCACTCACAGCGGTACTTTAACCGCTGAAATTCAATGACTTTAACCTGGGCCGGAACAATATCCAGCTTGCAGCTGCTTTCGTGACCAAACGCCTGAAGCTCTTTGCCACAGCAGTCGCATTGTTTTTCTTCTTCGGAGACATCCAGCGTTACAACATCACGGGGCAGGTCTTCAGATAATGTTTTTCTGACAGGCTTTTTCCGCTGGTGAGCCTCAATGGTTTGGGTTTCAGGCTCTTGCTCTTCTTCAGTGGCAGCAGTTCCCGATGATAACACGTCGATAGTCGTTTAAAATTATTTCATCGTTTCAAAAAATCAACGGCAACCAATACCCTGCACCCTAAGTGCATCACTGAATATACTGTTGCCCCTGAAACCTTGACTACAGCAACATCCTACGAAGTGTTAATTTTAACCCTGCCCGGCTTTATACCCTTGTTAATCGCTTCAAATAACTCATCCCACCCTTCAAGAAACCAGGACAGGAAAATACGTGTGATTAACTTCCATAGGTAAGTACGAACACCTTTCGATCGTTCTTTTAAGGCTTTTTGAAACTCCGGGCTGGTCATTTCCTGAATTTGATCAACCATAAATGCCAAAAAGGTCAAATAAGCCAGATTCGTAGCCAGATGGTACTTTCCATGACCATAGTTATGCTCAATGTTGTAGCCTTGGTTTTTCAGGGTATTAAACGTTTGGTTTTCTATATGCCAGCGACACCGTCCTCCTATCATAATTTCTTCAACGGTTTCTTCTGTTAACTCAATATCAGTAACCCAGCACCAAGTATGGCGGTTACCTTCTTTATCAGTTTCAACGTAATCAAGAACATTTACATTTTCAGCAAAATCGGATGCATTAAGTGGCACGTTATTGGCGTAGCGGAACCAGTGTTTAGTGCCTTTTTCTTTATTGGTTATCTCATGATATTTGAGGTTACCCTGATCGCACAGCGCATTCATGGCCTCAATAAGCGATTTATGATTCCCGTCTTTGGCAACAATAATGTAATGCCAGCCATAGCTCCTGATCAGCTCAATGGTGGGGTTATCAGCGTAGAGGCCGTCTAGGAGAATCGCTAAATTAAGATGAGGATGCTCTCGTTTGACGTGTGCCAAATAGCGTTTTATTGCATTTTTTTCACAATCATTTTTGGTGGCACCATCCTGAAGAACGATAGCTTCCGGTGCAAAGGGAATAACTGTTTTTTGCTCTGGGTGAACTATACATCCACCCATTAAGTTGTGGTAATAGGATTCGTTGCGCTTCCCCTTGTTCTTTACACAACATTCATTGCAACGGCATTCTCCAGAATAAAATAGGCCAGTTCCATCAACAGGCATCAGGTAACAGTCTTTTAAATCTCCACACTTGAACTCAAAAGCCTTGAGAAGTTTATTTCGCTGAACCAAAGAGAAGAGTTTTTTGAATGGCTTGCGGAACTCCTCTGGCGCTATTGGATCAAGAATCTCTCTCATATGGGTATCACAAGGTACTTTTCCGTCTTTCACGTGATACATGGTTTCAAGATTATGGCGAATAACAGGATCGGCCTGATCCGTATCAAACGACAGAAGAGAATCATATTTCTGATGCATCATGGCAAAAGCAGACTTTGCAAAATTAGAAAAAGGAATACCATTGGAACAGTGGTTAGGACGGTAGTCCGGAATGGTATCAAAGCATTTGCAAGCCTGAAGGATAAGGTTTTTGACACAAAGGTGCTTACTGTATTTCTGGAGAGCAGTGGTCATAATTGACTCAGCGACGACCGGTACAGAAACTTTCTATTTTAGCCTCTTTAGTCTGCGAAAGCGTTTTTTTTGTTCATGCTGCCGGCTTAGTCTTGCAAGGGGCTAAATGATCAGCGGGAATTGCTGCTTCAGTGGCTTCTTCAGCCAGTTCTTCCGCTTCATTAAAGAGCAGTCCCTGATCTTCAAAACGTTCGCTGGAGGAACCAAATTTCTTATGCTGATATAACCGGAACTGTTCTTCATACCACGCCAGTTTCGTCTTCAGCTGGATAATTTCCAACTGAAGCGATTCAAAGGTCGGGCTGTCTGGCGTAGTGATCGTATTCATGTCGTTTATTATCCGACAGTCGCCCTGTAGTTTGCATTGAAGCAGGTCATGGCAATTTAAGCGGCAGGCTGGTAGTGCAGAGGTTGATGGGCTTTTTTCTGCTCTACCGGCAACCCGTCCAAGAGCCAGTTCAGTTCTCGGCGTGTTAATGCGATGGCCTGATCCGGAGCACCCTGGCGAGGCCAGTTAAAACAGCCCTTTTCCAGGCGGCGATAGTAGAGCCAGAAGCCGTTGGTTTGCCAGTGCAGAATCTTGAGCTTATTGCGTCCCCGGTTGCAAAAGACAAACAGGCTTTCAGAAAACGGGTTCAGTTCCAGCACTTCACTGACGATGAGGGACAGGCCGTCAATAGACTTGCGCATATCCGTCACGCCGGGCACCAGATAAACGCTGAGAGATGAAGATGCACCAATCATGCGACCTCCAGAAGGTTGAGAACCTGCTTTAATGCATCTGGGTCAAACCCGGCGGCCAGCTCAACCCGGAAGCCCCCGGGGCTGATAAGGGAGATACCTGTTTCGGTTGTTTCTGCGGGTGCTTGTTTTTTGCTGACTGGTTCTTCTGCAATAGAAACAGGAATCAGGGGTTGTGAATCCTGAACTGACTCAATGACAGCTTGGTTGAAGTGACGTCGCTTGTGATAGCCGAACGTTTTGACCGAAAGCTGATGCTTCCGGGCGTATTCCGTCTGGGACAGGCCGCTTTTATTCCAGGCGTGGATGTGGTTTTTCCAGAAATCGGTGGTGCGATAGGTTGTCATGACTGCTTCCTACAGTTTGGAAGCATTAGTGTTCAGGATTTTAAAGCAGTCTGGTAGATGGAGTTAGCCTGACGCTTACCCGGCTTCAGATAGGGCTCACCGGTTTCCGGGTCAATGGTGGCTTCCAGATAGTCCCGGGTGCGTCGAATAATATGCCTGATAAAAGGGTTGTGTTGTCTGCCATAGTCTGGCAACACCCGGCGAAGTTTGGTTTTATCAGGACCACGTAATTGATTAAAACTGCCAGCATCGACAACATGGTCCCCCGGCTGCAATTGCAACCGCCTTCTTAAATCCCTGAAAGTCCGGTGATCCTCAGCCTGTGGTAATGGATTTCTGACCCAGCTCCAGGCCAGCGCCTCATCAACGGGGATTTCACTTTCCCCCATCACCATAGGCACAGCCCTGTCAGCCTTGCGCCATTCACTCCAGGGATCGCCCAGCACCTGATCACTGCCCAACGCCAGAATGCTTAACAGATCAAAAGCCTCAACAGGGTGAAGCTGAACCGGTGTGGCAGTAGCCAGCAACATGCTTTTGGTTCGCTGGCTGATCTGGGACAGAAAGCGCATCAAATTGTTGGGATCAGCTTTTTCTTCCAGACAACTGTCGGTTATTTTTTTCCGTCTGGAGCGGTGAGCTTCATCCACAATGACGCATTCATAGTGAGCAGCAAGAAGGTAATCCTTGACTTCAGAACCGGAAGTAATGAGCCCCTGGGAAACAATGCCCAGCCGCCTCGGGCATTTGAGAATACTCTCCGGCCCGGTAGCAGGCCAGGCAATACCCTGTTCATCCAGCCACTGCTTACCCGTCCAGATGGCGGACGGGTAAGCAGTTCCATCAACTCATCCTGCCATTGCAAAGTCAGAGGCTTGGGGGCAATCACTAATACGGGCTTATTCCCCTGAAGCGCCATCAACATACCCGCCAGCGCCAGCTGTACCGTTTTACCCAGACCCACTTGATCTGCAAGGATATACCGGGCTCCGCCTTTCAGGTGGTCGTCGAAGGCTTTTTTTACAAAATACTTCTGATGAGGCCAGAGCCCGAACTCTTTGCGATAAACCGGAATTTCGACAATGGCAGCAGCCGGGTCAATATCGGGTTCCTGCTGCCAGGTGCTTCTGTCGACCTCAACCCGTTCTGAAATCCGCTTTATATCGGTAATGACGAAATCGCTGAGCGGAGTGGCAAGATGATGGTTCCAGAGAGCGTTAAACTCATTCTCAACCCAGTCTACAGCCTCCTGTGAATCGTCTTCCCACACCATTTCATAGTTCAGTTTCCAGGCGGTCAGGCTCTCGTTGGTGCTGCCCATAAAGCTGGTTTTGCTGCCATCGGCCAGAGTAATAACTCCTGCCTTACCATGCACAAGACCAAAGGCTTCGTCAGGCAAAACCCGCACCTCCATTTTCCCGGAAACCAGAAATTCGTAGAGCGTCTTAAAGCGGTCATGGTTGGCTTCCGGCAACTTTTCCGGCTCTCCGGCGCACCAGTCCCGTCGCATGGCCTGCCGGGCGGCTTTGGCGGTGATGACATCTTCTGCCAGCAGCTCTGAATTGCAAATAACCCTGACCTTACCGGTCATGCTGTCCAGGGCTTCACCAGCCACTTCAAAAATACTGGATCGAAAAAAACCGGCAATGCGGTCGTAGGATTGTGCGCCAACCAGTTTTTCACGGATAAACGACCGACCCAGTGGCTGCTGGCGGGATGAATAACGCTGAATCACTGGAACCTCGAACAAAGACTAAGACAATTATTATATCGTTTTAGCCACGTCCCTCTCCACAACCGTATGCGCTATGAGACTATTCAGTCCACCATTTAGGTCTGGGCTCTGGCTCATGGCCGAGAATATGTTTCAGCTGATTGACCAAATCGAAGGATTTTTTTCCATCAATATGGGTCTGGAGATCACTATCCACATTACCCCATAGTGGATCCAGAACCACATCGACACCATGGGTTCTTGCCAGTTTTGCGGCGGGAACAAAGTCTGCATCACTGGCGAGTAGAACAATAGTGTCGGCATAGTGATTCAAAGTCACGGTGGTAATATCGACACCAATTCGGGTATCCACGCCTTTCTGTTGCACACTATAATAAAAGTCATCATTAGTCAGATCAGAAAACTGCTTTTCATTCGCCAACAGCTCCCTTAATACCGTGTCCTTCACCTGCCACTGCCCAGAGTTAGACAGTTTACCCATGCGAAGTGCCAACTTGCGAGAAGCTCTCAATTGCTTGTGAAGCTCCGTTTGGAAAATATATCCCGACTCTTTCTTACAGTTCCAGGTGCCGGGTGTTTGATGACCAGAAGCCGGTCGGGGGTATCGAATCTGTTTCTCAAGAGGCGGGGCATCGTAATAGTAAATCCGGTACAGTTGATCCCGTCCCAGATTTTCCTGATGCTTTCTGACAAGATTGTATATGACAGAAACAATATGATGAGGTTCTAATGCACAGGCTTGAAAATGCTTCCGATGATAATACTTGATCCGCCGGACAAAATAGCCACCATCTACAAAAAAAGCGATTTTCTGCATTACACCCCCTTAAACGCAAAAAACCTGCAACCGTGGCCATTCGCTACGTATTTGAATGGGCACCGTTGCAGGTCTGTGACTAAATATATAGCAACTTATGAAGGAAACGCAAGCCGGGTTAGCCGTTAGTATTCTCCAGCGCCCCCGCCAGGGTACTGGCCGCTTCGGCATCGGTTTCCCAGTGATCCATATGGTCAATATGTTCCAGACGACTGAGGAAGCGTAATACTTCAATCAGCTTTTTCCGGTCGTTCCAGAAGCCCTTCAGTTCGGTCTTGAGGTAGTTCACCCCCTGCTGGGCCGATTCCTGTTTGATGGTTTCATGCACAGCAAACAGAGCGTGGCGCACGATGGAAGCATCGAAGCCGTGATCCTTCAGGTTGCTGCGGCCAAACTCACGGGCAGTTTTAAAGCGCACGGCGTTGGCTTTGGTCTTGGCGTACATAAACTGGTATTCCCGCACACCGAACCCTTTTGCCAGTTCCTGATAAGCCCCGGCACGGAGTTCGCCGTGTTTTTCCAGCTCCAGGCCTTTCAGGTACAGGCGCTCATCGGCGGACAGGTTTTTCCAGTGGGTCTCGTCAAAGCCATCGGGCACCAGATGGTTACAGGCAATTTCCACGGCCTGGTCAATCAGTTTCTCGAACTGGGATTTCACCCCTTTCTGCTTTTCTCGGTACAGTTCGTTTTCGATATTGATGCCTTCAATCTCGCTGTACTGGGTCAGCACCCGCAGTGCCGCCGCATAGGCCGCCAGCTGGTAATCGGTATCACCAAAGTTCGGGTGGTCCTGATCGTCGATGGTGGTCATATGGTCAAGCTGGTCTTTTACGGCGTCTTCGATTTCGGGGATGAGTTCGTCGTCGAAGGCATCCAGATCGTCAAGGCGTTTGCGGAGGATTAGAAGAACCGTTCCCTGAACGAAATTGCCTTTTTTCATTCCAGAGTCTGTTTCTGTGGCAATAGTCCAAGCAGCTGTAACTTGAAGGCCTGCAGCCCAAAGTATCATAGCTAGTTCCCATCCAAAAACAGAACACAGAAAACAAACCTGCCTTTAGGTTTAAAAAATATTGTCCTTTCAGGCAGGTTTTCTGGCTATCAATATAAGCCAAAGCTCATAAGTAGTGAATTTCAAGCATATTAACCCCTCTGGTCGTTGCCAGCTTTCCCATCGGCCAAAGTCTTTACGCTATGGCGGGGGCTGGATAACGACTCAGAATCACAAAGTTGTAGCAAACAACCGCCGCCCAACACCAGGCCTCAAAATGCTCTTCGTCTTGGCAAGGACATACAGAAAGTCCAAAACACCGTTTTAACCACGAAATTCCTGCTTCGATACCTGCCCGGAAGCAATATAGCTTCCGATAGACATATTGGCTCTTGACCATATCTTTTACTTCCAGCCCCCTCTTTTTATGAAAAGCGACATCGTTAACTCCCAATGCTTTTGCATCCTCAAGATTGGTGCTGCTGGCATACCCACCATCCACCGCAGCTTGTCGTGGCGCTCGTTCATAAATATCTATTTGTCGCTTAAGCATGGGGATGAAACGGTCTGAATCTGCCGGGTTGCCCGTCTCAATGACCAGATCGAGAAACATCCGGCTCTTACCTTGTGTCAGGTTGAGCTTATGGCTGTATTGAACATCACGACGGTCTTTCACAATGATGTCTGTATGAGGTTCGTACAGGCTGACAATTTTCTCCTGTGCCGGAACTTTTTCACCTTTGAATACACGACGTTCAGTCTGAGAAACAACGGCTGCAACCAACGGTAACAACCGATCCACGTCTGATAACCATTGAACAACCGGCGCAGTGTCGAAACAGTTCCCCTGTTTCAGGGCGCTTTCCAGATCAAACCGGGCTTTGAGCAGGACTTTCCGAGTCTTGCGGGTTAGTTGTAATAGTTTTTCGTAATGCTGCTTTTGTTGCTCCTTCTTCTTTGCGTATGAACACTCTTTGACTGTTTTCTTTATGACTCTGTTGTGGTGGGTAAATTAGTAAAGAGGCTCAGGTGTGAAGCCAACCCCCTGCTCAAGCAAGCGACACATCTCTTTAACAGAAGTGCCAAGGAGGTCACTGTCGTAAGGCGCTTTAATATTGGTTGCAGTGACAGTGCTGTCGATTGCAGCCACTCTTCCTGTTTCTATTTTCTGCTCCCTGGCTGTTTTTAACTGCGCCCGGTGTATGCGCCGATACGTAGTGGCAGTAATTGAACAAACAAGGGATTGCAGGGATGACTTGTGTGGAGTCTGGTTGGGAGCAAGACGACAGAAGGCGCGGTACAATGGAGAGTCCATTAGAACGAAAGCAAGGCACTCAAAGCTGAATTGAAAACGCTGCCTTAAAAAGTCGACTCGTAAGACTGATTCAGCACTCAGTGCATCTCTCCCGGTGTCATGGATTGCTTCGCTACGAAGATCGTTAAACACCCAGTCAATGAACTGGGAATGAGCATCCAGCCATTGAGAAAGACTGCAAAGTTCGTCATAAATTGCGTGATCTCTGTAAGGCAAATCCGTACTAAACTGCGGGGTGCGTTTTTTGCGCATTTTAAAGCCCTCTGCTTTTTGGCTTTCCTACGGAATTGGTATCTGAGGAAATATAAGCGCTAAAGAGCAGTAGGGTTTTATTGTTTGCAGCTTTTGAGAACTCAGTGATTGCAGCTGGTTACGTTTTTGGATGAGAACAAGCTAGTACACGAGCAATACTGGAACGGTATGCACAAGGCTAAGACGCACCTTGAAATGTCAGCTACCAAGTCTTACACGGGTATCCTTCTATCTACGTTTGTAGCGGAAGGCAAAGTAAACATGAAAGACCAGCTAACTAAGTACTTGCCAGAATTAAAAGGCACTGGTTGGGACGGTGCGACGGTTGAGCAAGTTGCTGATATGCGTTCTGGTATTAAAGTTGAGTTCACACCGGGTCTTCTTTACTCAGACAAGATGACCGAAACACAAGACTGGAATGGCCCATCTAAGTACGACTACAAAAACATCATTGAGGTAGCTCAAGAGCTAGGTCAACGTGATGATGTAGAGCGTGGTGAAGCGTTCGACTACCTATGTATGAACACTGAAATGCTTGCTCAAATAATGGAGCGCATCGAAGGCAAGCGTTATACAGAAATCCTGGAAGAACGTCTCTTCCAACCAATGGGTGCGGAGTACGGCGCAGAAATGATGACAAACCGCGACGGTGAAGCTGTCTCGTCTGGCGGTCTGCACATCACAGCACGCGACGGCGTTAAGTTGATGGATATTATGATGAACGAAGGTAAAAACCGTAAAGGTGAGCAAGTCGTTCCTAAGCAGTTCATTGACGACCTGATTGAAGGTAACGACGAAGTACGTAGCGCATGGAAACACGATGGTTTCGCAGCAATTCTAGCTGACGCCTGGTACAAAGACCAAATCCGTGTACTCAACGTTGACGGTCGCCGCTATATCACGTTCGTAGGTGTATCTGGTCAGGTAACAGTAGGTGAGCCAGCAACAGGCACAGTAATAAAGATGGCTCTTTTACAGGTTGGCTGATCATTTTACAGCCTCCTGCCTGATTTTAAGATAGAGGTAATCAAGATCATTGTAGCCACAAGCTTTGTAGATAATCCGTTTGATGACTCCATTGAAAGCTTCAATCTTCGCGCTGGTTATACGATGATGGCAGTACGACAGCAAGCCCTCTCTTGCCCTGTCCAAGCCCTTAGCAAACCTCTTAAGTTCTGCAATTCCGGTTTCTTTTGCTAACTCTATCCATCTATCCAGAAACTTGCCGGCACACGCTTTGTACGTGTACGTCCATAGCTGTTTGAGCATGTCTTTCAGGATGTAAGCCTGATTGAGATCCTCGTTCATGCTCAAGAGCTCTTTCAGACTGCTTTCTCGCTTTGGAGTCAGGTTCTCAGGGTTCATGAACAGGTTGAACCGCTGACCCTTGATAAAGGGCTTGTTCTCTTCTTCAGCCTGACGCCACTCCCTGCGCCTTATCTGATCTATCACATCATTATAATTGGCAATAATGTGAAACTTGTCGTATACAATATCCGCATTGGGCAAGTGCTCTTTCACCGAAGCCTGATAGCTGCCACCACGGTCTATGCCAACACACTCGATGCTCGCTTTTTGCTCTTCAGTCAGGCTGCTCAAGAACTCATCCAGAGTCTCTTTTCGCTTGCCTTCACCAAGGAAGAGGGTTTCTCCTGAGTCGGCGTTAAGAACAACGGTAAGATACTGATGGCCTTTGCCAATGGATTTTTCGTCAATGAGCAGAGCGCGAATACCGTCACGCTTTGGAGCTGAAAGCATTCTCAGCAGCATCTCTTTATCCCAACGACGGGCAGTACCACCGGATATAGCAATGAATTCAGGCACCTTGTCGCAGGGCATATAGCGACATAAATGGCTGACGTGTCGTTTAAGGCGATCGGTTGCCTGAGCCTTGGGAGTTAAACCAGGAATAGTAACGGTTTCAATATTGTTGCAGTGTGAGCAGCGGCCCTGAAAAGCTGTGAAGAGAAGATTTACCTGTAGAACTCCCAGTGGTAAATCCTGGACACACCGATCTTTTGTCTTCATTTGTCCCATAGGGGTTTCACATTGACTGCATTTCTCGTGCTGAATTCGGCCATCCCTGCGGAGATAGACAAAAGCTTGTTTGACTTCCCAATCAATATCAATCTGCTCGATTACCCAGCCGGGAAATGCGAACATAGGACGTAGTGAGGGTGTTGTACACATGTCTGATCCTTCAGAAATTTTGATCTGTTCAAATCAATCTTTCCTGAAAGGCTATTTCTGTTGCAACCCCTCATTTTCCATCAGCCAACCTGTAAAAGCCCCATAAAGATGCACGGCGCTCAAGATGATTGGCAGCACCCACGTACTGTAGCGATGACGTTCATGGACGTAGTTCCAACACTGCTAAAAGCAGTAGAAGAAATGAAGTAATAAATTAATCAGTGCCGTCCACTAGCGGCGGCACGCCTAAGTTGAAGTGGTTATAATTCTCCGGGCACAAATACTCAGATTGATGCAACGACCCTGCCTGCCATGCAGGTGGTTCTGTGCAGATATTGTGACAAATTGCCATCATCAGAAATTTTTCAACATTACATAACAAGGGCTGGCCGATAACAGAGACAGTTTCAGACATTCAGGATTTCATCGTGAGCCTTGTTGATCAGTTTTTCTATCTGGTTCTGTGACACAGGGATAATACCTGCCCTAAGCCCAAAAGGTTTGAATACGTCATTCAGGATCTGTTGTGATGGACTACCCTTGCCACGTTCTATGTCGGAGATGGTTTTACGACTTACACCTACCAGTTCTGCAAAACGATCCTGGTTTAAGCCCAGAAGCTGTTTCCTTAATTGCTGCAATAACTGACCATCGGAAATGTCTCCCTTTAACATCTGTACCATGAGATTGAGTATCACTTCTTCTCTACTGTTGGGTGTAGAATCCGGTGTGGGCTGTGGTACAGAAGTATTGCTGTCAGTTTGTTGCTGCTGTGACTTTTGAGCTCGCAGTCTGGCAAGACGGTCTCTGGCATTACTGGTCATTCCTGTACTCATATCAGATCCCACTTCTTTAATTTTTCATTGAGAAATCCAAATCCGATAGCCGGCAGGTTAACAATGGACTCTGGCACTCCCTGATCCGACAATCTGGATTTCAAATCAACCATCTGTGCTGCCAGTATGGACAGTTCTTCGATCACAGAATCGGCTGAAACCCTGAAACCAAACTGTCTTAATGTGTCTTCAGCTTCCAGTGCGATTTTAATCCAGTCGAAATTCGCACCGACTTCAAGCCCGCTAGCTGCCCCCCAGGTCGTTGTGCGTATCACTCCTTCCGGGTCGGCTTTCATCGGGGCAAAATCATAAATGGGTGATAACTCCGCTGGTTGTCCCGGACGCTTCAGAAAAGCGGTATTTCGACCATGATTATCAGAGTTGCCAAAAACTACATTGAGAAAATCCCGCTTGATCCACTCGTTTACAAAAGCCTGCGGATCAAATTTGCTGCTGCGCTGATTAAGTAACATGACCAGTTCTGTGATAACTCGTAAATGATTCAGATTTGAACCGGGCGGCATGCCTAATGCGGAAAACACTGACTCCACACCGTAGTGAACAAGTTTTCCTTGCTGGATGCCTACATCAAAACGTGGCAACCACAAAGACACCTTCTCACCGTCGTCAAATAACTTCATTTTGGTCGTGTCGATGGTGCTAACGCCTAGCGCATTCAGTATGTGGTAATAGTGATATTCAGCCCTGAGAATATCCTTATCAGTAGCGCTGCCACGGTTTCGGGCAAATTTAACCAGGTAGTGATCGTCGGTATTGCTTGCATCATCCTGATAGGCATCAATCCACACCCTATCGTCTGATGTATAACGAACAAGAAATTTCGGTGCTTCACCACCAGCCCCCGTTGCCCCACCGCCGACAGCGCCCATTTGATTAGCATATTGCAAAAAATCTGAGCTTCTTGAAACGGCATCATCTAGCGGAAACAGAATAGTGTCGATTTTCTCTCCATTATCGATGAAAGGTAAAGCTTCTTTGATGCGCATGTTGCCAATCGGGGCTATTGTCCCAGTAGCAAGTAATGGATAGTCCTGTTCAATGGAAGGAAGGTTTTCAATGCCCAGGCTCTTGATCCAGAATCGTCTTCCCGCTCCCGCTGGCATAAGGTCATCAATGACAGCGAACCAGGGTTGTTGTGTGTGTGATTCATACAACTGAACCGGATACCTCAGTGAAAAAGCAGCCTCATGCCTATTTTTATCAAAGTATTCAAAGGCGTAATCAAACAGATAATCCATCTCGCAAACACCTGGGCGACCTTTGTTGGGTTCAGGGAAGTTGAGGGTTACTGAATCTTTCCACGTATGATCAACAAATGTTTGAACGGTAAGTTGTTTGGTTGCCATACCTTCTCTTCACTCAGATTAAAATTTTTATATGAGTAATATAGTACTCAAAATGAAGATTATCCAGTAGATATGAGTAATATATGTGACATAAGTGGGAATAAATTCAACTCAATGCTGGTTCCTCCCTACTTAAAGCGAACCAGCAGCCTTGATGAGCTGTTACCCTGGCTCTATTTGAAAGGGATCTCCACAGGGGATTTTCAGGAAGCCTTATAGAGTCTTCTGGGTAGTCAGGCTGAGAACCTGTCACCAGGCGTCATCAGTCGTTTAAAGACCCGCTGGATTGAAGAGCACAAACAGTGGAACCAGCGAAAGCTGGAAAACAAGCACTACGTGTATGTCTGGGCTGACGGTGTGCACTTCAACATACGTGGCGACGAGGGTCGCCACTGCATTCTGATGTTGATTGGCGTCACCGACCATGGCAAGAAAGAGCTGATAGCCATTGAAGATGGTTACCGGGAGTCCACCCAAAGCTGGGAAGAACTTCTTTCCAGAGTTGAACAGCAAGGGCTGGCTAAGGCTCCAGCGCTGGCCGTAGGTGACGGTGCGTTGGGATTCTGGAAAGCTGTAAGCAAAGTCTGGCCAGCCCCCCGGCACCAGCGTTGTTGGGTTCACAAGACAGCGAACGTGCTGAACAAGCTGCCAAAATCCGTGCAGTCCAAGGTAAAGAGTGACTTGCATGATATTTGGCAGGCAGAAACCCGTGAGCAGGCTTATACGGCCTTCGACAACACGGTCAAGCGCTTTGGTGCCAAGTACCCGAAAGCCATGGAGTGCCTGAGTAAAGATAAAGAGCAGATGCTGGCCTTTTATGACTCCTGAATTTAAGGAATCTGCGGTGAAACTGGCTGTAGAGTCTGATAAACCAGCAACAACAAGGTCATGTTGGAAAAAATGTCTAATAGGTTGGGAAACAAAGCTGCAGAATGCGAAGTTCAGAGCTGTAAATGCCTGTCTCAATAAAATCTGTTTCCTAACTTATTTAGACTTATTTTAAACAAGATCCGGTTGATATAAATCTTCATCATCCAGGGTTACAAGGGTGAATTCAGGGACAGGCAATCCATTTTCTCTAAGAATCTCATTAACTTCTTCGAGTTTAAATACTCTTAACTCTGACTCGTCTGCCTTATAACCTGGTTCAGCTACACCCGAAGTCGCTGGTGATTGCTTATCTTCTTCTGGCAGTGCTTTTATAGCAATGCTTTTTTGAGCCGATGTAATCGTTGACGATGAAGGGTTTTCCCTCTTATCAGGCCTTCCCTTATTTTGGGCTTCTGAAAGGTCAGAAGTGGCTGATTTTAACCATTTTGTTTTATCCTGCTTAACTGTCAAGCGTCTATCACCTATTGACATGTAGCGTGCAACTTCACGCTCTTTTACAAACCATAGTGGTCGCTTGACTTCATAATTTGGTGGTGAAGGTTTTTCAACCCTTTTCCCAAATAGATAATTACGAGTACGCAAGCTCATTCGTATATTGGCGTTCCATATTTTATTACCACCAACTTGCTTTGAGCGTGAATTGTAATAAGGAATATTCTCCTCAAACCATTTATAAATATCCCTTACAGGAAGCTCTTTTTCCTGACTATCACTAATAGCCATTATTATTAGTTGAGAAGTACGTATGTTTGGTTTTTCTTCGGTGCTCTTTATATCTATAGAAGTCTTTTCATTCGATCTTCGTACTTCAATATAATGCCTGGATTCTTCACCTTCTTCACCTTCTTCAGTTTTAAAGAAAGACACGTTCATTGAATCTTCTGTTTGCCTGCTGGATGAAGGTCTATTTGACTGCTCCTCGCTTTCTGGAATATTGATAGTAAATGTTTTTATACATTTTTGTTTTTGTGATGAGGTGGCATCAGAAGCAAGGTGCAGAGTGTCAGGTTGCGGCATAACAGTCGTTGTGCGTCCATAGGTGCTTGCCTGCGAAGGTGCAGGTGCAGGTGCAGGTGCAGGTGCAGGTGCAGGTGCAGGATGCTCAGGATTAATGTTGCCATACCCTGCATGTGTAAAGCTCCGTCCTGGAGAAACATCATTAGGGTTCATTATGTAATACTCCTGATAGTTAAACTCATTTTTTTATTTTCCGAAAATCACTGTTTTCCCTGAGCACGAAAGTGATATTTTTAACTTAGTTATTTAAATGGATATAGAAAGTTATCAAAAAGTTCAAGCACTGTCAGGAATACTGAGAATTAGGTTAGCAATAGTAACTAAATCACCACACCGGGCACTGAGTGTAACCTGACTGAGGCAGAAGATAGCACCATTAAAACGATGATGAAAATGGACATCCTTCGTTGCAAGTACGCTTAAGTGACCCTTTTGATATCAGGAAACATTTTCTCAAAACACTCCCAGAATGCAGACCCGTAATTGAGCCGAAACTCCTCTCCGGGCTCAATGTCACGGGTAGCAACCAGTAAAGCCATAACGGAATGTTTCCTGATGAATTCAGTATTGTAGGGCGCTACATCATTGACAAAGCTACCGCCACCAATACCCTCTCTTGGGGTTTGCTCCCCCACTAAAGTAAAGTTCTCTGTCACCCCGAGGCTGTATGTGAAAATTGATGGGTCTTCATTTAGCAATGCTTCGTATTCATTTAAATCCACTTTCCTCCCCTCAAACCAGGTAATGACCTCTCCCTTTTGAAACTTACGATCGGCAATCAGTCCTTTGCCCTGTGGGAGAAGAAGACTGTCATCCACTTTTATTCCGTGGCCTATGCTTACGCCCTTGTAAGTTTCAAGCGGAGGGGGAGAAGCACTCCTTAAAATGTGTTTGCAGATTCCGCTTGATGAACTGTCATCTTCAGGAGCCAGTTCGGATTGAGCAGGGTTTACGGTGTCAGAATGTTTCTGATCAGAAAAAGGCAGTAGAGTACGATAAGTTTTGTGGAGCCTCTCTGCCCTTTGACGTAGATGCGATTTCAATTGTTTTTCATCAAACTGTTTGAGTGCTTCAGATAAGTAAGCCCTGTTACTCCTGATGGCTGCCTGAAGCGTATGATTCTCATTAACTCCAGAAGCTAAAGCAAACAAATCATCAGGATGAATCTGTGTGCCTTTGTATTCTTTGTGCTTAATCTTTCTGTACATTTTATATAAGCATTGAGCATCTAGCTGCGTATAAACTTCCTGACAGTTGATGCCAAATCTGTGAATATAAGCCAACGTAAGCATGTTAGCGTCGTAGCAATTTTTATCGTATTCAACACCGTCTATTGGTCTGTATTTAATCCCTTTAATTTTTTCTCCATTTACCTTAAGACCTCCCTTTACCGACGTTATTATTCTGGAGAAATTAAAATCGTACTTTCGGCACAAATCAAAAAGCTCTTCATTATATTTTTCATCTTCAGCCTCAGATAAAGCATTTATAGAATAAAAATCACTTTTTAAACTTAATGTTTTATCAATTTTCTCAATAACCGAGATACCTTTTTGCTTTTTGAAATACTCAATTATTTCAACCTGCCCCCATACAGTATCTTTCTTTCTCATATTGCCATGAGTCCCTGTCACTCTCCGCAAGCAGGGTGGTAAAGATATATTATGTTCATTTAGCTTTTTGGCAAGAACATTTCTTTTAGTAATAGTGCTTTTCTCTCTAAAATCTAACTCTTGTCCATAACTTACATTCATTTCGAGGCACATGAATTTATAAAAAACCAATTCATAAAACTCGGTATCAGGATTCAGAATTTTGAGTATGGGTATATAACTGAACTTTACATCTTCAAGCTTTAATGGGGAAAATAGCAAATGAAAAATATTCTTATGGGCAAGAGTCCACTCGCTTTGACTATGTCGAAAGATACCATTTGCAGGTATCTCAACACTTTTTCTACTAGGCAAATTATTCCAGTTAGTTATTTTAACTTTTAACTCTGAACCGTATCTTCCAACTGTTTGAAAGTACTCTTCTGACTCAGAATCCAGCAACCTTATTGATTCCAGGCTTAACTCTTTAATTTCGATAATGCCCCAAACATACAAAGCATAACGAGCAAGGTGTTCATTCCAGGTATCATGTGAACATTTCATTTCTGGCCAATCTGATTGCTGCCATTTGAAATTATTATTCAGATATTTTACCAGACTATCCAGAGGACGTATGGTGTAACCATTATGATCTATATATGTTTTTAAATTCTTATATTCCTTTTTAATTTCTTCAATCTCTGTTGCTTTATAGGTGAACTCTCTACAAACATTCAAACTGGCAGAAGCGTTTTGAGAACCACCTGATGGCGTCGGGAGTGTAAGCTTTCTTTTTTTTAAGGAAGGAGCTTCGGATTCTTTGTGGTTTGCCTTGAAATTTGGTAGTGATTTTTTTCCCCTTTGGGAAGAACGCCTCTTTCCACTTGAACGCGGCTGTGGCTCCGGTTGAATTGTCTGATGGCATGCGACGGCTCTCCCTATATTCATTACTCACTTCCTTTTGTTCACGGCTCTATTTCGCTTGACTCACCACCTGAATCATCCGAAAGATAAAGGTCTCCATCTAGTAGTTCCATCGATGCTTCAATTTCCCTGCTTAGACTACGTCCAAATAATCTATTGCCATATTGCGTACTCGTACCTTCATTCTCAATATCAGGATCTACGTCAACGCTATCAGTCTTTGCTTTTTTATCAGCAGGCTCACTGCCAGAAGGCATATTACTTTTTCTTTTATTTGTCTTTCCCTCAGAATCAGGTTCTTCAATGAGTAACATACCCGGTGAGTGCTTATCTATTTCTTTATCAAACGCTTCCCAATCAAAATAAATATTACCACCAGCTGTATCATAATGCTTTGTTTCTAATGCGGTCATGATTGATATTTCAACCCATAAACCTAACAAAAATGCAAACTCATTATCTTTCTTCATTTCTGAACGAATACTGTCTAACCACTCATAACCTAAGCGTGGTGTTTTCTTATTCTCACACAGGTAAGAATAAAAACCTTCTTTTTTTAAAAACTCTTCTTGCCATTTTTTTCGATTAATCAAATCATCAAACTTTACAACTGCCGCCCATAGTTTATCAATATTATTATTTGTGAATTTTTTTATTTTTATGGTATAAGTTTCGCTAATTTCTTTTAGCTGTGCTTTTGCTTCGTCTGCTTCCATCCACTCAAGATAAGTCCCAAGATTAAATTTATGATCATCAAGATTTATAATAATTCTTTCTGGAAGCCTTAAGCCTGCATGGATATGTTCTCTGGGAAAAGCAAAATCGTCTTCCGTCCCTTTTTTCAAAATGTTGTACACGGAAGTTCCCTTTATACTGGCGAATTTTTTAAACCTGCTGTTTTCCACACCACTTGAAGAAGGCTCGGCACTATTACCTTCTTCAATAGTGCCTTCTTCAATAGTGCCTTCTTCGATAGTGCCTACGCAAACAGGTATCTCTACTCCCGGAGTACCCTTTGCTGGAAAACCTGTGTTCATATTTATACTCCATTAATAGAACCCGTGATGATCCATACCCTGTGTTTTTGATTTTAGAATCATTGCCGGCTATGTTATAAGCCGTCAATGGAACAGTCATCCTAACCCCACTGAATGGCTTATTGTTTAATTCATCTTTCACGTAGACTGCTTTTGTTTTAATAAGTTCCCTATCTCCTAACTGAAAGAGGACTCCCTGCGAACCAGCAGGGAGAGGATGTCAAGACGTTTACCCGCAACACTTCTTAAATTTTTTACCACTGCCGCATGGGCAAGGGTCATTACGCCCGACCTTCGGAGCTTCCCGAACAAAGGTTCCCTCTGTCAGAAATTCCTGCCCGGCTGGCGCCTGCAGACCCTGAGGCTCAGGAAAGAGTGTGGCCAGATCAAAATCGTCGTCATCGTCATCGTCGTACTTTGCCTCTGGTTGAAAACTGTGCCAGTTCTCAAGGCTACCGATGGTGTCGGTGATCAGGTCTTTATGAAAAGACCTTTCGTGCCTATCCGGTTCACCAGCCTGCAGGTCATCTT
Organism: Endozoicomonas gorgoniicola; assembly: GCF_025562715.2. Classification (NCBI taxonomy): domain Bacteria; kingdom Pseudomonadati; phylum Pseudomonadota; class Gammaproteobacteria; order Oceanospirillales; family Endozoicomonadaceae; genus Endozoicomonas; species Endozoicomonas gorgoniicola. The sequence continues at coordinate 3,424,132 of NZ_JAPFCC010000001.1, forward strand.
CAACATCCTTTAGTTTCTTGAATTGCTTCATTTCCGGCCAGCGCTGATAGGCCGTTCTGATCTCGGGCAGCAGATCGGCGAAACCGTGCATTTCGCAAATATTTTCGAGAACAATGGGAAGGTAGCCATCATCATCACCGTACTGAAGCTCACCAGCGAGCATTGCACGACAGTAATCTTTTAATGAATCCGTCGGAAACTGATTCTGGAATGCCAGTGTACCCAGGGAATAGAAAGCCGCAGCCCGAACAAATTCATCGACACCGGGGTTTTCTGCCAGCGCCTGAACAGGTGCCATATCACCGTCGCAGACCGAGGCAATAATACGGGGTAAAGCCTCTGTGACCAGATCCCCCAGAAAACCGTCGTTAGTTTCATCCAGCTGTGTCAGCAGATGGATTAACGGGCGATAAGCGCGGGTCTCCCGGAACTGGCCGAGCAGGTACATGGCAAACAGCAGCAGGTCGGTCTGGTCGTTATCCACAGCTTTCTGCACATCCGCTGCTACGGTTTCAAGGTACTCCAGCAGCAGCGGTGCAGCGGTCTCCTGCTGGTCGATCAGCGTTTGCAGTGCTTCACGGGGGAAAACGCCAGGCTGATAGACAGACAGTGTTTCAATAGCTTGTTGTACGTTACTCATAAAAAACAACTTTCCTGTAGATAAAACGGTTGGGTTAGCCACGAGGCGGTGCTTGCACCCTCGGGGGTAACCCAACATAGGATGGTTAACTCAGAGTTCGCCTGCGAAGGCTTTTTGGCTGAGGGAGTTGAACATAGCTTGCAGTTCTGCCTCTGACTTCTGGAAGCATTATGCTGGGAATTGTGCTTTTTACAAATTTTAGAAAAGCGTAATTAACAGCATTTTGTAGTCTGGTCTGGATATATCACCAGTTATCACCTATCGCCTATCGCCTGAGTGTGAATGACTTTGAGAAAGGTTTTGAAATCATGGGCTCCGGCCAGTCTGGCAAAGTGATTCTTGACTGGAGCTGACACGGTTCTCTGGCCTGGTTTCTATTATCAGGCTGTGTTGGCATAGAACGGCTGTAAGTAGTTATAAATTAGCTATCGAATATTTTTGACCGTCCGGTTACTAAAAATAGTTATTCCAATTCTACCGGCAGCGCTCAGTGTAGTGATTATACTCCAGCTATCACCAACAACACCTGCGTTACTGCTTCAACGAAAATGAAAACCGTTTTACCTATCACAGATGGGGCCATTAGAGAAACCCTGCAGATCGCCAGGAGTCATGGCCCAACACCCTATGTCAGAGAAAGAGCACACGCTGTACTGCTCAGCTCTCGTGGCTTTCCTATGGCTCAAATTGCCGATATCTTTGAGGTTCAGTACCAGACGGTATCACGCTGGCTTGATGACTGGGAGGATTATGGTATTCGAGGGCTATACAAAACACACGACGGAGGGAAGAAACCTATTTACAATTCTGAAGAAGAACTGCGCATTAAAGAACTGGTGGCTAAGGAACCCCGCCGTATATCATATGTCCAATCCAAAATCGAAGAGGAAACAGGCAAATCCGCATCAAAGACGACAATAGGTAGAATAATAAAAAAGCTGGGGATGGTTTACAAAAGACTCCGTAAATCATGCAAGCATAAAAGAGATGAGGAGCAGTTTCAGCGTAGTAAGGCAGCATTGAAAGATGCTCAAGAAGCTGAAGATAAAGGTTTAATTAATTTGTTCTATTTTGACGAGTCAGGGTTTAGTCAGGAGCCTTGCGTACCTTATGGCTGGCAGGAGAAAGGCAAACAGCTCCGTATACCTTCAGTAAAAAGTAAAAGAATCAATGTTCTGGGGTTTATGAACCGTTCCTGTGAACTGTTTTATTACCCTGTAATTGGATCAGTTGATAGCAAGACAGTCATTGATATTTTCGACTATTTTGCCTATCAGATGACAGCTCCAGAGTACGGAGGAGATGATCGTTACACTGTGGTCATTATTGATAATGCCAGCATTCACACCAGTAAAGCGTTCCGAGCAAGAATTGATGACTGGATTCTTGAGAAAAAAATGATTGTTTTATTTCTCCCCACATACTCTCCCGAGCTCAACCTGATTGAGATTCTATGGGATAAGGCTAAATATGAATGGATCGATATATTATCAATTGTGAATTTCAGAGGCTTTGAGAAAGAGGTAAAGCGAGTTTTTGATGGGGTCGGTCAGGAATATATGATTTCGTATGCATGACTACTTAAAAAAGGTGAAAAGTTGTGGGGCGCGACTTTTCACCGATAATGATTCGGGAGGGTCAGTTATTTGCACTGGCCAATCTGTAAAAGGGAAAAGCTGTCCGATCTTTGAGAACTTCCTTTACAGGGAGCGGCAGGGGATAATCATCAATCGGTATTTTACGGGATTCCGTCAAAGCGAAAACTTGACGATAAGCAAATGCCTGGAGGCTAAAAGGAGTAGTAGCAAGGGCTTCAGGGGTTGTATCGTATTTTTCCATAAGCTTCGTAAGCTTGCATTTATTCTCTACGTTTATGTTTGCGCCTTTTCTGATAAGTACGAAAGCCATCTCAATATCACCCTTGTCTACTGCTGTCATTAATGGACTATGATCGTATCCGTTATTATCATAATTAACATTGGCTCCGTGTTTCATCAGGAGTTTTGCCAAAGGAAGATCACCCTTGTTTACTGCTGCCCATAATGGACTATGATCGTATCCATTATTATCATAATTAACATTGGCTCCGTGTTCTATCAGGAGCTCTGCCATAAGAAGATCACCCTTGTCTACTGCTGTCCTTAATGGACTATAATCGTATCCGTTATTATCATAATTAACATTGGCTCCGTGTTTTATCAGGAGTTTTGCCATAAGAAGATCACCCTTGTCTACTGCTGTCCTTAATGGACTATGATCGTGTCCGTTATTATCATAATTAGTGCCTGTCAGAAAACCTATGAAAATTGAGTCACTGACATTCATCAAACAGTAGAACTGCTCCGCAAGCATTATCAGAGTCTCGCTTATAGGGCACTTCTTGATCAAAGTGCTTGCAAAATAGCCAAAACTGCCATTTTACGAACGTGCAGAACCCTCATGCACCCATGATCAAATTTCGGACGGCAAAAGACTGCTGTCAGTAGGGCTAAAAATCCCGTTCTTGTAAAATCCTGCCCAAGCGCTTCAGGTTGCCACCCACAACCGCAAGGGCAACATAGCGCTTGAAGGCATCAATGCCCTTGTCCGGACATTTATCGAGGCCATTGGCTTCCAGAGCATTAATGTCAGACTCTACGGCGGAATGCTTTCTTTTTGCCCGGGTAAACTCAAGGTGGTGCTCTCGTTTTTTGTCTTCTGCGGAAAGCCTGCCTTTCTTCGGCAGAATGGTTCGTTCCAGAAAGCCATCAAGTTCCTCAAGGTTGGCGGGGCTCCAGAACCCTTTGTCATAACTGACCTGGCTCAGCATGGGAAAGCGTTGTTTTGCTCCTTTTGCGATAGGCACTGCAACCTGATCGTCTGTCTGCTTTTGCATCACATGGTGATTCAGCGTGAAGCCAAACTGGTCTTGCAGTACGCATACCCGCAACCCCAACTCTACAGGAACTCCGGCTTTACCCTTGCTGATCCATTCTGTGTGGGGTTCAAAAATCGAGAACACCTTGTCGCTGTGAGGAATCTGCTGATGCTCGATCACCCGACGATAAATCAGATTAATCTGGTGACGACTGTGGGCAATGTAGTATTTGAGATTCTCCAGCGCAGACTCATCGGGGGCGCTTTTTTCTACCAGGGCAGCTGTGCTTTCTGCCTTGCGGATAATGTCGAGACTGTACTTAATGTATTCAAGGTGTGCCGTTTCAATATCGTGCTGACGTGACCGCTGTTTAAACTCGCAGGCAGCAACGGAATGTTTCAGATTCCGCACCTTGTGATAGCGCTTTCGATGCTGTTTTTTCAGGTATTCCCGCTGACGCCACGCTGGTAACTGGTACTGGCCAGCCAGGGTGGACGCAAACTCAATAGCCTTACGACAGGCATCGTTTAACAGGCTGATGTCTGTGGGAAAATGAACATCGGTCTTGACTACAAACGAATCGGCACGGCCATATAGCGGCTCATCTTTTTTTTAACCAGTTGATGGCCTGCTGCCACGACAATCTGGTTTACCTGGTCCAGTATTTCGGGCGTGAACAGGCTGATATTATCCTGCAATGTCTGGATATGATAAGAGTGCGTGCAGTAAGGACCGTGCCCAAGCATTTTCCGTAGCGTGCCGTGTTCATTGGCCAGCTCCTGAAGACGGTCATAATCACAGTTAGTGACCAGCCGCAGGGTGCCAAACACCAGTATGTTCCAGAGATCCATACCGGGACGACCATTATTACTGCTGGCAGGAATCATACTTTCAAGAACTTGAAAGACCTGCTCTCTCAGATCAGGTGTAACCCATATGTGCTGCAAGCCCCGCAAAAGCCGGGGAATATCATCTCTGGACTTGGGGTTGAATGTGATGGCGGAGATATCAACCTCGCCCAACTGCATTTGTGGATTAATGGTTTGACGCATAAACTCGAAAACAGCCTGTCTGGGAAAATCTTCGAGTATTATATTTGGCCTCAGGCTGTGTTTTTCAAGGGCTTGAGGGTTTTCGGACAGGCACTAATTAACATTGGCTCCGTGTTCTATCAGGAGCTCTGCCATAAGAAGATCACCCTTGTCTACTGCTGTCCTTAATGGACTATGATCGTATCCGTTATTATCATAATTAACATTGGCTCCGTGTTTTATCAGGCGTTCTGCCTTCTTAGTATTGCCCTCCTTTATTGCTGTCATTAATTCGGAATCAATAGAGTCATTCTTTAACCCCGGGAAGATTGTCGCAAAATTCGATCCGTTGACTGGTAACATGTAAATCACCTCTGTTAGTTGATGAGCAATGAATTTAGTTATACCTTTTTCGACAACTATGTGCCTAAAAAGTTTCAAACTTAGGAATAGTTCCGAAATAACTTCCTGATTTCACTTGGAGTTTCAGATCAGAGATAATAGTCTCAGCAGTACGAAGTGCAGGAAATTCCCTTGAGCCATTATTCTCCAGCAGTCGCCATTCAGATGAATAGAGCATCGCTTATTTCCCCATGTGACGCGCGTCTACAACCACAGGTCTTGCAGTGACAGTCAGGATTATCGACAAAGCGGCCAGTGCAGCTAACGTTAACAAATTGGCTATTTGACAAAAGTGCTTAATTATCCCGGCAGTGACGTTGCGCTGGCTGGTGGCATAGGTCTTCACAGAACCGGTTGAGGAGGTCAATGATCGGGTGTCGTACACTTGCTCAATATGAATGCACTCCATTCTTCTATGCTTTTTATGCCTGCTTCTTCGGGGTGCCTGATACTGCGATCCTCTTTGATGAGTGTGATATGTCGCTTCATATCCTGAACTTCTTTGTATCCTAAGGGTCTGAGGTGAGCGGCTTTTTCTTGCAGGGTATTGCGTTGCTGAAGGTTGCTGTAAAGATTAAGCAGTTCATTAAGGGATTTATAGCTTATGTCCTGAAACTCAATGATCGATTTTGCCAGAATTTCTCTCTCGGGAGTGGGCTCTGGCATCCCGCCTCCAAAGCATGATGGCAACCTGCTTCTGAAGGAAGTGTCTAAAGGGGGAATAGGAGTAAAGGGGTTTCTGCTTACGTGGCAACATCTTCCAAACTGAATCTCAAACATATTCCCTCTTTCTCTTGTATTGCTCGGAAGCTGGGGAGCCAGAAGGTCATGGTTTTCCAAATCCGGGGAGTAGTTCAGAAGTTGATGCCCTTCATTCGTGTATAAATAGAAACGGCCAACCAGGTATTCCCGGCGGTGAAACTGAGTAATGCGACCATGATATTGGGCATTCTTGAAATAGACGGTCGGTTGGTGGTCGATCAAACCGGTATAGCCGATTATGTTTCGTGCAAGATAAAAGTCATCGCAGTAGCCCATTCGTTCTCCTCCTTTCAAAGTACGTTAGTATCACCTTATTCCGGGCAGGCGTTGAGCTGTACTGTTTATTGCAAGCTTGATGAAGCCGTATGCAGGGTGGCAGGACTTGAATTTTATACCAGACTGATAGGCTGGGTTTTAATAATTCCTGCATTTATCGGTATTTGGAAATGGCTAATTACAAATTCACTCTTCGCTTCAATATTGAAAATTGTCAGAGAAGTACTGATGACTTTCTGGAAGAGCTTGCAGAGGCAGGCTGTACCGACGCTTTTATTGGCATCGGGCAGACAGGCCGACTGGCTATGGCATTCAGCAGAGAGTCGAAAAGTGCAGTCCATGCAATGTGCAGCACCATGGCTGATGTTAAGAGCGTTATTCCTGAAGCAATCTTGATTGAAGCGGGTTCGAGCTTATAAGACAAACAGGTAGTGCTGAGCAGCTTATATAGCCAATTACAAGAGATCATGCGGACAGAGAGTAAGAAGCCCAGTGTTTTCCTATGCCTTGCCCCCGCAGAAAGCTATGCCAGCTTTACCTGCGGGGTCTGGGAGACCTCTGTGTATCAACGCCTTATACTTGCCATAAGTTAATGACAAATTGCATCAATCTGCGCATGAACATCTGCTAACCCTTCTGCCCCCTCCGGGGTATCAAGGTTTGCCGCGTGGATAAAGGTAATGTCTTTCATGCCAAGCATCCCAAGCGTCTGACTGAGCTGCATTTCAATATGCTCAACGCTGCCACCACCACGAGCCAGAACAATGTAGACTTTCTTATTGTCCAGATATCCGACCGGCCCCTGTTCAGTATAATTAAACGTCACACCCACGCGGGCGATGTAATCAATCCATGCTTTCAGCGTGGTTGGGATCGAAAAATTATACACCGGCGCACCAATGATAATAATTTCACTGTCTTTCACTTCGCCAATCAGCTCATCCGACAGTTCACAGGCTTTTTTGCCGGCCTGAGAGTCATCCCCGCCAAAACCGGAAAACGCTGAGTGATCAAAGTGGGGAACAGGTTGCTTCACCAGGTCCCGATGCTTTACGCCGTGCCGTTCTGTGCTTAATTTCTCAAGCAATACCTGTGTCAGCTGTCGTGAATTAGAATGTTCGAAGCGTACACTGCTGTTAATTACAAGAATATTACTCATTCTTTCCGGTCATCTTCTGGGTACAAACCAAAGGCCAGGTATTACCTGATCCCGAATTTCAGATGTATCTTATTACTTCAACCCAACTTTAAGTCAACACGTAGTCCTGTTATTTTTTGGTTCTTCCCTGTTTTAAGTGGGTAGTTTTCAACGATGTACGCCAGTGGGGTACAAGTCCAAGCCTCCAAGATGAAAGTAGATCGCTGTCTTATATCTTTCACGGTTTCGAAAGCCACAAGCCCGATTCTTCAAACTCTGAATCTTGCTGTTCACTCCCTCTGCTCGACCGTTATTAGCCTCAAGGACAATAGCGTTGATGATACCCCACAAGTGCTCTTTGACCGTTCTGGCAACTTCTTTTATGGGCTCAAGCCGACATCTCTGCGCCCAGCATAGCCACCTCTTCCAGGCCTTGATTGCCCAAGCTCTGGACTTGTAATTCCATAAGCTCATTGCCATTTGCCGGATGGCCCAGGCGCGAGCTGTTTTAAGTGTCGAGTTTCTCAGTGGTTCGAAGTTATCCCACTGCTCTTCAGACATGTTTTCAGGGTTAGTCAGCCAGTCGTAGCGAGTCCCCTTAAGCAGCTCTACACCTTGGTTTACAAGGGCTTTGTTCTCTTCTATCCGAACCTTGTTGACAGCTTTACCCAGAGACTGAGCAACGTGAAACTTATCAAATGCAATCTTCTGATCTGCGTCTGGAACATTCTCACTGACTGACTTGATGTAAGCCTTGGACATGTCCATCGTCACGCATTCGATCCCCTCTTTATGGTCATAGGGCAGTGTGTCAAAGTACTCGTTGAGACTGTCACTTTTACGGTCATCAGAAACGTGAATAACAACGCCTTGGTCGTGGTCAGTGACCACTGTGACGTATTCATGATGCTTTTGAAATGAGGTTTCATCAACAGCGATTCGTTTTGGTGGCTTAGCATCACGACGAGCCAGTCCTCTCTTCACTGCACGCTGCTGAATACCGTCTATGGCATTCCAACCAAGCTTCATTTGTCGTGCAACTGCCTTCGTAGTTGCCTCCTTTAGCCAGTCAATAACAAGGGCTTCAAACAGAGCTGTATATCGAGAGTCAGATTCAGCCCAGGGCACATTGATGGCTAACACCTTATGCTCAGGGCACTGGGTCCGTGGAACCCTGGCAACTAGAATAGTCTGAAACTGACAGGTATCCAGATGACGCCACTTCTGAGTGATGTGGTCGTAGCCAGAGCAGGGCTTATCGCAAACACTGCATTTGCAGGCCTTTTTACCATTGTGTTCAATGAATACCCGAACCTGTTGATCCTGTAATGACAATTCAACTTCAGAAACGAACCAAGGAGACTCAATACCCAGTATTTGAGAATAGAGTTGCTTATCACGCATCGGTGCATCCTTGCATTGAGTGCTTCAGAATATAATAAATCACCCACTCAAATTGAGGAAGAGCCTATTTTTTCGCGCAGGTCTGCACGATTTTTACACTACGGTGAATAAAAAATACAGCCATCTTGCGCTCAGTACTACCCACACAAGCATATCTATCTAATAACAGCCGTTTTCGTTTTTTCGAAAACTACCTGACCGTTGCCCTGGTTTACTGGCTTGTGGTCGTTATCTGCACCTGTATCACTTTTGCATCATTGCCATTAAAGCGCCCGCCCCCATCAGCAGACCGCCACCGGTGCGGTTGAACCATTTCCGGACTGAAGGCGACTGGAGTTTGTTGTGTATATAACCGGAGGACAAACCATAAATCAGGACGGTTGAGCTTGATACCGCAATAAAGCTGACCGACAGAATCATCATCTGCATCAGAATCGGATGACTGTCATCAATAAACAACGGTAACAACATCACAAAAAACACAATACTTTTCGGGTTCAGGGCTGTCACGATAAATGAATCCCTGAAGACCTGACGGGCATCCATCAGGCCGGACTGGAGCCTGAGTGACTCTAATGGCGCACGCCAGTAGTTTATACCCAGATAGACCAGGTAAACCGCCCCAAGCCACTTCAATGCTCCAAAGACAACAGCCGAGGCTGACATCAGTGCGCCCAGTCCAATAAATGACAGCAACATAGTCAGAAGACTGCCTGCTCCTGTCCCCATAATCAGTGGCAGTAACGATTTAGTGCCATGATTCAGCGCCTGCGCCATCACCATAAGAATCGTTGGGCCAGGAATCAAACAGACCATAAAAGTGGTCCCGACATAAGAAAGCCAGGTCTCAAAGTTCACCGGATACTCTCCCCACACCAATGCCAGCTTCTGAATAGCGTGGATGGTGTCATCCAATACGGCTAATCAACACAAGCCTTCACTTTAGCTCACAAACCTCAGCGGGACACGGGTGTGAGCTGTAACAGTCGGGCGATATTCTCAGCTGTACGTTCAAGGTTCTCCCGCCCCGTCTCAAGGGCATCAGGCAAAGAAACAGCCCCATGAACCACTGGAAATACGGCATCAATGCCATGTTCATAAACCGCTTCAAAGCCCTTGGCGACACTGCCAGCCAGTGCAATCACAGGTATACCTTCCGCTTTAGCGACCCGGGCGACCCCGACCGGGGTTTTACCATGCACTGTCTGACCATCCATGCGTCCTTCTCCGGTAATCAACAGGTCAGCGCCCCCGACCTGAGCTTTCAGCCTGACGGTTTCGAGAACTATATTAATGCCCGGTTTCAGGTCTGCTTCCATAAAGGTCAGCAGGGCGGCTCCCATGCCACCGGCAGCGCCGGCTCCGGCAACGTGTTCAATATCTACATCCAGACATTGTTGAATCACTGCCGCATAATTTGTCAGAGCCTTGTCCAGTTGCACCACCATAGCCGGCGTCGCCCCCTTCTGGGGGCCAAATACCGCCGTGGCACCATTCGCTCCCGTTAACGGGTTATTCACATCACAGGCTGCCGTGACACGCACGTTTGCCAGTCGTGAATCCATAGCGCTGCAATCAATACTGGCAAGGTCAGTCAGCGCCGCACCACCAGCAGGCAACTCTTCCCCTTTGTCATTCAGGAAGCGAACCCCCAGCGCTGCCATCATACCGGCACCACCATCGTTGGTTGCACTGCCGCCAATGGCAACAATAATCCGGCTGACCCCAAGGTTCAAAGCTTCACGAACCAGCTCACCAGTGCCGTAAGTTGTCGTCAGCAAAGGATTGCGAAGATGAGGTAAAATCCGTTCAAGCCCGGAAGCTTCAGCCATTTCAATCACTGCGGTTTTGCCATCACCCAGAACACCAAAACGGGCTTCTACCGGCTCCCCCAACGGCCCGGTTACCGTTCGTGAATAAAACCGCCCGGCCGTTCCGTCCACCAGCGACTGCAGTGTTCCTTCACCACCATCCGCAACGGGTACCTTAATGAACTCAGCCGAAGGTAATACACGACGCATTCCTGTTTCTATAGCAGTGGCGACATCTATCGCACTCAGGCACTCTTTAAAGGAATCGGGGGCAATGACTATTTTCATAATTATCCTTTTCCCTGTGACCGGTTTATGACGTTTTACCAAAGGCTTGAAAACCCTTGGTAAACGGCCATAGCTGAATGCCCCCCGGGCTTCACCACCCGGTGCTGAACAGGTGTTAAATAACTCCTGTGCTGTACCAGTATTGGGTAAATTCAACTGCAATGCTCTGCCACCGGTCAATGCCAGGTTCAAATTTATCTGATGCAGTGCAATTATTAAGCCGGGGCCAAAAGTCTTAAGCCGGGGTCAAAAGTGCCTTTCACTATGCGTTCACCGTGGACCTCAAGAATCCTGGAAGGCACAAAGCCACCCATTAAGGCTTCACCAATTTTTACAGGGTCGGCACCCGCCTTTGAGGCAAACTTATAATATTTGGTGATAATTTGCCCCACTATCCCGGACTGACTTTTTTGTGTTTGTCCAGACCTCTGGTCGTCGAAACAAAAACTTGCTTTAGTCATTAACTAACCTGCTCCGGAAAGCAATAAAACCAATATTTATAGCAATCAGAAAATAATAAGCTACTGTCTACTGTACCAATATGATTAATGAATAACGTGCCGTGAACACAAGAAAACACGATCTAACCTTAAAAAGAATATTTCGGTTTGTCTGCTGTCTGTTTTTTGCGACAACAACCGAGCTAAATGCTGACACACTTTTAATGGGGCGCTCAGCTTATTTTCCAAATAACCCATCGTCTCTTTCTTTTGAACCGCAAACCTATGACAAAATGCATTCCATGGCGGTTCTTCCAAATAAATTTGATCGCACCCTTTTTGAGGAAACAACTTTAAAGGAAATAGTTACAGCCTCAAAAACAACACTACCGTACAAAGATGAGATTGTTGAACTAGCCAAAAAAATTATTGTCATTGCGATCTTTGGTAGAAAGGAGTTAATTGAAACAGGGGAGTCGTTAAGTGAACCTATAGAAAACGAAGCTTATGCAATTATACAAGACGCTGATCCGGAATTTTCAAGTTATTCCTACTCGGGCTCTACTGATTTTATGCTCGTTGCATTACCTATAGAAGATGGTAAAAGTCAGACTGGTGAGACTGCTCAAACTAGTCAGACTGGTGAGACTGCTCAAACTAGTCAGACTGGTGAGACTGCTCAGACTAGTCAGAGTGGTGAGACTGCTCAGAATAAAAAGAAACCCAAGCTACGAATAGCTATACCAAACACCAGTGACGCAAGGCATCGCCGCCTGACCAGTCAACTGAGCCGGGAGTCAAAGTTTGTCCGGTTGTGGCTGCGTAGAGAATTGCCCTTTGAAAATAACCTGCCTAAGAAACTTCTGCTTCGTGAGCAGTTTAAATTTAATAGAATTGATAATAGTGGACATCGTTTAACCGTCATTGCAGAGACACCTGAACACGTTAAATATGTTATTAAAGTGACTGACACAAGCAATGAAGATTATAAAATTTTTTATGGCATTGATCCGGCATTGATTACATTTAAACAGGCTATTCTTGATGCTTTGGCTTCCAAACAATTTGAGGAGGCCTTTAAGAAAAATTTTCCTCAATATGAGGATCAGGTTATTTTCCCTTCAACACGCACAGCAATAGTATCTGTAAGAGATTTTCTCGAAAACCTGCCAGATGCGTTAAAAACAAATGTCAACCCTATGATTTCTCTATTTGAAAAAAGCCTCTACAACAACTATGATTCTGAAATTTTTATGTTTGTAATTATACAAGAATTCATTCCATCTTTAAGAGAGCTTAACGAGGATGATTTTAAAAGGCATGAAAATCTAATTAAAGAACTAGCTAAACTGATAAAAGATATTAAAGAAGAAACAGGTCAAAATTTACTTATCAACTCTGATGGTAAGATAGTTTTAATTGATGTTGAACTGGATCAGATTGACTGGTATGCCCGGGAGCAAATGGGCGAACTTAAGCAAGATAGAGACGCTATGATCGAAGCGCTGAGAACTTTTGACGATTTGCGCTATACAGAACTGGATAAAAAAAGCTATACAGAACTACAGAAATCGCTGAGTCAGGGTCAGCTTGACTCTTCAGACAGCGGTATTTTTTCATATAAAAGCCCTGACGAGGTACTTGAAGAAATCTACAGCAGTGATGATGATGTTTTTGAACCATAAAAGGTTCGGCATCCATGCATCCAGCAGCAACAGCACCTATGGGAATGGCTGACAAAAACACTCTCAGGAAACCCGTTAAGTCAGAGTCAGGATAAAACCTTCGGTTTCAAGTGAATTTTTGTTTGCCAATAATTTAAAGTCGTTTACCAATGAGTTAAACCCATGCACAATCAGGGCAATGATAATAACTATACTGCCCTGATTACACGACATGCATTACCAGCACATCACCACACCGGCAAACGCTGAACGAATCACCATTCATCCCGACCAGTCCCTTTATGTTCCGGACAATCCCATTATCACTTTTATCCAGGGCGACGGCGTTGGTGCAGATATAACACCGGTCACCCTGAACGTCGTGGATGCTGCGGTTAAATATGCCTATGGCGAAAGCCGGAAGATTGGCTGGATGGAAGTCTTCAACGGTGAGAAAGCAGCTGAACTCTACGACGGAGACTGGTTTCCGCAGGAAACCCTGCACGCCATCCGGGAACATGTCGTTGCCTTAAAAGGCCCTTTGACCACACCGCTCGGGGGTGGTTTCCGCTCCCTGAATATCGCCTTGCGACAGGAGATGGATCTGTTTGTCAATATGCGTCCGGTGCAATGGGTACCCGGCGTACCTTCCCCCATTACTCATCCTGAAAAAACGAACATGGTCGTATTCAGGGAAAATTCTGAAGATATTTACACCGGCATCGAATGGAAAGCCGGTTCATTGCAGTCAGAGCAGCTTATGGCGTTTCTGCAACAGGAAATGGGGGTTTCCCGAATACGGTTTACCGAACAATGTGCGCTCGGCATCAAGCCCATCTCGGAACAGGGGTGTAAACGGCTGATTCGCCACGCCATCCAGTATGCCCTGGATCACCAGCGCCGGTCTGTCACCCTGGTGCATAAAGGCAACATCATGAAGTTTACGGAGGGCGCTTTCAGGCAGTGGGGCTTTCAACTGGCTAAAGACGAATTTGGCGCTAAACCACACAACCATGGTCGTGAGCTGGTTATAGACAACAATGGACATACACTGATCATCAAAGATGCGATTGCTGACAGCATGTTGCAGTACATTCTACTGCAACCTGAACAGTTTGATGTTATTGCGACCATGAACCAGAACGGCGATTTCATTGCTGATGCCCTTTCGGCCCAGGTCGGTGGCAGTGCTATTGTACCAGGCGCAAATCTGAACAACGAGCTGGCTATTTTCGAACCGACTCACGGTACCGCCCAGACCATTGCCGGTAAGGATAAAATGAACCCCTGCTCAATGCTGCTCTGTGCAGAGCTGATGCTGGAACATATAGGCTGGAAAGAAGCAGCAGGTTTAATCCGGAAGGGTATAGAAGAAACCATTCAGGGCAAAGTCGTGACTTACGACTTTGCCCGAATGATTGCCGGAGCCAGGGAAGTGAGTTGTTCTGAATTTGGAGAAGCCGTTATTCAGAACATGAACACTTCTAAATCTCAGCTACCGCTTCTTTAGCGCTGCGACACAGACTGACAATGCTGCTCAGGTCACGATCGTGTTTCAGTCGATAGCGGTATTTGTGCAACAGTGGTTCTGTATAACCGGACGGCTGAACCAGTCCTTTAAGCACCAGACTCAAAGCCGCCCTGAACGCCGTACTGTTGTTAAGATCGGCGCACATGGGGGTATAACCTTCTGTGTCTGCATTTTGCCGGTCAACAATTGCCGCCATTCGGTTAAACACTTCCCGCACCTGATGTTCACTGCAAATACCAAAATGCAGCCAGTTAGCCATATGCTGGGCTGAAATCCTCAGAGTTGCCCGGTCTTCCATCAGGTTAACGTTATTGATATCAGGCACCTTGGAACAACCAACGCCCTGATCAATCCAGCGCACGACATAACCGAGAATCCCCTGCGCATTATTTTCCAGCTCTCTGTGAATGGTGTCAGAATGCAACGGTTCAGAAGCTTCCATAACCGGCACCTGCAATAAATCACTGAACGACGTATGACGTCCTTCAAGGGATTGCTGAACGTCTGTCACCTTAACCCTGTGGTAGTGAATTGCATGAAGCGTTGCAGCCGTCGGCGAAGGCACCCAGGCACAGTTGGCACCCGCCTGCGGATGAGCTACCTTGGTTTCCAGCATATCAGCCATGGCATCAGGCATCGCCCACATACCCTTACCAATCTGGGCATGACCAGACAGACCACTCTGCAGGCCAATATCCACATTCCAGTCTTCATAAGACCTGATCCACTGCTGGTGCTTCATTTCGGTTTTAGGCACCATGGGGCCGGCTTCCATATTCACATGCATTTCACTGCCGGTGCGGTCCAGAAAACCGGTATTAATGAAAATAACTCGTTCACTGGCGGCGGCAATGCATGCTTTCAGGTTCAGCGTCGTCCGGTGTTCTTCATCCATAATGCCCATTTTCAGAGTGTTTTTAACCAGACCCGTCAGTTGCTCGGTGCGGGCAAATAACTGACTGCAGAATGCGACTTCTTCCGGTCCCTGCATCTTGGGCTTAACGATATAAACACTGCCGGTGCGACTGTTACGAATCGGGTCGGATGCTTTTTTATTCAGGTCATAACGGGCAATCACCGCAGTGACCAGCGTATCCAGAATGCCTTCCGGTATTTCACAACAGTACTCGTCCAGAACCGCCGGGGTGGTCATCAGGTGACCGACATTGCGAATCAACAGGGTACTGCGACCAAGCAGTCGGAATGACTCACCCGACAGGGAACGATACTCACGGTCCTTCTCCAGAGTACGAAGCAGAGTTCGACCACCTTTCTGAAATTCTGCAGATAAATTGCCTTTATAGAGACCCAGCATATTTCTATAAACTTCAGCCTTGTCTTCTGCATCCACCGCTGCAACAGAATCCTCGAAATCCTGAATAGCGGTAATGGCTGACTCCAGCACAACATCTTTTACATAAGCTTTGTCGGTACGACCAACAGGGTGTTCCGGGTCAATCTGGATCTCAATATGTAACCCGTTATTCTTCAGCAAAATGGCTGACGGACTGTCTGCTGCACCCTGAAACCCCTTAAAGGCGTCAGGGTTTGCCAGTGTCGTCATGGCTCCGGACGACAGCTCTATGGCAAATCCATTATCCATCACGCGATAACAGCTGGCATCGTGATGGCTACCCTGTTGCAACGGGAACAACTCATCCAGCAGGTTTCTGGCATAGCGAATCACCTGTTCGCCACGTTCAGCGTTATAGCCTTTACCCGCTTCGCCGGGAATCACATCGGTACCATAGAGTGCGTCGTATAAACTGCCCCAGCGGGCATTGGCAGCATTCAGGGCAAAGCGCGCGTTTTTAACCGGCACGACCAGCTGTGGACCTGCAATGTTCGCCAGTTCAGGATCTACCCCGGAGGTCGTCACCTTTACCTGATCCGGCGCTTCGACAATATAGCCTGTGTCACGTAAAAACTGTTCAAAAGCACCGGCGTCGAAGGCAATCCCCTGCTCACGCCGGTCTTTATGCCACTGGTCAATCTGGCCTTTATAGTCCAGACGCTTTTTCAGCAGCGCCCTGTTCGTTTTACCAAACTCCTGCACCAGCGTTGTAAGAGACTCGTAAAAAGTTTCAACCGACACGCCACTGCCAGGCAGTAGCTCCTTTTCAATAAAATGAATCAGGGGCGTGTCAACAAACAGTCTGCACCTGGACTTGTATCCCTGGTCTGAATGGATCTGGGGCGCCATACGATCTCCAACGGTCAACAGTGTTTCTAAATAGTTACAAACTCAGACTAAATCTACCGGAACTATAATTAAAATGATAAATCTTTATTTTAAGTATAAGTTTCGTGAATGCTTATACATCCCTGTTTACTCTCCGCTCTACCAAAGACGTTAAACAGTCGACGTGCAGTATACTATTTTTACCATTCACTTTTTAGCGATTATGAGCCAGTACCCAAGCCTGTCGGTAGTAACCCGTTGTTGGGTTGAATAAGAGTAACAAGCCATGAAAACCAAGATTTTTTCGACAGACAATGACCTGTCAGCATGTGTTATCTGGCCGACAGTAAGAACTGGCAATTCTGTTCACGTAGAGGCCGAATGGTACGAGGCTGATGCCGGTATATGCATGGGTATGGTGCTGGTCTGGATGAAAAAAAGTATCGCCACAAAGGGGGAGGGAATTCATAACTTTGATCAGCCTGATTTGCTGCATTTGATGGCAATTGTACACGGAGCATACAGAAAAACCGTTATTCCTTTGAAAGAGCTAAAGCATGAAATTGATATTATTACCCGTATGTTCATTATCCAGAGCCTGACCCCGGAAAACCCCAAAAGCGGAACAGGATATTTCGATCCGGCAGCCATTGTTGACTGGGTACTGGAAGAACCCGGCCACTGTCTGTTTTCTTTTGGAGCCCCATTAGGCTCTCTGAAAGGCCGTCATGTATTAGGCATGCGATATGAAAATCATATAATGGAAATGCTTGACCCTAATGAAGGTTTGTTTCAGTACTCTGATGTAGCAAGTTTCAAAAAGCACATGGAGGAAATATGCTATCAGGAGAATGCAGATTGCCTGGGAGGAGAGTGGGCGGCTCTTAAAGAGAAAACCGCCACTGAATGATGCACAACACAGAGTACCGCCTGCATTACCGATCCAGAACCGTTTCCGAAAACTCCAGAAGTGATCGCCTCAGCCATTGATGCGCCCTGGAATGCTGGCGTAAAGGGCTCCAGATCATCTTGATTTCAAAAGGTACGATCTGAAAGGGAACCCTGCATACAGCCAGCTCTTCACTGTCTTGATAGATTCTTGCCAGTCGTCGTGGAATGGTTGCGATCAGCTGAGGTTCCTGCAGTAACAACCCCATCATCATATAGTGTCGTGTAAACACCCGGATAGACCGTGTTTTATCCAGCTGCCAGAGTGCTTCATCCACCCACCCAAGACGCTGCGCCCCTGATTTATTGCTCGCTACAGATTCGGCTCCCCAGCCCATCCGGTTTACCCAGATATGTTCAGCTGCCAGATAGTTGTCAAGGTCGGGCTGGCTGACATAAGGGTGATCCCTGTGCAACAGGCAACAGAAATTATCCCGCCACACTGTCGCCTGATGAAACGACTTTGGCAGGGTAGTGAACCGGTTGATAGCAAGGTCGATGGTACCTTTTTCCATATCGTGCAGACCTACATCGCCAGGGGTCAGCAGGTCAAAATTGATATGGGGGGCATCGCTCAGCACGTGCCGGATAAACGGCGTGATCAGGGTTGCTTCCATGTAGTCCGATGCCATGATCCTGAACGTTGCTTCACTGTGACTGATAGAAAAGTCCCGGTCAGGCTGGGTGATCTGCTCTGCCAGACTGAGTAGCTCAACAATATCCGGTTTCAGTTTTACCGCCTTGTCGGTTGGCGTCATACCATCGGCGGTGCGCACCAGAATCGGGTCATCAAACAGTTCCCGCAGGCGTTTCAGGGCATTGCTCATGGCAGGCTGAGTAATGGCAAGCTTGTCAGCAGCTTTGGAAACACTCCGCTCTTCCAGTAGCACATTAAGGTATACCAGTAAATTCAGGTCTGTTTTTCTTATATTCACTGAATCAATACCGTAAATAAAAATTATAAATTTTTTCTATTTAATCGCCATTGCTATTGTTTTTGCAAGCCAGATGATCACAATAGCATCGGGCAAAGGAATTTTTCATCACTTCAGATGATGAAACAGTGTCCACAACATAAAAAGAGCAGAGGATAACCATGTCTAATTATCAGAATGCCATTACCCAATTACAGGAACGCTTAAGCCAATCCCAGTCTCTGAACCCTGAACATATTGTTCGCATGCGAGTACAGAACCGCTTTCAGACCGGGCTGGATATTGCGCGACACACTGCCAGTATTATGCGCAGGGATATCGCAGCCTACGATGAAAACCCGGAACAATACACTCAGTCACTGGGATGCTGGCACGGTTTTGTAGGACAGCAAAAACTGATTTCGATTAAAAAGCATTTCTCAACGGTTAAAGGCCGTTACCTGTACCTTTCCGGCTGGATGATCGCGGCTCTGCGCTCTGAATTCGGGCCTTTGCCTGACCAGTCCATGCATGAAAAAACATCGGTTCCAGCCCTGATCGAAGAACTCTACACTTTCCTGCGCCAGGCAGATGCCTGGGAACTGAACCACCTGTATCGTCAGCTGGATGAGGCCAGACAGTCAGGCAACAAGGAAAAAGCAGAAGAAACGCTTGGCCTGATCGACAACTACGAGTCACATGTCGTACCCATTATTGCCGACATTGACGCGGGCTTTGGCAATGAAGAAGCCACCTATCTGCTGGCTAAAAAAATGATTGAGGCCGGTGCCTGCTGTATTCAGATTGAAAACCAGGTTTCTGACGCCAAACAGTGTGGCCATCAGGACGGCAAGGTCACTGTTCCCCATGAAGACTTTCTGGCAAAAATCAATGCTGTTCGTTATGCCTTTATGGAGCTGGGTGTAGAAGACGGTGTTATTGTTGCACGTACAGACTCTCTGGGAGCTGGACTGACCCAGAAGATTCCGGTTTCCCGGCAACCGGGTGACCTGGCTTCTCAATACAACCGTTTCCTTGAAACCGAACCTGTTACTCTGCAAACCGCAGATGATAATGACCTGCTGATGAAGGTCGATGGTCAACTGACTCGCCCTGTGCGTCTGCCCAACGGCTTGTTCCGTTTCAAAGCCGGAACCGGTGAAGACCGGGTGGTTCTGGATTGCATCACTTCGCTGCAACACGGAGCCGACCTGCTCTGGATTGAAACAGAGAAACCTCATATTGGTCAGATTGCCGGAATGGTTGAGCGGATTCGTTCAGTCGTGCCAGATGCAAAGCTGGTTTACAACAACTCGCCTTCCTTTAACTGGACGCTAAACTTCCGCCAGCAGGTATTTGACCAGTGGCAGGAAGAAGGCAAAGCTGTAGAAAACTACGATCGCAACCAGTTGATGAGTACAGAGTACGACAACACCGCGCTGGCACAGGAAGCCGATCTGCGTATACGGAACTTCCAGCGCGATGCTGCCCGACAGGCTGGAATTTTCCATCATCTGATAACCCTGCCGACCTACCATACAGCGGCATTGTCAACAGATGATCTGGCGAAAAACTACTTTGGTGAAGACGGTATGCTTGCTTACGTGCGTGACGTTCAGCGCCGTGAAATCCGTGGTAGCATTGCTACCGTCAGGCATCAGGATATGGCGGGTTCCAATATTGGCGACGACCATAAAGAGTACTTTTCCGGTGAGGCTGCCCTGAAAGCCAGTGGTAAAGACAACACCATGAATCAGTTTGGTTAATACACTGCGGCTGCCTTTTATAAGGCAGCCATTGCAGAGCGCAAAAGAATGTAATCCCCCTTCCTATCTACCACTGAAAGAAGAAAAAGCGTCTTTTTTCAGCTTATACGGGCCGTGAGGATAAGTGGGTTCAGTCATATAGCCATCTTTTAAAGCATAATGCCCGTTTTCGAAATATATACCTGGCTGTGCCGGCTTGCGTATAAAATACTTAACTGCTTTATAAAACTGTTTGATGGTTTTACTTTTTGAGGTTGAAGGTGGCAAGGGTAAAAGAATGTACCTGAGTAAAGGAGTGATAGCCTGCGTATTAATTTCATGGCGCAACCCAAAGTGACTGTGCGTAGCAAAGGGGTCATTACGCCGGTGCATTGCTAAACAGTGGTTTCTTTCCTGATGTGTAAGCGTGAAGCGAACAAAAGCCTCCTGTAGTGCCTCAGGCAGATCGGAGAGACCGTAATCTTCGGGGTGCATATACGTTGTAAGAATAAAAAAACGCGACTCAAAGACCCGGGTCAAAATAAGGCATGCACTACTGAATTCTGGCATTACATAAGTAATATTGTACTCGCTGGCAGTACAGTTTAAGACGGAGTCCGCCACAGGATAACGGAATGACAGTGGAATCCGTCTGTACTGGCGTAAATAAGGCATAAACCATGTCTCCTCTGAACTCAGGTACTTACGTATCAATCAGGAAGCAATGCTCTATTGGGTGTTTATCTACCAATCTTGCCATACTATCAAATACTCTTATTCTGTCTTTTCTGCAACAGACCTGACCGGTGAGGAAAATGGCTAAACAGTTTACTGTCGTGTTTTTTGCTTTATCTATATTGGTTGCCGAAAGCCTTCTGGCAGCTCCCATTGTTCCCGTTAAGCCCACTTTCTCACCAGAGGGGTGCTATACCCGAAGTGATGTCATTGAAGATCTGGTCAATGGTGACTCTGACAGTAAAGTCAGCTTCATCACGATTACAAAAGAGAAGGATGGATACTACCTGAAAGGGTTTCTCTGGGGGACAAACTGGCATGTCTGCGATATATCCGGAGAAGGTGGACAACCGTTGCCCGCCAGACTGGAAAACGGTGCCATCGTTTATACCGAGGCATCTCCGAAAGAAGACATTAACTGTCGCCTGGAAATACAGTTTAAAAACGACGGCATTCAACTGCGGGACAGCAACTATCAGTGCAAGAAGTGGGTCTTTGCATGTGGTGTTCACACTTCTATTGATGGCACAACTTTGACGAGGGTTCAGGATGAAGCATTATGCAAGTGATACGAATTGTGCAAGTGATACTGATTGTGCAAGTGATACTAAATGCGTGCCTCCCTTAACCACCGAACAACAGGTATCCCATAAACTGGCCAGAGCCATTCTTGCCGGTTTTGAGTCCATGTTTGCCGAGTTCCTGAATATTACCCTGGGGGCTCAGTCCCGGTTTGAGCGGGCTGCCTGGCAGGAAGTACAGGATGCCATGCGCCAGCGCCTGCAGGTGTATGAAAACAAGGTCGAGCTGGTGTGTGAAGCGGTCAAAGTGATCGCCTACCGGGAGCTGGATCATTCAGACGTCTGGCACCGCGCTAAAAACGACTACGCCAAACGGGTTGCCGACCACGAAAATGCGCTGATTGCCCAGACCTTTTTCAACTCTATTTATGGTTCGCTGCTGGGGCAGCAAAAAATACGCGACGTTCACCGCTTTATTCTGCAGGAAACGTATCGTCCGGAACCTCGTTCAACAGACAGCATTCTTTATCAATTCACAGAAACTGAGGGCATTATCGACAGCCTCAGACGAGTGCTGAATGTCTTTCCACTGCGAATTCCCTTCGAAAACCTGGAGCGAGACCTTAAAGCGGCTCATAGAGTACTGGAAAAAATAAATCCGGAGCTTCTGACCCGGCAGAACGATACGGTTGAGTTTGGTCGTTCCCTGTTTTTCCGAAATAAAGCCGCCTATATTATTGGGCGGTTGATTGATCCCGTATCGGGTGAACACCTGCCCTTTGCCATCACGCTGCTTAACCGGAAAAACCGTGATGGCGACACCTGCCTTTACCTTGACGCTTTTATTATTGGAGAGGAGCAGCTGAGTAAGCTGTTTGGCTTTGCCCGCTCCTATTTTATGGTCGATACCGACCAGCCGGTTCGCTACGTAGACTACCTGTGTCGCCTGCTACCGAACAAAGAACGGTTTGAACTGTTTAATGCAATCGGCTTTATCAAACACGCCAAAACCGAGTTTTACCGTTTCAAGGTAGATTACACAAAACGCATGCCCGCAACGACAAAATACGTCAGTGCGCCAGGTGTTAAAGGGATGGTTATGCTGGTATTTACCACACCCGACTCAGACTACGTTTACAAAGTGATACGGGATCGATTCCGCCCACCCAAAACCAGTAACCGGCAGGAAGTTATGGCTAAATATGACTTCGTTAAACAGGCCGACCGGGTGGGCAGACTGGTCGATACCCATGAATTTAACTATCTTGCCTTTGACCGGCAACGCTTTTCTTGCGAGCTGTTTGAGGAGATGACCAGTGAAGTCGCTGACAGCATTACGTTGTCTGGCAACGCCCTGATCCTCAGGCATGTTTATGTTGAGCGCAAAGTGACGCCACTGAACCTGTATATAAAGGACGCGTCAGAACAGGCACTTGAGCAGGTGATTGATGATTATGGCACAACCATCAAACAACTGGCGGCTGCCAATATATTTCCAGGCGATATGCTGATTAAAAACTTTGGAGTAACCCGCTGGGGCCGGGTTGTCTTTTACGATTACGATGAAATCTGTCCTCTGACCGATTGCCACTTTCGTGCAATACCCAAACCTGACAACGAGATTGATGCCCTGTCTGAACAACCCTGGTTCGATATTGGGGAAGACGATGTTTTTCCCGAACAGTTCCCGGTATTTTTTGCCGGTCACCATGAAGCTAAAAAGTATTTTGATCGTTTGCACCACGATCTATATGGCGTTGATTTCTGGAAAATAACGCAGAAAGTCATTAAATCCGGAACTCTGGTGGATGTCTATCCCTATAAAAAAGAGTGGCGACTGAAACATTTTAATGACTAATATTGCCTGGTTTGCTTTTTATTAACCTCAACCGCTAACCCATTGACCTGGGTTAAATCTGGACAAAACCCTGAAGTGAGACCAGACTCCTGACTGATAATTAATAAAATAAAGTGAGGAAATGGTGCAAATTGCTGTTTATCAGTCAATAAAAGGGCTGTGTATTTTTATTTCGCTGATTTGCTTCGTAGCAACAACAGCATTTGCGGGCTATCCACCGGAATTACCACCACTAAAGGATCGGCTGTTATTGATTGATGGTCTACCCAACGATGGGCAGACGACCTGCATGGCGTATCAAATGAACAGCCAACTGGCCGTAACCAGTGAGCAGTGTGCCAAAAGCATTAATAATACCAGTCAGCAGACTCCGATAAGGCTTCTCAACGAAGCGGGCAACTCAATTCCTTTAACGGAAAAGCCCGTCAAGGCAGCAAGCGGGTTATTTTACCTGAAATTAAAGCCGTCGAGCCTTGCCCCGCAGGTATCAGCCGCGAAAAGCCCCCATTCAAACCCACCTCTCACCTTACAATCAGAAGCAGATGTCTGGTATCCGGTACTATCCGGAGATGGCATCTCTTTTCACTCAGTCAGGACCTTATTGCAACAAGAAGGAACGCAATTTATTGCCCCTCTGCAAAACCCCATTTCCGGCGCGCCTGTCTTCCGGGAAGGGCATCTAATCTGTATCACCACAGAAAAACAACAATGTGCTTCATACGCTCCCCTGAAACATATGGAAAGCAGCTGCACAAAAGAAGCTATACCCACTTGCAAAAATGATGATAGATGCCTCGACTATTGCGGGAATTATGGTTGTTCAACCGATTATTATGAAGAAAACTCCGGTTTAATTTCCGTAGCATCTTGCAAACGATACATCTGGTGTAATTCTTATGAAGATGGAGGGTTCGAATGCGTTGGTAAGACCGCTTTTTGCAGACGATTAGGTTGTGATGAAGCCTGTTATTACAGCCTGGAACAAAGTTCTTTCAAATGTCAGGAAGACAATTTCTGGACTGACTTATTCTATAAATCTGGAGTTGTTGGCGGAATCGCCGGACTGTCGCTTTTTATATGGGCCAGGCACCAAAAGCAATGAATAGAAATTAACGGTTGTGTCTTTTGCTAACTATTGTGTCAACAACACTATTCTGAGCTGCACGCCACTGGGGGCGTTGCAGTTTAAACAGGAAAAATGGTAGTACAGTGAATGCAGCAAACACAGTAGCAACGACTAAAACGTAATTCAGGCGCCCACTTTCAGGCACCACAGCCGGTGGGATAAAACCGAAGACAATAGCAACCACGCCTGCCACCGACCCAATAATAGCCAGCCCCCAGATTCCAGTGTTACCCAGTGGAACCTTGTATTGGCGCGACACTTCGGACCGGGTGTAGCGAAGCCGTACTGCGGCCGCGAACATTAACAGATACATAACAACATACAACATGGTCGGAATAATATTCATCAGCCAGAACACGGTTTGTACATTGTCGTGAAACAGATACAGGGTGGATATCGCTGAGAACAATAATCCCTGAAACAGCAGAATTCTGTGATGAGCGGCGTATTTATTTTCCTGCTGCCAGAAGACCGGCAATATACCGTCTCTGCCTGCCACCAGAAGCCCCCGGGTGGGTGCAGGAATCCAGTTATTCACTTCACCAAATATTCCCAGAGCAATAATCAGTCCGGCGAAAGCCAGCCCTCCGTGAATCCCGGCTTGATTCAAAATCACATTAATGGCCTGCATAATACCGGCATCCAGTTTTATGCTGTGTTGTGGTATCACCATAGCGATGGCCAGTGCTGCCAGCGTAACCAGTATCACGGCCAGACAGGCGGAGGCGAGAATAGCAAACGGGTAATCTCTTTGCGGGTTTCTGGCAGACGCAGCATTGGAGGCAGAGGCTTCTATTCCGGCAAAGGTAAGAAATGCCCCCGCAATAAAAGTCAATTTATTGATATCTGTAAAATCAGGGACAAAACTCTCCAGAGAGAATTCAATGGGCATCGGGTTGCCTTTTGCCAGATAAAAGCAGGCCAGTGTGAATATGGCCAGAATTGGCAAAACCCTGCCAAGAATGGTGCAGACACTGGCGACAGTACCCGATGTTTTCATGCCAAACAGATTGGTGATGGTTAATAACCAGAAAGCCACGTTGACTGCCAGAAAGATAAATTGTCCATTGTCAGCTAACCGGGCATCAAACCCGTACGCTGCTGCCAGAACAGCCACCGTAAGAATGGATGGAAACCAGATAACATTCTCAATCCACTGCGACCAGACAGCAACGAAACCAAGCTGTTCACCAAATGCCTCCCTGACCCAGATATACACGCCACCATCCTCCGGCCAGCCAGTTGCAAGCTCAGCCGAAATCAACGCTGAAGGCACAAGAAAGACCAGTGCGACGAATAAGTAGATAAAGATCAGGCCGAACCCGTACTCAGCCATAGACGGCGCACCGTGAATACTGGTTATGGTACCTGTCGTTATCATTATGAGGGTAAAGGCGGTTAGCGTTCGCTTGGGCTGGACCGGAGACTTAGGCATTGGAGAACGCTCATTTCATCGGTAATCAACGGTAAAATAGTAGTTCAAACAAGCCAGTAAGAACTGAACAGGCTTCTGCTGCTCACACTATGTCGACGGTCAGCAGAGCTGAGCAGTTTGGATCTTTTTTATTGTGGATCAATAATTACATCGTCTATTTTGAAGGGACTAAACCGATTTGTACAGGTGGCTCCAGATGACGATGTACGATCTGGTCAGGCAATTTAAGGGCGTTACCGTTTGGGAGTTCAGCCAGGCTAAGGAAGATATATACCTGAGAATAGGGAAGAATGGTATATGCGACGCTCTGAGTGCCTGCTGGATAAACTATCATGCCCATAACGACAGTCTTGCCAACCATCTGAGGCAATCGGGTCTTGATAATCGAGAAGTTCTGACACTAAATCACATGATTTTTTTGCATGACAGTTTAAAAAACAGAGTCGCCGCTTCTGCCGTGACGACATGGCTTGGAATGCATGGCATGATATCCTTGACGTCAGATGTGAATGCCTCTGACTACCCGGATGTTGAATACCATATTGTTACCACTCTTGCAAAGAGTTATGGCTGTTACGCCTTTGTTGCTTTTGGTGTGAAAGATTTCGTCATCAACAGGGCTCGTACCCATGCTGTCGCCGTCTGGCTGGGAGGTTCTGATTATATCAAGGGAGATGCCTGTTTCTTTGAACCCAATTACGGAGAATTCTGGTTCGCAAGCAAACAGGACTTTTTCAGTTTTTTTCCGATGTATTTCCAGCAACGGCGTGAAAGGCACGGTACCAGAGAATTCCTGCCTGAAGATAAGAAGGCCGAATGCTGGTTAGTTTCGACTTTTGCTCTGTCCAACAGGGCATTATAGTGTGCTATTTCATACGATGATGTGGTTTTAACCTGCACCCTTTAACTTCCAGCAAAAGCAACAGCATGCCTGCTGACCAGAACGACTCCTGATGACATCGGTTTTTATTTCGCCTTCAGAGTGTAGATACCTTCTTTTGTTACACTCCAGTCGCACTGTGCGCCATGAAATTCAGCCTTGTCAGTGACGGGTTTTGCCGGGCCTGAAGCAGCAATATAGAAAACACAGGTTTTGGCAGGAGGTTGCGAATCTGATGGTGCAAATCGTTTTATTTCATTGTTTGTCAGATAGGGGTGTGACTCTTTTATCCGTGAATGATCATCCGGCTGCCAGGTCATGGTAATGGTGATTGTTCCCCAGAAGTCCCCCTCCCTGGAATTTTGATGCCCAAAAGTAATGGGACTGGCTTTATTAACCCATTGTGGCTTCTGTAACTGTGTGTACGAGCCGGAAGCATCAGGACTTTGATAATCAAACCAGCTAACCTTTTCACACTGATTATTGGGTAAAACCATTGTTCCGGTTTCACTGCTGTAATGGGCATAAGACTCCCACGCTCCTGATTCACTCTCGCTGAATAAATCGATCTTAATGTGAGTTGGGCAGACTGGAGCTGACACAGCCTCACCCGCCAGCAGAGCCGACAAAAAGACAGGAACAATATACTTCATGGAATTAAGCCTTTTCTTAGTAAAAATGCGCACTGAGTATAGAAAAGGTATGAGAAAACGTCTTGATTTTGTTGAACGTTAGCCTTGCTGACACCCCTGTTATGCAAACCCTGTTATTTATTACCTAAGATCATTCCCACGAAGGTGATATCAGGGATAGAACCATGTTTTTACACATGCAGCACAAAAAACAGTTTAAGCGCGTCAGGGGGGTGTGCCAGATATTGATGACGCTGGTCAGCTTTTTTGGTTTCAACGAGGCTGTGCTGGCGGAAAGGTATCGGGCTTCACTTTATATCAAGAACGATAACACTCGTATGATCGTTGTGAAGAATCCTATGACTGAACCATTAAGCATGAGCTATGCAGGTCTGGAACGGAGTTCGATGATTCACACTATGCAGGACGAATAATACGAAAGTCGTAGTTAATCAATCAAAGAGCAATGCGGAACATTCAAATTCACAGCGGATGTAACAAACAGCCAGGGCGAAGTAAAAACAATCGTATCGGAGCGCCCTGTACAGCAGGAGAAGACAATGAAAAAGGAATTCTTTTATGTGTTCTTTATTCATAAAACGCCAATCTCAGGGGCTACGCCGAAGGCGCAACCCACCGGATATTTTTGTCAGGTGGCTTTGTCAGGAAAATGGTACAAAAGTTATTCTGGCCATATCGTCACTCATCATGAAAAATAAAACGCAGCCTTCTAATTGTTTTTCAGTTATTTGCATTGAATAATGCTTAATTTTATCAGATAGGATATTAGCAATATCACCCTCATGATTAATCAAATTAGTTTCTAATTCATGATGTAAAAATATCATATTTGATACTATAAAGTCCGCATCATGCTTAGATAGCTCTCGCGGTTTTGTTTTTTCAGTTTCAAAACCTTCTGCTAGCAGTACTACCAGATAATTTCTTACCTGACCTGATGCAGATTTTTCATGAAATTGATTTAGTGTTGGATCAGCAAGAGATGATACTCCTGAGAAATTAATAATTTTTTCAGCAATTTCCTGTCTATTGATAAGAGCCTTTTCTTTCGGTAAACCATGAATTAAGTGACACAAATAGTCCTTATCAATCAGACTGGTCGGAGTAACTGGAATCAATACTGATAAATTTACATTTACTTCAGATGACTCAGCTAATTCAGCATTTGCTCCGGGAGGAGGAAATTTCGAGTCTTTAGCTGCTCGTAATACTGAGGATACCCCCCTACAGCTGGCATAGAACAAAGTTACTGGAATAGCTGTAATTGCAACGCCTGCAGCTGCAGTTGCCATGCTTACGCCAAGCAGAGCGCCGCCTGCTACAATGCCAGCACCTGCTATCACAGGAAATGCTCTGACTCTTGCACCCCAGCCATAGTATGTTTTTGTCAGACCATTTTTTACAATCGTCATTTTTGAGCTTGATCCAGAACTTGAATATTTAAATTCAGCTGAATAAGAGTGACTGGAAGAGAGTGAAGACAAGATAAGTATTATTGCATAAAATATCCTTATCTTAGAAAGCTTAATTATATTCATTGACTCAACCTCGACATAAAAACTCCTGATTCAAGGTAGAGTCTATTTTCTTTGCTGTCACCTGGCAGAAAACTATGGCAGATACTCATGCCCGATCCATTTAATTTCAGCCTGCCTCCTTTCGACCTGCTCAATGAGAATCAGCAGGGCATGATCAAAGTGCCTTGATCACTTTCTCAATCCCTCCAGGCTCTTCCTTTAGAAAAAAGGCGGTGACTGCGGCAGCATCTCTCGACGGTGTCATGCTGTCGATGAAAGACGGCTCCAGTTATTGGTGGGTTGACCTTCTGAATCTGTCATTTTAACAAATTGCATTTTTCTCAAAATCAGTCTGTTAACCCACATAGATGCAGGTTCAGTATTGTTATCATCAATATATATTTCCTTTCCTTCATGTTCCCACTGGGTCGATTTGATTACAGTCATCAAACGATACAAGTGCATTTTGCAGTATATATTGAACCATGGATCGCACACCCAGAAGTCATTATCTTCGTGCTGCCAAAATTCATCCACTGCCAGATCATTCAAGCTGGCTGTATCTGCCAGTACCAAAAATTGATGTAAGTTTTGCGACGCAAGCCATATATTTGGAATGTGAGTCTCAACTCCATGATTAATCGCTACTATGGAATACTCAAAACAGTTACCGACCCTGTCCATTGAGTTAAATGAGTGTAAAGCATGCAGCAATCGTTTAATATCGTAATTCTGCCTCAAATAACGTACTAATTCACCGGATCTTTCAGCATGATAAATACGCCTTTGTTTTCTCAATGTGGAGGCTGTGCGTAACTGCTCAAAATTGACTGGCAAATCAACCTCTACAGGTCAAAGAAAGTTATCCTGATCTTTCGTATATTTCACCGTATGCACCTGCCTGACTCACTATTCTCCAGTACAGACAATGAACAGTTGCGTTCATTCGTCAAAAACCTTCTCGACACGGTCGAGAAGCAATCTGTGCAAATTGAAAGGCAGCGCGTTCAGATCGAACAGCTGGTCGAAGAGAACGAACAGCTTCGAGCAGAAATTCGCCACCTGAAGAAGCACAAGGGCAAGCCTAAAATCAGGCCTAATGTCTCGGACAAGGGCGATGATCAGGAAGACAGCTCTTCTGCGGAAGACACTGATCAGGCTGCCGGGAAAAGTGACACTGATCGTCCGCCGAAAAGTAAACGACCACGATCACAAGAAGCCGGTGAAACCGCTGCACCACCAATGACTGTTGACCGAGAGGAAATCTGTTCAATCGCTGCTCCCGGTGAGAACTGGCGCTTCAAGTGCTATATCGACTTTTTCCATACTGAGCTGGACTTGCGTTTTGTCACTACTCGCTACAGGCGTGAGTATTACACAACTCCGGAAGGCGGGGTGTCAGCCCCGCTACCTGATCATGTGAAAGACCGTTTTGGCGACAACCTGAAAGCCCATCTGCTGGATTTTTATCATTCATGCAGTACGACACAGCCACTACTGCTATCTTGGCTGCACGACCATGGATGCTCAATATCAGAAGGTTCCCTGAGCAACATCCTGACGAAAGGCCATGATATTTTCCACCAGGAAAAAGAAGAATTGCTGGAAGCAGGGCTGACTTGCTCTGATTATCTCCAGGCCGACGACACAGGTGCTCGCCACCAAGGAAAAAACGGCTACTGCCTGTTTATCGGCAACCCTTATTTTTCCTACTTCCATAGCAGCGACAGTAAGAGCAGGATTAATTTCCTGGGCTGTCTGCAAGGGCAGCAGCGGCTTTATCTTCTCAACGACGTTGCCATTGACTACATGGAGAATCAGGTTGATGTGTCGAAGAAGTGGATCACTGCGCTATCCGAATGCGGCGAGAAGCGTTTCTCAACAGAAGAAGAGTGGGAGAGCTTCCTTAACAGCATTGGTTGTGCTGCCCCGCAACAAAGGCGCTGGGCGACAGAGGGTGTTTTAAAGGCCGCATTGATGCTCAATCATCGCCTTGAGAACCTGATTATCCATAGCGATGGAGCCCGGCAGTTTGATACAGCCTTTCAGCATTCGCTGTGTTGGTACCATGCGGGAAGAAACATGGACAAGCTGATACCGGCCAATGACCTGGAACGAGCCGCCCGTGACACCGTGCAGGATCAGTACTGGTGCCTCTACGACGACATTGAGGCCTACCAGAAAAAACCAACGGACAAGGAGAAACAGAAGCTCTACCAGGAGTTTGATCGTTGGGTAACACAGCGGGTTGACTACCCTGCCTTGCAGGCTGAGTTGGGCAAACTGATGGTTGTCAGGGAAGAGCTGTTATTGGTTCTTGAGTATCCGTGGCTGCCACTGCACAACAACCTGAGCGAGAGGCAGATCAGAGAGTATGTGAAACGGCGAAAGGTTAGCGGTGGTACCCGGAGTAAACTTGGGAGGAAATGCCGCGACACCTTTGCCAGTTTGAAAAAGACCTGTAAACAACACGGGGTGTCCTTTGCCAACTATCTCAGGGACAGGCTGACTGGAACCAATCTGATTCCGCAGCTGGGGCATCTCATCCTGAAGGCATCAGGCTATCAGGAAACGGTTCTTGCCAATGGAATATGAGCAGTTACGGCTGTGCCATAAGATAAGGAAAATGTTTTGTTAGCTGATTTCAAAGATTCTTTAAAAAAAGTCCGGCTATAAATTAACAATTGATGTGCATTATCCTTCTCATACATAATCTGCTACCCCACACTCATAGTCAGACTGTAAGGGCAATGGCACTGACTCAAGGTTGGAGCCCTGAAGTACCAAAGCTTGCCCGGGGAAAGAACGACTATAAAAATCGTAAACATTTTACCCCTGAGCAAGCTTAGTTCATCGTAAGGCATCCTGATCGTACACAGACTTCAGCTGACAAATCCACCTGGCGCTTTAGTTCATTCCATGATGATAGAGAGAATAGGGTAAAAACATAGCCAGCATCACTATTTATCGGAAAATAATTCTAGTGCTTTTAAATGGATAAAGTTAGAGCTTGCGTTATATTTGAACCAGCTATAATAGAGCCTTTCATAAATGAAAAGAAAATGGATAGTTGATCATGAAGTCGTATTTTTTGCGCATCCTTGCAGCGATACCATTGTTCACGGTGAGTCTTTTGGTTCAATCAAAACCATTATCAGCTACCCTTTTTGGTAACAGTGATCTTGGGCCTGATATAGGTCATAACTTCGTGGTTACCAAAGAAAGAGGCTTGAAGAGAAGTGGAACAACACCTACCGGAACCTGTGATACAAGATTTATAATTGCTGTTTCGGCAGGAACGTCTTTTACCAGAATTCGTATAGGATATATGCCAGAGGGTAGCAGGAAGCCAGAAATTATTTACAGGGGGAAACTGCCCAATAAAAATAATTATGTTGATAACAAACCCCTCGCTCTTATTAAAAAGCTAATCAGCGTTGGTTTAAGCGAGCTTATAAAAAAACAGATATACGGACAAAACCTCTGTTATGACCTCGGACTGGCTATGCAGATCGAAAACATATTGACTGATGATGCCAGAGACCTTTTATTCAGTCTGGCCAAAGATACAAAATCCAGAGATATTGATCATTTTTCCTACCTTGAGGCTGCATGGCTGGGCACCTTTGATACCTATGAGACCAAAGGTCAGGGAATCTTAATTTCGGCAGGAGGGCTTGATGATCTTGAAATACTCGGGCTTACGACTAATCGTGAAATTAACTTTGCCAGTTCAACTGGAACCTATCTTAAAGAACGTCTCTATGAAAAAGGGTATTTAGGGTGGTTTAATCGTTCTGGCTCATTGGTGTCTGAAAAAGATACCTTATCCCCTGATGAACAAGCCCAAAATATATCTGATTTTATTGACTTAATGGTAAATGCCCGCCCATACCTGCAAGGTTTGCCCATTGTCCTGTATGATGCAAAAGAGTTTTCAGGTAATCCAAACCATTCAGAAGATTCTGAGCCTGAATATTACAGAGAAGTATTCGACTACCTGAAGATCATTAAAGTGGTCAAAGAAAAAAGTGATGCAGCTCTGGACGGTGTTTTGATAAAAATGGCTCGTAAGAGGAACCCAGCGCTTTTATAGAAAGTCACTGGTATGTGAACTATGGGGTGATGCCTCCAGGCGTAGACCTGTCCACTACATTCTGAGTGCATCACCCTCACCCGCTCAATCAGTCTGGCAGCCAGAATCCTGCCTGTGCTAACCTCTCCTTCCTTTTAAGTATGAAAATGCAGCTCTCAGAGACTCTGTACTCATTTTCATGTTTTGGAGTGAGCTGCACTCTTATTTATTAAGAGCCGCTCATGACTGTTTGGCAACATTACACAATTGACTATTTTCATGGAAAGACACTTTTGCAGTGACAACGCTTCCGGTGTTTGTCCGGAAGTCATGAATGCTCTGATTCAGGTCAACCAGGGTCATACCGCCTCTTACGGTAACGATGCCCTGTCCCGGGATACTGAAACGCTGATCAGAAAAGAGCTGGGCAGGGAATGCACTGTTTATTTCGTTTACAACGGCACGGCTGCTAATACCCTGGCCTGCAAAGCAGCCCTGAAAAGCTTTGAAAGCATTATCTGCCCCGACACCGCCCATATTGTTACCCATGAAGTCGGCGCACCAATCAATGCCACAGGCAGCAAAATGCTGACGGTTCCGGCCACTGAAGGAAAAATCACTGCTGAACAGGTTCGCAGGGCGTATGCTGATGAAACGTATTGGGGGCCTCATGCCACCCGGCCCAGACTGGTCAGCATTACCCAGTCCACTGAGTGGGGAACCATTTACAGCCTTGAGGAGCTGGCGGATATTAAACAGGCCTGCAACGAACTGAACCTGCTGCTCCATGTCGATGGCTGTCGTCTGTACAATGCTGCGGTCGCACTTGGCTGCTCTCTGGCAGAACTGTGTGAGTACGTCGATATTCTGTCTCTGGGAGGCACCAAAAACGGTCTGATGTTTGGTGAAGCACTGGTATTTTTTGACCAGAGTGCTGCCGATGGCTTTTTGCACCTGCGAAAACAGGGTCTGCAACTGCACTCTAAAATGCGTTTTATCTCGGCACAGTTCCAGGCACTGTTTACGAACCGGCTATGGTATAAAAATGCCTATCATGCCAACGAAATGGCAAAACGACTGGCAGAGGGTTTGAGTCAGATCAACAGTATTGACCTGCTCCACCCGGTACAAACCAATCAGGTATTTGTGACTATGCCCGAAGCCATGGCAAAAGCACTGATCCGCATTGTTCCCTTTTACCCAAACGGGCCTGCTCCTGATGTTTACCGGTTTGTTACGTCCTTCGATACCTGCCCTGAAGAAATCGAAACACTGTTAGAGGCTGCCAGAAAAGAGGTCAGCTAGCGTTGTGCAAGGCTGGCAGCCTCCATGCTGCCAGCAGCCCCAGACCGCCGCTTGTCATCAGGTACCAGGCTGGTGCCTGAAGGCTGTTACTCCAGCCAATCAGTGCCATGGCAATCACCGGCGTTAAGCCTCCGAACAGAGCAAAACCGGCGTTGTAACAGAAGGCGATGCCTGAATAACGTACATTAACCGGAAACAAAATCGACAGGGTTACCAGCCCACCGGCCAGGGAACCCGCCATCAGTCCACTAAACAACATGACAAGATACACATCTGCACCGGATTCATACCAGTAAAACACCGGCACTGAAGACAGTACAATAAAGCTATACGCTGCAAGCAGAAGACGACGGACAGGCAACAGGTCAGCCAGGTGTCCGGCAACAATGGTCACTAACGAGGTGAAAAAAATACCTATGCCACCAGCCAGCGCAACATCACTGTCAGGATAATTCAGAATTTTTGTCAGATAGCCCGGTGTAAACAAAAACAGCAACGTTATACAGCTTGCTCCCGGAGCAGTCAGAAGAACACCAGTCAATAACTCACGTCGATGCCGTTGCAGCAGTTGTACCAGGGGGACAGCCGAACGCGTCTTGTGTTTAACGAGCTGTAAAAACAGACCAGACTCCTGAAAATGCTTGCGCACAATGTAACTGCAAATACCCAGCGTTCCTCCCAGCCAGAAAGGTACTCGCCAGCCCCACTCCTGCATGCTGTCTTCAGGCAGCCACCAGAGCATAAAGGCATTCACCAGCGAACCAAACAGGATTCCGTTCGTTAGTGCTGAAAACAGCAGGCTGATCACCAATCCACGACGATGATCAACCGTTTCACTCAGGTAGGTCATGGCACCGGGAATTTCTCCCCCGATAGAGAACCCCTGCAATATGCGCAGAAACACCAGCATCAGCGGCGCCCAGATGCCAACCTGAGAATACGTTGGAAGACACCCCATCAGAAAGGTTGACAGTGCCATAACCAGAACCGTTGCGACAAAGACAGGTTTACGTCCAAAGCGGTCACCCAGATGCCCAAACACAATCCCGCCTAATGGCCGGACAAGATACCCTATGGAAAAGGTCGCAAACGTTGTCAGCAGAGAAGTGTAAGTGTCGTGTCCGGGGAAAAACTGATCGGCAATGTACGGTGCCATCAAGGCATAGATGATGAAATCATAAAGCTCCAGAAAACCACCCATTGAGGTTATAAATATTAATCCCAGCTGATCCCGGGATAAATTTACTGTGCTGTTGCTCATCACCATGAAATACCTTCTCAACATCGGTTACCGCAGCCCGAACGTTATAGCCAGCCCGTTAACATCACCCCTAAACTGATGTACTGTACATAACCCCGGAATTTTTCAGTCATCGGGAATGACCAGTCTAGAAGCCAGATTGTCTGAGCGCAGGTTATTACGCAGTATTACTCCCACGTTATGACGACTAAACTTGTAGCCAAACAGCAGTTCGCCATACCCTCTGAACACCGCCCTTATTCGTTAGATGGCGATATGGCATTTAACTTGAACTAAATTCCAAAAACTTAGTGCAAACATTATAAAATCAATCCAGGTCATTGATATGAAAATAATGAATGCAAGATTTAAAATGGTCTTATTGATGAAGTTTTTTCTGTCTTCATATTTGCATGCATATGACTTTATACCATGTAATTCAGAGCAATTACATGGATGTGTCTCTGAAATTTTAAGCTCTATTAATATTAGACATTATGAATATTGTAATCTTGAACAGGTTTATTTTGGAAAAGAATCTGTTACTCAAGATGAATTCTATGTATTGACATGCCCATATGATAAATTATTTTTTAAACAGTCCAAAAATACTTTTCAAAATAATAATGTGATTATTAATTATTTATTGCAAAACTGCTTATCTAATCTCTGTTCTAGTTTAGTTAAACCAATTGCTGAAGTTCATGCTTTAAATAAAACATCGCCTGCTCATTATTTAGTTTATCCCCACATAAATGGTGATACATTAAGCACTTTAAAAGAGCAGATGTTTCAAGGTGAGTTAAATAAAGGTCGATTAAATATTTTATATAGAACTATCGGATTGACACTTGGTACTATGCATAAGTCAGGAGTCAGCGAAGAAGTTGATGATTTTATTTCGTTAAAATCTCATTTAGTGCATGGTGATTTACATAGCTCAAACATAATCATTAAATCTAATAACAATATCCACTTTGTAGATATAGATGGTTTATCTGAATCACTAAAAGAACCTCAGTATTTGACTAAAGATATTCATTCAGTGACATTACAGGTTTTACCGACACACATATTGTTACTCGATGATCCATCGTTAGCTGCCTGGGTTGTTGCTATTCCGGAATTTGTTAATAGCTTTACAGAAGGCTATTGCAGTTCGATGAGTGCAATTGAATACAATCACTGTGATTCGCAAATAAGAAATTACATAATCATGCTTTTGAAAAAAACCTATCGGTCATTTCTTGCCAAAGATAACTTAGCATCAGATGATGAATTAGAGCCTGTGTATATAAATTCATATGTATTGGAGAATAGATTGAGACAGTTGCTTTAGCCATCTAACAAAGCGATTATCTTCAACACTTTCTTCACTCAGAATACGGGCGGTAATGATACCGTGTTCACAGACACCTTCGGCCTCTTTCCGGTACGTATCTGAAAAACTACTGACCCTGACCTTTCCCCCTGTCTGTTACCATGGAGTAATCAGGCCAGGTGACAAAAACAATCAGCAGCGAGAAGAGTGAAATAATCATCAGGTATATTGCCGGGCCGGTCGTTACACCAAACCACTTGACCAGCAGCGTGCTTGAAACCGGCGCAAGACCACCAAACAGAGTTATTCCCAGGTTATAGGTGATTGCCACCCCGGTATAGCGCACTTCCGTGGGAAACAGCCTTACCAGCATTGGCGGCAGCACCCCGGTCACAAATGCCGCAAGAATAGCTGACACCATCATGATCTTGCTGAGTTCAGCGCCTTCAGAACTGATGTACTGATAGTAAGGCAGGCTGGTACCGGCTATCAGCACAATACTGAACAACAGCAGCAGTTTATGGGAGTAACGATCATTCGCCAGCCCCATCAGCAGACAGATCGGGGCTGACATAATATACGCCAGCGATGCCTGCCAGGCGACTTCATCACTGGCGAAGCCGTGTAATGTCACCAGATAGCCGGGCATATAGACTCCCAGAACAGTGACGGCTGCGCCACATACGGCGATAATGCAGAACCCGCAGACAAAACCACGCAGATGGTTACGCACCAGTTCCAGAAACGGGACAGTCTGATGCTGTCGCACCTGATTCAGTGCCGTAAACAGTCCGGACTCATCAAACCGTCGTCGCATATAGAAACTAAGCCCTCCCAACAGGCCACCTATCCAGAAAGGTACCCGCCAGCCCCACTCCGTCATAACATCCAGCGGCAGAAACAGTGTCAGCAACCCATGCACAAAGGTCGCCAGAGAAAGCCCCAGCATTAACGACATAAACAGAATACCGATAACCAGCCCGCTGCGTCCGGGAGTGGTTTCACTCATGTAAGTCATCGCACCGGGCAGTTCACCTCCCAGAGAAAAACCCTGAAACAGTCGCAGTAAAACCAGCAGGACAGGGGCAAAAATGCCAATGCTGTTATACGTTGGTATGCACCCAATCAAAACGGTGGTCAGTGCCATAATGGATATGGTTAATGTGAACGTTTTTTTACGTCCACGGCGATCACCAAGATGCCCGAAGAAAATACCACCAAGAGGTCGTGACAGGTAACCAACAGCAAAGGTTGCAAAGGTTCCCAGCAGAGAAGTCATCGGATCACTGGAAGGAAAAAAACACTCCGCAATATAACTCGCCATCATGGCATAAACCATGAAGTCATAGAGTTCCAGCATCCCTCCCAGGGAGATAGCAAATGCCAGTCGGTACTGTTCTTCTGGAACATTTGTACAGTGACGCATATTTTGCAGGGTCACTACACCGTCTCCCACCTGTTAGTTGAATAACACAGACTAGTACATCGTTGCAGTGAGGATGGAGTGTCGGCTGGAATAAAAAGCAGACTGGAATAAAAAGAAGCTGATGTTTTGACCGGTATTACTGAGGCGAAGCATGCAAATGAACGATTTTCCATTCATTACCAAGCTTCCTGAGAATATGAGTCGCTCTCAGCGACTGCAGTTCCGTGGCTGATCCCTCCGGCTTCATTCTGGTTTCAAACTGCCAGGTACTGCAACAGCCAATCACATCGCCAGACTCCCAGAACGATTCCAGCCGATATTGAACAGATTCGATTTCAAACTGGTCAAACAGGGATTCATACCAGACCCTGAGACCGCTGTGAGTGGTACAGCTGACATTTTCACTGCTCCAGAACAGCAGCTCGGCGTCCGGGGCGTAGTGCGCCAGCATGCCATCAATGTAGCGTTGCTGATAATTATCAGCCTGCTGGTTAAACAACGTGGTAATCGCTTCCGGTTGATTCTCCATCGCTCTAACCCCTGCCTTTAATTAATGTCTCTGGTTGACTCTTTATCAGATCACGCCCCCCAAGTATAGGTTTGATCAGACTTATCCAATCGATTGCTATGCTTAAGCGGCGTATTGAGGCTGCAATCTCTGCCTTAACCATAAGGAGCCACCATAAGTAGCTACCATAGGAGCAACCATGAAAAGGAGCAACCATGAAAAGGAGCAACCATGAAAACGCTGGCCCGAATACTCTTTCCCATGATGATGCTGGCTGCTGAAAGTAGTCTGGCCAACGCCAACATCACAACACTCAGGAACTATATCAAAGCCACTTATGGGCAGGAACTGATAATTTCTGACGCTCAGATAAACCAGTTGAGCTGGGTGATGGATAACCCGCTGGCCACTCCGGAAATGGATTTCTACAAAGTCAAAGGGATTCACAGAGAAGTTCCAAGAGCCCTGTCACGGCTTTATAACCTGCAACGGCTGCGATCAGGCACCAAAGAGGACTTTGAGAAATTCATTGCTCCGCAAAAGGATGAAAAGGCTGAAATACTCTCGGCTGAAATACTCTCGGCTGAAATACTCTCGGCTGAAAGTTTCAGGCAGCTGTCAGCCGATATTCGTGCATTGAAGGACTACCGTTATGAGGTGCTGGCAGCAGCTGCCATCATCTCGGCTGTTACCCTGTCGCCGGAAGCCATTCATAAAGCCCGACTTATCCCGAATCTAAAGCTTCCAACAGACAGCGTAAAATTCCTGGCAGCCACTGCGCCGGAAGCCGGTAAAATTTACCCTCTGGCGCAAGCATTGAACAACCGATTCAAAACCGGCAATCATCTGTTTGAAGTTGCTTTTATGCCCGACAGCCACCTGCGTCACATGATGTATAACGAGGGTTCACTGTCAATGTATGAGCATATCGACCAGGGGCTGAGCAACGGCTCAGTTTCCGGAGACGACCTCAGGTTCTGGTACTATCACTGGGTGATCAATATCACCGGATTCCGTGGACATATTGCCCCTAAAGGCTCACTGTACCTGACTCAGGATACCTACAACGCCATGACAGCCGTAAAGTCAGTGCTGGATCAGCTCGGCACCCGTAAAAAAGACTTCAACCCAATGCGGGCTTATCTGGCAAAACGTTCTGACTGGCTGCAACTGGAGAAACTCACGCAGAATACCAACGAACAGCTCGCTCTAGCTTCCATTGCTGCCTCTCTGCGACTGTTTTCAGCTGAACAGGGAAAACAGCTCTATCAGGCTTTCAGGCAACTCACCCCGGCCGACCAGAAACGCTGGCTGGCTTACAGTCAGTATCAGTTCACTAATACCCGGACACCAGCCCCCACTTATGCTCCGGCCCTGTTTGCCAACGCTGTTGCAGAAACCGGGCTGACTGACACTGTCATAAAAGTCCTGCCTCGGTTTCTTGACGTTATCGACAAAGAACAGCAGATGCGCAAAAACGGTAAATTAAACCTTCAGGTTCCTGTGTCATTCCACAAACTCAGTCAGCATCAGCAGGTTAATCGACTCCTTCACCAGTCGCAGAAAGGTTCAGTCACTATTGACCCGGTCACAGGTATTGCGTCGATAGCAAAGTAACCGATAACAAGATCGTCAGTAAACAGTCCCCAACCACAGGGAAAGTACCGGAGGGTTCAGTATGTTTCATCAGTCTTTTTCAGCCAACCATCAGGGTAGAGACTTTGCCATTGGCGATCTCCACGGCATGTACGACCTGCTGTTCGAAGCGTTGGATAAAGTGGATTTCGACTTTGCCAAAGACCGGTGCTTCAGCGTAGGCGACCTGATTGACCGGGGAGCCAGGTCTGAACAATGTCTCGGCTTGATCAACGAGCCCTGGTTTCATCCGGTCTGCGGCAATCATGAAGATACATTGCGAATGGTGGCACGCTGCCTGGCTTCATCCGCTATCACTGCCGACTGGATTCTGAACGGCGGGCGCTGGCACCTGATGGTTCCTACCGAAAAACTGCATTACTATGCCGACCTCGTCGATACCCTGCCCGAACTCATTTCTGTTACCACACCTTCTGGCAAACTCATTGCCCTGTGCCATGCTGAATACCCCCTGCCTTACTGGGCGCCGGACGACATTGAAAAAGACAGTGAGCTGAGAAACTACATGATGTGGTCACGCGAGAAAGTCCGAAGCGGGGATACATCAACGGTTTCCGGGGTCGATGCCATTATCTGTGGCCATACGATTGTAGAGTCTCCACAGCAGCTGGGTAACTCTTTCTACATAGACACAGGTGCTTTTCAGTCGAATATTCTAACCCTGGTCAACCTGGAAAACCTTCAGGTTGTGACATAATAGTGATGACTTTCCCCGACGACAGTTATGAACCTGATGACAGAAACATTTTTTGCCCCCAAATCCCTGACAGATATCGACTGGACTGCCTGGCAGGCCAAAGACCCTGCCACCCTGACGTTCGTGATCAAGAATAAAAAAATCCTGCTGATACGAAAAAAACGCGGACTGGGTGCCGGAAAAATAAACGGCCCGGGCGGACGCCAGGAGCCAGGAGAAACCAGGCTGGAATGCGCAGTCAGGGAAGTTCAGGAAGAACTGTGCATCACCCCATTGAATATGCAATATCGGGGAGAGTGCCGGTTTCAGTTTGTGGACGGTTACTCAATTCATGTTCACCTGTTCACTGCCACAGACTACGAAGGCACACCCACTGAAACCGATGAAGCTATTCCACTCTGGTTTAATCTGGATGCCATTCCCTACGAAGAAATGTGGGAAGACGACAAGGTCTGGCTGCCCCTTATGCTGCAAGGGAAAGCCTGCTCCGGTCGTTACCTGTTCGACAACGATACGATGCTGGATTATCAGCTCGAGTGACATACTCGCTGTCGTATAGGTTGCCGACTCTTACCCTTATTCCTACCAATCCGCTGTTTTAAAATTATCCGGCGTGAGGCTCATAGGCAACAGTTGTTCAACACTGCCTGCTTCTGGCAGGGTGGTTATGCCCGCTCCTGCGTCCTGCTGTGTTCCATTCCTGTTCTCCTCCTGTTCTACTCCCCCTACGTGGCTCAGCGTAAAAGGCTCTACGTTAGCGTCAGCTGCGTCGCTTTCTGTTACCGAGAGTTCAATAAGCGTGATTCGGCTCCGATCGGGACTGATTGCTATTTCAGCTTCAGCTGGCACAGTTATTTCATCTACCACTCCTGGTAATTCGTCGTTCGCTGGTAATTCGATGTTAATATCATTCGAGAACCGATAAATAGTCACATTACCGCGCAGTCGAATCGTGGCAGCAGCAGTCGCACCAGCAGCCGCTCCGGAAATAGTGCTATCCGACAGGATCGTGGGGTTATGGAGGAACGGACAGATAAAAAGATTCTCAATCGGAATCAGACTTGAAGGAAGCATTATGCGCTCTATCTGAATTGCGTGCGATCCACGTATCTGGTCGAACAGGACTGGATCCAGTGGGACATAATTATTTGGTAATCGATCAGAAATATAGGTCACCCTCTTATCATCCTTCCTGCCAGTAGAGAGGCCGGGTCTGGAATCATCGTTAGGTTCTTTAACGTCCCATAAACCGACGCTTAAATCACTAAGGACAGTAGTTTTTTTGTTGCCGGTTCTGGGTGACTCTTCACTTTGTGGCGTCATAAAATACACGTTTGAGAACAGCTTTCCCTTTTCATAAAAAGTACTTTTGGATTGAACCAGGTTCCATTCCCTACCTTTAGAGGAATATGTGTAACGGTCGATTGTATCCATTGCATGCACGTACATCGCAGAAAAGCAGGTAAAAAAACAGGCCAGCAATGGCAGTGCCACTGGTTTCAGAATGTTCATCATCAAATACCTAAACCATCACTAAGGTGATAAAGAGAGCGTCGCTTCCATACAGCGGTGCTAAATTAAAACGCTCGCAAAAACCCACCTTTTTGCCCTTCATGATGTAATGGCAGAGATGCCCTTAAGCAGGCCTCTGCCGCCAGTGCTGTAAAGAGCAAAAAGAAGAGATTTCGCAAGTTGGCGCGACTCAGCATAGACGGTGTTGAAATATCCAGCAGTTTTAATTCAACCCAATAGCCCCAAAGGTTACAGGGGCATAAAAAATTTTCAAACAAAGGGTTGAAAGCGAAAACCATCGTCCTTATTAATAATATCGACGATGGCTCATACGAGCATTGTCGCAAAACCAACGACCTGTTCCTGGGGAAAGGTCACTGTTAATAACATATTGCTCGATTGAGGATATGACAATGCGTACTATCGATTTAGACTTCAGCCCACTGTACCGTTCCGTGATTGGTTTCGACCGTGTTGCCCATTTGCTGGAAGGCATGACAAACAATAGCCAGAGTACCAAACAGGGCGGCTACCCTCCTTACAATATTGAACTGCTGGCAGAGAACCAGTATCGAATCACTATGGCGGTTGCCGGTTTCACAGAAGACGAACTGGATATTGAAAGCCGTGAAAATGTTCTGGTGGTTCAGGGCAAAAAACAAGCCGACGACACTGAACGTCAGTATCTGCACCAGGGCATTGCAGAGCGCAACTTTGAAAGAAAATTCCAGCTGGCTGACTATGTAAAAGTTACCGGCGCCCAGATGGACAACGGCCTGCTCCACATTGAGCTGGAACGTGAGATTCCCGAAGCCATGAAACCCCGCAAAATTTCCATCAGCGGGCAGCGTATGCTGGAAGCTGAGACTGAATAATTAATTATTCGGTTCCTGTCATTAGGTAAGGCGGGGCTATTGCCCCGTCCTTCCCACAGAACCGTGCGTACGGACCTCGTACACGGCTCCTGCACTCTCTATCCCTTAACAATAAGGGGCAAGAACGCCCGTTTTAACGCCTTCCAAATTGAACAACTTTATCTCATTGAACCAGTTGTTCGGCATGGCTAAATGCGACAGGGGACTGCACGCATTTCTCCATGAACGCATTTTGATGTACTTAAATGGTGGCTTGTAACCCAGTTGCTTCAGCCGACGATGCAGCTTCGCTGGTTTCTTCCACTGTTTCAGTTGTAAACATCTCAGCCTGCGCCTCATCCATCCTGTCAGCCGTTTTAATTCACGACTACAGTTCGCTATCCTGAAGTAATTAGCAAATCCTCGTATCACAGGGTTCAGTTCTCGGATTACTCCTTCAAGGTTCGTTCCCCGATTCCTTTTCGTGATTCGCTTTACCTTTGCTTTCAGTGCGTTGAGCTTCTTTTCCTGTATGCGCGTATAGCTGCTCAGGATTTCAACTCCCAGAAATTTCACACCCTCGCCGCTATGGGCTATGTGTGTTTTATTCTGGTTGACCGTCAGTTTCAGGTCTTGCTCCAGTACTTTGGTCGCCACTTTCAGAGCGTTTTCTGCCGCTGCTTTGGAGCCACACAGAATCAGGATATCGTCCGCATAGCGGACAATCCTGTGCTTGCGTCGCATCATTTCCTGATCAAACGCATCAAGATAGACGTTTGAGATTAAGGGACTGATCACTCCGCCCTGTGGACTGCCTGTTTCCGTGGCTTCCAGTTGATAGCCAACCATCACCCCGCTTTTCAGGAACATTCTGATCAGGTTCAGGATGCTTCCATCTGCCACTTTGTGCCTGAACGCCTTGAGAATTAACTCGTGGTCGAGTCGGTCAAAGCATTTGGACAAGTCCATGTCCACCACCCAGCGTCTGTCGTACTTTCGTATGAACAGGGTCGCCTTGGTAATGGCTTGATGGCAGCTTCGATTCGGTCTGTACCCATAGCTGGACGGGTGGAAGTCCGGATCAAAGATCGGGGTCAGGATATTTAGAAGTGCTTGTTGGACGATTCGGTCTTTTACTGCGGGGATTCCCAGCAGACGCTTTCCACCGTCTTCTTTG
This sequence comes from Endozoicomonas gorgoniicola, assembly GCF_025562715.2. Classification (NCBI taxonomy): domain Bacteria; kingdom Pseudomonadati; phylum Pseudomonadota; class Gammaproteobacteria; order Oceanospirillales; family Endozoicomonadaceae; genus Endozoicomonas; species Endozoicomonas gorgoniicola. Next base: position 3,468,661 of record NZ_JAPFCC010000001.1, read on the forward strand.
TCGATTTCTACACGCTTTACCGGTAGCGGTTTGTAGCGCTTTTCCCGCAATTCAAGCAGTAACTGTTCAAGATTCCCACGCAGATTCGAGGCGTAGTCGCTCAGGCTCTGCCCATCTATTCCGGCCGCACCTTTCGCTTTCCATACCTTTTTGAATCCGTTGTAAAGCGCTTCCATCGTCAGCAAGCGCCCATACAGGCTATAATATACTCTCATCAGTTACTGTCTCACGACAGACAGATTGCGCCATCCTTCTACTGTGGCCGGATTCTTCATGGACATTCACAGGCGTTCTGGCTCAAGGCAATCTACCTGCTACCTGTCCTTTACTCCCGAGCGCGGCTCTTTCTTTTAGCAGGATTGTTCCCAACCTCACCAGCCAAAGATGTCCTGCCTCGTCAGGCAGCTTGTGCGCTCACAGTATCATTCCTGCGGTCTGACTGTTCTTTAAGAATGCTTCACCCCTTCGCAACATCTGCCGCTTTTGACGACACATGCCCTACAGTCACTCTGGCTGTAGTCATTCCGGTTTTGCCCTCCGAACGGTTACCCGCCTTCACAGGCCGGAATTTCATCACTACTACAGGATCATCTGCCACCTCACACCACTGTTACCCTTGAGTTTCCTCTTGCGATAACAGCCCCTGAGATTCAGAGATTGATGCCAGGCTTCCCCAGTTACTAAACGGTTCCCTGTCAGAAATGCCACCCTCAAGCACAGAGTTGGGACTGACTGAGTATCGGGCTTTGCGCTATTTCGCACGCTTGCCGCTCCCAACCTGCCGAATCAGGTTCGCTTGCGCTGTGTACCTCTGACTTCCTATGGCTTCCTTCAGACCCAACCGTTGGCCAGTTACGCCCTTGCCATTCAGATTGCCTTCCCCTCAGTCGGGGCGGCTCAGGCTTCTTTCAGCCTGACGGGTTTGCCCGCTTCGCTGGGCAAACAAAAAAGAGCCCTTTTAAGGGCTCTTTTTTATTGTGAATGCAATTTGGATATCACCACCCGGTTACTCACTGATGACTGTAGAGCGTTCATGAATACGCTTTTGCAATAACACAATACGGTCAAGATCTTTGCTGGCATCCAGAGCCATTGCAAGCTCTTTAGCCTTTTCTGCATCTTCTTCCGCTTTCTGCCACTCTTTCATGGCCAGCAGCACTTTCGCTCGCTGTTGATAAAACAGCATCCGGGTTCGGGGTGGTCCCAACTGGAACTGAATACCATTCAGTCGGGTTAATGCCTGATTATAATGCCCCTGCAGATAACTGACCCTCGCCAGCCTGATCACCGTTCTGACCACATCATACTGATTACCCGTTTCCCTGAACAACGTTTCAGCATTCATCAGCGCCTCTCTGGCACGCTCCAGACTGCGCTCTTTTCCGTCAGTCAGTGCCGCTGCAAGGTTGTATAACACCTTACCACGCAGGAACGGGGCCGGTTTTTTCTGTCTGTCAATAATGGTCAGAGCCTCTTCGGCAAGACTGACGGCACGACCATCATTTTTGACTCTGGCAACCGCTGACTGCAGATAAAGGCTTTCGACGATGGATCGCCAGTCTTTTTTCGGATCTGACAGAGTCTCTGCAGCTTTGGCAAAACTCAGACAAAGAGTGTATTCGCCCAGATAGAAATAGCTGGAGGCAAGACTGAGCAACAACGCCCGTTCCTGGCTGAACTGTTTGCCTTTCCTGACTTCCTCCAGCGCGCGTTCACCCCAGTGGATATGCGACCTCCAGCACCCCTGTCGCTTAAGTACCGAACCCGAGCCCAGAACCCATTCAGGCAGAGACAGGCGGTCTGCAGCTGATGGCTGTAAAGACTGACAATACGAAGGTTCTTCAGCATGGTTTAATGCCTTCTGACTGACTTCTTTAGATTCACCGGAATGCACTTCAGCAGCACACGCCTCACCGGCACACACTGACGACGACAGAATAAAGCCCGCCAGCAGACACTGTATTTTTTTCATGGAGCCAGTATAGAAAAAGTTGTCATATTCACAATGAGTCAATGATGTTTATACATTGGTTTCCACAGACGTGAGCAACCGATACACTGAGATTAAATCCAACCGGGGCAAGCCTGATGAGTGATCAAAGCAACATCGCCTACGATAAACTGGTCGAACGTTTTACCAAGCTACACCGGCTAAACCATCTGAGCGCCATCGCCAGATGGGATCAGGCTGCCATGATGCCTTCCGGCAGTAACCGGGCTCGCTCGGAAGCCCTGGCTGAACTATCAACACTCACCCACGAACTACTGACCGCCAGTGAAGTGGGAGACTGGCTACAGGCTGCCAGTGAAAAACCTCTGGACAGTTTCAAAAAAGCATCCCTCAGAGAGATGGTACGGCAATGGCAGAACGCTTCTGTCATGCCCGCCGATCTGGTAAAAGCCAAGTTACTGGTGACTTCAAACTGTGAACACGCCTGGCGCTCCCAAAGACCAGACAATGACTGGCAGGGCTTCAGTAAAAACCTTGAAGAAGTGCTTCGCCTGACCAGAGAAGAGGCCAGCATTCGGGCAGAAGCCTCAGGGCTTAATCCTTATGATGCCCTGTTGGAGCTTTATGAACCCGGTATGACCTGCAAACAACTGGACGGACTGTTTGGGGACGTAAAAAACTGGCTCCCGGATTATGTCCGGCAGGCGACCGAACAACAGAAATCCAGTCACTATCAGATGCCTGAAGGGCCATTTGCAACCGACAACCTGAAAGCTCTGGGCCTTGAAGTAATGACATTGCTGGGCTTTGACTTCGACCGGGGCAGGCTGGATGTCAGCATTCATCCTTTCTGTGGTGGTGTGGCTGAAGATGTTCGTATCACGACCCGCTACCGGGATGATGACTTTATTGAGTCGCTGATGGGCGTTATCCATGAAACCGGCCACGCCCGTTATGAACAGAATCGCCCGGAAGACCGATTGAACTTGCCGGTCAGTAATCCTCGTTCAATGGGCATCCATGAAGGGCAGAGCCTGTTCTTTGAAATGCAGCTTGGTCGCAGTCGCGAGTTCCTGTCCCTGATTCGTCCTCTGTTGTTGAAGCACCTCACCAATGGAAAAGAACTGCCTGCCTATCAGCTGGATAATCTGCAAACCCTTTACCGGCAGGTTAAGCCTGGCTTTATTCGGGTTGAAGCGGATGAAGTCACGTACCCGGCACATATCATCCTGCGTTATGACATTGAAAAGGCGCTGATCAATGGTGATATGACGGTGGCTGATCTGCCTGACACATGGAATGAGAAAATGCAGAAATACCTCAATCTGTCTACGCAAGGTAATTATAAAGATGGGTGTATGCAGGATATCCACTGGCCTTGCGGTGCGTTTGGCTATTTCCCCAGTTACACGTTAGGTGCCATGTACGCAGCGCAGCTGTTTGCTGCTATCCAGACCAGCATTCCCGATGTTCACTCCAGAATCAGCAGTGGTGACTTGTCCCCTGTCTTCGACTGGTTGAAAGACAATATCTGGAGCCAGGGCAGTCGCTATACCACATCAGAACTGATGGTCAGAGCGACAGGGGAAGACCTGAATGCCAGCTTTTTTAAAGAACACTTGAAAAAACGTTACTTAAAAGGCTGAAGTAATATGTCTACGCAATGTATTTGTCCATTAGTCGCCTATACTGCCAGCTCATTTTTTGCTGTTGCTCAACAGCCTGAAGGTAGTCAGGAAAAAACTAATGGACCGTTGTTTTTATTTTTTTCTCTGGTTGTTTATTTCAGTGGGGAAAACTTACTCACAAACACAATCAGACACCCTTTATCCTTCCCACTCAAACAATATAACACTGCCTGAAAACATTCTTGACCGGTTACCAGCAATGACACTGCCTCTGTCAATAGCTGGTAACCAATTCGTCTTGTATGGCATTTGTCGGATAGCAGGGCATATTCGCTGGATAAAGAATCTGCAAAACAATGATTATTGTCTGCCGCTGGCCTCAGCCATGACCATCACAGAAGTGGTAGCAGCGGGTGATTTTCAGCCCTCATGGAATGATCCGCCCTATTGGCAATACATGCGCCCCCTGATTGGTGGACTGGTGATTTATTACAGCTATTCGGTCGGCAACGATCTGGGAATTCCATTTTTATCTATTGTACCAGTGGCCTTTCTGGCCCACCTGGGTGGTGAGGCAATGGCAAGAGCGATTGACAGACTGGCAGCCTCTCTGATTTCGGGGCAAACAAACAGCCCGGATAATAAAACGATGGCCAGTAGCCTTGCACAGTCATCCCAGCTTTCTTTAACAACAAGCATTATTCTGGGAGGGCTTATTTGTGAGGTGGCTGACAAAACAGGATTTGGTATTAGTAATCCTTTGATTGTTTTTGTTCCGGGCTTTGCAGCAATGGAATCCTTTATGTTCAAGATGGCTCCCCTGGACGAATTCCATTCTACTGCAAACCTGTCTGCCCGGGCTAAGGGAGCTATCATTGCCTTCCTAGCTACAGCTTCAGCGCTTGCCACATGTACGGGGTTAAATAAAATTCAGCAGGCTCTCGGTGCCACAACCCCTTCTGAAGATCTGGCCAGGATAATTTCCGGATTCGGGGCCATAACAGCGGCTGGTTCCGTAGCCATAATTGATGCTTCAGCCAGAACAACAATGGGTGCCGGGACATTGGCAAAAACTGTAATCACCACAGCGACCGTTGCCATGACTGCCACACTCACCGCCAAGGTTATAGCCAGATTTGGGGCAAACAACGGTGTATCAGCCACCCCATTCTTCACCCGTTTCGGTAAGGCAAGCTTTACGGCATTAACTTTTGCCCTGTTCAGCAGCCTTGCCAATTATGCGGTCTATGAGTTGCCTGTTGGAAAGACTTTATCAGATATTAATAAAACATTGTGGATGAATTTTTACGTGCCTTTAGAGTATCTGAATTCTCTATTTCGGTAATTTCCCCACTATAACCGAAGCTGCCAGTTTTTTATTCAAGACGTGAAACAGCGTCCTGAAGAACTTGCAGCAACTCGGGGTCGTAGCCTTGACTATCCTTGCCTATCAGCAAGTTCTGAAGCTCAGCCAAACCGATTCTGTCAGGGTAGTTATCTAAAATAAACTTAACAATTTCAGTCCTGTTATTCCTTACGGCTGCACAAAATAACGACATGGTGCTTGAACGAGGTTTTGTGTTGAGTAATTCAGGTTTTTTATTAATAATTTCTTTAAATTTCTCAAGTTCACCCATAGCACAAAATACACGAGCACTATCTGCTTCGCTTAATCCCGCTTTCCAATCCAGCTCAGCACTGAACATGGGTCGTTTGATACAAAGGCCAACAACTTTCTCTGCAATATAAGCGGGTGGCTTTGAGTCAATCAGTAACCATGGATTGAATAGTGATTCTTTTAACCAGATTCCTTTCTGATAGAACAGGACAGCTGGCAATATAAAAAAGAAGAGCCTTCCGTTCCCGTCCAGAATGGGATGGCGCCTTTGTATTTCACAACATACACTCACAACCTCCTCAATTATTTCCAGCATTTTATTTTTATCCGTTACGGATTTGTAATAATTTTTTAGTAACTCATCACAATCCGCCTGTTTATTTTTGCTTTTGTATTGAAGTACGAATGAAAGCCAGTTTTCGTCTGTACATTTTCCTTTAAAAGTGAATTTAAAGTAGGGAAGTGCTTCATCATGCTCTGGTACATTTTTTTGTATGTCTTCAATAGAAAAATCATTATTCCCATTTTTTTTCATTTCATCTTCAAAGAAATTATTCAAAAGACATTTAAAATCACTATCAGACAAATTGCTTTCATTGTATATTCGCCCCTTTTTTAACATATCTAGAAAGAAAGCATTGTCTTCATTTTTATTGATACTCACTGGATAACAGCTAACTGGACAGCAGACTGCTGAGCCAATAATTCCAGCAGCCTTATTAAGCAAAGCCATATTAATTTCTCTATCAGGCTGCATTGTTAATTCGTTAATTAAAAACATAAAAGCACTACAGCACCGATCCAGGTAGCCCACTTCATCATTTAAAGAAAACCAGCCTACATTACCTTGACGACGTACTCCTTCTATCATGAGATGGTGCATTGATGTATAAAAGGGTTCTGTTGATGTGCATTCTGCTCCTTTTTGCTCCCAATGACTAAAAACTGCTTTCTGTTTTAAGTAGACAGAAGCGCTTTTAAAAAAATCATCGATTATTTTTTTATGGAACTCACTGTAGATATGGCTTTCGTTAAATCTTTTCACAACGAGTTTCAATATTTGATCCTTTTCCTCACTGTTCAACGCCTCATCACTCAGTAAACACGTCAGTGTCTTTGATGCAAACCGACAAAAATAACGGCCTTGACTTTCAGGACTCAAGTAAGGAAACAGACCATAGGTTGAATAGGAATTTAAAGGTTCCGCTGTTTTAATCAAAGCATTGAAGTAACCAAACAAGTCATTGGCTTTTTCAATAACCTTCTCTGAGTATTTACAAGTGGACGATTCTACAGGTGTTTTTGCCCCGCTAGTCGTGGATACAGACGCTCCCTGAAAGGTTGCCTGCCCTGACATTCCGGATGACTGATCAATCGGACTGCGAGGAATAATAGCCGGAACGGAGAGTCCCCGCACTTCCGTAGAATGGCCGGAGACAGAACATTTCTCATCGTCGCCGTCGGACTCCGAATGTTCTACTGGCTCCTTAGGCCTTATCATTGCTGATTGACAAGAACTGTCACGGTTAGAATTAATCATATTTGTTACTCCTGCGGAAGTACCTGGACACAGGGTTCTCTGGTGGAGCATCCCTTGTTTGAGTGGGCAGTGCCGTTTTGTTGCCTGGTAATATGGGCTTGCCTCTGGCTTTTACCGGACATCATTAAATGGCCGCTTTCGTTTCAATGAAATACGTGGAATAGCGTTCTGGATAACGTCTACCAGTTCGGCTTCATAGTTCTTGGAATAATAAGAGTTCAGCAAATTATGCAGTATATTCTGGCTCGTTTTTTCAGGGTAGTTCTCCAAAATAAACTTAACAATTTCAGTCCTGTTATTCATTGCAGCTGCCTCTAATAAATACATATTACTTGTCCTGAGTTTTGCATTGAGTAACTCAGGTTTTCTATTAATAATTTCTTTAAATTCTTCAAGTTCACCCATAAAACAAAATACACGGGCTCTTTCTTCTTCGTTTAATCCAGCTTTCCAGTCCAGCGGACTACTGAAAACAGGACGCTTGATACAAAGGTCAACCAGCTTAGCAGCAATATAACCGGGCGGTTTTGAGTCAATCAGTAGCCATGGGTCATAAAGTGTTTCTTTTAACCAAATACCTTTCTGATAGAGCAGGACGGATGATAATATAAAAAAGTAGAGCCTTCCGTTTCCATCTCCAATTGGGTGTCTCCTTTGTATTTCACAACATACACTCACAACCTCCTCTATTATCTCCAGCATTTCATTTTTATCCGCTACAGATTTGTAATAATTTTTTAGTAACTCATCACAATCTGCCTGTTTATCTTTACTTTTGTATTCCATTTCGAATGTAAGCGATTCTCTGTCTATATTGTTACTGCTTTCTTTAAAAGTGAATTCGAAGTATGGAGGCTGACTATTATATTCAGGTTCATTTTTCAATATATCATCAATGCAAAAATAACTACTGCCATTTTTTTTCATTTCTTCTTCAAAAAAAATACTCAACAAGCTTTTAAAATCTTTATCAGATAAATCACTTTTATTGTATAATCGTCCTTTCTTTAACAGTTCAGCAAAGAAAGTATTGTCTTCACTTTTATTGACATTTACAGGATAATGGTTTTCGTTAACACATACTAAAGAGCCAATAATTCCAGCGGCTTTATTAAGTAAAGCCATATTGACTTCTATATCAGGATGCATTGTTAATTCATTGATCAAAAACATGAAAGCACTGCAACAGCGATCCAGGTAGCCAACTTCGTTATTAAAACAAAACCAGCTCGTATCATCTTCATGCTTATCTCCTTCGGTCATAAGCTTATGCATCGACGTATAAAAAGTAGCTGTTGATGTGCATCCTGCCCCTTTCGATTCCCAATTGTTAAAAACAGCTTTTTGTTTTAAGTAGATAAAAACACCTTCAAAAAAATCATTGATCATCTTTTTCTGAAAGTCACTGTAGTTAGAGCTCTCATTAAATCTTTTCACAACGAGCCTCATTGTTTGATCCTTTTCCTCGCCGTTTAACCCCTCATCACTCAGTAAGCAAGTCAGTTTCTTTGATACCACCCCACAAACCAGACTACCTGGCCATTCAGGACATAAGTAAGGAAACAAACCATCGGTAGAGTAGGAACTTAGAGCTAATACTTCAATTTCAGTCAATTTATGGAGGCAATCAAACAAGTCGTTGGCTTTTTCAATAACCTTCTCTGAGTATTTACAAGTGGACGATTCTACAGGTGTTTTTGCCCCGTCAATCGTGGATACAGACGCTCGCTGAACGGTTGCCTGCCCTGGCATTCCGGATGGCTGATGAACCGGACTGCGAGGAATAATAGCCGGAACGGAGAGTCCCCGCACTTCCGTAGAATGGCCGGAGACAGAACATTTCTCACCGCCGGGCTCCGAATGTTCTACTGGCTCCTCAGGCCTTACCGTTATTGCCTGAAAGTGACTGCCACAGTCAGAATTAATCATATTTGTGACTCCTGTAGATGCGTTATTGCATAGTACAAACGGAAGCCACTGAAGTTAAAAACAAAGGGGTTAGCAAGGCTAACAAAATGCCGACGACAGTCCCGCCCCCTTACCGGAGTACGCATAATATACTGTTACTGAATGGTGGTTTTTCAGGCATTATCACCCACAAACGACGTTTACTATAGAGATTGCACCGTGTCTGAAAACAAGGACTATTCTGGCTTCAATGCCGCTTTGATGGCATTTTCAGTCTGGGGGCTGATCCCCCTTTATTTCAAACTACTTGCCCATGTTCCTCCCTTAGAAGTACTTGGACACAGGGTACTCTGGTCCACTATTCTGCTGTTCGGCCTGTTGGCAGCAAAACGACAGATGTCCCAATTTATGGACATTCTGAAAAATCCGAAGACGATGGCATGGTTGTCACTGTCTGCCATTCTGGTGGCCACAAACTGGTTAACCTTTATCTGGGCTGTCAGTAATAACCGCCTGCTGGAAACAACGCTTGGATACTTTATTAACCCATTGGTCAGTGTTTTTCTGGGCTTTGTTTTCCTGGGTGAACGCCTGAAAAAAGCTCAATTGCTGGCTGTTTCTCTGGCAACCATTGCCGTTGTGATCCAAACCGTTATGCTGGGCACTATCCCCTGGGTTGCGCTTACGGTTGCCTGCAGCTTTGGCACTTACGGACTGGTTCGAAAAAGAACCGTGGTCGCTGCGGCACCGGGACTGGCCTTTGAAACCCTGTTTCTATTACCGCTAACCCTGGTGTATTTTGCAGTAAGCTATCAGTCTGGAAACTACCACTTCCGTATGGACGATCTGAACACCTCTGCACTACTTAGCCTGGCTGGACTTGCAACAACCTTCCCACTGATCTGCTTCAATATAGCGGCCAAAAAACTACCCCTGTCGACCCTTGGCCTGATGCAGTACATTATTCCCTCCATGTCATTCCTGATTGGTGTATTTTTATTTAAAGAACCTTTCACAAGTGCGCAGCTGATCTGCTTTGGACTGATCTGGGTGGCACTGGTGATCTTCAGTACCGACAGTCTGCGGAAGTATCACCGGGCTAAACCTGAAATCATCCGTTGAGAACCCGTTTCAGACGACAGAGACAGATAAAAGAAGTGGCAGTGAAGCTCAGGATGGATGGGGAATTTGATGGTATTTTCTCAACTGCCTGTTCTTAGTTTTTACAGTACATGCCTTAAAATTTTGCCCAAACCCGATTTAGGCAGAGTGTTCCTGAACTCGACAAGCGAAGGCACTTTATAGGCTGTCAGATACTTTTGGCAGAAATGAATGATGTCTTCCACAGAGAGAACCATGCCACTTTTTTTTACAACGTATAATTTAATCGCCTCCCCGCTTTTTTCACTGGGTACGCCTACGGCAACAGCTTCGGAAATATATGGATGCTTTAAAGCGACTGTTTCAACCTCGGCAAGATGAATTTTAAATCCGGATACATTCACCACATCATTCTTGCGATTGACAATTCTGATGTAATCATCCTCACATAACTGAACCATGTCTCCAGTCAAAAGCCAGTTATCGTCACTGATGACTTTTTTTGTTTCTTTTTTTTTCTGCCAGTACCCTTTCATAACTTGGGGTCCCCGGATCACCAGTTCGCCAACCGAGCCATGAGGAACATCTTCCCCATTGTTATCAACAATCCGAAAACAAGTTCCTCTGAGTGCTATACCTACCGTACCTGGATAGAGGTTGTCAGGAGGGTTCATTGAAATCACAGGGGAGGCCTCAGTCATTCCATAGCACTCGACTGGCACACACCCGGTAATACTTTGCCAACGTTCTGCGATATCAGCAGGCAGAGGCATGCCACCGGACAATGTTATCTTTAAGTGAGAAAAGTCCAAACCAGTAAAATCATCACTTTGACAAAGCTGATTGAAGAGCGTGGCAAGGCCAACCAGACCCGTTACATTAAACCGTTTAAATATGTTCACGACAGCATGGGTATCTCCCGGCTTATCAATAAGCAGGCTGTGGCCACCCGCCGCTATCAATAACATGCAGTGCTTTGAAAAGCCGTAAATATGGTATAAAGGCAAAGGCGCAACAAATTTTTCTGAACCAAAATCAATGATTTCACTCAGGTGGTAAAGCATTTGCTGAGTATTCGAAACGATATTCCGATGTGTCAACATTGCTCCTTTTGGTACTCCTGTCGTGCCACTCGTGTATTGCAGCATCAGTACGTCGGAAGGATCTGCTTTATCGGGTGTAAAAGGTCGCTTATAACGCAAGGCCAATACGTTATGGAAATACACAGGGCCGGGTATAGCAGGAGGAAAAGTTAATTTTTCAGATGAACAGGAAAAAGAATGCTCTGCCTGTTGAGAGCTTAACGGGCAAGGGCTAAGTTCATCAACAATAACTGTAAGCCTGACATCAGTACCAGTACTGATACGCGTAAAAGAATTAATGCCGTTCACTGACGTTACCAAACCTCTGGCCCCGGAGTCTTTTAACTGACGCTCCAGTTCCGGCGCAGTGTACCTCGGGTTGATGTTGACAAGTATCATTCCGGCACGGAGTACACCAAAAACAGCCACAGGGTAGTACAGAGTATTGCTGAGCTGGACAGCAACCCGATCTGAAGCATTAAGATCTGGACACTCTTGTAAAAACTGGGCAAAACAGGCACTGAGGCGATCAACATCACCATAAGTTAGTGTCTGCTCCCGAAAGGTAAAAGCAGGATTATCCCGGAAACGGGAAAAGGAGACCTCGAGCAATTCCGGAAAAGTATCTACAGTCAGCATGTTTGCTCGCTCATGTCTCTAAATGACTGGCTGGGAATAGCGGCTACAATAGGGGAGCCTTTTTTTGGTCAGGCTTATTTAGGGTACCCAACCAGATACGTATGCCATCCTATAAACTGATAGGTACCTGCCTCCCATTCGTAGTGAGCTGAACCTTCAATAGCATTCACCATCTCCAACAACTCCGATACTGTGTAGCAACGCAACACAGAGACAAAAGAGTCCCATGTAATCAATAAAGGCATTAAAGGAATAAGATAGGTGTAAAAAAGACGTTTCCAGGAAAATGGCTTTATAAAAGGGGTTACCAATAGAGTAATAATTGGCATAAAAATGACAAAAGCGGCTGAGAGCCAGTCTCGCCTCAAACATTCGAAAATGATAATTGACTGTCCCTGATTGACCGCATCCTTCAGAATAGCTCTGGCCTCATAAGGTTTAAAATGATGAAAACTGTTAAGCAGGGTACGAATGCCTTTTAGACTGGGAGGAACAGCTAAAGCGTCAACAGGTTCCTGATGGTAAAACATATTCTGTGGCCATTCGATTGCACATGAGATAGTTTTGTCTGCAAACTTATCAGTTAGTATTACTTCGACCGGGTGTTTCATTTCACTTTCAAGCTGTTTTTGAAGGTGATGCCACCCCCCTCCTCCTCCTGAGCAAAGATCAATTATTTTTTTATTACGGTTCGCTTTAATTACTTGCACAATTAAAGCCAGCTTTGGTTTGTAAGGTTTACTCCAATTCATAACCTCTCGAATAAAATCAGTGATCATATGGCGAAAAACCGACGGACATTGAGGTATGTCTGTGAATTCAAAAAGATGTACTCTCTTCATCACAAAAAGCTTCCGAAGCAAAGTTATGAAAAAATGGTTTGCGACGATTCATCATGAAGTAAACATGATGCATCTGCACTTTTCCATCTCGAAGGCGGCTGCCCGACAGCCACACTGCCCCATCGCAAAACCATGGCACGGCAACTGGAGACACTGCCCACTGAATAAATTAAAATAAGATCATCTTCATAAACCTTTCTTTCATAAAGTGCGTGATAAAGATTCACGGCAGGCAGTACAGGGCCTATGTTTCCATATAATGGATAAGTATTCAGCGTTTTGTCATAATCGAGTCCTAAATATCGAACACAATAAGCGGGATACCAGGCTAAAGGGCTACTGAACAAGCAAAATTTTATATCTTCCAACGCCACTTCAGACTGCTGTAATGCAGAGTTTACACAAGCCTCAAAGATTTTTCCCATCGTTGCACCGAGGTGTTCACGAGCACTCTTACCTACTCTCAAACGACGGTATATTTTCCCGTCGACGGGCTCTAAATCAAACCGGACGGCACCGTACGTGTGGCCAGTATGAACTCCATGAGTTCCCATCAACTCCGTGGATTCATTATCTGATACGATAACGCAGGCCGCCGCAGCATCTCCGACCCCCCAGCTTAACGGAGAGGCCAAGTCCACTGTTTTCGAGTATCCGCAAGAGGCTACAACCAATATGCTCTGATATTGCCCTGACTGAATCAACCGATGAGCTGTGATAAATGCGACCGCCCAGCCTGAGCAGGCACTTTCAATATTCCAGGCGTCACCTTTAGAACCTATGTCTGCAGCGATAAGTGATGCGTTTCCGATAACCGCCTCGTCAGGGGGGAAGGTGGCACATAATACAAGATCAATGTCGTCTGGTGATAAGTTTGCCAACTCGATTGCCTCAGCGGCAGCTTTTTTTTCTAGTGTTATCAGTTTTTCATCAGGTGGCAGGAAGCGACGAAATTTGGCCCCACGAAAGGGATCTTGCATGTAAGGAGCCATTTCTGCTTCAAACTCATTCAAGCATCTATCAGGAACATCACCAGACTTCCACATCCAGTTATTTTGCTCCGCCGTTTTAACCGTTTGCGGGTAATTCTGAAGCCAGAAGTCATTCGAAATTTCTTTATCAGGCATAGATATTGTAAATGACAAGGTTCTACTTCCAAACATAACAGCGTTCTCACAAAATTAAATCACGACTCTGCTTTACGGAGACTCTCAATTCGACTTAAAAGGGAGGGACTCATGGCAAGATCAATCTTTACGTCTAACACAAAAGGTTCTTTGGCTCTCATGGCTTCTTTGATTGAATCAGATATACTGTCCGCGCCTGTAATGGTTAGGCCGTTTCCACCCTGTGCTCTGGCCATTGCAACAAAATCCACTTCGTCGAAATCCATTTCTTCATCAATAAGACCTAACTGGGAAAATCCCGATCTGCAGATTCCGTACCCTGCATCATTCAGAACAATCCAAACGACAGGTACTTTATATTTAACGGCTGTCGTTACTTCGTTATGCATCAGGAAAGATCCATCACCAACAACAGCAACTGTTTTCTTCTGCAGTGCCAGGGCTGCCCCAACAACGCCAGCACTAAAGTGACCCATTGCCCCGAAAAAAGAGCTGGTTCTGTAGCGGCGGGGCTCAGAAAAACGAAGGTGGTGGTTCATCCAGAGAAAAGCATTGCCACATTCACTCATTATGAGGGCATCACTGCCATCGACTATCTCTTTTTGTATCGTTGACATCAATCGCAGTGGGCTTACTCTGGCAGGTGAAGCTGATGCCTCTGGTGAGGAAGAACGTGCTGTGTTTACCATCGTATAATTGGTAACAGACGCAATTTTACGACTTTCAAACCATGATGGCTCAAGACGATCCATCAGCATTTGCAAAAAAAGAGCGATTTCAGACTGAATCGCCACTGTCTGACATTGAGGAAAAGCACTGCCCAATACCTCTCGGTCAATGTCTACCTGAATAAAGCCCTGACCAGGCAGCATTCGGTGATCCCAGAAAGAGGTCGCCTCACCAAGGCGGGAACCCAGCACCAGCACCCAGTCAGGTCGTTCATTGACCATATAGTCAATGACGGATTCGTGTCCGCCAATGCCCGTTACGCCAAGATATAAAGGATCATTTTCAGGAAAAATCCCTTTTGCTCTGCAGGAGCTGAAGACTCTGGCTCCGGTCATTCTGGCGAGGCGAATGCACAGTTCCGTATCATTGACTGCTCCGTAACCAAGCCAAATGGCAAAAGTTTCATCCCGGAGCCTGGCTGCACACTGTTCAATCATGGAAGCACTGGCGCAAATGGCGGGTGCTGGCCCATAGTCTTGTTGCCATTGCGTTGAATCAACTTCAATTGATGCTGTTTGTATAGAAGCCGGGAGAGAGATGCGAGCAATAAATCCACCCGGCCCACTCAGCCCGGCAGCCAGACGATGAAAAATAACTGCCAGCTCTTCAGGTGACTCAACCTGCACAGACAGGTCAAATAGCCCGCCACCCGAAAGCAGCCCTGAACAGGGGTAGGTAAAGTGACTGGTTTCCTGGATAGGCCATTTTCCACGCTGGTCAGGACTACTTGCCGCTGACAGCATAACCACTTTGGCTCCCTCCCATTTAGCCGCACAGATACCAGTCAGTGCATTCAGCAGTCCGGGGCCGGTAGTGGTAAAAACAACGGTTGGTTTGCCTTCAGAGAAATACGCTTCTGTCGCCGCAAATCCAGCACCACTTTCATGACGGAACTGGTGGAGCTTTATAGCGCTCTTAATAATACTGTTGTAAAAATAGGCAATGCCTCCACCCACAATACCAAAAGCTCGTCTGACCCCCATACTATGCAGCTGTTCAACAACAAAATCGCTCACATTCATTACAGCGCCTCTTTAGCTTCAACTGTCTGATGAACACCTATGATATTTAAAACACTATTCACAACAGTGATTTTATCACTTATGGAGTATCCGGGCGTTCATTTTACGCAGGCAAACTCCAATGTCGGTTCTTAATAAAAGTCAGCACCGCATGAAGCTCTCCATCGAGAGCCCGGTCTTCCTCTAAAAAAGGACTTACAGTACGGACTGACTCAAGGACACCCTGAATATCCGGGCTGATTTGCTCCAGAGATAACTCTTTCTGGCGAAACCTCAGCTCCAAACCCTGACAGCATACAAGAAGAGAGGCACTGGCCACTTGCTCGGTCAGCTGTAAAACTCTCAGGCAGTCCCGCGCAGCAATCGTTCCCATACTAACCTTATCCTGATTGTGGCATTCCGTTGAGCGGGAAAACGCGCTGGCTGGCATGGTTTGTTTGAGAGCCTCAGCGGTCCAGGCTGAAACAGCGATCTGAACGGCCTTAAATCCGTGATTAACAGCAGCACGTTCACCTTGAGCGCCTTTGAGGTTTGCGGGCAACCCATGATTCAACTTGGGGTCAACCATTTGTGCAACCTGCCGATCCAGTAAATCAGCAATATTCGCCATTACACTTTTCAGAGTGTCCATCGCCAGAGCAATATGACCTCCGTAAAAATTTCCGCCATTAAACAATTCTCCCGTATCAAGAGATACGACAGGGTTATCACAAACGCTATTAAGCTCTGTTTCAATCAACTGTCTGAGCCAGGGAAGAGTATCTTCCAGTGTACCAATGACATGGGGAGCACATCGAATGGAATACCGATCCTGAAGGCGATTGAGATTTTTTTCAGGCACACCACATCTGAGGTCATTGCGCAGCCACCGGGCTACTTTCCGCTGCCCCGGATGAGGTTTGATCTGAAACAGGAAATCATCAAAATGATGAGCATTGCCCAAGGTGACCAGAAGAGCCATAGCACTCAACATGGCTGATAACCTCGACAGGTAGCTGGCTCGCTGAAAAGCCATGCAGGCAAGCCCTGTCATAACAGCGGTGCCATTCATTATGGCAAGAGACTCTTTAGTCGAAAGAATCAGGGGCGTTATGCCCAACGCCTGAAAAACGTCTGTTGTCTTTTTTATTTCCCCATCATAAATAACCTCTCTTTCACCACAAAGCACGGCTGCCACATAAGACATAGGGGTTAAGTCACCACTGGCACCAACAGAGCCTTCTTCCGGGATTAGGGGTACAACACCACTATTGAGCAAACACTCTATTTTTTCCAACACCTCCATACGCACTGCAGAATGGCCGTATGACAAGGAGACCATCAACACAGTAAGGATCGAGCGAGCTGTTTGGGCGTCAAAAAAGGCACCCATGCCACAGCCATGATAAGTATACAGATGCACTGGCAGGTCATTGAAAAGATGCACAGGTACAAGCTCGTTACAAGAATCGCCTAGTCCGGTATTGACTCCGTAAACGAACTGCCCATCAGAGAGAAGCTGACCAAAAAGTACCCTGCCTCTCTCTATGCGTGAAATGAACTGTTCGTCAGAGCTCAGGTTCAGTGTTTCTTCGCCTTTAGCAATCTGTTCAACAGCCTCAATACTCAAAGGTGTGCCATCAATAATAATCACAGTATCACCACCAGCTAAATCGATTCTTCTTAACTTGTACAATAACCATCATCAGATTCTTCAGACTCAGACTCAGACTCATCAGACTCTTCCGAACCAAGAAGCGCTCTTAAGAGAGGAGTACCTGTAACTGCACACCCATTACCTCTATTCTTTTGTTCCCCCAGAATGCACCTGAATCTCGCAATGTAAACTATTGGAATATCCTTATTGGCTTCCATAAATGCGGTCATTGCTTCTTTCGTATTGAGCAACCCTGCAGAAAAAGCAGATCGTAGTCGCTTATAGTAATCTTCTTCATTCAAGTTTATATATAAGTCATGCCTAAACTTCTTTATTGGAGGTTCATCATCATCTTCATCATCATCATCATCATCTCTATTCCTGCGTCCGTTACAATTCAATACTGAATCGCTTGTGGTAATGAAAATGCTGACAACTGGTTGCTGATTGAAAGAAGATTGTACGTCATTCAAAAAAGAAGCCTTTAAAGATAAGGCTTTAGTATTGGCGGTTATTGTAGATAAATCAAAACGTTTTTTAGAGAAAACCTGTTCCGCCAGACTCTGCTCATACAAACGTCCACCTGATAACAAGATGTCTTTACTATCTGAACTTTCATTTAAAAAGCCTATTATAATATTGTCACATACAAGAAAAATGGGCGCTATTGACAAGAGAAGTCGAAAAGAACCTGATGTTAATCCAATTTCGATTTCATTTCCTGAAGCATCAAGAGCCGCCAGAATCAAAAGTAATGAAAATATCGAAGACCTTAACAGACCAAAAGACATGATTTCTTATCCTCAAGCTTATTAAACTTTTTAGTTGAATTTGCTGATAAGGAAGATAACCGATAGAAAGTTTATATTCACAACGCTACTTAAATCATAAGAACAATATAGTAGATATTTTTGAGTCCGCTAACTTTCTTGTTACTCATCAAAATCCATAATAAGACCAGTCACAGAAAAGCAAATTTCCAGTTAAATACCAGATAAAGAGTTCTTCACTGGTTCACTTTTGTAGTAGCGGTCTGTTCCAGCATCTCATCACTAAATGAACGACTATGTTCATGTAAAACAAGAGCAGTCGGCGTCAACTGGTGCAACAGCCGCAACCCGTCAGTCAATTCTGATCTCTCAGCCTAAAAGCATTGGCAAATTCATCGCTTTAAGCGATGATGCGCTTCTGCCATCACCTATTAAACACTGATTCACTTATGACGCTTACACACAGCCAGTCTACACAAGCTTTGCTAACCATTGCCGCAGTGGTCGTTATTCTTGCGGGCATCCGCCTCAGCAGCGATATTATTTCACCGCTGTTGCTGGCTTACTTTATTTCGATGATGCTAAATCCTGTTATCAGCGGACTGGAAAGACTGTATCTGCCAAGAGCTCTGGGAGTTTTGCTGGTGATTTCACTGCTGGTGCTGCTCTGTGCGTCACTGATGGGAATGGCAGGTCATGCTGCCCAGGAGTTTTCCAGAGTTCTGCCGGGTTATCGTCAGGACCTGCTGGAAATGATCACGCGTTTTCAGGGGTCGTTGCTGAAAAGAGGCATCACTGTGGATTTCAGCACTCTGTTTAATACCCTTGATACTCAGTGGCTGTTTAATCTTGCCACCTCGCTTTTTTCCCGCATGAGCAGTGTCACCAGTTACGTCGTGGTGATCTTACTGACCGTAGTATTCATGCTGTTCGAGGTGCCTCTGCTGCAAGGCAAACTTCAGCGTGCGCTGCCCGACCCGGAGCGGCAACTTCTGGATGTTGAACGTTTTGTTTCCAGCGTCAATCGTTATGTGGTTCTGAAGTCCATCCTCAGTGCCATCACCGGTCTGTCCGTGGCAGTAATGTTGCAGATGAAAGGGGTTCAATTCTACGTGCTGGCCGGACTGGTGGCATTTTTTCTTAACTTCATTCCCAATATTGGTTCTATAATCGCCGCCATACCGGGCATCCTTATCACCCTGCTGCAACAGAGCCCCGGCGACGCTGCGCTGGTCGCAGCCGGTTATGTCGCTATCAATATGGTGATCGGCAACCTTGTGGAGCCGAGGGTTCTGGGCAAAGGGCTTGGGCTGTCATCCCTGGTCGTTTTTCTGTCACTGGTATTCTGGGGCTGGCTGTTGGGGCCCATTGGTATGCTACTCTCTGTCCCTCTGACCATGTGTATAAAAATTCTGTTGGAGTCGTCTCACCACAATGGCCTTGCACAATTACTGGGGGCGGGTGACGATATAAGTAATCTTCAAGAGGCATAAGCTATGCAGCAGGATCATCAGGAACAGCAATGGCTTGACTGGGTAGAACAACTGAGAGCCATTGCCCAGAACGGGCTGGCTTATGCTGATGGGCATTTTGATATCGAACGCTACCACCAGCTACAAACAATCGCCCATGATATGACAGCTCACCTCAGTGGTGCCCCCAGGTCTAAAGTTGATCAATACTTTGTCGGAGAAAATGGTTACACCACCCCCAAGCTGGATATACGGGCTGGCGTGTTCAAAGACGACAAAATTCTTCTGGTGAGAGAACGTTCCGATGGTTGCTGGGCATTGCCCGGAGGTTGGGCAGATGTCTGCGAATCACCCGCCCAGGGTGCTGAGCGGGAAACTCTGGAAGAGTCCGGGTATATCGTCAAAGCGGTGAAGCTGGCTGCCGTACGGGATACCCATCGCCACCCCTATCATCCACGCAATGCCCACCATCTTCTGAAACTGCTGTTTCTCTGTGAACTTCAGGGCGGAGAGCCAAAAGAAAACATCGAAATTTCCGAGATTGATTTTTTCGATGTTAAACAGCTGCCGCCCCTCTCTCAGGGCAGAACCATTGCTGAAGATGTTGCCCTGATGGTAAGGCATAAAGAGCACCCGGAACTGCCAACAGAATTTGACTAAAAAGCAGCGTTAAAACTGACAAGCTTTTAAATAAATTTCATCTATCCTGAAGCCCACCTGTAATATTTTAATAAGGTGGGCTTCTTGAAAAACAAAAATTTTAATAAAAACACCATAAAGGTGCTGCTTATTTTTCTGCTGCTTTGGCAGACTGAATTGTGGGCAGGCTTTAGGCGGATTGATGAGACTCAAATTGAATATGATGACCCTAATGAATTCAAGAAAATTTTAATTAAATTTGATGGCTATGTACCAGCTGCCATTCTTGCGAACAAAGCAAAAGAAGACGCTGAATCAGCTGCATCATCAGTTGCATTAAAGTATCAGGGAAAAACCTTGACTGTTCGTGCCAGAGGTAGCAAATTCACGTTTGCTGTTATACCTAAAATTTATACGATTGAGGCCATAAGGTTTCACAATGGAGATACTGGGTTCCTTATACATACAAGGGATAACAGGCATTTCCTGATTCTGGATATTATGATAAGACAGAGATTAGCGCTTGCTATACCTCCACATCATCCAATGCAGCAATTCACTCAACAAGGCTTTCAGGGATTATATGAAACAGGGGCTTTACCAGTTGATACATCAAGTTATTATATGTCTTTTAATCATAATCCGGATTTACTACCCACAGTATTACAGAGTCTCCGTGAGTCAGGAATCCACACCACCGAAAGAGATCTTGATATTCGCTTGAGTTACACTGTACAAGTTCATCAAAACGTCGAATGGCATCCCTCTGAGAACCGTTTTGAGCTTCCTGGTCTTGACTCTTCCAGAGATCCTGACAGCTTCAGGTATACAAGATTAGAAACACAAGCTCTACAGTAACATCATACTTCATTTTCATTAGCAAAAATCAGCCGGGAGTTATCTGACATCCCCATCCTCATAAGAGGCAGCTGAGCATATTGGCGCTCAGCTGCCTCTTATGAATCAGGCAGTACCACCCACCGTAATGTCATCAATCTTCAGGGTTGGTTGCCCCACCCCAACAGGCACCGACTGTCCATCTTTGCCACAGACACCAATACCTGTATCCAGCTCCAGATTGTTACCCACCATGGAAACCTGATTCATAACATCGGGTCCGTTACCGATCAGCGTGGCACCTTTCACCGGTGTGGTTATTTTACCCTTTTCAATCAGGTAGGCTTCACTGGTTGAGAAGACGAATTTACCAGAGGTGATATCCACCTGTCCGCCGCCCATATTACTGACATAGATGCCCCGGTCTACACTGGCGATAATTTCATCAGGGTCATGGGCCCCTGCCAGCATGTAAGTGTTAGTCATTCTGGGCATTGGCAGATGTGAATAAGACTCCCGACGTCCATTACCTGTAGGAGCAACACCCATCAGCCGGGCGTTGAGCTTATCCTGCATGTAGCCCTTAAGAATGCCGTTCTCAATCAGTACCGTACTTTCGGTAGGAACCCCTTCATCATCCATGTTCAGTGAACCACGACGACCACTCAGGGTACCGTCATCGACAATGGTACACAGGGGCGAAGCCACCCGTTCACCAATACGACCAGCGTAGGAAGAACTGCCTTTACGGTTAAAGTCGCCTTCAAGGCCATGCCCTACCGCTTCATGCAACAGAACACCCGACCAGCCAGCAGCCAGTACCACCGGCATACTGCCTGCCGGAGCGTGAACCGCTTCCAGGTTCACCAGAGCCTGACGCACGGCTTCACGGGCAAAACCTTTAGCAGTACCATCCAGCAGAAACTGCTGATAGTCACCCCGGCCACCACCACCGGCGGAGCCTCTTTCGATACGCCCTTCATGTTCGGCAATAACACTAACGTTCAACCGTACCAGCGGGCGAATATCGCCAGCCAGAGTGCCATCGGATGCAGCTACCATCACCACTTCATGGACTCCCGCCAGACTCACGGTCACCTGTTTAACACGGCTGTCCATTGCCCGGGCTTCCTGGTCAACTGCTTTCAGCAAAGCCACCTTGTCTTCCCGGGTCATGGAATCCAGCGGGTTCGCGGCAGGATAAAGTGCCAGCGGCTGGCTACGTCCCCAGGCCTGAACCTGTTGCTGTTGCCCTTGTCGGGCAATGCTGCGAGCAGCACTGGCTGCCTGCTCCAGGGCAGGCACTACAATTTCATTGGAATAGGCAAAGCCGGTTTTTTCACCGCTGATGGCCCGTACACCCACGCCGCCATCAACATTAAAGCTGCCCTCTTTAACAATGCTGTCTTCCAGAACCCAGGCTTCATGGCGGGTGGACTGAAAGTAGAGATCGGCAGCATCAACAGTGTGCCCAAGAATACTGTCCAGCACCCGGGACAGATCTCTGGCTTCAATATTGGCTGGCGCCAGCAGGTGATTCTGCGCCTGTGAAAGAATATCAGTCATAGATTGCTCAGGCTGGTTATGAGTAGGTTTTATAGTACTGCTAATTCTACCTTGAAAAGCGACCTTCAGGCACTAAACTTCTTCCGTCCGGGGAATGCCTCATTGAACAGGCTCTCGATAATTTGCCGTACATACTTTGCAGGCATTTTCCGATCATGACTGCCTGGGAATTGATCATGATATTAAGACGCCGCTGTTTTTTTGCTTACATCATGTTTCTGGTCTGTGTTCTGGTTTCATTTCCATCCCACAGTGCTGAGGAAGAGTTTCGATGGTTTACAACCCCGCTGAAGCCATCAGATGATAGCGGCAATGATAGCGGCAACGATACCGACAACGACAGCGACAACGACAGCGACAGCGATACCGATAACGGCTATTCACCTGACTCTGGAGAACATTATAATAACTTTGTGGTTCGAGGAACCGTAGCAGATGACTCATACGACGCCAATAACCTTATTCCTGAAAACCAAATAACCAATCTGCTGCATGTTTTATCGTATGCCTTAAGCCTCAGACCTGCCAGCGTCGCTGACCGCGATCACCCGTATGAGGAGTTTGCGCCGCTTATGTCAATGCACATGCAGCTCACTACCTTTAATATATTCCCA
Source organism: Endozoicomonas gorgoniicola (assembly GCF_025562715.2). Classification (NCBI taxonomy): domain Bacteria; kingdom Pseudomonadati; phylum Pseudomonadota; class Gammaproteobacteria; order Oceanospirillales; family Endozoicomonadaceae; genus Endozoicomonas; species Endozoicomonas gorgoniicola. The sequence goes on from NZ_JAPFCC010000001.1 coordinate 3,491,382, forward strand.
ATGCATAAGCATATTGAACATGCCGATAGCGGTTTAATTTTCGACAGAGTTCATGACGATGTAAAGAACTCCGTGTATGTCAACCTTGGTGCTGCACCGGTCGGGGCAACCGAGCCTTCATTTGAAATGGGTGTAATTTTAAACAGAAGACGAAAGTCAGGAGCCCAGACCTTCATCGAAGCCTCTGAGGAACAGATAGCGCGATGTTATTACAGGCCCCCCAGTTATGAGTATCGTTTGATCGTGACAAGGTACCCATTAACAAGTCATGAAGACGTAGAAAGAGTCATAAATAATGAACACACCTCACATGATCGCGCCCCCATCGAGCTGATATTTGACAATAGTCGTTTGCATGCCGCTATAGGATTGCAAAACGTCAGAGTAATTGGGGATGGAGCAGCCACTGAAGTTCGTCGACAAGAGCCAATACCACCACTAGAGCCAATACCAGCACCAGGGCCAGGGCCAGCTATCAACAATGAAGTACTAATACCTGTTATAAGATCGACTTTTACGGGAAGTTCCGGGATTTTTTAGCCCACGAAAGAGTTGACGACAATATAGTTGACGACAATATCGTTGACGACAATATAGTACAAAGCACCTGCCTACAGGGATGTACACAAACAAGACTTCCAGAGAAAATACCGAACACATTCATACGGTATTCGTCGTTTTATAGATCTCCGGAACCCGACTTTTTAGCATTACCGGAGAATAGCTGGTTCAGGGTAACCGAAGGCTCATCAAAACTGCCGGTAATCCGATAACGAATACTGGCTAACTGGTCAACCTGCCGTCCAAGCAATTTGTCCACCAGGTAGATGACACCCGCCACCTGAGGAGCCGTTCCAAACAACACACTGAGAACAGGCAGGTTTGAAGTCACCGGCAGTGTCACCACCAGGTTGAGGTCCATAACTTCATCCCTCATGTTGACCAAACCATCCAGCTTGAAATCCGATGACGGACCTTCAACGAGCAGGGGGTCTTTAAAGGTAATGATACCATTATCAAAGTCCAGCAGCCCTGTTACCGTATCGAAGCTCACACCGGATGAGTAAAGGTCAGAAAAATCCAGCATTAACCTCCGCTGCAACGTTTCAGTATTAAAGATACCAAAGACCTTAAGCGCCCCTCCCGCGCCACCTTCCAGCTGTTTCAGGATGCCGTTTTTATGGCGCAGTTTTAAAGAACCGTTAAGGGTACTCATATTGACCTCAAGAGGAGACCCCTGCCACTCAAGCGAGGCTTCAATCCGGGTGTCTTTAGCTTCCACCAAAACCGGCAACCCAAACGACTCTTGCAGTTTATCTATATGCTTGCCCCGCAGCGATCCCTGATATCGGGTCTGATGCTGACCATTAATGTAGAGCCAGTCCACGGTTCCGGTAAAGTTATTGCCTTCAATGCGAGACTTTATATCGCTGATACGCTTACCGTCTGGTGCCGGCTGTATAATAAACGACAAATCACCTAAATCACGAGGCCCGACTTTCAGCGAATCAATTCTGACAATCGCTGAAGGTAGCTCTCTGGGGTCGATACTGGTCAACCAGTTTTCCTCTTCCTCTTGCTCTTTCCCTTCCTCCTGTTCGGACAGTTCAGGAAGGTGCAAACGGTTCAAGTCCAGCGTAAAGGGCAGAGATGGACGACTAGGGATTAATAATTGCCCGTCAACAGGTTCACTGTTTACGGTAACCTCAGTATAATTTGCGCCCGGTTTGACCCTGAGCAGTAAGTCATCCCAGGAATATTCGTCATAAATGAGTTTATCGATTTTGACATTATCCATTTCCACCTGGGACAACAGATTAAGCTCGTCTTCACCGGGTGGCTGCCCATCAAAAATGTCAAACCATGGACCAATATCCAGTTCTGGAATAGAGCCCGATACCAGAATTTTATCCGGCTCTATTACTGGTAAAGCACCGTCTTTGCCCAGATGAACCGCAGCGGCTTTGAAGTCAAACTCCGGATCAAACAGAAAACGGGCTTGTCCTACATCACCCAGCCGGGCAAATAACTCATTTCGGTCCCTGAAGACATTCAACCTGATATCCATAGGGTTCTTGTCTTGTGCAGCAATACCCAGAGGCGCTGGCAACTCAATTTCCAGACCTTCGAGGTCACTCTGAATAGAGAGTTGTGCCTGCAGGTCTCCGGAATTTTGCAGTATCAGGCTGCCAGTGTAATCAGCAGCGCCTTCCAGCAGGCTGAGAAAGTCCAGTTCCAGCCAGCTCTGCAGGGAATCGGTAGCCATCTTCCCTTGCCAGTTCAGCTCCATGGTTTCATTGCCCCGATAATCAATGGTTGAAGCAATAGAGCCGCTGACTTTGTTCCCCAGGAATCGGGCTTCTATCTGATCCGCCTGAAGGCCGTTTTGTAAATCATACGAGAATGCACCACGAATCTGGTCAAGCTGCACATCCGGAGATCTTGTCGCAAAGTAACCATTACTGGTTTCCAGACCGATCTGAACACTGACCTTTTCAACATCCTCGATGGGTAAAGCAAGATTGAAATGACCTGAAAAGTCACCATCCATTGCCCAGCCCCTGGCGCTATCATCGGCGTATTCCGCCAGCGGTGTTTCAGTCAGAAGCCGTATAATATCTTTACCCGGTCCCTGAACCTTGCTGTCTAAATGCAGTGTCATCAGCTTATCGTTCAGGTCGAGCGATACTTTTGCCTGCTCCAGCGTCGTATCAAAGGTTTTGCCACGCTCTGCCTCAATCAGGACTTCATCGTCATCAACAAATATCCGTCCCTTCAAATCAGTGACAGCAGGCCAGTCCGGATCATAGACAAACTCACCTTCTTCAACATCGAAAAACAGGTTCCATAACAAAGGTTCTTCTGAATCGCTGTCCAGCGGGCCTTCCATGCTGAAACCACCCTGATGGATAGTTGCACCGACGATGGCGGTTTCCAGCCACTCTGACAGGTCTTTGTCGAGTATATGTACAGGCAGGTATTTTTTAGCAAACCGGGCATCACCATCGGCAATACCTATATCAATATCCAGATAGTTAGGCTCGTTCGCCTTACGACCAAAAGGTATGTCCAGCAACATTTTGCCATTCAACGAGCCTTCGTCGCCGACCACCGAGATATCATCACTCTTCAAACGATAGATGTCGTCCACAACATCCCAGTAGAGCCTGGCTTTGGCTGAATAAAAGGTCCACCCGTCATGAAACAGCTCAGGAAACCCAAGTTTGAAATCTTTGGTTTCCAGATCAAAATAGCCACTCAGGGTATTCATGTGCAGCCAACCAGACACATTGCCCGCCGATGGCGCACCTTCCCAGGCACCCACAGCGACATTGCCCAGTCTGGCTTTAGTGACGATGGAGCCGTCTGCCAGAGGGTCCCGGTCAGGCAGATAACGAATCGTAATATCCCGAAGCGTTCCCGAAGGGTCCAGAGTACTGACCAGGTCAGCCGCTGATTCAGGCAGTAGTCCAGATTCAAGTGCCAGATGTTTAACCGGTACCAGGTCAAGCGTTTTGACGGCAAGATTGATGGTCGTTTCACCCTGATGATGACCACGAACTTCAGCGTTCTTAATCAATACCTGATTCTCACCCTGAGTCACGCGGGTATTATTAAACTCTGTACTCCAGTCCGAAACCACCTGTCCCTGGCTGTAACCCATTGCCTTTAGCTCTGTACTGAAAGAAGCCGGAACTGTAGAGAGTTGCCCATCTGTGCCATAAAACAGGTTCGTTAACGCCAGATCGCCATCAACCTGCCAGTGACCGGTCTGAAAACGCCACTGGCTGTCAGCGTCCAATCGGGCATCCAGCAGCCCATACTGGCTACAATCGTCGGTCAGCAGGCAAAGCCTGGAAAGGTCTGCATCCTTAACAGCCAGCGCACCTGACCAGTCAGAATTCCAGCGATTGGTTCCATTGCCATAAGCCGTAAACTCAACCGAACCCTCACCTATCTTTAGCAGCCACTCCAGTTGCTTCTGCCCGGACTTTTCACTTAATGACAGGTGATGAGTGTCAAATACTACCGGTGCCTGACCGTAAGGGAGCAACTCCAGCTTAATATTGGTCAGGTCGACATAGCCCTGCATGCTGAGCCAGTGCATCGTCGTCTGGAGGTCGAAGAATCTGGACGGCTCCTGCTCTTCTTCCAGTTGCCTGATGCCAAACAGCGACCAGTGTTTTCCAGCATCACCTTCCAGCACAACACTGATGGCACTGGCTTCCAGGTGATCTGCAATCGGGGTGAAATTGAGAAAGGACGCCACGGTGTTCAGTTCCACATTCAACCGTTCGACCAGAAAAGCCGGTCGGTCGGCTTCATGTCCCTGTAAACGTAAGCCTCGCAGTGTCAATGTCGGGTTAATGCCGTCCCATTCGGGTTCGAGAACATCAATAACAAAATCGGTATCCAGCTGATCATTCAGGTAACTGACAACGCGCTCATGAAACAGGGGCAACAGGCTAAAACTGACGCGCACACCAAGCGCCAGCAGAGCCAGTAACAGCAAGCCAGCCAGACTAAGCCTCAAACTCCAGCGTAAAACAGGTTTCAGAAGGGATAGCATCAACTATAAAACCTGTCGTAGTTCATTCTTTGTCTTTCTTTCATACACTCAAAAATGTGTGGCCGATATCGACATAGATAAACCTGACATCGGCCCAGTACGCTTTATTTATCTAATTCAGACAAGAATGACATCAAACTGTTCCTGACTGTACATAGGCTCAACCTGGAAACGAATAGTTTTTTCAATAAACTCTTCAAGGTCAGCCACATTGCTGGACTCTTCATCCAGCAGGCGATCCACCACTTTTTCAGAAGCCAGCACCGTGTAGCTTTTACTGTCATAGGCACGAACCGCCCGGAGAATCTCCCTGAAAACTTCGTAACACACGGTTTCTGCCGTTTTCAGGCTACCCTTGCCATCACAGGTTGAGCAGGTTTCACACAGTACGTTTTCCAGAGACTCCCGGGTGCGTTTGCGGGTCATTTCCACCAGCCCAAGCTCGCTGACTCCGGTAATGTTGGTTTTCGCATGATCTTTCTCCAGAGACTTTTCAAAGGAGCGCTGAACCTGACGCTGATGTTCCTGGTGGTCCATATCGATAAAATCGATGATGATAATTCCACCCAGGTTGCGAAGGCGCAGTTGGCGGGCAATGGCAACGGAGGCTTCAAGGTTGGTCTTGAAAATCGTCTCTTCCAGATTGCGATGACCGACAAATGCACCCGTGTTCACATCAATCGTCGTCATCGCTTCGGTCTGGTCAATAATCAGGTAGCCACCGGACTTCAGCTGAACCTTGCGGCTCAATGCCTTATTAATCTCATCTTCTACCCCGAACAGGTCAAAGATAGGACGTTCGCCCGGATAATACTCAACCCGTCCATCCACCTGGGGGACCAGTTTTTTCACAAACTTGTGGACTTTAGTGAAGGTTGCTTTGGAATCAATTCGAATTTTTTCAATGTCTGGATCCACCAGGTCACGCAATGTGCGCAGGGAAAGCGGCAGGTCTTCGTAAATAACCGCTGGCGCGCGGCTTGCTTTGATGGTTTCCAGCGTGGTGTCCCACAGCCGGTGCAGAAACTGGATATCGGCCATCACTTCCTTTTCACCAATGCCTTCAGCAGCGGTACGCAGAATAAAGCCACCCTTGTCCTGACAGTTTTCCTGCTCAATACATTTTTCTACCAGCTGCCGCAGGCGTTCGCGTTCATCGGCGTCTTCAATACGCAGGGAAATGCCCACATGGTTGTTCTGTGGCATCAACACAAGATAGCGTGCCGGAATGGAAATATGGGTCGTCAGGCGCGCTCCCTTGGTACCCAGAGGGTCTTTGGTCACCTGCACCACCAGCGACTGACCTTCATGCACCAGTTCACCAATGGGGCGCTCCACCTGTTCGTCGGTCCTGTCACTGTTGCGTGGCGCAATCTCACTGGCATGAATAAACGCAGCCCGCTCCAGACCGATATCCACAAAAGCCGCCTGCATACCGGGCAAAACCCTGACAACCTTGCCTTTATAGATATTGCCCACAATACCGCGACTGCGGGCTCGCTCTATATAGATTTCCTGAAGGACTCCATTTTCTACCAGCGCCACCCGCGATTCCATCGGCGTGATATTCATCAGAATTTCTTCACTCATTCCCTTCCCCTTAAGCTGGCATGGCAGTACACATCCAACGCTGTACCGATACCAGAAAAATCAAAACCAATAAAAAACATTACAGGGAATGCCAGGGAGTGATGCCAAATTCGCTTAAAACGTCTGCGGTTTCCTGTAGTGGAAGCCCTACTACACCTGAATAGCTGCCTCGAATCGATTCAACCAGGATAGCTCCGTACCCCTGAATACCGTATGCACCTGCCTTATCTGCAGGCTCACCCGTGGCGACATAGGCTTCAGCCCGTAGCCGGTCGAAAGGTGTCATCTGCACCTGAGTGGTAGAAAGTCGAACGATGGTCTTATGCCCATTGGTTACCGCTATGGCCGTCATCACTGCGTGACAGTTTCCACTTAATGACAACAGCATATCACAGGCCTGTTCAGGATTATTGGGTTTACCGAGTATTTTCGATCCCATGACAACGGAGGTATCGGCCGCCAGCAGGGGTATTTCCGGCAAACCTCTGGCCTGCACCTCCACCCATCCGGCCCGGGCTTTTTCCCCTGCCATGCGGCAAACATAATCCCCCGGGGCTTCATCGCCCCCGGGGGTTTCATCAATTTCAGACACCAGCTGCTGAAAGGGTATGCCAATCTGTTGCAGTAATTCCTGTCGCCTTGGGGACTGGGAGGCCAGATAAATCATATTGCACGCTCAAATTACACGCTCAAATTACACGAAAGTAACGCCGCAGAAATCTCAACACCCCGGACACCCAGGGCCATAAGGCCGCACTGCTGACCGAAGGCAGCAGGTACCATAAAGAGGGAGGCGTTCCACCGAGCAGGACTCGCATCCACAGGTTGAGCATCTGGTATAGCCCGATGATAACCAACACCATGAACGCTTGTTGCCACCAGGGGAACATTCGCAGCCGCCGATGCAGACCCAGCCCGATGACGGCCACCAGTAGCAGTCCCATAGAACTCTGCCCAAAATACGTTCCCAGAAAAACATCAAGAACGATGCCGGTCAGAAAGGCGAACAACAGACCAAAGCGTTCCGGCAGCGCCATGATCCAATATAAAATCACCATGGGAATCCACGCTGGCCGGGCAATGGATAACCAGGCAGGCATCGGCAATATGCTCAACACATATGCCATCAGCAGGCTAACCCACACCACCCAGTGAGCATTGGCTCTCTGTACACTCATGAACCTTCTCCCTGCTGCTCGCCGGTCGTTTGCCCGGTATTTTCCTCTGGCGCTTCTTCCACCGACTGGCCTGGTATTGACTCATGGGGAGTACGGAACACCAGCAGAACAAAACGGCTGCGATTCACTTCTGCCAGCAGCTGAATTTCTACGCTGGCAAACGCATCACCGGGGTTATGGGTGACCTTGCGGACTTTGCCCAGGGGGTAGCCGGCAGGATAACGCTGCCCAAGCCCGGAACTGGTTAACAGGTCTCCTTCCCGTATATCTGCAGTATCAGGAATATGCATCAACTCCATGGAGTCCGGCAGCCCTGTGCCAGCGGCAACAGCCCTGTAGCCCGTCCGGTTGACCTGTACCGGTATCCGGCTGGAGTTATCGGTTACCAGAACCACCCGACTGCTCAGCGGTGTGACTTCAATTACCTGCCCCATAACACCATGGGCATCAACAATCGCCTGCCCTTCAAACACGTCGTTTAAAGAGCCTTTATTGATGGTAACTATATGCCTGAAAGGGTCCGGGTCCACCCCGACGATCTCAGCCACCAGCACCTGTTCATCCACCAGTTCGGAGGAATTCAGCAACTCGCGCAGGCGAATATTCTGTGCCGTCAGGCTGGCCAGCTTCTGGACCTTCTGTTCCAGAATCAGGGTTTTGGCTTTGAGACGGGCGTTATCTTCCATCAGGTCACTGCGGGAAGTCACAATTTCATCGGCCACGCCCCAGACCCGGGAAGGGATATCTGCAAGAAACTGAACCGGTGTTGCAGCGGCCGTCATCCAGTTACGGACAACGGATAAATAATTAAAACTGTGATCAACAAACAATAGCCCCAGAGACAGGAGCGTCAGCAGTACAAAGCGCGTTGCCAGTGATTGTTGTTGGCTGAATATCGGTTTGATAAAAGTGCTCCTTTTATCATCAAAAGCATGAAAGGCATCATGCCATTAACGCACTATTTTTCCTTAACTCCGTTAAACGCGAAAAGGCCAAACAAGCAATCCTGTTTGACCTGTCGCAGGCTGGACAGCCATTCAGGCTTCCAACAGCTTCGGATGGGAAACCCACTCCGATTGTGGAGTCGCCATCAGTCAGTAGACAGCAGATCCATACGATGCTTATCCATCATTTCCAGCGCACGGCCACCACCACGGGCCACGCAGGTCAGAGGGTCTTCAGCAATCAGAACCGGCAGCCCTGTCTCTTCACTGATCAGCTTGTCCAGGTCGCGCAGCAGTGCGCCACCTCCGGTCAACACCATGCCACGTTCTGCAATGTCTGAAGCCAGTTCCGGTGGAGACTGCTCCAGAGCACTCTTGACCGCCTGAACAATAGCACTGAGGGACTCCTGCAGTGCATCCAGAATTTCAGCACTGTTCAGCGTGAAGCTGCGCGGAATACCTTCTGCCAGATTGCGACCACGCACATCAATTTCCAGCAGTTCATCACTTGGGTAAGCAATCGCAATTTCCTGCTTGATGCGTTCTGCCGTGGCGTCACCAATCAGGCTGCCATAATTGCGACGAACATAAGTCACAATGGCATCGTCAAAGCGGTCACCACCAAGACGGATAGACTCGGAATAAACAACACCGCTCAGGGAGATAATAGCGATTTCAGTGGTACCACCACCGATATCCACCACCATGGAACCGCTGGCTTCTTCAACGGGCATACCAGCACCGATGGCTGCCGCCATTGGCTCCTCGATCAGGTATACCTCACGGGCTCCGGCACCCATAACGGATTCGCGGATAGCCCGTCGTTCAACCTTGGTAGATTTACACGGCACGCACACGAGAACCCGTGGGCTTGGTTGAATAAAACTGTTCTCATGCACCTTATTGATAAAGTGCTGGAGCATTCGTTCACACACGTCAAAGTCGGCGATAACGCCGTCTTTCATAGGACGAATCGCTGTGATATTGCCTGGTGTACGACCCAGCATGCGCTTGGCGTCAGCACCAACCGCTACCACACTCTTTTGCGATCCCAGATTGCGAATGGCCACAACCGATGGCTCATTCAGGACAATGCCCTTTTCACGGACATAGACCAGTGTATTGGCGGTTCCCAAGTCGATCGACAAATCGCTGGAAAACAGACCCCGTAACCTTTTCAGCATCTTGTGAGTTACCTTGACTCAAGGCTTTCTTTAAAATGGCGCAAACTCTATCAACGCATGATATTCAGAGCAAGCATCAAATCCTAGCACTTCTTTGTTCTGACAGGGTATTTATCTCATAAATCAGTCTGGTTTTGTATAGAAAACAGCCAGTAGCATGAAGCGCACCTGCACAGTGGAACGGACTCAGGAGGATATACACACTCTCCGGGAACCACTGGATAATTCGCCGTATCCGATCACCAAAAACCAAAGGCATAGTTAATTAACCCTGTCTTAGGAGTCTATCGGACTTAAGTCCGATAGACTCCTAAGGTAAAAGTTACCGGAAAGTTGCTCATGTGAAAACCACTTGGGTCAATAGTTACAAAACGTTTATGTCAGCCTGACCAATTTCTTCGTTGAAGGGCTTATTTCAGAAGGGTTTTAGCAAAAAAATGAACTTTTTTTGCTTTTCCAATTCTAAGGGGTTATCTGAAAATATCTCTATTTCTACCGAAAAGGACCGAGTCAGTGACAACGAAACTATCTTTTATCCTTCTGTTTGCAGGATTTTATGCTGTTGCTTCACCATTGATACCAGAAAATCCCATATCCTTTGCCAATGATATAAGCGACGAAGATTTCAAAAGCAGCTGCAATGGGTACATAACGAACAGTGTTATGGATGATTTTCAAAAAGAAAATTTCTGTTCAGAAATGTCATACCAAAGAAGAAGACTCAAGCACGAGCCTGACTCGACCTATTGGAAGCCTCATAATCGGCTAACGTTTAACCTCAGCTATCGCGGACAGATCTCTGGCAAATACTATGAAGCAAAGATATTTCGAACTAATGAACATAAAAAACTTATTGGTTACATTAAGAAGCTAACTGATGATTATCAGTCAAAAGATAAGCAGGGTTTGATATCGGATCTGAATAAAGCCGGGATTTACTTCTTATTTCCGGTCTTGACCTATACCCTGGACTACCCGGAGCAGTCTGTAGCTATCAGTAGTGGCGACGTACCAGGCACCTACGCAGATGATATAAAGGGATCACTACACTACTCAGATGTCGATGTATTAATCAATATTCAAAGGAATTTTTTTACCAATATAGGTGAAATGGTGGCTATTCTGGACAAACATGTCGGAGCGAACTCACCGGGTGAAAGGTTCGATATACCAAATTTCATTTCATCACAACATGCCCTTTTCCAGGCAAGGAAAAGATATCCTGACCTGTATATTCCCATAGCAGAACTGGAGTCGGGTAAGAACAGCTCATACCGCAACTTTAAAACTTTTGTCTGGTTTATTGGTTATGAAAACTACAAAGTAGTCGAGCGCATAAATTCAAACAATAGATTTGATAAGAAGGATTGGGTAGAGAATCAGAAAGTTGCCAATTTTGCCATCGAGTCTTTTAAAGTTATCAGAGATGCCTACTTCGAATATGTCCGTAAAAATACAGATGAGAATGGTTACTTCCATGGCACAGAAAAGAAACCGCTTATGGCAGAGGTTGACTTTGATGATCTGTTAGAGGTGCTACAATCGAAAGCCCACCATGAGGGCATATACAACGTCATCAAAACTAACCGGGACGTAGGTTTTGATCCGGGCAAAATGAACCTGGACAAACTAAAAAACAAACATACCGAACTTTAAGGTCTGTTAATCACGCAATGTTGCAAAAAGGTGTAAAGGTGCGGAATAAACTCTGAACCTTCATCCCTCCGAAATCCCTACGAAGACAGGGAACCATGATTTGTAGTGTTTTTCCAAAAAAGCCCCCGGGTCTGGAAAACCAAAAAAGTTCATTTTCTGTTTATTATTGTCTTGCCTCTTTTTTGTTGTCTAGACTGGACTTCGACATCACATAACATCAAATCTGAGGTGTTAAATGAAGCTGTTAACTAAAAGAGTTATTGATAAGCTTATTCAATCCGGAATGTTTTCTGTCCTGTTTTTTTCCGTTTGTTTATTGTGTTTCCCTTTGCAGGTTTATTCTGTCAATAAAGAGTGTCCGAACTGTCAGGCAAATTATAATGATGAAGACTTTCCCGACTGTCCGTTATGTAATTCAGAACCCGATCATCAGGAAGTGCCTTCCCAGTCTTTACTTGAGCACATCCAGAATCAGGCTTTACGACTATTCGTTCAGGCCGCGCAATTGCAAGTTAATTTTGTACTTTCCCCTGATAGCGTGTTTCGAACGCTGTTACTGATATTTGGAGCGTCTGCCGGTGAAACCAGGTCAGAACTTAGCAGGTATTTGACAGGAGAGGATGATTCCGCTTCCGGGCAAGGGGCGGTCGCTAATCTGGCAGAGGAGCAGGGCGCGACAGCGGCAGACGGGGAAGGGGCTGTTTACTTATCGGCAAATGCTGTAGTGGTATCTTCTGAGCTTGGTATTAGGGAAAGCTATCGAAACGCGCTTGAGCAGCAGGACAATACTGTTCTTCATGACGGTATTGATTTCTCGAATACTCCTGCTCTGAAAAAATTAGCTGGTAAGCTTAATGAATATTTCTGCAGAGTCACCCGGGGGATGATTCCATCTCCCTGCTCAGCTTCAGACTGGAAAGAAAATCAGTCGGTATTATTTATGAATGCGGTCTACTTTTCGGGGGACTGGGAAGATGAATTTGATAGAAACCTGAACTTAGAGTTTACTTTGGCTAATGGTGAGCGGGTGCATTTGATAGACTCTATGGAGCGGAACATTGAGAATGGCAGATATGCTTATTACGAATTCTGGCGTGCTGCTGCCATTCCTTATCAGGGGGATTATGAGATGGTTTTTGTCTTACCTCCGAATGACACCATGCCCAATGAGGTATCACCAGAAATAATAATTGGGCTGTTCTCATCGTTCCAGACTGTAGAAAAACTTCATGTTGAGATGCCATCTTTTTCGTCCCAATCCAAGGTCAGTTTAAATGCTCCACTGGATCAGTCAGGCCTGTCTAGTTTGTTCACACCAGGAGCTGCAAATTGGGGGGGGATGGTCGCAAGTTCGCCAAGCCCTTTTTCCATAAGTCGTATTACCCAGGATTGCCACATAAGGGTTGATCGAAAAGGAACCGAAGCTGCGGCTTTTACGAGGTCGTATGCTACATTTTTGTCTGCAAGATTCTACCCGAAGGAGATCATTTTTGACCATCCGTATCTTTATATATTACGTCACAAAGAAACAGGCAGGATAATCTTTATTGGGCAAGTTTATGACCCTCAGCCGGAGTAAACGATTTTCGGGCAAAGGAGATGAGCGCAGAATTCGAATCATAACTCCGGGCTTGTGCTTGTCACCGGCGTTCTGGCGTCGAAGGGATTGGGGCAGACTGACTTGACATCCTCCCCGCCCTGAAGGACGGGGATTCCTGTTAGTCACCTAACAGGTTCCTGTTTCACAGTTCGTTGCTCAGGGAACAGCTTGGTTATCGCATAAAAGTTCCACAGTGGGAACTTTTACGGTGACGAGCCAACCCATGTTCCCCAAGTCTCACACGAACTCCGCAGGCTTAACATTCCTCTAGCCCAGAGGTAGGTCTGCAAGAGACAAGAAGAAAATAGTGCATAGGCTTGCTCTACGCAAGCCCCACTTACATCCCCGCACTAAAAGTACGGGGTTTTACGTGGATTCGATAAACCTTGCATAGGTATTGACTCAGGTGGTTTCCACATGAGCAACTTTCCGGCTTCGATCTGGCAAACCAGAAAAAGTATTGTTAAATTTAATCACGCCAACACCTTGAGATTCCTCCCCATAGACCATACATTTAGCGATTATTTTTGGTATTTGCACTGACGCCTGCCTGTCAGTGCAAATACGTTGCCCCAATTCAAGCACCCGATTCCGGAGATCACCATGGCTATTGATGCCTCTGAAATTCAGAAGGTTGCCCATTTGGCACGCCTGTCTATTGATGACAGCCAGGTAGAAGCCACCGCTGGCACCATCAGTAAAATTCTGGATCTGGTGGACCAGATGCAGTCTGTAAATACCGACAACGTAGAGCCTATGGCCCACCCTCTGGACGCAACCCAGCGTCTGCGTGAAGACGTTGTGACCGAACCTGATAATCGCGAAAAACTGCAGAGCTGCGCGCCTTCGGTCGAGGACGGCCTGTTCCTGGTACCCAGGGTTATTGAATGATTGCTGATTCATTGATAGCCGGACTCAACCAGACCAGCTCCTGACACGATGTTCTAACACTCTGTCCTGACACTTTTTGTCCTGACACTTTGCGATTGACAAACACCATGTACGAAAAAACTCTTTCCGAACAAAGCCAGGCATTAGCTGCTGGCGATATTTCCAGTGTCGAACTGACACAGAGCTATCTGGACCGCATTAAGCAGCTGGATGCCGACTACAACAGCTTCATTACAGTCACTGAAGAACTGGCCCTGACACAGGCAAAAAAAGCCGACGAGCGTCGTACAGCTGGTGATGCCTCTGCCCTGACCGGTATTCCGCTGGCTCATAAAGACCTCTTCTGCACCGAAGGTGTTAAAACCACCTGCGGCTCCAATATTCTGGACAACTTTGTTGCCCCTTACGAGTCCACCGTGACCCGCAAGTTCAGGGAAGCCAGTGCCGTGATGCTGGGTAAAACCAACATGGACGAATTCGCCATGGGTTCTTCCAACGAAAACAGCCATTACGGAGCCGTGAAAAACCCCTGGGATACCAAAGCTATTCCCGGCGGATCGTCCGGTGGTTCAGCTGCCTGTGTAGCTGCCCGTCTGGCAGCCGGCGCTACCGGTACTGACACTGGCGGCTCCATTCGCCAGCCAGCTTCTCACTGTGGCATTACCGGTCTGAAACCAACCTATGGTCGTGTATCCCGTTACGGCATGATCGCCTACGCATCCAGCCTTGACCAGGCAGGCCCAATGGCAAAGACCGCTGAAGACTGCGCCCTGATGCTGAATACCATGGCAGGCTTTGATCACCGCGATTCCACCTGCATGGATCGTGAAGTACCGGATTACACCGCCACTCTGAACGACTCCCTGGAAGGCATGACCATTGGCCTGCCAAAAGAGTACTTCTCCACAGGACTGGACGCTGCGGTTGAACAGCGCATCCGTGATGCCGTTGCTGAATACGAAAAACTGGGCGCTACAGTAAAAGAAGTCAGCCTGCCAAACCTGGAGCTGTCCATTCCATCCTATTACGTGATAGCCCCGGCAGAGGCTTCCACCAACCTGTCCCGTTTCGACGGTGCGCGTTTTGGTCATCGCTGTGAAAACCCGGCTGACCTGATGGATATGTACAAGCGCAGCCGCAGCGAAGGTTTTGGCGAAGAAGTCAAACGTCGTATTCTGGTAGGCACCTATGCCCTGTCTGCCGGTTATTACGATGCTTACTACCGCAAGGCACAGCAAATCCGTCGTATGATTCGTGACGATTTCATGAATGCCTTCGAACAGTGCGACATCATTATGGGGCCAAACGCTCCAACGCCTGCGTTCAACATCGGCGAAAAGAGCGATGACCCGGTAGCCATGTACCTGTCCGATATCTATACACTGTCTGTTAACCTGGCAGGTTTGCCGGGTATGTCGGTACCTGCAGGTATCGTTGAAGGCCGTCCGGTGGGTCTGCAGATGATTGGTCGCCATTTCGATGAAGGCCGTCTGCTGAATGCTGCACACCGCTTCCAGCAAGTCACCGACTTCCACAAAGCCAGTCCTTTTAAAGCCTGATACTGAGGTAACATACAATGCAATGGGAAACAGTGATCGGGCTGGAAATTCACGTACAGCTCGCAACCAAAACCAAAATTTTCTCCGGCGCGTCCACGGCGTTCGGTGCTGAACCAAACACCCAGGCCTGCGCCGTTGACCTGGGTCTGCCGGGTGTACTGCCTGTCGTGAACGAAGAAGCCATTAACATGGCCCTCAAATTTGGTCTGGGTGTTGATGCAGAGATCAACCGTGTCAACGTATTCGAGCGTAAGAACTACTTCTACCCGGACCTGCCAAAAGGCTACCAGACCACCCAGCTGGACAAACCTATCGTTGGTGCAGGTCATGTCGACATCACCCTGAAAGATGGCTCGACCAAGAGCATTCGCATCCATCATGCGCATCTGGAAGAAGACGCAGGTAAAAGTCTGCACGAAGATTATCACGGTATGTCCGGTATCGACCTGAACCGTGCAGGCACGCCACTGATCGAAATCGTGACCGAGCCTGATCTGCGCAATGCGGAAGAAGCCGTAGCCTTTGCCAAAAAACTGCACTCCATCGTCACCACGCTGGGCATCTGTGACGGTAACATGTCCCAGGGTTCCATGCGTTTTGACGTTAACGTTTCTGTTCGTCCAAAAGGCCAGGAAGAATTCGGTACCCGTACCGAAACCAAAAACCTGAACTCTTTCAAGTTCATGGAAGCGGCGATTCTGAAAGAAGTGGAACGCCAGATAGATGTGCTGGAAGATGGTGGCAAAATCGTTCAGGAAACCCGCCTGTACAACGGTGACACCGGCGAAGCCCGCTCCATGCGTAGCAAGGAAGAAGCCAATGACTATCGTTACTTCCCCTGCCCGGACCTGCTGCCAGTAGTAATTGAAGACAGCCGTCTGGAAAAACTGCGGGCTGACATGCCGGAAATGCCGGATGCGAAGAAGGCTCGTTTTATCAGCGAGTTTGGACTGAGTGATGTAGACGCAGATATCCTGTCCGGCGATCAGGCGACAGCCGACTTCTTTGAAGCCGCCGCTAAAGGCAGTGATGCCAGGCTGGCATCCAACTGGGTACTGGGTGAAGTGTCCCGATCCCTGAACACCAATGAAATCGCCATTGCTAACAGCCCGGTCACTGCTGAGATGCTGGCAGGCCTGATCGTCCGTATCAAGGACAACACGATTTCCGGCAACATTGCCAAAAAGGTGTTTGAAGCCCTGTGGAACGGTGAAGGCAAAGACGCTGACGAAGTCATTGAGAAAAAAGGTCTGAAGCAGGTCACCGACACCGGTGCCATTGAAGTCATGATCGATGAAGTTCTGGCAGCCAATGTCCAGCAGGTCGAGAACTATCGTGCCGCACCTCCTGAAAAGCGCGGTAAGATGATCGGCTTCTTTGTGGGGCAGGCAATGAAGGCTTCCAAAGGCAAGGCTAACCCGGGAATGGTTAACCAGATTCTGAAGAAGAAGCTGGATAGCTAAAACCGCTATAACGATGTGCTTTTTTACAGGCGCATCGTTTATTTCCCTCTTATTCAGATTAATATCATTCACCCCCCATTGCGTAAACGGTCTCTTATAACGGTAACTTGATCATGTTGACTTTCAATAAGGTACCCTGCAGCAACAAGTTAGTCATTGGCTGTGGCTCCCGGCATCAGCATCCAGGTGAGCATTTAGGTTGCGATACCCTGGATATCAGCAGTGAAATGGAACCCGGTATCTTAGGTGACATCACCATAAGCTGCCTTATGCACATGGAAATGTTTGAGCGGTACCAATTTATTTTATGTGAAGCTTTACCTGATAAACTATTTCGGGAACCCTTTTTTTATGAAAATCTTGACTTTTTCTCTCAAAAGAATGGTTTAATAATTTTCTTTTCAATTTCCTACCCCTCACTCACCTCATTAGCCAGCTACGCATCCCTTTATTCATGGAAACTGGATTTCATGGATTTATCTAACCGATATTTATTAAGCCCCTTTGAATACGATGAATATTTTAGAATGGCTAATGATCTGTATTTTAATCACAAGTCCAAAAGCATGATTTCATACATTGCAAAAAAGTGAGAATGTTTATTTCAATTATCTTCAGGCTCATCATCCTCTGACTCGACTTTCGGTCATTTAACCAGTGAACTCTCGTATTCTGGTTGCTTATAAACATCTGAACATCCGTTATCTCAATCAGGTTCGTACAGATCGATATCTTCCATCACCTCCTCCAGACATTCCTTTACTGCTTTAATAGATGGGCGGTCTTCAGGCTTTATACAACAACAGGGATACGCCACATCCTTCAAAATTTTAATGTATTGTTCAACAGCAAATTCACCCCATTTTATTACAAAACCTCGTAGCAATGGCTGCTGCTGACTTCCCCGTGCCAACTCAATGAGATACTGAATGTCTTTCCTGTTTTCAAGATATTTACTCAGTAAAACCTCAATCATTAACAGGCCAACACCATACATTTGCCCTCTTTTTGTTACTACCCCTCCTGCTCTTATTTCTGGAGCCAGATGATAACACTGAATAGCACCGGAGGGCTTTGATTCAGGTTCTATTTCAAACAGAGAACCAAAATCAATAAACTTCAAATCACCCTCTTCATTAAACATCAGGTTCGAACCTTTCAGATCAATATAGAGAATATTTCTCTCATGCAAGTACTCCAGCACATCAAGAATGCACATCAGCATATCGGTAAATCCACGAACAGATAAAAGGTAGTGAAATCGTTCAAAAGGCTGAGAGTCCAGTATAAGCTCTTTAAAGCTATGAGACAGGTATTCCAGATAGAGTATAACCAGTTTTTCAGTCCTGTTTTTTTCATGGCCAATCAACGTCACTATTCCCTTATGTTCAAGCTGCAAAAGCTGCCTTACTTCTTTAAATAGACTTTCAAAGAGTTGATCGTCAGTTTGGTTTGTAACTGATTTCCTTACTTTAGCAACAACCTTTTTCTGTACACCCTGAATTCGTATCATAAGTGCATAACCTCTGTAACCAGAGGATTGTTTCAGAACCTTTGAAGTGAATCAGAACTCAGGGGTATTCTGTAAAGCAACCAAACCATACAGAGGAAGCCAAGGATGGCCTATACACACCTGAGCTCTGAAGAGAGATATTATATCGAAACTGAACTCAAAAATGGGACTTCACAAAACAAAATTGCTAAAAAGCTTGGCCGTTCACAGCCTACCGTGTCGCGAGAAGTAAACCGCAATAAAGGGCAAAGAGGGTACAGGCACCAACAGGCTAATCGCACAGCTCGGCAGCGGCACAAAGATAAGCCAAAAGCTATTAAGCTGACAGACGACATTAAACAACGTATTTCAAACGATATCCGTTCAGATTGGAGTCCTGAACAAGTGGCTGGAAGGCTTGAAAAGGACGGTGTAATCAAGCTGCATCATGAGACGATTTATCAATTTGTAGCGGATGATAAACGGCGCGGAGGCTCGCTCTATAAGCACTTGAGGCACCAGAAAAAAACTTATCGAAAGCGATACGGTTCAGCTCATAACCGAACCGGTATACCAAATCGGGTTGGCATTGAAGAACGCCCCGAAGTGGTCAACAACAGAGAGCGAGTTGGTGACTGGGAAGCTGATACTGTAATAGGTAAAAATCATAAAGGAGCCATCGCTACATTAGATGAACGAAAAACCAAGCTTCGCCTTGCTGTCCCTCTACCAGGCAAGAAGGCAAAAGCGGTTAAACAGGGAATAATTGACGTACTCAAGCCTCTGAAAAGGTTTGTAAAGACAATAACATACGACAATGGAAAGGAGTTTGTTCAGCATGAATCAATTGCCAAAGCTTTAAAATGTGACAGCTACTTTGCTGCCCCCTACCATTCTTGGGAAAGAGGCCAGAATGAGAATGCTAATGGTTTGCTAAGGCAGTATTTCCCCAAGTCGATGGAGCTTAATGGCGTGACAGAAAAAGATGTCATCATTGCAGTGGATAAGCTGAACAACAGGCCAAGAAAGTGCCTGGGCTACAAGACTCCTTATGAGGCATTTAAAGAGTCAACTGGAATAGATGCAAGAAAAGTCATGGGTTATGCACTTATGACTTGAATTCAGGCACCCTCTTTTACGCACTGCAACAGGAAAGCATTACTAAATGTACCACTCCCTATTAGACGGGCTTCACTTCGCCAACACTCTACCATTGGTTTTAACGAACGCTCGCCTGGCGTTGCATTGGAAGACTGCTGGCTTGTTTCCTGCGTTTGGGTGGTTGTACCACTTTCTTCTTCAGGCTGACTGTCTTCCTGATTACTGCCAGCTTCCGGCTGGTCGTTAATGGTACTGCCTTCGCCAGACGGTGAATGTCTTACATAGTTCTCATAACTCACTGACCACGGCAATGTATTGCAGGCACAAAATGGTCGTGCAAAGAATTTAATCGAGTGTTCATCATCTTCAGAATCTGCACCAGCTTCTTCATCACCCCATAAATCAGTGATCAAATAACTATTGTTTTCATGGGAAGGCTCTTCAGCAACAAAGTTATCATCGGATATCTCTATTAACGTTGAATCTACTTCTTCGGGCATGGAGCGCATATAGGCAAATGCCAGCAAAAGCAAAGGTTCCAGTAAATTTTTTCCATTACCAGGATAGAATGCACCTGATAAGACGATAGCTCCGGAAAGCACACATTCAGTGATCATAGAAACCGGAAAAATAAAGTATAAAGCCTATCAGGTTAGCTAATAATTATTTTTGAGCCACCTGACAAGGGTGATTGGGGAATAATTTGGTCATGAATCGAGGTAGTTGTTGCTGAGGTAGTTGTTGCTGAGGTAGTTGTTGCTGATCTGCCAGATGGATGAGCAATGGTCTTATGTTGGCAACTAACCCCTTCCTGAATTTACTGCTAGATTTCTGGTTGAATATTCATACAGTCAAAAAAGGAAGTAAAATCATGCGTACAGCGTACGTCTTTTTCACGCTGATCATTCTGTCAACCTCTGGTTATCCTTTATCAGGTTTGGCAGGAGGGGTGATTTTATCAGAGCGAACGCTCTGGAACTATCCTGAAGTCATATTGGAAAGCTCTTCTGAAGCACCTCAAAAGCAATCCACTGAATTATTGACATCATCACTATTTGAGCCTTATAAAACAGACATAAAAGTTATTCCGGGAGGGAGTAAAAAAAATCAACGCCCTCAGTTACAACGTTATGACAGTCAAGGCCTCAGCTCAGACGAAGAGGATTACGATCTGGACTCCCAACAGGCTGAACCTTTTTTCAGAGATCCGCATTTTGAAGATTTGAATAGCCGTTTGAATGCCGCTTTGAATAAGCTTGATAACTGGCTAAAAAAACATCCGGATACTGTTCTGGTTCTTGAGCTGGATATTGATGGGGTAATGATTCATTTTCTGGCTCCACCCACTTTAGGAAAACCATTCAGCATCCCTGAAGACCAGCAGAAAATACTGGACAAGCTTGATACGTTCATCAGGCAACACCCTAATATTTACCTTTTCTACAATACTGCCCGGCCTGACTTGTCATTTGAGCGCCCTGTTGCAGATCACGCTTCAGAAACAACCCGGAGACATTGGTTTTCACTTCGCAGAATACAAAAAGATCAGAACTCTCTTGGAACAATTCAGGCGAAGGCAGATGGACCCTATGGGGATACAATCACATACAAACTACCTGCCGCCAAAGCCATCATAACAGGTGGTGGTGGTCATATTGAATTTGCGTCTGAAAGTTTTGCAACGGATCAGGACCTGATAGAGATCAATGCCGCCCTGGACCAGTGGCGTAAGGATGACTTAATTGCATTGCCCGATGTACTGTCCAGCTACGTAATCAGTGAACACTATCGCCGGAGTGGTTCGGAAAGAATGCTACCCATCCTTCTCAGCCCCAGAACTAACAGCAGCCCATTGGTCACAGGGCCGTTTAATACACTCCCCATGATGCAGTTCATAAAACTTTATGATCAAAAAATGGAGGAAGCCTTCTTTTACAGCTTTAATGGAGTCGCCCTGAACAAAGGCACTGCCGCCCGGCTGTTACTGAGCCTCCTGCATAAGAAACAATTTCTTAAAGGAAAAAAAGGTCTGCTGGTAGCCGCTGGTGATTCATTCTACGATGCCCCAATGATAAATCCTGTCTTTGAAGCCGCTACCCTTGAAGTCGTTACCTGGGACCAGATGACAGCCCGGGAAAACCGCATCAGGAGCGACATCGTGAGTACCGAGGTACCCCAGCTCCCTCCCGCTACAAATTTTTTACTGGAGGGAGACCTGGTCTGGCTACTGGGGGTTAAGGTTTGCAGCCTGAACGAAAGAAATTATAATCTTTGCAATTTAACAAACCCTGCCCTTAACCAGACCCTTTCGAATCCAAAGATAGTGACGGCTAAAGGATTGGAGCTGGACTTAACCGTCAACCTGTTTGAGAAGATTACTGATGCCCTGAACCAATATCAGGCCACATCAGCTCTCTAGTGCAGCTAAGCGCTAAAAACCATGCAGGCAGCACTAGTATTTTCAGCAAAGTATCGCCGGAACGTATTCACGAGGGAAATGACCGATCAACTTCGTGAGATCTTTTCAGAAACCTGCCCGCAAATGGAGTGCCACTTTCAGAAAATTCGTTAAGACTTCTAAACGATCGTCACAGCAAGGCTAGCGCCTTGCGCTGGCTAGACCCGCCTCTAAAGAAGCGGGTTTGCGCCAGTGTTTCGATCAAAAAGCATCACAAGTCCTACTCAGGTTTGCCGCCTCAATCCACTCATTATCAGGCTGGTTATATTTCGAACTGGAATAATTTTCAATAAATAGCTTATTCAGTTCGAAGCGTAAACTGGGGTTAACAATTCTATAATGTTGATGGAAGGTACCTTCGGAGTATTTAGAATCCAGTGAAATAATAGTGTTCAGTGAATTCTGGTTTTTATCGAGATATATTTTGGCTACCAACTCGTCGTTTCTCCCTTGTATAACCTGATAAATTTCCAGAGGTTCTTCATGTTCATTATATTCTCCAATTCTTGTAAGAGTAATGCTGGCTGCTGATAGTTGGTAATCATTTTTTAAAAAATCAGCCCTATCACCAAGTTGAATTTCAAATCGGTAATCTGAATCACCTCTTTCAGGTAAATTTACATCTGAAGCGGTTCCCTTCACAGAGGAACTCTTACCACCCTGACCCAATAGAGTTTTTTTATGATCACTTACTTTTCGAAAAACAACATGCTCACTATTTGCCAAATCCGGACTAAGGGTGTAAGTCAGATCAGCAACTTCTATTTTTTCCACGCCTAATGGCATCGCTTCAATTATTTTTTGAAACTGTGATTCATAAATTCCAGAAGAATCAATTGATTTTTCAAATACAGAGGCAGACCATGAATTCACAATGCTTTCAGATTCATTCAATAAAGGACTGTCGACACCCTGATTTCTCTTGATGATTGAAAGAAGTTTCCTGGACTTATATATTTTAGAAGCATGACAGGAGAGAAGCCTTGCCTGATTTTCCTGATGATCACAAAAATAGTCTTCCACTCCACTACCCTTTTTGAGTAAACATGCTTTTTTTGCAGAAATAGCAATATCGTCAAACCCACCCACTTCTGTCGGCTCAACATGTGTACCTTCAGAAAAATCATTAAATGTTTCTATTAAAACAATATCAGGCTTGTCATCTGAATTGTGCAACACCTGATCCCACGCAAACTCAAAAGTATTAACACCATTTTCAGATCGCATTAATATTTTTTTTGTTCTATTCCACGCTGCATACCTTGTATCCATTCCGGGTGAAACTGACTGAACACGTAAAGGGATTCGATCTTTATGCCTTTTGTTAAGCTCGTTAAGACTATCAACCGTTCTCTTAATATCTTGATGGTTGCCAAACCCGTCAAAATTTTGCTTGATAAATGTTTTACTACTTGTCGTTGCCCGTCGCTCCCTTGGAACAATCCATGGCAGATTACCAACAACCTCTGGGATCAATGATATATTATGCCTCCAGCTGCTACTATCTGCTTCTCCCATACGCCAGATAAACTGTGGATTACGTTCAAAGGTATTCGTATTAAAAAAATCGGATAAACGTGATCGCTTCAGGGACTTGTGTCTAATTCCTAAATCTAAAACAAACAGTAAAGGTTTTCTATCATAAGTAATTCCATCATTATTTTGATAGAATTGAGAAACTATTTTAGTAATTTGCAAACGGTAGTTGTTCTTCCAATATTCTTCTGATTTATTAGTCGTAAACCAGCTAGGTATCCACAAGGGAACGACAGGAAAGGTATCTCCACCTTCTTTTTGAAGTCTTTGTAAAACTTTTCTTTGAGATGTTATCGCTTTGTCGGGCGTACTCGCATTATTATTATACCCCCACTCCACAATGAAGCCATCAATATTGCCAGCCCTGGCTACTAAAATCTGCCATTCATGATAGTGGTCGTTACCAGCATAAGTTGACCCAACCATCGTTCGATCATTAGTTCCAAACCCGAGATGCCCATCCAAAAGTAAATAGGGTTGGTCTCCATAACGATCTTTTAACTCGAAACCATTGCCAAACAAATAATCTCCCTTATTCATTACTTTTTGTGAACCTACACTATTATTAGCATGAAAAACGGCAAGGACAATCGGTTTACCACGCACGAATTCAAACGCCAGGCTCTTACCAGAAAACATCATAACCAGAGTTGTAAATACGGTAATAATACATGACATCAGACATTGAGAAAGACATGAATAATGTGGATACATTTTATTTAACCTTTTGAGAAAATACACTTTTCTTTATCCTGAACAAAGTTAATTAGAAATGTTTTCCATCTCTGAAAAGACGGCTGGACAGTCAAAAACATACCGTTTGAAAGAAAGATATAGATCAATTCTGATTTCAGGGGAAAAGCAGTACTCAACCTTTCACCTGAAATCAGTCACTTTCACCATTCAACCGGACGAACAAAGGCATCCTTTCCTGCATATTCCGCCATATCACCCAGCTCTTCCTCAATCCGCATCAGCTGGTTGTACTTTTCTATCCGTTCGCCACGGCAGGGCGCACCGGTTTTTAGATGTCCGGTTCCCAGTGCCACAGTCAGGTCGGCAATAAATGTATCCATGGTTTCACCGCTACGATGCGATACAAAAGCCCCCCAGCCGCAGCTATGGCAAAGATGCACCGCATCCACGGTTTCTGTCAGCGTTCCGATCTGATTCAGTTTAATCAGGGCCGAATTGGCGGCTTCCTGCTCTATCCCCCTGGCAATGTATTCAACATTGGTGACGAAGATATCGTCGCCTACTATCTCAACCCGGTCGCCCAGGGCCCCATTAAGCACAGGCCAGCCCTCCCAGTCGTCTTCTGCCAGACCGTCTTCCAGCAGAATGACCGGAAAAGCATCAACCAGCTCCCGATAATAGTCAGTCATTGCTTCAGCGGTGAGTGAGCGTTTCTCGGTATGAAGCTGATATTTGCCGTCCCTGTAAAACTCAGACGACGCTGGATCAATACATAACCCAACGTCCTTGCCCGGTTTCAGCCCTGTTTTCTCAATGCCGGCAACCATCAGTTCCAGAGGCTCCCTGTTCGAAGTGACCTGAGGCGCAAACCCGCCTTCATCTCCAACACCGGCATGATGACCTTTCTCCAGCAATACAGCACGAAGGGCATGGTAAATTTCGCTGGCCCAGCGCATGGCATCGGTAAACGTATCGGCTCCGTAAGGTGCAATCATATATTCCTGAAAGTCAGCCCCCTGCCAGCGACTGTGAACGCCGCCATTCATAATGTTCAGGCAGGGAACTGGCAGAAGGTTAGCGCTGATTCCGCCAATATACTGATAAAGAGGTAATTGTACGGCGGTCGCCGCTGCTCTTGCCGCCGCCAGAGAGACGCCCAGAATGGCATTGGCACCTAAACGCGATTTATCCCGGGTACCATCGAGTTGTATCAGCTGATTATCAATCCAGGACTGATCCCGGACATTAGCCCCGTAAAAATGCTCATTTATTTCTGTATTGATCAGTTCAACGGCCTTTTGTACCCCGTTGCCTGAATATCGCCCCTCTTCATCGTCCCTCAGTTCAACAGCTTCTCTGGAGCCTGTGCTGGCACCGGACGGGACGGAAGCCCTGGCTGCCACGCCATTGATCAGGCTGCACTCCACCTCAACGGTAGGGTTTCCTCTGGAATCAAGAATTTCACGGGCATGCAGACCGTTAATTTCGAAATCCATGAGCGTTACCTCCACATAGAGAAAGTTAAATATAGAAGGAGCAGCTGACAATTGGTAAATAATTAATTCTGGCTCCTCCGGCTTCCTGCTTTATAGTCGACGACATGCAGTCACCGTCTGAGCTATCTCCCACCGACAGGAATTCACTCTGTCAGCCAGACTAACAGTCTGGTTATACAAGCTTCTCAAAGTACTCTGTAGGATTGGCACCAGTAAAGGAAAAGCCCCCATGGAAGGAGTAAATCATGGCACTATCCATTAATCTGGAAGACCACTACAACTACACACTGGTAGAGATTGAAGGCAAGGTTGACGCCAGCTCGGCACAGATGCTTGACCGGGCGCTGGAATCTGCCACGTTTGAAGGTAACCGTCATCTGATCCTGGACTGTTCCCATCTGTCCAGCATCAGTTCAGAAGGGCTGCGTGTGCTGATGAACGCCAGAACTCAGCTGGCACGGTTCCACAGTCTGACCCTTTGCAACGTGTCGTCTGCCATTGCCTCACTGTTCAGGCTCTGCGGTATCACCCGGTACATTCAGGTCGTCGGAGGCGTCGATGAAGCAGAAGCGCTGCTTTATGAGAAGGATACGGGACTGGGAAAGCTATAGAACCATACCAAACAGCATGGCAGGACGCTGGATGGGCTATGCCATTTTTGCCGATACAGCAGTTTCCCCCATGTTCGAATGTCGGTCTGTGTATGAAATGTGTTCAGAGATTGCCAAAAGACTGGGCGTTGAAGAGGCTTACACTGAAGGTCGGGATCAGGAGGTTCTTCCCTGTTTTAAGTGGGTAGTTTTCAACGATGTACGCCAGTGGGGTACAAGTCCAAGCCTCCAAGATGAAAGTAGATCGCTGTCTTATATCTTTCACGGTTTCGAAAGCCACAAGCCCGATTCTTCAAACTCTGAATCTTGCTGTTCACTCCCTCTGCTCGACCGTTATTAGCCTCAAGGACAATAGCGTTGATGATACCCCACAAGTGCTCTTTGACCGTTCTGGCAACTTCTTTTATGGGCTCAAGCCGACATCTCTGCGCCCAGCATAGCCACCTCTTCCAGGCCTTGATTGCCCAAGCTCTGGACTTGTAATTCCATAAGCTCATTGCCATTTGCCGGATGGCCCAGGCGCGAGCTGTTTTAAGTGTCGAGTTTCTCAGTGGTTCGAAGTTATCCCACTGCTCTTCAGACATGTTTTCAGGGTTAGTCAGCCAGTCGTAGCGAGTCCCCTTAAGCAGCTCTACACCTTGGTTTACAAGGGCTTTGTTCTCTTCTATCCGAACCTTGTTGACAGCTTTACCCAGAGACTGAGCAACGTGAAACTTATCAAATGCAATCTTCTGATCTGCGTCTGGAACATTCTCACTGACTGACTTGATGTAAGCCTTGGACATGTCCATCGTCACGCATTCGATCCCCTCTTTATGGTCATAGGGCAGTGTGTCAAAGTACTCGTTGAGACTGTCACTTTTACGGTCATCAGAAACGTGAATAACAACGCCTTGGTCGTGGTCAGTGACCACTGTGACGTATTCATGATGCTTTTGAAATGAGGTTTCATCAACAGCGATTCGTTTTGGTGGCTTAGCATCACGACGAGCCAGTCCTCTCTTCACTGCACGCTGCTGAATACCGTCTATGGCATTCCAACCAAGCTTCATTTGTCGTGCAACTGCCTTCGTAGTTGCCTCCTTTAGCCAGTCAATAACAAGGGCTTCAAACAGAGCTGTATATCGAGAGTCAGATTCAGCCCAGGGCACATTGATGGCTAACACCTTATGCTCAGGGCACTGGGTCCGTGGAACCCTGGCAACTAGAATAGTCTGAAACTGACAGGTATCCAGATGACGCCACTTCTGAGTGATGTGGTCGTAGCCAGAGCAGGGCTTATCGCAAACACTGCATTTGCAGGCCTTTTTACCATTGTGTTCAATGAATACCCGAACCTGTTGATCCTGTAATGACAATTCAACTTCAGAAACGAACCAAGGAGACTCAATACCCAGTATTTGAGAATAGAGTTGCTTATCACGCATCGGTGCATCCTTGCATTGAGTGCTTCAGAATATAATAAATCACCCACTCAAATTGAGGAAGAGCCGATCAGGAAGCATGGCTACGTCATATCTATGTTCAGGCACAGCGTAACAACAAAGACCTGCCAGACTTTAATACGTTTCGAAAAGTCGGCATTGTGAAACAGGTGAATCCAGGCGAGCCTGCCGTGGCTTATAAAGCGTTTCGTGAAGATCCGGAGGCTAACCCTCTGGATACACCTTCTGGCAAGATTGAAATCTATTCCGAACGTCTGGCTGAGATTGCTGCCAGCTGGGTACTGAAAGAAGACGACATTATTAAGCCATTGCCTGAATACGCACCTTCATGGGAAGGGCACGAATCAGCATTGACTGAAAAATACCCTCTGCAGCTGTTTGGCTTTCACTATAAAGCCCGTACTCACTCAACTTACGGGAATGTAGCGCTTCTGGCCGATGCCTGTCGACAGGAGGTCTGGGTTAATCCAATTGATGCAGAACAACGGAGTATCAAGGACGGTGACATGCTCAAAGTCTGGAATGACCGTGGTGAACTGCGAATTCCGGCAAAAGTGACTGAACGAATTCTGCCCGGCGTCATCGCTATGGGGCAGGGAGCCTGGTATAAGCCGGACCGTAAAGGTGTCGATCACGGTGCCTGTATCAATACTCTGACCACACAACGCCCATCGCCATTGGCAAAAGGCAACCCACAGCACAGTAATCTGGTAGAGATCGCCAAGGTATAAGGGATAAGTAAATCATGACTCAATACGGATTTTATATTGATACTGCCCGCTGTACCGGGTGTAAAACCTGCAAACTGTCGTGTAAAGACGATAACGATCTTGATACCGGTGTGAACTGGCGTCGTATTTATGAATACGGCGGTGGTCGCTGGCTGCAGGATGAAGACGGTTCCTGGGAGCAAAACATTTTTGCTCACTATGTCTCCATCAGCTGCAACCACTGCTCAGAGCCTGCCTGTGCCAAAGCTTGCCCAACTGGAGCCATGCACAAAAGGGGACAAGATGGTTTAGTCGTGGTAAACGGCGACGTTTGTGTTGGCTGTCGTTACTGTGAAATGGCTTGCCCTTATGGCGCTCCACAGTTTGATCCGCAGAAAAAGGTCATGACGAAGTGTGACGGCTGCTTCGACAGGGTCGAACAGGGCAAAAAGCCCATTTGCGTAGATTCCTGCCCACTGCGTGCCATTGAATTCGGACCGATTGAAGAACTGCGCACCCGCTATGGCGACAGGGCAGACATTGCTCCACTGCCGGAAGCGTCCCTGACCCGACCTAATCTGGTCATTCGTGCCTCTAAAAATACACGCCCGTCCGGTGACATATCCGGGCGGATTCTGAACGTACGGGAGATTTAATCATGGATCAGTTATCTCTGGTATTTTTCACCGTACTGGCGCAGGTCGCCGTTGGTATTTTTATTTCGCTGGGTCTGTTTGACCTGCTGGCAAAACCGGATGCCAAAACACTGAACAAGTCGTTTATTGCGGTCTGGGTTATTCTGGGCGTTGCCGCTTTAGCCTCCATGACCCACCTGGCTCAGCCATTGCGAATGTTCAATGTTCTGGCTGGTGTCAGGCATGGCTCGCCACTGAGTCTGGAAATAGTGGCCCTGGCACTGTTTGGCGGTACAGGTGTGGCTTTCACCGCCATGCGCCTGTTTAACATTGCCCGACCTCTGCAGAAATGGCTGATGGTGGTTGCAATGATTCTCGGTGTTGTACTGATCAGAGCGATTGCCAATGTTTACACACTGGCAACAGTACCCTCCTGGAACTCTGGATGGACGACCTTTCAGTTCCTGATGACCGCTGCAATCGCTGGTTCGGTGGGCGCTGCAGCCCTGCTACGTCTGGAATCCGGCACTCTGGGCAGTGTTCAGGCAGCCGCAGACAAAGCTCTGGCAACAACGGGTTGTATTCTGCTGACCGTTGCAATGGCAGGCTACGCCGGTTATCTGTTCTGGCTGGGTCAACTGCCTCTTCCAGTGAATGTCTTTATGGTGTCTGACTCTCACCTGAGCCTGCTGATCGCCCGTGTTGCCCTGCTGACCGCTGGTGTACTGGCCTGGGCTGTTTCGGCAATGCGTGGCTCTAACCAAAACATGGTTGTTGCCACTACGTCTCTGGTTATGGTGGTTTCTGCTGAACTGCTCGGGCGTATCTTCTTTTACGATGTCATGATCAGTGCAGGAGCAGGGATGTAAAGCCCTGACTAATGCGTAAAAGGTGCCGCTGTTTAAACGACACCCTGAAAACGATCAGGATAACGCTATCCAGGTCGTTTTCAGCTCTGTGTATTTATCAAAGGCATGTAACGATTTGTCACGCCCGTTACCAGATTCGCTCAAGGCTTTATCTGGGATTTAGTGATTGCACGACGGTAGGCCGCATAGATAGCCGCTGCCATACACTCTTCCTTTTGGATTTTTTCGAACACATTAAAGCTATTGGTGCAGTAATCAGCACTGCGAGTATTATTCTGGCTACTTTCCTCCGCTGCAACTCTCTTCCAAAAAGTGTTCCTCGCGGGGTAAGATGAAGTCTGAAAGCCTGTAACTTTTGCCTGAGCGTGTCGATATGCTCTGTTGCTCTTCGCCAGCGGTTGAGTCTGTAAACAGTTGAACTGCCATCTATAGTACCGGCGAGTATTCTGCGGATAATAAGCCACCTGAGTTTCCGTTAACAGATTGGCTCCTGTCATTAACCCAAGTCCCAGAACTATTAACTGACGAAGTCTATACATATACCAAGAGTATCGGTATGTAGCAGGGGGGGGATGAAGGAAAAGGAAACGCAAAGCCAGAAAATACGCCACATTTGCGACAGCATTACCTGCTACATATACTGCATCAACTGAACGCGGAGGGTCAGGGTGGCTTAAAGAATTCCACGGGTCTATAGAGAGTAGTGGATCATACAGGGTTTTGTAACGCTGTTCTGTATGTGCAGTATGCAATTGCGGGATTGTGTCACGGGGAATTTTAATACCTTTTTGTTGATAATTATCCTGTTGATTATTATCAGACCTGAATTCGTATCATAAGTGCATAACCTCTGTAACCAGAGGATTGTTTCAGAACCTTTGAAGTGAATCAGAACTCAGGGGTATTCTGTAAAGCAACCAAACCATACAGAGGAAGCCAAGGATGGCCTATACACACCTGAGCTCTGAAGAGAGATATTATATCGAAACTGAACTCAAAAATGGGACTTCACAAAACAAAATTGCTAAAAAGCTTGGCCGTTCACAGCCTACCGTGTCGCGAGAAGTAAACCGCAATAAAGGGCAAAGAGGGTACAGGCACCAACAGGCTAATCGCACAGCTCGGCAGCGGCACAAAGATAAGCCAAAAGCTATTAAGCTGACAGACGACATTAAACAACGTATTTCAAACGATATCCGTTCAGATTGGAGTCCTGAACAAGTGGCTGGAAGGCTTGAAAAGGACGGTGTAATCAAGCTGCATCATGAGACGATTTATCAATTTGTAGCGGATGATAAACGGCGCGGAGGCTCGCTCTATAAGCACTTGAGGCACCAGAAAAAAACTTATCGAAAGCGATACGGTTCAGCTCATAACCGAACCGGTATACCAAATCGGGTTGGCATTGAAGAACGCCCCGAAGTGGTCAACAACAGAGAGCGAGTTGGTGACTGGGAAGCTGATACTGTAATAGGTAAAAATCATAAAGGAGCCATCGCTACATTAGATGAACGAAAAACCAAGCTTCGCCTTGCTGTCCCTCTACCAGGCAAGAAGGCAAAAGCGGTTAAACAGGGAATAATTGACGTACTCAAGCCTCTGAAAAGGTTTGTAAAGACAATAACATACGACAATGGAAAGGAGTTTGTTCAGCATGAATCAATTGCCAAAGCTTTAAAATGTGACAGCTACTTTGCTGCCCCCTACCATTCTTGGGAAAGAGGCCAGAATGAGAATGCTAATGGTTTGCTAAGGCAGTATTTCCCCAAGTCGATGGAGCTTAATGGCGTGACAGAAAAAGATGTCATCATTGCAGTGGATAAGCTGAACAACAGGCCAAGAAAGTGCCTGGGCTACAAGACTCCTTATGAGGCATTTAAAGAGTCAACTGGAATAGATGCAAGAAAAGTCATGGGTTATGCACTTATGACTTGA
The DNA here is from genome assembly GCF_025562715.2 of Endozoicomonas gorgoniicola. Taxonomy (NCBI): domain Bacteria; kingdom Pseudomonadati; phylum Pseudomonadota; class Gammaproteobacteria; order Oceanospirillales; family Endozoicomonadaceae; genus Endozoicomonas; species Endozoicomonas gorgoniicola. The sequence goes on from NZ_JAPFCC010000001.1 coordinate 3,523,001, forward strand.
ATTCAGGAGAATCAGCTATCTCCAGAGACCATGTAAAAACACCCTGCACTTCGCGTTCCCGCAATTTATGATTATTAATCAGAGTACTGCAGGCCTCAGTGTTAGATTCATCCTGCTCTATTTTGAATCCTTCCAGGAAAAACAACCCCAGCGTTCCAGAAGTTATAAAGCCTTCCTCGTCAAGAATAAGTTCCTCATAGGAGTGATAGGCACCGGGATTTTCCATCATATTCAGGTACTTCAATATGGAGTTTGCAGGATACCCCTCAAGCTTGCCATAAGGCACAATTGATCGTGACAATATCAGTCGATCCTGTTCGTCTCTCCAGTAAGCCCAACAACTAATCGCCTTGAATTCCTTATGGTCTGCAACTATCACGGCATCGTTCTGTTCCACAAAACCATTGAGCCCAAAAACCGGCAGACAGCAAAAAAGACAAACTGTAAAAACAAAACGGCGCAGGAGAAAAGAGTGCATGACCTTACCAGAGTTGAATATAACGTCACTAGCTTAGTACTGAAAAGCATTAATATCTAAATACTCTTAGCAACCGCCCTCCGGTCATCACGCCTTGACCATACCAGCCAACGTCTGATCCGTGGCATTCAGCGTTGACGCGACACTGGAGACAGCAGCAGTTTTTCATCAATCGGAATAAAATTTGTGGCTGCATCGATCAGAGAGCCTGCTGTTAAAGCCGGCACCCCGAAAACATCTACACTGGTTTCAAAACGATCCTGTAACTTTTTAACAACCAGGTCGAAGTCGCCATCACCTGAGGCCAGAATCAGTCTGTCAGCCTGTGCGCCATATTCAATGGCATCCAGCGTGATGCCAACATCCCAGTCTCCTTTGGCGGAACCATCACTGCGCTGAATAAACGGTTTCAGCTTCACCTCAAAGCCAATGGCTCTCAGGATTCTCTGAAACTGTCGCTGTTTTTCATCCCCACGGTCAATGGCATAGGCAATAGCCTTGATAACCTTGCGCCCCTGAGTGGCTTCAGCCCAGAAAGCGTTGTAATCAAAATTGCACTGATAAAAACTTCTGGTGGTGTAGTAAATATTTTGCACATCAACCAGCAGTACAACAGTTTCCATCAATAAGACCTTATCATTAGTGTTTATGCAGATAGTTCAGAAGCATAGCAGGAAGGCGCACGATGAATGAAGTCTGTTGTCCCCATAATGCCAATGATCAGGTTTACTGTTCTCATTAGCCTTGTTAATCAGGCAGCATCAACCGAGTTAATGGATTCATACAGTTTTTCCAGTACCGGAACGGCTTCTTCAACCGCCACAAACTGGTCAAAGATATTCAGCTTGGCGTACTTGCCATCTTCTCTGACTACACAGCCAACTTTATCAGCAATGTAACTCAGGTACTCCCTGTCTTCCTGCTTTGGAGTCAACGCCCGCAAATCAATTTTGAACCGCTCAGACGCTGTATGCCTGCGCTTCACCCGGATAAGCACACCATTGCAGTCCAGCTGCAGGTTGGTCATACGATTGTCACGCTCATCCAGCTCATCCCTGAACTGAATGTCCAGATTACGCTCAAATTCTTCCCGTAAATTTTCAAGGTATGGCACAACCCCAAACATTTTGCCCTGTTCTCGGCTCATTATGATTACCCACTCACGGTAATTTTTTTGGAAACTCGATTTTTACTGCATTTCTAAAGAATGAATATGATATGGGTCATACAATGATGAAAAACGAATAACATTTTAACTATTGGAATCAAAAGAATTTCTACGCTGTTTTAATGCGTGTTGAATGACGTTAATTCAAGTTAATTAAAGCTCAATGATGACAAACTTTTTAATAAAGACATCGGTTAACCAGCAATGGAGTATTTGATTCAGGATTATTTCTGAATCAAATACTCCATTGCTTCTTATACTTATTATCAGCGTGCATTTATACTGCACCTTAACGGACAATGGTCCAATATATTTGACATAAATCAATACCATCCACAGATATTTTGCCGTTTTCCCCAACTCCTTATTTTGCATAAAAATTCAATAATCTCACTGACCTGATCAATGCAGTCTCTTTTTAACACGACAACACATCCCTGCTCTGCATTGCCCGCTGCCCTGGCAGCCTATTAAAACAGGAATTTTTATGAGTACAGCGGTCAACGCAATGGCCAACAATAAACAGAAAGGCGCACTTCAGCGTTTTCTGGATATTATCGAGCGAGGCGGTAATGCCCTGCCTCACCCGATCATCATGTTCTTCTACTTTGCGGCAGGCACCGTTGCCCTGTCTGCTGTCCTGAACATGCTGGGTGTATCGGTCACCTACAATGCCATGGACCGGGCTACCGGCGAACTGATGCCAACCACCGTGACCATTCAGAGCCTGCTGACAGCAGACGGCATTCGTTTCATGTTTACCAATGCCATCCGCGCCTTTACCGGTCATGCGGCGCTCGGCACCATTCTGGTTGCCATGCTGGGCGTAGGGGTTGCAGAGTCTTCCGGTCTTATCAGCGCCATGCTCAAGCGTGTTGTACTGGCGACACCTAAACGACTGATTACACCTATTCTGGTATTCGCCGGTATTATGTCCAACGTGGCATCCGACGCTGGCTATGTTGTTCTTGTGCCTCTGGGTGCCATTGTCTTTATGAGCTTTGGCCGTCATCCGCTGGCGGGTATTGCGGCTGCATTTGCCGGTGTATCCGGTGGTTTCTCCGCTAACCTGGTGATTGGCTCTATCGACCCCCTGCTGGGTGGTATCACTACTGAAGCGGCACGTATTCTTGACCCGACCTATATGGTGACTCCGGTCGCAAACTATTACTTTATGTTTGTGTCGACGTTCCTGATCACCATCCTGGGTACTTTTGTTACCGATAAGATCGTTGAACCCCGTCTGGGTCAGTATAACGGTGAGATGACGAAACAAGCTGACCAGATGACGCCTGAAGAGCTGAAAGGCCTGAAACGTGCCAAATGGGCTTTCCTGACCCTGGCAGGCATTGTGGCTGCGTTGGTACTGCCAGAATCTGCGCCTCTGCGCGATCCGGCTACTGGCGCCATTCTGGGTAACTCTCCGTTCATGCAGTCCATTATTGTTGTTCTGACGGCTGCTTTCCTGATTCCCGGCATTGCTTACGGTTACGGTGCCAAAACCATTACCAGCCCTGACGATGTCGTTAAAGGCCTGGTGAAGGCAATGTCTTCCATGGGCAGCGTGCTGGTGATTATTTTTGTCTCCGCACAGTTTGTGTCTTACTTTGCCTACTCAAATCTTGGCATTGTGGCGGCGGTTTCCGGTGCAGACATGCTGCATGGCATTGGCTTTACGGGCATTCCGCTGGCAGTGGCCATGGTGGTTCTGGCGGCTGTCACTAATCTGTTTATGGGCGGTGCCAGCTCCAAGTGGCTGATTATGGCTCCGGTGTTTATCCCGATGTTCATGCAGCTGGGCTTCAGCCCTGAATACACCCAGGTGGCTTACCGTATTGGTGACTCCACCACCAACATCATTACACCACTGATGACGTATTTCCCGATCATTGCCAGCTTTGCAGCGCGTTATGAAGAGAAGAATGGTCCAAAAATTGGTATTGGTACTATGATTTCCATGATGATGCCGTACACCTTCTTCTTCCTGGGTGGCTGGATTGTGATGTTTATTATCTGGAGTGTACTGAACCTGCCTCTGAGTCCTGGTGCTGCGATGATGCTGTAAACAGCCATCTGATTGAATAGCATTCACTTAATAAAAACGCCCATGATCATTCTGGTCATGGGCGTTTTTATTGGAAGGTCGACTTGATAATGCAGTTAACCAGACATCAGGATTCTACTTCTACGGACTGAAAGCGATCCTCTTGCTCCGCATGAGGCAGTAGCAGGTTTAGCAATACCGCAGTAATCGCACACAAAGAAACGCCACGCAGGCTGAAATCTCCAAAGCTCAGAGCCATATTGCCAATACCGAACACCAGTACGATGGAAACAATCACCAGATTGCGGGCTTTGCCCAGGTCAACCTGAGCCTTGATCAGAGTGTTCAGGCCCACCACTGCAATAGAACCAAACAGCAGAATCATAATGCCACCCATCACCGGTGTCGGGATGGTCGCCAGCAGTCCACCCACTTTTCCGATAAACGCCACCGCAATAGCGATCACGGCTGCCCAGGTCATAATCTTTGGATTAAACGCTTTGGTCAGCATCACGGCACCGGTGACTTCACTGTAAGTGGTATTAGGCGGACCACCAAACAGTGCCGCTGCAGACGTAGCCAGACCATCACCCAACAGAGTGTTCTGCAGGCCTGGTTTTTCCAGGTACTTCTTCCCGGTCACAGAGCTGATCGCCAACATGTCACCTATATGTTCTATCGCAGGCGCAATAGCGACCGGAATCATAAACAGAATGGCGTTAATGTTACCGACATTCACCACCCAGCATGACATTTTCCTAATACCTGCTATCTATTATCAGATAAGCAAATATCAAGAAGCCTTGTTATGCCTCCTATTCAATACCGCTCTCAGGTCATGGATCATCTCGGTCTAGTGGCTGGAATGTGCAAAGAGCTGGGCATTGCCGACCATATCGACAGGCGCGCGCCCAAAGTATCTGACGAATGGAACATCTCCCACGGTGAGGCCGTTGTCGCGATGATTATCAATGGCCTCGGCTTTACGGGGCAGTCTCTCCACATGTTCCCTCAGTTCTTCTCCAATAAACCCCTCGATAAACTGATCAGAGAGGGGATTGAGCCCGAGCACATAAACGACAAAGTTCTTGGAAGAACACTGGATGAACTGTTTGAACTGGGTGTCAGTAAAGTCTATTTTGAGCTGGCTATCAAGGTGGCTACGCATCTCAAATTGCCATGTGATGCACTCAACCTTGATGGCACAGGATTTCACGTCGATGGCCGTTATAACAGCGAGGAGGAAGTCAGTGACGAAGACCTCAATTGCATCAGGCTTTGCAAGGGCTACAGCCGAGATCATCGTCCTGATCTGAACCAGGCCATATTGCTCCTGCTGACCGAAAACCGGGCAGGCATTCCGATGTTTATGAAAGCAGCCAGCGGTAATGTGACGGACAAGACCAGTTTCAAACAAGTGGTTTCTGAGCATATAAAGAGCTTCAAAGCGGCACTTAATGCCCGTTACTTCATCGGTGATGCCGCATTGTATGTGGCTGAAACCGTTCAGGAACTGAGTCAGCAGGATCAGTTGTTTATCTCCAGAGTTCCTCTCAACATTGGTGCAGCCAAAGAACTGGTTCAAAGTGCGCCATTGCGCTCAATGGTTGAGGTTGAAGGGTTTGAGCATTACGAATCTGTAGAAACTCTGTCTGACTATGCAGGTGTCGTACAACGTTGGGTACTGTTTCGAAATAATCAAAGCCAGAAAACAGAACAGAAGACACTGACAAGGCGTATGCAGAAAAAGTCCCTGAAGGAATTCAAGGAACTTGAGAAATTGGGCAAGAAGCCATTCTGTTGCGAATCGGATGCCATGGAAGCTTTCAAGCTATGGCAAAAACAGTCCGTATACTGCCAGGCTGAACCTGAGATCATCGAGAGTCCCTGCTATAAAACCAAAGGCCGTCCTGCTGATGGGACAGTTCCCGACCACTATGAATATTATGTGACAGGCTCCTGCGCGGTTGCTGTACAGACTCGTCGTGATGCAGAAGCATCGTTGGGTTGTTTTGTTCTGGCAACCAACGATACAGATACAGCCCGGCTTGACGCTGGCGAACTACTGAGGACGTATAAATCCCAGCAGCAGGTTGAGAGAGGTTTTCGCTTCCTGAAGAGCCCTGATTTTCTGGTGTCTTCACTGTATCTCAAAAAACCTGAGCGTATTGAGGCCCTGTTAATGGTGATGACACTCTGCCTTATGGTCTATGCTGCAATTCAGCATCGAATCCGCTATGAACTGAAAAGGCAGAGCCGAACGTTCCCGGACATGAAGAAGAAACCAGCCCAGAACCCAACGGGCAGATGGGTTTTCCTGTGCTTTGATGGGATTCATGTGCTGTCGGTTAACGGGACGGAGAAACACATGGTTGGAATATCGGAGAGGCAATCGACGATCATTTTTATTTTGGGCTCAACGTACCAAGAAATTTATTCCTGAATAGGGTGGTGAATGACGGATGTTATATTCCGGAAGGCTGAAGTTTGGCATGCCAATCCATGCGGCTTCGTGCATGGCGGTAAAGTCTACAACGCCCATAAAAACAGCCGTAAAATAACCAGCCGCAACACCGCATAAAATGGGGATTAACTTCAGAATACCACCCGCCACTGTCGACACCAGCAACGTTGTCAGCAGCGAAACACCCGCCAGAATAATGGAGGTGGTTTCATTGATAGAAGGGTTAGCCGTTCCGTTTGCCATGCTGATGGCTGTTGGTGCCAGCCCCAGGCCAATCACCATGATCACAGGACCGACCACAACCGGTGGGAACAATCGGTACAGGAAACCACTGCCACGAACACGGACAATCAGGCTCAATACAACATAGAAAAAGCCTGCCGCCATCAGGCCGCCCATGGTCGCAGGTAACCCCCATTGCCCGACACTGAATGTAATCGGTGCAATAAACGCAAAAGAAGATGCCAGAAAAATAGGCACACTACGGCGAGTGACCAGCTGGAAAATCAGGGTACCAACGCCTGCCGTAAAGAAGGCTACATTCGGGTCCAGCCCGGTCAGGATAGGAACCAGCACCAGTGCGCCAAAAGCAACGAACAGCATTTGTCCACCCATTAGCACCTGACGCCCCAGTGGCATATCGTCTACCAGAGAGTTTGTCTCGGTCATAATCGTTCCCTTCAAGTCAGCAAATTACTCATTATTTTTCTATCGCGAAAATTTTTTCATCTCCGGGGGGGACAAAAAAATATTTCATTCATCCATGGCTGTTTGATGGCTTTTATTTCACCATTCTTTTCAGCACCCATAAAAAAAGGCCTTCCGGCCTTTTTTTTATGGGTTATTTGGTTCCGAAGATCTTGTCTCCGGCATCACCCAGCCCCGGCATAATATAGCCATGCTCATTCAGGCAATCATCCACTGAAGCAGTGTACAGTTTTACATCCGGATGCGCTTCCAGCAGTTTTTCGATACCTTCAGGTGCAGCTACCAGAACCAGACAGCGAATTTCCTGACAGCCCGCTTTTTTCAGCATATCAATGGTCGCAATCATAGAACCGCCTGTAGCCAGCATCGGGTCCAGCACCAGAGCCATACGCTCATCAATATCTTTTACCAGCTTCTCAAAGTAAGGTACTGGTTCCAGAGTTTCCTCGTCACGGTACAGACCAACAACGCTGACCCGAGCGCTTGGAACGAGGTCCAGAACACCGTCCATCATCCCCAATCCGGCTCGCAGGATAGGTACGATGGTAATTTTCTTGCCTTTGATCTGCTGGACCTGAACATCACCTGCCCAGCCACTAATGGTGACATCTTCCAGCTCCAGATCTTTGGTCGCTTCGTAAGTCAGCAGTGAACCTACTTCATTTGCCAGGGTACGAAAACCCTTGGTGCTGATATCACGCGTACGCATAATACCCAGCTTATGCTGTACCAGAGGGTGCTTAATTTCCTGTACACTCATGCCAAAACCTCGACCAGTGTGGTGTCTCTCAATTCAATCCGGTGTCATTCACCTTTCTCCTGCCCGAATAGCATTATTCTGGAAAATTTCCTGAAGAGTTCAGCAAAGCAAGTATGGAGAAAAGCGGCTGTCAGAACTGACCATGCCTTAGAATGCACCGCCAACAGCGTAAACCTTCTTATTTTCACACAACCCGGACACAACTCCATAGGTTTTTTACGAAAACCACCTCGTACAGCATCGACTTGCTGTTCTGGTCAAACACAGGTATTTTTTCTTCTTTTTTTGATCAAGGTCAAACCTGTCATCAGGTTGACCAGATTGCTCACTTTATTAAGGTTCGCACCCAATGTCTGTTGATCTAGATCATATCCGGCAAGTTCGTGACGAAGCTGACTGTCTCTACAATGAGCAGCAGATTGAAGAAGCTATTGCCAGCATGGGTAAAGCCATCACCGAACAGCTGAGTGACAGCAACCCGCTGGTTTACTGTGTGATGAACGGTGGTCTGGTCATCACCGGCAAACTGATGACCCACCTGCAATTCCCTCTGGAAGCATCCTACGTGCATGCAACCCGCTACAGAAACCAGCTGACTGGCGGGCAGCTGAACTGGAAAGTGCGCCCAACCCAGGACATGAAAGGTCGTACCGTTGTGGTGGTTGATGATATTCTTGACGAAGGTCACACTCTGGAGGCCATCGTTGACTTCTGTAAAGAACAGGGCGCCGAGAAAGTACTGACTGCCGTTCTGATCGATAAGAATCACGACCGTAAGGCTCGCCCTGGCATGAAAGCCGACTTCTGCGGCCTGGAAATCGAAGACCGTTACATCTTCGGTTACGGTCTGGACTATCAGGGCTACTGGCGTAATGCTAACGGCATCTTTGCCCTGAAAGGTCACTGAGGCCTTTTAGCTGCAATAAAAAAACCGCTATTTTATTACGGAATAGCGGTTTTTTTCGTATTATTTTTCATCTGCCTTTGGCAGATGCCTTTTCCTCAGCGGCCACGTATTGATTTTTTAATGCTGTTCCTTTCCTTCCTGACTGTTTCTGTTACCTGTTTGTGTTCTTTCTCTGCAACCTTGTCTTCATTGTGAGTGCGTTTATCCAGGTTTTTCAGTGTTGCACTGAAAGCGTCACCATCAGTGACTTTTTTCAGATCACTTTTGGCTTGTTCCAGTTTCTTTTTCAGCTTTTTCCGATCCAATGGGTAATAATCAACCCTATTGTCCATTTCTTCTTTTTCGCTTTTGGCTTTATTTAACTTTTCAACTAATTCACCAAGACCTGACTGCAAAAATTCTTTTTTGGATGTTGATTTTTTTTCCGCCTTTGGGAGCTGGTTATACTGGGTTTCCAGCTTGCTTTTTTGTCTTTTCAGCTCACTCTCTAACTGTTTAATATCACGCCTTTTTTTAGGGATATCGACATTCCGGTATTTATTCCGCGTAGTCCTCAGGTCACTTAAATTTCTCTCCGCTTCGCTGACTTTATCCTGATAATTTATCAGCAGTTTATCGTAGCCCTCTTCCACCCGACCTTTCTCCTGATCGAATGCTTTGTGCCGAGCCTCAGTGGCTTTGTCAATACCGCTGTGTTTCTGATTTCCTACCTGTTCGTAGTGTTGGTCAAGCGCAGCGCTAAGCTCTTTAGTCGATAATGATAACTGATCTTTCAGTCCGGCTTTGAGAGAGTCAATATCAGCCGTTTGCTCAGATACACCCTTATAATGGTTATATCCCGCTGACTGACTGAACGCCGCTTTAAACTCTCTCAACATCTCTTTTTTCTGGTCTCTGGATTGAGATTTGGAGAAATTAAACTCCTTCCCTGTATCCGGAATTTTGAACTTGCCTGACTTCGGGCCCTTATCACTATCAAGCAAATCCAACTCCTTACCAAACTGACGTTCAAACTGCTGCCACTCCTGCTTCATGGTCTTTAGCTCATCAAGACGTTCCAGCTTCTGGTTTCTGGCTTCTACCTTAGCCTGCAGGTCTTCTGGAAAGGTCTTCAACACGTCTGGAGGTACTTTTTTCCAGTTCTTCCCTGTTATCCAGCGTTTTGCTTCACCATAAACCATTGATTTAAGTTTGCGCCCTCTTGTACGAATGGCATCTTTCACCTTCTGCGTTGTTTTTCGGGTGTCTGTTCTTTCCGGGGTTTGATCAGCGGCTTCACCGGTAAGTTCAAGAAGCTCACTTTCAGAAGGAGGAGGCGGAAAGTCATTATCGTCTGCGTTTTTTACGCCAGAGTCCGATGCAGGCTTAGGGATATAAGAGTGTTCTGGCGTATGGTGTGAAATGCGCCTGCTGGCAAGCAGTGGACTGTGATTCGAAGGCGCAGGCTGTGAAGATGGTGATTTGACAGTAGGAAGCGAATCCATTTTTGACGGCAAACTGACCGACTTGCCAAAAGTCTTTCCTGTTGCTGCCGGAGCCGATTGAGTCGCCTGATTCAGGGGTTGCGCTGACCTGGCAGCTCCGGAACTATCGATTGATGACATAAGCTGATACCGTGAACGTCCCTGTTCTGATATTGCAAAAGCACTTGCAACGGTTACTGAGTCCTTTCTGTTATAAATTAAGTATCAGCTATAGCTGTAAGGATGATTCTGTTGGATTTATATCAATTTGAAATATCAAAAAATATTATCTACAAAAAAAGCTGTTATAGCCACGATACCAACCATCACAGTAAAGCAATCAAGCAGTGGTTGCCTGAAACGCTTCAGTCGCTCGACCCTGTAGAATGCGTATACAGGCATCAGGTAGAGAATGGTTGCCAGTACAGGCACAACAACCATTTCAATCATGCCGATGACACTCCAGTTGGCATAACCTGCAAACCAGCAGGTCACTATCACAAAAAGCACTGAAAAACGCTTCAGCCCGACCGTATGCACAGGTATGTCTGGCCACTTTTTGATCCACTGTTGCACAATCAACCCCTGAATACCCTCAAGCGTTCCCAGGTACACACCAAACCATGAGCTGGCTATGGCAAAGAAAGCGATACAAGGCGCAATAACGGAGAAAAAGAGATTGCCCGAACGGTTTGCCAGCAATGACAATACGGGTAAATTCTCAGCTTTCGCCAAAGCCATGTCTTCAGGAGAGAGGCAGAGAACGGAAGAAAAAACAAACAGAAGAATCACGACCAATAACAGCTGAGTATTACGCTTGAGTATCAGGGCTGTCTTGCGGGCACACGCCTCACCATCCTTGATGTGGATCCGGTAAGCCTGAGCAAATGCTGAGCATGCGGGAGAATGATTAAATGAAAAAATCAGCAGCGGCATGGTCAGAAACATCGTAACCCCCATGCTCTGAAAGTCGACAGGCTGCTCAAAAGCCGAAAGATTCCACTGAGGCACCAGATACAGGGAAATCCCCAGCAGAATCGCTACCAGCGGATAACACAGTAGTTTGGCAGCACGAAGCATCCAGGTTTCACCAGCATGCATCACAGCGACAAGCATAAGGATTAAAGACAGACACAACCAGAGGCGGGAAGGTGCCTCTATATGCAGCTGATGTTCGATAAAACTGAGTACGACATTGGTAATGCCTATGCCATAGAGCAGGCTAATAGGGTAAATACAAAGAAAGTAGGCAAACGTAAGAACCTGCCCGATTCTCTCTCCAAAATGTTCCCTCACGGTTGAGGTAATATTGGCCGCCGGATCACTGCCAGACAGGCAGAAACGAACAAGGTTGCGATGAGCCAGCCAGACCATTGGGCCAGCCAGAACAGACAATATAATCAGTGGCCAGATACCACCCGCTCCGGCACTGATGGGCAAATAAAGGATACCAGCACCAATGGCGGTGCCAAACAAATTAAGCATCCAGCCTGTATCGCGGGAAGTCCAGCCAAAAGCCTCTGCCCGCCCTACATCAAGCTCTGCAGAATTTTTTGGCATTGAGTTCTCCTCAAACTTAGCGCTTTCTGTTACTTCTGTATTAATAGCTGGTTTCCATTCCGGCCTGATTAGTAACCTTCAAGAGCCTGTTGAAACAAAGGCTGCCCGGATACAGGGCGTCAGAGTCAGAAAAATACCCTGAATGGGTAAACAACTCAGGAGCCTGTCGGAGTATAGACACCCTGCTCAGAAATAATTCCCGTGTTTACAGAAAAAAACACTTTAAAAAGAGGTATGGATATTCATATAACCATTTGGATTAATTCCTTAAGGAGTTATTCAGTTAGAATCATGCAAGACCATTTTCCGGACCGAACCATGAAAAAAGACAAGAAGAAAATCATTGGAGAATCATTAAGCGATGAGCGTATTAAAGAGCTTCTGGCATTGAGGCCTCCAGTCGGTGAAAGCCGCTCATTCCATATTCTGACCCGGGCTTACCGTACTCTGAGGCAGGAAGATTTTTCCCGTTTCATTCTGTTTTATGCAGAAACCGGGTTAGAGCTGAACCCCTGTGACCGATCTGGCCGTCGCTTCCTTGATGTACTCTCCAGGCATCAGCGTGCCGCGCCTTATATTCAAATTCTCCACACAGTGGGCGTCAGATAAACACCAGATGGCAGATCCTCAACTGCCATCTATACTCCTGATTCTTTATTATCTTTTCATTATCGGGTAACCCCAACATGCTGTTATCAAGGCTTCAACGCTTATGGCTTATGGCTGTTATTTTGCTTTCAGGCCATCTGTTTGCCGCAGAGATGGATCAGGCAAGAGCTTATGACAAACACTACCCTGAAATAAAATACACCGAACTGAGAAAATCCATTGATGCGGGTGAAGTGTTTATTATTGATGCCAACAGTGAGCAGACTTTCAAAAAAGGCCACCTGCCTACAGCAGTGTCTATGGTTGATGAAAAAAAGCTGGAAGAGCGTATGCCTTATAACAAGCACTACCCCATTATTGTTTACTGTGGTGGCTCCCAATGTACGGCGTGGCACAAAGCAGCCGACTTTGCAGCAGCACGGGGTTATACCAGTGTTCGCCACTACAAGGGCGGGTTGAAAGACTGGCAGGCACAGGGTGATCGCCTGTCTACAGCATCAAACTGAACCGTTAGGTCTCTTGTTGCCACAAATGTTGTCACAAAATAAATGTGCTGATTCTCAATAAACTCAGCCTGTTCATCGGTTATTGCCTCAAATTGCTTTCCCATAATAACCACCCGCTTTATTGATGTTTGACCCGATGCAAAACAAACTCTTGACCCGTCTACATTATGACCATGTTTTTTGTAAAATGGCCCTGCAAAAAAGTCATCGACAGACAGCATAATTTACACAAACAGCCACTGAAACAACATTATGAAAATTCGCAAAGAAACATCAGACGACATCAACACCATACGCCATCTGGTTTATGCTGCGTTCAAGGGGCATCCACACCATAAACCCGGAGCCGAACCCACTGAACACACGATTATCGACCTGCTGAGGGAAAGTAACGAATTATCGCTGTCTCTGGTGGCTGAGCTGAATGGTAAAATTATTGGTCATATCGCATTCTCACCCGTCAGGATTAATGGGCAGGATAGCCACTGGCTCGGGCTCGGGCCTGTCGCCGTTTTACCCGATGCGCAGGGCAAAGGCATTGGCTCAGCACTGATCAATGAAGCGATTAAGCAGCTTAAAGAAAAGGGGATCAGCGGCTTTGTTGTTCTGGGAGAGCCGGAATATTACAGTCGGTTTGGTTTCTCTCATTACTCAGAACTCACTTTACCCGGCGTTCCGCAAGAGTATTTTATGGGATTGTCAAATAGCTCAGAGATCCCAACAGGTGAAGTTACCTACTCTTCAGCCTTTGGTTAAAATTTCTCCTTCTTTTGACGATGGCCTATAAGTACTCAGCCATAAGGTTGAGTACTTATATTTACAACACAGTGCTCATACTATGCCTGATATCTCTGGTACCAACAGGCCACTACCACCAATCCCCGGTCGCCGGCCTAAACGTCCGCCTTTGCGAACAGGCAAAGTGGGCAATACAGGACGTACCGTTCAAACTGCCACACCAAAGCGAAAGCTGCCAAAACGACCAAAGCTGTCACCCATAAACCCTCTTCCCGACAAGCCTCTGAAAGAAAGAAAAGTAGCAGCAACAGAGAGCCAGGCACCTTACATCAAGAGACAGGCAAAGGATGTCATACCTGAAATGATGCCAGGCAAGGTGCAACCCCCTCCCAGACTGGGCAATGTAAAGATTGGAACAATGCTGGGTCAGGGAGCATTTGGTAAGGTATTCCTCGCCCAAAACGATTCTTCCGCTAACATTTCTGAAACTCCGGGAATATTGCAGAAAAATTATGTAGTCAAGGATCAAAATCTGGGGGTCGACCCGAATGTGGTACAGTTTCGAAAGAATCTGGCTCATGCAGAAGTCAACTTCCAGAGGCAGGCAAGAGGAGCGGTGCGCGTTACCGGCGAAAACGTCTATCAAGGCAGGGATGGTGTTCATCATCAGGTTATGATGGAACATGGTGGTCAGGAGCTTGCCAAAATCATTGCACGCTCAGCCAGTGGCGCGGCCAACCCTCTGGATGAAGGAACCTGCCGGGCCATAGGCTCACAGCTTATTTCACAGTTATCTTCCCTGCACAGACAGGGAGTGGCTCACCGGGATATCAAGCCTGAGAATGTACTGGTCAACCATCAGGGAAAAGCCAGGTTATCCGATTTTGGGCTTAGCCAGAAAGAAAATCCTGTCAGCAGACAGTACGGTTCTGACGACCTGAAATTCAGCGGTTCTGCAGGAACCCCCGTCTATATGGCTCCCGAAACCTTTCATGCACAAACTTACTCGGAAAAAGCCGACTGCTGGTCGATGGGAATGATGCTGTCAGAATTACTGACCGGAGAAAGGCCACCTTATTTATTTCAGGATTTTGAGTTTCAGGGGCAAAAATACAAGCAATTTAACCAGCAGCTGTATAACCAGTTTACCCGTTCAATCTTGAACCACCCTGAATTGTCATCAGACGCAAAGAGTACCATTCTCAGTATGATTGCCCTTGATCCACGAGCCAGACCCTCTGCCGAACAAACTCTGAATCTGCCGTTTTTCCAAAGTGGCAAGACCCGGGCCGGAGGCGCACATTTTCAACTTCAAAGCCAGCACCAGGAGGCATTCCAACAACTGGCACACTTTGAGCAAATGCTTGAAAGTGCCGAAGCTCGCTTGCAGGACAATCCTGATGAAACGACCGCACGAGAAGTTGCTTCACTAGGGCGACAGGTCTCAGCAATGGGTGTTGAAGTCAAGAGTTTACAGGCCAAAATGGAATTAGAAGACCTGAATTCTGAACTGAAACAACTGGATCAGAAAATGAATAGTTCTCGTAGCTGGCTACCACAAACCAAAAAACAGAAACAAGCCTTTTCAGACCTGTCTGTCAGGTATTACGCAACCAGAAAAGATGTACGCCTGAAAGAGCAGGAAGCAAATTATCTGGACCAGGCCGCCAGTCTTATGCAGCAAAAAAACAGCCTTATTGCTCAGGTAGAGGTCGCACAAAACGGAAGCAGCGGGAGACCAACCCGGAAAATAGCACAATTGATGATGCAGGCTCTGGAGATCGACAACACGCTACAAATCAAAGACCTTGAGAACCAGCTTGGCATCCTTAAAATAAAGCAAAATTATTTCATAGATCATCAAACGACATTAACCAGTCGTCAACGCACCGAGGCAAAAGGGATAGCAGCCACTATAAAAAATACGGAAAAAGAGTTGACAGATTTCAAAAAGTCATCTAAAGGTTCATAAAATTGGCTACAGTGAGTCCACTCTGGCCCTCACATCATCCGTTTTAACAACTCACGATCCCGAAACCCCATGAACTAAACTGTTCCTAGAGCAAGAAGACAAAGTAAAAGAAATTAATCTTTTACTTTTGCTTTTACTTTTACTACCAGCAACCATTATCCAACTGACAGACTGATGCTTATGTACTGGTTCCTTCTCTTTATGGCCGGAGTGTTTGAATCCGCCTTCGCCATAGGGCTTAAGCTCTGTGATGGCTTCAGCAAGCCGATTCCCAGTATTCTGACGGCAATTGCCATTGTCCTGAGTATGCTGATGATGTCCATGGCCATGCGTGGCATTCCGGTAGCAATTGCCTACGCCGTCTGGGTGGGAATCGGGGTTGCTGGCAGCCTGGCCCTGAGTTATCTATTCCTTGAAGAGCCCATCAGCGCTATGCAAGTTGTTAGCGTTTCGTTGATTATCACTGGTGTCATTGGCTTAAAAATCACATCTACTGGTTAATACCTGCTCAAACAAGCAGGTTAGTTCTGCGTAACTGGGCACTGAACCGTTAAACAGACTGATCCAGATCAATACAAACACTTAGGTAATAGCCGAAATTGAACAAATGAAGGCTCCAGGTGCCAGCTATATCCTCTAAATAACATAGAATAATCAGTGCTTTACCCCAAAAACACCTGATTTGATTCTCTATTTTGTCATTTATTGATCTAAATCAACTTCTCTTGCCCTCTGTATCTCTAACCTTTATAGTCGACGGAGTTTAGTTGAGTAATTACCAGGAAAAACCCTTCATCGCCTATGGGTTCATGGGTAGATTTTATGCTCATAAACTCCGTTACCCGCTGAGATTGACTATCCATAACAACCACAACAAGCAGATCGTACATCTCGCAATCAGCCTGCAATAGCTACACGACAACAACATGTGAGCAGGCACTATGTCTGGCAACAAAGGATAATCAATATGCAGCAGTGGATTCGACTCTCCCTAACCACCAAAGTACTGATTGGTATGTTAACGGGCTTGCTGGTTGGCCTGGTTATGCGACACCAGTTCGAAGGCATTGCCTTCGTGGAACATTATCTGGTCAACGGTCTGTTCGACATCACTGGTCAGATCTTCCTGACTGTTCTGAAAATGCTTGTGGTACCACTGGTTTTTACTTCCATCGTCTGTGGTGCCTGCTCTCTGAAAGATATCAGCGTACTGGGTCGCCTTGGGGTTAAAACCGTTGGCCTTTACCTTCTGACGACCTGCATTGCAATCAGTCTGGCAATGGCAGTAGCCCTGGTGGTCTCACCTGGCGAAGGAGCCAACCTGGAGAGTGTCAGCACCTTCGCTGCATCTGACGCGCCTTCCATTTCCGACGTCATCATTGGCATGTTTCCAAAAAATCCAGTTGAAGCTCTGGCTTCCGGCAACACTCTGCAAATTATTGTATTTGCACTGCTGTTTGGTATTGCCATTGCCGCTGCCGGCAAACCCGCCCAGCCGGTGGTCAACCTGTTCATCGCCCTGAACGAAGTGATGATGAAACTGGTGACTCTGGTAATGAACCTGGCACCTTATGGCGTGATGAGCCTGATGGCAAAATTGTTCTACAGCATCAATCTTGGTGCTGTTGGCAACCTGTTCCAGTACTTTATGGTGGTGATCGGTGTTCTGGCCCTGCAGGTTTTCATCACCTATTGTGGCCTGCTAAAAATCACAACGGGTCTGAGCCCACGCCTGTTCCTGAAGAAAATTCAGGATGCCTTTATGTTTGCGTTTACCACGGCCTCCAGCAATGCCACCATTCCGGTTACTATGGAAGCCGTAACCCGTCGTATGGGCGTAAAAAACGATGTCGCTTCTTTCACCATCCCTCTGGGCAGCACCATAAACATGGATGGCACTGCCATCATGCAGGGTGCTGCGACAGTATTTATCGCCCAGGCGTTTGGTGTTGAATTGTTTATGAACGACTACCTGATGGTCATTATGACAGCCACTCTGGCATCTATCGGCACAGCAGGTGTTCCGGGGGTCGGACTGATCATGCTGGCAATGGTCCTGCAACAGGTTGGTCTGCCGCTGGAAGGCATTGCCCTGATTATGGGTGTTGACCGTCTGCTGGATATGGTGCGAACAGCCGTTAACATTACCGGCGACAGCGTTGTCACCTGTATTGTTGCGAAGAGTGAAGGCGCGCTGGACCTGTCAGTGTTTAATAACGAGGCAGCCGGTGAGAGTGATGAAAACATTGACTTTCGCCAAATAGGCAACCGCCAACAACCTCTGGAAGCCTGATCAGCTAAATGTCCGTTCTCCAAACCGGCGCGCTCCGCAGGTTTGGAGAACTCAAAACATCAACTCACCGTTGCTGAAATGTCGTCATAACCAGGCTTCTGACCATACAAACCCGGATCATCAGGATTAGGGCGGGTTTTAAAACGACGGTGCAGCCACATATACTGCTCCGGTGCTTTCAGAATACCCTGCTCAATAATTTTGTTGCAGCGAATGGCATCAGCCCGGTCATCGCCACTTGGAAAGTCTTCCAGAGGTTCAGAAATTTCCAGCGTATAACCGGAACCATCTTCATTACGGGTCGCTAGAAACGACATCATCTTTGCTTTGGAAATTCGGCACATGGTACTGCTGCCAGTAATGGTGGCGGCTTCTTCCACAGCAAAAAAAGGTACAAACTCCGCACCGTCACGACCAAAGTCCTGATCGGTGGTATACCAGACAAGCTCTCCCTGACGCAGCGCACGAATAGCCGACTTCAGTTTGAATTTGTTAATCATGCCCTTGTTGGAACGGGAACGACCACGAACCTGCAAGTACTCCATCACCGGATTATTATGCGGACGATAAACGCCCAGACCGTCAGACTTCAGACCGAACAGCCGAACACCAATCTCCAGCGTCAGGCTGTGCAGGGAAAACAGCAAAACGCCACGTCCTTCCTTATGAGCCTGCTCAATATGTTCCAGCCCTTTAAACGTCAGTAGTTTGCTGAGCCGTCGGTCTGACCACCACCACGCCATCGCCAGTTCAAACAGGGCGATACCAGTAGATTCAAAGTTTTTCACCAGAAGTTCACGACGTTCGTCGTCTGGTATCTCAGGGAAACAGAGTTCAAGGTTACGCTCAGCGATTTTACGGCGGGAGGAAGCAATCAACATCAGCAGTCGTCCAAGTTTTCGGCCCAGTGCCAGCTGCCAGCGATAAGGAAGGACCTGAGTGGTTATCCACAGCAGCCCTGCCAGCAACCATAATGCCCAGTATTTTGGATGCAGAAAAGCCAGCTCAAACTTAACGGTGTCCGCTGATACCAGAGAGTTGATGGTCTTGCCTGAAGATCGTGAGGTATTGGAAGTCTTTTGCATGGCAGCATTTTATTAAAAATTGCAAATGCTGAACTGGAGTATTAACCGCAAATTACCGTTATAAACGACAGTACTTACCGAATCAGAAGATATAACAGCGAGGAGCCTGTCTTTCCCTATGGAAGAGAAAATGTACCTTTTCTACAAGCACTCCGGCCTGCGCCCTATTGAATAATTCTACCCATTCGGTAAAGTCCGCGGTTTATCGTAACCCCAGATGGAATCAGTGTGTCCAGAAGCTTTCAGTTCGATCAGATCGGTGTCATCCACTCCTGTTACCGGCAGAAGTTTGGTATTCCACGTCAGCCCGGCATTGTGACGGCTGCAGAGGCAGAGCTGGAACTGTTACCCCCTTATAATCAGGAAAATCTGGTGCGCGGACTGGAAGGGTTTTCACATCTGTGGGTACACTTCATTTTTCATGAAACCATGGATGAAGGCTGGCGCCCAACCATTCGTCCACCACGACTGGGCGGTAAGCAGCGCATGGGGGTTTTCGCCACTCGTTCGACGCATCGCCCAAACCCTGCGGGTCTTTCGGTGGTTCGCTTAAAAGGCATTCAGTCTGGCAATGGCAGGCTGATTCTTAAACTCGCAGAAGCCGATCTGCTGGACGGCACGCCGGTCATTGATATAAAGCCCTATCTTCCTTATGCAGACGCCCTGCCTGAAGCCAGGGGTGGTTTTGCGCCACTGCCAGCGGTGATGGCAGAAGTAGAGTTCACCGAAGACGCCATGGCCAAATGCCTGAACTATGAACAGAAAACCGGTCGACGGCTGGTTCTGCTTATTCAGCAGGTTCTTGGTCAGGACCCTCGTCCGGCTTATCTGCGTGAAACCACCGGGCGACGACATGGCTCGGCACTATGGGATGTGAATGTGGTCTGGGAATCCAGAGGTGACCACTTTCTGGTCACCGACCTGGAAGCTTATACAACCCATCCGTAGCTGCTCTGCTGCTACCGGCAACATAGTGATCAATGACCAGTCTCTGGTCAGCCTGAACCAGCATCCTGATGGGGGCTCGGGGGGCAGAAGCATCCGTCATCATATCGGCAATCGTTTTTGTTAATAAGACTGAGGCTGGTCCACCATAGTTCAAAGAGACATGAAGAAAAACACCTTTGGTTGCAGAGTTGCTGGCAGAAAGGGCTGCACCTTTTACCTGACCGGGTAATGATAAAACCCTTCCCAGCAGGTTTGTCGCAGATGCAAATCCCGGGATATAAGCCTTGCCGTAGGGGATAAAGTAGTTGATAACCGGACTCACGTAAGGGGAGGCTATAGCGGCTACTTCTATTCCAACCAGCACCCCCGTGGTCAGGCTGATACTGTCAATTTTTTCCTGAAACCATTCTTCTAATTCCTGCATCCGCTGACTACTGGACAACACATAACCCGTCGCTGAAGAACTCGTCTGCTTCAGGTATTCATCAAAAAAAACCTTTGTAACCGCATCAGGGTCACTCATCAGTGCCATAGATACAGAAACCAGACCATCCTGTAGCAAAGGCAGAATTTCAGAATCACGCCAGAAATAGTGATCATTGATATTTCTTATAAAGCTTCGGATTCTTCCTGCAGAAGTAATGGTAATTTTTGCCAGCATGCCAAGGTCGTCACCCTTGCCTGCCAGTGCGTAAGCACTACCCAATGCACCAAAACCGCCCCAGGCATCGGTGACTAGTTTGCTGCCAGGCTGACGAACAGTGCCATTCGCAGGCGACAGCGCCTCCCCTATTGGCTGAAAAGCAGTCAGCCCAATGCAGTCAACGATGTTTCCTGACAGCGATGAGAGCCAGAATGTGGCATAGCGCCCTGCCAGAGAAAGGTCAGCCATTGGTGTTAATAATTTTTGTATGAATGGATAACCAGTTGCCTGCACGGCGGCGGCCTGACAGGTTGACAGGGTCGGTGAAAGACCGAGATTCGCGAAAAACTGCTTAATGTCACGTCCTGCCTTCAGCTGCACCGGTAACAAGCCGTAACCGTGGGCATATGCGAACGCGCCTCCATCCTTAAAGTTATTTAACCGATCCCCTGTTGCCTTATCGATACCCCAGGAAAAAGCCACTCCCATCAAATGATAACCCAGTGTTTCAAGTGGGGACTGAACCCTGACATAAGGAGAGCGCCCGGGCTTATGCAGGACGGTCAGGCAGATCAGTTGGCCTTCATTACCTGGCGAGCGAATAACACGTTTTCTGGTCAGAGGGGTTTCCAGCCTTTCACTGTCAAATTCAGTTTGCCGCTCAAGGTTAATGAAAGGCAGATCCAGATACAGACCGTGATGGGTGTAATCAAACCCCTCCTCCGTGGCTGTGCTGCCAGGGCGGATCGGGTTGTATTCCAGGCTGTCCCAGTCAGCGTTCTTTAATTGCGGAGGAGCAACCAGATAAACGGTTGCAGTGGCATCAGGACCGACCAGAACACAGTTAGTCCCATCATCTTTAATCGTGCCGTCAGGCTGAATCTCAATAACAGGGTGCTGTTCATCAAGAGCTGCCGGCCAGGTGGCATTGAATGGTTCGACGCTCGACTCTGCACTACCGGGAAATAAAAAACCCGCTAGCAGGCTACCCAATAACAAAGAAAAGAACTGTCGCATATTATCTACAGGCTCTAGAAAATGAACGCTAAGAATAGACAGTTATCTTAAAGAACGCAGACAGTTACCAATTTATTTTTTAAGCACAATGTGAACTGACAGGAAGTATTCTGAATTCGCCCTGATATTTATTTCGGAACAAAAGTGCTATTTTATCCCTTCGAATAATGTTTGTTGGCAGAACGCTGAATGATCATACCTTATAAGGACATTGAACCCGATACACTCAACAACCTGATTGAAGAATTTGTCACCCGCGATGGCACCGACAATGGCTACGACCAGCCTCTGGAACAAAAAATAGAAAGTGTCCTGAAACAGCTACAGCAAGGGGAAGTCGTGGTTGTTTTTGACCCGAACCTGGCCAGCGTTAATATTGTGCCGAGAAATATGGTAGCCGCGATGGATGGTAGCCATTAAGGAAGCATATATTGCTGTTGGCTGTTGGCTGTTGGCTAAAAGCCAACAGCCAACTCCTCAAAGCGGAAACTGTGTCAACTCCACACCATTCAACATCAGCAACCCATCTTCCAGAGCCATTTTCAGGGTTCTGCTTTCCTGCCAGACCGCTTTAGCCTGCTGCATGCTGTTCAGGCATTGCATCTGCTCACCGGAATCCTGAAATTGCAGACAGGAAGCGGTAAGGAAGTCACCACTGTTCACCATGGTCTGACACATGGAAGTGTAAAGTACCGCTTCCGCTGGCTTCCCGCCCTGCTCCTGAACCATTTGCTGAGGAATATATTCACAGCCCCAGTCCAGCAGCTCATCGGACAAATGAACAGAAGCAGACACAGCCAGCGACTGCATCGCTGCATGAGTCATCAGGCTTTCTTCTATCGGTGTCTGAGGTGGGTTATCCAGAAACTGTTCTACAAATGCTTTAGTTTTGTCTGTACCTGTCAGATCAAAGGCAAAAGAAAAATGTCCTTTGCTGGTCTGTACCGAGACTTCATCAACCGCAATACGTGGCTGAGTACTGATTAAATCCCGTAACCACAGACCAGCATCGTCAACCGACATGACCTGTTCAGCATCACCGCGCCCCAGCAGTTCAGGGATACGTTCAAGCAGATTCCTGTCAAGATTTTCCACGCTGGAACTGATGCTTAACCCTTCAATCAGATTATCCAGCCCCTGGTCGGACAATAGCGGAACAGTCACTGAGCCAGTACTCATGACCATATGACTGCTCAGCTGGTCATTAGCCGTTGTCTGCTCACCTTCAGCCTGAAAGTTATCCACAACCAGCAATACATCGGAAGAAACGGAAGGCACAGAGTAAGAGACTTCCGGAGCCGTCATGGACCAGCTCTGTTCATGGGTACTGAATTCCACCACCGGAGAATTCATGGCCATGCGAAACAGGGGCTCACTGTTTTCATGCACCGTCCAGACCAGAGGTTCCATATCCACAGCAACGGTTCCGGAGCCCTGGCTGGTCAGCTGCCCCTCTGCTGGGTCAACCTGTAAAGTCAGCACCGATTCCGGATCCAGAGGCCATTCAATACCTTCTGTGGTCAGTCTGGCGGATACGGAACCGTTCAGATTCATAGAACCACTGATGGTTCCGGGCATGGTAAAACGAACACCCTGCTCATACGTGTAATAGTTAACGTCCAGATCACCGGAGATCATGCCCGGCACAGAAAACAGAGAGCCATGATTCAGAGTACCGGTCAGTTCCAGCGCCTGACCGTTAATCTTGCGCAAGCCCGTTCCCTGAAGTGTCAGTTCCAGATCCGTACTGCCATAACCCCGACTGATGGACAGGTTTTCAACACGATAGTCGTGCTGCTCTGCCAGATTGACCAGATCATTCTTCAAACGGCTTTCAAGAATAAAACCGTTCAGGGCTGGCATACCCAGTACCGCCAGGCCTGCCAGTCCGGCCATACCGGATATCCATAATTTTTTTGTATTCGTCATTGATTACTTCTTACTTATAGTTTGCAGCGACGCAGTTGCTCGCCATAATTACTGGCCCGACTCTTTACACGTCGTGCCGTATTCATCAGCCATGGCTTACTCTTGTGAGTACCACGGCGATACCCCCCCATACCTTCGTGATAGTTGAGATACAACTGATCAGCCCGCCACAGGGATACCCCATTCACACGACGGGCTTTATTGGTGTACCAGCCAATAAAATCAATTGCGTCAGCAAAGTCATCACGGCTTTTAAACCAGCCTCCGGTTTCATCCAGATATTCCTGCCAGGTACCGTCCTGCGCCTGGGCATAACCATAGGCTGAAGATTTACGCGGTAGCGGAATAAACAGGAAGTAAGGGCGAGGCGGCCGAACGTTGTGTCTGAAGCTGGATTCCTGATACATAATCGCCATCTGTACCTGCACAGGGGTTCCCCACTTCTTCTGGGATTTTTTTGCCGCCTTATACCAGCTGGGCTTTTCTCTGAAGATGCTACACAGGTTATGCCTGTCAGAAGGCGGAGCCGTACTACTGCACCCGCTTAACAGCAGGCTGATCAACAGGATCAGCCCCCCCAGTTTCTTAGTGTGGCTATTTTTAGAAAAGCTTTTTCTTAAGAACAAGGCCGATATTTGTATCATTCAACGCCCCAGTCCGCTTTCAGTGCTATGAAATCGTCTTCGGAAATCACTTTAACCCCAAGATTCTGTGCTTTGGTTAACTTCGATCCTGCTTTTTCTCCGGCCAGCAATACGGTGGTTTTTGCTGAAACAGACCCGGATACCTTAGCGCCCAGTTGTTGCAGAATCTCTTTTCCCTGATCTCTGGTCATAGAATGCAGGGAGCCGGTCAATACCCAGGTTTCTCCGGCCAGTGGTTGTGCTACGTCTTCAGCCGGTGCTTCAATAGCGGCCCATGTAACCCCCTGCTCCAGCAGTTCTGCAATCACGTCCTTATTATGAGGCTGACGGAAAAATTTCTCGATATGCGACGCCACAACAGGACCCACATCATCAACAGTTTGCAGATCATCAACACAGGCTGAACGAATGGCTTCCAGTTCTTTATAGTGGCTGACCAGACTGCGTGCCGTCGCCTCTCCCACTTCCCGAATACCCAGAGAATAAATAAAACGGGCAAGGGTTGTCGTACGACTGCGATCCAGGGCATTAATCAGGTTGGTGGCTGACTTTTTACCCATTCGCTCCAGGCCGGAAACCTGTTCTACCGTCAGTTTGTAGAGGTCGGCAACGGTATTAATCAGGCCTTTTGCCACCAGCTGGTCCACCAGTTTATCGCCCAGCCCTTCAATATCCAGCGCCTTGCGGGACGCATAATGCTTAATGGCTTCCTTACGCTGCGCGGAACAGAACAAACCACCGGAACAACGTGCCGATGCTTCACCTTCATCCTGCTCGATTTCAGAATCACACACCGGACAGGTGTCCGGCATAACAACATCTCGCAGCTGATCGTCTGAAGGCCGGCGGGAATGAACAACACCCACCACTTTAGGGATAACATCACCCGCCCGATGCACAATGACCGTATCACCTATTTTCAGATCGAGGCGGATAATTTCATCCATATTGTGCAACGTGGCATTACTGACCGTAACGCCCCCCACAAACACAGGCTCCAGTCTGGCGACAGGCGTTACCGCACCAGTTCGCCCCACCTGAAACTCAACGTCTTTCAGCAGGGTCATCTCTTCCTGCGCTGGAAACTTGCGGGCAATCGCCCAGCGTGGTGCGCGAGCCACAAAACCCAGCTGTTCCTGCAAAGCCAGGTCATTTACCTTGTAGACAATGCCGTCTATTTCATAAGGTAAACTCTGTCGTTTTTCTGCCAGCTGTCCGTAGTAATCTTCACAGGCTTTAATACCGGTGACGACCTGCATTTCAGGGTTAATGCGCAGCCCCCACTGACTGAACTGTTCCAGAATGTCAGCGTGTTTATCAGGCAGGCTACCCCCTTCGACAATACCGGCACTGTAACAGTACATATCCAGAGGACGACGTGCCGTCACTCTGGAATCCAGCTGCCGCAAACTGCCCGCAGCCGCATTACGGGGATTGACAAAGACCTTTTCTTCTCTGGCACGGGCGCGGGCATTCATCGTTTCAAAACCGGCTTTGGGCATGAAGATTTCACCGCGCACTTCCAGCCGTTCAGGCCAGCCTTTCCCCATGAGTTTAAGCGGTATGGATGAAATAGTCCGAACATTCTGGGTGATATCTTCCCCGGTGGTACCGTCACCACGGGTAGCACCACGAACCAGAATGCCATTCTCGTACAGCAAACTGACGGCAATACCATCCAGCTTGGGTTCACAGGCGTATTCGATATCAGCCGTAGCGGTCAGACGCTCTTTTACACGACGGTTAAAATCCTGCAGGTCGGCTTCATCGAAGGCATTATCCAGCGACAGCATCGGCAGTTCATGACGAACCTGACCAAACTCTTTCAGGGGGGCAGCACCGACACGCTGAGTAGGAGAATCTCCGGTGATCAATTCCGGATTGTCGGTTTCCAGTTGTTTCAGGCGTTGCAGTAACTGGTCGTAAGCGGCGTCACTGATCTGTGGATCATCCAGCACGTAATAACGATGGTTGTGGTGGTTAATCTGCTGACGCAGGTCCTGAATTTCCTGCTCAACATCTTCCTGAGAGAATAGATTTAGGTCAGTCATGGTCCGGGAGAGTATTAAAGCCCCGTCTTTTAAATAACATTTAACAACGACGGGGCTGACAAGAGAATTAGTGAGAAAGCTTGATCGCCAGCTGCTTACGTTCGTAATCACGAATGCGCTGGCGACAATGCTCCAGTGTCTGCTGGGTCATTACACTCATATTCTCATCCTTGAGTTCACCGCCAAGATCCAGTGCCAGCTGCTTTGCAGTTTCTTCCATCTGGGCAAAGGCTTTCTGCGGTGCTTCCGGTCCGGGCAGGCACAGAAACAGGCTGAGAATCGTCGTTTCTGTCGCTTCCATCTGTTCGATATCAAACGTACCCGGTTTTACACCGTTGGCAAGGCTGAACTGTATCTGTCCACTGCCGTCTTTGCTGCTGTAGCGATGGAAAATCGACCGATCACCAAAGCGCATGCCAGCCGTCAGTACACTTTGCAGCAGGCGGGTACCATCAAACAGCTCATTGTTTTTAGCCAGCACGTTAATGACGATCACTTCTTCAATAGCAGGGCGGTCAGACAGCTTTTCCTTGTCCTTTTCCACCTTCCTGACAGGTCGTTGCTTAGCCCTTGTCTCTGGAGCAGCAGGCTCAGCCATCGCTGCTACGGAGTCTGCACCATCCCGGATTTTATGCTGTAAAGGCTTAATCTCATCCATCGGTTGTGGCTGGTCATCGACAGAAGGTGCAGCAGGCTGTTCAAACCCGGTCTCCACGTTTCCTGCACGACCACTGGCTAACGGCTCGGACAGATCCAGCCCTGGTTCAATGGCTGAGCCAAAGTCCATGCTGTCAAAATCCGGTTCGATACGGTCAAAACGATTTGACCGATCTTCCCTGCGTACACGTTTTGGTGCATCAGACTCAACCGCCTCAGTTTCTGGCAGTTCATCCTGCGCACTGGTGGGACGCGCGCCGCCATTGGGCAGCTCACTGGAAAATGACTCGTCGTAGCCTTTTACTTCTTCAATTCCAAACGTCAACTCAGAGGCTCGTTTACGAGCCAGACGCATACGGCGGTATCCATCAATAATTACTCCAATAATGACGATAACTCCGATTACTATCAGCCACTCTCGTAAACTCATGTCCATGCCATCCGTCTTACCGCACTTTCCGGTTGCTCAGTGCTTACTACCTGACTCCCGAACCGGAAAAATAAGGTGTATTTCATTCAATGGTACATCAAAAATACATGAATCGGACTACCTTGAAAGCAATACACGACCATGTTGTTATACTACATTACTGCTACACCGCTACTACATTGCAGCCATAGCAGCTGCTTCTTCAATATCCACAGACACCGGCCGGGAAACTCCAGGCTCCTGCATGGTAACCCCCACCAGCTGATTAGCCGCCTGCATTGCAATCTTGTTGTGGGTGATGTAGATGAACTGTACCTTGTCACTCATCTCCGACACCATTTTTGCATAGCGGCCAACGTTAGCGTCATCCAGTGGCGCATCCACCTCGTCCAGCATACAGAACGGCGATGGATTCAACTGGAAGATGGCAAAAACCAGCGCAATGGCAGTCAGTGCCTTTTCCCCGCCGGATAACAGGTGGATAGTACTGTTCTTTTTACCGGGCGGCTGTGCCATGATCGCCACACCGGTATCCAGCAGATCTTCGCCCGTCAGTTCCAGATAAGCCCGGCCTCCGCCGAACACTCTGGGAAACAGATCCTGCAGACCTGAATTTACCTTATCAAAGGTATTCTTGAAACGTTGCCGGGTTTCCCGGTCAATCTTCCTGATTGCATTCTCTAACGTTTCCAGCGCAGATTCCAGATCTTCGTTCTGGGCGTCCAGATAGTTTTTGCGTTCAGACTGGGTTTCATACTCTTCAATCGCTGCCAGATTGATCGCCCCAAGTCGTTCAATCCGAGCCTGCAGACGTTCCAGTTCATACTCCCAGCCCTGCTCTGAAGCCTCTTCCGGCATATTAGCCAGCACCGTTTGCAGGTCAAACTGATCTTCTTTTAACTGTTCAGCCAGTGTCGTCCGGCGTACCTGCATGCCCTGCCAGTCCATACGCAGTTTTTCCAGACGGGAACGGGCAGTCTGTGCTTTCTGCTCAGCGGCCTGACGCTCTTTCTCATATTGTTGCAGATGCTGTTCAACCTTTTCCAGTTCACTGCGGGCGGTCTGCATGGCCTCTTCTTCTTCCAGCCGACGCGTCAGCAAAGCTTCCAGCTGCTCCTGTAATTCACCTTCAGGTGAGTGGGATTCATTCAGGGAAGCCTGTAACAGTTCCCTTCGCTCACGCAGTTTAGTGGACTGCTGGCTCAGCCGTTCGATGGCTGCCCGCAATGACATGACCTGACTGTTGATGCTCTGTTGTCGCAGTGCCAGCTGATGGGAACGCTCTTTATCGTGACGGGAGCGCTGTCGCACGTCTTCCAGCTTTTCACGACAACGTTCACGTTTTTCCAGCAGTTCATCTTTATGACTGCTGTCGTATTCCATAAGGTCCAGAGCTTCCTGCAATTTCAGGCGGGATTCATTCACTTGCTCCTGCTCAAGCAATTGCTGTTCCCGACAATCCGCCAGTTCCTGCTCCAGACGCCTGCGTCGCTCAGAAAACTGCTCCAACCGGACTTTGCGCCCCTGTAAGTCAGCACGCACTTCACCCTGCTGCCGGTTCAGATCAGACAACTGCTGTTGAATTTCCTTACGGAGACTTTCCAGAACATCGCCCTTCTCTCTGTGGTTTTGCAGGTCCTCGGCCAACTGTTCGAGAGTCTGCTCCAACTGTTCCAGTTTAATGGTCAGCGCTTCCAGCTCCTGCTGCCGTTCAAGCACCCCCGAGCTGTTATCGGCACTGCGATTAACCCGCAGCCAGCTGCGGGACAGCCAGATACCTTCCGGGGTAATGATCGATTCATGGGGTTCCAGTGACGCACGCAGCCCTAACGCTTTGTCCAGCGATTCACAGGTAAAAATACCGGCCAGCAATGGCAGGGCTTCACTACCAGCCACCACTTTACTGGCCAGAGCCACCAGCCCCGATTTATCCGCCTGCGGTGTTACGGTCTGGCTGGAATCCAGCAATATGGCTGAACCCTGTTCCAGATTACCGAGAAAACTGGCAACCGGATCAAAGCCATCGACACATAATGCCTGCAAACTGTCGCCCAAAACCGTTTCCATGGCCAGCTCCCAGCCACTGTCCACCTGCAGTTTTTCTGCCAGCCGGGGACGGTTCTGCAACCCATGTTCTTCCATCCACACCAGTACGCCGGTATCCTGCCCCATGGCGGCCTGTTGCAAGGCTTCCAGAGAGGCATGCCGACCACGCAGGGTACTGAGTTCAGAACGGCTGCGATCACGCTGCTCCAGTCGTTCATCCACTGCCGTACGATTCTGTTCGATTTCGGTCAGGGTATCTTCCTGACGCAGTTCCTGAGTCTCACGCGTCATTTCCAGTTCGGTCAGACGCTCAGCCAGCAGTTCAATTTCTTCCTGGTCTTCACCACCGCCAAGGCCATCCAGTTCGCCTTTCAGGCGCTGGTCTCGCTCGGACAGACGCTGAATCACCTGTTCAGCGTGTTGAATGCGGGACTGTTCGACTTCTGCCGTACGACGAGGTTCATGGGAACGCTGGTTAAACTGATCCCATTCCTGCTGCAGCCGGTGCATCTCTTCTTCCGCCTGAGCCAGCGCATCACCGGAACCGGCTTCCTGCTCCAGCAGCATTTCCAGCTCAGGTTCAATCTCCAGTTTCTCGGCTTCGAGCAGCTCCAGCTGTTCCTGATCATCCGCCATCTGTTCACGGGCTTCCTGCCAACTGTGTTCCAGCTGTTCAAGATCATGACTCAGCTCTTTCGCCCGCTCTTCACGGTGGCGCAAAGTCTGCTCGATGCGGGTAACTTCATTGCCGGTGCCGTAGAATTTAGCCTGAGTCTCGTGGAAGTGATCGCTCAGTTCCATCTGCGCGGCACGGTCTTCCTCCGAACGGGCATCTGCTGAGCGCTGTTGGCTGACAGCTGCTTCCAGCTGAACTTCCAGCTCACTGATAACGTGTTCCTGAGACTTCGCACCTTCATCAATGGTTTTCCAGCGCAGTGCCTGCAACTGAGCCTTTTTCAGGCGCTCTTCGCCTTTAAATTCCTTATACTTTTCCGCAGCCTGTGCCTGACGCTGCAAATGTCCAAGACGCCGACCCAGCTCTTCACGCAGGTCAGTCAGACGTTCAAGGTTTTCATTGGTACGACGAATGCGGTTTTCGGTTTCCCGCCTGCGTTCTTTGTATTTGGAGATGCCAGCGGCTTCTTCAATAAAGACGCGCAGTTCTTCCGGCTTGGATTCCACCAGGTTGGACACGATCCCCTGACTGATGATGGCATAGCTGCGAGGTCCGAGACCTGTCCCCAGAAAGATATCCATTACATCCCGCCGACGACATTTGGTTCCGTTGAGGTAATAGAAATTCTTGGCTTCAGAGGTAAGCAGACGCTTCACGGAGATTTCGCTGAATGCCGCGTATTCTCCGGTCACCCGGCCTTCGTTGTTGTCAAAGACCAACTCAACCGACGCTTTGGCAGCCGGTTTGCGACTGTTTGACCCCTTGAAAATAACATCGGTCATGGACTCGCCACGCAGGTGCTTGGCGGAAGACTCGCCCATCACCCAGCGCACAGCGTCGATAATATTAGACTTACCGCACCCGTTAGGCCCGACCACACCACTCATATTGGAGGGAAAATGAACCACGGTTGGGTCCACAAATGATTTGAAACCGGCCAGTTTGATCGATTTTAGACGCATCTTATCCTTTAGCTCATCGCTTTCGGGGCCACAGCATGCCGCCTCGCGGCCCCCATTCCCTGTCCTCGAGTGTTGCCTGGATCACCTACTGACGTATTGAACGAATCAAGTCTGATGACGTTCAGCAACATTTTGCTGCCAAAAGCCTTAACTTTCAGAGTGTACACAGGATTAGACTAACAGGAAAAGTCGTTAAATCCGAAAAGATAAGACCAGATGATGGAAAAGTAGTTCAGAAGCGGTTGTAAACCGCATCTATGCGGTCTGTTACGTTTAGCTGAACTAGCAAAAAAGTGCTATGACTTCTTCAGCTGTCTTTAAGGTTTCATTGTCGTTATAGTGTGGATTTATAGTGATTTTTAACTCATTAGGTGGCCCTTGTCTCCATTCACTTTCCTCTGGATTCAAAAATCTATATGGCCAGACCACTCCCACAATATAATCATTCAAAATTGGGTGAGTAAAGTTTACATCACAGATATTTTGCGCCAAATGGGGATGATAGTGGGATATTGAGGGATGCAGGTTATTCGGATTAGCATAGCCCCTGAAGCAGGTTGCATTGATCAGGTACACGTATCCAACAGTGCCGAAGTTAGAAAAAAACCAGCCAGCAACATGAGAACAGATACTTGAAGAAACCCCTGCACTGGCGTTATGAAATCGGGTTGCCCCGGATGAAGGCGCACATAACAAACCCAGCCTGGTCTCCGGGTCGACTAAAGGATCAGGGGTAAAAATCAGGCCTGTTTCAAAAATTTCATCAGGCGGCTTATAGCTGCCCACAAAAACGTAGCCGGTAAAATACCTCTGCCCGGGACGACTGCTGTCCTCTATGAGCATAGAGCCAGGCACTGTTGTTGTATCATTAATTTTTAGCTGATCGGTCAGGCATTCATACTTATCATACATGCAGATTACCTGCTGAGCCCCTGGCTTTGGGGCTTCAAGTAAGGGTTACAAACTGCATCCCTGCAGCCTGTTACACATTAATGCTCATCATGGCGAGGCGAAAAAGTCTCCACATCGGAGTACATGGTGCTTTTAATGGTCATCTGATCTCCCCTGGCCATTGGATAGGTATCTTCATCAGCCTTCATTTCAATCCGGTCGAGCTTGATATCATCAAGGTATGTGGCCTTATGTTGCGGATCTAGTTCACCTCGCACAGTAATATCACTTGGATCGACATCAACATCAATATTTTCAGGCAGTGTTTTCACGCCATCAGAAAGTATTTCAAGAAAGGGAGTATCTATACCCGCAGCCTTTACAGCATAGGTGATGACGGCAAAGGCTATCTTAAACACTTTAACAAATGGGATGTTAAGGTCTCTTTCCTTGAGTACCAACTTAACCTGATCGGTTCCTTTCCAGAGAAGCAGTTTCGTATTCCCTACATTCACTCCTTTTTCGATCGCCCAGTCTACATTAACAGTATCCATGCGGACGAACTTTCCATCCTTATAATAGAGAACCAGAAAATAAATCTCAGGGCTCCCAAACCATTCTCCGGTGCGCTTAAGTTTAAGCTTGATCAGGCTGGTTTCCTTAGCCCATTTTTTGCCATCGGTTGTAATTGGCACTTCAGCTTCTGAAGCAAGATCAGAATCAACGGCCATGGACATTGGCTTAAAGCGATAAACCAGTCGTATCACATCTTTTTTTACATCTTTCACATCGTCCAGTTTGATCGTTCTGAAATCACAAGCGCCCTCACGACAACTGTCGCCATCGGTTACATAGCCAATTTCAGGTACTTTCTCCCCCTCTGCTACCTCCACATCCGGGTCAGGTCGCACATAGCCCACCAAAGGCTTGTCAGTCTCACCAAGGCGATAGTAACGCCATCTGAGAATCGGTGGATCAGACTCATCAACCCGACCATACATATAACACCTGGCTACCGTTTCGACCTTATTTTGAGTGGCTTCCAGCTCAGGTATTTTATCTGCAAACTGTGGATATAAGGCCTTCACCTTATCAGGAAACTCCTGTAAAAAAAGTTCATGGTATTTACCAGTTTCCGTTCCCGCTCTTATAATAAGCTTGAACTTTTCACTATGTAAATCTAACCGCAGTGAAGTAATAAACTCATTCTGTGCAGCCATCAATTCTTCAAACTTTTCTTTATCAGACTGTTTCTGAAACTCCACACATTCTTCAGCTGTCATCGCCGAAACCGGCATAGAACCCAGTGAACCCAATAAAGGCAAGGCAAACTGCCAACTGCGAGAAATTTTAGCCATAGCAGGAGTACCTGACTGATTAGAGAGGAAAAACTAATTAAGAGAGGAAAATATGAAGGCTGAACTGAAATCAGCCTGACTATTTATTAGAAGGCAATAGTGCTTCTGTCAAACCAGGGAAGAAATATTCGACCTACCGTTAACCCGCAGGTTCTATCAACAGCTCAACCACTTCTTTGCTTTCAGGCCGGACAGACTTCACTTCACCTTTGTAATCCGGGTTCATCACGTCGCCGGAAAGGCTGATTGTCGCCACCACATCAAGCAGTTCTGTTTCCGATAATTTGCTGCCCCCCATCATCATGGCCGTGCTTTCATCCAGCACCACCTCCCCCGGCAGTTCTGATACCAGAACAGGCTTCACCGCTAAAGGCATACGCCCCTCTGCAGCTCTGGCAAATACCATCACCCGTGTATTACCCGGCAGAGACTGTAGCTCTGGCGCCAGAGACACCATTACCCTGAGCGAGGGCAACGGCTCACCCAGCATCTTTTTCGCCTGATTAATGCCGGTCAACAGCGACTCCCGCGCCTCCGGGTCGGTCTCAACAGAAAAGGCTTTATCCCAGGCTGCCAGCGCACCGGCGTAGTCTTTCAGTCCAAAAGCGGCAATACCCTGCATTCCAAGGGCTGTTGTATTAAATTCGTTGCGTGTCAGGGCTTCGTGCAGCAACTGACTGACCTCTGCATCAAACTGACTGTTGTTTTTCAGATACAGCACCTGAGCCAGCTGGGCAGCCCCCTGGTCACTGTCAGTCAGCTGATAAAAACGACGGAAAGCATGTACCGAATCCTCCATTCGCCCCAGAGCCAGATAGCGCCCACCCAGCAGATACAATGCCTGAGGGTTGTCTGGCTTCTTCTGCTGCCAGCTCTCCAGGGTCTCCAGTAGTGAATTCGAATTCAGCTCGGGCTTTGCCAGCGCTTCTGCCACCTGCAGTTCAGTCTGTGCGCCCAGCTTCCAGTAAAGTGGCAATGCCATCAGAGGAATCAGCAGCACAATCAGGGCCGACATGACAACGCCGGGACGAACGTCGAAGCCTTTACGGTGCCCTGCTGGCACATCACTCAACAGCTTTTTTTCAAGCTCTGCACGCATTTCATTAGCCAGGGCTGGAGCAATCAGTCCCTGACTGAGTTGTGCTTCCAGCTCTTTCTGTTGCTCGCGAAACTGTTCTATATTGGCTTCCCGGGCTGACGTACCAGACGACTTTCGCCGCTTAACCAGCAAAGGCACTGCGGCAAGAGCAATGGCAGCCATAATCAGTAAACCGGCAGAAAACCAGAAATTCATTATCATTGTTTACCGTCCAGAATGTTATCCAGCTCATCTTGTTCCGCTGTATCCAGCACGCTGGACTGAGCAGTTTTTCGATGCCTTTTTACGATCACGGCCAGAACCCCCAGCGCCAGAATCAGCAGGAATAAAGGGCCAAACCAGAGCAACAGGGTTTGAGCATTAAGCCGGGGTTTGTAAAGAACAAAGTCGCCATAGCGCTCCTGCATAAAGCGGATAATATCCTGATCCTCCCTGCCTTCATCAATCAGTCGATAGACCTCACGACGTAGGTCTTCTGAAATGGTGGCGTTGGAATCGGCAATCGACTGGTTCTGGCATTGTGGACATCGTAACTCTGTCGTCAGTCGAATAAACCGGCTCTGCTGTTCCGGCGTTTCAAATACATAGTCGTCTATTGCGGCAGCATTCGCTGCCATCGCCCACAGAGAGAACACTAGCAGAGAAATAACATATCGGATGACCTGAAGCATTCAGCCTGACTCCTTCTGCAAAGCCTGGTAACGGGGTTTCAGGTCTTCCTCCCAGACCCGCTTGTCCACTATGCCAATATGCTTGTAGCGGATCATACCCTGCTGATCAACCAGAAAGGTTTCCGGCGCGCCATAAACACCCAGATCAATGCCCAGTCTGCCATCCACATCGGCGACACTTAAGACATAAGGGTCATCCTTTTGTTTCAGCCATTGCCGGGCGTCAGCCTGTTCATCCTTGTAGTTCACGCCATAAATCGTGACGCCCTGATCAGCCAGTTCCATCAGGTATGGGTGTTCAACCCGGCAGGCGACACACCACGAACCCCAGACATTCAGCAAAAAGACCTGCCCTGTAATTTCTTTTGCCGTTATTAAACGCTCAGGGTTTAATACCGCTGGCAACTGAAACTCCGGCAAAGGTCTGTTCAGCAATGCAGAAGGCAAGTCATTTTTGTTTTCCCGAAACAGAGCCCGGTAAAACAACAGAGACAACACCAGAAATAAAACCAGAGGCACCAATGTCCATTTCTTCACACAGCGACTCCTTCTGCATCGTCCTTACGGGAATCTATTGCTGATCGTCGTTTTGTCACCCGCATTCGGTAACGCCGGTCGGCAATAGCGACAAAACCACCCAGCGCCATAAAGATCGCACCCAGCCAGATAAAACGGACGAAGGGTTTTACATGCAGCCTGAGCGCCCAGCTGTCATCACCCAGACTTTCACCCAGTGCAACATAGAGGTCTCGTGACATACGTGGATGAATCGCGGCTTCTGTCATAGGCATATTCTGTACCTGATAAAGCCGTTTTTCCGGATGCATACGGGCCACTTGCCGCTGACCTTCAAAGACCGTTACGCTGCCATAATCAGACAGATAGTTAGGTCCCTGCCGACGCTGAATACCGTCGAAGCGGAAGGTGTAATCGCCCAGGGTCGCCATATCGCCCGGCGCCATGCGGACATCTTTCTGTACCGTATAACCGGCACTCATCGCCACACCAATAAAGGTAACAGCCAGCCCAAGATGAGCCAGCTGCATGCCGTAATAGCTGGCCCTCAGTGTTTTCATACCTTGCCACAGCCCTTTGTGGCGGGTTTTATTCATAATGTCCCGGGCAATGGCTAAAACAATCCACAGCACCAGCCCTATCGCCAGAGCTTCACTGATCAGGAAGCTATCTCCATAAAGCAGGCTGAATGCAAACCCTCCCACCACTGACATCAGCAAAATCCAGCGCACCTGCAACCATAGCCAGGAAGTAAGATTTTCCTTCCAGTTAAGTAACAGGCCAACCCCAAGACTGAGCGCCAGCAACATCGACAGTGGTACAAACAGTGTATTGAAATAAGGAGGGCCCACGGAGATCAGCCCCATATCCAACGCATCGAGAATCAAAGGAAACAGCGTTCCCAGCAACACGGTTGCCGCTGCAATGGTCAGCAGCACATTGTTCAGCAGCAGAAAGGTTTCTCTGGACAGCAGGCCGAAACCAATCCGGTTTTGCGCCTGTGGTGCTCTGAAAGCAAACAGCGTCAATGACGCCCCCACCACCACGACCAGATAAACCAATATAAACAAGCCACGCTCCGGGTCACTGGCAAACGCATGCACAGACGTCAGCACGCCCGAGCGGACCAGAAAAGTGCCAAACAGGCTTAACGAAAAGGTGAAAATCGCCAGTAGCAGTGTCCAGCTTTTAAACAATCCTCTTTTTTCTGTCACTGCCAGAGAGTGCATCAACGCTGTACCCACCAGCCACGGCATAAGCGAGGCATTTTCCACCGGATCCCAGAACCACCAGCCACCCCAGCCCAGTTCGTAATAGGCCCACCAGCTGCCAAGGGCAATCCCGAGGGTCATGAAGCACCATGCCACTGTCGTCCAGGGTCTGGCCCAGCGCGCCCAGGCGCTGTCCATTTTACCTTCGAGGAGCGCAGCGATTGCAAACGCGAAAGCAACCGCAAACCCTACATACCCCATATACAACATGGGCGGATGAACAATCATGCCAAAATCCTGCAGCAGCGGATTCAGGTCGTTACCATCGAGCGGTGGAAATGGCAGGATTCGGGCAAACGGGTTAGAGGTAAACAGGATAAACAGCAAAAAGCCGACGCTGACCAGCCCCAGTACCGACAGCACTCTTGCCGACAGTTCATGGGGTAAGCGATAGCTGAACATGGCGACGGCCTGTGTCCAGCCTGCCAGCACCAGAATCCACAGCAACAGAGAGCCTTCATGGCCTCCCCAGGTGGCGGTAATCTTGTACTGCACCGGCAACAGAATATTGGAATTACCAGCGACATACGCCACAGAAAAGTCATCACTGACAAACGCATACACCAGACACATAAACGACAGTAATACAAAAGCAAACTGCCCAAATGCCAATGTTCTGCCCATCGCCATCCAGCGCAGCTTGCCCATGTAGCTGCCTGCCAGGGGGATAATGCCCTGGAGGAGCGCCATGCAGAATGACAGGATCAGCGCCAGAAGCCCCAGTTCAGGATTCATTGTTTACCTCCTTCCACCGCTGGCTTTTTAATGGGATGGGGAGCCGCATTTTCAAGTGCCTTTTGCACTTCCGGCGGCATATAGTTTTCATCGTGTTTGGCCAGGATTTCGTCAGCAATAAAACGACGCTTGTCATCCAGTTTTCCCGTTCCAACAACACTCTGCCCTTCACGAAACAGGTCGGGCAGTATACCCGTGTATTGAACTTCCACCTCTGCCGCCCCATCCGTAATTTTGAAATGAACGGTCAGCCCCTTGCTATCCCTTTTCACCGAGCCGGGAACAACAATGCCGCCAGCACGAAAGCGACTGTTCTGAGGTGCTTCTCCGGCAACGATCTGTGATGGGGAGTAGAAATGGTTAATGTTATCTTTCAAAGCCAGCATCATCAGTGTTACCGCCAGCCCCACACCAAAAACCAGCAATAAGATCAGAATTAACCGCTGCCGCCGAATCGGGTTCATAATACTTCCCCCTTGTTCGTCGCAGTGTCCGTCGCTTTGTCAGGGCTACAGCGACTTCCATCAGGACCACTTCTGACCATCTGAACTGACCTTTCTGATGTTGTTATTGCTTTTTTTGTTCGATGACGATGAATTTGTATCGAACGGATGGCCTGCTGCTGGCGCAACAAAGGAATCCCGATATTGTATAGTATTACCAGTAAACCGATCCCATAGGCGGTCCAGACATAAAGCCCATGCCCGCCCATATCAATCAGACTGCTCACGCTCTCAAAATACATTCAATACCATCCCCCGAACTTATTCTGTTTATTGCTGAGTAGAAAGAAGCGTGTTTACTATCAGCTGTTATAAAGAATCAGCTGTTATAAGGATTTTTCTGAGGGTGTCAGTAATGCCTGAACCCACTTAGTACGTCTTTCCCGGCTAAGAATCTCAGCTCTCATTCGCATCAACAGAACTACTGCAAAAAACAGGTAAAAGGCCACAATAGAGATCAGAAGCGGCCATAGCATCTCCGGAGCCATTGATGGTTTGCTGGTCAGTTTGAGTGTTGCTCCCTGGTGCAGGGTATTCCACCATTCAACAGAAAATTTGATAATGGGCAGGTTGACCACACCGACCAGCGCCAGGATGGCACAGGCTTTTGATGCAGCATGAGTTCCGTTTATTGCCCCTCTTAAAGCAATGATTCCCAGATAAAGAAAGAGAAGAACCAGCATTGATGTAAGACGTGCATCCCAGACCCACCAGGTACCCCAGGTGGGTTTACCCCATATCGCACCGGTCACCAGAGCAAGAAAGCAGAAGGAGGCACCCACCGGCGCACTGCACTGCAAAGCAATATCCGCCAGTTTTATCTTCCAGATCAGGCTGATAGCGGCCGCTATTGCCATCATGGCATAAATTGCTGAAGCCAGAAACGCACTGGGTACGTGAAGAAAAATAATTCGATAGCTGTTTCCCTGAAGGTAATCCGGCGGGGCAAACAATAACCCCCATCCTAAACCTGTAAAGATCAGCAGTGCAGCTGACAGTGCCAGCCATGGCAACCATCGACCACTGATTTCGTAGAACCATTTGGGAGAACCCAGTCTGTGGAAAATACGCCAGCTCATTACTGCTTAGACTATCTCGTTGTTATTACTATCAAAATGCAATTTTTATCACCAGAGGTGACGAAAACCGCATTTTCCGCTGGTGGCTGTTTATTAATTTTTACTATGGAGATGTAATGTCCATCGCCACAGGTAACGAAACAGTACCGGATTTTATCTGAAATGCACAGATGAATAAGACAGAAAACCACATTCAGCAGCAGGGAGGAGGAAAAAAACGGTTATCCACAGGCCATTACCCACAGACAAGAGCCAAACACTCAAACCTGTGGATAAGGCAGACAGAAATTACTCAGGTCTCATGGTGACGACTTCTTCTGGTTCAGAGTCAGACCTCAGGGTGACAGGGAAATCCAGCGCCAGCCACGAATAGTAACCATCCCGGAAGAAAAACACACGTTTGTATCCCCAGAGCGCAGCAAGATAGCTGGCGATAGCGCCGCGCATGTGGTAAGTGCTGTTCCCATAGATCACGATTGGCGTATTCTTGTCCAAAGTACCTGGCATAAAGAGCTGCCGAAAGCCCGATTTCAGGTCAAGATTGTGGGCTCCATCAACCCTTCCCCAACGCCACTGGTCCAGAGGGCGGACATCGATAAACAGAGCACCCAGCTCGTGCAGTCTTTTGGCCTGATGGGTATTGACTGTGACGACATCCTTGATATTGACGGGCGCTTCCTGTGCGGAGAGAAAAGAGCTGGACAAGGCAAGAATGATTCCTGCTACATAAGAAATCCATTTCATATTGATACAGTCCGTTATAAAACTTCTTAATAAAAAAGTATATGGAGCGCATGACGGCTTACATGGAACATTAAGAAACTAAAAACCGCCTGTTCAAAGCGATGCAGTATATAAACTGTGCAAACTAATGAATTAACCAGCAGAAACTGGCCTGTTCAGCAGTAGAAACCCGGCCACTCTTCGATAAGAAGCCATTACTAATTGTTGGATTGGGAATGAACCCACTGGAAGAGCTCAGCTCAACCAGTGGTGAAGTTTGCCTCTGAGCCGAAGGGCTGCCTGAGAATGAATCTGGCTGACGCGGGATTCACTGACACCCAGCACCTTGCCGATTTCCTTGAGGTTCATCTCTTCATCGTAATAAAGCATCAGAACCAGCTTTTCCCGTTCTGGCAGTTTTTCAATCGCATCCACCAGGGCATATTTGAATTTTTCTTCCTGGGTGTCTGCCTGAGGTCCCTGATCACCAGAGCGCGCCTGCATTCTTGATTCTTCACTGTCAAACAGCTCTTCAAAACTGAACAGACGGCAACCACGCAGATCACTGAGAATTGTGTAAAACTCTCCCACTTTTACATTGAGTTCTGCGGCTACTTCAAAGTCCCTCGCATCACGTCCGAGTCTTGCTTCTACTTTTTGTACGGCCTCTGATACTTTCCGACTGTTGCGATAAACAGACCTTGGTCCCCAGTCACCTTTGCGAATTTCATCCAGCATCGCCCCCCGAATACGAATACCGGCAAAGGTTTCGAAGCTCGCACCTTTTGTAGCATCGTATTTTCCGGCTGCTTCCAGCAGCCCGATCATGCCCGACTGAACCAGGTCATCAATCTGAACACTGGCAGGCATTCTGGCAGCAAGATGATTAGCAATTCGTTTCACCAATCCACGATGCAGTTCAACCAGCTCAGTCACTTCTGCCTTTTTCCGTTTTTTCTGTGCTTCAGTCAGTTCCGCTTCAGAAGGCTGCTTGCCAGACTTTTGAGTGATCTCGTTCATGATTAAACCCTTTCTTTTATTCTTGTTGGTAAAAAGAACTCAATGCGCCCACGGGGAGGCGTAACTGGCATGGAATGCAGTTGATGGGCAATTCGAAGAATGGCTTTGGACGCACGACAATCCGGGTTATGTTCAAGCAGCGCTTTTTGTTCTTTCAGAGATTCTGCAACCGTCTTGTCAAAAGGAATGGTTCCCAGGAATCGCAAAACAATCTCAACTTCGTCTTTTAATTGTGCCTGCAGCTTTTCAAACTGCTGCGCCCCGGAACGACGATTACTCACTGCATTGACGATGATGCCGAATTTCTGGACACCATAAATCCGGTATAAAACCCGAATTAAACGCAAAGCGTCGAGTAATGAAACCACTTCCTGATTAACAACAATGAGAATTTCTCCTGCTGCCTGAATCAGGGTGATATTGTCTGGTGCCAGACCCGGAGAGGTATCAAGAATAAGGGTATCGAGAGAGGGAGCAAGGGGTTCCAGACTATCAATCATTTCAACAGCATGGCTGACATTAATTGACTCCCGCCAAATAGGCTTTCCTCCAGGGGTAAGCACATTAACACCAGAAGGTCCCTGTCTTAAAAGACCGTGACCATAGGCTTCTATACGACTGGTTTCAGGAGCGTTCATATCGAGGTCTTTCTCAAGACCCAGGGTAACCCCCACATCTGGAACATCCAGGTTACCATCGACCAGAACAACTTTTCGTCCTTTTTTGGCCAGTGCCAGTGCCAGGTTCACAGATATCAGTGTTTTACCTACCCCGCCTTTACACCCCGCGACCGCAATCACTTGTTTTGTTGATGAGTTCATAATTGACCAGCTTCAGATTTGAGTTTGTCGACATTTAAAAACGACATTTATCTTTTACCGCTACATCAATTCCTTACTTCAACAACTTTTTTAATGTCACCTTTTATATAACAAGTCTTATGCCAGTCTTTTAAAAAACAGCAAATACACGAGTTGTCACCACCTTGACGTGGCAATAATTTGACCAGGTAACAAAAGCAACAGATAACTCATTGATTATGTTGATTTTTATTTTTATCGTTCATTTTTCTGGCGTGATAATAAATTGACACCACACAAACACTGTCACCATTTAATACAAACTGGTTGTTTTTTTGAAAAGCGTAACGAAAATTAATTGACAGTGTCAGTTTATAGTGACGAATTAATGACAAATTATTCAGATTAAAACTGGAAAATTTGACATTTTTTTGTCATTTGCAGATGACATACATAACAAAAATAAAAACGACATCTTTATGTCATTTTTATTTTTACTTAAAGAAACAGGAATGAATTACGAACGAGATGAACAAGTGATTTATTCAAACAAAAAAAAACGCCATAGACAGGTCTATGGCGTTTTTTTTCAGGTCAGGAAAATAATTAGCGGGCAGTTTCTTCGTAGCGGTGCAAACTGTACTTTCTCATTTTTTCAACCAGTGTCGTACGACGAATTTGAAGCTTATCAGCAGCCCTGGCAACAACATTATTACAGTCACTTAACGCCTGCTGAATCAGGCTTTTTTCCAGACGGGTCAGAAATTCTTTCAGGTCCAGACCACCGACCGGTAGCACAGCCAGATCATCCACACCGCCACTGCCTGCTGGTTGAATACTATCGGGGAAGAGATCAGCAACACCGTCATCGTCACCGGTATGCTGATCAAAATGGCAGAAATTTGGCGGCAGATCCTGAATACCCACAACACCATAGGGGTACATCACTGC
The DNA here is from genome assembly GCF_025562715.2 of Endozoicomonas gorgoniicola. Lineage (NCBI taxonomy): Bacteria > Pseudomonadati > Pseudomonadota > Gammaproteobacteria > Oceanospirillales > Endozoicomonadaceae > Endozoicomonas > Endozoicomonas gorgoniicola. Next base: position 3,565,376 of record NZ_JAPFCC010000001.1, read on the forward strand.
CAGGCGCTCCAGCAGATTGGCCATCTCCCGGACATTACCCGGCCAGTCATGACGACACAAAGAAAGAATAGAGGCAGAACTAAGCCGGATAGAACCCCTGCCCTGCTTTTCCATTGCACCCACCAGTTCATTAAGAATCAGTGGAATATCCTCAGGTCGCTCTCTGAGGGCAGGCATTTCAATCGGGAATACATTTAACCGGTAATAGAGGTCTTCCCGGAACTCACCCACCTCAATCATATCTTTAAGGTTTTTATGGGTAGCGGCAATGATTCTGACATTCACCTCGATGGGTTCAGAGCCACCTACACGATCAAAGGTTCTTTCCTGCAACACACGCAGCAGCTTGACCTGCATGTGCATGGGCATATCACCGATTTCATCCAGGAACAGAGTGCCACCCTGAGCCAGCTCAAAGCGCCCTTTCCGGGTAGCAACTGCACCGGTAAAAGAACCCTTTTCATGGCCAAAGAGTTCGCTTTCGAGCAGGTCGTGGGGAATCGCACCACAATTCACCGGAACAAAAGGTCCACCCTTCCGGTCAGAATGTTCGTGCAGATTACGCGCCACCACTTCCTTGCCGGTTCCAGACTCTCCGGTTATCAGCACGCTGACATCACTGTTTGCCACTTTCGACATGGCGGCTCGCACTTTACGAATTCTTTCCCCTTTGCCCACCAGCCCGCGAAACAGTTCCACCTGGTGATTAAAACCGGTTTGGTGCACCTGTCGCCACTGCTCACGATACACCTGCCCATAGTGCAGACACGAAAGCAGCTGCGGCTTGGTGCAAGGCCAGTCGATGCGGGCAATAATTTGACGGCGAAGTGAGGATTGAAGGTTTTCAGGAAGGGGTTCAGCAACACGAACGACCGGTACACCTCCGCTCCAGCGCTGTATGCGGGCAATCATTCCCTGCAGAGAGCTTTCAGCCTGAAGAAAATCTCCCAGAAACAAGGCACAGAAGCCACCCTTGTCCATGTCGCTGACGGCTTCTTCCCAGTATGCCGCACCAATAGCCTTGGTGCGATACCCCATAAATTCAAGTATGGTGCTGAGGTCATGGCGACGCTGCTGAGCGTCTTCTATGATAAGCACCTGATCCACTGTCTCCATTGTAACGACGGTCCCTGTCATCAAAGCAATGAAAAAAAACAGCTTGAATTAATCAGAATCGCTATAAAACATACTCTTATTAATTCATTTAAGGCCTAAATAACTGTTTCGTCAAATTTATTTCGAACTTTAATGAATTTTTATCGGGATTTTTGCAATTTGTCGGAAATGCGGCTGTGTTTTGGGAGGGGTCAAGTGTTTTTTTATGCTTATTAACCGATAAAAGCCTTTAAGCTGAAGTCTCTTATCTATTAACCGTCATTCACCACACTATTCAGGAATAAATTTCTTGGTACGTTGAGCCCAAAATAAAAATGATCGTCGATTGCCTCTCTGATATTCCAACCATGTGTTTCTCCGTCCCGTTAACCGACAGTACATGAATCCCATCAAAGCACAGGAAAACCCATCTGCCCGTTGGATTCTGGGCTGGTTTCTTCTTCATGTCCGGGAACGTTCGGCTCTGCCTTTTCAGTTCATAGCGGATTCGATGCTGAATTGCAGCATAGACCATAAGACAGAGTGTCATCACCATTAACAGGACCTCAATACGCTCAGGTTTTTTGAGATACAGTGAAGACACCAGAAAATCAGGGCTCTTCAGGAAGCGAAAACCTCTCTCAACCTGCTGCTGGGATTTACACGTCCTCAGTAGTTCGCCAGCGTCAAGCCGGGCTGTATCTGTATCGTTGGTTGCCAGAACAAAACAACCCAACGATGCTTCTGCATCACGACGAGTCTGTACAGCAACCGTGCAGGAGCCTGTCACATAATATTCATAGTGGTCGGGAACCCTCCCATCAGCAGGACGGCCTTTGGTTTTATAGCAGGGACTCTCGATGATCTCAGGTTCAGCCCGGCAGTATACGGACTGTTTTTGCCATAGCTTGAAAGCTTCCATGGCATCCGATTCGATAGATAGCAGCTATTAGGAAAATGTCATGCTGGGTGGTGAATGTCGGGTTACACGCCGATCTTTGCATTTATCTGCTGCCTGAGTATTCAAATCATTAAAATAGGAGGAGGTAAACCATAGACTGAATCAAAGATATCCGGGCGAATCAGCAAAGTTGGCAGGATTTCTGCGTCATAGAGCCAGAACCCAGGTTCGACTATTCTTGGAGTTATGAAGCGCCCTCTGAACAAACCTGCTTATAAGGTTAACCTGATCCGGCAACATTGCATTTGTGAAAGCAACTATCACAAACTGCTGAAGCTGTTACCTGACCTGGACAAGCAGGATGAATACACGTTACTGGTCAGTCATTCTGTACATCAGGGACAGATGCATTTTCATGTACAGAACCGCGCCCGGTATACGACAACTCTTCGCATCACGTTCGAAGCAGACTGGAGCCAGTGGCTTGCCCTGCCGACCATGCAGGTTCGTCTTTATCACGATGCTGCCATGGCAGAAGTGACCAGCGTACAGAAAATTCGTTATTTTGAACCAGTGTACTCCTACCCCAATGACAAAATGTTACTGCCCGATGAGAAAGAACAGCTGAATCTTTTTCTGTCAGACTGGTTAAATTTCTGTTTCAGCGGTGGTCATGTTCATTACGGAATCGTTTGATCCATCACGCTCACTGACCTGCAAACCTGATACACTGTAGTATCTTTAAACCTGCCCTTCCTGAGCGAAAGAATGAGCAAAATCCGAGTTGTCCAGATTTCTGATTGTCATGTGTTTGGCAATACAGAAGGTCGTTTGATGGGAGTCGATACCCGCGCGAGCCTGCGTGGCATTCTGGATGATATTGAACAGCGCCTGAACAGCATTGACCTGATCGTAGTCACTGGGGACCTGAGCCAGGATGATAGTAAAGCGTCCTATCAATGGATACAGCAACAGCTCGAGACCCTGAAAATCCCCTATTACTGGCTGGCTGGCAACCACGATATCACAGCCATGATGCAGGAAGTCTGTCCGGCAGCCATGCAAAAATCCGTTATAAGGAGAAACTGGCAGCTACTACTGCTGGACTCTCATCTGGATGATGGAATTCCCGGCCTTTTGTCCGACCCGGAGCTGGACTATATGGAACAGCAGTTGAGGCGGTATCCGGATCATCACACCCTGATCGCCTTTCATCATCCGGCTTACACCATCAACAGCCCGTGGCTGGACAAGATAAACCTTCAGAACAGCGAGGCATTCTGGGAACGGATAAACCGGCACACGAACGTCAAAGTGGTGATTAACGGCCACATTCATCAGGTGCAGGAATGGCAGCAAGGCCTTGTCCGGGTACTCTCAGCACCCTCAACCGCTGTTCAGTTCAAACCAGAATCTTATGATTTCTGCCTCGACAGCCAACCGCCTGGCTATCGGCTCATCGACCTGCAGTCAGACGGTTCCCTGAATACTCAGGTTATCCGCCTGCCTGAATACAGCCAATCTCCGGATTTTACCTCGTCAGGTTATTGAAACCTCTGTTTTATATAAGCTTTTATTATTAACAATGCCCGCTGCTTTCCTAAATTTATTAATAGGAGCAGCGGGATTGTCGGCCAATAAAACCAATCAGTCCCGCTGCGTTGTTCCTGAAGTAGTAAAGAAAGGAGTCTTTATGTCCAGGGTGAGGTCAATGCAGTACGACGACCAGGATCAAATCTATTGGGATGGCGGTCAGGAAGTCCGTAAAACCCAATCTGCCAGAGATCGCTGTAAGAAAAGAAAGTCAAAATCCATCCGTCGCGGTATTGATGAATACTGGGAAAAGCACCAGTTGCATCAAGATACGGCTGACGGTTATGAAAGTTTTGATGAATTTGATGATTCTGACAGGTTTAATGACAGTACTTTGCATTAGCCTTATTCGTTGCTCATCACCACTGCGCCCCTGCCGGAAGCGATAAGCCATGCTCAACGATCCGTTTTCATGCTGCCAACGGTGATATAAAAATGAACTATGTCAAAATAGGGAATCGCATCCTGAAAAAAGAATGTGGCCGTCCCTGGCCACTTGTGAATCCAAAGGTGGGATTAATTAGAAGTTACGTCCAACCGATGCGAACGTCATCTTGTTCTCGAAATCACCCGTCAACTCGTCAAGGTCGATAATTTCCTTAACCCTGGAGCTCAGGTAAACATCACGACCACCCAGAACAGTGCTGAGAACCTTGGTCTTGTGAACGTCGGTAATTGGCACTTCAAAGATATTCTGGTTGAGTACCGCGAAGTCAGCGTATTTTCCCGGAGTGATGGAGCCGATTTCGTGGGAACGCTTCTGACTGTCAGCGTTAGCCTGGGTGTACATCCAGACGGCAGTTTCCAGAGAAATAGCATACTCCTCGGCGTTCATGGTGGATCCTTCCTTAATGCCACAACCACGACGGGTTACGATGGTCTCAATCGCCGCCCACGGGTCAAGCGGGGTTACCATCCAGTCTGTACCAATAGCTACAGGCGCGCCACTGTCAACAATTGGCTTCACCGGGTACATGTATTTATGAACACGTTCTTTGCCAATATCCTGCTCGATCACACGAGTAGCAGCCATGTCGTACCAGAACACGGGTGAGAATTCTGCGTAAACATTCAGTTCTGCAAAGCGCTGAACGTCATCCGGATGGATCATTGCACAATGGGCTACCCGGTGCTGTAGCTTGTCAGCGTTGTTACCGGGTTTCTTGCGCAGCTCTTCTACGGCATCCAGCACCATACGGGCAGCGCCATCACCCGCGCAATGCGCATGAACCGTCAGCCCCATGGCATCGTATTTTTTCAGGCCTTCACGGTACTGTTCAGGCGTGTTACGCCATGGTCCGTGATAGTCAGTGCCTTCATAAGGTTCAACGACAACCGCCGTTTGGCCTGCCGCAGCACCGTCAAGGATGTACTTAACGCCAACAATTTTTACATTCTTGCCGCTATAGTCCCTGTGATTCATGATGTACTTGTCCGCCAGCTTCTGCATTTCCGGCGTAGCGAAGTCAACAACATCTGTCGCATAAACCGTCAGACGAACACTCAGGTCATCATTGTCATCCAGGTATTTGTAAGCCTGGCCGTACATTTCACGGGACCACACTTCACTGACCGACGTCAGGCCGTAACTGTTTATGTAGCTGAAAACAGGCTTGAGCTGCTTTTCACCCAGTTCCTTAGGTCCTGGCAGTGTACCCAGCCACTTCTCCCAGACAATGTGAGCCGCCAGTTCACGGAGTACACCCGTCGCCTCGCCATTCTCGTCACGCACGTAATGACCACCAACAGGGTCCGGCGTATCCTTGGTAATACCGCATACTTCAAGGGCTTTAGAGTTAACCAGCGCCGCATGACCTGAACACTCCCAGAAGTACGCAGGCTTGTCCGGAATCAGCTCGTCAAGAATCTTCTTATGGGAAGGCTTGCCGAACATCTTGATGTTTGAGCCATCATCCCACAGGTAATCAAGGTTTGCGCCAAACACCCATGGTCGTTCAGGGTGTTCATCCAGTTCTTTTTTTACCAACACCTTGAATTCATCCCAGGTGGTGCTCAGCTCGTCTACACGGACATTGTTGAAGCATTCCACCGCCATTTCAGGGTGCATATGGTCGTCAATCAGTCCCGGCAGAACCGTGTGACCGCGCAGGTCAACCACCAGCGTTTCCGGTGTGCGCAGCTTCAGAATTTCTTCGGTTGTACCTACCTTGGTAAACACGTTGCCACGAACCACAAAAGCTTCTGCCCATGCCTGCTTGTACTTACCCCCCTGGTAGACTTTACCGTTCACGTACAGAACGGTTTTGTCACCAACACTCGGGTGCGGGGCTGCCACCCCACCACTGGCTACTGCCTGGGCGATAGGGCTGACCATTGTCGCCGCAGCGGCGGCAGTGGCCGCAGCACCAAAACTCTTTTTGAAGAAGCTTCTGCGTTGCGGTGATTCCAGAATGTTGTCGTTATCATTCAGATCAAACATTTGGCGTTTCATGATTACTCCTGGTTTTATCTTGTCAGTAAAATTTTTTGTATCAATTCCGTTCTACGGTTTATCCCGGTTAATAAAACTGACCCGGGCCTTTTCCAGTATCTGTTTGAGGGTTTCCAGATACAGCCGTTTTTTTGCCAGCCCTGGCTGCCTTTCCAGACTCACAATTAATGTGTTCAGTCGCTGAACCTCACCTTCGGTATTGGCAACCTGCGCCTGGGCCTGAGCCTGGGCCTGTTTGAGGGTATTGTTTACTTCACTGCGAGCCTGGGCCAGCTTCGTCTCCCGCTCCCCGAGCGCATCCTGAATCAGTTTTTCCCTGGCCGCCGGAGCCATTTGTACTTCGTCGTATGCCTGCTTGATAACAGCCGGGGTCTCCAGCCGGTTCAGCATAACGTTGGTGACGGTAATTCCCGGACCAAAGCTGTCCAGCTCCTGTTGAATCGCCTGTTGCATCCACTGTTGAAAGTCACTGCGCCCGGTGGTCAGCAGGCTGTCCAACTCTCTCTGGCTGACATAAATCACCGCCTGAGCTTTGGCGGTGTTACGCAATATGGTCTCAGCGTCCATGGCAACGGATAAAAACTTACCGGGGCTGGGGATGCTGTACTGAACCTGCAAAGCCAGTTCAATCAGGTCACCCTTGCCAGTAGTCAGTTCGCTGCCGGTCAAAGCGCTGTCCAGCTCTTTGGCAAAATCAATATTGATAGAGCGAAGTTCAACAGCCGAAAGGGTTTCCACACTTTCCACCGGCCAGGGCAACCGGTAGTGCATTCCCGGCATGACATTCTGCTCGACAATGCGACCAAAGCGACTGACCACAGCCCGCTGATCTGCATCCACCGAGTAAAACCCACTAACGCCGTAGAGCATCAACGCCAGCACCACGACCAGCCAGCGCAGACGGTGAAACAACTGCCGGTAAACCCGGCTGACATCCTGCCACCAACTCATGATTCGTCCTTGACATCCAGCTTAGGGTTAACCAGTTGCTCAAACAAATCAGAGTCCGACGGTAATACAAGACGACTATTGTTGTCTAGAACTGCCTTGTAAGCTTCCATGGTTCGCACAAATTCAAAGAATTCCTGGTGGGACTCAAAAGCCTGACTATATAGCTCTGCGGCCCTGGCCTCACTGTTGCCCTTGATGATCTGGCTGTCACGGTAGGCGGTGGATTTCAGCTCGGCAATTTCCTGCTCAGTTCGGGCACGGATTTTCTCCGCTTCTTCATGGCCTTGCGCCCGGTATTGCTTCGACAGCCGCTCCCACTCTGAACTCATACGATCGTAAATGGCTTTCAGGTTGCGGGGTGAATAACCAAATTTTACCGCCCGCACCGCCAGCACTTCGATGCCCAGCTCCTGACGACTGACCTTATCCACCCGCTCAGACACCTGCTGAAACAGTTTATCCAGCTGATTTTGTTCTGAGTCGACGTTAAGAATACTGTCCAGCGGATAGGAGGCCAGCATCGCCCCAACCTGGGAGTTGGTGATGGTATTCAGCCGCTGTTGTGCAATTTCGGTGGTGCGGGTACTGGTCAGGAAAACCACAGGATCAACGATACGCCAGACTACGTAATTATCGACGACAATGTTACGACGATCCCTGGTGCTGTATTCACTGGGCTCAAGCCGCAGCATCTGCACCCTTTTTTCCAGAGGTGTCACCGCCTGAACCGGGTTGGGCAGTTTCACCGCCAGTCCCGCTTCGGTAATGGTTTTCACTGGTCTGCCGAACTGGGTGATCACTGCGTACTCGTGTTCGTTCACCGTGACAAAGCAGGTGGCCGCGATGTATACGCTGAGCAGCCCTCCTGCCAGCCACCAGATTTTTGCTTTCAAATTCATGGACCTGACCTGAATATTCTGAAATTCTCCAACAACTCCCGCTCCCCGGCACTGAGGTTGCGTTCTCCTTCACTCATCTCGTTCAGATAGTCCGGATAGCCGTTATTGATAACCGGTTGCTGAGTGAGATCCGGAAGCGATAAAGCTGGCACCTCTTCGTCTGGCTGAGGTTCAGAAGATTGTGATTCCGGCAACGTCCGGGGGTGCTGGAGCATCGGGCTTCCATAGGGATTACCCCAGATGCGAAAATCCTGACTGCTGAAGGCCGGATCAATCACCGTAAACGGTTTTCCCGTCAATGCGTTCCGGGCAATATCCACCCGTTGATTAAACCGGTAGGCCTCAGGCGCTTCATGGTACACCGTGGCTAACGCTTTAAAATGACGACTCTCACCTTCAGCGGAATGGACTCGCTGGCTCGCCTGTGCCCTGGCTTCGGATTTCACCAGAAAATGCTGAGCCCGCGCTTTGGGAATTTCCGTTAAACGCCAACCCTCAGCCTGATTCACCAGGGTATGGCTCTCCTGATAGGCGTCCAGGGCATCACGGTACTGGCTGACCAGATAGGCCGGAGGCTCAATTTGCTGGACGTTGACTGACACTATTTCAACCGGCAGCTGAAACGGTTCCACCTCAGCAGTAATCTGCTCCGCCAGAGTAGCCGCATAATCACTGAAACCTTCCTGTTGCAGCCGGGCAAAACTGACTTTGGCGCTACTGCGGGTCAACACGGCATTAGCCAGATTTACCAGCAGTTCCTCAATGTGAGTAAACCGGTTCAGTTCGGCGCTGGGATCTGTGAGCCGGTACTGAAGGTCTGCGGTAAAAAACATCAGCTTTTCATCTCCGGTGAGCAGATAGTCAGCATCTTCCCGGCTTAGCTGGCTTTGCTTGATGGAGTACCACAGCTTTGCCCCGTAAGACGGGCGTAAAAAAGAATTTTTGCTGCCAATGGCAATGGAATACAGCTGCCCTTCCGGGAGCAAAGTCACCTGCTCAAAGGGCTGGGGTAAAGACCAGACCAGACCGGGTTGAATGTGATTGTCAGTAATTTTGCCAAGGCGGGTGTGAACACCAATATATCCCTGGGGAACAACCGTTATGCCGGAAGTCAGATAGACCACGGTAGCTACTGCACAGACAGGCTTCCACAACTGGCTGGCTAACTGTCTGCAACGACGCGCTGTCGCCTCGACAGGGATGTGGTCGGGCAGATAGCGAACCAGTGTCTGGTAGCACCGTTCCAGCAAAGGAACATCCGGCGCATCGTGTCCGGACAGGGTGCGCACACCCGTGACCAGCAGCTCAGCCCCCGTGATCAAAATCATCAAGGCGATCAGCAGTGCCGCATATTCATCAATATTAAAACCGATCAGGGAACCGATCAGGGACAGCATCACCGCCCCGGAGGTCATCAGGTCCACCCTGGTGTGCAGGCTGTCGGCTTTCAGTACTTCGGATTCTGCTTCGATACCCACCAGCATTTTCAGGCGGGAAATAAACAACAGCAACACCATGACCACACCGATACCGGCGATGCCCCACCAGGCGTGAGTGATCGGTTCATTCTGTACGGTCAGGGTCTGGTCATAAATCTCATAAGGTACGGCCAGAATCAGCAGCGATACCAGAATGACCGCCATTCCTTCCACTTTAATGGCGCGCTGGATTCGCCGTTCATCACCACTGCGCTCCTGCCGGAAGCGATAAGCCATGCTCAACAGCAGCACCAGTGACACCAGCACATCACTCAGGGAGTGCAGGGCATCAGCGCTTAACGCCACACTGGCAGTGAGCCAGGCCAGAAAAATACGAAACCCGGTCAATGCCAGATCAATAACAAGTGCCGTTGCTGATGTGCGAATACGTCTGTCTGAAAACATCCTCTGGCCTGTAAAAAACTCAATAAAAAAGCCACCGGCAAACCGTCTGAGGACGGCTTGCCGGTAGCCTGAAGGGCAGAATTACCTGATGTTATTAAGAATGGTCGGGAGAGCAGTATGGAAGCCATCGACCGCGAAACGTGCACTGGATGCGACGTTGTAGTTACCAAACATGGCAACAACGGTCTTACTCTCTTTTTCCACCGCCAGAATCTGGCCATGAACACCAATGCCTACCATCCACGGCTTACCATCGAGGTTCAGGATGCGGAACTGATCTTTGTAGAAACCGTCAGCCAGTGCCGCTTCTTTACCCAGTGCCCAGGCCGCTTTAACTTCCTTATCACCCGCCCAGATTCCATCCAGGAACGTCTTCGGAATCACCTGGGTGCCGTCCTGCGCCTTACCGTCGTGCGCCCAGATATCACCCATGGTGGCTGCATCACGGGTGGTCATGGACAGGCCGCCGCAGGCCATGGGCTGATCGTCTTTGCCGACAAAGATGGTGGCTTTGGAGTTGAACCCACCCTGCTTCCAGATCTTGTCTTCAAAGTACTGGCTCCAGTGCTGGTCGGTAGCACGCGCTGTGATCAGACCCAGCACTTCGGTGTTGTAGCTGTGGTACTCATACTTTTTGCCCGCCTCGTAAGCGGTTTTGTTCAGGTGTTTGGTGTATTCCTGTACGCCAACCCAGTCAGTCGGCTCACCGTACCAGCCGATGGCTTTCGCCATGCTCATATCCCAGTCACTGGCGTAGGCATTCTGGTTGTCGGCGTCAATCAGTCCGAAACCGGTGCGCATATCCAGTGCATATTGCAGGGGCTGGCCTTCGATCACTGTGCCTTTCGCTTCGGGCAGGTACTTGTCAATCGGGTCGGAAAACTTCAGATAACCTTCTTCCTGAGCGATAGCGGCCAGGGAGCTGGCAAAAGATTTGGTAACACTCTGAGCCAGTTGCAGAGTGTCTTTGTTGGTGCCTGACCAGTAATGTTCATGCACCAGTTTGCCATCCTGCAATACCACCATGGTGCGGTTATGCAGGCGATCCCGTAACAGTTCTTCAATGGTCAACTCAAAACCATCGACATCCTGAACCGGTGCAGACATATCCAGCGCCCTGGAAGACTTCTCAAAAGTACGGCCTTGCTTCGCAGGGTACATGGTGGCGTGGTTCAGCAGACGATGGGAATCAATGAACGTTAGCGAGGTAAACTCTCCGTCATCCCAGTTAGACTGGGTGATGCCATAGCCAGCCAGCCTGTCCAGAGTGTCGGTATCCGCCTTATCCAGTGTGAAGGCATTGGCTCCGAATGCAGCCATGGTAATAACGGTGGCGAGTAGCGTTTTTTTCATACTCTGTTCCTTGTCTGATTCTTTACTCAAAGTCTTAATGGCAGGTCATAATTGATTAAAAAGACCACCGACAAAACCGCCCGAAGAACGGTTTTGCCGGTGGTTCAGAGCAATCGTTATGATGCTTCTACCGGCTTGCGATCATTCTTCGCAATCAACTTGCCTTCGTAGTAGACCTTGGTCGGGTACTGGGCATGAACCTGGTTCAGCGGTACCTCAAACAGGTTGTTACTCATGATCTGGAAGTTGGCTTTCTTGCCTTGTTCAAGGCTGCCCACCTTATCTTCCAGACGCAGAGAGACGGCTGCATTCAGCGTGTAAGCGCGAATGGCGTTCTCCAGCGGAATTACTGCGTCCGGGTTCATGCTCTTCTCGGATTCACTCGCGCCTGGCATGCGTCGGGTAGTCAGCGTTTCAATGTGCTGCAGTGGATCCAGAGGAGACTGGCTCCAGTCACTGGCCGCTACGTAGTTGTTGCCCTCAGCGATAGCCTTCTTGATTGGGAAGAAGTTCTTGATATCTTCCATACCGTTAGGCATGTCCTGAGCCAGCACTTCGTAAACCGGCATTGGCGTCCAGAAACCCGGAGAGAACTCCATGGTGGCGTTCACGTTTTTAGCCCGGGCAAAATCCTGATCCTCCACCATAAAGCAGTGAGCAATGTGGTTACGCAGCTCACGGACTTTTTCAATACCGTTGACTTTGGCGGACTCTTCCATAGCCTTCAGCACCAGAGACATGCCCCGGTCACCCACGGTGTGGGTGGTCACCGCCAGCCCCATACCGTTGAACTTGATCATTTCATCTTTAAAGCGCTCATAAGGCGTGTAAAGCTTGCCGTAATCATCGGAGCCAGCGTAAGGCTTGTGCAGTGCCGCCGCACGACCAAAAGGAGAGGAGTCGATAAAGGTTTTTACGCCGTCAACACGAAAACGCTCGGTTTCGTATTTATGCTTCTCTTTCAGGGCAGGCAGAATGGATTTGCCGAAGTAGAATTCATTGATGTACGGGTGCATATTGACGTCCATGGTCAACTTGCCCGCCTTGTCCAGGTCGTGGTACGCCTGCATCTGCTCGCGATCACCTTCCATCACTTTCACCGATGTAATACCGAACGCGTTGATCTCCTTCATGGATTCGACGGCCGCTTCAGTGACATCTTCCATCCGATGAGCAGGGTGGTATTTGAGTACCTGCTGGATCGCGGGCCCAGCCACCAGATGGCCATTCGGCTCACCGTTTTTATCCAGCAGGATTTTGCCACCTTCAGCCGCTATGGTGTCTTTAGTGATACCTGCCAGCTCCAAAGCCTTGGTGTTCACTACCACCACATGCCCCCCTTCGTCTTCAATGGCAACAGGACGGTCTGGGATGTATTTATCCAGATAGTGGCGATCCATGGTCACGCCGGTATTGTGGAAGTAAGACCAGGAGAAGGCCTTACCGAAGATCCATTCTTTATCAGCGCCACGTCCTTTTGCATAATCCTGAAGCAGCTTCCCGAACTCTTCCGGGGTTTTATGTTCCAGGTTGGCGGTGCTGTTGTTAAAGAAGACGTTTTCCACCATCTTCACCCGTACCGGGTGGGTGTGGGCGTCGATAAAGCCCGGCATTACAAACTGACCTTTCAGGTCAACCACTTTGGAGTCAGCATCTTTGAACGCCATAATCTCTTTGCTGCTGCCCAGCTTGACGAATTTGCCGTCCTTGACAGCAAACGCTTCAGCCCATGCCTGATCGGTATTAACGGTATAGACCTGACCGTTTACATAAACGGTGTCAGCGTTCTCGCCCGCGCTGGCTGAGCCTGTGGCCAGTGCCAGCGACAGGGCCAGGGATGACAACAGGAATGGTTTTGCTTTCACGGTCGACTCCATCGGGTAGTTTGATTTGCCTTAAAAATGACCGCCATTATTCATTAACCGAAGTAATCAACAAATCGCTGATCATGGTCAACTAACTCATGCTTAGCATGACAATTATTCATGCTAAAATGCCCGCTGTTTTTTCACGGCTTGCTCTACCCGCTGAAGTGAAAGAAAAAAGGAAAAGGGAAACGTAAAGTTGAACCACAGTCTTGAACAGCTCACTGCCTTTATTGCCGTTTACGAAGAGGGCAGCTTTGCCGTTGCTGCCCATAGGGAAAAAAAACACGCTTCGACCTTAAGTAAGCACGTCAGCAATCTGGAGATTGATCTGGGGTTTGAGCTGTTTGTACGCAAGGCCAGAGCCTTAGAGCCTAATGAACGGGCAGACGAACTCTACCAGTACGCCAAAGCCATAGAGTTTGAAGTCAGGCAGTTTAACTACCGGGCATTGAGTTTTCTGCGGGAACTGCCTTCCAGACTGACGCTGGCCATCGACAGCTCAATTCTGGGGCTGCAACTGACTCCGGCCGTCTCAGCACTGTCCCGCCAGTACCCCACTCTGGAACTGGCTTTTATTGAAGGGGATACACTGGAGTGCATCAAGCGAACCCAAAGCGGGGAAGCTGATTTGGCAGTATTGCTGTCAACGGAGCATTACAGCCTGGATTTCGCGGTTTCCAAGCTTCTGACCTTTCCGGTAGCCAGCGTGACCAGCCCTGAATACGCCAGGCAGTTTGGCATAGAACCCGGTGCCGAAATCAGCCAGCACACCCGCCGGCAGATGCGACAGATTATCCTGCAATCGTTTCAGGACATGGGACACAACCAGACACAAAAGGCCAGTCATCATATCTACCGGGTGAACAGCTTTCCCTGTGCTCTGGATTTGATTCGTCATGGCTTAGGCTGGGGTAATCAGCCGCGCCTCCAGTGCCAGCAGTTGATTGACAGTGGTGAATTAATTGAGTTCAGCGCTGAGCAGGAAAAAAACTTTCGCTGGTCCGCAGATGCCATCTGGCTGGCTTCCAAGCCTCTGTCTGAACCGTTGCAAACGCTGATTACCGCGCTCAGTGAGACTTCTGATAAGTTGTGACAGACACCCGGAGGACATGGCTAAAAGTGCTGGAAGCCGCCTGACCAGGCGGCTTCTTTTATGGCTCAGATACCAGCTTCTGGCGCTCATCCCTGAAAAAACGAATCAGCGTACTGGCCACCAGATCGGGCTTGTCTGCATGCAGCCAGTGTCCGGTTCCATGGATGCTTCGTAAACTGGCGTTGGGGAATAGTCTGAGAACGTCATCGCGATACTCTGGCAAAATATAGTCAGACTCACCACCTTTCAAAAACAGTACTTCGCCAGAAAAAGGCTTATCTGCCTGCTGCCCCGACAGAATAGACGCATAAGACTGCTCAATAACGGTCAGGTTCATTCTCCAGTCAAACACCCCTTCGCTGTTTCTGAACAGGTTTTTTAACAGAAACTGTCGTATTGCTGTCTCTGGAATGTAATGCGCCAGCCCGACATCTGCTTCACTGCGTTTTTTCAAAGCATCGAGGTTTAATGCTTTCAAACCGGAAAACACATCATCGTGTCGCCGTTGAGTGTACGTCACTGGTGCGATATCAAGCACAGCAACCTTGCCGACCCGTTCAGGGTAGTGCAAAGCCGTCTCCATTACGATCTTTCCACCCATAGAGTGTCCAAGCAGACAGGCTTTCTCAATACCCTGTTCATCCATGTACTCAATCAGGTCTGCAGCCATCTCCGAATACAACATTGAGGCACTCTGTGGTGAACGACCATGGTTTCGTACATCCAGCCCATGCACACAAAAAAAATCCGCCAGCCTGCGGTTAATGCCACCCAGGTTTTCCTGCGAACCAAACAACCCATGGACGCTGATTATATTAATCCCTTGCCCTTGCTGTCTTGAGTAAAGCTTCATGGAGCAGTGTTCCTGTTTTTGAGCTTATGCCCGATTGTATTGATCGCCCGGAAGCAATAGATACCCGTAATTTACAAGAGACAATTTCATCTAAAACCGACGTTATTGCAAACGTAAACCATGTCGGCAGCCCGGGCGGTTGATTATCCTTCACACGGGCTGCCTGCCTTTTCCGAAACCTGGCTACGCCCTTCTGACAGCTGCACCATAATTAACATCAAAACCATCTTATTAGCTGCACTGTATCTGAAAACACAGGGATTTCACCTACTCTGCAACTCATTAACGAGTCAAAATCGTGTAAATTAAAGCACTACTCACCATTTTTTGATACAGATCAAAAAGCGTACAGTTGCCTGTTCATTACCCTTCTCATGTTACTCACTCCAAAAAGGGCTATACCCGAATGACTGCTAAAGAATTCAATCTTGAAGCTTATCTCGAAGCACTTAAGCCGCTGGTTAACATTGACTGCGGTACCAATACGCCTGCAGGCGTTGCCAGAATCGCTGACATGATGACTGAAAAGTATGAAAACATCGGCTGGCAGGTAACTCGCGAAGACTTTGGCGAGCAGGTAGGCCCGGGTCTGCTGGTCACCAATAAGCCAGGGGCTGAGCAATTTGACATTATGCTGATTGGTCACATGGATACTGTCTTCCCTGAAGGCACTGTGGCTGAATGGTCCCTGACCCATGACGATGAAAAAGCCTATGGCCCGGGCTGTGCCGATATGAAATCCGGTCTTTTGAACGTGTTCCTGGCGGTAAGCTCCCTGCCGGAAGATGTTCTGGATCGCCTGAACATTGCTGTCGTTATGAACCCGGACGAAGAGACCGGTTCTACTTTCTCCGGTGAATGGCTCAAGGCTATCGCTAAAAAGAGCAAGTGTGTTCTGGTTGCTGAAGCAGCCCGTGCCGACGGCTCCCTGGTTAAAGCTCGTAAGGGTATGGCTCACTACGTTGTCGAGTTCAACGGTAAGGCAGCACACGCCGGTAATGAGCCTGAAAAAGGTGTTTCTGCCATCACTGAACTGGCACACTGGATCAGCACACTGAATCAGGAAACCAATTTCGAGACCGGCACCACATTGAACTTTGGTACGGTTAAAGGTGGTACTGGCAGCAACGTGGTGCCTGACTTTGCCTCTACCGACCTGGACATCCGTTTCTGGGACAACGACGCCTACGCTGCCCTGGAACAGAAGATTGCCGACATGGTCGCTAACCCGTCTCTGGAAGGCATCAGCATCAATATGATCCGCAAAGCTTACAAGCCTGCGTTCACGCCAAACGAAGACTCTGAAAAGCTGATGGCCCTGATCGAAGCAACTGGTAAGGACATTGATCTGCCTATCACCTGGCAGGCTGTTGGAGGCGGTTCTGACGCAAACCTGACCGGCTCTCTGGGCATTCCTACCGTTGACGGTCTGGGGCCTATTGGCGGTGCAATGCACAGCCGCAATGAATTCATGGTGCTGGGCTCCATTGCCAAGCGCCTGGAACTGCTGCGCAATGTAATTATCAATATTGCAGAAAAAGCGTGAAAGGCAGGGCGATAGTCAAAATAAATAGTCAAAATAAATAGTCAAAACAGACTCTCAGTGAGGTGGGCATGATGCCCACCTTGTCTCACGTTCTTTTCTTCTTGCTGCTTTTCCTGCGGCTCACAGTAGTTTGGGGGTTAGTGCTGGAAGCATAAAGCTGCCAGTCCACTGAGTATCCTGCTTTTGCCCATAAGACATTGGTTGTATGCCTGAGTTTATTTTTCAGCGCCCCACTCAGTTCACTTTGTTCTGAAACAAGTTCCTGTATTTTTTTTAGCGCCTTACGATCACTATCAGTCAGACTTTGTTCATTATCGTTGAGACGGTTCCACTGGTTTGCACAAATTCGCCAGACTTTATCAGAGAGTTCCTTCCTGTCATGAAATTCTGATAACTTTTTCGCCTCCCAAAGGTCTTCAGTAACACCTGCGGCTGTCGCTGTATTTTTTATTGCCTGTAGTTTTGGTTTGATACAGGTTTTCCAGTCACCCACCATATTATCCAAAACCCAGAAGTACTCTGTGGTATGTAGAAGTTTCAGCCGGTATTCCAGCTCTTCGCCCTCATTATTGATGTCATCGATCAGCTCTTTTAAGATCTCTTCATTTGTAATGTCCAGCTCCCTGTTTCCGTCAGAGCTGATGTAATTCCAGAAATCACCGTAACGGTTCCATTTTTCTTCAGGCATGTTTTTATGGAAAGATTTTCTTGTGGCGGCATTGAGGACTTTGATTGGTACTCCGGCTTTTTCAGAACTCTTTTCGGTTTGCCGTATTTTTTTAATGATACTTTCTGTAGGTTCTTCATCAGAGTCACAGAGTTTACGCTTTACCCCCTGTTCAATGACGTAGCCTTTTTTACCAAAAATAGCAACGGGTAAGATAGATTCGATGGTATGTCTTGCTCCTTTAAAATCATCAACATTCATAACGAGATTTTTTTTGAAGTCTATTCTTTTTTTATTCCCAAACAGGTAATCAAAGCATAACTCCTCTCCACTGTTTATTTTACGGATGGCCATGACGTTAACTTTTATTTTATCTTTTTCTGACCAGACTGCTGTAGAGCCCTGAAAATCTATCTTCAATTCCACATTGGGTTCTTTAGAGTGGTTTAAATACCTTATCGTTGAAGTGCCATTGATACCAAACTCCATTCGTGTGCCTTTAAGGTCAACGCCAGACCATACGACGAACGTATCATTATCCAGATATCGAATTTTTTCATCAATATTGTCTCGTTCAAGGCCTTCTTCTTCAATTTCAACAACATAAAAATGTTCAGGGTGTGGTTTACAAAGATGTGAGAGAACTATCTTCCCCGTGTATTCACACACCTTTTCACCAGCCTCAAAGCTTTTATCTGCAAACGCGCCTTTACCGTCAATCTCTGACCCTCTGGCGGATACAAACGGGGCTTTTGAGATGGAAGAGTCTTCCGTATCATCGGGCAGCTCTACCCTGACCGGAGTATCTATAGGTGGAGGCTCTGCCTGGCTTCGGGTAAGCGGAGTGTTTGATCTGGTCAGCAGGTTCCGAATTTCTATGCCCGTAGCGATGCGCTCCTGTTCCTTTGCATTTTGCATGAGCGTATGGACTGGAATACAAGAAGGCAGGACCTTTGTTTGAATTTGAGAGGGTTCTGAATGCTTATTTGTACCGCAATTTTCCACAGGCGTACCAGTCAGCAAAGCACGGACTTCTTTACCAAAAACAACGCTACTTGCATGTCTGCCATTTTGATCTTGACTGTGGCTATCGAGATTGCGGCTATCGAGATTGTGGCTATCCTGACTAAAACCAGCAGCCTCGCTAACAGAACCCGATGGGCACCCTGTACCGGAAATTTGCATAACCGACCCTATATTTTCCTTTTAAAACGAATAAAGAATGGACAATGAAATGGCCAGCAAATTTCATTTATCATCAGGAAAATAACTGAATGGTCAGTGTGGCTAACTATAAACCCTCTCACTGAATCAAGTAACACCGGGCTGAAAGCCTTTTAAGCCCGGTGTTGGTGGGCGGTTATACCGAAGCCGCTTATACCGAAACGACTGCCTTAATATGCGGATGCGCCTGATAATCCACCAGCTCAATATCATCAATGGTGAATTC
The DNA here is from genome assembly GCF_025562715.2 of Endozoicomonas gorgoniicola. Taxonomy (NCBI): domain Bacteria; kingdom Pseudomonadati; phylum Pseudomonadota; class Gammaproteobacteria; order Oceanospirillales; family Endozoicomonadaceae; genus Endozoicomonas; species Endozoicomonas gorgoniicola. The sequence continues at coordinate 3,583,980 of NZ_JAPFCC010000001.1, forward strand.
AAACAGATCCTTTATCATCGGGTTCAGCTTCATGGTTGGCAACGGCAGAGGCTCCCGGGACAGCTGCTCATCAACCTGCTCCAGATGGTTAGAATAGATATGCGCATCGCCGAAGGTATGTACAAACTCACCCAGCTCCAGCCCGCATACCTGGGCAATCATCATCGTCAGCAACGCATAAGACGCAATGTTAAATGGCACGCCCAGAAAAATATCGGCACTGCGCTGATAGAGCTGACAGGACAATTTGCCATCCAGTACATAGAACTGGAACAGACAATGACAGGGTGGCAATGCCTGTTTGCCCATGGCGGCATTTTCCTTCGGTGAATGTTTCACATCCGGCAGAACCGTTGGGTTCCAGGCGCTGATCACCAGGCGGCGGGAGTCCGGGTTCTTTTTGATCTCATCCAGCAACCACTGAATCTGATCCACCACTTCACCATTCGGGCCTTCCCAGCTGCGCCACTGTTTGCCGTACACAGGACCCAGGTCTCCGGTTTCCGTTGCCCATTCGTCCCAGATGCGAACACCGTTTTCTTTCAGGTAACCAATATTGGTATCGCCTTTCAAAAACCACAACAACTCATGAATAATGGAGCGCAGGTGACATTTCTTGGTGGTGATTAGTGGAAAGCCATCCGCCAGGTTAAAACGCATCTGGTATCCGAACACACTGTAGGTGCCGGTGCCGGTACGATCCGATTTGAACGTGCCATGTTCTTTAACATGTCGCAGAAGGTCCAGATACTGTTTCATTTCTTCAGTCCGTTTTTAGCCGCTGGGCGCTGTTTCAGCCAGGTCAGGTCGTCTTGGTTCTGACCATTTACCAGAGGGTATTTTGAATAACCAATAACCATAAATGCTACACCCAGAATGATCATTGGGGTAGATAGCAACTGCCCCATTGTCAGCCAGTCAAACGCAATAAAACCGAGTTGCTCGTCAGGTTGACGCACAAATTCAACCATAAAGCGCCCAAGACCATAGATGATCAGGAACAGACCCGACACTGCCATTCTGGGACGGGGCTTGGATGAAAACCACCAGAGTACAGAGAACAGCACAACGCCTTCGATGAAAAACTGGTACAGCTGGGATGGGTGCCTTGGCAGATGGGACGGGTCGGAAGGAAATACCATGGCCCATGGCACATCACTTACACGCCCCCAGAGTTCACCACCTATAAAGTTGCCGATGCGTCCGGCACCAAGACCTAAAGGCACCATGGGAGCGATAAAGTCGGTCATCTGAAAAAAGCTTTTGCCCTCCTTCCTGCCAAACAGATACATGGCCAGCAATACCCCCAGCAAACCACCGTGAAATGACATACCGCCTTCCCACACCCGGAACAGCCAGAGAGGGTCTCTCAGGAAGTGGTCAAAATTGTAAAACACCACATAACCAAAGCGTCCACCAAGAATCACGCCCACTGCGCCATAGAACACCATGTCACCGATCTGCTCTTCACTCCACAGACCGTTAGACTTTCTGGCTCGATAAATACCCAGCCACCAGGCTCCGGCAAAACCAACAAGGTACATCAGTCCATACCAGCGAATGCTTAACGGACCAAGACTGAACAGGACGGGGTCGATATCTGGGTAAGGGATCACGGGCGATTCCAGTTCTCTGATGGGTAGTTAAAAAAAGCGAAAGCTTACAGAATACCGGATGCCAAGTATATCTGCCTCAAAGAATAAGAAATTCTGTTCCTACCAGCAAAAGAAAAACAGCAAACAGTTTTTGCAGAACCTCTGCCGACAGGTGATGCGCCAGCCTGGCACCATAACGGGCAAACAACATGCTGGTCAGAACAATGCCCAGAAAAGCAGGCCAGTAAACATAACCTGTTGTCATGGCCGGAAGCAGGTCGTTACCCTGACCCATAAACATATTGGCCAGAGCCCCCATCAGAGCAATGGGTAAACCGCAGGCAGCCGAGGTTCCCACCGCTTCAGGCATCTGAAGGTTGCATTTGCGCAGAAAAGGAACGGACAGCGTGCCTCCGCCAATCCCGAAGATACTGGAAGCCCAGCCAATAAAAATGCCGGCGCTGACAAACGTGGGACGCGATGGGAGATGACTGCCATCTCTGGCTTTGAAGCCTATCCACATTTTGATGGCAATAAGGATGGCGAATATGCCTATTGCCTTCTGCAACACTGCACCAGACATCTGTATGGCGGTATAAACCCCAAACCATGCCCCCAGCAGAATACCGATGGTCATCAGAAGAAAAATCGACCAGCGCACAGCCCCCTTGGCATGGTGCGCACGAATCGAGCTAAGGGATGTTACAACAATGGTCGCCAGTGAAGTACCCACTGCAAGGTGGGTCAGAATTTCTGATGGAAGCCCCTGAATTTCAAAGCTGAAAACCAGAACCGGAACAATAATAAGACCACCGCCAATACCAAACAGCCCAGCCAGCGTGCCAGCTAATGCCCCCAAAATTAAATAAGACAAAAATACCATGCAACTATCCTGACTGGCTTATTCGGGCACCTGACTGGCTTATTCGGGCAACCCGCACAATAGTGAACTTTAGATAAGCCGGAAAGTTCAAAAAATTCAACTTAATCAGTCTATTATCGGCTAAAAACGTTTTTCTATAACCTTTATCTCTTCACAGGGGTTACCTTTATTACACCGTTATTGTTTCACGGAGTTATGTCTTCTGGTGAGGATATCCTACACTTTTTAACTCTGAAAATGCGCATTAATTAATACAAAAATATGGTTTCAAGTTGGAAAAAAGTCGCTGCAGAGAGAACCATTATGGTTCTCTCATACCTGCCTGACGTGTTCTGGAACGGTGTGTGTCAACTCGGCGCATGGTTGCTGGATCGGCAAAAAGGACACATCGCCAGAGCCTCCATCAAACTGGCCATGCCTGATATGGAACCCCGGCGCAGCCATCAGATAGCCAGAGCATCCGCCCGTCACAGCCTTAACTATGTACTGTCGCTTCCCCGTTTAAAACACACCTGCTATCAGTTGCATGACCTGCCCACTGTTCAGGAAGCGGTTGCTGAAGACCGGGGTGTTATTATCATATCGCTGCATACGGGACCACCTGACCTGGGAACCATGGCACTGACCCGGGCGGGCATTCACACTAAAACCGTTATTGGTGCTGGTAAGCAAAGCCCGTGGCTGAACAGCCTGGGGCGCTCTGCCCTGCAGCGCGCAGGCATCCAGTTTATTCAGCGGGGCAACCCGACAGCCGTAATTCAGGCCATTAAACAAAAATACGCCGTCTTTCTTTACAGCGATATGCGTGCCAGGGAAATGCCGGTGACGTTCTTTGGTCATGAAACTTCTGCCCCAGCCAGTGGCATCTATACGGCGATACTGAGCAAAACCCCTATTCTGTTCCATTACTGCACCCTGGCAGAGAATAGTGAATGGCAACTCTGGTTCGAACGATTTGACATTGAACTGAAAGGCAATCGCAAAGACAGTGTTCAACACAACCTGCAGCAACTGATACACAAAATGGAAGCCGTGATCAGAAACCATCCAGAGTTATGGATATGGCATTACGACCGGTTCAATCTGAAAAAAAAGATCAGAAAACCATCATAAAGGCTGTTCACACAAAGGTGGTGTAGACTCCTGCCACAACATAAACCTGAGCCTGATTGATGACAGGCTCAGGTTTAAAAGTTTCCGGATGAGAATTATCTATTTTGGCAAAATCATATCCAGTATTTTGTTAAATACCTCCTGATTGCCTTCGATCGATATCAGCCCATATTCAATCAGCCGTTCAACAGTAAGCCCTGAACCCACTCGGCCCGGAAGCTCTTTCTTCCCGTGATTAATGCACCTCATCAGCATGTTAGCGGCACGCCCTTCAGCCTCATTGGTTATGGTGACTTTTATATGATAATCCATGTCTCGATTATCCGGGTGATTGTCATACTGATTGAATTCATTAAAGACTCGGTGTTCAAGGTGCGTCCCGGATTCATCCGGGAGAAAGTAAATTGATGTCAGCAAGCCACTGCCTGTATTGTCAGGGTAGGCAGACTTAAGTAACTCATGACTTAAAGAGAATTCGATACCAATCCTGCCATACCCCATCAGTTCCTGACGTTGACCTTCCGTGAAATCCCGGTTCAAAAACGAATCGCTGAACGCTGCTGTCAGTTGCTGAAAGCTCATGCCATGATATGTTCCAGTCTTTACCTGAAGACCTCCACTGGTATGGGAAGAGTGGGGTCTGGCTCCATCGGGGGTAGCCAGTCTAATACCAGTACTTCGAATGTCATAAGTGTTTCTGCCGGATCTTTGAGTTTGATCTTCAAACCACGGTGTTTCCAGAGGCTTAACGAAAACATCTAACTGCTGCATAAACTCATTTCTTACTCGTTCCGCCCGTTCCTCCCCTCGTGCCTGACTGAACGCCTGCTGTTCTGCTTGTTGATAGAGTCTGGCAACCTCATCATTTTCAGGAGTGTCAGCACTTTTTTCATAAATTTCTGTTATTTCTGCAATGTATTTAGCCGCCCCTGCTTTTCCTGCTATTTTATTTGATGAAAGAAGATTGTTGACTGTCTTCAGCACAGTGCCTCTTTTAGTTGCAGAGCAGTTTGCCAGAATGTTTACCAGTCGTTCAAAGTTATTCTGTTCGGTATATTGATTAGCAAGACTGGCGATAGTTGCAATAGTGCTTAGCTTGTTCGAAGGTAATTCATTTAAACGAACGGACAATGGCTGCAGAAGTGCAACAAATTGCACATCAAGCCCTCCTCCCTGCGGGTTATTATCAACACTGTTGCAGTTTTGACAGATCAACTTATTCGTTTGCTTTGGATGACCACAGACGCTGCACAGACTTCCGTCAGGCTCACCACCTCCTCCACCTTTTTCCCCATTATTTCCATCATTTCTCTTATCCGTTTCATCCTGAGATTGTGTTACAGAAACAGGGTTGGTAGAACGGTTACCTGTCGTTCCTTCAGCCCCGGTGTTTTGAGACTGCGGCTCCTGATTCTGCTTTGTGCCTCCGGGGCGCCCAATGGGAGCAGGAGGTAATCCGGGAAGTAATTCGATACGGTTCAGTTCTTTAAGGCTCAGAGGTAAATCCTCATAGCGGTACCGGAAATTCAAACCGGGATTTTGCCTCATAAATTGTTCGTAAGTTTGCTGAGGAGTCTGCTGAGGCTGACTGCCGATAGCGCCAAGCACTGCCGGATCACGATGGTGGTTATATAGCTGCATGGTGGAGAAGAGATGAGCAGGAATTGGTATTTCGATGTTTCGCCATGCATCGTACCAGACTACCAGATAGATAACGGGTTCCGCCTCGTGAATGTTTGTTCCCCCGGTCATCGTCATTAAGATATCAGGCACCTTTAACAACCATTCATAGACGACCAGCCCCCTGTTTCCACCGGGACGTTTATAAAAATCACCCTTGTCATCGTGATGACTGAATGATCCTCCGGTGGCAAGCAGGTCACCAGATTTTTTATCATATGCCGGTTTCTCGTAAGGAATGAGCTTATTCTTCGATAAATACTTTGTTAAATGGTCGTTCTGTCGAGTGATAGATACCCGGTTGGGGCCAGTGATCGTATTGGTGAATACAGAGCATGAGGCATCGTAGTACCAGTCTCCCGAATTATAATCGAGATGCGCAGAACCGCTGTCGTCCTTTGATTGCAAAAATACAAACGCTTTGTTATTGCCAACCCCTTCGTATCTGAGGCTATGCTCATCACCACCGCCCCGGAGTTTAATGTTCAGCGGGGAACGCATAGTGGATAAATTGCTCACCCGGTTGAAACATAACCTGAGACTGACCCCTGAGGTATTTTCTGACTCCGTTTCTTGTTCACCTGCTTGCTGTTCATCTATTTGTTGTTCATCTATTTGTTGTTCAACAGGGGTAAACCACTGAACCACAAGTTCTCCAGGCTCAGGCAGCTCGTCAACCCTATTTTGAGTAGTTCGTTTCAATACCATCTTCACAGTGGTCTTATGTTTTGTGTATTCAAACCGGTCATACAGTGATGCAAATACAAGCTGAACATAAAACAAACAAATCAGGGCAAGGACAGGCAAAAACAGAAAGGAACAAAGCACTTTACTTTTCATTAAACATCTCTCCTGAGCGGCAGCAGAAGTTATTAACAGGAAGTTGTTAATAGGTTGTTAATAGAGAGCATCGTCCATGTTTTAAAGAGCCGTAATTATAGAGTGCCAATATTCAGTTGATCGGAATTATTTCTACTCTGGTCAAAAACTGAAAACGTATTCAGTCATTTTTTCCTTTCCTGTCCTGCATCAAATCGGCTGACAATAGCCAACAAAACCTATAGACATTTGTACCTACAATCTCTATAAAGTGAGATACAGGGATTCAATACATACCCACTGTCGCTCGGTCCCTGCAATAATAAATGCGCACTGACAGAACAAAATAACCAGCATAAATAAAAGTAGTACGCCGAAAGGTTCACTAGAGGCCAGGCGGGGGAGCCAATAAAAAATGTCTATATTTAAGCACTATCAGCAACGGTTCGAATCCACTCAGCAGGAAGAGATGAGCCTCCAGGAGTATCTCGACCTTTGCAAGGTGGACCCCGGGGCATACGCCAATGCGGCAGAGCGAATGCTGGAGGCCATCGGCGAGCCAGAAGTCATCGACACGGCCCGGGACCCGAGACTCAGCCGGATTTTTTCCAATAAACTCATCAAGCGTTACCCGACGTTTCAGGAATTCTATGGCATGGAAGAAGCCATAGAGCAGATTGTTTCCTACTTCAAACACGCAGCCCAGGGGCTGGAAGAGAAGAAGCAGATTCTCTATCTGCTGGGTCCGGTGGGCGGTGGTAAGTCCTCACTGGCCGAAAAGCTCAAGCAGCTGATTGAAAACGTACCATTGAGTTCAATGAAAAAAAGAATGGATTTGTTTTCTGACTGCTACCTGATTTCATCGGAAAAAACTTTCTATGAACAGTTAAATAGTTATATTTTTCACGATTTGATAAAATCGAACTCAGACAAAATTTATGACGGCACCCCCTATTCAATAGATGCTCTTAATTCAGAACTCCGCTGTGCTCGAAAGGCATTAGGCCAGTACTGGGCATTTTCATCTCAGGAAAGGTTGGCTGAAGTAAGAGAAGCTGTTAAAAAAATTCATTTCATTCCAGTTTATGGCAATATTTTTTCCCGAGAGTTCTTAAAAAGCATGGGGAACATATTAACCCATCATGATGCGGTAGTTCACGCTTTAAACCTGACCAATGTTTTTGAGTACCATCCAAAGATAAAAGAACGTTGCACTCCCTATGACACAGAGAACACAATTGAAAAACCCAGTGAATTAGCTGATATTTTGAAGTTCTCTCCACAGGCTATTATTCATAGTTCAAGAATATTGAGGTCGGATAAGGGGTCGCGCTTTGATTCACCAGCAGACCATTTTCAAGCATTAGACGATTCACTTTCAGAAGATACTGAAGAACCAGGCATAACTTGCATTACATCTTGATTTATTTATTATTTTCTACCTGTGACAGGTACTCAACAATGACTGAAGCAACGATCACCCAAAAAATTCCAGTAAACGACCAGGGGTACAGGCTGGCATAAGCGAAATGTACTAATACCAACCTGTATAAGCCATTACTTCAGCTTAAGCATGACAGTCGCCAGAGGCGGCAGCGTCAGCTTCAGGCTCTGCGCCTGCCCATGGGCTCCACTCTCTTCAGTCATAAACTTATTACCCGCAGACACACCGCTGCCCCCAAAGCCCTGATCATCAGAGTTTAACAACAGCTTATACTCACCCGCGGCCGGAACGCCTACACAATAATCATGACGGACGACAGGTGTCAGGTTGTTGATGACAACAACGGGATGACCATCGTTACAGAAACGTACATAAGCCAGTACACTCTGCTGATAATCGTCCTGTACCAGCCACTGGAAACCGTTACTGCAAAGGTCCCTTTCATGCAGCGAAGGCTCAGACTTATAGAGTTTGTTCAGGGTCTGTACCAACTTCTGAACACCACTATGTGGACTGTCTTTGTCATCTACAAGGTGCCAGTCCAGTGACTGATGATGGTTCCACTCGTTCCAGCTGCCCAGCTCACAACCCATAAACAGCAATTTCTTGCCCGGATGCGTCCACATAAAGGACAGGTAAGTCCGCAGGTTAGCAAACTTCTGCCAGTCATCACCCGGCATACGGGTCAGCAGGGTACCTTTGCCATACACCACTTCGTCGTGGGAAAGCGACAACACAAAGTTCTCACTCCAGGCATAAACCGTACTGAAGGTTATCTGGTTATGGTGATACGGACGATGAACCGGTTCCTGCTTCATGTATTCCAGGGAATCATGCATCCAGCCCATATTCCACTTGTAACCAAAGCCTAAACCGTCGTCGTACAGTGGTTTGGATACGCCGGGATAACTGGTGGACTCTTCAGCAATGGTCATCGCCGTTGGGCAACGTTCGTAAACTGTCTTATTAAAACGCTTCAGGAAATGAATTGCTTCAAGGTTCTCATTACCACCATTACGGTTCGGTTCCCATTCACCCTCATTACGGGAATAGTCCAGATACAGCATTGACGCCACAGCATCCACCCGCAGACCGTCGATATGGTATTCCTCCAGCCAGTACAGTGCACTGCTGATCAGGAAGTCCTGAACAAAAGGCTTGCCAAAATCATAGATGCAGGTCTTCCAGTCCGGATGCCAGCCACGACGGGGGTCGGGATGCTCGTATAACTCAGTACCATCAAATTTCGCCAGACCGTGGTCGTCATTCGGGAAGTGTGCGGGCACCCAGTCCAGAATAATACCAATGCCCGCCCTGTGGCACTGATCGACAAAAAACTTAAAGTCGTCCGGGCTGCCATAACGGCTGGTTACAGAAAACATGCCTACGGGCTGATAACCCCAGGATTCATACAGAGGGTGCTCGCTGACCGGCATCAGCTCAATATGGGTAAAGCCCATTTTTTTAACATACGGCACCAGCTCTTTTGCCAGCTCCCGGTAGTTCATAATGATATTGCCGTCTTTACGACGCCAGGAACCCGCATGAACTTCATAAACAGACAGAGGCTTGTCGTACAATTCACCACGCTGACCCATCCACTGACTGTCTTTCCACTGATATCTGCTGTCATCGTGGACAATAGAAGAAAGGCCGGGCCACTGTTCAGAATAAGTACCAAACGGATCAGCCTTTAATGGCAGCTTGTTGCCATCTTTATCATGAATCTCATACTTATAGAGATCCCCGGCCGTCAAACCCGGAACAAACAGACGCCAGACACCATCATCAGCACTGGCCATGGGATGCAAACGGCCATCCCAGTTGTTGAAACTTCCCACCAGGCTGACAGAGCGGGCGTTCGGTGCATAAACACGGAACAAAACACCTTTCACCTGACGTCTGGTGTTCAGGGCATGGGTCATCAGGTGAGCCCCCTGATGACGATGCAGCGCATCGTAATCCACATGCTCTTCACGCAGAGTGTATTGACCAAACTGGTAGGGGTCATACACCCGGAAAGTGTGTCCGCCTTCCCCGGTAATGCTCAGTTCATAATTGAACAGCTTGCGACGGCGTGGCAAATGCAACTCAAACAAACCCGATTCAAAACGCTGCATGTTACCCAGCATTTTACCGGAAGGCTGCTCGATAATCGCAATAGCGTCAGCATCCGGACGCCATACCCGTAGCACCAGGCCTTTATGATCTGTCGCTTTATGCAGGCCCAGACAAGAGAAAGGGCAAGCACAAAGCACTTGCCCCAGTTCCTGCTCTGCGGCAGGTATTGTCGATTGAACAGCAATATTCATTGGATAAATTATCCTCGTCATTCCACTGACATTGGGAAACCCGAACACCGGGTTCCCCAAAGGCAGGATTTTCCTGTTAAACAGTCATGGACTGGAAATGCAGCGTAGTCACCTCAGTTAAGGAGTCCGGATGGCAGTCGTGCATTGTCACCGAATTATCATCGAAGAGAGCGATACACCGAGCAATACGCATCAGCGGCCTGTTCCCAGGTAAAGCGCTTGCTCATGGCATTATCTTGTAACTGACTGAACAGCTCATGCTGATAATAAACATGCAAAGACGTTTGCAGACAGTCAAAGAGTTCCTGTGGATCAGTACTGTTGAACACAAAGCCGGTTCCCTTTTCATTGTGTTCAGCAAACCCTGCCACCGTATCACTCAGTCCCCCTACGCGTCTGACAATCGGCAGGGTGCCGTATTTCAGACTGTATATCTGGTTAAGCCCACATGGCTCAAACAGTGATGGCATCAGAAAAAAGTCAGAGCCAGCCTCAATCCAGTGTGCCAGCTGATTCTCAAACCCATTATAAAAACGACATTTGTCTGGAAATGCCTGAGCCAGTTCCTCCAGGGCAGCTGCCGTATGCGGTTCGCCAGAACCCAGCAGGACCAACTGCACATCATTGTGCAGAAATCGCCACAGGGCTGGAATCAGGTAATCAAAACCTTTCTGCCCCGCCAGACGGCTGACCAGTCCGTAAACCGGCTTATGATGATTCACCGGCAAACCCATACGTTGTTGCAGTGCCGTTTTACATTCTGTCTTACCGGTACGGTCAGCCCGGGAAAAACGTGCCGGAATCAGCGTATCGGTTTCAGGGTTCCACTGTGTGTAATCGCAGCCATTCAAAATACCGGACAAATCCGTTTCCCGGCGTTTAAAGCTGTCCATCAGGCCGTGAGAGCCCAGGGGCGTCAACAGCTCTCTGGCATACTGAGGACTGACCGTATTAATCTTGTCCGCAAAAGCAATTCCGCCTTTGAGAATATTGATCATGCCAAAGTCTTCAAAACAGGCCGGATTGAAGTAGCGCCAGGCAATACCCAGACTGTCGATTTGAGAAACATCGGTTTTCTGCTGATAAGCCGCATTGTGAATTGTCAGCAGTGACCGGGTATCGACAAAGAAAGGATTGCTGCACTCATCCACTCTCAGATAGTAAGGCAACAACGCTGCCTGCCAGTCATGGCAATGAACGACATCCGGCTTGAAATCAAGGATGCGGCAGGTTTCCAGAACCGCCTTGCTGAAAAAAGCAAAACGACGACTGTTGTCGTGATAACCCTGACCGCCTTCGCCGTAGATACCACCACGGTCAAAGAATTCATCGTACTCAATAAAGTACACGTCAGTACCACGGAACTGACCATGACGAATCCCGAACCACAGGGTTTCATGATGATTCATGCGTACACCGCCACCTGCGATGGACACGGTTTCCACCTTGCTCAGCGCAGCGCGGTAAGCGGGCATGATCACCTTAACCCGGTGGCCGGCAGCTTCCATCACCGGCGCCAGGGCGCCAGCCGCATCGGCCAGCCCCCCGGTTTTAACGATTCCGTCGAATTCAGACACTGCGAAAACGACGTTGAGATTCAAGTTCAGGTCAGAAGCCAACCTTGGTACCTCTTGGAATAACAACAATGCCGCTGTCTGTTACCTTGAACAGTTTGCGATCTTCATCAAGGTTCACGCCAATTTTCGTGCCGGGAGCAATCTCAGCGCGCTTGTCGATAATGGCCTTGCGGATTTCGCAGCCTGCGCCAATCTTCACATTTGGCAGGATCACAGAATCAGAGATATGAGAGTGATCATCGATTTCAACGTTATAACCGACTACAGACTGATCCATGAATACATCGTTGACGATACAGCCGGTACCAATCATGGAATTATTAATATGCCCTTCCCGCACATTACGATCGAAAGCGATCAGTGCCGGTGGGTAAGGCGGTACATACGTATTGATTGGCCATTTCAGGTTGTGCAGCTCAATCGGCGGGTTTTCAGACAGCAAGTCCATATTGGCCTCCCAGTAAGCGTCCAGCGTACCCACATCGCGCCAGTAACCGGTTTTGTCACTGCCCGGCACTTCGTTTTCCGCGAAGTTGTAAACCATCACCTTCTCTTTCGGGAACAGCTTTGGAATGATGTCCTTACCAAAGTCATGACTGGACTCTTCGTTCAGGTGGTCTTCACGCAGAACACGTTCAAGGCACTTTCGCTCGAAAATGTAGTTACCCATGGAGGCCAGAACAAAGTTCGGGTTACCAGGAATCGTTTTTGGATTGGTCTTTGGCTTCTCTTCAAAACCGATCATACGACCAGTTTCGTCAATTTCGATGATGCCAAAGTGATAAGCTTCTTCCACCGGCACTGGAATTGCTGCAACAGTCAGAGCGGCGTCAGACTCTTCATGCAGGTTGACCATCTTGCGCACATCCATGGTATAGATATGATCGCCACCAAAAATCACCACCTGCTCCGGGTCCTGGGATTCAATCAGATGCAGGTTCTGGAAAATCGCGTCCGCAGTACCCTGATACCAGTCCTGACCTGTCCACATCTGGGCTGGCAGGGTATCAATAAACTTGTCAAACAGACCTGCAATCCTCCAGCAGCGCTGGAGATGCTTGTTCAGCGAATGAGATTTAAACTGGGTCAGTACATAGATTTTGTGCAGGTCAGAGTTAACAAAGTTACTCAGCACAAAGTCAATGATACGATACTGGCCAACAAACGGTACGGCTGGCTTGGCACGGTACCCGGTCAATGGCGACAGACGTGACCCTTCACCCCCGGCAAGAATCATAGAAAGAATTGAAGACACTAAACCTTACTCCCTCATAGTAAAAATACTTCATTTATCGTGCCGTCTTCCTTAATGCCTTTGTCGATCACCTGTTATTGCTCAGGTGTTGTTACTCCAACAAAGCTCCATTTCCCCCGCTGAGTTGACACAAAGCGGGAGCGTCGCCAGGAATAAAACCTTCCGGCTAATTCAATATTCAATGACTAAATTCTGATTGGTTTTTTATTATTCAGCGTTCCTGAAAACCTCAGACACCATAGCCTGAGCTTCTTCCTGAATCTGCTTCAGATGCTCTTTGCCCATGAAGCTTTCCGTGTAAATTTTATAAACGGCTTCGGTTCCGGAAGGGCGGGCGGCAAACCATCCATTAGCGGTTTCCACTTTAAGCCCGCCGATAGCCGCTCCGTTTCCTGAGGCGTGGGTGATTTTGGCCGTGATGGGGTCGCCCGCAAGGGTTTCTGCCCTAACCTTATCCGGACTCAAACCTGACAGAATTTTTTTCTGCTCATTGTCTGCCGGTGCCTGCAAACGTTCATAAACTGGGGAACCGTACTTTTCAGTCAGTTCGTCGTATAACTCGCCCGGATTCTTACCCGTTACCGCAGTAATTTCTGCTGCCAGCAAAGCCAGAATAAAGCCGTCTTTATCTGTACACCAGGTAGTACCATCACGGCGCAGGAACGCAGCGCCCGCACTTTCTTCACCACCAAAGGCCAGGTCGCCAGAGGTCAGGCCGTCCACAAACCATTTAAAACCAACCGGCACTTCACAGACTTCACGCTCCAGACCTTCAGCAACACGGCCAATAATACTGCTGGATACCAGTGTCTTACCAATACGGGCAGACTTCGGCCAGCCCTCACGATGGCGATACAGGTAATCAATGGCAACCGCAAGGTAATGGTTTGGATTCAGCAGGCCATGGGTTCTGGTAACAATACCGTGACGGTCAAAGTCAGGGTCGTTACCAAAAGCAATGTCGAAGCTGTCTTTCATGTTGATCAGTCCCGCCATGGAACAGGCAGAAGAGCAATCCATACGAATCTTGCCGTCTTTATCAACATGCATGAATGAGAATGTCGGGTCGACTTTGCGGCTTACCAGCTCAATGTCCAGACCATAACGCTCAGCAATAGGCTCCCAGAAGTACAGGCCGGAACCACCCAGAGGGTCTACGCCGATTTTCAGACCGGCTTTGCGGATCGCTTCCATATCCACGACATTTTCCAGATCGTTAACATACGGCGTAACGTAGTCGTATTCGGTCACATAATCCGATGCCAGGGCGTCAGTAAACGTCAGACGCTTAACACCTTTCAGTCCCAGTGCAATCAGCTCGTTGGCGCGATCCTGTACCCAGTTGGTAACGTCTGTGCCTGCGGGACCACCGTGTGGAGGGTTATATTTGAAGCCACCGTCTTCTGGCGGATTGTGCGACGGGGTGATAACAACGCCGTCAGCCTGAAGGTTCTTGTTTCGATCATTGTTTTGATTATTGTCACGATTAAAACTGACAATGGCATGGGAAATAACCGGGGTCGGCGTGTAACCACGACCTTCATGGATACGCACATCCACCTGGTTGGCAGCAAACACTTCCACAGCACTGATCAATGCTGGTTCAGACAGGGCGTGCGTGTCCATGCCAACAAACATTGGACCGGTAATGCCCTGGTCCCTGCGGTATTCGCAGATCGCCTGGCTTACGGCCAGAATGTGAGCTTCATTGAAAGTCGCCCGGGAAGAGGTTCCACGGTGACCAGAAGTTCCGAATTGCACGCGCTGGGCTGAAACCGCTGGGTCAGGACTGATGGTGTAATAGTCACTGACCAGTCGTGGAATGTTGGCCAGAATATCGTCTGTAGCAATTTTGCCTGCTAGGAGCCTGTCGGACTTAGAGCAAAAATCTGGCATAATTGCCAATAATCACTTTTCAAGCAAGCAACCTCTGACAAATGAAGAGATGGACTTTCAGACCCGTTGACCGCAGTATTCCAGACATGTTTCCCGCCAGTGTCGATGATTATTTGCCGGAACGTCATCTCGCCCGTTTTGTTGTAGAGGTCGTCGAGCAGCTCGATCTTGATCCGTTCATCAAGTCCTACAGCGGTAGAGGTTCCAAAGCCTGGCATCCATCGCTCATGCTCTCGCTGTTATTTTATGGCTATGCGACAGGTGTCTTTTCCAGCCGAAAGCTGGAGAAGGCTACTCACGACTCTATTGCTTTCCGCTATATCTGTGCCAATGAACACCCAGATCATGACAGTATTAATGCTTTCCGGAAGCGGTTTCGCAAGGAAATCAGCAACCTGTTTACCCAGATTCTAATGATCGCTAAAGAAGCCCAGTGGTTAAAAATGGGAACCATCAGTCTGGATGGCACCAAAATGAAAGCGAATGCCAGCAAACACAAAGCCCTCAGCTACGAGTATGCCTGCAAGCTGGAAAAACAGCTCAAGTCTGAGGTGGATGAGCTCCTGAAAATGGCAGAGAAAGCCGATGCAGAAGAGCAGCCTGAAGAGCTTTCTATTCCAGAGGAGCTCAAGCGTAGGGAAGATCGCCTTGCTGTTATTGCCGAAGCAAAAGCAGAAATAGAGCGTCGCGCTGAGGAGCGATACCAATACGAGCTGGAAGAATATGAGGAAAAAGTGGCTCGCAGGGAAGCGATCAGGGAGTCTGGAAAAAAGCCGAGGGGTAGAGAACCCAAAGCCCCAGAGGCAGACCCAAGAGACAAAGACCAGGTCAATCTGACAGATCGTGATTCCCGCATCATGCCAACATCAGGCGGCAGTTATGAACAAGCTTATAATGCGCAGGCTGCAGTTGATGTTGAAAGCGGACTGATCGTAGAAAAACACATTACTCAGGCAACAAACGACAAACAGCAGGTAGAGCCAGCCCTTGAAGAACTGGCAACTCGTGAAGACGAACTTGGCAAGCCCGAAGCGATCCTGGCAGACACAGGCTACTTCAGTGAGAGTAATGTGTCAGCTGTGGATAACTATGGCGCAACTGCGTATATCGCAGAGAAGCGTGATGCCCACAATAAACCTTTGATGGAGCGCTTTAAACCTGATGATCCTATGCCGGAAGGCGACGATGTAACAGCATTAGACCTGATGCGTTGGCGGCTGCAGACAAAAGAAGGTCGGGCTGTTTATGCCTTGCGGAAAAGTACGATTGAACCAACCTTTGGAATACAGAAAGAAGTGATGGGGTATCGCCAATTTCTGGTTCGAGGCTTTGCAGAGGTGTCTGCTGAATGGGATCTGCTCTGCACAGGCTTCAATCTGAAGAAAATGTTTGCCATGGCGATGGCGGACATTGAAAATTGGTTATTTATGATTCAACTTCTGGCTGCATACAGAGCTTTTTGGGCGATGTTTTACTATTTACGGGTAAGAGTGGCGGTTGTGAGAACAGCTTGCACAGTAGCTTAAACAGGCAGCAGGGTTATGATGCCGCCTTCTTTTCTGGACTTGTTACAAGTCCGACAGGCTCCTAGCGGATGCATGAGAGGTTCCTATTGATAATCAATAAAAATGAAGCCAGCGGTGCATTCGTTGAGGTGTTATGAGTCACCTGTAATATACGGCGGCTGATGTATAAAATACTCTTTATACCCAGCAAATTCACCAACGGTTATTACCTCAAATTATAGCGGAAGACACTTACCAAACGCCAGCTTATATGAAACAATTTCAATGACTTACCAAAGCTAACCTCTTTCCTCAATAATCACCAGACTATGCCCTTCCACAAGGTGCCAACCTCGGGTTAACAACACTTCCTGAGTGAATGGTTCAGCCCCGGCGGTGTCCATAAGGGTGAACCAGTAATTCTGACTATGTCGGTTAGTAAAAATAAACCGACGATTAACTTTTTCGTTATTCATCAGAATGTACAACGCCCCTGCGTTCGGGTCTGATTCTGATGCCATTATTTTCAGGACAAGACAGCCGCCTTCAACCTGCCCAAGCTGATGTTCATCTAACTGCGCACCCCGTCGATCCATCCAGCAGATATTTTTTCTACCACCATCACCCTGCAGCAACGGGTGTTTTTTACGCAGCGCAATCAGACCGGCGGTAAAAGCCTGCAGGTCTTTTGCCATCCAGGCCGATTCATCCTCCTGCCAGGACCAGTCAAGCCATGACAGTTCCGAATCCTGACAGTAGGCATTGTTATTGCCATCCTGAGTGTTGCCAAACTCGTCCCCCGCCATAAGCATTGGCGTGCCTCTGGACAGCATCAAAGTAGCCAGCATATTACGCTTTGCCCGCTGTCGTCTGGCCAGAACCGGTGAATGTGTCGTATGCCCTTCCACACCATAGTTGCAGGAGTAATTGTGGGCATCGCCATCACGATTATGCTCACCATTGGCAAGATTATGTCGTTGTTCATACGACACCAGGTCATTCAGCGTGAACCCGTCGTGACTGCAAATGTAATTAATACTACCGATGGGTCGATGATGGCCAAAGATATCCACAGACCCCACCATCCGCCAGCCAATATCTGCAACACGCTGATCGTCGCCGCGCCAGAACGAGCGAATGCCATCACGGTAACGGTCATTCCACTCTTGCCATTCACGGGGGAAGCCTGCCAGGCGGTAACCTTCAGGGCCAATATCCCAGGGCTCTGCAATCATCTTGCACTGTGACAGCACCGGGTCCTGATAAATGGCCTGAAAGAAGGCGCTGTCACCGCGAAAGACCCGTCCCTGCCGGGCCATGGTCGGTGCCAGATCAAAACGGAAACCATCAATCTGGTATTCTTCGACCCAGCTACGCAGGGCATCCATGGTCAGCTTCAGAGTCTGCGGACAATTAAAGTTCATGGTATTGCCACAGCCGGTATAGTTGGCGCTGTCGATCTTTTTATGACCACGGCCGTCTATGGTCTCGTCAACGAGATAGTAATCCCGTTCACTCAACCCCCGCAGACTAAGGCTCGGGCCACCGTGACCACTCTCACAGGTATGGTTAAAGACCACATCCATAATCACTTCAATGCCGGCACGGTGCAGCTCCCTGACCATGGTTTTCATCTCGGTAACCGGGTCATCAACCGCCAGTGAAGGTTCCGGTGCCATTAGACAAAGCGGGTTATAACCCCAGTAATTGCTCAACCCCATGTTATCCAGACGCTCTTCACTGACCCGGGAAGTTACAGGCAACAACTCAACTGCCGTCACCCCCAGCTGTTGCAGATAAGCGACAGACGCTGGATGACTTAAACCCAGGTAAGTACCACGGAGATGTTCGGGAATGGCTTTATTCTGTATGGAAAAACCTTTGACGTGCAGCTCATAGATAATACTATCGGTGCGGCTGGTGCCCGGCTTGCTCACCTGCTGCCAGTCAAACTCACGCTCCCTGACCACACTTCTTGGCATAACACCGGCGCTGTCTATCTCACTGATTTTCCAGACACCGGTTGATTTGGAGATAGAATAATCAAACAGTGCCGGATGCCAGCTGACTTCTCCCCTGATTTCACGACTGTAAGGATCAAGCAGAAACTTACGATTGTTAAAGCGGGGGCTGAGATCCGGATGCCACTGCCCATCAGCCCGATAGCCATAGCGCTGACCAGCGCCGATACTGGCAACGAACAGATGCCATACTCCCATGGCTGAAGGCAGCATCGCTAAGCGAGTCTCCTGATTTTCCTGGTTGAAAAGGCAGAGCACGACCCCCTGAGCCTCAGGCGCATACACCGCAAAATTAACGCCGTCAGCCTGTTCTGCAGAAGCCGTTAAAAGACTCTGTTCACCCTGTTTCATCAAAGTTGCTCCCTGCAACTCCGGACGTCCGGGAGCCGTCTCATAACTCACAGCGGTGTTTTGACCCGCTGCGTTTGGAAGAAGTTTGTTTTTTTCAGTCATTGTAAAAGGTACAGAGCCAAAAAAGTGCACGGGCAGACAATTTACTATCTGCATATCAATAATCAGGCATTAAGAAAACTGTCCCCAGAGGTGGTAACGTTAACACCAAGGATTGTTCATAACCATGAGCTTCGACAAACTCTGTCGATAAACTACCGGCATTAATCACACCACTGCCACCATAACAGGAACCATCGGTATTAATCAGTTCATACCAGGGATCCACATTCGGTACACCAATCCGGTAGTGATGACGAACTTCGGGAGTAAAGTTACAGACCACCAGAATGGGGGGCTGACTCCCTCCCCGACGAAGAAAAGCATAGACACTCTGTTCAGTATCATCGCCAATAACCCAGCAGAATCCCCAGGCGTCATAGTCCGACTGATACAAGGCCGGGTACTTGCGATACAACCTGTTCAAATCCCTGACTAACTGCTGCAAGCCCCGACTGTAATTGCCCCGTTCACTCTTTTCAGCTAACAACGGCCAGTCCAGCTGACCATCATGGTTCCACTCCGTCAGGCTGCCGATTTCTGCGCCCATAAACAGCAGTTTCTTACCGGGATGGGCAAACATAAAACCGTAGTAAGCCCGCAAACTGGCAAAACGACGCCAGTCGTCTCCAGGCATTTTCCCCAGCAGGGTACCTTTACCATGCACCACTTCATCATGAGACAGTGGCAGAATAAAATGTTCAGAGTAGTGATATTCCATGCTGAACATCAGTTCCCCATGGTGATAACGCCGGTACTGAGGCTCATGCTTCATATACTCCAGCGAGTCGTGCATCCAGCCCATATTCCACTTGTAGCCAAACCCCAGACCATTTTCGTATGTCGGCATTGAAACACCCGGCCAGCTGGTAGACTCTTCGGCAATGGTGACAGCCTCAGGATAATGCCCATAAATGGTTTCATTCAGTCGTTTAAGAAAATCTACAGCCTCCAGGTGCTCATTGCCGCCATGGATGTTCGGCTCCCATTCACCTTCTGACCGGGAGTAATCGAGATAAAGCATAGAGGCCACGGCATCGACCCGCAGGCCATCAATATGAAAACAGTCCAGCCAGAACAGGGCATTACTGATCAGGAAATCACGCACCGCTGGTTTACCATAGTCGTATATATGCGTCTGCCAGTCGGGGTGCCAGCCTCGTCGTTGATCAGCGTATTCATACAAAGGCGTACCATCAAAACGCCCCAGACCGTGTGGGTCCGAGGGAAAGTGTGCAGGCACCCAGTCCAGAATCACGCCAAGTCCACTCTGGTGACAACGATCAATCAGAGCCTTAAAGTCATCCGGCGAACCAAACCGGCTGGTTGGCGCATACAAACCTACTGGCTGATACCCCCAGGAACCCGTGAAGGGATGCTCCATAGGCGGCAGTAGCTCTATATGTGTAAACCCTTGTTCAACCACATAAGGAATCAGTTCGTTAGCCAACTCCCGATAAGTCAGCCAGCGCCCTTCGCGCCCTTCACTACCAGAACCACCAGAAGAGCCATCATCAAACGCCTGCTCTCTGCGCCATGACCCCAGATGAACCTCATAAATACTCATGGGCTGATGCTGTTGCCCCTGATGCTGCCAGTCCTGATCCTGCCAGCGATAACGCTTCTGGTCGTACACAATGGAGGCATTGCCGGGTGACTGTTCCGCATAAAAACCATAAGGGTCTGACTTATGGGGCAGCAGCTCTCCATCGGCATTTCTTAATTCGAACTTATACAGATCACCGGCACTTACGTGCGGTATAAACAGTCGCCAGATCCCATCATCACACCCCTGCATAGGGTGCAGCCGGGCATCCCAGCCATTAAAACTGCCGACAACTGCCACACTGCGGGCATGGGGTGCGTAAATCCGGAACATAACACCCAGAACATCCGGTCCGGGCACTGCTGGAATATTCACCAGCCGCGCGCCCATATAGCGATAAGAGCGATAGGGCTCAACAAACACCGGATTGAATACGTGATCACCAAACTGCCATGGGTCAATAAAGGTAAACGACTGTTGTTCTTTACTTTGGATTTCCAGTCGATAACAACGCAGTGGACTGCTGGCATCCAGACCCAACTCAAACAGACCACTGGCTACCTGCCGCATTTCCCCAACCCGTTCTTCACTGACAAGGTTAATCAGATGAACCGTCAGGGCATCGGGTCTCCATACCCTGACCACTTTCCCTTTTCCGGGGGAATGGCTGCCGGGAGGCCCGGTAGTCACATCATGAATACCCAATAAATCAAATGGCCGGGAACAACATCCATCCTTGAGGTCCTCAAGCAGAGACTCGATAGAATTTGTCATGGCAGAAACAGAAGTGAAAGAGAGAAAGGAGCAAGGTTTGCAGGGTCGTCAGACCCTACAAACCTCAGAAGGGAAATTACGCCATATTCCAGATGGTTTTCGCGTAATCCGTAATGGAGCGGTCAGAAGAGAACTTACCCATGGAGGCAGAGTTGGTTATGGCAGTCTTCCACCACAGCTCGGGCTTCTTCCAGGTCTCAACAATCTTGTCATGAGCGTCGCTGTAAGCCTGGTAATCCACCAGTGTCAGAAAGTAATCCCCACCCAGCAGTGAATCCACCAGCGGGCGGAAGGCATCGGGTTCTTCAGGACACAGGTCGCCAGACGCCAGCCAGTCAATAACGGCTTTCAGTTCTGCATTGCTGTTGTAGACATCTTCGGGGTTGTAACCACGATGACGCAGCTCAGCCACTTCTTCTACAGTCAGACCAAAGATAAAGATATTGTCGTCGCCGACCTCTTCTGCAATCTCAACGTTAGCGCCATCCAGAGTACCCACGGTCAGGGCACCGTTCAGGGCAAACTTCATATTACCAGTACCAGACGCCTCGAAACCGGCAGTAGAAATCTGCTCAGACACGTCGGCCGCCGGGATAATTTTCTCAGCCAGGCTAACGCGATAGTTAGGCAGGAAAACCACCTTCAGCTTGTCTTTAATACGACGATCGTTGTTTACACGCTCAGCAACACGGTTAATGGCATGTATAATGGTTTTAGCCACTTTATAACCAGGCGCAGCCTTGGCACCAAAAATAAACACACGCTGTGGTACATCCAGGTCCGGATTTTCCAGCAGACGACGGTACAGAGCCATGATGTGCAGCAGATTCAGTTGCTGACGCTTGTACTCATGCAGACGTTTGATCTGAACATCAAAGATAGCATCCGGGCTGATTTCAACATTGCACAGCTCTTTCACCACTGCGGCAAAACGAACCTTGTTGTTGCGCTTGATGGCGGCAAACTTCTTCTGGAATGCCGGGTCATCGGCATAGGCATTGATAGCATCCAGTCTGGTCAGGTCTTTGCGCCAGTCGGCCTCACCGTCCTTGCCAATGGTTTCATCAATCAGACTGGCCAGTTCCGGGTTACAGTAATCCACCCAGCGACGAGGAGTCACCCCGTTGGTGACGTTCACCAGTTTGTCCGGCCACATTTCGTTGAATTCCGGGAACAGTGAGCTTTTCACCAGACTGGAGTGCAACGCCGCCACACCATTGACTTTATGGCTACCCACAACAGACAGGTACGCCATACGAACCATCTGCTGACCTCCGGGACGCTCAGGCTCCTCGATAATAGACAGACGACGTTTCATGTTGTTATCACCCGGCCACTGAGCTTCCACTTCTGTATGCAGGAAGTGGTAGTTGATCATGTGAATGATCTGCATGTGGCGGGGCAGTACTTTAGTAATCAGGTTCTGCGGCCATTTTTCCAGCGCTTCCGGCAACAGGGTATGGTTGGTGTAAGCGAACACCTCACGACAGATAGACAGCGCCTTAGTGAAAACGATGTCTTCCTCATCCATCAGGATGCGCATCAGCTCTGGCACAGCAATCGCCGGGTGAGTGTCGTTCAACTGAATGGCTACTTTTTCAGCAAAGCCATCCAGGTTGTCACCGTTTTCACGCTTATAACGGGCAATCAGGTCAGCAATGGAACAGGCGACAAAGAAATACTGTTGAATCAGACGCAGCTCTTTACCAGCTGGGTGGTTGTCGTTTGGATACAACACCTGACTAACGTTTTCAGCCTGAATCTCTCCAGACCGGGACTCGTGATAACGGCCTTCGTCGAAACTGGACAGGTCAAAACCTTCTGCCGCACGACTCTCCCACAGGCGCAGCGTGTTCACCGTATCGGTACCATAACCGGTTACTGGCACATCCCAGGGCATACCCAGAATTTCCTGAGTATCTTCCCAGGCTGCCTTGCCAGCCCGCTCTGTTACCCGACCATACAGTTTTATCCGTTGTTTGCGTTTAGGGCGCTCGATACCCCACGGGCAGGACTCTTCCCTCCAGGCATCCGGGCTTTCTGTCTGCTTGCCACCAGCAAAGCCCTGTTTGAACAGACCAAAACGGTAGTTAATGCCATAACCGAAGGCAGGCAAATCCAGAGTCGTCAGCGAATCCATAAAGCAGGCTGCCAGCCGACCCAGGCCACCATTACCCAGAGCCGGATCGGTTTCATGTTCCAGAACGTCGGTCAGGTTGACGCCGAGGTTTGCCATGGCTTCTTCAGCCTGATGGTAAATACCCAGATTATGCAGGTTGTTCCCCAGCAAACGGCCAACGAGGAACTCTAAAGACAGGTAGTAAACCCGACGTGCTTTTTCATCACGCTCTTTGTGTCGGGTTTTGCGAATTAAATCCAGACCCAGCTCGCGAACGACCAGGCTCAGTGCTTCCCAGTATTCAGCGGGACCTGCCTCTTCCTGGTCAACACCCAGTGATTGCTGCAAATGACGCTTGATATTTTCGGCCAACTGCTCGGAATCAAGTTTTTTAGCAGCATACTGCTCAGTCTTGTTTACGCTCATGGCATCCCACTCTCTGTTTCTCAAAAACGTGATCGCATGACCTGAGGTTCATTATAATTCTGATTTCGGATCATTACGCATTTGTTCTAAATTATTCTTTGTGGGAACCAGTATTTAAAGTTTTAATTGCTTGTAAACGATTTCAGCTTACAGAGCCTGCATCTTACTTAAACGTCAGTATACGTATATTTCAGTCAGACTGAAGAATTCTGAAAGCCTTTCAGGTGTTGCCTCAGAAGAAGTCCAATGTCTTCTGCTTTCGTGGTTTTTTCGAGTATCTCATATAACAGCTCCGCCAGCTTCCGGAATACAATTTCTCTCTGATATGACACTAATATTGCCCGAATCACCGCGCTGAGATTTTCCAAAACAATCGAAAACAACCGCTTTACCCCATTTAAAATTTATGTTTTTAGAGAATAACTAAAATTGAGCCATCAGGGTTTATCCAATAAACATGCCTGAATCAAAGTATCAGAAATACTAGCCTATAAAACCTGACCTGTTGCATTATTTTGCGAACGATGACTGAAGCCCGGGGGATAAAATAATTGCGTAAAAAAAAGCCGGCACTGAACAGCACCGGCAAATCATAAAATATCTAGCCACTCACACATAAAGTAAGTCGGGAATTCAATTCCACTGACTTGAAAGGGGTACCTGAAAAGGAGGCGTGCCTCCTTTTCAGATCAGCTCCTTACCACCAGGCTTCCATCTGGACGCCGAAGGTGAAGCCGTCTTTGCTGCTACCGAATTTCTCGTTGTAGGCATCAGCATCAAACTTATCATCTTTACGGAATCCGTTAAGCGCCTGCTTGTCGTTCCACTTGGCATAAGTACCGAACACGCGGATGGTTGGACGAGCCCAGATGCTGGAACCGGCAGACCACTGTTGAGCAATGGTGATTTTGCTCATGTTGTAGGTCTTGCCAGAATCAATACCTACAACCTTCTTGTCAAACTTCACACGATCATAGCCCAGCTCAACCGCTGTGCTCATGGTCTCGTTCCAGTGGTACTGAGGGCGGATACCAGCAGTGTACCAGGTGCGACCTTTATCCTCATCGTTTTTCAGTTTATTCATCATGACTACGTAGCTCATGCTGAAGTTAGTATCAGGCAGGTCGAAAGCACCGTGATCAAGAACTCGCAGCAGTTTTTGCTTGGTTATTTCAGATTTATTAACTGGCTGAGTTTTACCTACAGTACCCATTCCCCAAGTACTCATAGCGTCAGTGGCATACTGAACTACAAACTTATTGAAGCCACCAAAGAAGTTAGTTTGAGTATGTTCGGCTGTCAGCAGGTAGCCGTTCTTTTTCATCTCTACTTCTTTTCCAGTATCTTTATCTGTGAACTTATAGTTTTTGTTCTCAGAAGCAGTACCATAGGTCAGACCCAGTTGCAGAAAACCATCGGTGTTAACAGCGATATCATTCAGGCGAACATCGAACATGTTACCAACGAATTTACCATGACCTGCCTGGAAGTCTTTTTCATCGTTATTCTGAGTCCATGCCAGATTCAGCTTACCAAAACCGACATCAACATTTTCCAGACCTGCACCTGGTCCGGAGATGTCGTAGTAGTAGAAATCGATCATGTGAACATCCTGACGCTGGTAGAAGCGCTGACCCGCCCATAAGCTGGCACCTGGCATGGACTCAAACAGGTTGTCACCTTTTACATAGGCTTCACGCAATGCCATTTCATTGTCGGTATCGCCGTTCAACTTAGCCCAGTCTTTGTTCTGGAATGTCTTGTACGCAATACGGCTGTTGAATGAGAAAGACTTGTCACCATCTTCCCAGACCTTGCTGCCCAGACCCAGCTCCATATAGGTTTCTGCTTCGTTACCCATACGATACTTGGAGCCAGCGCCAGTGGCCTGGAATGCCCATTGGTCACCGCCTTTACCAGTCATGCCCAGACCGGAACGGGCATAACCAGAAAACTGAATATCAGCCGCCGCAGCACCCGCTGAAAAAACAACCGCTGCAACCGCAGCCGCCAGTGGTAAAGCTTTCATAGTTTTAGCCAAACCGAATACTCCCAAATGGTCCAGTGTTTATCCGGCAAGTCATGATCAACACACAGCAAAAAATCCCCCGATTGCTGTACTCTCATGAAGCGCCTTTTAAATAGATGTAATAAATGAATTACGTTTTTAGCGTGATCTGCATTCTGCCAGTGAAAAGAATTGGCGCAATATGTAAAGGTTTTGAGGAGACCGATCAAAAAACAAACAACAACATCAAAACCCACCATTAATTGACCAGCGTCAAGTAAACACAATTTACAGATACAATTTTTAACATTACTGTTACCATCCGACCCCCACTACATGCAGCAGTTAATTTATGGCACGTAAGAAATCTGAAGGTCATGCCACAATTCTTCAGGTCGCCGCCCAGGCCGAGCTTTCCATCGCTACCGTCAGCCGTGTACTGAACGGTGGAAAATATGTTTCAGAAACCACCCGCAAAAAGGTATTAGACGCTGCCAAAAAACTGGATTACCAGCCCAATTACATGGCTCGACAACTGCATGGTCAGGACGATTTCAGTATCGGCGTTATTCTGGGCCTGGACCTGGGAACCATTTCGCCCTTTGCCCTGAAAGTGTATGAAATCCTGAAAGTTCATCTCCAGCAAAAAGGTTACCGGGCCAAACGCGCTAAATTCAGCATTGACGGCCAGCTGGAAACCAAAGCCAAAGCATTTATAGCCATCGGCATACACGAAAGCGACCCACGGTTAAAATCCATTCATGCAGAGGGCCTGCCAGTCATCTATATTGGCGAGCCAAAAGAAGATGCCTTCTGGGTGTCTTCCAACGATGAACAGGGTGGTTTTATTGCCACCCGTCATCTGCTGGATAATGGTTGCCGCACCATCTATTTTGTTTGTCTCAACGGTGAACACCAGGTCTCCAGGTTAAGGCATGCCGGCTACCGCCGGGCGATGATTGAAGCCGGCCTGATTCCTTCAGAAATCATTGAGATTGGTAACAGCACCGGGTTGCCTGCACTGGACAGTTACCGCCGGGTCCGCCCCCTGATGGAATCCGGTTTACGACCGGACGGTTTTGTTGCCTTCTCGGATATTGTCGCTACCGGCATCTGCATGGCACTGAATGACCTTGACAAACAGGTACCTCAAGATGTGCATGTTGTGGGTTACGACGGCATCGACGATGATCGTTATCACGCCCTGACTTCAGTCAATCAGGACATTGAAGGCATCGCCGCTAAAGCCGCCAGTCTGGTGTTCGAAGCCATTCGCAATGAAGCCCCAAGAGGTGAATTTCTGGATGTCTTTCTGCGCCAGGGGCATACCACAGGTGAGCCCGTGCTGACCGCAAAAGCTGGCTGACGCTTAGTTCAATAAAATACCCCTCCCTCTGAACACCCCGCTCCGGCACTGCGAAGTACTATTTTCAGCCCTTCCCAGTGCCTGCCTTCTACAATGGTGACCCAACCATCAATCTTTTTATAACAACAGGTATTGAATATGGGATATCCGGCAGAAGGTTTGTTGAATCGGGTTATAAAGACCGTGCCTCAATGGAAGCGGATTAGAACGCTTTATGTCCGTATCGGAATCACGTTGGTTGTTAGTGTCGCAACAGTGGCTGCCTTTCCTTTGCCAGCCCTGGCAGTAAACTGTACTGAGTGCAATCAAGAAATGGATGCAAACCAACTATGCCATAACCCCTCCTGCTCCGGTTCAACAGTTCATTGCATCAGACCTGCGACAGACACTCCGGCTCATCTGGTGCCAGCGGCAACAGCTTTACAGTCAAACACGATAAATCTGGATTTATCCAATTCAGAGGTTACAGGCAGCGAACCAGACGCGGTTAGTCAAGACGACAATCAAGCACCTCGCTGGCTTTTAAATATAAGTCACGAGATAGCACGCAATGAAGACAACCATCCGAATATCGGCGCGTTAATATCGCGTGACCATTTAATCTCTGCTCAACTTTCCTTCAGCAGCATAGACGAAGCGACCGATACCCTTCAGAACCTTCTGTCAACCAGACACCAGCACTTTGTCATCAGCTACTATTTTTGGATAGGCGAAGAAGAGTTTGCGT
This sequence comes from Endozoicomonas gorgoniicola, assembly GCF_025562715.2. NCBI lineage: Bacteria > Pseudomonadati > Pseudomonadota > Gammaproteobacteria > Oceanospirillales > Endozoicomonadaceae > Endozoicomonas > Endozoicomonas gorgoniicola. Next base: position 3,611,496 of record NZ_JAPFCC010000001.1, read on the forward strand.
TTCATATGGCCATTGCTGTTGATCAGGGACGACGTATTTTTGTCCTGTCGAATATGAATCCTGAAGGACCGAGTGTGCAACCTGCAGAGAACATCCCCCCGCTGGATTGGCGTTACGCTACACAAGCAACCAGTAACGATATAATCAGCGCTCTGGGTCTGAATAATGGAAGCTTCCTGCCTTCTGAAGAAATAATGATAGTAAACTATTTAACTACCGTGCCACGAAGCATGGTACAACAACCCAGAGAAAAACTGGACACCATTATTGAGGAGAGTAGAAGCAAGTAGACAGAATAGTTGCAGCTAAGCGCTAAAAAAAATGCATGTGACACTTTCGTCATCCCCGCGAAAGCGGGAATGACGGAAATACGGAAGTTATTTCAGAACTACTCCTGATTCCCCCCAAAAAAGTGTTTTTTGCAGCAAAAATACCTGTTCGTTTTTCCTTTCAGAAAAGCAGTGTTATTGAGCACCAGTTGGAAACGTTTACACATTGATTCACAAAGCCTTTCACCAGAGCATAAGCGGCGTTACAACAATACCCAGCCCATAGCAATCTGCCTTTGACTAAATAAACATGGTCGTTTAGCCATGGTCGTTTAGCTATGTCGGCTAGCTAAAAAGCAGACTGTCAGGAGTAAACATGTTAAAGAAATCCCTCGCCGCAGCTATTGCGCTAACGGTTGCAGCAAGCACTGCTCATGCGTTTTCAAAAGACGAACTGACCATCTGGGTCGGTGGCGACAAAGCTCACCAGGGCATCAGCAAGGTGGGTGAACGGTTTGAAGAAGAGATGGGCATCAAGGTTCGTGTAGAAATTCCGGAAAACATCACCGACCGCTTCCAGCAGGCAGCTGCCACCGGTCAGGGTCCGGACATTCTGTTGTGGGCCCATGACCGCTATGGTGAGTGGGCTCAGTCTGGTCTGCTGGCAGAAGTTAAGCCTTCCAAATCTTTCTACGACGGCATCGTCGACCTGGGCTGGCAGGCTACCACCATCAATGGCAAGATTTATGGCTACCCGGTGGCCATGGAAGCCATTGGCCTGATCTACAACAAAGACATCATCAAAGAAGCACCAAAAACTTACGAAGAGATGTTCGCCCTGCATGACGAACTGAAGAAGAAAGACAAGGAAATGGCCACCATCATGTGGGACCAGGTTCAGCCTTACTTCTCCATGCCGATGCTGGCGTCTAATGGTGGTTACGTCTTCAAGGAAACCCAGTCCGGCTACGACGTTAAAACCGTTGGCGTGAACAACAAAGGTGCCAAAAAAGGCGCGCAGATGTTCGCCAAAATGATTGAAAAAGACGTTCTGCCACGGGGTGTTGACTACGGTGTCATGGATTCCACCTTCAACAACGGCAAGGCAGCCATGATGGTTTCCGGCCCGTGGGCATGGTCAAACCTGGATAAGTCCGACATCAACTACGGCGTTGCGCCACTGCCAACCATTGACGGCAGCCCGGCTCGTGCGTTTGTAGGCGTCTGGGGTGCCACCATTAATAATGCGACACCTAACAAGGATCTGGCGCAGGAATTTCTGGAAAGCTACCTGCTGAGCAAAGACGGCCTGAAAACCATGAACAACGATGTGCCTCTGGGTGCGGTGGCCAACAAGGCGTTTATGGAAGAGCTGAAGTCTGACCCTCGCATTGCGGCTACCTACGAAGGTGCCATGAACGGCCTGCTGATGCCAAACGTACCGGAAATGGGCAAGTTCTGGAGCTCCATGGAAGCTGCCCTGAACAACATCGCCAATGGGCGTGAAGAAGTGAACGCCGCTCTCGATAACGCCGCTAAACGTATTGTCAACTGATTGTCTGAAACCTCTTCAGAAACCGGGACCTGCTCCCGGTTTCTGCCTGTCCTGATCCGGAGAAGAAACATGAAACAGCCACAGGGTGCCGGCGGAGTGCTGTCTGGCAATGGGCTAAAGTGGGCGCTTGTTGCTGGGATTGACATAGCGCTGCTGTATATCGTCACCATGATGTACGCACAGGGAGAGATCGCTTTTGCCCTTGTGATCCTGCTGCTGGGAAGTATCGGAACCTGGGTCTTCACCAGTGAAAAAGCTTATAACTTCCGCTACGTCTACCCCAGTCTGCTGGGGGTGATACTGTTTGTGGTATTCCCTCTGATTTATACCGTCAATATTGCCTTCACCAACTACAGCTCAACCAACCTGCTGCCATTTGATCGGGTTAAACAGATTCATCTGGATAAAACCTACAGCAGTGGCGAAGAAAAATTCGCCCTGAGCCTGTACCAGCACAACGACGCTTACCAGTTGCAACTGACCAGCAAACAGAACAGCGACGAGTCTTACACGACAGAAGCCTTTACGGTTGCTGAGCTGCCTGCTGCCATCAGTGCCAATATGTCTACTGTCGCTGAAGGCGACAAGCTGTCTATGCGTGACGTGATCAAGCTGCGTGGCGACCTGGGTCAACTGAAAGTCATCTTGCCAAACCAATCCGAACTGGTGATGACCAGCCTGCGCGAATTTGGCTCAATGGCGCCTTTATTTAAAGAAGGTAACCACCAGAATCTGATCAACAACCAGACCGGCGACGTTTACCAACCAGACCATACAACCGGCTTCTATATGAGTCAGGATGGTGAGCGTATGGCGCCCGGCTTCACGGTTTATGTTGGCTGGGACAACTTTGTCAGAGTCCTCACCGATCCCGGCATTCAGGGCCCGTTCTGGAAAATCCTGGGCTGGACGGTTACCCATGCTGGCCTGACCGTGCTGTTTACCCTGGTTATTGGTTTGCTGCTGGCCTGTCTGGTGCAGTGGGAACCTCTGAAAGAAAGCGGCATCTATCGGGTAATGCTGATTCTTCCCTACGCAGTTCCTGCCTTTATATCCATCCTGATTTTCCGGGGTCTGTTCAACCAGAACTTTGGTGAAATCAATATGGTGCTCAACAGTCTGTTTGGCATAAGCCCCGAATGGTTCACCAATGAATACCTGGCCAAAGCCATGATCCTGATTGTGAACTGCTGGCTGGGTTACCCCTATATGATGATCCTCACCATGGGGCTGCTGAAAGCCATTCCGGAAGACCTGTACGAAGCATCTGCCATCGACGGTGCCAACCCGCTGCACAACCTGCGTCATATCACCGTACCGATGATTATTAAACCGTTGGTTCCGCTGTTGATTGCCAGCTTTGCCTTCAACTTTAACAACTTTGTACTGATCAACCTGCTGACCGGCGGTGGCCCGAACCTGATTGACGCCTCCACCCCGGCAGGAGCCACGGACATTCTGGTGAGTTACACCTTCCGTATCGCCTTTGGCAGCTATGGGCAGGACTACGGTCTGGCGTCCGCCATTGCCGGTCTGATCTTTGTCATCGTTGGCGTTATCGCCTGGGCCAACCTGAAAGCCACCAGCAAACTGCAGGAGCAATAAACATGGCAATGGTGCAACCAAGAAACCTGAAATACCGTGTTTGGGCAGCCCGACTGTTTCTGATCGTGTTCCTGTGCCTGATCATGTTTCCGTTCCTGATGATCATTTCCGTATCATTCCGGTCCGGTAACTTTGCCACAGGCAGCCTGATTCCCAGTAATCCGAGTCTGGAGCACTGGGCCATGGCCCTGGGTATTCCCTGGGAAGCAGCTGACGGCACCATTATGGAGCCGACCTTCCCGGTACTCACCTGGCTGTGGAACTCCGTGAAGATCAGCGTTGTGACATCCGCGTTTATTCTGCTGCTGTCCACTACCGGCGCCTATGCATTTGCCCGCCTGCGCTTCCGCTTCAAACAGGGGCTGCTGCAAATGATGATGATCATGCAGATGTTCCCGGCGGTACTTGCACTGGTGGCCTTCCACGCAATCTTCGACAAACTGGGCAACTTTATCCCATGGCTGGGGCTGAATACCCATGGCGCGCTGACCATCGCTTACCTGGGCGGTGTGACCATGAACATCTGGCTGATCAAAGGTTACTTTGAAAGCATTGATAATGCCCTGGAAGAGTCTGCCGCCATTGACGGTGCAACTCCCTGGCAGGCCTTCCGCCATATTCTGCTGCCCCTGTCGGTACCGATTCTGGCGGTGGTGTTTATCCTGGCGTTTATTGCCACGATTGGTGAATACCCGGTGGCTTCCGTTCTGGTGCAGGACATGGACAAACTGACGCTGGCCGTGGGTGCCAACCAGTTCCTGAACCCGCAGAACTATCTCTGGGGTGACTTTGCCGCTTCTGCGGTACTGACCGGCCTGCCGATCACGATTATCTTCCTGACGGCACAGCGCTATCTGGTCAGCGGACTCACCGCAGGCGGCGTTAAAGGTTAAACGACACTTTACAGCGAAAAATCAGAGTATGCTGGCTGGGTAAAAACAACACTCAGCCAGCCAAAACGACAAGATTACGGAATTCAATATAATGGCTGACTTGAAACTGGCAGGACTGGATAAAAGTTACGACGGCGGCAACTCTTACGTTCTGAAAAACATTAACCTGGATATTAACGACGGTGAGTTCGTTGCCTTTGTTGGCCCGTCCGGCTGCGGAAAATCAACCCTGCTGCGTATGATTTGTGGCCTGGAAGATATCACCGACGGCCAGCTGGAAATTGACCATGAACGTGTGAACGAAATGCCACCCAACGAGCGTCGTGTAGGCATGGTGTTCCAGTCTTATGCCCTGTATCCCCACATGACCGTGGCTGAAAACATGGCATTCGGCCTGAAACTGGCGAAAGTCAAAAAGTCCGTTATCGACGAACGGGTTAAAGAAGCCGCCCGCATTCTGCAACTGGAACCTCTGCTGGATCGTAAGCCCAAAGCCATGTCCGGTGGTCAGCGTCAGCGGGTAGCCATTGGTCGCTCGATTGTTCAGGAGCCAAGGGTTTTCCTGTTCGATGAACCACTGTCCAACCTGGACGTTGCCCTGCGGGTACAGATGCGTCAGGAACTGTCCCGCATCCACAGTCGTCTGAAAACCACTGCCGTTTATGTAACCCATGACCAGGTGGAAGCCATGACCCTGGCTGACAAGATTGTGGTACTGAGCCCGCTGGCACAGGGCGCAGAAAGCAACCTGGAGCAGGTAGGCGCACCACTGGAACTGTTCCATCACCCGCGCAACAAGTTTGTTGCAGGCTTTATTGGCTCGCCAAAGATGAACTTCTTCCGGGGTGAAATTGTGGAAGCCGGTGCAGAGAAGACCATTGTCCGCCTGGAAACCGGCGAACAGATTGTTGCCTGCAATGATAGCTCTTCAGCAAAGGCCGGTGACAAAGTCACACTGGGGATTCGCCCTCAGGATGCCCTGGCTGAAGCAGAAGGTGACAATATCATCACCGGCACCATCAAGGCGCTTGAGCGCCTGGGTACAGAATCCTTTGTGTATCTGAATCATCCGGCGATTGAGGAAGACTTTATTTTAAGAACCGAAGACTCCCGTCGTCGGGAAGAAGGCTCAGAATTCAAAGTCGGCGTGCCTGAAGAAAGCTGCCATCTGTTTAATGAAAAGGGTTTGGCATTCCCACGCACCAAAGCGCCACATTACGACTAATTACGTTTAAATTGTTACGTAGGTTGGGAAGAGCGTAACTCCCAACCTACAGGCTACAACTACCTGAAATTAAGTTATCATGTCAGATCACCAGTTGATTAATCAGCTCGCCGGGCTGTGCGGCATTTCCAGCGAATACCTGGATGCCGATGGATTACCGGTTACGATTACCCCTGAAAATAAAATCCCGCCTTTACAGGCTATGGGCTTTGATTCAGGCAGTAAGCAGTCCATTAAAAAAGCGATTGAAAAGAAACTCAAAGAGAAGTGGCAGCAAACGATTCCTGCTGTTGCCGTGTTGCATCAGGACAAGCCTTTTGCCATTGATATTCGCCTGTCTGAAAAAAAACTGCCTGAACAGTTTAAAATTACCGTTACCCTGGAATACGGCGAAGTTCGTATTTTCCGGCGTGAACTGAACGACCTCACGATTATTGAAAAAGGCAAAATCGGCAAAGACCCTAAGGTCTGCCTGTCACTGCCTCTGCCTGCTGACCTGCCTCTGGGTTATCACCAGCTGGAAGTTGCAGGTATCGCTTCAACCTGTTCTTTAATTGTGGCACCGGAAACCTGCTATGAATCGGAAGCCCTGATAAAGGGTGGAAAAATCTGGGGTTCTGGTATCCAGTTGTACTCTGTTCGCTCCAAAAACAACTGGGGCATGGGCGATTACCGGGACCTGAACGACATGGTCAGCCAGCTGGCCGATAACGGTGCTGACTTTGTAGGTCTGAACCCGGTGCATGCTCTGTACGCCGACAACCCACTGCACTGCTCACCTTATAGCCCATCCAGCCGTACTTACAGCAATGTGCTTTACATCAACCCTGAACAGGTGCCTGAGTTTAGCGAGTGTGAAGTGGCACGACAGCGTTTTTCTGAAAAAGATTTTCAGAGTCGTCTGTCCGAAGCACAACAGCAGGATTACGTTGATTACGAAACCGTTGCTTCCCTGAAGTTTGAAATACTGGAAAAGCTATACGACTTCTTCTGCAAGGTACATCTGAAAAACAATACAGATCGTGCTGCTGCATTCATCGATTACTGTAACGAGAACGGTGAAAGCCTGCGTCAGTTTGCGACATTTGACGCATTGTTTGAACACTTCCGCAAACAGGACCCGATGAACTGGGGCTGGCCTTGCTGGCCTCAGGCTTACCAGACGCCAGACACGAAAGAAGTGAAAGCGTTTGTGAAAAAGAATGAAAAGCGAATTCGTTACTTTGAATTCCTGCAATGGCTGGCCAGTGAACAGTTTGCTGTCGCCCAGAAAACCGCTACGGACAAAGGCATGATGGTAGGCGTCTACCGCGACCTGGCCGTCGGTGTTGATCGTGGTGGCGCGGATACCTGGAGCAATCCGAGCCTGTACTGTCTGGATGCCAGCACCGGTGCGCCACCCGATGCCCTTGGACCACAGGGTCAGAACTGGGGGCTACCGCCGTTTAACCCGATGGTTCTGCAAGAGCAGAAGTACGAGCCATTTATCCGCATGATCCGCAATAACATGCGCGACTGTGGCGCACTGCGCATTGACCATGCCATGGGGCTGTTCCGTCTATGGTGGTGCCCGAACGGCAAGAGCGCCGCTTATGGTGCTTATGTTCACTATCCTCTGCAGGACCTGCTGGGCATTATAAAACTGGAAAGCCGTCGTCTGAATTGTCTGGTCTTTGGTGAGGACCTGGGTACTGTTCCAAAGGAAATTGAAGAAGCCCTGCCACCGGCACGCCTGTATTCCAGTCTGAACGGTATTCACCTGCAGGAGGGTGATCGCTATCCAATGCCCGACACGTACAAACCCCGGGCCATGGCAAACCTGACCTGCCACGATACACCGCCATTGAAAGGGTGGTGGGAAGAGAAGGATCTTGACGTTGCGAACAGTCTGGGCATCTTTGATGATGAGCGTACCCACAAAGAACGCATCGACCGGGAATACACCCGTAAAGCCGTTGTGAACACGCTGGCAATGATCGGTGAGCTGCCTTATGGCATTAACCCTCATGCACAGAACAGTCCGGCTTTCAGTCGTGAGTTGATGGAGCGCTTTACCTACTATCTGGCACTGGCCAGCTCACAGATCACCAATGTGCAACTGGAAGACTGCATGATGATCAACACGTCCGTTAATGTCCCCGGCACCAGCACGGAGTACCCGAACTGGCGTCGTCGTTTAACGGAGAACCTTGACGAGTTTTTTGCTAACGAAGACAACCGTCGTTTCTTCCATAACATTTCCCAGTGTCGTAAGGCGTAACACTGAACAGCAGCCCGAATACCCATATTCGGGCTGCCATACCCAAACGTTAACCTGAAGAAGTCCCTTAGAACTTCCAGGAAACGGTGGCCTTAACATTGCGTCCCATTCCAGGAACCCGTGCTGCCAGATAAGGCTCGTAGCTTTTGTTAAACAGGTTATCCACCGATACCACAGCTTTCAGCCCGTTCAGATGGTTCGCCTTCGGCTCCCACTCCATAAACAGGCCGTGAACGGCATAGCCCTTGCTGCGACCATAAAGAGCATACAAATGATAATCCGGGTCCAACTCAATCACCGTATCACCGGAGTTTTTCACAAACTTGCCTCGCCAGCCCAGACGCACATCCTGTTCAAGCCATTTATATCCCAGAACCATATTGGCTTCCTGTGGCGGCACTTCGTTGACGGGAGCATCAACACCATTGGGATCCCGGGGCGTCCCTTTATACTCGCTGTCCATAATGGAGAAATTCAGAGAGGCGAATACTCTGGGCGCATCATAAAACAGTTCCGCTTCAATACCCTGAACGTAATAACCTTTATGATTCAGATAGTAGTCCTGCTTCGGCAGTTTAGATCCAGTGGAATCCCTCTTAGTGTATTCACCCAGACGGCTGTGGATATTATCCTTCACCTCCTGGTGAAAGAGTGTTGTTCTTACCAGCAGATTGTCGTCTGATGTAACAACCCCGTCAAAGGACTTCAGAAAGCCGACACGGATTGCGTTGATGGTTTCAGGTTTCAGGCTCCGACTCACCGCCGATACACCAGCACGCTGACTCTGAACATGATACAGCTCATCAACAACCGGTGCCCGGAACGAGTGACTGATATCACCAAACAGTGCCGTATTCTGGTTCAGACGATAATAGAGCCCAAGCCTTGGGGAGAAACCGGCATAACTCTTTTTGCTGTAGTCATGACCTGCTTCCGGGTTATTAAACTGTGGAGCCAGATTCGGAACCCCTTTATTGGTTATATGGTCATAACGCAGGGAGGGAGTAATAGTAAGACGATCAATAACAATTTCGTCCTGAATAAATGCTGACCAGAAAGTCTGGGTACCTCCCGGCATATAATAGGGCTGATAATAACCGTTATTGTATTCTCCTCTGCCTTCCTTGCTCAGATTAACCATCATGACATCCCGCTCCTCTTTATGAAACTGAACACCATAGGTCAGAGTGTTCGGCACTCTCATAACGTTGAAAGTCTGAACATTCTTTAACTCCGCAAACCAGGTTTTATAATCCGTCCAGTTTTTGTTACCCATGTTGGCCCCTTTAAACTTCGTAGCATTCTCAGGGCGCTTGTCATACTGATCGGTATTGGCCATAGAAAGGGTGAACGAGGTATCAAACCAGTCACCGGAGATGTAGTGGTGTTTAAACACAACCGTTTCATCATCCGTTTCACGCCAGACAGTTTTGCTCCTGAGATCCCCTCTGAGCTCAAACAGACCTCTTTTTGCAGCAAAGGGCACAGTGCCACCGTCTTTATTAAGGATATAAGTCAGGTTAATATCATGACCATTCTGAAAATCGTACCCCAATTTAATCAATCCAGACTTTGAATTCATGCCTGAATAATTAAAGGTATTGCCCTCACCGTCTTCCATATTACCGGCACGGCGTTTATTGATATTAACCACCACATCAAAAGGGTTGTCCTTGCCCCCGGCATACACACTGCCAGAGTAAAGTTCCATATTATTATTTGTACCAAAGCCATATTTAACCATCGCGCCCACGGTTTGATTCGGCTTCAGCAGATCATCTGCGTCTTTGGTTTCCAGATTGATTACGCCACCAAAAGCACCATTACCATATAGAGCAGAGTGAGGTCCTTTATTTACCTCAACGGCCTTTAACAGCTCAGGCTCAATAAAGAGGGAGCCCTGCCGATATTTTTGAAACATTTTAGGCGCACCATCAAGCCTGACCTGGACATCCTCCACATCGGCACCAAACCCCCATATGCTGATGGTATGCCCGCCTACCCTGGGGCTTCCACTTAAACTGGTGCCTGGCAGATCATCCAGCAGTTCCTGCACTGTAGTGGCCTGCCTCCGATCAATCTGTTCGCTTGTCAGAGTTGACTTTCCCACATTGGAAGCGTCAACCTTACTGGCAATTACCGACACCTGGGGAAGTACAATAACCTGATCATTGTCTAATGAATTGCTTTCACTGATATCAGCAATAACAGGACCTGTTATCATTACGGAAAGAAGAAGAGACCAATTTTTTCTCAACACAAAAACAATACTCCACTGACCTGGTAAAATAATGATTAGGAATAGTTCTGAAATAACTTCCTGGTTTGCACTTCACATCTTCGTAGTAATGACAAGTTCAGATACTTTGAAACAGGAACTTATTTCCAGATGAATAAAAGAGACCATCGCGGTGACAATTTTTTTAAAAAATAATCATCAATACGTTGTCTGAAAAAATTTGTTAAACCGTTATTGTTTGGAGTTGAGTAACACAGCCCCTGTGTCTTCTGAAAAACCTGCTGCACAGTTATGTACTCGCAACAGGGTAACTAACAGCTCCCAACTGAATTCGGTTTCTTGCAGCAATGACAGACTCAGCGCTCTCCTACCAACCACCTCGGTATATTTCTTTGAATTTCAAACGGTTAATTCTTAAAAGGTGCTTTATTTTATAAGTATTATGATAACAAATCAACGCTAATGATAATAATTATCATTAACTTTCTATATCAAATTTAGCTACTACGTTTAAGGCAGACCATTTTTCAGCAGCAACCCGCTTCCTGTGCAAAAAGCTGGACGAAAGTACCAGTCAATATGAGACTTTCATCCAAACGTTATAAATACTTTTCAATTCTCCCATCGCCTTGCATTTATCATCTACACTGACAGCCTCAACAGAGCCTATACTCGTTTTCGAGGGAATAATGACTCACCCGAAAGGTCTTTGCATTCATGTACTGGCAGTACTTCTCCTGTTCATGCCTGTACATGCTTCCGGACTTCTTTTTGTATTCAAATATGAAATTAAGCCAAATAATGCCAAACCATTTACTGCACGGGTTGAGATCACTTGTCCAGACCCGGCTGATCAACCACAAGTGCTGCCAGTTTCTTCTGCCTCAACACCAACAGGCACTATCCAGATCACTACCATCCTGACCACTGAATCAGAACAAAGTGACACGGCAAGCAGTTCTGCTGGTAATGGAATCCGAAGGATTCACTATTCCCTGCAACCTCTGCCCCCGGAGCAAATAGAGGATTCGGAGACAACCTACGCCTTACTTAATGATAACGATGAGCTAATTCAACAAGTCACTCTGGACCCTTTCACCCTTCAGCTATTAGAAGGCATTGAAACCTTACTGACACCAGCGGAGTTTCAACAGGCTATTCGTGCTGGAAGCCAACCGTTTTTTTTAGCTTTACTGCCAGCATTAATTGATAGCAGTTCCCAAATTGACTACCCAGTCTACCAATCACCCGACGAGCCTCCCGGCTCCGGCAATCAAGCATCTCCAATGGGGCTGGCACTTCAGACATTTCCTGACACACAAGAAACAGCAATCATTCACTATGAGAATTTTCTTGCCAACCACCGGCTAGCCTCAAAAGTAGAACATATGGAAACCAGTACCAATCAATCTCTGTTTACCATTACCCTGATGGAATGCGGTGAAATCACAAGCGAAGCGTCAGACACAGAAGCATCAGAAAGGACACCGGCAGGCGGTCGATATGCCAGCAGTGACAGCCAGAATCCATTGACTGCTTCTCACTCGGATGTTGCTTTTTCTGGTCTTCTTACCACTTTGAGGCTTATTCTGACTACAACCCAACTGAGACTGTCAACAACAAAACCTCCTGGAAATTTTTTCCGTGGTCGTTCATCCAGTATTTAGGCGAATCTCTGAGAACAACCCATTATTCGCGCATGTGGATAAGCACATTACACTCCAAACGTTGCAAATCCATACTGAAACAATGGTGTTCGCCAATTAGCACACTGTGCCTGAGGATGGCATTGGTTGTATGCTCCTGTTGCGTCTCTGACAGAATATCCGATGCTGAAATCTCAAAATCAATTTTCTGATCCCCGGCTATGGCAAAACACTTTCCATTTTGCCTTCTTATCATATGCAGCACCTTCGAATCAGACAGTTCTGGTCGCTCTTTTGCTGCACCGGCAATGATGCACCCAAGGTCAACAACCAGAGTGCTGAACCCATTCCAGACTACTCTTCCCAGAACCCAGTTAGGCTCTCCCGCCCTTACCTGTATCCGTGTATTTTTAACCGGCAGACTGCCAGCGTAGGCACTGGAAGGCAGAACGATATCAGTAACCCCTTTGATAATGACGACATTAAGCACAAGAAAGCTCCTGATCGGGTTTTATTTTACCTAAAATGTCAAATAACTCCTGATCCCGGTAAGGTTTTCCCAGATAACCCTGAACCCCAATATCTTCAGCGGCATCCCTGTGCTTTTGACCGGTACGGCTTGTAATCATAATAATCCCGATACCTTCCCATTTTGGATCTTTGCGCAGATGCCGTGCCAGCTCAAAGCCGTTCATTCGGGGCATCTCAACATCAAGGAGCAAAACATCTGGCTGGAAATCGGGTATTTTTTCCAGTGCATCCATGCCATCCCTTGCACTGTCGACAATATAGCCCGCTTCTGAAAGTCGTTTACTGGAGTACTTTCTCACTGTAATGGAATCATCAACAACAATGACCCGCAAAGGCTCTTTGTTATTATCCACTGATGTGTCAGGGATCAGGACTGTTTGTTCTCTCGTTAATTCTGATGTGTCAAGGACATAAGAAATCAGTCCATTGCGCAGAATGGCACTACCAGTAATGCCTTTAGTATCTCTTATCAGTTCAGGCATCCGTGTGACCTGAATATCTTCACGACCGAGGGTTTCATCAGCAACAAGAATTGCCTTGTCGGCACCTGCCTGGACCATAATCACAGTCATCATTGCGGACTGCCTGACACTGGCCTTACCAAACAACAAGTGTCCAAGGTCACAGATACGAAAGGTCTCTCCCTCCACTATCAGCTCACCAGACTCTGAAACAGACCGCGAGATTTCCTGTGCAGGCAACTGCATAATGCCATAAGTCAAATTAGATGGAATGCAGAAATTAACACCGCTAACACTGGCAATCACTGCGGAAATCGATGTGCTTACAAATGGAACAGTAATACTGAACGTTGTGCCTGCGCCTTTTTCAGAGGTTATAGAGAGCGTTCCGCCAAGCGTTTTGAGTTGTTCTGAGACAACATTCAGACCAACCCCCCTGCCTGAAATTTTTGTCAGTGTTTCTGCAGTGCTGAAGCCGGGCTGCAAAATCAGATTGTATATCTCACTTTCACTAAGGGTTGACGAGTTCTGGATCAACCCTTTTTGTAATGCGCTGTTTCTGACCGCCTCGGTATCAATGCCTCTGCCATCGTCAGACACGGACAGGGTCAGCTGTTCACCCGCCCTTTTGAGACTGATAGTAAGCGTCCCCTGTTCAGGTTTTCCCGCACTACGTCTTTCCTCCGTACTGGTCTCTATACCATGGTCAATTGCGTTTCTGATCAGGTGGGACAATGCCGGTTTGATAGAGTCCATCAACGACCGTTCAACCGGCGCACTACCATTTTCAATGGAAAAACGAATGTCTTTTCCCAGTTCCATCGCTGTTTTTTGCACCGTTCTTTTCAATCCTGGTGCGAACTCGTTCAGTGGTACAAGGTTTATTTCCCTGATGGTCTCACCGGCAACAGCTGTCGTATTCTGAATATTACTCAGGTTGTCTTTGGCAGACTGGAGAAACGAAAGCATCTGTTCCGACAGTTCAGAAAGGTCACCAATCGCCTCGTTCATAGAGACTGTTGTCTCATGAATACTGGAGTAACGATCCATTTCCAGCGGGTCAAAAGCCTGACTTTCTTCGGCATAACGGCTGGCTGCTATTTGTGACAGCATCTCCGTTTCCAGAAAACGGAGATGCCCGGTCAGTGTCCCTGTCGCATGCTCAAACTCCCTGTACAATGTATCCAGTCTGGCAATATCCCGGGACAGGGAACTTCCATTAAGAGTCGTTTCGCTGAGTTGTTCTGCAAGACTCGACAGCAGCTCGGTTTCAACTTTTATGGTTTGCTTTATGGTTACCGGTGGCTTTTCTTCCGCTTTTTTCGAGTTCGCTTTTTTCGAGTTCGCTTTTTTCGAGACTAGCTGTTGGACAGGCTCTACCGTTTGTTCTGAATCCCCGGTGCCTGTATCTGTTTCGGACTGGACGGTTTCAATGAGAACAGGAATCTCATCCGGGAAAATATCGGATCCCGTCACCAGCTCACGGAACTCAGACAGAGCATCATCGCTCTTAGCGTCGTCTGTTTCTGTGATGTCTGTTTCTGTGATGCCTGCTTCCGTATCAACATCATGGATAATTTTTTCAGCATCCGGCCTTTGCGTACCCAGAGACTCAACCAGACCCGGAAGCGCAGGAGACGTTATATCCTGACATTGAACAGCGACTGTGGACAAAGTAACAGACAGCTCTGTCTGTACAGTTTTCAGCAGCTCCAGATCCGTTTCAGTCAGCGCCCTGCGACCATCGGCACAACGCTCATAATAATCCTCCAGTGCATGTGTTACCTCGCCAAGTTTTTCCAGGCCAGACATTCTTGCCCCGCCCTTCAACGTATGCAAAAGCCTCTGTAGATTTTCCAGGGTTACTGCGCTAACCGGCAGGGTAAGCCCGTTAATAACAAAGCCAGCCTCTTCAAGAATATCTTCTGCTTCAGAAACAAAAATACCAAGCATCTCCGGGTCGATATGACTGTCGGGGGCTGTTTCATCAGCGGGCAAATCAATCGCGTCAGGAATGAGAGCGTCAGGCAAGATAGCGTCAGGAATGAACGAAGGATCATCGGTTTCGGCAGAAAGCCCCTCGTTATGTTGACTGTTCACCAATGCGATTAAATCAGAAGCGAGCATCCGTTCTGATTCCTGACTACTTTCAACGTCTGCTAGATCGTCAAGTTCATTGTCATCAAACAGTACCGTATTTTCTGTCGGCTGTTGCTCACTGTCTACAGCACTCTCTACAGCACTCTCTACAACACTCTCTACACCAGACAAAGGGGAGGAAAAGCTGTCAAACGAAATTTCTTCCAGATCCGGAGCTTCCTGCTGACTTATCACTTCAGCAACCTGCTCGCCCACTTCTTTAATTTTTTCAGCATCTACAGCAGCGGATTCTGCAATCTGATGGACACTTCGGCAAAGAAAATCAATGCTTATGGATACGACGCTGGCAACCTTTTCGCTTTGCCACATTTCAGCGGCGATAAAACCTGCATTTGCAGCCAGCAGGCTTAATTCATGTTGCCCGGTCCTGTTCAGAAGTTCGGCAAGCTCAATAAGCTCAATGTTCAGATAGGGAATATTAATCTGTTCCGGAAGCTCCCTGATTCGGCCAGCTGTTAACAGCTTTTCTAACTCAGCACCGGCATCAGATATATAATCAATGATCTGAAGTAATTGATGGGATAAATCAGCCTCCTCCTGCAGTTCCTTTTCGTTAAGACAAAAATCATTTATGGCGAGTACCTGATCTTCTGTTATATCCGGGAATGCCCTGACACTCTGCTCAACCAGAGACAGTCCGGTCTGAACTTTATGCGCCTGAATGTCGGTCATACCTATGGCACTGACAACATTATTCCTCACATAGTCGCCAATACATGCCGTCAGTTCTTTCAGTGGCTCAAATTCCACTAAACGGGAAATGCCAGTGAGAGTATGAAGCATCTGCAGCAACTGGTCTTTTTCTACAGAATGAATCTGCTCGTGAATAAAGGGTTCTATTGATGACAGGGCTTCATTTTTAAAAGACTGAATCAGGCTTTCATCAATGTCATCACTTTCAACGTCACTGGTTGTGTCGTTTTCAGAACCCTCAACAGCCTTATTGTTCTCAGGTTCACCGTCGGCATTGTCGTAAGCCAGCGCCTCTTCAATGACAATAAGCTGCTTCTCCAGGTCAGCAGCAATACTTTTAATGGTGTCCGCTTCACTTCCTGAATCGGTTTGAGCTGCGTCTTTCCCGGCTTCCGCAATCTCCTGAATAGACTCAATTCCAGCTTTATCACTGGCACTGCTGAGTGTCAGAAATGACCACCTGAGTTCATCGAGGTCAATCAATGACAGTCGGCTGCCTTTCGCCAGGATGAGATTTATTTTATCCAGCTCCTGCCACGCCTCAGTGACAAACCCTTCCGGAACAAAACCAGACGCCAGAGCGGTGGTTGCCTGTTGCAGTACAGCCAGCCTTTGTTGAGTACCCTCTGCAAATTCCAGAGTGGGCTGTATGCTCTCGCCCATCTCAATAAGCTCTACACCGTACGTCATGGCGGTAACCAGCTCAGCAATATACTCGATATAGAGCTTTTTTTTCTCCGGATGAGTTTCTGACTGTAAAAGCTCTGTCGTATTGACTGTCTGCACCGACAGTGCCGAAAAGTCGTCCATGCCCGCCAGTTTGAGAACATTTTCAATCTTATGCAGTTCTTTGGGAATGTCAGACAGGTAGAGCGGGTCGTAATCATTGATCACGTAGTCTGTGAAGGCGGCCTGAATATCAACAAGATGTTTTGAAGTCTCAATAAGAAGAGGATAAACAGAAGGGTCAAGCCTGTGCTTTCCTTTGACAGCCGATTCATTTTCAGTGATTAACGTTTCCAGAAAAGCGGAACACTCTACCAGAGGACAGGCTGTCTTTTTCAGTGCCTCAAAAGCCTCATCACCGCTGACTTCCGTCAGCATTGTACATACTGGCTCAAGCTCCGGCAGACTGATATTGTAACTGGCCGCCGTCAACAAAACATTCGACAGGCTGGCGGCTATTGACTGAACCTGTTCATACTGTGCCGAACCAGAGAAAACGATCTGGTTAATCTCAATGCCCGCTTCATCAATCTGCTCTTTCAGCACCCTGACAAACGCCGCCTGGGTATTACGATCAATAAGCGGCTTATTCTCTGCATTGTGCCATCTGCAGGTTCCTTCCCCGACATAAGGCAGGTATTGTTCCTGAGGCACTTCATTGCCTGCAAGGCACTGGAAAAGAATATGCCATGACAACTCTTCCTGCGCATCAGTAAAGAGTGAATCACCTCCGGTTGTTGCCGCCAGATTCAATTCTTTGGCGATCATTCTGGCAAGCAATAACCATTTCGGATATTCGTGAAGAGGCTTTTCAGTTAAGGCCAGAAACGGGAATTCAGACAGCTTCCAGAATAATTCCTGCCCTGACTGGCTGGTGATGTTCTGAATATACTTCAGGCATTTTTCTATCTTTTGAAAATCACTGCGCTGCAGCTGCTGTCCGGAAGACATTTTTGCCATGACTCTGGCGATGAAATGCTTGATTTTGGCCAGGTTCTGGCCGAGGTCACTGTTTGAACGGGCAACCTCTTTTTTCTGTTCATTCTCCTGTACGTCAAAAGGAGTGTCGGGAAGAGAAAGCAGGCTTCTGTCAATAACCGAAAGGCTTTCAATAGTCGCCATTAATTCGCTTTGTAACACGTATAACGCGACATCATTATTCTCGTTATGCTCCATCAGCCTCTCAATGTACATTGGAAGCTGTATCACGGCCTGGGTTAAAACCAGTAAAGGCGCAGAATCCATTTTGTTTTGTTCATGGCTGCTCAGGTACCTGGCAACGGCTGAAGCTGACACCACGCAGTTATAAAACTGATCCAGCCCGGCAAACCCCAGAGCGCCTGCAATCTGGTCTAAATCCCTGAAAATCAGGTTCATGCCTTCGGCACTGGGGGATTCTGCATACTCTTTCAGATAAGGCTGTAAAGCGCGCAGTGATGCATTGACCTGCTCGCAGATTATGCGGCTTCCATATAAATCCATTTATAAAGCAACCTCACTACTGTCAGGAGTTAAATGGTTTGACACCTGATCATCGGCTCTGACCTTGAAGCCCGCGATTGAAGTACGCATATCCCGCGACATGTTGTTCAGGCCCAGAACATTGGCCGCATTATCCTTGCTCTTCTCAACGTTGGCTTCTGTTGCCCGGTTGGCATCTTCTATCAGGGACTTGATTGACCGGGTCAGGGTTTCCTGCTCTATCACTTCATCGGTGATGGTCTGGGTAAGCGATTCCTGAGCATTGATGTTTTTCTGAATATCCGACAATGAACGGGCAGTAGCGTCAATCTGTCCGGCTCCTGTCACCACTTTATCGGTCGCCTGCTCCATGGATGTGACAGCCTGATGAGCGTCCTGCTGAATGGTTTTTACCAGTATGTCTATTTTTTTGGTCGATGCCGTGCAGCGTTCTGCCAGTCGCTGGATTTCATTGGCAACAATAGAAAAACCAACACCGGCATCACCCGCTATCGATGCCTGAACCGACGCATTGAGAGAGAGAATATTGGTCTGTTCAGCAATGTCATTGATAATTTCACCAATATCAGCAATCTGCTGACCACTCTCGCCCAGTCGTTTTACCCGCTTACTGGTCGTCTGTATCTGCTGTCTTATCTCGTTCATCATGGCAATCGAGGCTATCGCCTCTTTGTTACCTTTGTGGGCAGACTCAACAGAGCTGACAGCAAGACTACCGGTCGACTGCGCCGCTTTTGATATTTTCTGAGACCGGTTTTCCAGGTCCTCGGCCTGAGTGTAAATGGTGCTCATATCCTGTTGTTGCGCCTCAGCTTCGCTGGCCACCTGCAGAATGCCTTCTTTCACTGTTTTTGCGGTCAGGTCAACGTTTTGGGCAGAACTGTCAATGCTCTGCACCAGCCTCTGCAAGTTTTCAATTGCGTAATTGATAGAGTCAGCAATCGCTGTGGTAAACCCGGCGTTTACGTCGGCGCGGGTAGTCAGATCACCTTCTGACACCCGCTGAAGTTCATTCAACAGCTGAATCAGTGCGTTCTGGTTTTTCTGGTCTTCCAGGGCTATTTCATTCATGCGATTTTTCTGTGCTATTTTTTCTTCGCCACTGAGAAAAAAAACCAGAAAAAAACCCAACGCTGATAACCCGAAAACAAGAATCTCGCGGCTATCAGGCACTACCCCGACCGTAATACTCTGGTACGCGATTAGCCCACCCCAGACTGTCGGACACAGGAACGCAATCACCATTAGCACCGACAAGTTTGACTTGTAAGTATTTTTTTTCGCATTATCCATTTTGATGCCCCTGAACAAGTCTCAATAAATGATCAAGATCGATCATGTGAAATTTATCGAATTCGTATTCATAGAAAGGGAGCTGGGAGATCAGTACATTAGCACTGTCACAACGAGTCGGATCGGAAAGTGCCAGCTGGCGTACCGCTGTCGCCTTGTCAGCAAGCAGGGCAATGTCGTATGTTTTGGAGTAAACAATGACGCCCCTGTCCTGTGTTCGTGCTTCAGAAAAAAGCCTGTGCAGGGAAATCACAACATAGCCTTTTCCGCCAATATTGGTCATACCAAGAACATGCTCCCGGGCATTGGGTAGTCTGGCGATTGCGACATCAGCCGGACAAACACCTGAGATGGAGCCTGAAGGAATCACGAAACGGCTGTTGCCAACATAAACCGGAAGCACCTCCACAACGTTCTCAGGGTCATTGCTGACCCTGTCATTCATTGTCAGATACGAACGGACATCTTCATCCTGCTCATGTATGAAATCCCAGAATGCCTTCATGCCTGCTCCAGTTTCCCGGCAACTTTTTCCAGCTCTACCTTCAACTCTTTATCATTAACCGGCTTGGCGAGATAACCTGATGCTCCCTGGCGAAGCCCCCACTCCCTGTCTACCGGGCTGTTTTTTGAAGTGATGTAAATAACAGGAATATCCTTGAGTGACTTTTCCTGACGCATATTTCTTACACACTGATAGCCGTTCATTTCCGGCATCAATACATCCATCAGAACAACATCAGGTAATAGTTTCCGGCTCTTGATCAGGCCTTCGGACCCATCGGCTGCTTCAAAAATAACCCTGTAATCCAGCTTTTTAAGCTTGTTTTTCAGAGCCAGCCTTTCAGTGGTGCTATCTTCTACGATTCCAATTCTCATTTTCGTTTCTTATTTACTGGCAATATTTGTTAATGGCAGTTAAAAGGTCATCTTTGGAGAAAGGCTTGGCAATATGGGCACAGGATCCAACGATTCGCCCTTTTGCCCGATCAAAAATCCCATCTTTTGAAGAAAGCATGATGACCGGTATCTCTTTGTACTGTTCGTTATGTTTAATCAGTGAGCAGGTCTGGTAACCGTCAAGACGCGGCATCATAATGTCTACAAACACAATGCTGGGCGTGTTATCACGAAATTTAGACAGCGCATCAAATCCATCCGCCGCCGTTTTCACGGTATAGCCTTCCCTGGTAAGAATCGTTTCCGCTGACCGCCTTATCGTATTACTGTCGTCTATAACGAGAACAACAACATCCTCATGTTCCATCAATGAAACCCCCTGACTTTTGGCTGCATAATAATCTGAAACACTTGAGACAAATAACAAAAGACTGATTCAGCGCACGTTTGGCGCACTGACACACTTTTTTTACCCTCTGTTTTCGCTGATACTTTTCGCTGATACTCTTCGCTGACACTTTTCGCTGACACTATGGGCTCAAATCCACCCTGCCGGTTAAAAAACCAAAGTCGTACACCTCTCCGCTGTTACATTTGTCACCCTCAGGAACAATTCAAAGTCATTAAATCGAAAGGTTTGCGAATGAGCTGATACATTCGTTATCACTCAAAACCGTTGCAGTTAACTCACTATGGCTCCAAATACACTCAGCACTTTTCTGAACCGGCTTGTCGCTAAAGGTCTGATTAATGAAAACTCAGCCATTGAAGCTCAAAACCGTGCCGACGAGGCAGATTCCAGCGTTTACGATATTCTGCTGTCACAGTACAACCTGTCTTCTGAGCAGCTGACACTGGCAACGGCAGAGCAGTTTGGCATTCCCTATCTGGATTTAAGTGCTTTTGACCCGGCCTTTCTGCCCGAAGAGGCAGTGAATGAAACACTGACCCGCAAACACGGGGTAATCCCCCTTTCCAGCAGAGGCAAAAAACTGTTTATCGCCATAACAGACCCGCTGGATCACTCGGGTATTGATGAGTACCGGTTTATGACCGGCAGCACCCCTTCACCCGTACTGGTAGAAAAAGACAAGCTTCTGGCACTGACAGAGCATCTCTTCAGCTCTGAAGACATTGCCATCTCGGACTTTGATGAAGAAGAGTTTGGAGCCATCGACGACCTGGACATTTCGTCAGCCGCAGACGATGACAGCGATATCGTCGATGTCGACGGAGAAAACGACACCCCCGTTGTAAAATTTGTCAACAAAATGCTGCTGAATGCCATTAAGCTGGGCTCATCAGACTTACACTTCGAACCTTACGAATACAGCTATCGTGTGCGATTCAGAACCGACGGCGTACTCCACGAAGTCTCTTGCCCACCCATCGCCCTGTCGCCAAGAATTGCATCGCGCCTCAAAATCATGTCCTCCATGGACATTTCTGAGCGCCGCAAGCCCCAGGATGGCCGTATCAAACTGAAGCTGTCCAAAACCAGGGCCATCGACTTCCGGGTCAACACCCTGCCCACCCTGTGGGGTGAAAAAATCGTACTGCGTATTCTCGATCCTACCAGTGCGCAGATGGGTATCGACGCTCTGGGCTATGAAGACGATCAAAAGACACTTTACATGGAAGCCCTGTCGCAACCCCAGGGCATGATTCTGGTGACTGGCCCAACCGGTTCCGGTAAAACCGTATCGCTTTATACCGGCCTGAACATTCTCAACACCACTGAAAGAAATATTTCAACCGCAGAAGACCCCGTTGAAATTAACCTTGAAGGCATTAACCAGGTCAACGTCAACCCAAAGCAGGGCATGGATTTTTCAGGCGCACTCAAGGCTTTTCTACGACAGGATCCGGATATCATCATGGTGGGTGAGATCCGGGACCTGGAAACCGCAAACATCGCCATCAAGGCCGCCCAGACCGGCCACATGGTCATGTCCACCCTGCACACCAACAGCGCACCGGAAACCCTGACCCGACTACAGAACATCGGGGTACCCGCTTTCAATATCGCCACTTCCGTCAGCCTGATCATTGCCCAGCGACTGGCTCGCAGGCTTTGCAAGCACTGCAAAACGGAAGACCGCATGTCCAGAAACAGCCTGCTTGAAGAGGGTATACCGGAAGACCTGCTCAACAGCGCCAGTATCTACGCAGCCAGCCCGAATGGTTGCAGCCATTGCGCCAAAGGTTACAAAGGGCGGGTGGGCGTTTATGAAGTGGTAAAAATCACCCCGTCTTTGCAGAAGGTTATTATGAATGAAGGCAACTCTCTGCAAATTGCTGAAGTGGCCGAACAGGAAGGCTTCAACAACCTGCGTCAGTCCGGCCTGAAAAAAGTACTCCAGGGCGTCACCAGCCTTGAAGAGGTGAACCGGGTCACGCTGGATTAAGGCCGGTAACAATCAGAACATCAGAACATTAGAAAATCAGAACATCAGAACGAATAATCAGGCGCAAGCCTTTCTGTCGCAAAGGCAGCCCCCTGCACATAGCGCGCCTTTGCTTTCCAGCACAACGACGCTTTCGCCATATCCGCCACGCCGGTAATGACAGGTACAGCCTGCCCTGTTGCAAGGGCACTGATTCGCTCCGACAGCTCCGACTCCATGCCGTCACTAAGGGGCAAAAGCACATAACGGCAGCCCGGGGCTGCCTTCCACTGTTCGCCCACCCCGGACACAACCGCGTGCTGAAGGTCATCAAGCCTGCTGACGAACCAGTCCACAGCGCTCGCCTTTATTGCAGGATGAATATTGGTACAGAACCGGAGTATGTTGGCGACCCCTGCAGACTGCTGCAAGGTAGATTCAGACAGCGGCATAATGAAATCCACCTCTGTCATTGCCGCCGCATACCCCTTCACCTGTTCCAGCATCTTTTCTTCGATCACCCCGCCGGTCAGAGGGTCTGCCAGCCACTCATTCACATCCACCTGCCCTTCAGACCCGGCAATATGCACGATGTATAACGGCCTCGAACCATCGCCTTCCAGGTGCACAACGGGATGGTAAACCGGAAATATATCACCCTTATCGATGCTGCACTCAGCCAGTGCGACCCTGTCGCCCTGTTCTGTCATGGCCATTTTCAGGTCCGACTCCTGAACTTCAAGAAAACCAGAGGAGTTCTCGTGGGCTTTTTTTGCTGCGGCTATAACAATCGGTGCCAGTGCTATTTCCCCGACAGATGACGTATTACTATCAGCCACTGCGGACGCCAATGCACCCGCCACCACCGAGTGAGCCTCGCACAGCCCCAGTACCGTCTGGCGCACAGTGTCCGTCAGCTCTCCATCCACTGTGATAAAGTAACCGCCATCCAGATAGTGAAAAACAGACCCGAGGGTGATCATCTCACTTTCCAGCGAAGCCAGGGCGTCATCCAGCAATTCCGCATCCAGCTCGAACTCCGCCTGAAACTCCGGCTTGCAGACATAAAGCAACACAAATTCATGACCCGAAACCGAATACTCCAGCAGCCGCGCCCTGAAATCCCTGCGGCTACCTGCCACAACAGGCACCAATGACTCACGACCACTGTCCGGTGGTTGAACCACCCCGACCTCATCGCCCTGAGCACCCTGTTGCTCAAACAACATAGCCAGTGCCGGCTCGCCCCCGGAAGCCGATGCCGTGACCGTCACCTGCCAGACAGCTTCCGAAACCGGAAGCACCAGATCAGGCATCGTCACCGGTTCAGCCACCGCCGACTTCATGGCGGTGATCAAATCGCTGCGGGACCCGGCATCTACAAGGTCAACAATGGAGACAAAATCGTCATCAATCTCAAACAGCTTCTGAAAGGCCGGGTTAAACTCCACTACCATGCCGTCTACGGTAAAGCACAGGGGCGGCATCACTGACTGCAAGGTCTGAAACCTGTCTGAGTCAGCCAGCTGACGCCTTACGTCCAGAAACTGATCCCGCTTCGCTTCGGCCTTGCGGACAAGCAGCCGGATATGCTCTGGAATACGATCAGGCCGCAGCCCCGGAACCACCCATTCAGCGCCTTTTTCTATACGGGACGCAATCGTCTTTTCATCCGGCGCTTCCATCAGTACGCAGACCGAAACCCCTCTGGACCCGGTATCCAGCACCCGGCAAACCTGTTCAATGCTCACCCAGGACAACGGCTCTGCCATCAGCACCAGAGACAGGGATTCAAAGCCTCCACTTCTGGCAAACGCCGCCAGGCTGTCGCCATCGCAGATCACCTCAAGCCTGACTCCCAGCTCCACAAAAGCCTTTTCCAGCTCGATGAATTCATTGGGTGTCTCACCCAGACCAAGCACTGTATTTTTTTTCATGACTGCACTACTTTCCCGGGCGAACCACTCATCAACACCCACTCACACCTGGTTACCCATTTCAAAAATGGGCAGGTAGAGCGCGATAATCAACCCACCCACCACAACCCCGAGAAACGCCATGATCATGGGCTCAATCATGCTGCTCAGGCCATCCACCAGGGTGTCAACGTCTTCTTCGTAGATGGACGCCACATTCTTCAGCAACTCATCCACCGCCCCGGTTTCATCACCAATCTTCAGCATCTGCACGGTTAACGGCGGGAACAGCGCCTGATTTCTGACCGCAATATTTAACGCTGTACCCCCGGATATTTCGTGCTTTATTTTCTGACAGGCTTCTTCGTAAATAATATTGCCCGTTGCCCCCGCCACCACATCAAGGGCTTCAATCATAGGCACACCGGCTGCAAAGTTAGTCGACAGTGTTCGTGCAAACCGGGCAATGGCGGATTTTTCCAGAATCGTGCCAATCACCGGCAACCTCAACACCAGCCAGTCCCGGTTTCTCGCCGCATTCCGGTTGCGCTCACAGAGAGTTTTTACACCGAACACCACGGCTGCAATAGTAGCCACCATAAACAGCCAGTTCGCCTGCATGTATTCGCTCATGGCCACCACCATTCGGGTGGGTGCCGGAAGCTCTCCGCCCATGCCGGAAAACACACTTTCAAAGGACGGCACCACCTTCACCAGCAACAGCACGGTCACCGCACCGGCAATCACCAGAATAGTGACAGGGTAGGTCAGGGCTTTCTTGACTTTCTTTTTGGTGGACTCACTTTTTTCCCGGTACAGCGCCAGTTGCTCCAGCATATCGTCCAGCTTACCGGAGCTTTCACCGGACTGAACCAGGCTGCAATACAGGGTGTCAAAGTACTTTGGCTGACGTTGCAGGGCTTCGTTAAAGCTCATGCCGCTGGCGACATCTTCATGCAGGGTACGAAGAATTTTTTTGATACTGGGGTTGGACGCCCCTTCCGCCATCAGCTCAAAGGTATCGAGCATGGGTACGCCACACTTGAGCATGGTCGCCATCTGCCGGGTCATGGTGGCGATATCCGAACCCTTGACCTTTTTTTCTGAAGAAAACAGTTCCAGTTTTTTGGAGACACTGGAAACATTGATGCCACGCCCCCGCAGGGCTTTTTTGACCGCATTCGCCGACACTCCGGCTTCTTCCCCGGACTGCTTATTGCCCGAACGGTCTTTACCCTTCCAGATAAACGTGTATTGCTTTTCTGTTTTTGCCATACCACTTAACCCCGCTGCATCCGCTTTATTGTCACTCAGCCAGCGGGCTCAGGCTCTATTGGGGCGCACGTTTGGCACTTTTACAGATCAATTGAAAGAGGGAGCTTAAAGATAAGAAATCGAAACATTCAAAGAAGTCTACTGCGAAAGGAAGGCGTGCTTCAGCCCCAGGAAAGGAGAGGAGGTAGGGCTGAAGCCGCCTGTTAAACTCAGCTAAGCTGGTAGATCAGTCAATTTTAGGGGTTTCAGTGGTTTTAGTATCAGCGGTTTTAGTATCAGCGGCTCTACAAGTGGCAGGAAGATACTTGTTATCAATACCGCCTGCTTTACAACCCCATCCACCATCTTTATCTCTAGCGAGAAGCAGCGTTTTACCTTTAGTCTCTGGCTTAGCCTTGTCACCGAATGTAAATGTTACTGTTCCTGCTCCTGCTACTTTTTCATCCTTAGATAAGGTAATCTCACCCAGTGACGAGGCAGTAACCCCAATCTGATCTTTATCGTCATTAGAGGTTGGAAACTTGCCTTCAGTCAAAAAGAACTCCTCAACAGGACCTTTCAGGTTTTGAAGAGTAGCAAACCCTGCAGCCACCTCAGAGCGTACGGTATAGCTCTGATAGCGCGGTACAGCAACAGCACCAAGAACACCAATAATCGCAATAACAATCATCAACTCGATCAGCGTAAAGCCCTGATCTTTGCTTTTCCTCTTTTGAGGTATCATTTTAGTTTTCCTGCCTGGTTTAATCTGGTTTAAACACACAACGTCGGCTATGAGCTTTTTTCAAAATAACCAAAATCCGAATGGCGAAAAAAGAGATACAGAAAATACGGACCCCCGTAAAAACCGAAACACCCACACCCTTGAACAGAAAGACAACCGTCGTTCACTCGGGGAATATACCTCTGGGTGACCTCTGAGTGACCTCTGGGTGACCTCTGGGTGACCTCTGGGTGACCTCTGGGTGACAAAGGTGCGCACAACTATCCCGCCATTGTCGCTCACCGGTCATAATTCAAAACCGGAGGGCTGAACTATGGATATAGCGGGTGTATTTTCCCGAACCCTGCACGGCATGATGTCCCGGCAGGATACAGACAACAGACTGAACACCATCGACACCGATCAGATTATGTCGTTCTGTCAACAGGACAGGAACCGGGATAACGCAAGTGCCGATGCCGGTGGGTTTTCCTTTGGCTTTCTGCAAAGCCCGGGCGCACTGAAAATCAGCCGGCAAAAGGGCAAACTCTGCGATAGCCTCAGACGCGAACCTCCCGTGCAGGCACTGATGGCGCAGACAAAGGATTCCGGAGTTGATATTGATCCGGTGGTGATTGTCGATGCCATCAGCGAGCACCTGCAACAGCAGGGCACCAGCGACGAAGAAACCGCCGACCTGATGGTCACCATGCAACGCTGGCCCTGGGCGTCTGTCTATGCAGACACGCTGGCAGCGGTTGCTTCGGACACAGACAGAGACAGAGACACAGACACAGACTCTGCCACTCCAGCGCAAAACCCTCCTCAGTCTCCGGCAGCTGAACCCTCTCCGGAGCCATCCCCCGAACCCGCACCGGACGATACCGGGAGCGATACAGCAGAGAACGAAGAACCCACTTTTGAATTCCGGGTAGCCGCCACCGGCACCCCTGACACACACTCACCGGCAACCCCTGAGCCTGCGGCTCCGGAATCGATGGCGGAGGATATACACGCCCACCGACTGAACCTGTCACACCAGATTGCCGAACTGGCAGAGCACCAGCCTCAGGGCAATACCCTGCGACTGTCCCAGATGCAGGAACCGATTATCGAGTTGCTGAGCACACACCAGGAAACCAGCGCGGATGTAGACGCTGAAATAGTTTCCATGCTGAGCGACGGGTTTGACGACCTTCTGGACGACCCGGATTTCGAACCCCCGTTGAAAGCCATTTTCAGCCGTCTGCAACTGCCCCTGTTAAGGGTTGCAGTCATGGAGCCGGAATTTCTGCTGAACCCCGACCACAGTGGTCGCCGCCTGCTGAGCCAGCTGATTGATACCAGTTACGGCATCAGCGCCAGAGACCTGCACAGGGATCAGCTGTATGCGGATATGGAACGGATCGTAAAGCAATTTCTGACACAGTTTGAGGAGTCCGGCGTAACGGCGGCCACTGAAGCCTGTGTCGAACTTGAACGCCTGGGACAGGAAAAAGAAAAACGCTATATCTCGGCAGCACAAACCAGCCTCCGACAGGTGGAGTGCAAAATTCGGGTTGACCTGATCAAAGAGGGCATGCTGACCGACATCCGGGAACGGGTTCATGGCGTTTCCTTAAGCGAGGCAGTGGAAGACCTGGTGTTTAACGGCTGGGGGCTGTACCTACGGATCACGAATGATCGTTATGGCTCCGACTCAAAACAGATGCGTATCGCCTGGCAATATCTTGATTATGTGGTGCAGGCCTGTTCACTGTTGCCTGACAGCGATAAGAGAACAGCAACTCTGAGCCAGCTCGATAAAGTCACCCGGGGGCTGCGCAAAGGTTTGACGGGCATCGGCTTCGGGCAGGCCGTCATCGATCACTGGATGACGGGTTTAACGAGTATGATCAAGGATCAGTCTGTCCGCACAGCGTCAGAACCCGACACTGAAGTCACACCGGCTGACCCGGACCTTCCGGCCCATCTCGCCGGGAAATACGAAATCATTGACACTCTGGAACCCGGCTGCTGGTTCCGCTTTACCCGGGGCGAGAGCACACTGCGCGGAAAGCTGGAAAAAGTCATGGAGCACAGTCAGCACTATGTATTTCTCGATCACAACGGGGGCCTGCTGATGAATTTCAGCCGCAGGGAGCTGGCCGAGGCCATGGTCTCGGGCGATGCCATCAAAATCGAGGAAATCCAGGTTTTCGAAAAGTCTCTCAGAAACATCCTTCATGACATGAAGCATATTCAGCGAGAAGAAGGGATAGTCTAGCGAGGACAGCAGCAAATTGGACAAGAACATGAAACGCCTGATACCCGCCCTTCTGTGCGCCATCACTTTATTGACGACACAGTTATCTGTTGCTGACCGGTCACGGCTACAGATTGACAAACTGGATCCTTCCTCCGTTTATGTGGTCAGGCGCGGTGACACCCTGTGGGATATTTCCGAAGCCTTTTTTTCCGATCCCTGGCTCTGGCCATCTATCTGGGCGCAGAATCCGGACATTGACAACCCCCACCTGATCTATCCCGGCGATGTGCTGGCACTGGTCAACAGGGAAGGAAAAAACGAAATCGTCAAACTGGAAGGCGAAGAGAAAGAACACGCCAAAAAATTACTGGCGACATCCGGACGCATGGTCAGACTGTCGCCATCCATGAGACAGATCAAGCCCGCTATCAGGGACCACAACTCCATTATGAACCTGTGGCGCAAGACCGATCTCCAGAAGTATATGAAGGACTATCGACTGCCTGACTACGCCCCGTGGCCCGTTACCTCCTCCAACAATAGACGACTACTGGCTAACGGGAATACGGTAACGATTGAGCGCCTGAGCAAGAACTACCCCGACCGAATCGATATTCTCACAACAGAAACGGGCGGAGATAACCCCCTGTTCCTCAAAATCGCAGAAGCCGTTCTGACCGAAACACTCAATGGTAAAGGGTATTACCGGCTGGAAAATGTAGTCGAACCGGTTGTTAAAACAGCACTGGCTGTTCGCCACGGCGATGGACAGGGCATTGAGAGCCACAAAGTCTCAGGCTGGTATAAAGGGTTAGCAACGACCCGGATCAATCACCTGGAGGGCGGAAAACTTCAGACCGGAGTCTTTTCATCGATTGTGCTCAACGCAGGCAGCAGCCAGAACATCTCCGCCGGAAAGGTTCTGGAGATCAGAGAAAAGCTGGAAGATGGCCGCCAGAAAATCGCAGGTGCCGTCATGGTTTACTCGGTATTTCCCCAGTCCAGTATCGGGCTTGTCCTGAGCAGTAATCGCGAGGTTAAAAAAGGCATGCTTGCGACCAGCCGTGACAACAGCCTCTGACCGGGAGGCTGACTGCACGGCATGGGATGGGAGATTCCCGAAAATCACATCGTGTGAGTCAGCCTCTGGCTGCCCGTGGAGGTCACCAGATGCGCTTCTATCTGGCGCTTTATATCCTGGCTGTCAGGATCAAACTGAACGCCAATGCCACTGACCTCCTGCCCACGACAACTGTCTGGCGTTACCCAGACCACTTTACCGGTTATCGGAATTTTGTCAGGCCCATCCAGCAGGGAGAGACGGATAAAAAGCTGATCGCCCGCTTCATAAGAGTCCGTCGTTGCTATAAACAGCCCACCCCCTTTTATAAAGGGCAGATAGGCGTCATAAAGATCGGGAAGGGTTTTCAAATCCAGCGGCAATATATTTTGCCCTTTCCTGATTGTGGTAGACATATATCAATAGCACTCCAGCCCAATATAAACATGCCGCAACGTCAGGTACCGCATCAGAAACGATTCTAAATCTATGCTCCAAAGCCATGCCCAACATCACAGCCAATTTAATTGTCTTTCATCGGCTCTGCTTTCGAAAGCAGGTTTTCGGCTTTTTCTTTGTCAAAAAGAAACAGTCCATTCCCGGGCTTTGGTATTAAAATACCTTCCTGCTCCAGCACCATAAAGACCCTCGCTGAGTTTCTGCGTTTTACATCAGCCATCATCCGCATTTCTTTCTTCTGCGCCTGAATCACATACTTTCCATCCTCCTGATACATAGAAGGAAACTGAGACAGATCCACAAGTGCCTCAGCCACCCTGTCTTTGTCGTGCAACCGGGCGTTCCGGTAGATAATTCTGGCACTTTCAAGGGTTTCGTACTGCATACACAACAGACCTATACGCGCCACCTTTTCATGCTCAGTCAACAGCTCTCTAAAGGCCGATTTGCCTATACGGATAAGGGTACAGCCATCTCTGACCACCAACTTAAAAGACTTTCTGAGCAGCACCGGTCTGTTGATGATATCTCCCGGAAGATAGTGACCAGTGTATTGCAGAACAGAAGGCTCTGGCCTTACGTAATACCTGAAAACAGAACCACCTGCCAGTAATAAAATATCATCTCTTTGTCGTATTTCTGCATCTTTTTGGAGATATTCGACGCACTTATTTTTTGCCAGAAACCTGTACGCTTTTTTCCAGGCTTCAATCAATTCGCTGTCCCCAACAATTGCCCGGGGAATAGGGACTTGACTCATCAGTATCATTTACACCACAGCTTCCATTATTGTTAAGCTTGCTTTGCCCTCCACGTATTTTTTAGTCATTTATTGCTTTTATACGACCTCAAAACGCCCTGTCAGAAAAGCAACCCTGCCGAAGAAGCAAAAGTTGCCTGCTCAGGTTAATGAGCATTTTTAATATTCTGAAAAGATAAGAGTACAACCAGTTATTGGAATACCAACCTTTAAGCTGATGGCAATTAAATCATTTTTTTTTGCGAACCATAAGATTATTTTTATGAAAATTGATATAAAACAATTATTTCACCTGAAGAAAAGCATCCGAAAGGATCACCTAACCAGAACTATTTATTTTTCAATAGATATAATTACCTGTTTGCAAAAAACACCATTTAATAAATCACAATTACAGATCAATAATTTTCACAACAGAATAAGATTTTCCTGCATTAAGAATCAGCCATAACCATAAACACTATCGAACAAATATCTTGAAAAACACCGCACGTTTGTCGCTTATATCGCATTTATTTTTCAAAGCAGATTTACTTCTGTGTAACCCTCTGCCTCAGGTAAGTTCAGACTGAGACAGACAAGTGTCTTTATTTTCATATAACAAAAAATCAGGCGTAGTAGGTGTGGATATTGGCACAAGCATCGTTCGTTTTGCTTTTGTCGACAATTCTTCAGGTTCACCTTTAATCAGAGCCGCAGGTGCTTCGCCAACGCCCGAAGGTGCTGTGACAGAAGAGGGTATTGCACACCCTGAGCAGGTAATCGGGGTCCTTGAAGGGTTGCTGCAGAAATACAAAATAAAGGAAAAACGGCTGGCATTCTCGCTGAATACTTACCAGACCATTCAAAAAGTCATAGAGCTGCCCTCCTCCCTGACAGACCAGGATATGGAAGAGTCCATCAAAATAGATGCCTCTTCTTACATTTCATTCCCCATTGAAGAAAGTTATTTTGATTTCAGGGTTATTGGCCCACTGGAAGCATCCAATGGTTCGCTCAATGAGGTAATGCTGGTCGCAACACGAAAAGAACACGTCGATAATATTGTCGATATGTTTGAGACTGCCGGTTATCTTCCTCTCATTGCCGACACCGCTGGTGACTGCGCAGCCCGTGCCGCAGCAACCATGAACCTGCAAGCCGCAACCGGCAGCGACATACCGACGCAGTACAGACTGATGCACATTGACCTTGGCGGCAAAAAAATAAAAACCCATATTTTCAGCAAAAACGGTGTTATGGAGGGCTACAGGGAAGGCGCTTATCAGGCCGGGCAGATTTTACAGACTCTTGCCACTGAATCTGAGTGGTCAGAACCGGATGTTTATAAGCATTTGGTAAACGGTAACACCAATGAGCAGTGGGAAGATGCTATCTCCCGGGCAATCAGTGAGATCGTAGAAGTAGCCCAGCAACACCACCAGTCATTGACTGGCTCTGGAGCAGCTTCCATACCGGACGTCGCAGTGGTATCCGGAGGTCTTTCAATGTTGCCCGGCGTTATTACAGCTCTGTCTGAAGCAGTTGATATTCCAGCCACACTATTGATTCCAACCACTGCATCCACCCCTAAAAGTCATTACCTGTCTGCGTTTGAAACCGCTGCCTACGCTTCCGCCATTTCCCTTTCCATGCGGGGTTTAAAAAATGTATGAAATTAACCTGATCCCATGGCGAGAGAGGTTGCAGAAAAGAAAACTCAAGGCGTTTATTACTTTGCTGACGCTCTGTTTTGGTATCGGAGCCATTATTGTCAGCACTGCCTGGCTGATAGCCAGCGATAACAGACGCATTGAACAGGCCCGTGCCGATTACCTTGACTCAAGGATTGCTTTTGTTAACAGCCAGCTTCGGGAAATTAAAGAAATTGAAGATAAGAAAAAAACGATTACGGAACGAATAAAAGTGATCAGCAGCCTTCAGGGAGACAGGCATTTAATTGTCCGCCTGTTTGATTCTCTGGCAGAAAACACCCCTGATGGCGTTTACTTTACTTCTGCGACTAAAACCAAAAACCTTTTAACCCTTACCGGGCTGAGTACAAAGAACAATGAAATAGCAGATTTGTTGAGAAACCTCGACCGCTCTGATGTTTTTTCAAATCCAAATCTAACCTATGTCAATAAAGTTGATAAAAACTCTACGGTAGGCCGCTCTGGTATGCACAGTGAATTTCTATTAACTGTCATTCAAAATATTGAAACCGGAGATGATGCCGGAGAGGGAGCAAAACATGCCAAAGCTGAATAAGCTCCTGAAAAAAATAACAGCACAGAAAAAAAGACAAAAAAAAAACAGGCTGCAGAAAAAACCTGAACCCATTGCGATAAAACGATTTTTCAGCAACAGCCTCAGCGAGCTGAAAACCTTTGATTACGCCTCCATGTCAACCAGGAATATCGGTTCCTGGCCAGCAATGTTGCGTTATCTGATCGCTTTCTCTGTGCTCGCAATAACTGCGATCACGGGTACGACGGTTGCTGTCATGCCCGTACTGACAGACACCAGCCGTCTGATTGAAAAGCAGGAGGAGTCTTATCAGATGTATGGTTTCAAAGCCAGAAAGGCGGCTTATCTCCCTGAATACCGGGAGCAGATGAAAGAAATTGAAAGTACTTTTTCCATGCTGCTGCAAAGGCTCCCAACGGATACTGAAGTACCGGGATTACTTGAAGACATTACCGAAGTGGGCAAAAGCGCTTCGATGAAGTTTGAAAAAATTGCCCTTATGCCAGAAGTTGAGCAGGAATACTACGTCGAGCTGCCCATTAACATTGATGTTCTCGGTGGCTATCACGACATTGCCAATTTCGTCAGTGCTATGTCTAACCTGCCCCGCCTTGTCTCTCTGCACGATTTCAGAGTAGAGCCAGTGCCTGGTGACAACCGGTTAATGAGAGTAAACATTCTCGCCAAAACTTACAGGTACAACCAGAAGGGGCAGGAGCAAAACGGGGGAAGCCAATGAGGACCTTAATGATTATTCTGTCCGCCCTGGTGCTGGCCGGCTGCGGCCATGTCCCGGACTTTTCTGACATTGATCAGCGCCTTGAACGGCTGCGACCAGAGAAAAAAGGAAAGATCGCCCCACTGCCTGTTTTTGAAGATATTCAGGGTTATGCCTACAAACATTCCGGCAGCCGCAGCCCGTTTTTACCCCTGATCATTAAAGTCGACCCGGTCAAGCTTCAATATAAACTGTCAGAACGAAAGCCAGACCCTGACAGAGAAAAAACAGACATGGAAAAGCACAGCCTCGACTGTTTTTCCATGCGTGGGACGATGAACCTGTCGGAACCTATTGCCCTGCTGTCCTGCCAGGGAAAGCTGATGTCAGCAAAGGTTGGGGATTACATCGGAAACAAGCACGGCTTGATTAACGCCATAACAAACTCCCATGTTGAGGTCGTGGAACTGATACCCGTTGGTGACGGGCACTGGTCAGAAAAACCACAAGTGCTTTATTTGCAGTCCGGTACAGGCCTGGTGACTAAGTAAGTCACAAAGTAAGCGACGAAGTAAGTCACGAAGTAAACCCCGAACAGGGTCTGCACCTTGTCAATACACTGAGAAAATAATGAAATTTGGAAGATTTTTACAATTAGTGGCTATGTTGATGGCAGCAGAGTCAGCTTTTAGCTCGGTTATTACATCGGTTGAATCGGGTACCATTAATAACCAGAGTTATATCGATGTTGGCTTTTCCGGTGAACTGCCAGCCACCACCACGTTTAACTTATCTTCCCCACCACGCATAATCGTCGACATGGAGGGCGTGACCGCTTCCATGGTGGACAGAAAGCTGACCACTGAAAGCCCGTTAATTCCGAATTTTGAATTAATCTCGTCCGCTCATGAAGCAAGACTGGTTGGCAAATTAAAGCATCCGGCATCACTGACAGAACAGAGACTTGAGAACAGCATTCGCTTCTTTTTCTCTAAAAGCACGCCTGAAGAGGTCAACCGTCATGCCACCAGCCCCACAGCAACCCCTGATGCCCTTTCTGTGAGCAATCTCAGTTTCCATCGGTACGGTGAAAACAACGGTAAAATTCTCCTGTCATTTAACCGCTACCCTGATGCGCTGTCCGTGTCAGAAGCCAGCTCTATTGACGGCAGCTATCAGCTGACTATTCCCGGGGTGCAGGTACAGGAGGGTATTGCCGGTGGTTTTGATGTCTCTGACTTTGGTACCGTCGTCGATCAGATTCACCTTAAAAGCAATGCCGATAACACAGTCATTAATGTGGTTCCGGCAGTCGACGCATCCCTGACCCACGACTGGTCATTAGACGGTAAAGAACTCATCCTGCTGCTGACCCAAAAAAAGAGCTTTGATGAGGTTGATTATGTCGGTGAGCGGGTGAGCATGAATCTTCAGGATGTTGAAGTGCGCGACGCCTTGCAGATTCTCGCCGACCAGAAGCAATTGAACCTTGTGGCTTCTGATCAGGTCACTCAACGTATTTCAATCAGGCTGGATGATGTACCCTGGGATCAGGCCATGGATACCATTCTGACCACAACCGGCCTCGATAAACGACTGGTCAATAATGTCCTGATGATTGCACCGACAGAATCACTGGCAGATCTTGAGCGATCAAAACTGAAGGCAGCGGAAGACCTCGCTGACCTGATGCCTCTCCACACCACGGTTATCGAGCTGAAGTACGCCAACGCGCAAGAAGTGGCGGCGATGCTTGAAAGTGGCGATGAAGAAGGGGTTCTTTCTTCCAGGGGCTCCATCAGTATTGTCAAACAATTAAACGCACTGATGTTAAAAGACACCGCCGCCAGCATCCGTGATGTTAAAGAGCTGATCAGTCTGATTGACAAACCGGTCAAACAGGTATTCATCGAAGCCCGTCTTGTCGCCATCGACTCCAACAGAAAAGATGAACTGGGTGTTGCCTGGTCGGGTGGCCGTTATCATCTCGGAGGCAGCGATCAGATTTTAGTGGGCGGCAGGGGAAGCAACTTCAACTATAAGGAAGGTGATACCGTTCTTTCGGGTGATCAGTTTAACCGACAAGGAAAAACCAGTTTTACTGGTAAAAATCCGTTTCTTGATTTTGGTGTAAAAGGAGCAGGTTCCAGTGGTCTGGCCCTGGCGTTTGCCAATGATAACCTGATGCTGAACCTGGAAATCTCGGCTCTGATCAGCGACGGCGGTGGTTCAATTATCTCAGAGCCCACGGTGATCACCACTAACAATACTGAAGCCAGAATATTGAAAGGTAAAAAAATCCCTTATGAAAAAACCGAGGGCAATGGCTCTAAATCGGTAGAATTTCAAGAAGCGGTACTCTCTCTGGCGGTGACCCCCCAGATTATTCCGGATGACAAATTGCTGCTGAAAGTGGTTATAACCAACAACGATACAACCACGACAACAAAAACTGGAGTACCCATTATCGACGCCAACGAGCTGGTGAGTAATATTTTAATTGAGGATGGTTCAACCGTGGTTCTGGGAGGCATTCGCCGAACCGCCGAAACCAGCGGACAACAAAAAGTGCCATTGCTGGGGGATATTCCCGGGGTTGGCCGACTTTTCCGTCAGGATAAAGAGAGCTTTGAATCTCAGGAGCTGTTAATTCTTATTACCCCCAGGATCGTCGATGATGAAGCCATGAAGGCGATGGCTGCTGCCCGATATCGTTGATCACTGTTTGTGTCTTAACTGTTTGTGTCTTAACTGTTTGCGTCTTAACAAAAAACGCCCGGACTTACCATCCGGGCGTTTTTTAATGCTTTCTTCTTTGCTGTTCCGGTTTATCCGGTTTAATAGTCCATTACCTCAAAGCCCAGCTTTTTTGCTTTTTTAAGGTCGATGCCACGAATAACAAATCCGTTCGCCATTCCTGTGGGTTTGCCACACTGCTGTTCAGCCGGAGGAAGTTTTGCCCTGAACTGGTCACTGACTCTCACACCTTTTGATTTAAGTTGCCTGCGGTCACTTTCCTGAGACCTGCCAGGTTCGTCAGAACACTGGACAGAGCCATCGGGTTTATAAACAGCAATATCATCGGCACTGACTGCTGTTATGCACAGGCAACCCATGAGTGCAACAACAATGGACACTGGTCGTTTTGTAAAATAACGGGCTCTGTTCATCGTTACCATTTGTTTCTCAAAGTA
Organism: Endozoicomonas gorgoniicola; assembly: GCF_025562715.2. Classification (NCBI taxonomy): domain Bacteria; kingdom Pseudomonadati; phylum Pseudomonadota; class Gammaproteobacteria; order Oceanospirillales; family Endozoicomonadaceae; genus Endozoicomonas; species Endozoicomonas gorgoniicola. Next base: position 3,648,383 of record NZ_JAPFCC010000001.1, read on the forward strand.
TCGGTGCCGCCCTGAAGGCCGGTTGAGTCAAGAGTAAGGGTACCTTTGCCAAGGGTACCTTTTTGCGTAGAAGTTGCCGTCAGCTGATAAGAAGCAGAATCTGCTGCTGTGATAGTCAGATTAAAGTAAGGCGAATTATCATCAGGCGAGTGCGCCGGAAAAATGGCAGGCGCTCCCGTATCCCTTTTGCCTGCGGCGGCACCTGCATAGGTGCCTGTCCTCGCCCGGTGTCTTTCCATTGCGGCAGCCAGGGACACCAGCGAGGTTTTACCTGTCTCAATCGCCGAATTGGTTACATACTGCTGATAACGGGGGATACCAATTGCGCTCAGGATACCCATGATCGTCAGTACAACAAGCATCTCTATCAGGGAAAAACCCCGCCTGTTCTTCATTTATTATTCCTCCTGCTTCCAGTAAAGGAGTCCATCGCTATTTCCCCCAATTGAAGTGACAGGGAGGCTCTCGGTACCTGCCGTACCTCCGGAATCCGTTCCGCCTTCATCATTTTTGATAAAGAAGAATCGCGTTGAGGGGGGAATACCCGGCGTTTTTAAATTGGTGAACCGCTTATTATCAAAAGCCGCTGCACCATTGCTCAAATGCACGGTGTAAGCTCTGGAGCTTCCTGCCACCACCTGACAGGGCAGGCGCGGGATACCGGAATCCTCTGAAGGCGGTCTGTAAGTATTAAAATAAATTAATCCGTTGAACGTTGTCGCAGGGGAGAGTACCTGCTCTTTGTCGTCTAAATCAATGTACCAGCCTCCGGTCCAGTCAGATACTTTTCTGTCAATCACTCTTTCACCAGGCAAGTCTTTAGCCGATACCAGGTTAGCACTGTAATCGGTGATTATGGTGTGGCTGGGTACCCGCTGACCACTGATAACACCAGACTGATCGAGGGGGAGCATGGCTGAATGGGGCGTTAAGTAAACATAAAAACGGTTCTTCAGATACGAATACTGGTAACGACTGGTGGGGTCAGGCCGACTGCCAGTGCCTATGCCTATCGCCATATACATCTTACCGTTTTTAAAGCTGAGGCTGACATCCGGCTCAACATATATCTTGGTCTGCCGTTCCGGGTTGTCTTTTACCCCGGCAACGGCAAACACTCCCTCATCTTCAGCCCAGACACCATCGCCGTCACTGTCAGAAGGCGAAATAAACCGATCTTCACTGACCCCGATTGCAGCAGAAGTACAGCCCAGCTGGTTTTTGATGCAGTTGTTGATAAAAAAGCGCCAGACCTGCCCCCTGGTGTCTGCTGCAAACAGCTGGTCTGCGTAGCCATCAAAGTCAATGTCAGCCACTCGCACACCGCCGGGCATGGAATATTTCATTTTGCTGAGATTAAGATTGTGGCTGTATTTTTGATTTTTTATGGTGCCTATCTTTTCCCAGGTATCCGGGCTTGTCGAAGGTCTTTCACCAATGTTGGTTCTGCGTGCTTTGTAAATATAATCGCCTTCCATCACGCAGGCCTCATACTCAAAGCCAAACCAGGCTCCAGTTGTCCGGCAGTCGATGCCTGAGACGCTATTATTACGATAGTACTGTCTGCTGCTCCAGGCCTTATAGCCAGAAGCGTCCATGCGGGGCAACAGGCTCTGAGCCTGCCCTCCGGCAGACCAGAGCAGCTCGCCAGTTGTTGCGTCTACCATGAAGATTGCATTGCCATACCTGGCTTCTTTATAGTCAAACTCATAATCCTGATTAGTGTCATTACCGCCTGTGAAAAAAAGTACTTTCCTGTCTTCCCCCTTAAAACGAACCTTTGTAGCAATAGGCTTGCTCCAGGTTTGACCAAGCTGTGCAAAGTCTCCTTTGCCACCCTCAATCACCCACAGCAGCTTTGGCTTGTCTAAGCGAGTCACATCAAATGCGTAATAATGTCTGCCACCACGGCGCATGCCAATATAGGCATAAATGTGCTCCCCACTGTTGAGAGTGCTTTTATCAAGAATTTCAGTCGTTTTTCCGTCACCATCCTGATCAAGTGTGTCCATACCCCCAAAAATAACCCCGTTCCGGTTGACATCATTGACCCACAGGGTCACCGAACCGTCGATGCCATATATACGACCATGGTCTTTAGTACGAATGGTTTCCTGGTTCTTCTGCAAGGCAGGCAGTTTTGGCAGAATCTCTTTTGGGATGAAGCTAAAGTACTCTGATCCGGTCTGAGCATTAACGGCGTGAAACTGTCCGTCGTTGGTTCCAAAGAACAGGGCCATATCCTGTTTATCTTCCGGGCAAACCTGTGAAGCGCCCTCATCGAATTGCTGGCATCGATAAGTAGCCACTCCCGGCACCGAATGCATTGGATCACCCAGGTCTTTATCGGGATCTCTCAACCAGTCAATGGCTGTATTTTTTCCACTGGTATCGCCGACTGCCAGATTGAATAAATCAGGGGTCAGCCCGGGGTTGCTGGCAGTAAAGGAATTTTCGCCCTCAGTCAGGTCGACAGGTGTTGAAAAGTCGTATTGACCCAGATAGGTGTAGACCTTTCTATCTTCTTTAGTTGGCAGTTTTTTACTGACACCTCCAAGCGCAACATCATTGCCATCATTGATGTCAGACCAGTAGCTTTTGCTGCTACTTTTAAAAAAACCTGTGCCCGGATCAATGGCATTAGCGCCGTTGGAGTCAACAATCCTGAGGGTAGATGAGCCCGAAGCAGTGCTGTCAGTCATTGCTTTGAGGCGATATTTTTTAACGTTGCCATTCCAGCGGTCGTTTAGTGAAGGCGTGAACAATGAGAAAAAAATTGAGTTCAGGTGATAGGCGTTGGAAAAGTTATTGGCTGTCACTCCCGGTACGGTATAGGTTGTGCTTTTGTCCAGAACGCTGCGCTTCAGATAACCCAGGATATCTTTCAGATTTTCTGCGTTACTGGCGTGGGCGTATTTGCCCTGACCAAGCTTTGCCACATCGTCTAAAAATATCTTTGTCTGAAGGCTCTTATTACTTTCCCCAAGGGCAAAACCAATGGTATGGACTTTTACAGACTTGGCCACTGAGCCCCCCGTCGTTGCCATATAGTCTGCCAGCTCACGAACGCACCATTCTCCGCGACTAACCCTGTTGCCTGCGGAATTGTAGCCGGTACACCCTGTTATTCCAGAAAAATCCCTGAAACTCCTGCTGATATTGAAGTCACTTGGCTGACCATCTGTAAGTAGTACGATGTGGTTGTTCTGACACTGTTCAGTTACCGGGCAGGTGTAATGCTTGAAAGAACCATCAAAATACTTCGACGCATCCATCAATGCAGGGCCAAGCGGTGTATTGATGCGGTATGAAACTGGCTCAAAATTATTGAGAAAATCAATCATGCCCGGCCTGACATTTTCGACAGGTGCAATAGGATAAAGAAGTCTGTCGCTTATTGGACGACCATAACTATCTACCAGTCCTGAAGTACTAAAAACCATGAGGCCGATATTGACCGCTTCTAACTCATTGATGAGTTTAATTAATCCTTCACGAATGACTTCAGCACGACTCTTATTGTCTTCAGTGACCGTCCTGAGCATGGAGCCGCTGTTATCCAGAACGAACAGGATATTAGGACTGTCTACTCTGGTCCTGGAGGTACCACCCAGGAAAACGTCGGTATCATCTGCCTGCAGAGGTAACGTAACAGACAGTGCAATAAACAGTGTAAAAAAATGTATGAGGCGTTTTATTTTATTCATGATCTGTCTGTACTAACTTTTATTAATTGACTTCCCGTGACTTGTATCCCGCTTCCAGATTAATACTGGCCCTGGTATCCGGGTCTCTTGCCTGGCTGGTTGTCGTGTAAATGAAAAACTTCGTACCTCCGACGCCCTCCGAAATACTGTTTCCAACAGGGTCGGGTCGGGTAATTCGGGTGACGGCATCGGCCCGGATTTCACCACCGGGCAACGAATCGCTGGCACCAGCTCCGCGACTGGATGTTGTTACTCTCAGGCCATTGTCACTTCTGGCCTGCATACGTGCAGCAGGGGAATCACGAAAGTCCCTCAATGAGCGATGCAGTGCGCTGTCTGCCAGCTGAAAAGTCGTTGCTTCCCGCTGAAAGAGATAAGAAGAGCGGTTTGCCAGTGCTGAATTTTTAGTCGTAGAAATCACGGCTATAGCGGATAACAACAAAATAACCATGCAGACAAGCAGAGCCATACCGGTTTGATTTTTTAATCTATACACTGGTGTTTCTCAGCTTAACGGTTGTAGTAAACGACCTCTGAATTTTTTGATCGGGACTGGATACGGTGATGGTAAACCGTAAGGATTCAGCATCACCAAACTTGCATGCGGCATCACAATCATCCCGGTATCGAAGCTTGCCATTGCTCCTGAGGCCATACGCCACCTGTAAGTCGGTGATATTGTCCACCATTCTCACGCCACCCCGGAACAGCGAAGTGCCGGCAGACCCCGGAAAAGAAGGAGCAATGCTGTAGACGCTCTCCCCGGGCTGGCCAAGAATATAAAACTCAATGTTGCTGCATGGGTCTGCCCGCTTCTCCCGACTGCAGAACAAATCCACAATCGATACCGTTCCGGGCGGCACCACCCTGTTACTCGTTGTCGTTGCTGTCGCCTGACTTCTGAAAATGACACTCTGTTTGCAATCAGTGATCAGAAATTCAGTCTTTTCATTGACCGTAATATTTCTGCCAAGAACGATCTCGGGAGCGTTTGCGGCAATATTTATGTCCTGTACCACTATCGGTGCTCCCAACCTCGCGGCATTGAATATCTGCAGGGTGTCGGGCTGACCCGCTGGCGCATTAACCCCAAAAACGGCTGCTTTCGGTAATCTCGCGGCGTCGTCGGCTTTCGGCTTCTCCCGAAAACCGACACAGCCCTGGTACCCTGCCATACGAAGATCTCTGGCAATCAGCTCTTTCGCCAGTTGCGCCCCTTCTGCAATACTTCTGACTCCCTGCTCTGACCGGGTATTCATGGAGCTTTGTGTAAAATTATCAGACACTACAATAGTGATAATGGAACCCAGCAATATAGCGATCATCATTTCGCTCAGACTGATTCCCTGTTGCCTGTTTGTGCGACCCGCTTTCATAAAAAAACCCTCTGGCGATAAGACACCCTGTCGTTGGTATGGGATGACTGGTTAGCCTCCTGCCAGAAAATACTGATGATAAATGTCCTGTTATTCCGGGTCAGGCTGGCGGTAGCCCCGGGGAGCATTGGAACATAGCCGCTCCCGTCTGCTCCCCAGCCCTGCTGGTCATTTATATTTTCCAACCATTCCCTCATGTCGCTACTGGCCAGCTCCTGATCATTGCACTGCACTAGTGAACAATCTTTGCTGACAGAAGGAATAACCTTCTGCTTATTACCCTGAAGGCTGATACTGTCGTAGTTCCCTGCAAGAGCGGCATCCGGATTAAGCTTGATTCGCTCTGCCAGATCGCTCGCCAGCATGATGGCAGTGTTACGATGCAGGCTTTCACCCGTTGACTGCATTGAATGATTCTGAAGTTTCGACAACTCTGTAATACCCAGTGCCATAACCAGCAGAGCCACCAGCACTTCAATTAAAGAAAAGCCCCGGTCGCGCCCGGTGCGCCGGATCAGTTGCATGCGACCAATCCTCCCTTGCTGACCTGGCCAGACCCGTTAATCGATAAAGCCAGCGCACTGGCGGGTCCCCGCTGATCACAAAACGACAGGGTGACCGAACCTGCGACGAGCTGCCCCCGGTTATTGAAGTCTATGGAAATGCCTTTGGGTCTGATCTCTATGCCCTGACGTGCTGCCGGAATCCGAAGCAGCACATTGCTGCCATTGATAACGGCTGCACCTGCGCTGAGCAGGCCATTTTTGTTGCAGGCTGCTTCCTTGCTGTCGGCACTGCAAAGATGAACCGTCTGTTTCCGGGTGAAGGCTTCTGCCCGTGCGTAATTGATAGCCCCCATGAAAGCATTAGCCGATTCGTTCAGCCTGCCGTTCGCAATCGAATGATTGAAATTGGGAATACCAATGCCTGCTGCAATGGCTATCACTGCCACTGTGACCAGAGCCTCAATGAGACTGAAACCCGATGACTCTCTCTTCATCTCTGTCATTGCCCTGCCTGAACCATTTAATCATGGCTAGTAGACAGCCCGGATGGCATTTTTTCAAAACCGATGCGGGTTGGCAGGCACAAATGTCACTCTGAGACTTTATTTTTTTTTCTACGCAACCGAATTAGTGTGAACTAAATAACAAAGAAGCTGGCGGGTAGAAAAATGATCAGTTGCAACATCAAGTTAAAACAAGAGGAAAAGGCTGCACTTGAACGCTATCTTGAGACTAAAGCCCTTTCTTTGGAAAAAAGCATCCGGGCACTTATTATTCTTTTTGCCAATGAAGGAAAAACAATAAAGGGGACAGCCCGCGAGCTTGAGATACAGCCAAGAGATGTCAGACGCTGGAGAAAATGCTGGATTAAATCTGACCATACCCAGATAGTCTCCAGACGGCTGGAAAACCGGGGTAGAAAACCCTGTCTGACTCGTGCCCAGAAACAACAACTGACTGACCTGATAAAAAGCAGTCGACCACTTAAAAGCTTTAACTCTATTGCTGAAATGGCAGTCGAGTGCGGCATAACGAAATCAATATCCGCAGAAACCGTTCGGAATATCGCCCGTTCTGAAATGAAGATTCAAGGAAGTGCTTATGCACATTTTTATCGAAAAGGAAGAGAATAAGTGTACTAATACTTTTCCAGCGGCTTTCTTTTCCAATGGCTTTCTTTTCCAGTGGCTTTATTGTGTACTCAATAAGACAAGTCGTTTTGTGACTTACTGAATAAATTTTATTCTACAACAACCTTATGAATGACAGCCTTAATATGTCTAAACCGATATTTACAAAGACTTTTGTTAACTTACATAAATGGCAATTTCTATGAGGCAGAAAGTTCTGTTACTATTTGTAACCTTATCTGTCAAAAAAGATGAGCAGTACAACTTAAAACTTCCATAGCGGTGAAACAAAACGCTTTCGAAAACACCATTACCTGAGGTGTATATGAAAAGTTATTCAGGGTTGTTTCTTGCGATAAGCCAGCAGTCCAGAAAAGGCAAACTCTTATACTCCAGCCCTAACCCGGATACATGGAATAAGAAGTGGACTCTGAAAGACAACGACCAGGATAAGCCGGACAGCCGTCCTGAGCTTGAAAGCTGGATTGAACAGCATCTTGACCCGAATTGCCTGGACAGTATTGAGTCATTGGCTGAATCGATAACATCCGCGATTGAGACTGATCAGAAAGAACTTTTCTTTCAGCTTATTGATCAGACTGACTCTGGCAGAGTGCATACCGAAGCTTCACTGGATAAGCGCAATTCTGAATGGCTGACAGCCAGGATGCGATATGACAGTGAACTGGAATGCGATATTTGCACAAGATTAATGGATGCTCAGTTTTAACCTGCCTTGCCCTGGCAGGTATACCAGCTCTCTCCGTCTGCGCGAGGTCTGCGCGAGGATGACGTACGACACCCTTCTTCTTAATCAGGGAAGGGTGTCAGAAAAAGGGTGTCAGAAAAAGCTACGATCAGAACCTGTCCGGATCCCTGGCTTTTTTTCTGGCTTCTTCCTGTTCAACAACGCCATTCTCTACCAGTTTTTTAAGACTGTCATCCATAGTCTGGCTGCCGATCTTGCCAGAGGTTTGTATTTGTGAATACATCTGCGCGATCTTATTCTCTTTAATCAGATTTCTGATACTGTTATCAACAACCATTATTTCGTGTGCTGCAACACGACCACCGCCTTTCTTTTTCAGCAGCGTCTGACTGACTACTCCCTGTAACGATTCTGCAAGCATTGCTCTGACCATTTCTTTTTCACTGGCTGGAAACACGTCAATAATCCTGTCGACTGTTTTGGCTGCTGAGTTAGTGTGCAGGGTTCCCAGTACCAGGTGCCCCGTTTCTGCCGCAGTTAATGCCAGCGAGATAGTTTCAATGTCGCGCATTTCTCCAACAAGAATACAATCTGGATCCTCCCGCAGTGCAGCTCTCAATGCAGAAGAAAAAGAAGCGGTGTCACAACCAACTTCACGATGCGTTACAATGCAACTTTTTGGTTCATGCACAAATTCTACCGGGTCCTCGACGGTCAGGATGTGACCCTTTTTGGTGGTATTATAATAATCCAGCATGGCTGCCATGGTGGTCGACTTGCCTGAGCCCGTAGGGCCAGTCACCAGAACCAGTCCCCTTGGCCGGGAAGCAAGCTTCCTGAAGACCTCACCCAATCCCAGCTGTTTCATAGTGAGAACATGGCTGGGGATGGTTCTGAATACAGCACCAGCTCCCCTGCGGCTGTTCAGGGCATTAACACGAAATCTTGCAACCCCTTCAATCTCAGTTGCAAAGTCAGCATCTCCGGAATCCAGATAACCTTTCATCTGGTCATCATCCATCACTTCGCCAAGCAATGAATGGCAGTCGTCATTGCTCAGGGCAGGGAGGTCATAGTAGACAATATCACCATCAATTCTGACTGCTGGCGGTAAGCCAGAGCTTAAGTGTAAATCTGAGGCGCCATTTTTATGAGCTTCTGACAGCAGTTGCTTTAAACTGATTCTATACACACGCGTCCCTATTACGTTGAGATTGGTTGATGGTGATCTCCGTTACCGGTCAGGCACCATTAACTTTGACAGGCTGATCATTACAATCAAAATTCAATAAATCTAAATTGCTGCTGGCAGGTGCGCCATTTGTAACAGCTTCCGGGCAGACTGCTACAACCGGGATCTCAAATTTTGGCTCTTCATGGACTCTTCATGGGCTCTTCATGGGCTCTTCATGGACTCTTCATGGACTCTTCATGGACTCTTCATAGATAAAAGCAGGATAAATAACCCCGTAAGATCGTATTGTTATGCTTTGAAAAAATATGCGACAGTTTTTTTATAACCACAGGCTAACTCAAAAACCACTGCACGAATTTTCGCACCATTATCCCCAGTGCTTCTTCTACAAGAAACTATATTTGTAAGGGTTTATAACAGTCCCTGACCCAAATTCCCTTAAATCCTGTTTCTGGTCTGAGGTTCATTCTCTGAGTCATAGCGCTATTTGGCCGTTACGAGCTTTCGTTGCTCTGTCGGCTGTCTCAGAGAATACGCTGGAAAAAGGGCACATTATTGTCTGGAGTTTTGACAGATGATCAAACAACTTGCCAACACAGTGACTAAAACACTCGCCAGCCAGGTTGCCGCAACGACCCTGGCCGCCGCAACGGTGGCAGTAAGCATGACGATGGGGGCATCGACAGCACTGGCTTTCAGTGACGATGAGCTGGTTCTGTGGGTCGGAGGCGATAAGGCTTACAACGGTATACGGCAAATGGGCAAAATTTTTGAAGAAGATACCGGCATCAAGGTCAAGGTAGAAATTCCGGAAAACATTACCGACCGCTTCCAGCAGTCAGCAGCGTCCGGCAGCGGACCGGACATTTTGTTCTGGGCTCACGATCGCTTTGGCGAGTGGGCACAAAGCGGGCTTCTGGCTCCTATCAAACCATCCTCACCATTTAAACGTGAAGTTATTGATATGGGCTGGGACGCTGTATCAGTTGACAATAAAATCTATGGTTACCCTATTTCGCTGGAAGCCATCAGCCTGATCTACAACAAGAAAATACTGCCTGAACCGCCCAAAGCCTATGAAGATATGTTTGCCCTGGATACACAGTTGAAAAAAGCCGACAAGGGCATGACAACCATTATGTGGGACCAGGTACAACCGTATTTCACCATGCCCATGCTGGCAGCCGATGGCGGTTATGCCTTTAAGAAAACCGCGACCGGTTACGATGTCAAAGACACAGGTGTCAACAATAAAGGTGCCATGGCCGGGGCCAAAATGCTGACCGACCTGATTGATAAAAACGTTCTACCCAGAGGGGTTGATTACGGTGTCATGGAATCCACTTTTAACAAAGGCAAAAGTGCCATGATGATCAGCGGCCCCTGGGCCTGGGCCAACCTGGATACCAGTGGCATCGACTACGGGGTTGCACCGCTTCCCAGCATCAACGGCCAGCCCTCAAAAGCCTTTGTCGGTGTGTGGAGTGCCGCTCTGAATAACGCCAGCCCCAACAAGGCACTGTCTAAAGAGTTTCTGGAAAACTACCTGCTGATTGACGACGGGCTACGTACGATGAATAAAGACGTGTCGCTCGGAGCCGTTGCCAACAAAATCTACATGAAAGAGCTGCAGAAAGATCCCCGCATCAGCGCCACCTACGACAACGCAATGAACGGGCTGCTGATGCCTAATGTTCCTGAGATGGGCAAATTCTGGTCAGCCATGGAAGCCGCCCTGAGAAACATCACCAGCGGACGCCAGGGCTATAAAGAAGCACTGAATGACGCAGCCAAACGTATCGTCGACTAATCTACTGACCAGTGAGTCTGTTCAGTCTCACTTATAAGACTACTGTCGTTGTTTTGGGCAGTCAGAACAGCGACACCCCAGAGTTCAGGAGGCTTGCCGTTATGGAGGCTATCAGCTCTGCCGGAAATAAGTCCGGCAACCCTGGCAGATGGGTCGCATTGGGGCTGCTTGCCGCTATAGACCTGATCCTGCTGTATGGTGTCACCATGATGTATGCCAGCGGTGAAATGGCTTTTGCCTTGCTGGTGCTACTGATTATTACCACCGGCACCTGGGTCTTTATCAGCCATAAAGGCTACTCTTACCGATACGTTTATCCGGCGTTGCTGGGCGTATCCGTCTTTATTGTATTTCCCCTGCTTTATACGGTGAATGTCGCTTTCACCAATTACAGTTCCAGCAATCTTCTCCCTCTTGAACGGGTAAAAGCCATTCACATGGCAAAAACCTACAGAACCCCGGGAGAGTCATACAATTTCAAAGCCTGGCAGCAGGGTGAAAACTATCAGCTGCTGTTTATCAGTAATAAAGACACGGACAAGCACCTGATCAGCGCACCATTCGGGGAGTTAACCGAACCAACAGAAGTGACAGCCCGGCTGTCGTCTGAACTGCCTGATGGAAAGGAGCTGGCTTTTCGCGACACCATCCGGATTCGCCATATCCTGAAGCTGTTAACCATCATGCTGCCTGATGGTGGTTCGTTATCAATGACCAGCCTGCGTGAGTTTGGCCCACAGGCCAGAATATACGACGAAGGTTCCAATGATATACTGATCGACAGTCGCAACGGTGACATACTTACCCCGGATATGACCACCGGCTACTATGTTGACAACACTGGCGAACACATTAGTCCGGGGTTTACGGTATTCAACGGCTGGGACAATTTTTCCAGGGTGATCTCAGACCCGGGGATTCAGGGGCCATTTCTGCAAATTTTCACCTGGACCCTGACTTTCTCTGCGCTCAGTGTTCTGTTCACACTGATTATTGGCCTGTTGATGGCCTGTCTGGTGCAGTGGGAACCGCTCAAGGGCAATGGCGTCTATCGTCTGTTGCTGATTCTCCCCTACGCCGTCCCTGCGTTTATCTCCATCCTGATTTTCCGGGGTCTGTTTAACCAGAACTTTGGTGAGATCAACATGCTGCTGAACATGCTGTTTGGCATTCAACCTGAATGGTTCAGTAACGGTTTCCTTGCCAAAACAATGGTGCTGATCGTTAATACCTGGCTGGGTTACCCCTACATGATGATCCTCTGTATCGGGCTGCTGAAGTCTATTCCTGATGACCTTTACGAGGCGTCGGCGATTGATGGAGCCACTCCGGTACAAAACCTGTTCAAAATCACCATTCCACTGATCATCAAACCATTAATTCCACTGCTGATTGCCAGCTTTGCTTTCAACTTTAACAATCTGGTGTTGATCGCCCTGCTCACAGACGGCGCGCCCAATATCATTGGTGCGACCACGCCAGCCGGTGCTACTGACCTGCTTGTCAGCTATACCTTCCGTATCGCCTTTGGTCAGTACGGACAGGACTACGGTCTGGCATCAGCCATTGCCACCTTTATCTTCCTGATGGTCGGGGTCATCGCCTGGCTCAATCTCAAAGCCACCAGGCGGTTTACTGAATAAAGGGTTCCCGGAATATCGAAAGAGTGCAGGTAACCACTATGATTGTTCAGCCAAGAAACCTGAAATACCGGGTATGGGCCACAAGAATTTTTATGATTCTGTTTCTGTGCCTGATTATGTTCCCGTTCCTGATGATCATCTCTGTGTCATTCCGGTCCGGCAATTTTGCCACGGGAGACCTGATCCCCAGCAACCCCAGCCTTGAACACTGGTATCTGGCGTTTGGCATCCCGTGGGAAAACGCAGACGGTTCCGTGATTCAGCCACCCTTTCCAGTGATGTTATGGCTGTGGAACTCCATTAAGGTGGCATTTGTTTCAACCATACTGATTCTTCTGCTGTCAACCACCGGAGCCTATGCCTTTGCCCGGCTACGTTTCAAATTTAAAGAGCATATGCTGACTGCCATGATGATTCTGCAAATGTTTCCGGCAGTACTGGCACTGGTGGCCATTTACTCACTGTTTGACAGGCTGGGTAACTATATTCCATGGCTGGGACTGGACAGCCTTGGGTCTGTCACCGTCGCCTATCTGGGTGGGCTGGCACTGCATATCTGGTTGATCAAAGGCTATTTCGAAACCATCGACAAATCACTCGAGGAAGCAGCAGCCATTGATGGGGCGACACCCTGGCAGGCATTCCGGTATGTACTCCTGCCACTGTCTATTCCCATACTGGCTGTCGTCTTTATTCTTGCCTTTATCACCAGCATTGCCGAATACCCTGTGGCGTCGGTACTCCTGCAAAGTATGGATAACCTGACTCTGGCCGTTGGCTCCAGACAGTACCTGAACCCACAGAACTATCTCTGGGGCGACTTTGCGGCGGCAGCGGTGTTATCCGGTTTACCGATATCGATCATCTTCCTGCTCTGTCAGCGCTGGATAGTCGGAGGGCTTACAGCAGGTGGTGTGAAAGGTTAAACCGTTCCTGACACAGGTAATCAGTAACCGGTAACCGTTAGCGGAAACAGACATGGCAGAAGTAAAACTTGTTAATATTTCCAAGAGCTACGATCAGGGTAAAACCTGGGTGATCAAAGACGTCAACCTTAATATAACTAATGGGCAGTTCGTCGCTTTTGTAGGGCCTTCCGGCTGTGGCAAATCCACCCTGCTCAGAATGGTCTGCGGGTTGGAAGAGATCAGTGCCGGTGAAATGTTTATTGCCGGGGAACATGTTAATGACATGCCACCGAATGAACGACGGGTTGGCATGGTATTCCAGTCTTACGCACTTTACCCGCATATGAGCGTTGAAGAGAACATGGCCTTTGGGTTGAAGCTGGTAAAAGCCGATAAAGCCCTGATTAACGAACGCGTTCAGGAAGCCGCAAGGATTCTGCAACTGGAAGCGTTACTGGATCGCAAGCCAAAAGCCATGTCAGGCGGTCAACGACAGCGGGTTGCCATTGGCCGGTCTATTGTTCAGCACCCACGGGTATTCCTGTTTGATGAACCACTGTCCAATCTGGACGTTGCCCTCAGGGTACAAATGCGGCAGGAACTGTCCCGGTTACATACCCGGCTGAAGACAACGTCCATCTATGTTACCCACGATCAGGTGGAAGCTATGACCCTGGCAGACCAGATCGTGGTGCTGAGTCCCTTGCAGCCTGGTGCCAAAACTAACCTTGAGCAGGTGGGTAAGCCACTGGAACTGTACCACCATCCCGCCAACATGTTTGTGGCAGGCTTTATTGGTTCGCCTAAAATGAACTTTTTTGATGGCCTTATCGAAAAAGTTGGTAAAAAACAGACCGTCATCAAACTCACCACCGGAGAAATACTCCAGGCCAATGCCAATACAGAAAGGGCAAAAGCCGGAGACCGCGTGGTTCTGGGCATTCGCCCGGAAGATGCCCTGGCAGAAACCGATGAAGGCAACGCCGTGGAAGGTAAAGTAGAGGCTCTGGAACGGCTGGGTGCTGAATCATTTATCTATATGACCCATGACACTATTCGGGAACACTTCATCGTGCGCGTAGAAGATTCCCGCCACAGGTCAGAAGGGATCAAAATGAAAATAGAGCTTCCTGTGCATTTCTGTCATCTGTTTGATGCGGATGGCAAAGCCTTCCGTCGTACTCAAGCCCCGGAAGTCGATTAGGAAGGAGCAGATATGACCATTTCAACCTCGCTCGATCAGCCACTGGTTGAGCAGCTCGCAGCCCTGAGTGGCGTCTGTGGCAATTATGAAGACTGGGCAGGCCGTCCGGTGAGCGTACCAACGGAACTGAAGATTCCCATTCTGCAGGCCATGGGTTTCAACCTCAGCAATAATGACAACACCAGAGCCGCGATTGACCATTGTCAGCAACAACAGTGGGAGCATCTCGTTGCACCGGTCAACGTTGTGCATCAGGGACAACCTTTTACCATTGATATGTACATACCGGAAAGCCGGTTAAGTAACGCATTTAAGGGCGAGTTCGAGCTGGAAAGCGGCCGCCGTCGCTCAATTTCAGTCAAAGCTGACTCTCTGGAAATAATCGACAGACAATCCTTTCCTGATAGAGATCTGGTGAAACTGTCTCTGGAACTGCCGGAAGACCTGCCAACCGGCTACCACCGGCTGACTTTGAAAAACCGGAACCTGGAAGCCATCAGCCTGATTATTGTTGCACCAGCCACCTGTTATGAGCCTGAATCACTGAAACAGGGGCATAAAATATGGGGGTCTGCCATACAGCTTTATACCCTGCGTACCGAGCATGACTGGGGAATAGGCGACTTCAGTAGTCTGAAACAACTGGCTGAGAAGCTCGCCAGCCAGGGGGCTCATATTGTCGGGCTTAACCCGATCCATGCGCTGTACCCTGCCAATCCCTTACACGCCAGCCCATACAGTCCTTCAAGCCGGAACTTCATCAATCCGTTGTATCTGGATGTGACAGCTATTCCGGAATTTGCCGATTCCACTGAAGCCCGGGCAATGGTCAATGACCCCGGGTTTCAGGGTGCCATTGCCGATGCCCGCAAGGCTGAATACGTGGATTATGTACAGGTGGCCTCGCTAAAATTCAAAGTGCTGGCGCTGCTCTTTAAAGAGTTTCAGCATAACCATGTCAAAACAGGCACACCACGGGGCAAAGCCTTCCTGAACTTCTGCGATATTCGTGGTGCCAGCCTTGACCGGCATGCCACCTATGAAGCCCTTTACGCACACTTCAGACAGCTGGATATTATGAGCTGGGGCTGGCCCTGCTGGCCCGATGACTACCAGACACCTGACTCAGACGCCGTTAAAGGGTTCAGTGAACAGAACAGGGATGCCATTGACTATTACAAATATCTGCAATGGCTGTCTGAAATCCAGCTGGCGGAAGCCCAGAAATCCGCCCTGGACGCAGGCATGCAGGTAGGCATTTACCGGGATCTGGCGGTTGGTGTTGACCGGGGTGGTGCCGATGTCTGGAGCAATCGCGCAGTTTACTGCCTGGATGCCAGTGTCGGAGCGCCTCCCGATGGCGTTGCGCCACAGGGGCAAAACTGGGGACTGCCGCCGTTTAATCCGGTTACCCTTAAACAGCAGCATTATGCCCCCTTTATTGAAATGGTCAGATCCAACATGAGCCATTGCGGCGCGCTTCGCATTGACCATGTGATGGGGCTGTTACGCCTGTGGTGGTGTCCTAATGGAAAGACCGCAGATTTTGGCGCATACACGTATTACCCCCTGAATGATCTGCTGGGCATTATTAAACTGGAAAGCCAGCGTCGTGAATGCCTGGTATTTGGTGAAGACCTCGGCACGATACCGCCGGAAATTGAAGCCAGCCTGCCGCCAGCCAGATGCTATTCCAATGAGGTGGTGTTGTTCTCCTGTGAAGGGGATCGCTTTATGTCACCCGGAGAGTTCAGGCCAATGGCCCTGACCTGTATTTCCAATCACGATGTCCCTACGCTCAAGGCGTGGTGGAATTGCCTTGATCTGGATTTACGACACGAGCTGGGTATTTATAATGCTGAAAAAACCGAAGCCCAAAAGCTGGCAAGGCATCAGGATAAAATGGCGTTGGTCCATACCCTGATTGATATTAATGAACGTCCCCGGGGTATGAATCCGGATCATATATCGACACTGGGTTACACCAGGGACGTGATGGAAAAGCTGCACTACTATCTGGCTAAGACCACATCGAAAATAGTGGTACTGCAACTGGAAGATGTCTTGCAGATTGAATCACCGGTCAATGTTCCAGGCACCAGCTCCGAGTACCCTAACTGGCAAAGAAAGCTGACCGAAACCCTGGAAAGCCTGTTTGCCGATGAAAGCAATCAGGCACTGTTCAAAAATATCTGTAATATTCGTCAGGCCTGAAACGGAAAAATCGTCGTTCCCGCGAAGACGGGAACGACAAACTCCTTATCGATCAAATAAGCGATCCACATCCGCCTGCAACGCCTTCACTTCATCCAGCATTTGCAATGCAGCAGAACCCTTACCCTGTTTTAAATAATCGCTTATGCGTTCTTTATATAACTGCCGGGCTTTATCAGCAAAGCTGCCACCAGCGTTTTTTCCAACACTTTGAATCACGGCTTTGGATTTACCGTAATTATTGAGAAAATAATGCTCTGCATCCGCCGTAACAGATTTTAACTCAGCCCGCTGGTCAAGCGCAGCAGTAACATTGCCCTGATCCAGGGCGCTTTTCACCCCGTTCAGATAATGGTTACGTATTTCCCGGGTATGCTTGTCCAGCGTCAGGCTGGCAGGCTCAGCAAACTGGCGGGGAGCCAGTGTCGCACTGGTCTGATGATTCGTAACAGCCGGTACAATAGCAGGATTAACAGCTACCAGCCCGTCGCTTTTCATGGCAATGGTCAGGTGCCCGGTATTCCCGTGCCGGGCCACCGGATCAGGACCGGGGTTCGGCACCACTCCACGAGCTTTGGCGTACTCTTTCTCTTCACTGGTCAGGGTAGTTGTACCTTTCCTAAGGTCATCTGTCGTATAAATTAACAGGCATGAAGGTTTGTCCGCGACCGAGCCACGGTTATCGATGGTAAATGATGTGCCTACACCTTCTTCTGACGTAAAGCCCGGCTTTTTGTAGCTAACATGGTGCGGGTCGACCTTGCTGGTCATTACATTGTCTTTATTCAACAAGGCTATTTCAGGATAAAACAACTCATTATCCCCTGAACCGGCAGTACTCTGCCCTGAATGACGGACAACAAAACTGTCTATGCCTATTTTGTGCACGCCCTGCTCAGGTATTTTATAGGCCAGCACCGGAGTAAGACCTGACGGCAGTTGCAGCCGGGCAGTCTGCTCATTAATGACAACTCTGGCTGTATCTTTTCCCGGCATCAACGCCAGGGGCTGACAGGTTATATCGGCAATAGAATGAAATGTCTTGCCCTGGTTGGAATCAGGTACGCTGACAAGCTTGTCACTCTGAAACGTGGAACATCCATACCCTGTTGCCACAAGAACCAGTGCCGCTGCTTTTATCGCAGGCTGCCAAATTTTCTTATGTCTGTCGTTTATTGACAGATGACTCTTCATTTTCATATTCGTTTTCAGGTAGCTATTCAAGAGACAACTCACTGCTTTCATAATCGAACCTTGTTACACCCCATAAAATACAGGGCACAGGTTATCAATGCGGTGAGCTTATTACCAGAAGCCGGCAAAACATAACGTTAAAAGCTGAAACAAAGATAAACAAAAAAGACTTTCCACTGGTTGCTGAGTATTAAACCCTGAACTATTTTGGTATGAGGTGAAAATAAATATTCACCTTTAAAACAGAAAAGCCTTCACTATGGTTCCGGAATCTGCTGTAAAACGGTGAGTTCGTCATTCAGAGATGTTCATATTATCTAAAAAAAATACTATCGAAATTTATATAACAGACAACAGTTGCAGTTGATCTGCTCGCTGTCGGCAAGACTTCAGGTCTCTGTATAGCTCGAGAATTCCAGATAGTTTCCGGATAGTTCAAACACACACAAGGTGTTTTGTCATGACTCAGGAACAATCCTCGCTGGCCAGCACTCTGCGTTCCGCACTGTGTAGCCTTGGAGTCGTTTCGCTAGCCGCAATTTCTGGCCCTGAAGTTTTTGCACAGGGGATGGAAGACCAGAGCGGTTCTGCCGCCGAAAGGATGGATCTTACTTACTTCGGATACGCCCGCTCAGGCATTGGCAGCTCCGCAAAAGGGGGTAAGCAGGCCTGTTTTCAGGCAGCTGGCACCCCCTTTAAGCACCGGCTGGGAAATGAGTGCGAAACCTACACAGAACAGGGTTTGCAGGCTACACTGGCAACCGACAATGGCACAGTGTTCCAAGTGAATACCCGGCTTTCCTATAAAGTCGATCAACAAAAGGACTCCGAAAACCCGAGCAAGGACGATAACGATTTTGCCCTCAGGGAAATCAATATAATCGCTGAAAATCTTTTCCCGGCCTTACCCGGTGCCAAACTCTGGGCAGGAAAACGCTATTACCGACGCCACGACATCCACCAGCTTGACTGGTTCTACTGGAATGTTTCCGGCCCGGGCGCTGGCATTGAGGACATTGATGCAGGCTTCGGTAAATTTCATCTGGCCTGGATCAGGAATGAAGCCGATGTTTTTTTTGACTCTTCTTATGATTCCGGAGTTGAAAAAATTCTTTATAAAGACAGGCCCATTGCCACCAACATTATCGACTTAAGGCTCAGCGACCTGAAGCTGACGGACAATCTGGCTCTGGAATTGGGTCTTAACTACGGCAAGGGGTCTCCGGGAGACAAAGTACCTGACAAAAAGCTGTACGACAAAGACGGCTTTATGGGAACCGCACAGCTGACCTATTCGTTTCCCATGGGCGGGTATAATAGCTTTGTCGTACAATACGCCACCGACGCAATGACTGGCCCCGGACTGGGCGAAGATGGCAGGACCTCACAAACCTCCAAGTGGTTCGATGGCAGCAAGATGTTCCGGTTTCTTGATTTCGGTCAAATACCCATAATGGATCGTCTGGATATGACGTATGTGGTGGCATGGACCAAAATGGACTACTCCGATGAGATTAAAAAAGTAGCGATGGCTCCGGACAAACTGGAGTGGCTGACTGTCGGTATCCGCCCTCAGTGGAAATGGAGCGAACTGACCAGTACGGTTCTTGATCTGGGGTTTGATAAAGTCAAAAATGGTGCTGACTTTACGATTCCCTTGCTTGGCCCAAAGTCAGGCTACATAAAAGCCTATGATGACTCCCAGCTCTACAAAGTCACCCTGGCACAACAATTCCACCCACGTTTCGGAGCCATGGTGAGGCCTGTTATCAGGGTCTTCGTCACCTACGCCAACTGGGACGAAATCAAGTGCCCTGCCGGAGCCGTCAACTGCAACCCCAGTACAGCAGGAGTTGGTGGCGACAAAAAACTGATCGCAGAAAACTTTGGCAAGGCAACGGACGGCATAACCTTTGGTGTACAGATGGAAGCCTGGTGGTAAAACGGCAACACACAGCTCTCTAATCATTTAATTCAGGGTGGATTTGTCCGCCCTTTTTTCTGTCTATTTTTTGATCAATCATTCAAACCAGTTACTTCATCGGCATCAGAAAAAGTTGCCACAAAGTTATACCCCAGGTTATCCACAGACTTTGGGGATAACTACCTCTTAACTGAAAGAGTGCTCTCTGCCGAAATAGCGCTCAACAGGAGTTGGTATTATAATCCGCGCCTTTTCTACTGAATGTTGAGCCCAACGAACGTTATGAGTACCACCCTTGATGAACGCTTTGGTGGCATCCGCCGCCTCTATGGCATGGACGCTGAAAAAAAACTGGGACAATCCCACGTTTGTGTCATTGGCATTGGTGGGGTCGGTTCCTGGGCAGCAGAAGCACTGGCCAGAACGGCTGTGGGTAAAATTACTCTGATTGACCTGGACGATATCTGCATAACCAATATTAACCGTCAGCTGCATGCTACAACAGACACCATTGGTCAGTCTAAATGCGAGGTAATGCAGGCGAGAATCAAGGCAATTAACCCGAACTGCGACTGCCAGATCATTGAAGACTTTATTACACCAGAGAACATCGCCGAACTGATGACCAGCGAGTTTGACTATGTTCTCGATGCCATTGACAGCTTCCGGATTAAAGCCGCCCTGATCAATCACTGCAAGCGCAATAAAATACCCATCATTACCACGGGTGGAGCGGGTGGTCAGACCGATCCGACCCAGATCCAGATTACCGACCTGACCAAAACCTGGCACGACCCCCTGGCACGTAAGGTCAAAACTCACTTAAGGGACTTTCATGGCTTCAGCAAAAACACCAAACGTAAGTTCGGTGTTGACTGTGTTTTCTCCAGTGAGCAGGCCGTTTATCCACACCCTGACGGTAGCATCTGCCAACAAAAACCCCACGACCTGGGTTCTACCAAAATGGACTGCGCCGGTGGCTTTGGTGCATCGACGGTTGTAACGGCGACGTTTGGTTTTGTCGCCGTCTCCCGAATCATCAAAAAACTCACGGCCTGACTGAACTTTTTACTTTTCACCCTGCACCGGACAGCGGAAGACGGAAAGCGGAAAGCGGAAAGCGGACAGCGGTCTTTAATGATAGCGATGCGCCTGTGACAGAATCTCGGCAACAATAGCCCTGAGTCCGTTACCTCTGGACGGACTTAAATGAGTCAGTAACCCTAACTGCTCAAAATAACCATCCATATCAAAACGACTTATGTCGTCAGGTTGCCGGCCATTGATTTTTGCCAGAACCAGTGCAATTAAACCGCGAATCACCCTGGCATCGGAGTCAGCAGAAAAATACAGCTGCATGGTTTCCTGATCGTAATAATGATGAATCCACACGGTGCTTTCACAACCATGCAGCCTGGCGTCTTCGGTTTTCCAGCTATCAGGCAGTGAGGGCATACGCTTACCCAATAGCATGATCTGACGGTATTTTTCCTGCCAGTTATGGCTGTCGATCAGGCTGGACGGGACAGGCTGGTCATTGAACGCTTTTATGGTCTGATAAAATTCTGGTAGCCCGGAACGTTGGACAGCCAGCCCCTGAAACTCCTCATCGGTGTGATATTCAGAAGTCACCAGTAATCTCATTGCCGACAAAAAGCGATCGACATCTTCTTCAGTGTTATAGACCGAAAACGACGCCCGGACGGTTCCCGACAGGTTAAGCCGTTCCATCAGCGGCATGGTGCAATGGTGACCCGTTCGCACAGCAATACCCTGCTGGTCCAGCAGTAAGCCAATATCCTGATTGTGCAGAGTGTCACAAATAAACGACACGACTGATACTTTTTCAGACGCCTGCCCAATCAGCTTGATTCCCGGTATGTCACGCAGGCCTGCTTCCGCTTTTTGCCTTAATGAAAGCTCATATTCAGCCAGCTTAGGCATGTTGAGCGATTGTAAGAAATCAAGCGCAGCTGCCATGCCGATCACACCGGCAACATTGGGCGTACCCGCTTCAAACTTGAACGGCAGGGTATTAAAGCGAGTGCCTGAAAAACTGACCTGTTCAATCATCTCGCCCCCCGCCTGCCAGGGCGGCATGGTTTCGAGCAGAGCTTTGCGACCGTAAAGTACGCCAATGCCGGTCGGCCCAAACACTTTGTGTCCGGAAAAGACATAAAAGTCACAACCCAGCTTTTGCACATCAACGGTTTGATGCGCCACCATCTGCGCACCATCGACCAGAACCAGTGCTCCTAAATTATGTGCCGCAGCTATTATTTCAGCCACCGGCGTGATAGTACCAATGGCATTAGAGGCGTGGGTGACACAGACAATTCGTGTTTTGTCAGACAGCTGCCTTGTAAAACTGTCCATACACAGCTCACCATCCGGCCTGATATCCACCACTTTGATGACGGCTCCTGTTGCTTCTGCCACCAGCTGCCAGGGAACAATATTGGCATGATGCTCCAGGCAGGTCAGCAGAACTTCATCCCCGGCCTTTAAATTCGCCCTGCCCCAGCTATTGGCTACCAGATTAATGGCTTCCGTTGCTCCTCTGGTCCAGATAATTTCATCAGAAGAAGAGGCATTCAGGAACTGCTGCACCTGTTCCCTTGCCATTTCAAACGCCCTGGTTGACTTGGCACTCAGATAATGAGAAGCACGATGCACATTGGCGTTCTGTTCCCGGTAGTAGCCATTGACTGCTTCTATAACAGATTCAGGCTTTTGCGTTGTTGCCGCATTATCCAGATAAACCAGTGGCGAGCCATGAGCCTGCTGGCTGAGAATCGGGAATTGCTGGCGCGTTCGTTCCGGATTAAAGGGTTCCGAATCAAACTGAGCCTTATGTGAAGACTGCGTCTTCTTCATGGTGTGGTTACTTTTGTCACTGCTTAGGAGTCGGCAGTTTACTGTATGTTGAGATACAAAGTCAGTCTGATCTTTCAAGCCAAATCCTCTCCCTTTAGTCTCATTTAATATTGGAAGAGACTACGGCTTGCACACACCAGTTTCTTATCTACTATCTTATGGCTGCAGAGAAAAACGCAGTTCACCAGAAAGCATAAACATAATAAGAGGTTCCGTTATGAGCTCCTCTCGCTCATTCCCAAAAGATAACAGAACAGCCAGAGGAAAAAGTCGCCCGTCTGTCTTTTTCGCTCTTTTTTTGGTTCTTCCCTGTTTTAAGTGGGTAGTTTTCAACGATGTACGCCAGTGGGGTACAAGTCCAAGCCTCCAAGATGAAAGTAGATCGCTGTCTTATATCTTTCACGGTTTCGAAAGCCACAAGCCCGATTCTTCAAACTCTGAATCTTGCTGTTCACTCCCTCTGCTCGACCGTTATTAGCCTCAAGGACAATAGCGTTGATGATACCCCACAAGTGCTCTTTGACCGTTCTGGCAACTTCTTTTATGGGCTCAAGCCGACATCTCTGCGCCCAGCATAGCCACCTCTTCCAGGCCTTGATTGCCCAAGCTCTGGACTTGTAATTCCATAAGCTCATTGCCATTTGCCGGATGGCCCAGGCGCGAGCTGTTTTAAGTGTCGAGTTTCTCAGTGGTTCGAAGTTATCCCACTGCTCTTCAGACATGTTTTCAGGGTTAGTCAGCCAGTCGTAGCGAGTCCCCTTAAGCAGCTCTACACCTTGGTTTACAAGGGCTTTGTTCTCTTCTATCCGAACCTTGTTGACAGCTTTACCCAGAGACTGAGCAACGTGAAACTTATCAAATGCAATCTTCTGATCTGCGTCTGGAACATTCTCACTGACTGACTTGATGTAAGCCTTGGACATGTCCATCGTCACGCATTCGATCCCCTCTTTATGGTCATAGGGCAGTGTGTCAAAGTACTCGTTGAGACTGTCACTTTTACGGTCATCAGAAACGTGAATAACAACGCCTTGGTCGTGGTCAGTGACCACTGTGACGTATTCATGATGCTTTTGAAATGAGGTTTCATCAACAGCGATTCGTTTTGGTGGCTTAGCATCACGACGAGCCAGTCCTCTCTTCACTGCACGCTGCTGAATACCGTCTATGGCATTCCAACCAAGCTTCATTTGTCGTGCAACTGCCTTCGTAGTTGCCTCCTTTAGCCAGTCAATAACAAGGGCTTCAAACAGAGCTGTATATCGAGAGTCAGATTCAGCCCAGGGCACATTGATGGCTAACACCTTATGCTCAGGGCACTGGGTCCGTGGAACCCTGGCAACTAGAATAGTCTGAAACTGACAGGTATCCAGATGACGCCACTTCTGAGTGATGTGGTCGTAGCCAGAGCAGGGCTTATCGCAAACACTGCATTTGCAGGCCTTTTTACCATTGTGTTCAATGAATACCCGAACCTGTTGATCCTGTAATGACAATTCAACTTCAGAAACGAACCAAGGAGACTCAATACCCAGTATTTGAGAATAGAGTTGCTTATCACGCATCGGTGCATCCTTGCATTGAGTGCTTCAGAATATAATAAATCACCCACTCAAATTGAGGAAGAGCCCTTTTTTTACTGTTCAACCCATACTCATACAATATTCATGCCGTCGAGCAGGTAACTGTTCGACTAGGAGAACATTTCATCGGTTTTCAGGGCTTCACAAGAGAGGATCTTGCTATAGCAATGACCGAAGAATTACAAAGAGTTCTTCAACCAGAGCAGGAAACAGCCAGCGCCTTGACCCTATCAACGCTGCCGGATCAATTTAGCTCAGCCATCAGCGATTATCAAAATGGGATAATAGACAGCTATCGTCTTACTCAAAGATTTCATTCCCACCAAACAGACAGGCGCTCAGAGCTTTTAGAAGAAGTCTCATCTCTAAATGTCCACGGTTACTTAACAGGTGAATTAGGCGGCTGGCACCCCTCCAGATACATGTCTGATGATGTAAGCCTTTCACTTAGAACAGAACCTACACAAAACCTTTTAAACAATGCCCAGTTTGAAGAGTATCCAGAATCCTCCCTGAACGAAGTGTTGAGCAACCCGGATCAATACAACCTCCTTGAAGCTTTAATGGCTGCGCACAGTTATCTTCTTAACAGTTACAGGGAAGCCAGAAATTATATGAACAGGCAAGGCTTTAACGACATGGATTCTTGTTGGCCACAAAGGTTCTGGGCAATACAGGACTTGATTCTGATTATCCATATTATCAACAAATACTCTTTTACAGACTCTACCGTTGGGGCTGCTGCTGCCACACCACTTAGAGAATTGACTGATGATTTGATCCAGGGTTTTGTAACTCGTCCTCCAGTAACCATACAACTGGATCACAATGACCCTGGATATGAATTTGAGCTTAACGTCCAGAAAATGGATGAATCCAAAAAGGCTCCACCTCATGCCTTTGCATTCCGACAGCAATGCCTGACTGGCAAAGCCGACTTATATTTCAACCTGTATATGAAGTTTGTCTCAGAGGTAGTAGTGTCATTCAAACAACACCTTGTCCAGCATCCGATTATTGACGACCTTAACCTGCTAATGCAAAGCATAAACCAAATACAGGATCAGCCAGAGCAACACCAGGCATCAGGCACTTGATCACTTGAGGGGCATTAACAAAACAAGCCTGAAGTTAGCGACAAACGAAAAAGATTCCATCACTGTCTGAAAAACGGCAGTTTACTGTATGTTGAGATACAAAGTCAGTCTGATCTTTCAAGCCCAACCCTCTCCCTTTAGTCTCATTTAATGTTGGAAAAGACTACGGCTTGCACACACGAGTTTCTTATCTACTATCTTATGGCTGCAGAAAAAAATTATGGAAAAAAGTCACCCGTCTGTCTTTTTCGCTTTGTTTTTACTGCTCAACGCATACTCACTCAATATTCATGCCGCCGAGCAGGTAACTGTCCGACTAGGAGCCTGACCGAGAATAGCTTAGGCAGTCCTCCTAAAGGTTTCGCAAAATTCAAAATGAGCAAAAAACAACCACTTTTTGAGGTTGATTTGCTCATTTTTGCCAATTTACAGCTTTTCTTTACCTTTATGCCGCTTTTTCAACCTTTTTTAAATCCTCAAGACGGAGTGACCCCGTTAAAGCTTTCTTCACAATTTTTTTGAAATTATGCACTGTGCATACCAGTGAAAACTCTGCTTCCACTTTCTCTTTCCCGCGCAGACTGAAACTCCTGAATCCAGAGTTTTTTATCTGACCAAACGGCGGTTCCGCTATTACTTTGCGACGTTCGTATACCGCTTTCGCTTCGCTTGTTTCCATTTTTTTATTCATGGCTTGTCGTGCAGTTTCAAACTTGTCTGTGCGAATTACCTTGCCTGCACTTTTCTTGGAGCCACTGCATCTGGAGCGGTAAGCGCACTCTCGGCATACTTCCTTGTTTGCCCGGTAGCCTTTCCTCTTAGCTTTACTGGCTGGATTGGTAACCAATTTTTCCCCAGCCGGACAGATGAAGACGTCAGCTTCAATATTGTATGTAAAATCCGCTTTGACAAATTTTCGATCAGTATTTTCAAGGTCCGTAACAGCCGGTTTTTCTTCCTTGTCAGTAGCGATATAACCGTCTATTCCATGTTTATCCAAGGTGTGCAGATTTGGCCCTGAAAAATAGCCGTTGTCCATACTCCATTTATCCACAGCCGCGCCATCGGTAGATTCTGACAAAGCCTGAAGAGCAGGCTCTACTTCCTGTACGTCGTTGGCGCGTTGACTGATGTGTTGGCCGACAATGATCTGGTGATCCGCATCTACATTAATTTGAGCATTGTAGCTGTATTCGCAGTACCCCTTCTTGCTCATCATCCGGGCATCATGGTCTGCAAAGCTAATCTGTTTCTTGTCGTCTATTGGCTCGTCCGGATTGAGGGCTTTCTCACGCTCTTCCAGTGCTTTTTTAGCAGCCTTAATTTTCTTCAGCCGTTCTTCTTTAAACAGGAGGTCTTCAGGAATACTGTAGCCATTGGTTTCTTTGTAGGCGTCGTCTTCTTCCTGATCGCACTGGCTGGCTTTTTTGATCAGTTCATCAACCTCAGCGCTGAGTTCTGCCTCTTTGGCTTTAAGCCGGCCGTAGCTCATGGCCTTATGCTTTGAACTGTTGGCTTTGAATTTCGAACCATCCAGGCTGATATGCCCAAGCGATGCCAGTTTCAGCTCCATCGCCAGCTTGACGGACTGTTTGAAACAGTCATGAAAAAACGACAGGTTGTTTTTGCGGAAGTCCCCCAGGACCCGAAAGTTTGGGCAATTCATCTGAGAGATGTACATGAATGCCAAGTCCTGCCGACACCGTTTTTCTATTTCACGGGAGCTGAATACACCATGACTGTAGGCGTAGATCAGGATACCTACGATCAGCTTGGGTGGGTAGGCATGCTGTCCAAGGTGATGGTACTGCTTTTCAACTTCCGAGGTATCAATGTTCTGGAAGATGGTCTCATAGATGTAGCAGTCATGATCTTTGGGAAGAAGATCAAAGATGTTGGTTGGAAACAGCAGGTGCTGGTCGAACTCAACAGGGCTATCCTTGAATTTTGGTGGTGGCGACATCAGGCTTCATCAGGGCTGCGTTTTGAACGCTATTATATCAGATAAATCCTATTCTCGGTCAGGCTCCTAGGAGAGCATTTCATCGGTTTTCAGGGCTTCACAAGAGAGGATGTTGCCACAGCACTAACCGAAGAATTAAAAAGAGTTCTTCAGCCAGAGCAGGAAACAGCCAGCGCCTTGACCCCGTCACCGCTGCCGGATCAACTCAACTCCGCCATGAGTGATTATCAAAATGGAATAATAAACAGCCATGACCTTGCTCAAATATTTAATTCCCACCAAACAGGCAGGCGCTCAGCCCTTTTGCAAGAAACCTCACGTCTACCGGCTCATGGTTACTTGACAGATGTAACAGGCAGTAGATACCCCACCAGATTCATATTCGATGACCTGAGCCTTTTACTTATACTTAGAACCGCGCCTACACAAAACCTTGTAAATAATGCCTGGTTTAACAACTATCCAGAAGCCACCCTGAACGAAGTGCTGAACAACCCGGACCGATACAACCTCCTTGAAGCTTTAATGGCTGCGCACAATTATCTTCTTAACAGTTTCCGGGAAGCCAAAAATTATATTAACAGACAAGGCATTTACGACATGGACGCTTGTTGCACACAAAGATTCTGGGCCATACAGGACTTAGTGTTGATTATCCATATTATCAACAAGTATTCCTTAACAGACTCTGCCGTTCAGGCTGCTGCCAACGCACCACTTACAGAATTGACTGACGATTTGATCCAGAGTTTTGTAACTCATCCTCCAGACAGCATACAACTGAATCATAATGACCTTAGATGGGAATTTGAGCTTGCCATCCAGGAAGTGTACAGATCCGAACAGGCTCCCCCTTATGCCTTTGCATTCCGACAGCAATGCCTGACTGGCAAAGCCGACTTATATTTCAACCTGTATATGGAGTTTGTCTCAGAGGTAGTAGTGTCATTCAAACAACACCTTATCCAGCATCCGGTTATTGACGACCTTAACCTGCTAATGCAAAGCATAAACCAAATACAGGATCAGCCTGAACAACACCAGGCATCAGGCGCTTGATCACTTGAGGGGCATTAACAAAACAAGCCTGAAGTTAGCGACAAACGAAAAAGATTCCATCACTGCCTGAAAAACGGCAGTTTACTGTATGTTGAGATACAAAGTCAGTTTGATCAGTTTGTAAATTGAGGCAACACCTTATTCAGGCAGCCTCTGATTCAACGGATAATCCCCTGATAATCCACATGTTTATGCTGCGACAGGAACCTGTCGTTCATTAATTGCTGACTACTCATAAAGACAGAATGAATAAAACCAACAGACTGGCAGGTTTACTGCTCTCTGGTTTACTGGCACTGACGCTTTCCAGCCCGGCTCTATCGAATGTCGAGGTCGTACCTGAACAGGAAGATTCTATCAATTTTTCTGTGGTGCCTTATGCGTTTCAATCCCGGGACTGGGGAACAGCGGTCGGAGCATCCGGTATCGTAACGGGGTGGTTGCAACCGCAAATGTCGGTGTTTGCCACAGCCATTGCTTCAGACAATGGTTCCCGACTGGGGTTTGCTGGCATGAACAACCTGATGATTCCCGGACAGAGCCAGTGGCTGTTCGATCTGCAATTGCTGAACAGCTATTACGATGCCACTGATTATTATGTTTCCGGAAATCCTGACTATCAGCATGAGAAAGCAGGCAGTAATGATTCCAGCGCTGAAAACTATGTTCGTACCTCAGGCAAAGAGGCCGAGTATCTGGCCCGCTTCCGGTACATTCTTCCTATCGGTGATGGTATCAATGGCGCACTGGCCAGCATGATGCACCGTAAAGGGGAAACCAGCCATAAGTCGGGCTCCATGAATCCGTTTACCAATGGCTTTACCACGGTGGAAATCGAGCCTTTTTATCTGCGCCAGGATCTGGGTGAAGCCACACCAGCAAAAGAGGACACTAGTACCAATGGTATTCGCCTGATCCTGGATTATGACAATCGGGATTCCACCCAGGAACCCACCACCGGTAATCACGTAGAGTTAAAGGTCACTCAGGGCTGGAGCAGAAAACGTCGCAACGCATGGCGTACCTGGGAGTTGAAATTCAGCCAGTTCTTTGATCTGGGTGCTAGTGACCTGTGGCAACAACAGGTGGTTGCCCTGAATGGCTGGGTGGCCGATACCCCCACCTGGAACAGAACTGAAAAACTCAATGGTGCTGAAGAATACCGACGACCGCCGTCTTATGCCGGAGTCTCTCTTGGTGGCTGGTATCGACTGAGAGGTTACAACATGAATCGTTTTTATGGTCGTTCAGCGGTATCGTACAGCGCTGAATACCGGGTCAAACCCCAGTGGCAACCTTTGCAACAGTTACCACTACTGGGTGACTGGTATAGCCTGCCCTGGTGGCAGTGGACAGTATTTGCCGATGCCGGGCGTGTCGCCGATACCTTCAGTGCGCGGACACTGCACAGTGATATGAAATTCAGCGTAGGTGCAGGCATTCGTTTTAAGGCGGAAGGTGTGATTGCCAGAGCCGAGATTGCCACCAGTGAGGAAGGCAGTCGGTTAATTGTGTTTATCAATCAACCTTTTTGAGCAAGCTTGAGCGAGCCGGTGCATTGTTCCGGGGAGTTGTTCCGGGGCGCTCAATTTGCCCCTTTGGGTTCCCTTTGTGGAAACCTGGCGATCTGACGAGCTTGAATAAATGCCGTCAGATCGTCCCGAATAAATTCCCGCAACCATCGGTGTGCGCGGTTTAATGCCCAGTACTCTGGCCATACCATACTGTAATACACTTCCGGAACATCCATCGGCACTTTGAGTACCACCACACCCTCCAGACTCCGGGCAAAGGTTTTAACGGAGCCGGTCGCCAGAAAAACACTGTCGGTGCCTTTTACCAGATTCATACAGCCCATAATGCTGGGAGCAAACGCACGAACTTTAACCTTATCGCTTAATGAACGAATGTAGTCGTTCATTATCTGATGTGTATTCTGGTCATTCTTCTGCATAATAAACGGAAACTGCAACAACCGTTCCTGAGATAACGGCTCACGGGCTAACGGATGATCTTCACACACGACCAGACAAACCTGCTCTTTCATTAACTGGTAGCCCGACAAACCTTCTTCCGGTTCACCAATGTAGCCCACCATTATGTCAATTTTGCCGTTACTTACCGTTAGTCCGGGATGCAGAGCCAACAGCTCAAAGGTAAAGTGAGGTGCCTGCCGCCAGATTTTGTGAATAATGCCAGGCATAACCTCTTCCAGCACCATGTGACCGGTCGCAATACGAAAGTGTCGCTCTGTCGTGGTGGGATCAAACTGCTGGTTCTCAAAAATGCTGTTGGCAGCATGAACTACTCGATTGACCTCTTCATGCAGGCTCAGGGCTTTTTCAGACAGATAGATATGGTTTCCACTGCGAATCAGAATCGGGTCATTAAGGGCTTCACGCAACTGGCCCAGCGTACGGCTCATGGCAGACTGGGTCACATGCATCACCTGTGCAGCCTTGGAAACACTTTGTGTATCCAGCAATGCTTTGAGGCCTGGTAACAGATTCAGATTCAGTCGGGATAGATTCATAGATTCACTAGGCAAATCGAAAAGAGGGTAAAAGGTATCACTGAACTGGAAAAGGGAGAAGTCCCGGAAGCAGTTCTACTGATTAAGGGCAAATTTTTTCCACTGCCCGATCAGTCTCTACAGAGACAGCATGGATAAATACGTATTCCGACTTTCCTTTGTATTGAAATTCGGTACACTGGAAGAGTGCTCTCATAGCAGTTTATGACAAAGGATGTCATGGCTGCTTTTCTCAAGCGAAGCTAACAGAGCTGTATGGAGGGTTCATGAGCCATAACAAGTATAAGAATGACGACCTGCAAAGCCTTGTAGATAATTACATGGATTCAGGTTTGTCTGCCAAAGAATACGTAGAAGCCTGTGTCGACTCTGGTGAAATCAGTGCCGCTGAAGCCCTGAAGCTGCTTTCCGTATTACGAGACGCTCAGTCAGTGACCTTTAAGCTGGCCGAAATATCAGATCCTGAGCATTCCGGCCTGCAGATGACACTGAAACGAAAAGGGGCTGACCTTGAGCAACCACCACTGTTCAGAATCTTTGTCGACGAAGACCTGAACGATGATAAAGATGAGGTGATCGACCTGCTGCAGAACTTTGCCAAGGAACTGGCTGTTGTTGCCACCCGTGAAGAACTGGCTGGCGGTGAAGCCGTTGACTCAACCGATGAAAATCCGGAAGAGTGGCTTAGCCACCCCAATATCATGCCAGCCAGTGACACCCGTCACTGAAACACTCAACGAAACTGGAATAACCCTCTAACCATCGCCGACAGACATTGGGCGATGGTTATATACACCCTCTCGGCAGGATTCAAGCGATATTCCGTTAACAGAACCTGGTAATCGACTGGTAAATCTGGTCTACCTGTTTGGTCACCGCCAGTTTACGACACAATTCCGTATCATCCAGAGAACAGGCAAGCTGACTGAGCATTGTTAAATGCTCCTTTCCATTAGCAGCCAGGGCGCAAAGAAGAAAGGCTCGATTGTTATCCCCCCAGTCTACCCCCTCTGGAAACTGCATAATAATCATACCACTGTTGTTTATCTCTGAACGACTGCCTGGCACCCCATGCGGTACCGCAATTCCATTATCCAGGTAGGTAGACGACAGTAGCTCACGCCTGCACATTCCGTGAAAATAGCCAGGTTCAACCATACCTGCCTCAATCAGTTTCAGGCAAGCCTGTTTAAGAGCCCTGTATTTGTTCGGCGCAAATTGACGCAAAAATATATGCGACTTTAATAAGTGATCCATAGAACAGACCATCAGGCTATTCGTTTCCCACAAAGTAACCGGAAGCTTTAGACAGCCCAAAATAGAAATAAAATTTCTGTAAAAAAAGCGAATATTAGCGCGATCATCATTTCATTGTCACATTACTCGTTCTTAATATACGACAGTGATCATACATGTAGATCTCTTAATCGAAGCAAACTATAGCTGAACCGATTCAGCTTGCTCATAATAAATTTATCTTAGTCATCATTTTTTAATAATTATTCAACACGCATGTCGTTTAAAAGCAATCTTTGAAATAGCAACTATCCTTCTGTTGTAGGCTACTCGCAGTACTTTACAATGATATGAAACTGGAAGAACTGGCACGTCTGGCAGGTGTTTCCAAAGCAACAGCCAGTATAATTCTGAATGGTCGTGCTGAGCAGTATCGCATCAGCAAGTTGACACAGGAAAGAGTGACGGCTCTGGCAGAAAAGTACTATTACATTGCCAATGTCCAGGCGGCTGGTCTGCGTAATCATACCAGTCGGCTGATCGCCCTGATCGTTCCTGAACTCACACATCAGGGCTTTGCCAGTTATGCCAGAGCCCTTGAACTGCGACTCAGGGAACTGGGCTATCACCTTCTGGTAAGCTGTTCAGAAGATGATCCAGAAGTAGAAGCCTGTGCGCTTCGCGCCCTGATTGGACATCAGGTTGATGCCATCGTCACCGCCAGCTGCCTCAACAGTGACCAGACGTACCAAAGACTCACTGATAACTGCATCCCAGTCATCCTGATAGACCGGAAAATTCCGGACAGCAGCTATCCCTGTATCATCAGTAACGATCTGGACACATCGCTTCAGCTGACATCACTGCTACTGGAGTCCAGCCAGCAGCAACCTGTCTACCTTGGCGGTGTTCCGGGCATGTGCAACAGCCTGAACCGTCTGCATGGCTACCGGAAAGTGTTAGATAACGCCGGCATAGACGTTAACGAAGATTATATTTTTCACCACAGTTACACGGCTGAAGCTGGCTATGGAATGATGACGGACTATTTCAGCCAGCATCATGCACTACCGGAAAACCTGCTAACGGCTTCATTTACCTTGATGGAAGGTGTTTTGTCCTTTGTTCGGGAACACTATGCTTTATTACCAGAAGCCCTGAACTGGGCAACGCTTGGTGATAACATGATTCTTGACCTGTTGCCATTTTCCATCCACTCCGCCCCACAGGGTTATACGTCAATGGCAGAACACACCATTCACCTGTTGCTGTCCGGTCTTGCTGGCGATTCGGAACAGCAGGCAATTGTCCTGTCCCGTGACATAATCCGGCGCTGATGACCAGTACATTGTTTCATTATGGTTTCATTATGGTTTCATTATGTTTGACTCCCAACACGGGAACTCAATGCTATTCACCGTGTTGGGGGTCACCGGGCTTCGGGTCTGTCAGGCTTTCAGTTCGCCATCAAGATAAAAGCATTCCAGCTCTCTCAGATACGGCTTAATATCGCCAATATTGCTGGCGACCCACTGCTTATCGTAACAGGTGTCAAGGTAGCGCTCGCCGCTGTCGCAGATCAGGGTAACCACTGACCCGGCTTCGCCACGAGCTTTCATCTCACTGGCTATCTGCAATGCACCAAAAAGGTTGGTTCCGGTACTGGGACCAACTTTCCTGCCTAACAGTTTTTCCAGCCAGTGCATAGTGGCAATTGAAGCGGCATCGGGGATATGGCGCATTTCATCGACCACTCCGGGTATAAAAGAGGGTTCGACTCTTGGCCGCCCAATGCCTTCAATACGGGAACCCGCATCCAGCGTCAGAGATTTATCACCGGTTTTGTAGTAATTCAGAAAGACTGAATTATCCGGGTCAACAACACACAACCGAGTATTCAATTGCTGATAACGGATATAACGACCAATGGTTGCAGAAGTGCCGCCGGTTCCGGGACTCATCACAACAAATTTGGGTTCAGGATGTTGTTCCCGCTGCATCTGCTGAAACATTGAATTGGCGATATTGTTATTGCCTCGCCAGTCTGTAGCACGTTCAGCGTAAGTAAACTGATCCATATAATGACCGTTCAGCTCTTTCGCCAGCCGCCTGGACTCTGCATAAATCTGGCTGGAATGATCTACCAGATGGCAACGACCACCATAAAACTCAATCTGGCGAATCTTCTTGCTGGCGGTACTCTTGGGGATTACAGCAATAAATGGCAACCCCAGCAGGCGGGCGAAGTAGGCTTCGGAAATAGCCGTACTGCCTGAGGAAGACTCAATCACAGGCGTACCTTCTTTTATCCAACCGTTACACAGGGCGTAAAGGAACAAAGAACGTGCAAGCCTGTGCTTCAGACTGCCTGTGGGATGCGTACTCTCATCTTTCAGGTACAGGTCTATGCCATTAACAGACGGCAGATCAAGTTTTATCAAATGCGTGTCTGCACTGCGCTGAAAGTCTGCCTCAATCTTACGAACAGCGTCATTCACCCACTGATGAGCGTTATCCATCATGCCTCCTCAAATCCCGAAAATAAGTAATGCCTCATTTATTGTAAGCAGCCTTAGTCAGAAATAGTTTTCTTTCTCAGGGCTTAAAATCATAGCTTAAAGAGTAACTTTCTATGAATGGCATGATTTTAAGAATATTCTTCCCGGCAGTCGACCTACCGTACGATCAATGCTAAATAGTGCCTGTCAGAAAACCTATGAAAATTGAGTCACTGACATTCATCAAACAGTAGAACTGCTCCGCAAGCATTATCAGAGTCTCGCTTATAGGGCACTTCTTGATCAAAGTGCTTGCAAAATAGCCAAAACTGCCATTTTACGAACGTGCAGAACCCTCATGCACCCATGATCAAATTTCGGACGGCAAAAGACTGCTGTCAGTAGGGCTAAAAATCCCGTTCTTGTAAAATCCTGCCCAAGCGCTTCAGGTTGCCACCCACAACCGCAAGGGCAACATAGCGCTTGAAGGCATCAATGCCCTTGTCCGGACATTTATCGAGGCCATTGGCTTCCAGAGCATTAATGTCAGACTCTACGGCGGAATGCTTTCTTTTTGCCCGGGTAAACTCAAGGTGGTGCTCTCGTTTTTTGTCTTCTGCGGAAAGCCTGCCTTTCTTCGGCAGAATGGTTCGTTCCAGAAAGCCATCAAGTTCCTCAAGGTTGGCGGGGCTCCAGAACCCTTTGTCATAACTGACCTGGCTCAGCATGGGAAAGCGTTGTTTTGCTCCTTTTGCGATAGGCACTGCAACCTGATCGTCTGTCTGCTTTTGCATCACATGGTGATTCAGCGTGAAGCCAAACTGGTCTTGCAGTACGCATACCCGCAACCCCAACTCTACAGGAACTCCGGCTTTACCCTTGCTGATCCATTCTGTGTGGGGTTCAAAAATCGAGAACACCTTGTCGCTGTGAGGAATCTGCTGATGCTCGATCACCCGACGATAAATCAGATTAATCTGGTGACGACTGTGGGCAATGTAGTATTTGAGATTCTCCAGCGCAGACTCATCGGGGGCGCTTTTTTCTACCAGGGCAGCTGTGCTTTCTGCCTTGCGGATAATGTCGAGACTGTACTTAATGTATTCAAGGTGTGCCGTTTCAATATCGTGCTGACGTGACCGCTGTTTAAACTCGCAGGCAGCAACGGAATGTTTCAGATTCCGCACCTTGTGATAGCGCTTTCGATGCTGTTTTTTCAGGTATTCCCGCTGACGCCACGCTGGTAACTGGTACTGGCCAGCCAGGGTGGACGCAAACTCAATAGCCTTACGACAGGCATCGTTTAACAGGCTGATGTCTGTGGGAAAATGAACATCGGTCTTGACTACAAACGAATCGGCACGGCCATATAGCGGCTCATCTTTTTTTTAACCAGTTGATGGCCTGCTGCCACGACAATCTGGTTTACCTGGTCCAGTATTTCGGGCGTGAACAGGCTGATATTATCCTGCAATGTCTGGATATGATAAGAGTGCGTGCAGTAAGGACCGTGCCCAAGCATTTTCCGTAGCGTGCCGTGTTCATTGGCCAGCTCCTGAAGACGGTCATAATCACAGTTAGTGACCAGCCGCAGGGTGCCAAACACCAGTATGTTCCAGAGATCCATACCGGGACGACCATTATTACTGCTGGCAGGAATCATACTTTCAAGAACTTGAAAGACCTGCTCTCTCAGATCAGGTGTAACCCATATGTGCTGCAAGCCCCGCAAAAGCCGGGGAATATCATCTCTGGACTTGGGGTTGAATGTGATGGCGGAGATATCAACCTCGCCCAACTGCATTTGTGGATTAATGGTTTGACGCATAAACTCGAAAACAGCCTGTCTGGGAAAATCTTCGAGTATTATATTTGGCCTCAGGCTGTGTTTTTCAAGGGCTTGAGGGTTTTCGGACAGGCACTAAATACCCGTACAATAATTAATCGTTCTATCACACTGAACATATGTTCAATAAAAAAGCATACCCCTTTACAGTGTAATAATCGTCACTGGACAAGTTTTGCTCTGGATCAACAATCATTATCAAATTTTATTAAAGAATTAACAATAAACCTTTATTACTGAATTGACTGTGTTAGCATGAGTCTATTGGCCGAATGACTGAGATAATTCTCAGCATCCGCTTTACTTTGTGTTACCACCACACAATCCCTCGTCTCACACGCAGGCATAGACGACCATTTTAATATGCCTCCTTCAAGTAGAGAACGTAAGAGGACAATTTATTTAATTGATACAGGTATTAGACAATGAATAACTACAATTGCGATCAAACAGTGCCATGCAACGAAACAGAAAATAATACTCTGGCTAACTGTAAGAAAAATAACTGGCGTCAACGCTGGGAACGAATGGATGAAACCTCTCAGGAAAGCAAATGGCGCCGGGAAGGTAAACTGAAATAAGCATTCAAAACAACAGAACACTCAGTCTGGACATTTAACAAAAGTCAGCTACTACAAGGCTCAATACATATCCACAGAGCCAGTTTCAAATAACTGATGGGTGTTATAAGAAGGATTCATTACGAATCCTTTTTTTGTTTAACCCTAAACACGCTACTCTTTGCAGCGCTCAACAACCTCTTCATAGTTTAGTGAGCCTCCGAATATATCCAATGCACTGCCTATCGTGATGTGGATTCTATTTTTACCCGCAGTCCTGACGGCTTCAATATCCTCAATGGTGGCTATTCCGCCTGCATAAGTCACCGGAATCGGTGAATGTTCAGCGAGCAGGGCAACCAGTTGCAAATCCGGCCCGGCCATCATTCCCTCAACAGAGGCTGCATGAACCAGAAACTCAGCACAGGAATCCGCCAGTTCATGAAGCGTTTCTCTGGACACTTCCGTTTCTGTATACGTCTGCCACCGGTCTGTCACGATATAGTAACGCCCGTCTTTCTTCTTACAGGACAAATCCAGAACCAGTCGTTCGCGCCCTACGGCACTGACCAGTTGTTTCAAATTATCCTGATGAACCTTCCCTTCCCGAAACACATAAGAGGTCACCACAACGTGGGAAGCGCCCATTGCCAGATAGCCAGCTGCATTGTCAGCCGTAATTCCTCCACCCACCTGCAACCCTCCGGGCCAGACTGCAAGGGCCTGCTCTGCGGCGGCATCATTACCGGGTCCAAGCTTTATAATGTGTCCGCCCTGAAGGTTATCTTTGCGATAAAGCGATGCAAATTCTGCCGGTGAACGATCACTCTCGAAGTTAACGGTGGCTGAATTATCTGAATCCGATAACGAACTGCCGACAATCTGTTTAACCTTGCCATTGTGTAGATCAATACAGGGACGAAACTGCATAAACAATAACCTTTGAACGATTCATTACCAGCAACTCATAACCAGCAATTCATAACAGCAAGCCGCCGAAAACCTGAAGGCCTGAAGGCTAGTCTGTCACCAGCAGATTTTTCCGCAGCTGACTGACTTCTTTCGATGTCATCTCAAGACACTGCCTTGCGTATTGAGCAAAGCTACCACACTCTTCATTGATGTGGCTGAATGTGGCCTGTAGAAACTCTTTCTGAACACTCAACAGCGGGCGCAGAAAATCAGGGTTCACCCCTTCTGGCATCCAGCTGAATGTCACTTTACCCGTAGTACGCGCTTCAATATATTCCGCAGACAGCTCATTAGACAGCAGGAAATCATCCATTATCAGCACATCGGCAACCCCCAGTAACTTCAGCAGTAAAGCTGTTGCCACCCCCGTTCGGTCTTTGCCAGCAGTACAGTGATAAAGCTGAGGGTAACTGTCATCACTGAGAAGGCTATGCAGCCACTCGGCATAAACATGACTGAAATCAATGACCATACTGCGGTACAGTTCGCCCAGCCATCGAACGACCTCTTCAGCTGAATCGACATTCTGCAACACCCGCATCATTTCAGCACGGCCATTATCTCCCATAACCGGTATAGGTCGATGGATAATATCAATATCATTCACCGGCCATTGATGAGGCGTGTTTTCCTGTTCAAGGCTGGAGCGGAAGTCAGTGACAACCTTTAATTGCAGCGTGTCCAGTCGTTTCTTACTCTCACTGGAAAGTTGTGCAACCGAATCAGAACGATAGAGTTTTCCGGCAGCAATAGCCTTCCCCTCCTGCGTACGGATACCAGCCAGAGTGCGAAGATTGTGGGGCGTCCCCATGGGAATATGACGCTGATGTTTGCTCAGCGAACCAGAAGGAAAGCAATTCAGGGATTCTGTAATCTCTATCGACACGGTTAATCCTGTACCCAATGCTTTATAATTGTTCTCTTAACTTGTTTTTTTATAACATGATCTGGAACTATTGTATTGATGTAAGTTCCAGTCACGAGGTCTTATAGATGCACATCTGGGTCGATGCCGACGCCTGTCCAAATTTAATCAAGGAAATCCTGTTCCGTGCCGCCGAACGAGTCAGGGTACCTTTAACCCTGGTGGCTAATCAGTATTTGCGTACACCACCATCTCCCCTGATCAAAGCAGTGCAGGTTCCAGCCGGTTTCGATGTCGCAGATAATTACATCGCCCAGCACGTTCAGCCTGATGATCTGGTTATCACCGCAGATATCCCTCTTGCAGCTGAAGTTGTGGGTAAACAGGCCCTGGCACTGAACCCAAGAGGTGAGCTGTATACAAAAGAAAATGTGCAACAGCGTTTATCCATGAGAAACTTTATGGACGAGCTGCGCAGCAGCGGTGTCGATACTGGCGGGCCTTCATCCCTCTCTGCTCAGGACCGCCAGGCTTTTGCGAACCAGTTAGACCGATTGCTGGCAAAATACTCATAAATATTTGTCGCCAGCCCCAGTGACTGGCAACAAAATCTGCTTACATGCTTTTTATTGGCTCCGCTTTAACCTCCAGTGCCGCTTTATCCAGATTCAAAGGGTAGTGGCTCCGGCTGGTGTAAAGCAGCTTGCCATGCTGACGCACCTCTACAGAGATTGCGTACGTGTGGCCTGCCTTAATCAGGTGCGGTGCATAAGGCAGGTCAAAAGCGACCGGACCGAGAACTTCACCTTTAATCTTGATCTTCTGTTCGCCAATGGTCTGTAAGTGGGTATCCTGCTTACTAACGTCAATAAGCCGGACCATCATCTGAGAATTACGGGGAAAACTCCCTGTAGAAGAATGTACCTCACCTCTGACACGACCTGTCTCAGCCATGAAAACGATTGAGTCCTGACCACCTGCTTCTTTCAGAATCAGCATTCTGTCGTCCATAAGCATCTGGTTCGTTTTCTGCAGCGTAGTATGGAACGCCATCTCCTGCTGCATCACAGGTTCCCGACAAGCCATCATTGATGAACCAATACGTCCAAATGAAACCTGGCCTTGCTCTATCTGATAGCCACCAAAATAACTGTTACAAGGTCCTCTGCCATTTACCTTACCCTGAGAGGCAGAACCTTGCGTCAGCTCCATCGTAATTCGTTTTCCACCAACCGGAGCTTCCCCATTGAGTGAACTCATTACCCAGATCTGCCCCTGTAGCATGTCCGGTGTGACAACAACAGGCTTATGCGTTGAACTGCAGGCTGCCAGCATAGAGCTAACGGTCAATACCGTCGCAAAACGGCCAATGGTTCTCATGATATCTATCGCACCTCTTATCGCTTGAGTACAGATTGAACTTCAGAG
This sequence comes from Endozoicomonas gorgoniicola, assembly GCF_025562715.2. Classification (NCBI taxonomy): domain Bacteria; kingdom Pseudomonadati; phylum Pseudomonadota; class Gammaproteobacteria; order Oceanospirillales; family Endozoicomonadaceae; genus Endozoicomonas; species Endozoicomonas gorgoniicola. Next base: position 3,688,420 of record NZ_JAPFCC010000001.1, read on the forward strand.
TCCAGGAGATTGTTGCAATCTCCTGTGGGATGGAGAAAGTACCCGGAATATTACGCCTGACAACCGGTTCGGTGAAGTTATCGGAAGTAAGCTCACCGTAAAATTCAATAACTTCAGAATTTAAAATGGTTTTTCCATGACATTTGCCAAAAAAGCACAGTATGATCTTTACCCGAATCAACCTGCTTATGACTGATCATGAATCGCTACTCACCCCCAAAACCACCTATGCTCAACAGGGCTTACAGCCTTGGGGAAGAAATAGCCAATAGCGTAACCCACGGTATCGGAGCCATGCTAAGTGTAGCAGGGCTGACACTGTTAGTGACTTACGCGGCCATACAAGGCGACATCTGGCGTGTAGTTAGTTTTAGTATTTACGGCGGAAGCATGATACTTCTGTTTCTCATGTCGACCCTTTACCACAGTTTCCAGAACGAGAAAGTAAAACAAGTCTTCAAACTGCTGGATCACTGTGCCATTTATTTACTGATTGCAGGGACTTATACACCTTTCCTGCTGGTTACCCTCAGAGGAACGACTGGATGGATACTTTTTGCCATCATCTGGCTGCTGGCATTCACAGGCATTATCTTTAAGCTGGCATTCAGGCATCGTTTCAAAAAACTTTCGCTGCTGACCTATGTGGCAATGGGCTGGCTGGCACTATTTGTAGGGCAAGAGCTGGCACGAAGCCTGTCAGCCGGAGGCATGGCCTGGTTAATTTCTGGTGGGCTGGCCTACACTCTGGGCGTGATATTCTATGTTTGGAAAAAGCTACCCTATAACCATGCCATCTGGCACCTGTTTGTATTAGCCGGGAGCCTTTGTCACTACACAACTATTTTTGTTTATGTTTTGCCTGACAACTAACCTGACCACCCCTTCCTGACCTGCTGTCCAGCAAGAACTGGCAGGCAGTTTCCAGAGTCCAGGTCAGGTTCCTTTACTTTCAGGTCTGGAACTTTCCTGATGATTCAAAGTCGAATACCGGGTTATCTGTAAACTCGGATGTATTTGATGAACATTGACACAAACTGCCCCATTTGCCTTGAAACACGCCTGGATGGCAGTGACAAAGTGCAGCACAACAACGGCTCCTGCAATAAGTTTTTCCACCGAACCTGCATAAAAACCTGGGTGGAAAGAACAATTTTTAATCAGTATAACGCTAATCAATCTGAGCCGATCCGTTGTCCGGCCTGTACAGTAAGAGACGATTTCCCAGAGCTGATTCAGATGGAAAGCGACGTTCGAAGAAAAACAGATGAAGAGAATGAGCCGGTAATCACGTTGTTCGGGCGCCCCGGACGCAGAGGTAACATGGTTCAGGTAATACGCAGGCGGGATTTACCTAAGCTTTTCCTATTTTCAGCAGTAGCTGTTGCTACGGTTGCTGTGGTGTTTGCCGCATCCTATATAAAACAAAGGTGACTTACTCTCACATGATGCCTGCCCGACAGGCAACTGTGCAGGAACTGATTCAGCACCAGTCAGGCGTTAAATAATCTGACCGTTTTTTTTGCCGCTACCAGCCCCTTACCAAAACCCGATTCGTATCGTGGGTTAACTGCCAAATTAAGTCTGTTTATTACTTTCGGCCACTCGGGGCTTGGCGAAGGTGGTGAAGGAAAGCCCTCAGGCCATACAGCCCCTATTACCGATGAATTTAAGATACTGCATGGAAAGCAAACTTCACATATTTTTTTAAGAATCGGAAATACTGAATACAGGGAATCCATGGGCAGAGCAGGCATACTAAAACCATTCATGTCCATCGCATCAATCAAATAAACATAACCTTCCTCACTCTTATTATCTGCACGATTAATAATATACTCAGCTGCTGCTTTTGCACAAATGGTGGTTGATATACCGTCACTTCCCGTATAGCTAGGCGGGGATGAGCCAGTCATCCTAACTACTTGATACATTGCATTTACTGGGTGCCGAATCATAAAACCCTCCTCAAATATAACGCGCGGAGGTCTGTCATCAGCCCTGAAGACATATCCAGAGAAGTACCTGGTAGCTCCATACTCTTTGGATTCTCCGGCAGGGATACATCTGCTACCGGGTATGATTGTTGTATTCTGAAATTTTAAAGGGTTTGTCAGTTGCAGCACAGTATATTCTGAGTGCATATTCTTATGCTCCTTTAAACAGTATTGCCTGGCTAAAGAATAGTGCAGAGAAGAATAGTGTAGAGATTGGCTATTTTATTTTGCACATAGCAAAAACCCCAACCGAATTCTCGATTGGGGTTTTCTAATTAAGTGCCTGACAATGACCTACTCTCACATGGGGAATCCCCACACTACCATCGGCGATGTGTCGTTTCACTTCCGAGTTCGGGATGGGATCGGGTGGTTCCAACACTCTATGGTTATCAGGCAAATTTTGTGTGTTTCAAAGTCTTACTATTGATTGCTTTGAAACAAAGACACTGAAGCAAAATTCAGTGTTTTTTAATTGAGTGCCTGGCGATGACCTACTCTCACATGGGGAAGCCCCACACTACCATCGGCGATGTGTCGTTTCACTTCCGAGTTCGGGATGGGATCGGGTGGTTCCAACACTCTATGGTCACCAGGCAAATTCTTTTTTGAGTTGCAGCTTTGGGGGCTTTCGGTCGTATCCCGTGGCCCGTATCCCGTGACCCGTTTGGGCTGCTGCATACTCTGGAATCCTGTTTCTTAATAAGCTTTTCGAGTTTTCTTGCTTTACACTCTTATTGCCACGGATGGCATGTATGCTGACAATGCACGCCTACAGGGATGTAGGTGTTAGGGTAACGCAGGAGCAGTTACCGGGGAGCAATTGTCAGTGCTTGTGCATGGCTGCTAACGGGTTACGGGCTACGGGTAACGGGCTTCGTTATCCTCTAGCGGGTAACACAGTCAACATTCAAATCGCTTTGGCGTTATATGGTCAAGCCTCTCGAGTCATTAGTACGGGTTAGCTCAACGCCTCACAACGCTTACACACCCCGCCTATCAACGTCGTAGTCTTCAACGTCTCTTATGTGACCTCAAAGGTCAAGGGAAGTCTCATCTTGAAGGGGGCTTCCCGCTTAGATGCTTTCAGCGGTTATCCCGTCCGAACTTAGCTACCGGGCAATGCGTCTGGCGACACAACCCGAACACCAGTGGTTCGTCCACTCCGGTCCTCTCGTACTAGGAGCAGCTCTCCTCAAACTTCCAACGTCCACGGCAGATAGGGACCGAACTGTCTCACGACGTTCTAAACCCAGCTCGCGTACCACTTTAAATGGCGAACAGCCATACCCTTGGGACCGGCTTCAGCCCCAGGATGTGATGAGCCGACATCGAGGTGCCAAACACCGCCGTCGATGTGAACTCTTGGGCGGTATCAGCCTGTTATCCCCGGAGTACCTTTTATCCGTTGAGCGATGGCCCTTCCATTCAGAACCACCGGATCACTAAGACCTACTTTCGTACCTGCTCGACCTGTACGTCTCGCAGTCAAGCTGGCTTGTGCCTTTACACTAACCGCACGATGTCCGACCGTGCTTAGCCAACCTTCGTGCTCCTCCGTTACTCTTTGGGAGGAGACCGCCCCAGTCAAACTACCCACCACACAATGTCCCCGGTCCCGGTAAGGGACCTGGGTTAGAACCTCAATATTGCCAGGGTGGTATTTCAAGGTTGGCTCCATGCAGACTGGCGTCCACACTTCAAAGCCTCCCACCTATCCTACACAAGCAACATCAAGATCCACTGTGAAGCTGTAGTAAAGGTTCACGGGGTCTTTCCGTCTAGCCGCGGATACACTGCATCTTAACAGCGATTTCAATTTCACTGAGTCTTGGGTGGAGACAGCGTGGCCATCGTTACGCCATTCGTGCAGGTCGGAACTTACCCGACAAGGAATTTCGCTACCTTAGGACCGTTATAGTTACGGCCGCCGTTTACCGGGGCTTCGATCAAGAGCTTCGCGCTCTCCATAAAGAAGAGTCTAACCCCATCAATTAACCTTCCGGCACCGGGCAGGCGTCACACCGTATACGTCCACTTACGTGTTAGCACAGTGCTGTGTTTTTAATAAACAGTCGCAGCCA